>NZ_JBBCBQ010000017.1:0-126310 GCF_037203805.1 Kribbella sp. CCNWLW201 | reverse complement strand
AGCACCATCAAGCAGCCCGGAGCCGCGCCACCACAGTCGCCTTCTCGCAGCACCCGACAACCACGAGTCGCACCACCCGGGCACCCGGCAACCACAGTCGCCCTACCCCACCACGCGACACCACACTCGCCGTACCCAAAGCACACCGAGGCGCTCCGCCGAACACCTGCCCCCGACGCCAGGCGACGTACCCCGATTCGACGACGCCGGTCCGCTCTGCGGCGTGGAGTTCGAGGCGATGCGGACCGAGGCTCTGTACTTCGTCAGTGTGCCCCCCGCAGGCAGCCGGGACGACATCTCCTGGCCGAGCTGGCCGACGGGACCTGTTGCTACCGACCCGCACAACCAGCCGCTGTCTGAACCGGCACTGGCCGTTTACGACCTGTTCCACGACCTCATTCGCGACTTCGGGACAGCAGAAACCTGAAATTCTCGCCTGCGGTGGGTTGCCGACGTACCTTACGACTGTGGCGGCACCGCGGTTCGGGATCCTTGGTGAGCTGGAGGTCACGCTCGATCACCGGCGGCTCGAGTTCGGTGGTCCGAAGCAGCGCGGGCTGCTGGCGATGCTGCTGATCCACCTGAACCAGTCCGTCTCGGCCGGCCGGCTGACCGAGGCGCTGTGGGGGAGTGAGCCGCCGGCGGGTGCCGAGGTCACGCTGCGCACCCATGTGTCGCATCTGCGTCGGCATCTCGCGTCGGTCGGCGCGGCCGAGGTGCTGGTCACCCGGCGGTCCGGGTACAGCCTGGCGGTCGATCCGGAGCAGGTCGATGCGTACCGGTTCGAGCGGCTCGCCGGACTGGGGCAGGAAGCCGTCGGGCTGGCCGATCCGGAGCGGGCCGCGCGATTGCTGCGGGAAGCGCTCGAGCTCTGGCGTGGACCAGTACTGCAGGACCTTGGCCATCCGCTGTTCGCCGAGGCCGAGACCGCGCGGCTGGAAGGTCTTCGCCTCGACGCCTTGGAGGCCCGGATCAGCGCGGATCTGGCGTTGGGCCGGTACGACGTCATCGCCGAGCTGGAGCGGTTGGTGGTCGAGCACCCGTTTCGGGAGCGGTTCCACGGTCAGCTGATGCTCGCGCTCTACCGGGCGGGTCGGCAGGCTGACGCACTCGCGGCATACGCCTCAGCCAGAGAACGCCTTGCCGAGGAGCTCGGACTGGATCCCGGTCCGGCGTTGGCGGCGCTGGAGACTGCGATCCTGCGCGGGGATCCGGAGTTGCTGCTACCTGGTGCGCAGACGGCGTCGCCGACTCGGGTGAAGGCTCCGCCGGATGCGTTGTTCAGCAGTGTGCGCCGGGACCAGATGGTCGGGCGGTCGAGTGAGCTGGATCGGCTCCGCGGATCGTGGCGAGAGGTTCGGGAAGGTGCGGGCCGAGTGGTGCTCATCTCCGGCGAAGCAGGCGTCGGCAAGACGCGGCTGGTTGCGGAGTTCGCCGATGAGGTGACCGCGGACGTGCTGGTGGGGCGGTGCGACCAGGCCGAGATCGCTTACCAGCCGATCGTTTCGGCGCTCCCGGCGAGCGCGGAGATCGTTGCCTCATCCCCCGAAGTGATGCGGAGCCGCTTCGTCGGACTCCTTGCCCAGCTGGCGCCCGTCGTACTTGTGCTGGAGGACGCCGAACGGATCGACCACGCCAGTGCTGAGCTGCTGCGGCACGTCCTGCGCAGGCTGCCCGAGCGCGTCCTGGTGATCGTCTGCTTCCGCGATCCGCCGGGGACCAGGCATCCGGCGTTGCTGGAGCTACTCGGTGACCTCCCGGGGGCTGATCGCTTGGTGCTTCAGCCTTTGAGCGAAGGCGAGTTGGGCTTGCTGGCCGGTGACAGGTCTGCCGGGTTTGTGCATGAGTTGTGGCGCACGACTGGTGGGAACCCGTTCTACGCCATCGAGGTGCTGCGCGACGGGCAGTCTGTGGTGCCGTCCGGGGTGCGCGACGTACTGCGGCATCGGCTGCAAGCACTGTCGGAGGCGACACAGCAAGTTGTGCGATGTGCCGCCGTACTGGGCCGGGAGGCTGAGTTCGGGGTGCTGGCGCAGTTGGTCGACCTGGCTGAGGATCCGCTGATCGACGCGCTGGAACAGGCGGTCGGCGCCGGGTTCCTGGTGGAGGCGGGGAGCTCGTGGAAGGCGACGTACAGCTTCCCGCACGACCTGATGCGGGAGGCGGTGTACGGCGACATCCCGCAGACCCGGCGACAGCGGCTGCATGTCCGTGCGGCCGAAGCCTTGCAGTTGCCGGGGGCAAGCATTGCGGCGGCCGCTGTGCATCTGCGGGCGGCCGGTCCGGCGGCGGATCCGGAGCAGGCCGCTGACCTCAGCTTGCAGGCGGCGGACGAGGCAGCCCGGCTGTACGCCTGGCATGAGGCTGTCGACCACGCCGAAGCCGCTGTCGACGTCCTCGACCAGGCCGGCGCGATGCGTTCCAGACGAGCGGCTGCCGCGGTGCAGACTGCGATCCTTCGGCTCAAGTCGAGTATCGGCGATCGGCGGGCGATCGAGCTGTTGGAGACCGCTTTGGAGCTGTACGCCGGTGACGATGCCGCAGCCGCGACGGTCCACAGCCGACTCGGCGGTGCCCTGTGCACAAACCATTCCGTGATGGACATCCCGCGAGCGATCGAGCACCTGAAGGCCGCGGAGCGACTGAACGGCGACCGATTCCACCTCCACCGTGGGATGACGCAGGCCGCGATGTACGGCGTACGCACCGAGATCCTCGGGGATGCCGCGCGACGGGCGGAAGCGCTGGCCACCGACCTCGGCCGCCGCGATCTCGCGGTGATGGCGTCGTGGGGACGGTCCTGGTACGAGTTCAACCGCGGCCATCTGGGTGAGGCGGCCAAGATCCGGGAAACGATGTGGGCCATCGCGCACGAGTTGGCCGATCCGTATCTCGGCTGGACCTCGGTCAGTGGCGCTGCGCTCTGTACGACGGAGTACTTGCTGGATCCGGTCGCGGGCCGGGCGTGGTGCCGGCGTGGGCTGTCGCAGGCGCGATTCGAGACCTTCGAGCACCCGCACGACACCATCGTCGACCAGCTCGCGTTGGCCTTGGCAGCGATGGGCGATCTGGACGACGCTCGCCGGGTGGCCGACCCGTTGCCTGCTGATGCCGTCAGCCGGCGAGTCCTGACGTTTCTGGACGGTGACTGGGAACGGGCCGAGCAGGACTGGGCCGCGGCGCTACGCCGGGACGAGGAGGCGGGCGACTTCCACGACGCCGCACTGAATGCCCGGTGGCTTGGTGGCGTTCGTCGGCTCCTCGGCGACCAGGACGGTGCGGTCGCTGCACTGAGACGCGCCGTGACGATCGGCGTCGAGGGTCCGCAGCTTCCGACTGAGCTTGCGGCCCGGGCCGAGCTCGCACAGGTGCTGGCGGAGAGCGGCTCGGCTGAGGAGGCGGCAGGCCATTTGGCGCGATGCGACGAGATCATGAGCCTCGGTGAGGACTGGCGCGGGCTCGCCGGAGTCGTCGAGCTGGCGCGTGGCGCGGTGACAGGTGCGGATGACGCGTATCAACGTGCCGTCGACGTCTTCACGACGTACCGGCTGGCTTGGCGACGAGCGGCCGCGTTGAAGGCCTGGGGGCGCTGACCTCAACAGAGCTTCCACAGAGCTTCAACATCGCGTCGTCATCGTGGCTGGCATGAACCAATCTTCAGCAGACAGCGCGAGGCTCTTCGGGTGCCTGTTCTCTGCGCAGGCGAGCCTGCTGGTGCTCACCCCGATCCTGTCCGAGGTCGCGACCGACTTCGGCGTCTCACCCGCAACTGCGGGCCAGCTGCGGGCGATGTCCGGTGTGGTCGCGGCGCTCGTCGCGGTCGGCCTGGTGATCAGCCGCCGCCGCTGGGAGCTCCGCGGATTGCTCGAACTCGGGCTCGGTCTCCTGTCCATCGCCGCATCGGCAAGCGTGCTCGCACCGTCCTTCGCCGCGCTGGCAGCGGCACAGGCCGTCCTCGGGGCTGGGGTGTCCCTGGTCCTGGCCGGCGGGCTGGCAGCGGCCGGGAGCTGGGCGTCGGAGGGCGAACGCGCCGCGCTGCTGTCCTGGGCGATGGTCGGCGCACCGAGCGCCTGGATCGCCGGTATGCCGGTGATCGGCCTGCTCGGCGGCCACAGCTGGCGACTCGCCTGGCTTGTGCCACTCACAGCGACCGTGCTGACACTGCACGGAGTCTCGCGCCGCGAGCGAGGTACGCCGGAACCCGCACCAACATCCGGGCTGCGCAGACCCGGCATGACCCGCTGGGCTGTCGGAGAGCTACTGGCGTACGGCGGTTGGTCCGGTGTGCTCGTGTACGTCGGCGGCCTGCTCACCGATGCGCATGGAGCGTCGCCTGCAGCGACCGGTGTCGCGCTGGGAGGTGGAGCGATCGCCTATGTCGTTGCCACGTTCCTGGCCCGGCGCTGGGTGGACCGGGCGGCTCGGCCGATGGTGCTTGCCGCCGGTTCGGCGATGGTGCTCGCCGCGGTGGTGCTGGGTGCGGTCCGACCGTCGTTCGGCTTCTCGGTGCTGATGTGGGCCGTGATCGCCTTCCTCGCCGGGGTCCGCATGATGGCGGGCAGCGCGGCCGGTCTCGATCTGGCCGGTGCCGGTCCGCTGCAGGCGATGAGCGTCCGCGCTGCGTCCATGCAGGCCGGGTACTTGGCCGGCGCCGTACTGGGTGGGCTGGGGCTCGCACTTGGCGGCTGGACGGTCGTTGGCGTGGCACTCGCCGTACCGCTGCTTCTTGCGGTCGGTGTGACGGCCGCCGATCATCAGATCACTGCTCGTCCGAAGGTGGGTGCGCGATGACCGAGCGGTACGACGCCGTCGTGGTCGGCGCACGGTGCGCGGGATCGACTCTCGCGACCCTGTTGGCACGGGCGGGTTGGCGGGTGCTCATGCTGGATCGAGACCCGTTCCCCAGCGACACCGTGTCCACGCACGTGATGTTCCCGGACACGCTGCAGCGACTGGACGAGTTGGGCGCGCTGGCTGAGCTCAAGGCCTCGCATGAGTTGCGGATGGTCAACTTCAGTTGGCGGATTCTCGGTCACGACGTGGCCGGCGGCTTCACGCCGATCCGGGGATTCGACCGGGCGACGAGCATTCGGCGGATCACGCTCGATGCCGCGTTGGTCGAGGTGGCCAAGGCGGCCGGGGTCGAGTTCCGGGCCGGCACCGAGGTCGCCGAGCTGATCGGTGACGATCCGGTGCAGGGCGTCGTACTGGAAACCGGGGAGCGGATCGAGTCGACCTGGGTGTTCGGTGCGGACGGGCGGGTTTCGACGGTGGCACGGCGGCTCGGGGTGCCGGCGACGGACGAGCGGCGCGGGGAGATGGCGTTCCTGCTGGCGTACTGGCGTGGGTTGCCGCCGTCGGACTGGTGCCACATCGATGTCCACGAGCAGTCGGCGTTGATGTCGGTTCCGGTTGAGGACGGGGTCCACCTGCTGTCCGTGACGGGTACGCCGGACATCACGCGAGGCTCGGCCGCCGTGCGCGAAGAACGGTATCTGGCCGCTCTTCACCAGTTCCCGGCAGTGTTGAACGCACGGCTACTGGAGAGTGCGGAGCGGATCTCACCGATCGTGGTGGTGCCGGAGACGATGCTGCGCGGCCACTACCGGAAGGCCAACGGACGGGGCTGGGCGCTGCTCGGCGACGCCGGCCACTTCAAGCATCCGGTGACGGCTCAGGGCATCGGCGACGCGATCGAGCAGGCCTGGTACATCGGTACGACGCTGGCCGCCGGCGGTGACCTGGAAGGGTACCAGGAGTGGCGTGACAAGCGGGCCGCCGAGTACTACGAGTGGTCCTTCACTCTGGCCGCCTTCGCGCGGGGCCGGGCTGCCGCGATCTTCTCGGGGTTGGCCTCGGATCCCGTTGCCAGCCAGGAATTCCTGGACACCTTCACCAAGCGGGTCCGCCCGTCGCGGGTCAACACCCGCGAGCGGATCGCTCGCTGGAACGCCGCCTGGGCGTACGACGACGGCCGGCGGCAGGTGCTCGCCCTGGATCTCGACGAGGAGCGGCTCGCCCGGCAGGTCCCCGCTTGTCCGGAGTGGACGGTACGAGACCTGATCGCACACCTGGCCGGCATCGCCGAGGACACTCTGCGCGGCTCGTACTTCGCCGAGGCTCTCGACGCCTGGCGTGATCCGGACATCTCGGAGCGGCGTGAGGAGTGGACAGCCGGTCAGGTATCGACTCGCTCGGACCGGTCGATCGAGTCCGTGCTCCGCGAGTTCGACGAGTACGCCGGCAGGCTGGTGACGATGCTGCGTCGAGGCCAGGCACCTGACGGCCCGGGATGGTTGCTTGCGGCACCGGTCGGTGACCTGGCCGTTCATCTCGCGGACCTGCGGGAAGCGCTCGGCCTCGAGCCGGATCAGACCGCACCGATCACGCACTTCGGCTTCGCGGCGTACCGGGACTGGCTGCGCGCACGGATCGCCGAACGTGGACTGCCGGGGTTGCGGTTGTCGGACGGGCACAAGGACTGGGTGCTGGGTTCGGGTGCACCCGAGGTCAGCCTGACGGCCGATCGCTACGAGTTGTTCCGGGCGATCACCGGCCGCCGGAGTGCCGCCGCGATCCGCGCCTATGACTGGTCCGGCGATCCGACGCCGTACCTGCCGATCATCGCGCCGTACCCGCTGCCGGCGGATCAGGTCGCGGCCCGCTAGGGGCCCGGCGACCTTCATTCATCACGCACGACCTGAAGACGGTCGGCGTGCCCAAAGGAAAGGGAATCACCATGACCATCGCTACCTTCGAGGAAATCAAGGCGAAACAGCGCGCCACGTGGGGGAGCGGCGACTACGGCAAGATCGCCTGGGTGACCGTGCCGGTCGCCGAGACACTGGTCGCCGCGGTCGATCCGCGGCCCGGTGCGACGGTTCTGGACGTCGCCACCGGGACCGGGCATGTCGCGCTGGCCGCGGCTCGCCACTTCGCGGTCGTCAGCGGTATCGACTACGTACCCGAGCTGGTCGCCACGGCCCAGCAGCGGGCGCAGGCCGAAGGACTCACGGTCGACTTCCGGGAGGCGGACGCGGAGAACCTGCCGTTCGCGGACGACTCGTTCGACTACGTGATGTCGGCGATCGGCGTGATGTTCACGGCCGATCACCAGCGTGCCGCGGATGAACTCGTGCGTGTCGCCAAGCCAGGCGGGCGGATCGGGCTGGCGAGCTGGACGCCGACCGGGTTCATCGGGCAGCTGCTGAAGACGGTCGGCCGGCACGCGGCACCGCCTGCCGGTGCGCTGCCGCCGACCCGGTGGGGGACGGAGGAGGTACTGCGGGAGTTGTACGGCGAGCGGGTCAGCTCGGTCGAGACGACGGTTGCGAAGGTGACGCAGCGGTTCGCGTCGGCAGAGCACTTCGCCGACTTCTTCCTGACGTACTACGGCCCGACGTACAAGGCGGCCGAACGGCTCGACGAGGACGGCCGGCGTGCCTTCCGTGCCGACGTGATCGAGCTGGCCAAAGCGTCGAACTACGCGACCGACGGGACGCTCGCCTGCGACTGGGAGTACCTGATCGCCATCGCCACCAAGGACCTGAGTTCATAGGGTATGGGGTGGCGCAGCTCCGGACTGCTTGATGGTGCCAAGTGCCGGAGCTGCGGGCGGTCCGGTGTGATTGGTGCAGTTCGACAGGAGGTGTCCGGCGATCGAGCCGGATCCCCGGTGGGCTTAGGCGGGGAGTGGCTGGTAGTGGCCGTATACGTCCTGTCGATTTGCACCTGGACGCACCCACCCACGACCAGGAGAGCGCAGCTGGGTGGATGCGTGAACGGGTCGTGGATTCGGCGGGTTTGAGGATGTGGTTCGGGGCCTGCCTGGGGCGGTCGGCTCTGTCATGTCTGGGGTTGCCCCCTCACCTGGTGGGTTGCCCGCTGGTCTTTTGAGGGGGCAACCCACCATCTCAGGGGGCAACCCTCCAGTGTGTGGGCCGGCGGCCGGCATGCGGACGAAACCGGTCACAAGCCGGACGATGGCCTTTGGTGGCGGCGCTGCCGGACTGCGGGCACGGGCGCTGCGGGTTCCGCGGTTACAGGGCCGCGGAGATGTCTTGGGCGGTGGCGGTGAGTGCGGGGGTGATCCGCTCGACTCGGGCGGGGGAGTAGCGGGCTCTCGGCATCGACACCGATACCGCGGCGACCGTCTCGCCCTGTGCGTTGGTGATCGCTCGGCCCAGGGCGATCAGGCCGCGCTCGGTGCGTTCGCGATTGATGGCGACACCGCTGCGCCGGACCGCCCGCAGTTCGCGGCGGAGTTTCGTCAGGTCGACCCGCTCGGCCGGTGGGGCGGCGTCGTACAGGGCGATGAGTTGTTCGTCGGTGAGCGCGGCCAGCATGACCAGGCCGCCGGTCGACTGATGGGCCGGGAGGACCATTCCCTCGCGACTGCCGACCCGCAGCGTCTGGGTGGACTCGACCGAGGCGATGAAGCGGATCGTCCGGCCGGTGCGGACACTCAGGTTGACGGTCTCGTCGAGGGTGTCGACCAGGGTGCGCATCGGCCCGAGCGCGGCGGCCCGGAGGGCGCCGATCCCGGAGTGTGCGGTCGCCGCGACCTCGAGCACCGGGCCGGCTCGGTAGCTTCGGTCGTCGTCCTGTACGGCGAAGTCGCGGTAGACCAGCGTGGACAACAGCCGATGCGCGGTCGACCGGGCGACACCGAGTCGTTCGGCAGCCGTGGACACGGTGAGTGGCCCCTCCACCTGCAGAATCACCGCCAGCCGGAGCGCGTGGTCAACGCTCGTCACGCCGTACGCAGGCGGGTTCTTCATCAGCTTCACCATGGGATCCATTCTGCAGGACAGAATCTTCTGTTCTGCAGTCCACCGGCGGAGCAGGGTGAGCACATGACCGACTCACCTGTGAAGCTGACGGCGGAGGATCGGCCGGATCAGCCGCCGGCGACGCCCGAGCTGGAAGATCTGTACCGCGGCTTCGAGAAGGAGCTGCTGGTCCCGCTGTGGACCCGGATCGGCGACCTGATGCCGCAGCAGCCCACCTCGAAGGCCCAGCCGCACCTGTGGGAGTGGAAGAACCTGGTCGAGCTGGCCGCGCGCTCCGGCGACCTCGTGCCGGTCAGCCGCGGCGGTGAGCGCCGAGCCATCGCACTGGCCAACCCGAGCCTGGGTGGACGCCCGTACGCGACCCCGACGCTCTGGGCCGCGATCCAGTACCTGATGCCGGGCGAGGACGCCCCCGAGCACCGGCACACCCAGAACGCGTTCCGGTTCGTGGTCGAGGGCGAAGGCGTCTGGACGGTCGTCGAGGGCGACCCGGTCCCGATGCGCCGCGGTGACTTCCTCCCGCAGGCCGGGATGAACTGGCACGCACACCACAACTCGGCCTCCGAGCCGATGGCCTGGATCGACGGACTGGACATCCCGTTCCAGTACGACGTCGAGTCGCAGTTCTTCGACTTCGGGCGGGAGCACCTGTCCGAGGAGGAGCACGCGACGCCGGACCGTTCCCGGTCAGAGCGGCTGTGGGGTCACCCGGGCCTGGTGCCGGTGTCGCAGTTCAAGCCGGTCGAGGGCAGCCCGCTGCTGTGCTACCGGTGGGCCGACACCGATGCCGCGTTGAGCGATCAGCTGGAGCTGGAGCGCGACGGCTACCCGAGCACGATCGAACGCGGTCACGCGGTCGTTCGCTACACCAACCCCACGACGGCCGGTGATGTATTGCCGACAATCCGCGTGCAGTTCCATCGCATCGCGTCAGGCGTCGAGACAGCTCCGCGACGGGAGACCGGCTCGTCGGTGTACCAGGTCTTCGACGGCTCCGGCCGGGTCACGGTCGGCGACTTCTCGTGGTCCGTGCAGCGCGGCGACCTGTTCGTCGTACCGTCCTGGATGCCGTTGTCGGCGTCGTCGCAGGCGTCAGCCTCCGACTCGGACTCGGGTGCGCTCGATCTGTTCCAGTTCAGTGACGCGCCGATCTTCAGCAAGCTCAACCTGTACCGCGAGGAGGTCGGCCAGTGAAGCTGGCAACGATTCGGGTCCGTGACACCAGCACAGACCGCACCACCGCCGTCCGCGTCGAGGGTGACGTGCTGGTCGATCTCGGCGCGCCGGACGTCGGCGCCGTACTCGCCGGGGCTGAGGTTGCCGACGGCAAGGAGTACGCGCTGGCCGGTGCGGACTTCGCACCGTTGGTACCGCGGCCGAGCAAGGTGGTGTGTGTCGGGCTGAACTACCGCAACCACATCCAGGAGATGGGCCGCGACCTGCCCGAGTACCCGACGCTGTTCTGCAAGTTCGCCGACACGCTCATCGGTGCGTACGACGACATCCTCCGCCCGGCCGAGACCGAGATGTTCGACTGGGAGGCCGAGCTGACTGTGGTGATCGGTCAGGAGGTACGGCGTGCCAGTGAAGCCGAGGCGATCGAGGCGATCGCCGGTTTCACGGTGCTGAACGACGTCACCTGCCGCGACTGGCAGTTCCGCACCCGCGAGTGGTTACAGGGCAAGAACTGGGATTCGACCACCCCGGTCGGCCCGTACCTGGTGACTCCGGACGAGGTCGGTGGGCCGCGACCCGCGCTCGACATCCGCTGCCTTGTGAACGACCAGGTGATGCAGAAGGACTCCACTGGCGATCTACTCTTCGACCCAGTCGACCTGGTCAGGTACGTTTCGACCATGATCCGCCTGAACCCGGGTGACCTGATCGCCACCGGCACCCCCGGCGGCGTCGGCCACGCCCGCAAACCTCCGGTCTTCCTGCAGGGCGGCGAGACGGTCGTGACCGAGATCGAGGGCATCGGCCGACTCGAGAACCGCGTGGTGCCAGGGTGACGAGCTGGGTTGCCGAGGGTACGGCGCTCTGCCGCAAAGCTCTCGTGGACCTGGACGGCCCGTCGCTGCTGCCCGGCTGGACCAGGAAACACGTCACCGCTCACCTGGCGTTGAACGCCGAGGCGCTCGGCAACCTCGTGTACTGGGCGCGGACCGGCGAGAAGCGACCGATGTACGCGTCGACGGACCAGCGGAACGCGGACATCGAGGCAGGTGCACTGCGGCCGGCCGATGAGCTGGTCGCCTGGTTCGAGGAATCCGCGCGGGTCCTGAGCGAGTCGATGGCCGCGCTGACCGACCAGCAGTGGCAGGCGCGGGTGCTGACCGCCCAGGGCCGCGACATCCCGGCGACCCAGATCCCGTGGCTGCGCAGCCGTGAGGTGATGATCCACGCGGTCGACCTCGGCACTAGCGTGACCTTCGCCGACCTGCCGGCGGACTTCCTCCAGGCCCTGTGTGCCGACATCCGCACCAAGCGTGGCGACGTACCCGAGGTCCACGGGCCGCTGCCGGAGATCGCGGCGTACCTGGCCGGACGCAGCTATGAAGGCGTGCTCACCGCCGATGGCAGTCCCGCGGCTCCGCTCCCGCCCTGGCTGTAGGCGAACTCACCGAGCTTGCCGGTTGTGAGGCGCATCCGCACCAGCGCCTCGACGAGGGTGGTCGCGGCCGCGACCCCGTCGACCACGCTCACGCCCAGCTCGGACGAGAGGTCGTGACACAGGTCTGCCATGCCCGCACAACCCAGCACGATCGCATCGGAGCCGTCGACCGCGAGTGCCTCCTCACAGGCGCGCAGGATGGTCGCCCGCGCGTGCGGGTCGGTTTCGAGCGCGAGCACTGGAATCTCGCTCGCGTGGATCCCCAGGCAGTGCCGTGCGACGCCGTACTGCTCGGCAAGATCCCGGGCATGGCCCACGGTCCGGGCCAGCGTGGTCACGACGCTGAACCCGCGGCCGAGGTACGACGCCGTCCGCATGCCGGCCTCGGCGATACCGACCACCGGGCCGGCGGCGAGTTCGCGGGCCGCCAACAGTCCGGGATCGCCGAAGCAGGCGATGACATAGCCGTCGTACCCGGCGGCCTCTCCGCTCGCGATCTCTTCGAGCACCCCCGGTACGGCGAGCGCCTCGTCGACATGACTCTCGATGGCTGCCGGTCCCTGCCGTGGACTGACCGCATCGACGGTGGCGCCCGGACCAGCTATGGCCCGGGCGCACTCGCCGATCTTGGCGGTCATCGACGCGGTGGTGTTGGGGTTGATGACCTTGATCCGCATCCGCGTCAGACCACCTGCTCAGCGAGTGGCTTGGTGACGGTGACGGCCACGCCGGCGCGCTTGGCCAGCAGGGTGTAGACCCCGAAGCCGATGCCGCAGCCGATGAACCAGCTGTAGTCGCTGATCCACAGCCCGCTGCCGATCCAGCGCGGCAGCAGCACCGAGGCGACCGAGACGAGACCGGCAGCGATCACCGACTGAATGGCCACCGGGTTGTAGCCCTTGCGGTAGTGGTACGCCCCGTCCTCGGCCATCGTGAACAGATCGTCCACAACCACCTTCTGCCGGCGGATCAGGTAGTAGTCCGCGATCAGGATGCCGAACAGCGGACCGATCAGCGCGCCGAGGATGCCGAGGGTGTAGTGGATGGCGGTGTCGTTGTTGTACCAGTTCCACGGCGTCAGCAGGACCGAGCCGACGGCCGCGATCATGCCGCCCATCCGCCAGCTGATCTTCTGCGGGCTGACGTGGGAGAAGTCGAAGGCGGGTGAGATGAAGTTCGCGACGATGTTGATCCCCACGGTCGCGGTGACGAAGGTGGCCGCGCCGAGCAGGATCGCGAAGGTGCTGTCGATCCGCTCCACCGTCTTGATCGGGTCGGTGAGGAGTTCGCCGTACACCGGAACCGTCGCGCCGGCGGTGAGCACGGTCAGCAGCGAGAAGAAGACGAAGTTCACCGGCAGGCCCCAGAAGTTGCCCTTCTTCACGCTCCCGAAGCTCTTTCCGTAGCGGGCGAAGTCGCCGAAGTTCAGCATCGGGCCGGAGAAGTAGGAGACCACCAGCGCGATCGCGCCGAGCATCGTGCCGACCGTCGTCCACCCCGACAGCGTGTGGTTGGACAGGTTGAGGTCGATGGCGAAATCGGACTTCACCAAGAGATAGCCGCAAAGTAGCAGCATGGTGACGTAGACGGCCGGGCCGGCCAGGTCGATGAACTTGCGGATGCTCTCCATGCCACGCCAGAACAGGGCGGCCTGCGCGACCCAGAGGATGGCGTAGCTGACGTAGCCGAGGACCGAGAGGCCGAGGAAGCCGTGCACGTCCACATCCGCCCAGGGACCGAGTCCCGGCCACAGCTTGAGGAACACGATGTTCAGCGACTCCGCGGCCAGGAAGGTCTGGACGCCGTACCAGGCCACTGCGATCAGGCCGCGGATGATCGCCGGGATGTTCGCGCCGAGGACGCCGAAGGAGACCCGGCTGATGACCGGATACGGGACGCCGGTGACCTGGCTCGGTTTGGCCACCAGGTTGCAGAAGAACTGGACGATGCAGATACCGGCGATCAGGCAGACGAACACCTGCCAGCTGGTCAGCCCGAGCGCGAACAGGCTGCCGGCGGTCAGGTAGCCACCGACACTGTGTACGTCGGACATCCAGAACGCGAAGATGTTGTAGCTGCCCCAGGACTGCTTCTTGAGCGGTGCCAGATCCTCGTTCGTGAGCCTGGGATCGTAGGTCATGATCTCTCCTCGGGCCGGGCCGCGTGGCGGAATCGCGCGACCAGTGCACCGAAGCTAGGAACGGCGCGTTTCGTCCGCCGACGCTCCCGGTGAACCCCAGGTTTCGAGTCAAATATAGGAAACGCGGACCTCAGCGCGGGTCGGCGAAGCACTCCGGGTCGTCGGCGAACTCCGCGATCGCGTCCTTCAGATGCGCGTAGTGCCGGTCCGACTCGGCGATCAGCGCGTCCGCGTCCCGGGCCACGAACGCGGCCACCATCCGGCTGTGGTCGGCGTGGAACGCGGCCCGCTCGGGCGCCGGCACCCGGGACATCGGCCGGGCCGGTTCGGTGATGTTCCACGCGGATTCGTACATCCGGATCAACCGGTGCATCCCCGACGGCGCGATCAACGCGAAGTGGAACCGGCGAGTGGCGGCGCCGTACTCCCGCTCGTCCGCCGACTCGACAGCCGTCGCCGCGTGGATGGCCTGGACGTTCTCGTGGTCCGCCGTGGTCGCGTTTGCCGTCGAGGCCCGCAGCGCCGCGGACTCCAGTGCCTGGCGTACGTCGTACAACTCCTGGAACTCCAGGAACGTCAGCTTGGCGACGCTGTACCCGACATGCGGTTTGTGTTCGACCAGCCCTTCGCCGAGCAGTGTCTTGAGCGCCTCGCGGACCGGGATCGCGCTGACCCCGAAGAACGCCGCGACCTCGTCGATCGGGATGCCGGTGCCGGGCGGCTGGTCGCCGGTCAGGATCGCGTGCCGCAGATCGCTCTCGACCTGCGGCATCTCACCCGCGGCGCCCGTCCGCACCAACCGTGAGGCGAATCCCGACCGTCTCCGCATTCCCGGATGGTAAGCCCTGGACGTGTCGAGAAGCGCGGAGTGGCTCCGACGTAGCAGGTGACTACGGAGGAGGTGCCTCATGACGAGGTCGGAGCAGGTTCTGCGGACCTACCTGACGCTGGTCGTGGTGTCCACGACCGCGGCGTCGATGATCTGGGGCGTCAACACGTTGTTCTTGCTCGATGCCGGATTGAGCATCGGGGAGGCGTTCGCGGCCAACGCGTTCTTCACCGTGGGCATGGTGCTGTTCGAGGTCCCCACCGGTGTCGTCGCGGATACGGTCGGACGGCGTACGTCGTACCTCCTCGGGACGGTCACGTTGATCGGGTCCACACTGCTGTATCTGCTGTTGTGGCAGACCGGTGCGCCGTTCGCGGCGTGGGCTGTGGTGTCGATGCTGCTCGGACTGGGGTTCACGTTCTTCAGCGGTGCGACCGAGGCGTGGCTGGTGGACGGGCTGCACGCGACCGGGTACGAGGGCTCGCTGGACGCGGCGTTCGCCAAGGGGCAGGTCGCCAGCGGTGTCGCGATGCTGGGCGGTTCGATCGGCGGCGGCCTGCTGGCGCAGTGGACGAATCTCGGTGTCCCGTACGTCGTTCGTGCGGTGCTGCTCGGGGTCACTCTCGTGGTGGCGTGGCGTGCGATGCATGACGTCGGCTTCACGCCGAAGCCGCGGGTATCGGTCGTCGCGGAGATGCGCGGCATTTTGCGGTCGTCGCTGGACCACGGGCTGCTGAACCCGCCGGTGCGATGGGTGATGCTGGCCGCGCCGTTCACCGCGGGTGTCAGCGTCTACGGTTTCTACGCCGCGCAGCCTTACCTGCTGGAGTTGTACGGCAGCAGCGACTCGTATGCGGTCGCGGGCGTGAGCGCCGGACTGGTTGCCGGTGCCCAGATCGTGGGTGGCGCGTCGGCATCGTCTGTGGCTCGCATGTTCCGTCGTCGTACGTCGGTCATGCTCGCGGCAGTGGGGTCGGTCTTCGTCGTACTCGTGCTGATCGGTCTGACGACGAACTTCTGGGCCGCGTTGGTTCTGCTGGCGGTCTGGAGTGTGCTGTTCGCGGCGGTTACGCCGGTCCGGCAGGCGTACCTGAACGAGCTGATTCCGTCGGCGCAGCGGGCGACCGTGTTGTCCTCGGACAGTCTGCTCGGCTCGAGTGGTGGCGTGGTCATCCAGCCGACGCTCGGCCGTGCCGCCGACGTCTGGGGCTACGGCCCGGCGTACCTCCTCGGCGCCGTCATCCAGCTTCTGGCGCTGCCGTTCATCCACCTGGCCCGCCGCGCGCAGCCGGGAAATGAGCGTGCTCGCGAGGCGCTTGCCGTTTAGCGTTGGCGCCGTGAAGGTGCGGATGATTGTGCTGAACGGTGGATCCAGTTCGGGCAAGTCGGGGATCGTGCGGTGCTTGCAGGCGGTGTTGCCGGAGCCCTGGCTGGCGTTCGGCGTGGACAGTTTCGTCGACGCGCTGCCGGCGGCGATGCAGGCCTCGGATGCGGGGATCGAGTTCAAGCCGGACGGTGACATCGCCATCGGTCCGGTGTTCCGGCAACTCGAAGCGGCCTGGGTGGAGGGGATCGTCGCGATGTGCCGGGCCGGGGCGCGCGTGATCGTCGACGACGTGTTCCTCGGTGGCGCGGCCTCGCAGCAGCGCTGGCGCGACGCGGTCGGCGACCTCGACGTGCTGTGGGTCGGCGTCCGCTGTGACCCGGCAGTCGCCGCCGGCCGCGAAATGGCCCGTGGCGACCGCGTCACCGGCATGGCCGCATTGCAGGCCGAGATCGTCCACGAGGGCGTGAAGTACGACGTGGAAGTCGACACCACCCACACAGAATCCATCAACTCCGCCTACACCATCGCCCGCCACCTGCGCTGACCCCGTGGTCGTTCCGTAGTGCCTCCGTACTCGGCACGGATGTGGCTCCTGGGTCCGTGACGGGATCTTCGTCGTACCAGAACGACGAAGGAGGACATCATGAGTACGACGGTTACGATGCGCAGGGTCCGGACGGGATCGGTGGCGCTCTGGGCAGTGCAGGTGGTGCTGGCGGTCGGGTTCGTGCCGACGGCCCTGATGAAGCTGTCCGGCAGTCCGGTCATGGTCGACCTGTTCGCCAACATCGGCGCGGGGCAGTGGTTCCGCTATGTCGTCGGCGCCCTCGAGCTCGCCGGCGCGATCGGTCTCCTGATCCCGCGACTCTGCGGCCTGGCGGCCCTGGGGCTGGCCGGCGTCATGGCCGGCGCGGTCGTCACGAACGTGTTCGTCCTCGGCTACTCGCCAGTGGTCCCATTCGCCTACCTGGTGATCGCCGCAAGCATCGCGTGGTTCCGCCGATCGTCGATCCGTGAGCTGGTACGGCGTTACTCGTAGCGGAGCGCGTCAGCGACTCCGGAAAAGCCGCCTGGGGTTCACTGCGGACCCCGGGCGGTGTTCACGTCCGGTCCGATTGACTGGCTCGCACAACAACCGCCCAACGTTGTGAGGAGTAGTCGTGGATCGTCGTACGTTTCTTCGCGCGGCAGTGATCGGCACGTCGACATCGGTGGCCTTCGGATTCAGCGTGGCGCCCGAGGCGCTCGCCTTCCCGGCCCAGACCGGCCCGAGTCCGTACGGCGGCCTGCAGGCAGCCGACGCGAGGGGCATCATGCTTCCGCAGGGCTTTACCAGCCGCATCCTGGCGCGATCGACGCAGACCGTGTCCGGGACCGGCTACACCTGGCACAGCGCTCCGGACGGTGGAGCGTGCTTCGCCGACGGCAGTGGCTGGATCTACGTGTCCAACTCAGAGATGAGCAGCGGCAGCGGTGGTGCCAGCGCGCTGCGGTTCAACAGCAGCGGCTCGATCACCGGCGCCTACCGGATCCTGTCCGGTACGACACGAAACTGCTCCGGCGGCGCGACCCCGTGGGGTACCTGGCTGTCCGGCGAGGAGACCGACCTCGGCTACATCTGGGAGACCTACCCGACGGGGTCTCAGACAGCAGTACGGCGTCCCGCTCTCGGCCGGTTCTCCCACGAGGCGGCCGCGGTCGACCCGGACCGTCGAGTGATCTACCTGACCGAGGACGTCCCCGACGGCGGCTTCTACCGCTTCGTCCCGACGACCTGGGGCAACCTGTCCACTGGCACTTTGCAGGTACTCCGTGAGTCCGGTGGCGCATTGTCGTGGGTCAACATCCCCGACCCGGACGGCAGCCCGACCCGGACGCGCAAGCAGGTCTCCGGGATGAAGGTCTTCAACGGCGGCGAGGGCTGCTACTACCGCAACGGCACCTGCTTCTTCACCACCAAGGGCGACAACCGCGTGTGGGCGTACAACGCGGTCAACAACACGATCGCCATCGCGTACGACGACAATCTCACCAGCAACCCACCGCTGACCGGCGTGGACAACATCACCGGCGCGACCGTCGGTGACCTGTACGTCGCCGAGGACGGCGGCAACATGGAGATCTGCATCATCACGCCGAACGACATCGTCGCGCCGTTCCTGCGCGTGACCGGCCAGTCCGGCTCCGAACTCTGCGGCGTGGCGTTCAACCCGGCCGGCAACCGCCTCTACTTCTCGTCCCAGCGCGGTACCAGCGGTTCGAGCAGCGGCGGTATCACCTACGAGGTCACCGGCCCGTTCCGCACCAGCCTCTAGCTCAACGCGGGCAGGACCTGCTCGCCGAAGGTTTCGAGGAACGGTTGCTGGTTCTGGCCGACGTGATGGAGGTAGACCTCGTCGAAGCCGAGGTCTACCGCCTCACGAACACACGCGATGAAGCGTGCCGGGTCCGAGGAGATCACCACGCTGCGGTACATGTCCTCGGGCTGCACGTACTTCGCGGCCAGGTCGAACTCGTCCGCCGTCGCGAGGTTCCAGCACAGTGGCGCCTCGAACACATTGGACCGCCACTGGTCGAAGGCGATGTTCAGCGCCTCGTCCTCGTCCGGCGCCCAGCTGACATGGATCTGCACCGCGAGCGGCTTCCCCTCACCGCCGTTCTCACGGAACGCGGCGACAATCGGCTTCAGCATCCCCGGCGGCTGCCAGATCGTGACCAGCCCGTCGGCCCATTCAGCGGCCCACCGCGCGGTCGCCTCACTCACCGCGAGCGCCAGCAACCGAGGCGGCTGCTCGGGCAGCGACCACAGCTTCGCTCGGTCCACCCGAACCAGGCCGTTGTGGGTGACCTCCTCACCGGCCAGCAGTGCACGGATCACGTCCACGGACTCTTTCAGGCGCGCATTCCGGGTGTCCTTGTCCGGCCAGGGATCGCCGGTGATGTGCTCGTTCAGGAACTCGCCGCTGCCGAACCCCGCAGACAGCCGTGCCGGGAACATCTCGGCCAGCGTCGCCAAGGCCTGCGCGACGATCGCCGGGTGGTAGCGCTGTCCCGGCGTACTCACGACTCCGACCGGGATCGACGTCGTCGCCATCGCCGCCCCCAACCACGACAGTGCGAACCCGGACTCACCCTGCCGCCGGCTCCACGGCGTGAAGTGGTCCGAAGACCACGCAGCCTGGAACCCCGCCTGCTCGGCCAGTTGAATGTCCCGCAACAACTGGCTGGGCGGAATCTGCTCGTGCGACGCGTGCCACCCGACGATGGGCATGCAGACAACCTCCGGATCCTCGATCCGCCTGCCGGTGCCCGCGCCCGCCGTGGGCAAACCCGCTGAATCAGACCAGCTGGGTGGAAGTGGACTTCTCGGTACACTTTCCGGGTGTTGACGGCGAAGGGTACGGCGACGCGGCAGCGGATCGTGGACGCGGCCGCGGCAGAGATCCGTGAGCGGGGGATCACGGCGGTCACGCTCGACGACGTCGGCCGGCGGAGCAGGACCGGGAAGAGCCAGCTGTTCCACTACTTCCCCGAGGGCAAGGAGCAACTGCTGCTGGCAGTCGCTCAGCGCGAGGCCGACCGCGTACTCGAGGATCAGCAGCCGCAGCTGGGGCAGTTGACCTCCTGGAAGGCGTGGCAGGACTGGCGTGACGTGGTGGTCGAGCGGTACCGGCGGCAGGGTGTGCACTGCCCGCTCGGCGTGCTGATCACCGAGGTCGGCCGGCACACGCCGGCCGCCCAGGCGGTGACCGCGCAGTTGCTCGAGCAGTGGCAGCGCCAGGTGCAGGCGGGCATCGAGGACATGCGGGCCCGTGGCGAGATCCGTTCCGGCGTCGACCCGGAGCGGGCCGCGCAGGCGGTGATCGCCGCGATTCAGGGCGGGGTGTCGATCCTGATGTCCACGGGCTCCGCCAAACACCTGGAGTCCGCGCTCGACCTCTGCCTGGACTACCTACGCGGCTGAGGCGTCCAGTTGTGCACGGCCGGTTGATAGTCGGCCGGCTTGTCGCCGACTTGCGCTCCCGGGCTGACCAGCCAGCCTTGGTATTCGGGTGTGAACATCCGGTACACCGACTCCGGCGGTACGGCGCTCGCCTCGTCCAGCGCGGCACGCAACTCCGCGGGGAGCTCGAAGTCGAGTGCCGACAGGCTGCTGTCCAACTGTTCCGGACTGCTCGCGCCGACGATCGCCGAGGCGATGCCGGGCTGGGTGGCGACCCAGTTCAGGGCGACCTGGGCCATCGTCACGCCGAGCTTGTCGGCGACGGTCTCGACGGTCTTGAGCAGCTCCCAGTGCTGGTCGGTCCACGTTCGCACGGGTGCGCCGTCGCCGGTGAGACGACCGGCGCCGGCCACGCCGTGCTCGGTGTTCCGGTACTTGCCGGTGAGGAAACCACTGCCTAGCGGGCTCCACGCCGTGATGCCGAGACCCAACGTCTGACCGACCGCGACGTGCTCTGTCTCGATCGTCCGCTCGACCAGGGAGTACGGCAGTTGCAGGTTGACCATCGGCACGAGCGAGTGCGCATCCGCGAGTGTCTGTGCGCGGGCGGCGTACCAGGCCGGTACGTCGGACAGGCCGGCGTACCGGATCTTGCCTGCGGTGGTGAGGTCGTCGAACGTGCGCAGTACCTCTTCGACCGGAGTGATCCGGTCCCAGGTGTGCAGGAGGAACAGGTCGACGTAGTCGGTGCGCAGGCGGCGCAGGGAGGCCTCGACCGCTCGGATCATTGCCTTGCGGCCGTTGCCGCCCGCGTTCGGATCGCCGGGGTCGACGCTGTTGGTGAACTTGGTCGTGAGCACCATCCGCTCCCGCAGGCCGGCCTCCTCGATCAGCGTGCCGAGGATCGTCTCGCTCTCACCCGCGGTGTAGAAGTCGGCCGTGTCGATGAAGTTGCCCCCGGCATCGACGTACCGCCGGAAGATGGGTCGGGCCTCGTCCGCGGTCTTCCCGTACGCGGCGTGGAAACCGCCGGTCCCGAAGTTCATCGTGCCGAGCGCCAATCGGCTCACCCGAAGCCCGGACCGGCCCAGTAGGTAGTACTGATCAAGTGACATGTCCTCGATCGTGGCCCGGAAAAAATGGACCCACAAGTACAGAAGTCAGGCGTGGGCGTTGATGAAGTCGGTGAAGACCGGGGCGAAGTCCTTCGGGGACTCGAAGAACGGGAAGTGGGCCCCGCCTTCGTCCTTGCTGAAGACCTTCAGTTGCGCGCCGGGGATCTGGGACGCGATCCAGGCCTGCGAGGTCGAGGCGACATGTGAGACCTCACCTCCGATCACCAACGTCGGTACGTCGATGTGCGGAAGAACGTCGCGCCAGTCCTGCAATGCGTGGTCCCGCAGCAACTCCGATCCCCACGGCATCGGCAGCAGCAGGTTCTGCTCGTACATCCAGTCGAGGTCGTCAGCCGGGATGTCCTTGGTCACCATCGAGGCGAGGAACTCACGTCGTACCGCGGCCTGGTTCTCGCCCATCACGGCGTTGCACAATCCCTCGACGCCGGGGAAGTCGAGGATCGCGCCGACAGTGGGCGCGTCCGCGGGATCCATCCCCGGCAGGATCGCGACCACACTCGGCTGGTCGATGATGGTCAGCGAGTCCAGCCGGCCGGTGCCGTGCTGGTCGATGTACGACCACAGGACCGAGGCGCCCATCGAGTGCCCGGCGAAGTGGGCGTGCTCGACACCGAGGTGGTCGAGCAGTTCGCGGAGGTCGGCGGCGAGGCTGCTGACGCGCGCACCGCGATCGGTGCGGCCGGACAGTCCGTGATTCCGCATGTCGTAGCTGATCACCCGGAACTCCGCCGGCAACTCGGGCAACAGCCGGTCGAACATGGCCTGCGACTGCGACCAGCCATGCAGCAGTACGACGGTCGCGGCTCCCGTCACGGTGTCGCGGTACCGCAGCACGCAGCCGTCGCGGGTGGTGAACTCTCCGGTCATCCGACATCCTCCCTACGATCCCGGCGATGTGACAGCAGCATCGACCCGAGCCGCTCGCCTCACCACAGCACAGCGATGAGATCACCGAGCGTGGTTTCCTCTCATTGTCGAAGGTCGGCGTCCATCATCGTCAGCATCGTGAGCCCGAGATGCAGCACCAGGCGCGTCCGTCCGTCGGTCAGATCGAGACCGGTGAGGTCGCTGATCCGCCCGAGCCGGTAGTACAGCGTGGTGCGGTGGATGTGCAACGCGTCGGCGGCCGCCGGTGCGAGACACGCGTGGTCGAGGTAGGCCCGCAGGCTGTCGGTGAGGGTGCCGTCCCGGTCGACGGCCAGCAGCCGCTGAATCTCGGCCGGCAACGCGTCCGGCGTGAGGCGCTCGGGCGGGATCCGGAGCAGCGGCCCGTACGCGCCGAGGTCGGTCCAGGGTACGGCGTTCTGCGGGAAGAGCGACCCGGCGGCGCGAGCCGCGAGCAGGGCTTGTTCGACCGATTCATGAGCCCGGTCGAGGCCGGGCACGCTGGTGCCTGTCCCCGCCACGCAGTCGAAGTGCCCGGCGGCCAGGTCGCGGACCCGCTCGAGGATCCCCGCGGTCCTCATCCGCACGGCCTCCGGCTGAAGCGGGGCCGCGCTGCCCACCAGCAGAAAGCCTCTCCGGCCGTCGACCGCGAGCAGTTGCGCCGGTGCGAACGGAGCCTGTAACGCGTTGCGCAGTGCGGTTTCGACGTGCGCCGGTGCCGCGGCCTCGGCTCGCCGTACGATCAAAGCGATCGCCGTCGTGAACCGGTCCGTGTCCCGGGGCGCCAGGTCGGCCAGCGCACGCCGTCGTACTGCGGGCTCACCGGTCAGCAGGTCGAGCACCGTCTGCTCCCGGGCGGCGTCGTACGTCGTACTCTGCGCTGACATCACCGGGGCCACGTCCCGGGCCACCTGGTCGATGCCGGCCAGCTCGCCGGTGGTCAGCGACCCGTCGGCGTCCATGACGATCAGCAGGCCGAGGAGCTCACCGCGCCAGCGGATCGGTACGCAGACCCTCGCCTTCATGCCGAGCTCGTCGTTGGGCGGGATCACGCCGGCCGTCGTCCAGGTCGTGACGCCCTGGGCAAGGACGTGCCCGATCGCTTTGGTGCCCGCGTCGCGCTGCAGCACGGCCCGGATCCGGACCTCGTCCTCATCGCCGAAGTGCGGGCTGGTGTAGAGCAGGTGCACCGCCGGGTCGTTGATGACCACCGAACGGCGCAACCGATGCGCGAGCTCGTCGACGGCGCGCTGGATCTCGTCCCCGGGCACGCCCGAATTCTACAGAGAGAGGAACCGGCGCCGGCTGATCTCGCCTGCGGGCGGGTGCTTTGCCGGCTGGGAGGAGAGACGTTTCTGTCCGGGAAGGAGTACGACGTGAGCCGGGTTCTCGAGGGACGTGTGGCGGTCGTGATCGGCGCGGGGTCGAGTGGCGGCGGCCTCAGCAAC
The DNA here is from genome assembly GCF_037203805.1 of Kribbella sp. CCNWLW201. Classification (NCBI taxonomy): domain Bacteria; kingdom Bacillati; phylum Actinomycetota; class Actinomycetes; order Propionibacteriales; family Kribbellaceae; genus Kribbella; species Kribbella sp. CCNWLW201. Next base: position 103,196 of record NZ_JBBCBQ010000017.1, on the reverse strand, counting down.
GGATCCAGCAACGGCGTCAGCAACGGCGAGGCCGCGACGCTGGCCTATGCGGACGCTGGAGCCGCTGTAGCGGTCGTCGATCGCAACCCCGACGAGGCCCACCGGGTCGCGGCAGTCGTCGAGAAACGTGGCGGAATCGCGCTTCCGGTCACCGCCGACATCTCGTCCGAAGACGACGTCATGGCGGCCGTGGCGGCGATCGTCGCGGAGTTCGGTGCGCCGCACGTGCTGCACAACAATGTCGGCATCGTCCATCTCGGCTCGATCATCGACACCGGCACGGAGGCGTGGAACACCTCCATCGCGGTGAACCTCACCGGCACCTATCTGACCTGCCGCCACATCCTGCCGCACATGCTCAGCGCGGGCCGAGGCGTCATCACGAATGTGTCCTCGGTAGCCGCCATCCGCGACACGGGTTATGTCTACCCGGCCTACAGCGCCACCAAGGCTGCCGTGAACCAGTTGACCGTCTCGCTCGCCCTGACGTACGCGGCGCAGGGGATCCGCGTCAACGCCCTGCTCCCGGGCCTGATCGACACGCCGCTCGCGCAGCTGCTCAACGACCCGCAGGCCCTCGCGGCTCGGCACGCGCGCAGCCCGACTGGCCGGATGGGTTCGCCGTACGACGTCGCCAACGCGGCCGTCTTCCTCGCCTCCGACCACGCGTCGTACATCAACGCGGTGTGCCTGCCTGTCGACGGCGGCCTCTCAGCCCGCTGCGGCTGACCGTCTGGAAGGCTGGGGGCGACGGCGGCGAAGGGAATGCGCGGTGGATGGGCTCTCGGCATGGCAGCGGGTGGTACTCGGGCGGTTGGCTGAGGTGGCTGTTCCGGCGGATGAGTTTCCTTCGGCGGCGGACGTCGGTGCGGTCGCGTTCGTCGAGCGGGTGCTTGCGGTCGATCGGCCGGATTGGCGGCCGCGGGTGGAGCGGGCGTTGGAGGTGGCCGGGGATGAGCCGGATCTCGACGCGGTGCTCGCGGATGAGGACGGCGCCTGGCTCGTTCGGCTGGTCGTGCAGGGGTACTACGCGGGTGACGGGCACATTCCCGATGCCTACGGCAACCAACCGCCGGGCTGGACGGTGGTCGGGTGGGAACCCGGCGGCGGTCAGGTGGTGCAGACCGAGCTCGCCATCACGCCGCCCTCGGCGCTGGTCGATCGGTACGACGCCATCGTCATCGGCTCGGGTGCAGGCGGTGGCGCCGCAGCGCAGGTGCTCGCCGAATCCGGCCGCTCGGTGCTCGTCGTCGAGACCGGCGGCTACCCGACGACAGCCTCGCTGACCCACGACCACCTGCGGAACCCGCGTTCCTGGTCCGCCCTCCCGGCCCCGACCGACCCGGATCCGCACGGTCGACCGCGGATCGCGGTGATGGACGGCGTACGACGTACTGTCCTGCCGCCGGATCCTGGTTGGGGGAACAACGCCTTCACGGTCGGCGGCGGCACCCGGGTGTACGGCGCGCAGGCGTGGCGGTTCGTCCCGCGCGACTTCACCATGGCCAGCACGTACGGGGTTCCGTCTGGCAGCAGCCTGGCCGACTGGCCGATCACGTACGACGACTTGGAGCCGCACTACAGCCTGGCCGAGCAGCGATTCGGCGTCAGCGGCGGGGGAGCGGACCCGTGGCATGGCGCGCGGTCGATTCCGTTGCCGATGCCGGCCTTACCTCGGACTGCTCCGGCTCAACTCCTCGCGGCCGCGGCTCAGCGGTTGGGCTGGGGGACTCTCGACGTACCGCTGCTGATCAACTCCGTCGAGTACCAAGGCCGGGCGGGCTGTGTGCGATGTGGGCAGTGTGTCGGGTTCGCGTGCCCGGTCGAGGCCAAGAGCGGAACGCACAACACCGCGTTGCCGGCCGCGCTCGCCACAGGTCGGTGCACGTTGGTGACCTCGACGACGGCTGAGCGGTTGGTGACCTCTCACGGCCGGGTTGTTGGGGTGGCGTTGGTCGGGTACGACGAGGCCGGTCGCGTCTGGCGTCGTACGGTGAACTGCGCGGAGGTGGTCGTCGCTGCGGGCGCCACCGAGACGCCACGGTTGCTGCTCAACAGCGCGCACGACGGTGAGCCTGACGGGCTCGGCAACAACCAGGATCAGGTCGGGCGGTATCTCCAGGCGCATGTGTACGCCGGTGCCGTCGGGCTGTTCGACGACGAGGTGTCCGATCTGGTCGGGCCTGGGGTGTCGATCGCGACGTGCGACTTCCGGCACGGCAACGACGGGGTCGTAGGCGGCGGGATGCTGGCCAACGAATTCGTTCCGACGCCGGCAGCGACGTACGACTATCTGACCTCGGCAGGCCTGATCCCGCGGGCCGGCGCGGCCGGGAAACACGCGATGCGGCGTGAGGCCCGGCGGACGATGCGGGTGGTCGGGCCGATCCAGGAGGTCACGTCAGCGGAGTCCAGGGTTCGGGTGGATCCGGGCGTCGTGGACCGGTTCGGGAACCCGGTCGTGGTGATCAGCGGGTCGATTCATCCCGAGGACGTCCGGGTGCAGGCGTTCATGAGCGAGAAGGCTCGGCAGTGGCTGGTCGAGGCGGGTGCGGTGCGGGCTGTTATCAACGGTCTTGGGACTACTCAGCAAGCGAGTGTCGGACAGCATCAGGCGGGCAGCTGCCGGATGGGTGACGATCCGGCGCGGTCGGTGACGGATCCCTACGGCCGGGTCTGGGGGCACGACAACGTGTGGATCGCCGATGCCTCGGTGCACGTGACCAATGGTGGTGTGAACCCGGTGCTGACTGTCCTGGCCAACTCGCTTCGCATCGCCGAGCACCTCGTCGGCTGAACGGCTCGAGCGGTCAGCCGAGGACGCGGGAGATGCCGACGCCGCTGCGGGCGTCGCGGCCGTACTTCGCGACCTCGGCGGCGAGGTCCAGCCGGCTGACTCCGGACTTCTGCCGGTCCTCGTCGGTGAGCAGGTCGGCCGGGATGATCCAGACGACCTCGAACTCCAGCCCGTTCGGGTCCTTGCCGTACAGCGACTTGGTCGTGCCGTGGTCCGACGCCCCGACCAGCGCGCCGGCCTCGCGCAGGGTCGTGGCCAGGTCCTCGAGATCGCCGAGGGTGTCGACCTCCCAGGCGAGGTGGTACAGCCCGACCGTCGTCTGCCCGGCGCCGGACGGACCGGCCTGGGCGCCGAGCTCGAACAGCCCGAGGTCGTGGTCGTTGGTCGAGCCCGGTGCGCGCAGGAACGCGGCGCCCTGGAACGAGTCGCCGCTCTCGGTGTACCCGAAACCGAGCACGTCACGGTAGAAGGCGACGCTGGCGGCCAGGTCGCGCACGAACAGCACCGCGTGGTTCAACCGGAAGATCGCCATGACGTACTCCTTCTCGTCGACTGCACCTCCTGATGATAGTTGAAGACTCAACTTTATGCCAGTTCGGGTTCCGCGCCTGCTCGAGGGGAGGTGCTAGCGGCGGGGCTTGCGGCGCTGACCGCCGCGGCGATCCGGCGACTTCGCGGGCTTCCGCGGCTGCTTCTGGGTGGTTTTCTGGGCGGCCGGTTTGGCGGGGGTGGCGGGGCCGCGGCTGGTGTTGGCGGTGCGGCCGCGGACGATGCCGATGAACTGCTCCATCAGCTCGCTCGTCTCGTCCTCCGGCCACGACAGCGCGACGCCTGACTCCGGTGCGTCCATGAGCGGCCGATAGGTGAGATCTCGGCGGTGATGCAGCCGAGCGAGCGACTGCGGTACGACGACCAGCCCGGTGCCGGCCGCGACGAGTGAGATGGCGTCCGCGGTCGTCGGCGGCCGCTCATCGATCAGTCGGCCGGGTGGACGCTCCCAGTCGAGTACGTCGTCCAGCGGGTGCAGCATGAGTTCGTCGGCGAGGTCCTCGGCGGTCACCTCTTCGACCGCCGTCACGACGTGATCCTTGGGGACCACGACGACCGTCGTCTCGACGTACAAGGGAATCGCATGGAGGCCTGTGCGGTCGATCGGCAACCGCAGCAGGGCGGCGTCGGCGTCGTGGCTGCGGATCAGGGCGACGGCGTCGGCGGCCGCGACCTGGATTAGGTCCAGCGGGATCCCGGGCGACCGCTCCTGCCAGATCCGCGCCCATTTGGCCGGTGTCACCCCCGGGACGTACCCGAGCCTGAACGACATACGCGACCCGGTCACGTGCTCAGGTTACCGGGCGTGATCGGCGGCCGGGCACCCGCTCGCTACTCTTGCGCCATGACGTCGCGTAAGGCAGTCCAGACGATGAAGCCCGCTACAGCGGCGAAGAAGCTGGGCGTGTACCTCCAGGCCACTCCGCCCGACTTCCAGGAGGGCGTCGTGTCCCGCGACGAGCTGAACGCGCTGCAGGCCGACCCGCCCGAGTGGCTGCGGGACCTCCGCCGCGACGGCCCGCATCCGCGGTCCGTGGTCGCCGCCAAGCTGGGCGTCTCGATCAGCGGCCTGGCCCGGGCGGGAATCACCGAGGCCCTCACCACCGACGAGATCGAAGCCCTCAAGTCCGAAAACCCCGACTGGCTCGAGCACGAGCGCGCGATCCAGGCCGACGTCCGCAAGGAAGCGGCCCGCCAGAAGGAACAAACCCGCGAGCAGTAGGCCAACGGCAACTCTGCCCTCTGGTCGAGCGGTTCGCGCGCTGGGTGTCAACGCCAGCTGCCTGCACGACAATCCTGGCTCCGCCGCACGGGTGTGCTCACCGCGTAGCGTGCGGCTCGCGGACCATGTAGACGTCTACTGGGTCTTCGTCTTCCACGGTGAAGCCGTGGCGTTCGTAGAGGCGTTGGGCGGGGCTGCCTTGCAGGACGTTCAGGCGGACGGGGACGGCTTCGGCGTCGATCTGTTCCAGGAGGGTTCGCAGGACGGCTGAGCCTAGGCCGCGGCCCTGGAGGTCTGGGGCGAGGTAGAAGTGCTCCAGCCATCGGCCGTCGTCGGCCGGGCGGACGGTGACGCAGCCCGCGAAGGTGCCGTCGGCCACGATGACTGAGGTGTGCTGCGATGAGAAGGAGTCGCGCAGTCGCTGCCGGACTCGATGCTCGTCGTACCGGCCCAAGCGCTCCAGGTCCGGGCGCATCACCTTGGCCCGGAGTTCGGCGATCTCCTCGACATCGGCGGGTTCGGCGGGGCGCAGCGCCCAATCCACACAGCGGCCCCAAGCAGTCCGCTGCTGCACTACGTCACTCGTATCCACCGGCGAAGTATCTCAGTGGCGCGTGGTGGCGCCGGGATTGACCCTTTGTGTTCTCCGGTCGTTGAGGGTACGGCGGGCAGCCGCGCTAACAGACTCTGGTGACAGGTCGGTCAGTACGGCGGAGACGTAGCCGTCCGGTCGGATCAGCCAGGCTTCGCCCGGACGTGCGCCGAGTACGGCGTTGTCGAGGCCGAGGTCCGTCAGGCTGATGATGCGATGCGGTGCGGTGGTGAATCCGGTGAGCTGGACCGGCACAGTTGTCAGGAGCAACAATCCGTCGCGGACCAGTTCACGGAGGCGGCCACCGCCGGTGACCGGCGCGTCGGGGATGAGGATGCCCGGACCGGGCTGCGGCAGTTGGCCGCGTGGTGGTCGGCCGGCGAACGGGCGGGTCGCATCGGCGGTCGTCAGCGGGGAATCGACGTACCAGAAGGGTTCGGCGAAGCGGCCCGAGTCGACGTCCGCCACCTTGGCCGGATCGGCGGCGGCAGCGTCGAGCAGGGCGCGGCGCCGCGACCAATGGTCCGAGTCCGGCGGTACCAGGAACCGCATCGTCGCGCTGGTGACGGCGAGGTTCTCGAGCGCGGCCGCGTGCCGTTCGAGGTGGTAGGTCTCGAGGAGTGACTCCGGCGCCCACCCGTGCAGGACGAAAGCGAGCTTCCAGGCCGCGTTCTCGGCGTCGGGAACTCCGGAGTTGAGACCGCGGGCGCCGAACGGCGCGTACAGATGTGCACAGTCCCCGGCGAGCAGCACCCGGCCGACCCGCATCCGGTCCGCACACCGGGACTGGAACCGGTACACCGACTGCCACACGATCTCGTACGGACGATCGCCCACGATCTGCCGGATCCGCGCATCCAATCGACCATCAGCGCGCTCGGCGTCAGCATCGAAGTCCTCGGGCACCTGCCAGTCGATCCGGTACGTCGAGTCCGGGCACGGATGGATGAGGACCTGGCGATCCGGGTTCCAGACCGGGTCGAAGTAGAACCGCCGCTCGTTCTCCCACCCCGGCAGGTCCGCCCGGATGTCGCAGATCAGGAACCGGTCGTCGAAGCTCTCGCCCTCGAACGTGACCCCGAGCTGCTGCCGCAGCGTCTCCGCCCGCGCCCCGGCGCACAGAACGGCGTACGAAACCTGCACACTGCCCGCGGAGCAGGTCACCGTCACACCGCTGTCGTCCTGCGAGATCTCGGTGACCTCTTGGCCCCAACGTACGTCGATCAGCGGTTGAGCGGCGATGCGTTCGTCGAGGATCTCCTCGGTGCGGCTCTGCGAGATGTTCACGCACGGCGGCAGCGCCGAGCGACCGGGGTCCGCGAACGACCAGGAGAACAGTTCGCGGTCGCGGTAGAACGTGCGCGCCGTCGTCCAGGCCAGACCTTCGCGGGCGATCCGGTCCGCACCGACGGAGGCCCAGATGTCGAGCACGTCCCGCTGTTGGCAGATCGACTTCGAGCCGACGACGTCCCGGGCCGGTCGCTGGTCGAGCAGGATCACCCGGATACCCCAGCGAGCCAGCAGCAACGCGGTGGTCTGCCCGACCGGTCCGTTGCCGATCACCGCGACCGGAGTGCCGTCAAACAAGGCTGTCCCACACCTCGCGGTCACGTTCGGCGGTCCAGATCCGTGGCCAGTCGATGCCGTCCAGTTCGTCCCACAGACGCTGTACGTCGAACGGCAGGCAGTGCTCGAAGATCGGCCACTGACCGTACTGCGGAGCCAGCGCGTCATGCGCGTCCTGGAACGCTTCGCGGACCGTCCCACCACGCGAGTGCACCGCCCCGACCTTCTCCTGCAGCACGAACAGGAAATGCCGGGTCTGCTCGATCGCAGCGTCGACCGCCGCACGCCCCCGCGGTACGGCGCCACGGCCGCCGACGAGCACCTCGGCCTCGAACGCCTTCACCCGGTCGAGCGTCCCGGTCGACCAATCGGTGTGGAAGGCGTCACCGGTGTACAGCGCAGCCTGCGCCTCGACCAGATCACCGGCGAACAACACACGCTGCTGGGGGAGCCAGGCCAGGATGTCTCCAGCCGTGTGGCCGCGACCGCAGTACTGAAGGACGAGCTGACCGCGTTGCCCGCCGAGGTCGATGGTCAGCTGATCGGAGAACGTCAAAGAAGGCCAGGTGAGCCCGGGAATCGAGGAGGGGTCCTTGAACAGTCGCGGCATCCGGCCGAACTCGCTGTCCCAGTCCTGTTGGCCGCGTTCCGCGATCAGCTTGCGGGTGTTGTCGTGCGTGATGATGACGTCGGCCTCGAACGCGGATGCGCCCAGCACCCGCACTGCGTGGTAGTGGCTCAGCACCAGATACCGCACCGGTTTCGTGGTGTGCTCGCGCAGCTTGTCCAGCCACTCCCGGGCCGCGACTGGCGTGGCCCGGGCCTCGAAGGCGATCACGAAGTCCTCGGCCTCGATCGCACCGACGTTCGGATCACCCTCCGCGGTCAGCGCGTACACCCCGTCGGCGAGGATCTCGAGCGTCTCGGTCTTCTCAGCCAGGTCAGCCGAGGACGCGAACGGTTTCATGCCGACCTCCACAGGTGCGACCGGTTCCTGCCACTCACCGTGACACCCGCGGGCGCATCGGTAAAGGATCGACACCATGAGCCCGAACGTGATCGTCTTCCTCACCGACCAGCAGCGCTGGGACACCACCGGGCTGCAGGGGAACCCGATGGGGTTGACGCCGAACCTGGACCGGATCGGGCGGGCCGGGACGCATTTCGCCAACTCGTTCACCAACCAGCCGCTGTGCACCCCGGCGCGCGCGACCCTGCAGACCGGCCTCTACCCGACGACCGCCGGCCCGCATCGCAACGGCATTCCGCTGCCCACAGACGCCAAGACGCTCGCGCACCATTTCGGTGCCGCCGGCTACGGAACGGCGTACGTCGGTAAGTGGCATCTGGGCGACTCCGCCTCCCGCGGCCCGGTCGCCCCGGCACAACGCGGCGGGTACGAGTACTGGCTGGCCGCGAACGCGCTCGAACACACCTCGGACTCCTACAACACGATCGTGTACGACGACAGCGGCACGGAGGTGAAGCTGCCCGGCTACCGCGTCGACGCGTTGACCGACGCCGCCATCCGGTACGTCGCCCAGCCGAAAGACCGCCCGTTCTTCCTGTTCCTCTCGCTGCTCGAACCACATCACCAGAACCGCCGCGACGACTACCCGGCTCCCGAGGGTTACGAAGAGACCTATCGCGGTGCGTGGACGCCGCCCGACCTGGCGACGCTGGGTGGGACGTCGTACCGGCAATTGCCTGGGTACTACGGGATGATCAAGCGGATCGACGAGGCATACGGACGGTTGCTCGATGCACTGACCAGCCTCGGATTGCGGGACGACACGATCGTCCTGTTCAGCTCCGACCACGGGAACCACTTCAAGACGCGCAACTCCGAGTACAAGCGCTCCGTCCACGACGCCTCGATCCGGGTCCCGACCGTCGCGACCGGCGGCATCTTCACCGGCGGCGGCAAGGTGAATCAGTTGCTCAGCCACGTCGACCTCGCGCCGACCCTGCTCGACGCCGCCGGACTGCCAGTGCCGAAGGAGATGCAGGGGAGGTCCGCGGTACCGCTGCTGCACGACCGCAGGTCCGAGTGGGGTGACGACGTCTTCGTCCAGGTCAGCGAGTCCGAGACCGCACGCGCGGTGCGGACCCAGCGGTGGAAGTACGGCGTTGTCGCACCGGACTGCGATCCCGCCGCACCCGGCTCGGACCACTACGTCGAGACCTACCTGTTCGATCTGATGGCCGACCCGTACGAGCTGGACAACCTCATCGGCTACCGCTCACACGCCCACGTCGCGACTCGACTGCGGGAGAGACTGCTCAGCCGGATGATCGACGCCGGTGAAGCACCTCCGACCATCACCGTGAGCCCCGAACGCGACTCGGGCCAACGGCACCTCGAGCCCGCCGAGGCTGAGCTCTAGGACGTGAGGTCGGTGAAGGCCGCCAAGGCGCGGCGGATGTTCTCGATCGAGTTCGCATACGAGAAGCGCAGGTGGCCCTCGCCGTACGCGCCGAACGACGTGCCCGGCAGGCAGGCGACGCCGGCTTCCTCGAGCAGGCGGTCGGCCAGCGTCGCGGCGGACATCCCGAGCTCAGTGATGTTCGGGAACGCGTAGAACGCGCCGCCCGGTTCGACACACGAGACGCCTGGTACGGCGTTCAGGCCCGAGACGATCACCTCGCGGCGCTGCCGGAACGCGTCGAGCATCGTGTCAACGTCGTCCCAGGGGCCCTCGAGAGCGGCGATCGCGGCGTGCTGACTGAAGGCCGACGTACACGAGACCGAGTTGATCACCAGGCGGGTGATCGGCTCGACCAGTGGCTGCGGGAACACGCCGAAGCCCAGCCGCCAGCCGGTCATCGCGAACGTCTTGGACCAGCCGTCGAGCAGGATCGTCCGCTCGGCCATACCGTCGATGTCGAGCACGCTGTGGTGCTCGCCGTCGTACCGGAGCGCCCAGTAGACCTCGTCGCTGAGCACGACGAGGTCGTGCCGGATGGCGATCTCGGCGATCGCTTCGAGCTGCTCGGGTGTCGAGGCGCTGCCGCACGGGTTGTGCGGGGAGTTGAGGATGAGCAGCTTGGTGCGCGGGGTTACCAGCGACGCCAGCTCCTCGGGGTCGATGACGAACCCGTTCTCCTCGCGCAGCGGCACCGGGACCGGCTTCGCGCCGGCGAACGCGGTGATCGAGGCGTACATCGGGAAGCCCGGGTCCGGGTAGAGGACCTCGTCGCCCTCCTCGCACAGCGCCAGGATGGCGAAGAACATGATGGGTTTGGCACCCGGCGTGATCAGCACCCGGTCAGGCGAGGTGCTGAGCCGTCCGGTGCGTTCGAGGAAGTCCGTCACCGCGGTCCGCAGCTCGGGGATGCCGGGGGCGGGCACGTAGTGCGTGTGGCCCTTGTCGATGGCCTGTTGTGCGGCGGCCGCGACGTGCGCCGGGGTGTCGAAGTCGGGCTCGCCGATCTCGAGGTGCACGATCTCCCGGCCGCTCGCCTCCAAGGCCTTGGCCTTGGCCAGCACCTCGAACGCTGACTCGGTCCCGAGACGTTCCATCCGCCCAGCTAGTTTCACAGGACCGAGCCTAGTCCACCCTTTGACTATCAGCTGATATCGATTGCCCGGCGTGGAATCATCGGGACCAACAGCTCGAGAAGGAGTGTGGATGGCACGGGTTGCGGTCACCGGAAGCAGCGGCAAGCTCGGTCGGGCAGTCGTCGATCACCTACTGGACAACGGCTGGGACGTGGTCGCCCTCGACCAGGTGCCACCGGCCCGGGCCGGCGTCACGTCGACGCGGGTCGATCTGACCGATTTCGGCCAGACCTACGAGGCGCTGGCCGGCATCGACGACCGGCACGACGGTGTCGACGCGGTCGTCCACCTGGCCGCGATCCCGGCGCCTGGGCTGCGGCCGAACGCGGCCACGTTCGAGAACAACATGGTGGCCACCTACAACGTGTTCTCGGCGGCGTTGCGGGCCGGTGTTCGCAACATCGTCTGGGCGTCGAGCGAGACCGTGCTGGGACTGCCGTTCGACGAGTTCCCGCCGTACGTGCCGGTGGACGAGGAGTATCCGCCGCAGCCGAACAGCACCTACTCGCTGGTGAAGACGCTGGAGGAGGAGCTGGCCCGGCAGTTGGTCCGGTGGCACCCGGACCTCAAGCTGATCGGGCTGCGGTTCTCCAACGTGATGTACCCCGAGGACTACGCGCAGTTCCCGTCGTTCGACGCCGACGCCCGGTCGCGCAAGTGGAACCTGTGGGGCTACATCGACGCCCGCGACGGCGCCCAGGCGGTCCGCAAGGCGCTCGAGTACGACGTCACCGGCACGGACGTGTTCATCATCGCGAACGCGGACACGGTGATGACCCGGCCGAACGAGGAGCTGCTGGCCGAGGTCTTCCCCGGCGTACCGGTGAAACGGCCGTTCGGACCGAACGAGACCCTGCTGTCCATCGACAAGGCCCGCAAACTCCTCGGCTACGACCCGCAGCACTCCTGGCGCGACTAGGGCCCGTACGGGAACACCCGGTCGGGGTCGTACGTCGTCCGCACCTCGGCCAACCGGCTGAACGTGTCGGCCGGCCACGACCCCTCGTACGAACCCGGCAGGGCGAACGCACCGGCGAAGTTGACGGTGTGCTCGGCCGAGATCCAGCGGGACAGAGGTGCGAGTACGCCGTCGGCCGCGGCGGGCAGGACCTTCTCGAACAGGCTCGGATCGGGCACGCCGATCAACACCAGGCTGTAGGCCCCGCCGCGTCCACCGACCGCACTTCCTTCGGGTACGTCGCGGTGCATCGCGCCACCCAGCAGCCGAATCTCGATCGCGACCAGCGGTAGCTGCTGGTCCGGCCCGGCGATGTCGAGAAACGCGGTAGCGAAGTCCGCGTCCAGGTCGGACAGCAGCATGCCGCGGTCCCACGCCGTGACCGGATCCTTCGGGTCGTTGTGGATCAGCGCGATGTTGCTCGCCGGCATCTCGCCGACACTGTCGATGAACGCCGTACCGGCGTCCCGGATCGGCTGGAGCAGGCGCTCGCCCTCGGCCGGGTCGCCGGCGAAGGCGTAGCGGACGGTGAGGCTGGTCTTGCCCCGGAGCAGTTCCGGGATGGCCTCGATCGGCGGCAGGCGGAGGATCGCGACCGAGGAGTTCACCGTCTCCGGAGCAGTCTTGGTCCACTCGACCCAGGTGGTGAAGACGGCTGGGAGGTCGTCCGCGGCGAAGAAGAGCGAACCGCCGTACAGGGTGCTCAGCTCGACGAGTTCGAAGTCCATCGACACGACCAGGCCGAGTCCGCCCTTGCCGCCGCGGAGTGCCCAGAACAGGTCGGAGTTCTCCTCGGCGTTGGCTGTGACGACCTCACCGGCGCCGGTGGCGACGCGGAACCCGCGGGCGAAGTCGGAGGAGACGCCGTACGTCCTGGTCAGCGGTCCCAGACCACCGCCGAGCGTGTAGCCGATGCAGCCGACGGCGTCGGACGCGCCGGTGATCGGCGCCAGCCCGTGCTCGCCCGCGGCCGCGATGACCTCGGCCCAGCGGCAGCCGGCCTCGATGTGTGCGATCCGGCCGTCGATCGTGACGTTCGACAACCGAGAGGTGGTGACCAGGACACCGTCGGTGATCGGGACAGGTGCCCCGTGACCAGTCGCCAGTACGCGGACCGGCGTACCGCTGTCCCTGGCCGCCCGAACCACCGCGACCGCATCCGCCTCCGAGGTGATCCCGACCGCCACCTCAGGCGTGTGCCGCGCGGCGAGGTTGAACCCCGCCACCTCTTCGGCAAAACCTTCATCCGACGGCCCGAACACCGGACCCGCCACCACACCCCGAAGCTGCTCCACGATTCCAGTCATCAAGAGCCTCCCCTCTCCAACCCCGCAGTCTGCCCCTCCAAGGGGTCAGGTGATGCGGACGCGGAGGCGGCGGAAGCCCCGGCCTTTGCTCTCCATCTTCACGACGTCCATCCGGCCGATCATCGCGGTGGAGGCGACGTGGGTGCCGCCGTCGGCCTGGGTGTCGAGGCCGGCGATGTCGACGATGCGGACGATCTCGATGTCCGGCGGCAGCAGGTTGGTGGCGGTGCGGATGATGTCGGGGATCGCGAACGCCTCCTCCCGCGGCAGGTTCGCCACCGTGATCCGGCGGTCGGTGCGGATCTCCGCGTTCACCGCCTCGGCCACCCGGTCCTTGAAGTCGGGCGGTACCTCGGCCAGGTCGAAGTCCATCCGGGCCGTCAGCGGCTCCATGTTGCCGCCGGTGACGAGCGCGCCGAAGTCCCGGAAGACCACGCCGGTCAGGACATGCAGGCCGGAGTGCGTCCGCATCAACTCGGTGCGGCGCTGGTCGTCGAGCGCACCGCGGACAGCGGTACCCACTGGTGGAACCGGGTCGTCCTCGTGCGGCACCAGGTAGAGGTCGTCACCCTTGACCGTGCCCATGATCCGGGTCCGCACGCCGCCCCAGAGCAGGACGCCTTGGTCCGGCGGCTGGCCGCCTCCGCCCGGGTAGAACGCGGACCGGTCGAGCACGATGCCGCGGTCGGGATCGACGCCGACGACGACCGCCTCCCACTCCCGCAGCGTGGCGTCGTCCAGGTCCAGTCGGTGGGTGTGTCCGTGCTGACTCACTTGCCGAATGTAGCAACGGGCCGTCAGCCGTTGACGGCGAGGCGTGGGCTACAGGATTCTCGATGCGGGGGTGGTGGGGGAGATGGGATACCGCAGTCCGCTGGTGACGCTGGGCGCCACAGCAGTCGGCCTGGTGGCGCTGCTTGTCGTGAACAGCACGCAAACCGGCACAACCGGCCCGGGCGTCGCCGCGACCACCGCACCCGCCACAACCAGCGCACCGCCGGCCTCGGAGGCTCCCGCTCCGACATCTGCGCCGACGACTCCGCCCGCCACAACTCCGACACAGCAGATCGTCGCGGTCTACACCGGGCGTACGACGGGACGCGAGGCCACCCTCGCGATCGCGGTGAAGGGTGGCCGGGCCGCGGCGTACGTCTGTGACGGCCGCCGCGTCGAGGCCTGGCTGACCGGAACACACACAGCCGGCCGCCTCGCGCTCCGCTCCAAAGCCGGTGACCAACTCGCCGGCACAGTCGCGGCGGACGCCGTCACCGGCACAGTCACGGTGCGCGGTCGGCAGTGGTCCTTCACGATCGAGAAGGCAGCCCCACCGGCGGGCCTCTACCGATCAAAGACCTCCAGCAACACCATCGGCTGGATCGTCCTCCCCGACGGCAGCCAGGTTGGCATCGACAACGACGGCACCCCGGCTCCCGCGCCGCCGCTCGACCCGGCCAGCGGTACGGCGACCGTCGGCGGTACCGCGGTCACGGCCACCTCCATCACCGGCGACGAGACGTTCTAGGGGGAGCCATGACGACGACTGTGCCGGTCCGGGCCGCGAGCAGGGTCGTGATCCCGCTGTCCGTCGGAGCCGCGGTCGCGGTCGCGCTCGGTGTCTACGGTCGGCTGCACGATCCGACCGGCGTCGCGGTGAACGTGGCCGGCTTCTCCAGTCCACAGTCGGTGAAGGCCTGGCTGGCCACGGCGGCTCTGGTGCTGGCCGTCGTACAGCTGATCTCGGCCCTGGCTTTGTTCGGTCACCTGAAAGGGCTGTCGGGCCGGCGATGGGTTGGACCGTTGCATCGGTGGTCGGGACGGGCCGCCGTTGCGGTCACGCTGCCGGTGGTCGCGCATTGCCTTTATGCGTTGGGATTCCGGTACGACGAGCCGCGCGTCCTCCTGCACTCGCTGCTCGGCTGTTTCTTCTACGGCGCGTTCGCGGCCAAGATGCTGACGCTGAGCCGGAACGACCTGCCGCGCTGGCTGCTGCCGGTGGTCGGCGGGGCTGTCTTCACCGGCCTGGTCGGACTGTGGCTGACCTCGTCGCTGTGGTTCTTCACCACCTTCGGCATCATTCGTTGAGAGGACCCGCTGTGGACGAACCGAGTCGCCGTACTGTCCTCGCCGCCAGCGCGGCCGCCGTCGCGACGGTCGCCGGGTGCAGCACGTACGGCGAACCGAAGACCAGTGCACCGGCCAGTTCGGCTCCCGCGGACACGGTGCTCGCGAAGACCGCTGACGTCCCGGTCGGCGGCGGGTTGATCATCGGCGACAGCCAGGTAGTGATCACGCAGCCCACCGCGGGCACGTTCAAGGCCTTCACCTCGGTCTGCACGCATCAGCAGTGTCAGGTCGCCAGTGTCGAGGGTGGCACGATCAACTGCACCTGCCACGGCAGCAAGTTCGACATCAACGACGGTTCGGTGGTCAAGGACCCGGCCCCACAGCCGCTGGCCGCCAAGCAGATCAAGGTCTCCGGGGATTCCATCCAGCTGGCTTGAGTTCAAGTGCTCTTCAACTGACATCCTTTCGGCATGGTCGAATTCGGAGTACAGGTGACGCCGACCGCGGAGGTCGGCCTCCATCGGGAACTGGTCGCGGCGGCTGAGGAAGGTGGGCTCGACCTGGTCGCGGTGCAGGACCATCCGTACGCGCCCAGCCAGATCGACGCGATGACGCTCATCGGGGATCTACTGGCCAGGACCGAGCGGCTGCGGTTCTTCCCGGACGTGGCGCCACTGCCGCTCCGGCCGCCAGGTCTGCTGGCGCAGTCGGCCGCGGCACTCGACGTACTGTCGGGAGGACGGTTCGAGCTCGGACTCGGCGCCGGCGGGTTCCGGCGCGGCATCACCAGTATCGGCGGCCCGGACCGTACGCCGGCCGAGGCGCTTGAAGCCCTCGCCGAGGGGATCGGCCTGCTCCGGCGCCTCTGGACGGAGGCCGACCGAGTGGTTGCTGACGGCAAGTACTACCCGCTGAACCTGCGACCCGGGCCGAAGCCTGTGCACGACATCGCGATCTGGGTCGGCTCGGTCGGACCACGATCGATGCGACTCACCGGCCGGCTGGCCGACGGCTGGGCCGCGCCGATCCCGCACTACCTCCCGTACGACGAATGGGCCGGTGCGAACGCGATCATCGACGAGGCGGCCAAGAAGGCCGGCCGAGATCCAGCTGAGGTGGTCCGGATCGCCCAGGTCGTCGGGACGATCACCGACGTACCCGGGGACACCGACACCACGCGTGGCGAGGCTCCACTGCGGGGCACTCCGGACCAGTGGGCAGCTTTCTTCGCCCGGCTCGCGACCGAGCAGCCGTTCCGGACGTTCATCTTCTGGCCGGAGCAGCATGATCTGACCCAGATCAGCCGGTTTGCGGAGGACGTCGTACCGGCTACGAAGGCGCTGTTGGGCTGATTACCACGCGTGACGACGCTCCCGAAGAGGGACCCGACTCGACGGTAGGGCTTCCGGACTGAAAACCTGTGCCAGCGGACGGCGATCCTGTCCGCAGAATGCAGGGTGAGACACGGAGGCGGTCGATGTTCAAGCGTATCGCAGTGGTGAACCGGGGCGAGGCCGCGATGCGGCTGATCAACGCGGTGCGAGAGCTCAACGCCGAGGGCGGTGAGCCCATCCAGACGATCGCTCTGTACACGGAGGGTGAGCGGACCGCTACGTTCATCCGGGAGGCCGACATCGCCTACCCGCTCGGCCCGGCGTCGGCGCGGCCGTACCTCGATCTGCAGGTGCTCGAGCGGGCGCTGCGTGAGACCGAGGCCGACGCCGCCTGGGTCGGCTGGGGCTTCGTCGCCGAGGATCCCGCCTTCGCGGAGCTGTGCGGGCGGATCGGCGTGACGTTCATCGGGCCGCCGCCGGAGGCGATGCGCAAGCTGGGCGACAAGATCGGGTCGAAGCTGATCGCCGAGGAGGTCGGCGTACCGGTCGCTCCTTGGAGCCGTGGTGCGGTCGAGTCGCTGGACGCCGCACTGGAGGCGGCCGCGTCGATCGGCTACCCGCTGATGCTGAAGGCCACCGCGGGCGGTGGCGGCCGGGGGATCCGAGTGGTCCGGTCGGCCGAGGAGCTCGAGGACGCGTACGCGCGGACCAGTGACGAAGCGGCCCGCGCCTTCGGCAGTGGCGTCGTCTTCCTGGAGCGCCTGGTCACCGGCGCCCGGCACGTCGAGGTGCAGGTCATCGCCGACGGTCAGGGCACCGCCTGGGCGCTCGGTGTGCGCGACTGCTCAGTGCAGCGCCGGAACCAGAAGGTGATCGAGGAGTCCGCCTCCCCGCTGCTGTCCGCGGCGCAGGTCGAGGACCTGAAGGCGTCGGCGGAGCGGCTGGCGCTCGCGGTCGGCTACCGCGGTGCCGCGACAGTCGAGTTCCTGTACCACCCGGGCGACAAGACCTTCGCCTTCCTCGAGGTGAACACCCGGCTGCAGGTCGAGCACCCGATCACCGAGCTGACCACCGACTTCGACCTGGTGAAGGCCCAGTTGCACGTCGCCGCCGGCGGCCGGCTGGAGGGCACCAAGCCGGCCGAGACCGGGCATGCCGTCGAGGCCCGGCTGAACGCCGAGGACCCGGACCGCGACTTCGCGCCCTCGCCGGGCCGGATCGCCGTACTCGATCTGCCGGCCGGGCCCGGGGTGCGGGTGGACACCGGGGTCAGCGCGGGGGACAGCATCCCGGCCGATTTCGACTCGATGATCGCGAAGATCATCGCCTACGGCCGGACTCGCGAGGAGGCACTCGCGCGACTGCGCCGGGCGATGGCCGCGACCACCGTGCTAATCGACGGCGGCACCACGAACAAGAGCTTCATCCTCGAGCTGCTGGACCAGCCTGAGGTGATCGACGGCATCGCCGACACCGGGTGGATCGACCGGGTTCGCGGCGAGGGGCGGCTGGTCTCACACCGGCACTCCGGCGTCGCGCTGGTCGCGGCGGCGATCGAGGGGTACGAGGAGGCCGAGCAGGTCGAGCGGACGCGGTTGCTGGAAACGGCGCACGGCGGCCGCCCGCAGGTTCAGCACGAGGTGGGCCGGGCGATCGACCTGAAGCTCCGCGGGGTCGTGTACCGGGTGACCGTCGCGCGGATTGGTCCGGACCGGTTCCGGGTCGGTGTCGGCAGCGGCGACACGTTCAAGGTGGTCGACGCCGAGCTGGAAAGGCTGGACGCCTACACCGGGCGGCTCGTCGTCGGCGGGCAGCGGTTCCGCCTGGTCACCGCCACGCACGGGCCGGTGCACCTCGTCGAGGTCGACGGTGTCACCCACCGGGTCAGCCGGGACGAAGGCGGCGTACTGCGTTCTCCCGCACCGGCCCTCGTGGTCGCGACGCCGATCCAGAGCGGCAGTGTGGTCGAGGCCGGTGCTCCGGTGCTCGTGCTGGAGAGCATGAAGATGGAGACGGTGCTGAACGCGCCGTTCAAGGCCACGGTGAAGGAGTTGCTGGTTTCCACCGGTAGCCAGGTGGAGACCGGTGCACCGTTGGTCCGGCTCGAGCCCGTCGACGACGATGCCGTGGAAGAGGCTGCGCCGGTGGAGAACGGCGTACAGCTGGATCTGCCGAACGGGTCGGGGGAGAAGTCCGCGGCCGAGCGGGTCGAGCGGGGTCTGGACGACCTGCGCAGCATGCTGCTCGGGTTCGACATCGACCCGCGGGACGAGGGCGGCATGCTGGCCGACTACCTCGCCGCGCGGTCGGAGCTGGCGGAGCCGCCGGTGGACGCCGAGATCGAGCTGCTGCAGGTGTTCGCCGACTTCGCCGAGCTGAGCCGGAACCGGCCGGCCGATGCGGACATCAACACGGAGAACCGGGTGCACAGCCCGCGTGAGCACTTCCACACCTACCTGCAGAGCTTGGACACCGAGCGGGGCGGTCTGCCGGCCGAGTTCGAGGCGCGGCTGGGCCGGGTGCTCGGCCACTACGGTGTGACCGACTTCGAGCGCAGTACCGAGCTGGAGGAAGCGGTCTTCCGGATCTTCCTCGCCCAGCAGCGATCCACCCCGGACGTGTTGCTGGTGACGTCGGTGCTGCAGCGCTGGATCGCCGAGTCGCGGCCGGAAGCCACGCTGGACGAGCGCGCCCACGAGCTGCTCGACCGGCTCGTCCTGGCCACTCAGCTGCGCTTCCCGGTGATCGGCGACCTGGCCCGGAGCGTGCGGTTCCGCTGGTACGACCAGCCGCTGGTGGACGCGGATCGAGCCTCGGTGCTGGCGGGTGTCGGCGACGAGGTCGCGGCACTCGCCGCGGACCCGGCCGCGCCGAACCGCAAGGAGCGGATCGACGCGCTGGCGAGTATCCCGGAGCCGATCGTCCGCTTCCTGGCCCAGCGACTCGAGCGGGGCTGGGGTGAGCGGGAGCCGATGCTCGAGGTGCTCATCCGCCGGCACTACCGCGAGTACGAGCTGCACGACCTGGCCGAGTTCGCCGTGGACGGACGGCCGTTCGCGACCGCCGACTACTCGATCGACGACCGGCTGAGCCACCTGGTCACCACGGTCGGCACGGTGGCCGAGCTGGCCGACCCGGACAGCGGGCTGGTCCAGGCACTGACCGCGCAGGTCGAGGCCCGCCCGGCCGGCCACGAGGCCGTGGCCGAGCTCTACCTCTACGGCCCGGACATCCCGGAGGCGCAGCAGGAGGCGTCCGACCACCTCCGCGACCTCGTCGCCGCCCTGCCGGTCTCTCAGCAGGTACGGCGCCTTTCCGTCGCGATCGCACCGGGTCAGGACCGGCCGGTCTCGTACTTCACCTATCGCCCGACCGGCGGCTACGTACTCGAGGACGACAACGTCCGCGGGGTGCACCCGATGGTCGGCCGCCGGTTGACCCTGTGGCGGCTGCACGACTTCCGGATCACCCGGCTGGACGCGCCCGAGGACGTACTGCTCTACCACTGTGTCGCCCGAGACAACGAGGCCGACCAGCGGCTCGTCGCACTGGCCCAGGTCCGCCAGTTCGCTGTGGTCCGCGATGAGGACGGGCAGGTCACCTCGCTGCCGCACGCCGAGCGGGCGATCGCGAACTGTCTGGAGGCGATCCGCCGGGCCCGCACCGAGCGCGGCGCGGCCGGGGCCAAGCTCGACATGAACCACGTCTGGGTGCACATCTGGCCGCAGGTCGACGCTCAGGTCGACGAGCTCACCGCCCTGCGCCGCAACATCGCACCGATGACCGCCGGCGCCGGGATCGAGGAGGTCCTGGTGCAGGGCCGGGTGGCGACCCCGGACGGCTCGCTCAACCTGCTGGCCGCGCGGTTCTACTACCAGCACGGCGCGGGTGTCGTCACGTCGGTGGAGCAGCCGCCGACCGAGCGACTGAAGCCGCTCGACGACTACGCGCAGAAGGTCCAGCGGTCCCGCCGCCGCAACACCGTCTACCCGTACGAGGTCGCCGGCATGGTGGCCGGACCGGGTGGCACCTGGACCGAGTACGACTTGGACGACGCCGGTGCCCTGGTGCCGGCGGAGCGGCCGCGCGGACTGAACAAGGCCGGCCTGATCGCCGGTGTGGTCACGACACCGACCTCCCGGCATCCCGAGGGTGTCACCCGGGTCGTGCTCAGCGGCGACCCGACCAAGGCACTCGGTGCGGTGGCGGAAGGGGAGTGCTCGCGGATCATCGCGGCACTCGACCTGGCCGAGCGGATGCAGGTGCCGGTGGAGTGGTACTCGCTGTCCGCCGGTGCCCGGATCTCGATGGACTCCGGCACCGAGAACATGGACTGGGTCGCGAAGGCGCTGAAGCGGATCGTCGAGTTCACCCAGGACGGCGGCGAGATCAACATCGTGGTGGCCGGTATCAACGTCGGCGCACAGCCGTACTGGAACGCCGAGGCCACGATGCTGATGCACACCAAGGGCATCCTGGTGATGACGCCGGACAGTGCGATGGTGCTGACCGGCAAGCAGTCGCTGGACTTCTCCGGCGGCGTCTCCGCGGAGGACAACTTCGGTATCGGCGGTTATGACCGGGTGATGGGCCCGAACGGTCAGGCGCAGTACTGGGCGCCCGATCTGAAGGGTGCCCGGGATGTGCTGATGGCGCATTACGACCACACGTACGTCGTACCTGGGGAGACGGGGCCGCGTCGGGCGGAGACGTCCGACCCGGTGGATCGCGATGTCACGACGTACCCGCACAACGTCGCGGGCAGCGACTTCCGCACTGTCGGCGAGATCTTCTCGGCGGCGACGAACCCGGAACGCAAGAAGGCGTTCGACATCCGCACGCTGATGCGGGCCGTCACCGACCAGGACCACCCGGTGCTGGAGCGCTGGGCCGGGATGGCCGACGCGGACACCGCGGTGGTGCAGGACGCGCGGCTGGGCGGATACCCGGTCTGCCTGCTCGGGATCGAGTCCCGGTCGGTGCCGCGCCGGGGCTTCCCGCCCACCGACGGCCCGGACACCTACACCGCGGGCACGTTGTTCCCGCGCTCGTCGAAGAAGGCGGCCCGGGCGATCAACGCGGCCAGCGGGAACCGGCCGCTGGTGGTGCTGGCCAACCTGTCCGGTTTCGACGGCTCGCCCGACTCGATGCGGAACCTGCAGCTCGAGTACGGCGCCGAGATCGGCCGGGCGATCGTGAACTTCGAGGGCCCGATCGTGTTCTGCGTGGTGTCGCGCTATCACGGCGGCGCATTCGTGGTGTTCTCCAAGGCGCTGAACCCGTCGATGACGGTGCTCGCGGTCGAGGGCTCGTTCGCGTCGGTGATCGGTGGTGCGCCGGCGGCCGCGGTCGTGTTCGCCGGTGAGGTCGACGCGCGGACCGCGTCCGACCCGCGGGTGGCGTCGCTGGCCGAGCGGGTGCGTGAGGCAACCGGTGCGGAGCGGGCCGCGTTGGCGACCGAGTTGGCCGAGGTGCGGACCGCCGTACGGTCGGAGAAGCTCGGCGAGGTCGCGACCGGGTTCGACCGGGTGCACAGCATCCAGCGGGCCGTCGAGGTCGGCTCGGTCGATGCGGTGATCAGCGCACACGAGCTGCGGCCGCAGTTGATCGAGGCAATCGCCGCTGGATTGGCCCGTAATCACGGGGGCGCCTAACCTGGAGGTATGCGCACCGACACGGGCGGTGGCAACAAGATTCGCGCACTGGTGACATTCCTCATCGTGAGCGTGATGTCAGGTGCGCTGGCCGCGGGGCTGGCGGTCCCGTTCGCCGGCATGGCCGGGCTCGGCAGTGAGAAGGTCGTCGAGACGGTCCAGACGCTGCCGCGTGAGCTGGAGATCGAGCCGGTCGCCGTCCGGAGCCGGATCCTGGCCGCGGACGGCACGCTGATTGCCACCCTGTACGAGCAGAACCGCGTCCCGGTGTCGCTGAGCTACATCAGCCCGATCATGCGCAAGGCGATCATCGCGATCGAGGACTCGCGCTTCTACGAGCACGGCGCCCTCGATCTGAAGGGCACGCTGCGCGCGATGGTCCGCAACCAGACCGAGGGTGAGGTCCAGCAGGGTGGATCGACCATCACCCAGCAGTACGTGAAGCTGAGCCTGATCGAGAAGGCCCGCAACGCCACCGAGATCCGGCGTGCCACGGCGGTGACGTACGCACGCAAGCTGGCCGAGTTGCGCTACGCGATCGCGGTCGAGAGCCAGTACTCCAAGGACCAGATCCTCGAGCGGTACCTCAACCTGGTCAACTTCGGCGACGGCACGTACGGCGTCCAGGCCGCCGCGCAGCACTACTTCCGGACCACCGCCAAGAACCTCACCCTCCCGCAGGCCGCCCTGCTGGCCGGACTGGTGAAGAACCCGACCGGCTACGACCCGACCAACGACATGAAGCGCGCCAAGGACCGCCGCGACGTGGTGATCAAGCGGATGCTCGAGCTCAAGGTCATCTCGCTGCACCAGGCGAACAACGCGCTCAAGACGCCGGTGATCGACCCGGCCAAGGTGCTGAAGGTCCCGAACGGCTGCGCCAACTCCCGCTACCCCTTCTACTGCGAGTACGTCGTCTCGAAGCTGCTCCAGAACCCGGAGCTCGGCCGGACGGTCAAGGACCGGGAGCACTACCTCAAGACCGGCGGCCTGACCGTGACGACCTCACTCGACCGGCGGATCCAGAAGGCCGCCCAGGCGTCGATCAACGAGCACAGCAGGCGAACCGACAGTGCCGTCGCCGCGATCACCGTCGTCGAGCCCGGCACCGGCCTGGTGAAGGCGATGGTGCAGAGCAGGCCGTACGGCAACGGCCGCTTCCAGACCGCCTACAACTACAACGTGGAGAAGTCCTACCCCGGCGGGTTCGGCGGGTTCCAGAACGGCTCGACGATGAAGGCGTTCACCCTCGCCGCCGCGATCTCGAAGGGCGTTCCGCTGGGCTACCGGATCAACTCGCCGCAGCAGATCGATCTCAGCGGCAAGAGGTTCCAGACCTGCTCGGGCTGGACGAGGGATCCGTCGTACCGGCCGCAGAACTCGACCAGGGGCGGCAACATCACGCTGGTCGAGGCGACCCGGTACTCCACGAACACGTACTTCCTCCAACTGGCGCAGCGCGTCGGCCTCTGTCCGATCGCGAAGACGGCGGAGGCGTTGGGGATGTACAACGGGCAGACCTTGAAGCCGCTGGACCAGGTGATCTCCTACACGCTCGGCGTCGGCTACGTCACGCCGCTGATGCTCTCCAACGCGTACGCGACCTTCGCGGCCCGCGGCAAGTACTGCGAGCCGCTGCTCGTCATCGGCCTGCAGGACAAGTCCCGCCGGCCGATCGACACCCCGGCCATGAACTGCAAGCAGGTCCTCAAGCCTGAGGTGGCCGACGGGGTGAACCGGGTGCTCAGCGCGGTGATGGAGCCCGGCGGCACCGGCGGCCGGCTGAACTTCGGCAACTGGGACCTGGCCGGCAAGACCGGAACGATCCAGGAGAACAAGGCGGTCTGGTACGCCGGTTACGCGCCGAACCTGGCCGCGGCCGCTGTCGTGGCCGACGCGAACCTGCCGTACACGAACCTGATGTACCGCCACACCCTGGACGGTCGGGACATCTCCGACCCGACCGGCTCCGGTACCGCCGGTCCGCTCTGGCAGACCGCGATGGAAGGCGCGCTGAAGGGCATGCCGCTGGAGCGCTTCGTCGCGCCGAGCAAGAAGATCGTCGAGGGCGACCCGAAGTACCGCCAACCAGACCAACCGACAACGACGCCCACGCCCGGCTAACTGGTTTCCGCGAAGGCGTCCCGCAGTACGTCGAGGCCCTCGTGCAACAGGTGGTCGGGGATGGCCAGTGGTGGCAGGAAGCGCAGTACGTTGCCGTAGGTTCCGCAGGTGAGGACCACGACGCCCTTGGCATGGACCGCTGCCGCGATGCGCTTGGTCAGGTTGGCATCGGGTTCGCTCGTGCCGGGAATGACGAGCTCGATCGCGGCCATGGCGCCCCGGCCGCGAACATCCCCGATCCGGTTGTCCTGTGCCTGCAGGGTGGTGAGTCGTTCGAGCAGTGTCTTGCCGATAGCGCGGGCACGGTCGACGAGCCCGTCGGCCTCGATGGTCTCGATCACGGCCAACGCGGCGGCGCAGGCGAGCGGATTGCCGCCGTACGTCCCGCCGAGACCGCCGACGTGGGGTGCGTCCATGATGTCGGCGCGGCCGGTGACGGCCGACAGCGGCAGCCCGCCGGCGATGCCCTTGGCGGTGGCGATCAGATCGGGTACGACGCCTTCGTGGTCGCAGGCGAACATCGCGCCGGTGCGGGCGAACCCGGTCTGGACCTCGTCGGCGGCGAAGACGACGTCGTTGGCGTGGCACCAGTCCAGCAGCGTGGGGAGGAAACCCGCCGCCGGGACGATGAAGCCACCCTCGCCCTGGATGGGTTCGATCACGACCGCGGCCAGGTTGCCGGCGCCGACCTGCTTGTCGATCACGTCGATCGCGCGTTCCGCGGCGGCCACACCGTCGAGGCCGCCGTCGCGGAACGGGTAGGACAGCGGAGCGCGGTAGATCTCCGCGGCGAACGGCCCGAAGCCGCTCTTGTACGGCATGCCCTTCGCGGTCATCGCCATGGTCAGGTTGGTCCGGCCGTGGTAGGCGTGGTCGAACACCACGACCGCCTGCCGGCCGGTGAACGACCGGGCGATCTTGACCGCGTTCTCGACGGCCTCGGCGCCGGAGTTGAACAGCACGGTGCGCTTGTCGTGGCTGCCCGGGGTGATCCGGTTGAGTGCTTCGGCGACCCGGACATAGCCGTCGTACGGCGTGATCATGAAGCAGGTGTGGGTGAAGGCCTGCACCTGTTCGGTCACCGCCGCCGCGACCCGGGGTGCGCTGTTGCCCACGGTGGTGACCGCGATGCCGGAGCCGAGGTCGATCAGGTGGTTGCCGTCGGCATCCACAATGACGCCACCGCCGGCGGCGACGACGTAGACCGGGAGCGTCGTGCCGACTCCGCGCGCGACCGACGCCTCCTTGCGTGCTTGCAGGGCCTGTGACGCCGGACCGGGGATCGGCGTGTTCACCTGCCGCCGCTGGGGAAGGTCCGGACCTCCGCTGATGCTCATGATGTCCTCTCATGGTTGTGCCCGTGGGCCGGCGCCACGTCGATCGACGGGTTCTGGTCGAAGAAGCCGAACGGCTTGAGCCAGAAGGCGATCGTGTCGGCCGGCATCACCGGCCAGTCCTCGACCCGGGTGATGTGGTGGATGCCGAACACGTACCAGAGCACCACGTCGGTGTTCTCCAGCGACTCGTCGTCGGCGATCCACCGGGTCATCCCGTCGTCGCTCTCCGACTGCTCGTCGAGGGGCTCGAGCGGATGCGTCGCCATGGGCTTCTCCTCGTGAGTGGGTGGGCCTAGATTGAGGGAACGGGGGACTGGTGCCGCTAGGGGGTTGTTGTCATGCCGGACAAGAAGGTCTTCCACAACATCATCGACGGCACCGTCCAGGCTGCCGAGTCCGGAGCGATGATGGACATCGTCAACCCGTCCACCGGCGAGGTGTACGCGTCCGCGCCGAACTCCGACGAGCACGACGTGGACCTGGCCTTCCGCGCCGCCGCCGGTGCGTTCGAGAAGTGGCGCTGGTCGACGCCGGGGGAGCGGCAGCGGGCACTGCTGAAGCTGGCCGACGTGATCGAGGACAACGCCGAGGAACTGATCGCGATCGAGAGCGAGAACACCGGCAAGCCGGTGGCCCTGACCCGGTCGGAGGAGATCCCGCCGATGGTCGACCAGATCCGCTTCTTCGCCGGTGCCGCGCGGGTGCTGGAGGGCAAGTCGTCCGGTGAGTACATGCGCGGTTTCACCTCGTCGGTCCGGCGCGAACCGATCGGCCCGGTGGCCCAGGTGGCGCCGTGGAACTACCCGATGATGATGTCGGTCTGGAAGTTCGCTCCGGCCCTGGCCGCAGGGAACACGGTCGTCCTGAAGCCGTCCGACACGACTCCCGCGTCGTCGTACTGGATGGTGGAGAAGATGCAGGAGATCTTCCCGCCCGGGGTGTGCAACCTGGTCTGTGGCGATCGCGACACCGGTGCCGCGCTGACCAAGCACAAGGTGCCCCAGCTGGTATCGATCACCGGATCCACCCGGGCCGGGATGGCCGTCGCGATGGCGGCCGCGGCCGACGTCAAACGTGCCCACCTCGAACTCGGCGGCAAGGCGCCGGTGGTGGTGTTCGACGACGCCGACATCCCGGGCGCGATCGAGGGGATCTCGGTCGGCGGCCTGTTCAACGGCGGGCAGGACTGTACGGCGGCCACCCGGGTGCTCGTCCAGCAAGGCGTCTACGACGAGTTCGTCGGCGCGCTGACCGAGGCCGCCCGGCAGACCCGGACCGGCTACGACCCGGCCGACGAGGACATCCTCTACGGGCCGATCAACAACGCCAACCAGCTCGGGCACGTGGCCGGCCTGGTCGAGCGGGCGCCCGACCACGCCCGGGTGACGACCGGCGGGCACCGGATCGGCGACCGCGGCTACTTCTACGAGCCGACGATCGTCGCCGACCTCCGCCAGGACGACGAGCTGATCCGGACCGAGATCTTCGGTCCGGTGCTGACGGTGCAGAAGTTCGCCGACGAGGAGGAGGCGCTGCGGCTGGCGAACGACAGCGAGTACGGCCTGGCCTCGTCGGTGTGGACGACGAACGTCAACACCGCGGCCCGGATGTCCGCCCGGCTCGACTTCGGCTGCGTCTGGGTGAACACCCACATCCCGTTGATCGCGGAGATGCCGCACGGCGGTTTCAAGCACTCGGGTTACGGCAAGGACCTGTCCATGTACGGGCTGGAGGACTACACGCGGATCAAGCATGTGATGCTCCATCACGGCTTCGCGGGCTGATCCCGCCGGCCGGTACGGCGTACCCGCTAGAGCGGGCGGAGGTCGGTGCCGGGGATCCAGGTGACCCGGCCGTCCTTGTCCCTTACCCGGCCGAGCCACTCGCCGTTGTCGCGGATCCAGACGTCGAGCTCGCCGTTCTGCCACTGGGCTCGCTGGACCGGCTGGGCCGGGTCCACCTTCCGTACGGCGTCGGCCGGTCGCGGACCGTGAGCGTCGTACTGGACGTCGAGATCACTGGCTATCCGGTGTGCCTCCGTCTCGTCGTCGATGTCTGTCGCCCGCCACCCGTTGACCGCGCCGTCCCAGACGCCGAATCTGTTCGATCCGTCGTCGGCAGGTCGCACCGTGAACCGCCCAAGCATGGTCCCAGGTTAGCGCTATTTCGAACATATGTTCTAGTCTTGTGGTCGACAGGAGGTGTGTGCGATGGCGCGAGGGCACAGACGAAAAATGCAAGGAGACGGATCTCCTTGCATTTTCAGGTTATAGCGCAGGGGTGGGCTTGCGGCAAGGACCGGGTCGTGGCGCAGAATCGTCGGCCGAGGCAAGCCGACCAGAGACGAGGACGTGCCCGTGATCGAGCAGTACGTGCTGGACCTTCACCAGATCGACGAGCGGCAGGTCGCGGTCGTGGGCGGTAAGGGCGCACACCTGGGGGAGTTGTCGCGGATCGAAGGCATCCGCGTGCCGCCCGGGTTCTGCGTGACGACGGCCGCCTTCCGGCGCTTCCTGGCGGCGGCGCCGTCGATCGACGATCGGCTCGATCGGCTGTCGCGCCTGAACCCGGACGACCGGGAGGCGATCTCCGCGCTCAGTGCGGAGATCCGTCAGACGCTCGAAGAGGTCGCCGTCCCCGACGATCTGGCGGCGGCGGTCACCGACGCGCTCGCCCGGCTCGGCGACCAGGCGGCGTACGCCGTCCGGTCCAGCGCGACGGCCGAGGACCTGCCGACGGCGTCCTTCGCGGGCCAGCAGGACACGTACCTGAACGTCGTGGGCCTGGCGGCGATCCTCCAGCACATCACTCGGTGCTGGGCGTCGCTGTTCACCGAGCGGGCCGTGACCTACCGCCTGCGGAACGGCTTCGACCACCGGAAGGTCCACATGGCCGTGGTCGTGCAGCAGATGGTCTTCTCGCAGGCGGCCGGCATCCTGTTCACGGCCGACCCCGTCACGGGCAACCGGAGGGTCGCCGCCGTGGACGCCGGCTTCGGCCTCGGCGAGGCATTGGTCTCCGGCCTGGTGAACCCGGACGTCTTCAAGGTGCGCGACGGGGAGGTCATCGCCAAGACGATCGCCGCCAAGCAACTCGCCATCCAGGCGCTGCCGACGGGTGGGACGCAGCAGCTGGCGATCGACCCGCAGCGGCAGGAGCAGCCCGCATTGACGGATGCGCAGGTCGTGCGGCTCGTGCAACTCGGGCGGCGGATCGAAGCGCACTTCGGACGCCCGCAGGACATCGAATGGTGCCTGGCCGATGACGGCTTCCAGATCGTTCAGAGCCGGCCGATCACCACCCTGTTCCCCATCCCCGAGAGCAGCGACCAGGAGAACCACGTCTACCTCTCGGTCGGTCACCAGCAGATGATGACCGACGCGATGAAACCGCTGGGCATCTCCGTGTGGCAGCTGACCGCGATGGCACCGATGCTCGAGGCCGGCGGGCGGCTGTTCGTCGACGCCACCCCGCGGCTGGCCTCGCCGGCGAGCCGGGCCGCCTTCCTGGACGTGGTGGGGAGATCCGATCCGCTGTTCGCGGACGCGGTCGAGACCGTCCTCGACCGCGGCGACTTCATCCCGACGCGTCCCGACGAGGGTCCCGGCGGCGGCGCGCCGGTCCGCGGCGCGTCGGCATCGATGGAGACCGATCCGGTCATCGTCACCGAGCTGATCGAGCGCAGCGAGGCGTCCATCGTCGCCCTGCGGCGCGACCTCCGATCGAAGAGCGGACCGGCGCTGTTCGACGTCCTGCTCGAGGCCTTCCAGGAGCACAAGCGGGTCCTCGGTGATCCGCTGACCATGCAGGCGATCATGGCGGGAATGGAGGCCACCTGGT
Organism: Kribbella sp. CCNWLW201; assembly: GCF_037203805.1. Taxonomy (NCBI): domain Bacteria; kingdom Bacillati; phylum Actinomycetota; class Actinomycetes; order Propionibacteriales; family Kribbellaceae; genus Kribbella; species Kribbella sp. CCNWLW201. Next base: position 74,290 of record NZ_JBBCBQ010000017.1, on the reverse strand, counting down.
GGCTCAACGACCAGCTGCAGGAATGGCTGGGCGAGAAGAACGCGGCTGACACACTCACGCTGTCCGCCCCCAACAACATCACGTCGGAGATGGGGCTGGCGCTGCTCGATGTCGCCGATGTGATCCGCCCGTATCCGGAGCTGGTCGCGTTCCTGCAGCAGGTCGAGGACGACGCCTTCCTGGACGAGTTGCCGAAGTTCGCGGGCGGGACCGAAGCGCGCGACGCCATCGAGGCCTACCTCGACCGGTACGGCATGCGCTGCGTCGGCGAGATCGACATCACCAGGCCGCGCTGGAGCGAACGCCCCAGCACGCTGGTGCCGCTGATCCTCGACAACGTCAAGCTCTTCGAGCCGGGTGCCGCCCAGCGGCGCTTCGAGCAGGGGCGGCAGGAGGCGCAGAATAAGCAGGAGGACCTGCTGGAACGCCTGCGGGCGCTGCCGGACGGGGAGCAGAAAGCCGACGAGACCGCACGGATGATCGACCGGCTCCGGACCTTCATCGGCTACCGCGAATACCCGAAGTACAACATCATCAGCCGCTACTTCGTCTACAAGCAGGCCCTGCTGGAAGAGGCCGAGCGCCTCGTGCAGACCAACGTGCTGCCCGAGAAGGAGGACATCTTCTACCTCACCTTCCAGGAGCTCCAGGACGTCGTACGCACCAAACAGGTGGACGACCGGCTCATCCAGCAACGCAAGGACGCGTTCCGGACCTATGAGGCGCTGACGCCGCCCCGGGTGCTCACCTCTGACGGCGAGGCCATCGTCGGCTCGTACCGGCGCGACGACGTACCGGACGGTGCCCTGGTCGGCTTGCCGGTGTCCGCCGGCACCATCGAGGGCAGAGCCCGCGTCATCCTCGACCTGGCGAAGGCCGATCTCGAAGCGGGCGACATCCTGGTCACGGCCTACACGGACCCCAGTTGGTCGCCCCTGTTCGTCGGCATCACGGGTCTGGTGACGGAGGTGGGCGGCCTGATGACCCACGGCGCGGTGATCGCCCGGGAGTACGGCTTGCCGGCCGTCGTGGGCGTGGACCAGGCCACCCGGCTGATCCGGGACGGGCAGCGGATCCGCGTGCACGGGACTGACGGGTACGTCGAGCTCCTGTCTTGACCGACCAGATGCCTCAGGATTGGTGTCTCTTGGCGAGCTGCTGCAGGTGCCCTGTGTGGATGTCGTCCACCCATTCCCAGCCAGGCTTGGCCGATGGGCCGAGCCGCGGGTCGTCGGGAACACTGCCGTCACGCAGGGCATGCACGTACGCGCGGTCCTGTTCGATCCGGGTGCGGAGTTGATCAACTCCGACGGACCCGTGACCCGGGACGACGACATCGACGTCGTCCGCCACACCTTCGAGCAGCTGCAGCCCGGCGAGGTAGTCCTCGATCGGGTCAGCGGTGCCGAAGTCGGGCATCGGGATCAAGACATCAGAAAGCATGTCGCCGGCGGCGAGAACCCTGCGGTCCTCGATCAACAGCGCCGCATGACCCTGGGCATGGGCCGGATGCTCGATGATCCGGACTTCAGGGCCGTCCCACGGAAGCTTTGTGGTTTCGGCAGGCAGACCGGTGATGAGGCCGAACAGGTCCAGCGGTGTCTCCTCGGCGATCTCCGGCGGCAACCCCTCGGCGACGTTGGCCTTCCAGTCCGGGTCCGACAGCAGATCTCGCATGAAAGCCGCGCAGCGGGCCGTACCGTAACGGGGAGCTTCGCCGAGGTCGGCGTGCCAGAGCACGTGATCCCAATCAGGATGCGTCGAGAAGCCTGCCACCACGGGCTGGCCCAACTCGCGAAGATCGTTCGCGAGACAAGCCATCTCATCGCCCGTGATCCCCGCGTCGATGACCAACACACCGGCCGTGCCTTGGACGACAACCGTGTTGTTCTGGATCAACTCGCTCTGATGGACCAGCACACCCTCCGCGACCTGCCTCAGCATGGGCCGGCCCCCTTCCGCTCGTGGTTTGCAACCGCTCGCCGAGACTGTAGTACCTGGCAATAGTTGCTTTGGCAAGAGTTCACGCGTGAACTGTGTGCACGCCGTTGGTGTTTCCTCGAACACATGTTCTAGTCTTGTGGTCGACGGGAGGTGTGGGCGATGGGCTACAACAATCCGCCGATCAAGTGGTCGGAGCTGGAGCGCAAGTTGTCGGATCGCTCGCGCCCGGGCAGTCACGGCGACCGCCCGGTGACGGCGGATGGCGGCGACAGCCCGGCGTGGTCGCAGCATCGCGGACCGTATGTGCCACACGCCGCCCGCAGGCCGGAGCACGCGGTGCCCTACGCCGAGCTGCACGTGCACTCGAACTTCTCCTTCCTGGACGGCGCCTCGCAGCCGGAGGACCTGGTCGAGGCAGCGGTCCGGCAGGGTCTGCACGCGCTGGCGCTGACCGATCACGACGGGTTCTACGGCGCGGCCCGGTTCGCCGAGGCGGCCGCGGCGTACGAGCTGCCCACGGTGTTCGGGGCGGAGCTCTCCCTCGGCCTGACCGGCCCGCAGAACGGTGTTGCCGACCCCGAGGGCAGTCACCTGCTGGTGCTGGCGGAGGGGCAGGAGGGGTATCACCGGTTGGCGGGCGCGATCACCGAGGCGCAGCTGGCCGGTGGTGAGAAGGGCCGCCCGGTCTACGACCTGGAGGATCTCGCCGAGCGCGGTCGCGACAGTTGGCTGATCCTGACCGGGTGCCGGAAAGGACTGGTCCGGCAGGCCCTGGAGCTGGGTGGGTACGCCGACGGTCCGGCCGCCGCGAAACGGGAGCTGGACCGGTTGGTGGGCCTGTTCGGTCAGGATCGGGTGGTGGTCGAGCTGATCGATCACCACCTACCGGCCGACTCGACCCGGAACCGAGTGCTGGCCGGCCTGGCGGCGGACTGCGGTCTCCAGGTAGTTGCCACCAACAACGTTCACTACGCCACCCCGGCGCAGCACAAGCTGGCCGCCGCGGTGGCCGCGGTCCGGGCCCGGCGGGACCTGGACTCGATGGACGGCTGGCTGCCGCCGGCCGGGATGGCGTTCCTGCGGTCGGGGGCCGAGATGACCACCCGGTTCCAGAAGTTCCCGGGGGCGGTGGCGCGATCGGTGACACTGGCCGACCAGCTGGCTTTCGATCTGGCCCGGGCGAAACCCAAGCTGCCGTTGCGAGACGTGCCGAAGGGGGAGACCCCGATGTCGTGGCTGCGTGAGCTGACCTGGCGGGGCGCCGCTCTGCGCTACGGCACACGGGCGGAGCGTCCGGATGCGTACGAGCGACTGGAGCGTGAGCTGGCGGTGATCGAGGAGAAGGGCTTCCCGGGGTACTTCCTGATCGTCCAGGACATCGTCGGATTCGCCCACGAGAACGGGATCCTGTGCCAGGGCCGGGGATCGGCGGCGAACTCTGCGGTCTGTTACGCGCTCGGGATCACCGCGGTCGACAGCATCCTCTACAACCTGCCGTTCGAGCGGTTCCTCGCCTCGACCCGGACCGAGGAGCCGGATATCGATGTCGACTTCGACTCCGACCGCCGGGAAGAGGTGATCCAGTACGTCTACGGCAAGTACGGCCGCCGGAACGCCGCCCAGGTCGCGAACGTGATCAGTTACCGGCCGAAGTCCGCCGTACGGGACATGGCCAAGGCCCTCGGGTACTCGGTCGGTCAGCAGGACGCGTGGTCGAAACAGGTGGACGGGTGGAGCCCGGAGATCACCTCGACCGAGCACGACATCCCGCCGCGGGTGGTGGAGATGGCGACCGCGTTGCTGAAGTTCCCGCGACATCTGGGGATCCACTCCGGTGGCATGGTGCTGACCGAGCGGCCGGTGGGGGAGGTGGTGCCGATCGAGCACGCCCGGATGGAGAACCGGACGGTCCTGCAGTGGGACAAGGACGACTGCGCCTGGATGGGGCTGGTGAAGTTCGACCTGCTCGGGCTCGGGATGCTGGCCGCGTTGCAGTACTGCATGGAGATGGTCCGCGAGCAGGTGGGGGAGTCGTGGCTGCTGCACACGATCCCGAAGGAGGAGGCCGGCGTCTACGACCAGTTGTGCCGGGCGGACTCGGTCGGGGTGTTCCAGGTGGAGTCACGGGCGCAGATGGCAACGCTGCCACGGTTGAAGCCGCGGAAGTTCTACGACCTGGTCACCGAGATCGCGTTGATCCGGCCCGGCCCGATCCAGGGCGGTGCGGTCCATCCGTACATCCGCCGCCGGACCGGGGAGGAGCCGGTCACCTACCTGCACCCGAAGCTGCGGCCGGTGCTGGAGCGGACCATGGGCGTGCCGCTGTTCCAGGAGCAGCTGATGCAGATGGCGATGGCGGTCGGCGAGATCGACGGCGACGAGGCCGACCTGCTCCGGCGCGCGATGGGGTCGAAGCGCGGGATCGAGAAGATCTCGTCCTTGAAGGAGAAGCTGTACGCCGGGATGGCGCGCAACGGGATCACCGGGGACCTGGCCGACGAGATCTACGACAAGATCGAGGCGTTCGCGAACTTCGGTTTCGCCGAGTCCCACTCGATCAGCTTCGCCCTGCTGGTCTACTCCAGCACGTGGTTGCGGCTGCACTACCCAGCCGCGTTCCTGGCCGCGCTGTTGCGGGCCCAGCCGATGGGGTTCTACTCACCCCAGTCCCTGGTCGCCGACGCCCGTCGTCACGGCGTGGAGGTACGGCGGCCGGACCTGCACCTCTCCGGGATCGACGCCGGGCTCGAGCAGTTGGTCGAGGGGCAGGAGCTGACCGGGCCGACCGGTTCGCCGGACTGTCTGGTGGATCCGCAGCCGTTGGTCGGTACGTTCGATCCGAAGGCGCCGTCCGACACCACCCTCCATCGCCGCGACGGCGCGTTCGCGGTCCGGCTGGGGTTGTCGGAGGTGCGGACGATCGGCGCGAAGGGGGCGAAGCTGATCGTCGAGGAACGCGATCGCGGTGGCCCGTACGCGGAGATGGCCGACCTCGTCCGTCGGACCGGGATCACTGCCGCGCAGGTGGAGGCGCTGGCCACCGCCGGGGCCTTCGACTGCTTCGGGCTCGATCGCCGGCAGGCGTTGTGGGAGGCCGGCCGGGCCGCCGAGGAACGCCCCGGTCAGCTCGCCGGGATCACCGCCGCCGGGCCGCCGCCGACGCTGCCCGGGATGAGCGATATCGAGTCCGACATGGCCGACCTGTGGTCGACCGCGATCACCACCACCAGTCACCCGATCCAGCGCATCCGCGACCAGCTACGGGCCGAAGGCATTCTTTCTGCCGCCCAACTGCGCGAGGCCCCCGCGGGCAGCCGGGTCCGGGTCGCCGGGGTGGTCACCCATCGACAGCGCCCGGCCACCGCCTCCGGGGTCACCTTCATGAACCTCGAGGACGAAACCGGCATGGCCAACATCGTCATCACCGTCGGCTGCTGGCACCGCCACGCCACCGTCGCCCGCACCTCCGGCGCCCTCATCATCCGCGGCCGGGTCGAACGCGCCGGCGACGTCACCAACCTCTCCGCCGACCACCTCGAACGCCTCCCCCTAGCCGCCAAAACAACCTCCCGCGACTTCAGGTGAGCCACTATCAGGGCTGGGGGAGTTTGGTGTTCCAGTGGTGGAGTTGGTCGGTGAGCCAGGGGATGAGGGGGTCGCCGATGGCGGTGTCGATGCCTAGGTAGCGGACGCCGATGACGGCGATGGCCAGGAGGCCCAGCAAGAGGCCCAAGACGTTGAGGGCGCTGCCTGCGACGTCCGGGCGGTGGGTGCTGATGAGGCCGACCAGGCCGGTCAGCACTGCCAGCACGCCGAACACCAGGGACACCCCGAAGAGGATCGAGAACGTTGCTGTGAGCACCGCTCCCAGTCCGCACACGAGCGCGGTCTCGGCGGCGGCGGACATCCGTGCCCGTGGCGCCGGCGACGCGTCGATCAGTTCCTGCAGCCCCACTTCGCCTCGAGGGCTGTGCCCGTACGTGGCCATACCTCCAGGCTAATCCGCAAACCACCCGGAGTCGGTCAACCAATGATCACGATACGGCGCCTTCGCAACGATCCGGCGTACTGTCGGTGCTAAGCCTCGACCCGTGGCCTGGGAGGAACGATGGCAGTCGACGTGCTCACCGAGATCGTGATCGACCGGCCGGTGCAGGTGGTCGCGGAGTACGCCGCGGATCCGTCCAACGCGCCCGAGTGGTACGTGAACATCGAGTCGGTCAAGTGGCAGACCGAGCCGCCGGTCATGGTCGGGTCGCGGATGGACTTCGTGGCCCATTTCCTCGGTCGCCGGATCGCCTACACCTACGAGATCGTCGAGTTCGTCCCGTACGAGCGACTGGTGATGCGGACCGCGCAAGGGCCGTTCCCGATGGAGACGAGCTACCAGTGGTCCGCCCCGAACGACCGGTCGACCCACATGAGCCTTCGTAACCGCGGTGAGCCGTCAGGCTTTGCCGGGGTCGCCGCACCCCTGATGTCGGCTGCCATGCGCCGGGCCAACCAGAAGGACCTCGCGCGTCTCAAGTCGCTGCTCGAATCCCGCTGACCGTCAGGGCAGGTGGGGTGCGATCAGGTCCAGGAGTCGTTGGTGGGTGGCGGGGTCGGCGGCCGCGAGTAGCCCGGGCCCGGTGTGGAGGGGTTGGCCGCGGAAGTCGGTGACGATGCAGCCGGCTGCTGCGCAGAGCGTCGTACCGGCGGTGAAGTGGACGCTGTCCTTCAGGGTGCCGTTGGTGATGTAGGCGGCTCGGCGGCCGACGGCGACCCAGGCGAGGGTGAGGGTGCTGGAGGACACGCGCCCGGCGAAGGTGGCGCGGAACTTCTCGTCGGTCAGGAGCTGGGCACCGAGGAAGTCGGCGCCGGGCGGGGCGTCGATGTCGACGTCGACCAGCCGTGAGGTGGCGGATGGTTGGGCGGGGGAGTCGGTCCCGTTCCGGCGGAGGTTGGCCGTCGTGCCGTCCGTCCAGAACACCTCCCCGGTCAAGGGTTGAGCGACCGCGGCGACGACGGCGCCTGGCAGCGCGACGTTGACCGAGAACAGGGGTGTCTCGGCGGCGAAGTTGAGCGTCCCGCACAGCGGGTCCACCAGCCAGGTGCGAGTCGCTTCACCGGTTGCGCCGTACTCCTCGCCGATCACCGCGTCGTCCGGCCGGGCCGCCCGGATGACCTCGAGGATCGCCCGCTCGGCCTCAAGGTCCGCCTCGGTGGCGAAGTCGGTCGGCGACTTGTCGTAGCGGCTCACGACAGCGCCGTACTTCTCCTGTACGACGGCCGCCCCCGCCTCGGCCGCATTGATCGCCACCTCGACATCACTCAGCTGGTTCATACCCGGCATCCAACACCACCTAGCTCTCCGGAACGTCGTACCGCTGGTAGATCGGCGTCATGGTGCCGTCGGGGTCCACGGCTCCGAGGATGGCGTCGGTGATCGCGGTGAGCTGGTCGATTTGCTCCGGCGTCAGTACGTCGATCACATGCTGCCGTACTGCGGCCACATGGCCCGGTGCCGTCTCGCACACCTTCTTCCAGCCGGTCGGGGTCAACCGCGCGTTCGTGGCGCGGGCGTCCTCCGGGCACGGAAAGCGTTCGACCAGCTCGCGGTCCTCGAGTTTCTTCACGACGTGGGACAGGCGGGGGAGCGTGGCGTTCGTCTGCTGGGCCAGCGAGGTCATCCGGAGCGTGCGTTTCGGTGCCTCCGAGAGCATCGCCAGGACGTAGTACTCGAAGTGCGTCAGCCCCGCGTCCCGCCGCAGCTGTGAGTCGAGCACTCCGGGCAGGAGTTCGAGTACGGCGGCCAGCCGCACCCATGCCGTGAGCTGTGTCTCGTCGAGCCATCGTGTCGCCATGCCACCAGTGTTCCAGCTAACACTTGTAGCGACAACCTTTTTGAGCTATCGTGATGGTTGTAGGAACAACTATTCAACGTTCATCCAGGAGTGGTCATGGCACACGTCAGCATCATCGGCACCGGCAACATGAGCCAGGCGATCGCGAGCATCGTCGCCAAGGGCGGCAACACTGTCGAGCAGTTCGGCACCGCCGACAAGGATCAGAAGATCACCGGTGAGGTCGTCGTCCTCGCCGTTCCGTATCCGGCCGTCGCGCAGGTGCTCGAGGAGCGCGCCGGTCAGTTCGCCGGCAAGATCGTCGTCGACATCACCAACCCGCTGAACTTCGAGACCTTCGACTCACTCGTCGTCCCCGCGGACAGCTCGGCTGCCGCCGCGCTCGCGGCCCGGCTGCCGGAGTCCAAGGTCGTGAAGGCCTTCAACACCACGTTCGCCGCGACGCTGGCGACCGGCCAGGCCGGCGACGTGCCCACCACGGTCCTGATCGCCGGTGACGACGCCGACGCGAAGTCGCTGCTGACCGGGATCGTCGCCGCCGGTGGACTCCGCGCGGTCGACGCGGGTTCGCTCAAGCGGGCCCGTGAGCTCGAGGCCCTCGGCTTCCTGCAGCTCACCCTCGCGGTCGCCGAGAAGACCTCCTGGACCGGCGGTTTCGCCCTGGTCTGATCCGCGCAAACGCTTGACCGCGGAATCCGGTGTATTTCAACGGGTTCCGGCCTCTCCATACCTTGGGGGAGAGGAGCAGGTCATGCCCTTGAAGTCGTACGGCGTCCTGGTCGGCCGAGCAGTCGACGCACGCCGCGAAGGTGGCACGGACACGCCGCACTATCAGGTCCAGCTACGCGATGAAGCCGCGGTGGACTACCGGATCGCGGTGAACGTGATGTCGAAGGAGTACCCGTCGGAGCTGCTGTTCCGGGTCGACGAGGACTTCCGGCATCCGGTCACCGCGCAGCTCGGCGAACTCACCTCGGGCTGGCACCGGCTCGACACCGGTCCGCGCGGGGTGAACCTCGACTACGTCCGGCAGACCTTGTTCGATCGCAACCTGCTCCGACCCCTCCCCGCTGATGTCGAGGGGCCGGGCAACGATCTCGCCGACCTGCTGGACGACCAGGTCCGACGGGCGATCCGCGAACCGGCCGCGGTCGTCTACGCGTTCGGGGAACGGTGGGGACCGGAGAACGGCGTGGCCGACAAGGTCTTCGACTTCCGGCCCGGCAACGGGGTACACGACATCCACATGAACCAGGGGAACGTCGGCACGTTCCGCAAGGACGACGGTGTCTGGCAGGACGGCGCGTTGATGATCGAGTTGCCGGATCAGCAACGGTGGGTGGCCATCTTCCTGGCGTTCCAGAGCCAGTCGTGGCACACCGACGACACGACCGGTCACGCTCTCGACGTTCCGGTCGAGGAGTTCGGCGCGGAGCCGGTGCGCATAGTGGCCGCGTTGATCAACCCGATCGGCCCTGCCCCCGAGGCGGAAACGGTCACGCTGCTCAACGCTTCACCCGACGCCATCGACCTGACCGGCTGGCATCTCGTCGATCGCGCCCTCCACGTCGGCCCGGTCCCCGGCGGCGTCCTCGCGGCCGGCGCGACTCTCGTCGTACCGCTGCCGCCGAATGTGCAGCTCGGTAACAAGGGCGGCGAGATCACCCTGCTCAACCCGAAGGGCCTCAAGATCCACGGCGTCGCCTACACGAAGGCTCAGGCCGAACGGTCAGGCTGGACCGTCGCCTTCTGACGGACCGGGCTCGACCCTGCGGCGCTCGTCGCCTCCTCCCTCGCGTTTTCGTACTTAGTACGTTACCTTGGCCGTACTAAGTACGAAACAAGGGGAGGCACTGTGAGTTCGACACGCGCGTGGGCAGTCGCCGGGGGAGTGGGGTTGCTCCTGATGGCCGCCCTGGCCGGCTTCGGCAACTTCGCCGCCATCGAGGGTTTGGTGACGTCAGGCGATGCCGCGAAGACCGCGCGGGACATCGCAGCATCCGAAGGTCTGTTCCGGGCCGGCGTGGCGAGCATGTTCCTGGTCGTCGTACTCGATGTGATCGTCGCCTGCGCGCTTTACCGCGTCTTCACCTCGGTCGACCAAACTTTGTCCCTGCTGGCGGCGGCCTTCAGGCTGGTCTACTCAGCCGTCTTCATGGTCGCGTTGGGCAGCCTCCTGGACGCACTCCGCCACCTGGACGAACAGGTCCTCGACCGCATCGACGGCTTCTCCGACCTGTGGACAGCCAGCCTCGGTCTCTTCGGTGTGCACCTGCTGTTGCTCGGCTGCCTGGCGTTCCGCTCGAGCCACCTTCCCGGTTGGCTGGGCATCCTGCTGGCGATCGCAGGCTTGGGCTATCTCGCCGACGGCTTCGGCGCCCTGCTCGGCCTGGACCTCGCCGTCTCCACCTACACGTTCCTCGGCGAACTCCTCCTCGCCATCTGGCTCCTGATCCGCGCCGGCCGCTTCGAGGTGACCTCATGAAGGCTCGACTCATCGGCGTACTGTTCCTGCTCGCCTTCGCCCTCTACGGCTCCGGCGTCGACGTGCTCATGCTGCTCAACTCCGTCGACGTCATCGCCATCGGCGTACTGGCATTCCCCGTGCTCCGCCGTACGCACAAGCTCGGCGCCTACGCCTACCTGGCGAGCAGGATTCTCGAAGGAGTCCTGCTCGCCGTCGGCGTTCTCGCGGCGAACGACAGCGAGGTCGTCTACTGGGTCGCCATGATCGGCCTGGCCCTCGGCAGCCTGTTCTTCTGCCGTGTGCTGCTGACGGCACGGCTGATCCCGCGTCCCCTCGCCGTGCTGGGCCTGATCGGCTACACCGCCCTGGCAGGCGGGGGGATCCTCGAGCTCCTCGGGTACGGCGTCGGGCTCGTGTTCTCCATCCCCGGCGGCCTGTTCGAGCTCATCCTGGGCGTCCTGCTGATCGTCAGAGGATTCGCGTCAGGCGAGGGCGGCCGGGCGGTCGCAGGTGCTGGTGAGGTGGACGGTCGCGCCGCTGTCCGATGACTCTTGTACGGCGATGAGCGACTCGAGGATGTGGAACGCGAAGGCAGCGTTGGCCCGGTGCGGGCCGCCTTCGATGGCGGTGGCCAGGTCGTGTACCCCGAGACCTCGGCGGGCTTGTTCGCGCGTCCCGACGGCACCGAAGAGTTCGGTGACAGGCGGCAGGACGATCCACTCGTCGTCGGTGTGGCGCTTGACGCGAACATCGCCGTCGAAGTGGTTCGGGTTGGCCAGCGAGAGCGTGCCCTTGGTGCCGTAGACCTCGATGTGCGGCAGTTCGCTGTCCCACACGTCGAAGCTCAGCTGGGCAGTGGCGACCGCACCGGAGGCGAAGGTGAAGATCGCGGCCGCATGCGTCGGTACGTCGACGTCGATCGTGTCGACGGCGCGGTTCGGGGACGTCACGGTCCGCACGGGCGCGCCGATCCGGCTCGAGGCAGCGACCGAGCCGACCGGGCCGAGGAGGTTCACCAGGATCGCGAGTGAGTACGGGCCCATGTCCAGCACCGGACCGCCGCCGGCCTGGAACAGGAACCGCGGATCCGGGTGCCACTTCTCGGCCTTGCTGTGACCGATGAAGAACGACGCGCCGATCGGCGAACCGATCAGCCCGTCGTCGAGTGCCTTCCGCGCGGTCTGGCCGGCACTGCCGAGGAAGGTGTCGGGCGCCGAGCCGAGGATGTTCCCGGTCTCGGCAGCCACCGCCAGTACGGCGCGAGCGTCGTCGACCGTGGTCGCCACCGGCTTCTCGACGTACACGTGCTTCCCGGCGCGCAACGCGGCCGTGATCGTGGCCGCGTGGTGCACCGGTGGGGTGAGGTTGATGACGATGTCGATCAAGTCGTCGGCGTACAGGTCCTCGTCGTTACCCCAGTCCGGGATGCCGAACTCGTTCGCGGCCTCCTTCGCCCGGATGGTGTCGATGTCGCCGACCCGCGCGATCGTCAGCGATGGGTAGCGGCTCAGCCCGGTGACGTAGCGGCCGAAGATGTTGCCGCTGCCGAGAATTCCGATCCGGTGATCCGCCACTACCGACCGCCTCCGAACGTGGCCCGCATCCAGGTCGCCGACGCGACCGCGCTCTCGTACGGGTCGGCGATGTCGGGCTTGTCCACCTCGACCATCAGCCAGCCGCCGAAGTCGTTGCCCAGGGCACTGAGGATCTCGACCAGCGGCAGCTCGCCGCGGCCCGGCTCGACCCACAGACCGGAGCGGACGATCTTCTTGTAGTCCCAGTCGCCGGCGCGGCCCTCCTGCGCGACGCTCAGCCGGCAGTCCTTCACGTGGACGAAGGGCACCCGGTCGGCGTAGTCGCTGATCAGGGCACGGACGTCGACGCCGGCCCAGGCGAGGTGACCGGTGTCGGGCAGGAAGCCGAGCTGGTCGGCGGGCACCGCCTCCAGTACGGCGCGGCCCTCGCTGTTGGTCTCGATCCAGGTGCCGACGTGCGGGTGCAGTGCCGGCCGCACGCCCTCGGCGACCATCGCCGCGGCGATCCTGGCGATCAGTTCGGTCACCGCGCCGAGCCGGTCGGCCTGCAGGTCGTACCCCTGCGCCGGGTGTGCGACCCGGGGTGCGTCCTGACCCATGGCCATGCCGAGGCCGACCACGTCGAGTCCCAGCTCGGCGTGCTGCCGGGCGATCTGGACCGCGTTCTCGACGACCTCGTCCTGCTTGCCGTCGCGGCCGTCGGACCGGCAGACGACGTACCCGGGGGCGAGCTCCAGTCCGGTGTCAGCGACGAGCTCGGCGTACTGCTGGACCGACCAGCCGGCCGGGACCGCGGCCATCACGCCGTCGAACCCGGCCTTCTTCACCAGCGCCAGCAGCTCCGGGGTCTCGGGGGCCTTGGACGGGTCGAGCCAGCCGTCGTCGGTGGCCATCCATTGGATGGGGTTGAGCGCGAGACGCGAGCCGGGCAGTGCGGTCATGGTCGTCCTTCCGTCGGGGTGAGGCCGTCGCCGCATGCTAAGGACGAATCGGCGGGCACGGTCAGCCTCGTGGTCCGGTAGGCAAACCGATCACGATCTTCCCGGTCACCTGACCGGCTTCGACCAGCGCGAGCGCGTCACCCGCTTCGGCGAACGGGAGTACGTGCCGGACACCTGGGTCGAGCTTGCCGTTCGCGACCAACTCTGTCAGTACGGCGAGCACACTCGGATCGCCGCTGCGCTGGAGCGGACGAGCGCCGTACTGTGCGAGGACCTCCGGATCCGCCACGCTGAGGATCCGGTCGCCGGTCACCTTGTGCAAAGCGTTCCCACCGACCAGATCGAGTACGGCGTCCGCCGGTGGCGGAACCTGATCATGGTCGTAGGCAACGACTCCGAGTGACTCGACGTACACGTGTTTCGCCGGGCTGGCCGTCCCGGCCACCTCGATCCCACGCATGACCGCCAGTTGCGCGGCAACCGTGCCGACACCGCCGCCGACCCCGAGAATCAGCAGGCTCTCACCCGGTCTGAGGTCCAACGCTTCGATCGAGTCGTACGCCGTACCAGCCGCGATCGGAAGCACAGCGGCATCCGTGAACGACAGGCCGGCCGGCATCCGGGCCGCACGTTCCGCCGGGACCAGCGCGAACTCGGCGTAACCGCCGCAGCCGCCAACCGTGGGACCGCAGATCCGATCGCCCGGCTCGAAACCGGCATCAGGCCCGGACCGTACGACGATCCCGGCGACCTCACGACCGAGTACGGCGGGAAACTCGAGCGGAAGGAACGCGCGGTGCATGCCTTCCCGGACCTTCCAGTCCACCGGGTTCACGCCGGCCGCCTGGACCTCGACGAGCACCTCACCGGGTCCGGGTTCGGGGCTGGGGAGGTCGAGGAAGCGCTGGACGTCAGGGCCGCCGTACGAGGTGAAGCCGTAAGCGAGGGGCATGACATCGGACGCTAGCCGCCGCCCGTGAGCCTCGGCCGGACGGTGTTCCGGTCAGCGAACCGAGAGCGGCGCGGGGCCGATCCGCCAGTCCTACAGTGTGGCGATCACTGCGAGGACCGGACCCGATCCGGTCGCCGCCCCGGCGTTTCCTCACTGCGCTTCGCACTCCCGTTCACGGCAGGTGTCAGGACTAGCTCGAGGAGTTTCGATGTCACTCAAGAAGACAGCGGTAGCGGCGGCGGCCGCCGCGGTGATGCTGGCCGGCGCGGCATGCAGTGCCGCCACGCAGAACGCCGGCCAGGCCGCGCAGAGCGCCGGGCCGGCCCGCAACGGCGGCACGCTGGTGGTCGCTCAGGCCTACGACGCCGACCCGGGCTCGTTCCTGAAGACCGCGATCGGCAACATCGTGTCGGAGTACGCCGTCCTCGAGACGCTCACTCTGATCGATCCGCAGACCGCTGAACCCAAGGGCGTGCTTGCGTCGTCGTGGACGCTGGCCTCGGACGGCAAGAGTATGACGGTCAAGCTGCGCGACGACGTCACCTTCCACAGCGGCCGCAAGCTGACCGCCGCCGATGTCGTGTTCACGCTGAACAAGGCGAAGGACCCGGCCGTCGGTGCCGCGAACCAGAAGATCGCCGCCCAGATCAGCGGCGTGGAGGCCAAGAGCGACACCGAGCTCGCGCTGACCTTCGCCAAACCGCTGCCGAACGTCTTCGACCTGTTCGAGACGCTGCCGATCCTGAACAAGGACTCGTACGCCGACTATGCGGCCGGCAAGAATGTGGACGGCACCGGCCGGTTCGAGTGGAAGTCGTACACACCGGGCGGCAAGATCGAGCTCGCCAAGTACGCCAAGTACCGCGACGCGGCGAACACGCACCTCGACGCGATCGAGATCAGCATGATCAAGGACCCGACGGCGCTGGTGTCGGCGATCCGTAGCGGACGGGCGCAGTACGCGGTCGGCGTACCACCGGTGGACGCACGCAGTCTCGGTGAGCAGCAGGGCTTCGCCCTGGTCAGCTCCGGCGGTGCGGCGTTCCCGCTCGCTCTCAACGTGACGAAGCCTCCGTTCGACAACAAGGCCGTCCGGCAGGCCGTCCAGTACGCGATGGACCGCCACCGGATCGTCCAGCAGGTCGAAGGCGGCAAGGCCCAGTCGGCCAGCTTGCCGTGGCGACCGTCGACGGTCGGGTACGACGCCGCCCAGGCGGGTCACTACAAGTACGACCAGGCCAAGGCGAAGCAGATGCTGACCGACGCGGGCGTCAAGCCGGGTACGGCGATCACCATCGCGGTGGCGGACGGTCCCGAATCGCTCGCGATCTTCCAGATCGTCAAGAACAACCTCACCGCCGTCGGCCTGAACGCCACCCCGGCGATCATGAACGTGCCCGACTACGAGCAGAGACTCGCCACCCGGACGTTCACCACCTCCGCGGTCCTGATGCAGGCCGGCAACGGCAACTCGCCGGCCACCGCGATGGTGGCCCGTCCCGAGCTTGTTGCCAGTAACAACGTCTCCAAGTTCGAGAGTGCGGAGTACACCAAGCTCACCCAGGCGGTGACGAATGCGAGTGTGAAGGCCGACCAGGAGAAGGCGCTGAAGGACTTCAACACCTACTTCCTGGACGAGTCCTTCGCGGTGCCGCTGATCATCCGCCCGACGCTGACGGTCCGGACCAGCTCACTGAACGACATCGCGCCGACCCAGATGGGCTTCCTGAACCTCGGCCAAGCCTGGCTGAGCGACTGAAGGGTACGACCTGATGACCAGGTTCCTGCTACGCAAGGCACCATCGGTGTTCTTCGTGCTGTTCGCGAGTTCGATCATCGCGTTCGCATTGCCCCGGCTCGCGCCGGGGGACGTGGCGGTCGTCCTGGCTGGGGAGAACCCGGACGCGGAGACCATCGCGGCGATTCGTGAGCAGTTGGGATTGAACCGGTCTCCGGTGGTGCAGTACGTCGACTGGGTCGGCGGACTGTTCCGCGGGGACCTGGGGGAGTCGTTCCTGTTGCACCGCAGCGTGGGCAGTCTGATCGGGGACCGGATCGGCAGCACGCTCGAGCTGGCCGTGCTGTCCACGCTGTTCGTGATCGTCATCGGGGCCGGGCTCGGCATCCTGGCCGGCTCGGCCCGGATCGGCTGGGTGCGGGCGCTGCTCGACTTCACCGACAGCCTGTTCGTCGCCGTTCCGTCGTTCGTGGTCGGGCTGGGCTTCATCCTCGTGTTCGGCGTGTTCAACCGCTGGCTCCCGGTCAGCGGTGAGGTCGGCATCCTGGAGAATCCGGCGATCGGGATCCAGTACCTGGTGCTGCCCTCGCTCGCCCTCGCGCTCGGTCCGGCGGCGGTCGTGGCCCGGTTCATCCAGACCGAGATGGCGACGATGCGGAAAGCGGAGTTCGTCGATCTGGCCGTCAGCAAGGGCGCGTCGCGGCGGCGGATCACCTTCCGGCACGTGTTCCGCAACAGCCTCGGCAGCGCGGTCGTCGCGGTCGGCCTGCAGATGGGGCACGTGCTGGCCGGTGCGGTCGTGATCGAGGCGATCTTCGCCCGGAACGGCCTCGGCCAGCTGGCCGTGACGAGTGTGCAGTCGCGGGACTTCACCGTCCTGCAGGTGCTGATCCTGGGTGCGGTCTTCGTGGCCGTCGTGTGCCAGTTGTTCACCGAGATCATCCTGGCCGCCCTCGATCCCCGAATCCGGCTGGGAGAGTAGAGATGACGAGCATCGAAGCCACAGAACGAGCCCGGACCACCCGCCGGCTCAACCCGACGGTGACGCGTTACCTGTCGGCATTCCGCACCCCGCGCGGCATCATCGGCCTGACCCTGCTGAGCATCCTCGTCCTCGCGGCGGTGCTGGCGCCGGTACTGTTCCCCGGCGGCTACGACCAGCAGGGCAGTTCGTCGCTGACCGGGATGTCGGCCGCACACCCGTTCGGGCTGGACGAGTTCGGCCGCGACATCCTCACCCGCAGCGTCTACGGGCTGCGGATCGACCTCAGTCTGATCTTCGCCGCCGTACCGCTGAGCATGGCGCTCGGGATGCTGCTTGGGCTGGCCGGGGCGATCTCGGAACGGCTCGGCGAGGGCGTGCAGCGACTGTTCGACGTGGTGGTCGGGTTCCCGGGTCTGCTGCTGGGCATCTGCTTGGTGGCGGTCCTCGGCCCGGGCTGGCTCGCCCTGTTCCTGACCATCCTGATCTCCGGTATGCCCACGGCCGGCCGGCTGGCCCGGGCGGCGTGGCTGTCTCAGCAGTCGCGTGAGTACGTGCTGGCCGCGCGTGTTCTCGGCGTATCGAAACCGAAGGTGCTGACCCGCCACATCGTGCCGAACGCGATGGACTCGATCGTGGTGAACGCTTCGGTCTGGATGGTGATCGGCGTGTATATCGAGGCCGGGCTGAGCATCGTCGGGCTGGGTGTGCAGCCGCCGACGCCGTCGCTCGGGGTGCTGCTGAACAACGGACTGCGGTTCGTCACGCAGGCGCCGACGTACCTGATCGGTCCCGCACTGATCCTTCTTCTGCTCGCGCTGGCGTTCAGCCTGATCGCGGACGCCCTCAACGAGGCGGTGAACCGGTGAGCAATCCGACGGTTGTGAAGACTCCGGCGAGGTCCGAGGCGGGCCGCGCGCTGCTGCGGGTCCGGAACTTGCGGACCGAGTTCAACATCGGCCAGAGCTGTGTGCGGGCCGTCAACGACGTCAGCTTCGACATCAATCCCGGCGACGTGCTCGGCATCGTCGGCGAGTCCGGCTCCGGCAAGTCGGTCACCGCTCGCTCGATCATGCGGATGGTCCGGGCGCCCGGCGAGATCGTCGGCGGGTCGGTCGAGTTCGACGGTGAGGACCTGCTGTCGCTGCCGGAGCGGGAGATGCGGCGCCGGCGGGGGAGCGGCGTGGCGATGGTCTTCCAGGATCCGCAGGCCGCGCTGAATCCGGTGATGACGATCGGCGACCAGATCATCGAGGCGCTCACCCTGCACGGCACCGCCAAGCGGGCGGCGCGCGGGCGGGCGCTGGAACTGCTGGACCAGGTGGGCATCCCCGACGCCGCGGTCAGGATCGACCAGTATCCGCACCAGTTCTCCGGCGGGATGCGGCAGCGCGTCGTGATCGCGATCGCGCTGGCCAACGACCCGGTGCTGCTGATCGCGGACGAGCCGACCACCGCGCTCGACGTCACGATCCAGGCGCAGATCCTGCGGCTGCTGCTCAAACTCCGCGAGGAGCTCGGGCTGGCGATCGCGATCATCACCCACGACATGGGTGTGGTCGCCGAGCTGTGTACCCGGGTCGCGGTGATGTACGGCGGTCGCGTCGTCGAGCAGGGCACGGTCGAGCAGGTCCTCCGCACACCCCGTCACCCGTACACGGCCGCGCTGCTGGCGGCGATGCCACGGCTGGACGATGAGCGCCTTGGGCAACCATTGCCGGCCATCCCCGGTTCGCCGCCCGATCCGTCGGCGCTGCCGCCGGGCTGTTCGTTCGCGCCTCGCTGCGGGTTCGCCGAGGACGGCTGCCGGCAGGAGGTCCCGGCGCTGCTCCAGGTGGGCGGTGAGGGCCAGCTGTCCGCCTGCTTCGTGGCACAACGCGGCGTCGCCATCGACGTCACCCTGGAATCCGAGCCTGTGTCGGTTGAGGATGGCGCAGCCATCGGCACGGACCCGGTCCTGGAAGTGCGCGACCTGCGGGTCGATGTCGGCTCGCGTCGCCGGGGTCTGTTCCACCGCGACCCTCCGGTGTACGCCGTCGACTCGGTCAGCCTGGCGGTACACGCCGGCGAGACACTCGGCCTGGTCGGCGAGAGCGGCTGTGGCAAGTCGACGCTCTCGCGCAGCATCGTCGGCATCACGCCGGTGGCAGGTGGCTCCGTCGAGGTCGACGGTGACGACGTCACGTCGATGGGTGACGAGCAGGTGGGTCGGATCCGCTCGTCGATCCAGTACGTGTTCCAGGATCCCTACGCGTCGCTGAATCCACGCCGTACGGTCCGTCAGTCCCTCGCCGAGGCCCTGTCGCTGCGCGGTCTGCGCGGCGCGGAGCTGGAAGCGGAGTCGAACGCACTGATGGACCGGGTCGGCCTGCGGCGGGAGTACCTCGACCGCTATCCGCATGCGTTCTCCGGCGGTCAACGGCAGCGCATCGGCATCGCCCGGGCACTTGCCCGCCGGCCGAAAGTGCTCATCCTCGACGAGCCGGTGTCGGCCCTGGACATGTCGATCCAGGCGCAGATCATCAACCTGCTCGAGGAACTCCAGCGCGAACTCGGTCTCGGCTACCTGTTCATCGCACACGACCTGTCCGTGGTCCGTCACCTGAGCGACCGGGTCGCGGTGATGTACCTCGGCCGCATCGTGGAGACCGGTACGGCGGCCGAGGTGTACGGCGACCCGCAGCACCCGTACACGGTCGCGCTGCTGTCCTCGTCGCCGACACCGACCGTCGAGGAGCGCACCCGCGAACAGATCGTCCTCCAAGGCGACCTGCCGAGTCCTGCCAACCCACCGTCCGGCTGCCGGTTCCGCACCCGCTGCCCGATCGGTCCACTCGTCCACGCCGACCGGACCATCTGCGCGGAGCAAGACCCGGAACTCCTGCCCCGCCGCAACCACCAGTCCGTAGCCTGCCACTTCCCGGGAGAACTCGCATGACGATCCACGCCGCTGCCGAGCGACTCCGGCAGGCGACGCTCACGACGACTCCGTGTGAACCCGTCCGTGACCTGATCGGCCGAGACGACGTGAGTACGGCGTATGCGGTGCAGAAGGTGATTGTCGACGAGCGACTGGCGGCCGGGGGTCGTGTGGTCGGCCGGAAGATCGGGCTGACGTCGCCGGCAGTCCAGCAGCAGTTGGGGGTGGATCGGCCGGACTTCGGGGTGCTGTTCGCCGACATGGAGGTCGCGAACGGCGGCGTCGTCGGTGCAGGCGTGCTGTTGCAGCCGAAGATCGAGGCCGAGGTGGCCTTCGTCCTCGGTCGGGATCTGGACGGTCTGATCGACGACACGACCGTCCGGGATGCCGTGGAGTTCGTGGTGCCCGCCCTGGAGATTGTCGACAGTCGGATTGCAGGCTGGGACATCAGCTTCGGCGACACCGTCGCGGACAACGCGTCCAGCGGTCTGTTCGTGTTGGGCGACGCTCGCGCGACGCTCGGGGAGGTCGAGCCGATCGACGTACAGATGAGCCTGCGGCTGGACGGCGAGACAGCGTCGGAGGGGTCGGGCAAAGCCTGTCTCGGTGATCCGCTGCTGGCACTTGCCTGGCTGGCCCGGACGGCGCGCGAACTGGGCGAGCCGTTGCGCGCCGGTCAGGTCATCCTCTCGGGTGCGCTCGGACCGATGGTCGCTGTCACTTCCGGCGCCCGGGTGGAGGCCGAACTGTCCGGCCTCGGCCGCGTCGCCGTCTCCTTCAGCTGAAAGGGATTCATGGAACGCACGAAGGTCGCCGTGATCGGGTCGGGCAACATCGGCACCGATCTGATGTTCAAGATCAAGCGGCTGTCGCAGACGCTCGAGCTGGCCGCGATGGTCGGTATCGATCCCGCCTCCGACGGACTCGCCAGGGCCGCCCGGCTCGGCGTGCCGACGACCCACGAAGGGGTCGAGGGCCTGATCGCGCTCGACGGTTTCGACGAGATCGAGATCGTCTTCGACGCCACCTCGGCCAAGGCGCACGAGGTGAACGCTCGCGCGCTGGCGCCGTACGGCAAACGGCTGGTGGACCTGACTCCGGCCGCGCTCGGGCCGTTCGTCGTACCGGCGGTGAACCTCGACCAGAACATTGCCGAAAGCAACGTCAACATGGTCACCTGCGGCGGTCAGGCGACCATCCCGGTGGTCGCCGCGGTGGCCCGGGTGACCGCGGTCCCGTACGCCGAGATCGTCGCGTCGATCGCGTCGAAGTCGGCCGGTCCGGGGACCAGGGCGAACATCGACGAGTTCACCGAGACCACTGCCGCCGCGATCGAGAGGGTCGGCGGTGCCCGGCGGGGCAAGGCCGTGATCGTGCTGAATCCGGCCGAGCCGCCGCTGATCATGCGCGACACCGTGCTCTGCCTGATCAACACCGACGACGAGGACACCCACGAACGGATCCGGTCGTCGGTTCAGGAGATGGTCGACGTGGTGGCCGGCTATGTCCCGGGCTACCGACTCAAACAGGACGTCCAGATCACCGCGGTGCCGAAGGACCAACCAGTGCACACGCTGACCGGCGGGCTCCCGGTGACGCACCAGGTGTCGGTCTTCCTCGAGGTCGAAGGAGCCGCCCACTACCTCCCGTCGTACGCCGGCAACCTCGACATCATGACGTCCGCCGCACTCGCCGCAGCCGAAAGGATCGCCCGCCCATGACTCTGTTGATGCCACGCCTCCGGCGCGGCGGGTCATGGGGCTTTGACTCCCAGCCTTCCCTCGTCACTCCAGTCGCTTCGCTCCCTCCGCTCCTCAGTCCAGGCCGGGAGGCCCCATGACCAGGCTCTTCATTCAGGACGTCACCCTGCGGGATGGCATGCACGCCGTTCGGCATCGGATGGAGCCGGCCGATCTTGCGCGGATCGTGGCGGCGCTGGACGCGGCTGGGGTGGACGGGATCGAGGTTGCTCACGGCGACGGTCTGGCCGGCGGCAGCCTCACCTACGGCCCGGGTTCGCATGCCGACTGGGAGTGGATCGAGACCGCAGCGGCCAACCTCTCGCGCGCCCGGCTGACGACGCTGTTGCTGCCGGGGATCGGCACCATCCACGACCTGAAGCGCGCGCACAGTCTGGGCGTCAGGTCGGTGCGGGTGGCAACACATTGCACCGAGGCCGACGTCTCGGCGCAGCACATCGCGACCGCGCGCGAACTCGGGATGGACGTGGCCGGCTTCCTGATGATGAGCCACCTCGCGCCCGCCGGTGAGCTCGCGAAACAGGCCGCGCTGATGGAGTCGTACGGCGCTCACTGCGTCTACGTCACCGATTCCGGCGGCCGCCTCCTGATGGACGGCGTACGCGAGCGAGTCCGGGTCTACCGCGATGTGCTCGATCCCGCGACCGAGATCGGGATCCACGCGCACGAGAACCTCTCACTCGCGGTCGCCAATTCGGTTGCCGCGGTCGAGGAAGGCGTGACCAGGGTCGATGCGTCACTCGCCGGCCAAGGCGCCGGAGCGGGGAACTGTCCGATCGAGCCGTTCGTGGCGGTGGCGACGTTGCAGGGCTGGGAGCACGGCTGCGACCTGTTCGCGCTCCAGGACGCGGCCGACGACATCGTCCGGCCCTTGCAGGACCGGCCGGTGCGGGTCGACCGCGAGACGCTGACGCTGGGCTACGCGGGTGTCTACTCGAGCTTCCTGAGGCACGCCGAGGTCGCCGCGGATCGCTACGACCTGGACGTACGGACGATCCTGGTGGAGGTCGGCCGGCGGAAGTTGGTCGGCGGGCAGGAGGACATGATCGTCGACATCGCCCTCGACCTGGCCGGAGCCACCCAGAAAGCAACCCAAGCGTCTACCGCGTAACCGCCGCACACTGAAGCCACCGTGCTGCCTGCTGACCCAACCCGCGGGTCGAGTGTGGGTAGTGTGCCATCGACTGCGACCACCGTGCTGCCGGCAATCGCTTGCCAGCAGCAATCTCCCCACAGTCGCGGGCAGTGCCGTCTTTGAGCGCGAGTGAAGCCGCCGTGGCGAGTGCGCGCACGCTGGCTTCACTGCACTGGCGGACGTCCGTCACTCACCAACCCCTCACGATCAACGCGGCTCACGCTCGGCCGTGGACTCAGAGCGGCCCGCTGCGAGGGTTGGTGAGTCGCGCAGGTCCGGCTGAATTCGGCCGTGCTCCGGAACCTGGAGACCTGGGCAGGCTGAGAAGGAAGGATTCGACCAGCTCGGCGACTTCCCGCGGCGCCTGCTCCATCAACGGGATCATGCCGCCCTCGATGATCGCCGAGTCGACGGAGCGAGCGGCGGTCAGTTGCTTCTGGAGTACGGCGAGGTTCGGCAGCGCGAAGGGGTCGGCACTGGCGCCGATGAGCAGCACGGGGGCTGTGACGAGCCCGACGCGGTCTTCCATCCGGTAGCGGTGGCAGGCCCGATGGCCCTCGGCCGGGTCCACAGCCAGCGCGTCCCTGATGAACCGCTCGAGCAGATCGGGCCGTCCGGCAGGGTAGTACTGCTGACGAATCCGCCAGAGCTCAGCCAGATGGTTGCCATTGGCATCAGGTTCGACATTGTCAACGCTCACCCGACCGGACCGGTACTCCGGGCCCGCCGACGGCGGCGATGACAACACCAACGCACCCACCCGCTCCGGACGCGAAGCCGCCATCTCCAGCGCCACCGCGGCACCGGTGTGATGACCGAGCACCACCGCATCGTCGATCGACAGCGCGTCCAGCAAGGCGAAGGCACCGGCTGCGTACTGCTCGATCGTCTGCGGCTTCTCCAGTACGGCGCTCAGCCCGAAACCGAGCATGTCCATCGCGATCACGCGATGCCGTCCGGCCAGCAACGGCTGGACCTCGCGGAACTCGTCGTACGAGCGAGGGGTCTGGTGCAGCAGCAACATCGCCGGCCCGGATCCGGTCTCGGCGTAGTGCAGCTGCCCGTACGGCGTGTCGGCGTACCCACGCCTGATGATCATCCGGCGACGAGTGGTGTGTCGACGCCGACCTCGCCGAGCTTCTGGGCGCCACCGGGGTCGCCGAGTGGTTCGGACCGGCCGGGCAGGGGCAGTTCGAAGAAGGCTCGGGCATCGGCCAGGTGTGCCTTCAGCGCGGGGTCTTTGCGGGCGACGCGGTCGACGACGATCGCCTCGACCGGGCACTCGACCTCGCAGGCACCGCAGTCGATGCACTCGTTGCCATTGATGTAGCTCTTGCGTCCGCCGACGTAGATGCAGTCGACCGGGCACACCTCGACACAGGAACGGTCGAGGACGTCGATGCAGTCGGCGCCGATCACGTAGCTCATGGCGATCCCTTTCAGGCGGCGTCGGTGGAATGGCCGGGGAACAGAGTCAGGTCGGGGTCCAGGTCCACGGCCACGTGGTTCATGGCGGTGGCGACCTCGCCGAAGCCGACGGACATCAGCTTGACCTTGCCGTCGTAGTCGGTGAGGTCCCCGGCGGCGAACACCCGGGGCAGGTTGGTCCGCATCGCCCGGTCGACGGCGACCGACCGGCCGCGGAGCTCGAGACCCCAGTCGCGCAACGGACCCAGATCGCTGATGAACCCGAGGGCGGCGATCACGTGGTCAGCCGGGACGACGGTCTCCTGGCCGTCATTCGACCGCAGCGTGACCTTCGCGAGCCGGTCCTTGTCTCCTTCGAGCGCGACCACCTGGGTGTCGGTGTGCAGCCGGGTGCGGCCGGATTTCACGCGTTCGAGTGTCGCGGCATGACCGCGGAAGACCTTGCGGCGGTGCACGAGGGTGACGGACCGCGCGATCGGCTCCAACGCATCCGCCCAGTCGAGCGCGCTGTCCCCGCCACCGACGATGACGACGTCCTGGTCGGCATGCCGCTCCGGCTCCGTGACGAAGTACGACAGCCCGGTACCGAGCCACTCCTCACCGCATTCCAGTGGCCGCGGCGTCGGCGTACCGATACCCGACGTGAGTACCACGGCGCGGGCCCGGACGACTGTGCCGTCATCCAGCGTCACCACGGCCTCGTCCTCGGTGTGCTCGAGCGTCAACGCCTGCCGGCCCAGCAGGTACGTCGGCTCGTACGACGATGCCTGTTCGACCAGTGCGGCGACGAAATCGCGGCCCTTGATCGCGGGGATGGCGGCGACGTCGCGGATCTGCTTCTCCGGGTAGAGCGCCATCACCTGCCCGCCGGACTGCGGCAGGACGTCGACGACCGTCGTACTCAGGCCACGGAAGCCGGCGTAGTAGGCGCCGTACAGGCCGGTCGGTCCCGCGCCGACGATCAGTACGTCGGTCGAGACGATGTGGGAGGTGGTCACGAGAGGCCTCCTGGGCTCGGTCATGGTGGGCTCCGCCACAACGGGGATGCGCTCGAATGTAGGTACGGCGTCCGCGGGACGTCCCGTGATCGGGACCGCTCACCGGACCACCGGCCCAGATTCAGCCGTGCCGGCAGAGGTGTTCCGTCAGACGAACCGAAGTTGTTGGTCGCGCCCGCAGGCCGGTGATGTGCTCACCGCACCGATTGCGACGACCAGTGGAGCTGACGTGACCGACACCGTTGACCGAAGGCAGGTACGTAAGCACCGGGCCGGCCGGCTGCCCGGTCGTCAGGACTGGTCGAGTTGGCCGCACTACCAGGCCGCGAAGGCCGGTTTCCGCGGCTACTGGTACCCGGTCTGCTTCTCGTCGCAGGTGGGGGAGAAGCCGCGCCAGGTGACCCTGCTCGGTGAGCGGCTGTTCGTCATCCGGGACAACGGCAAGGTCTTCGGCATGAAGGACCGCTGCCCGCACCGCGGCGTTCCGCTGAGCTACGGCAACAAGCAGTTCCCGGGCACGGTGTCCTGCGTCTACCACGGCTGGACCTTCGACCTGGAGACCGGCGACCTCAAGGCCGCGATCACGGACGGGCCGCAGTCGCCGATCTGCGGGAAGGTGACGCAGCCGACGTACGACGTCGAGGAGCGGCTCGGGATGGTCTGGGTGTACGTCGGCGACGGCGAACCACCGCATCCGATCGACGAGCAGCTGCCCGAGGAGCTCGTGTCGAACCCGGCCGTGGTCGGTGCGCGGATCCAGCCGCGGGAGGGGAACTGGCGGTTCGCCTGCGAGAACGGGTACGACGAGGGCCACGCGAAGTACCTGCACCGGACCGCGCTGTGGCGGCTGTTCAAGCCGATGCCGGTCTGGAACACGACCAAGATCACCAAGCGTGGCCGGTGGATCTACCGGGTGCAGCAGGAGCAGTTCTGGGACGCCGACTTCCCGGGACTGGGGCACTGGACAGGCAAGGCCTGGTACAAGCTGAAGCCGCCGGCGGAGACCAAGAACATCGGCAACACCTCGACGCATCGCGAGACCAATCCGGTGATCGCGGCGCAGGAGTTCCCGGGCTTTGCCTCGGTCAGCATGCCTGGTGTCCTGCGGATCGCCTACCCGACCTTCATCCACTACGAGTTCTACGTCCCTGTGGACGAGGACAACCATCTCTACGTCGGCGTGCTGGCGGACTTCAAGCAGGGGCTGAAGACGCTGCCCTTCTACGCCAAGTACCTCGGCGCGGTGCGCTGGCTGTTCCACGGCCAGTTCTCCGGCCAGGACAAGTGGATGGTCGAGGTCACCGACGCGCCGCCGGAGAAGCTGTACCGCCCGGACGACTCGCTGCTGCAGTGGCGCAAACTCGCCGAGGACGTCACTGAGGACCGCCTCGACCGCCTGCGTGCCGCCGGAATCGAGCCCACTGATGGCTGAGATCGTCCTCGGGGTCGGAGCGTCCCATTCGACGCTGATGAACACCCATTGGGACCAGGTCGTGCACACTGACCGTGCCAAGGCCTTCCGCGATGCCTTGTCCGAAGCCAGGCAGGCGATCGCCGACGCGCGTCCCGATGTCGTGGTGATCGTCGGCTCCAACCACTTCCGCGGCTTCTGGCTGGACCTGATCCCGTCCTTCACCCTCGGCGTCGGCGAGGTGATCGCGTCCGGCGAGTCCGGTACGCCGAAGGGTCCGCAGCGGACCGACCCTGCGTTCGCTCAGTCCCTGGCCACACACTTGGTCGAGGCGGGGACTGAGGTCGCGATCTCTGCACGGTTGCAGATCGACCACGGCCAATCGCATGCGATCCAGTATCTGCTCGACGGCATCGACGTACCGGTGGTCCCGCTGGTCGTCAACGTGTTCGCCCAACCGCTTCCGACGCTGGATCGTTGTGTTCAGCTCGGTGAGCAGTTGGCGACCGCTCCCGGGAACAAGCGTGTGGTCGTGGTCGCCTCCGGCGGGCTGTCCCACCAGCTTCCGTGGCCTTCGGACTGGACCGACCCGGATGGCGATGACGAAGCGTTCCTGGTCGAGGCCTGGCTGAACGGGCGCGGTGAGTGGGAGCGGTACGACGCACGTCGCCGGGAGATCATCGTGTCCGCCCGTCCGACCATCTTCCCCGAGTTCGACGAGGCATTCCTCGACGACCTCGAGAAGGGCGACCTGCGGCGCTATGCCTCGATGACTGCCGCCGAGCTGGAAGCGGTCGCCGGGAACGGCGGTCAGGAACTCCGCACCTGGCTCGTGATGGCGGCAACCCTCGGTTTCATTCCGGGCCGACGCCTTGCCTACGCACCGATGCCCGAATGGCTCACCGGCATGGGCGTCGCTGTCCTCGATCCTTCGGAGGTACGCCGATGACTCGCCTGACCTCACCACCGGCCGGGCCGGCGCCGGAAAGCCGCTTCGCCGCGGCCGGCGACGTGAAGTACCACTTCCACGAACTGGGTGAAGGCCCGGACACGATCTTCTTGCACGGCGGCGGTCCCGGCTGCACCGGATGGAGTGACTTCGGCCCGGTGGCGCCGTACTTCGCTGCGGATCGGCATTGTTTGATTGTCGACATCCTGCAATACGGCCAGTCCGACAAGTGCCGGATCACCGGCCCGATGTGGGACTTCCACGCCGCGAAGACGGTCGAGTTGATGGACACGCTCGGCGTCGAGAAGGCCGACTTCATCTGCAACTCGTGGGGCGGCACCATCGCGCTGTGCCTGGCCGCGCGCTACCCCGAGCGCGTCCGTTCCCTGGTCGTCACGGGCAGCATGCCGGTCTTCTACGGACCGCTTACTCCGCTGCCGGAGCGAGGCCACCGCGGCCGTGCCGCCCGTGACATCTACTACGGCGGCGAAGGACCGACCCGGGACAAGATGCGCGCCCTGATCACCCGGCTGGAGTGGTACGACGCCGACCGGCTGCCCGAGGAGACCGTCGACCTGCGGTACCAGCAGAGCCTCGACCCGGGTGAACGTGAACTGGCTGCGATGTCGGACTCCCCGCGCGGCGACTGGCAGGACCTGACCGCCGAGCTCGGCCTGATCGAGGCGCCGGCGCTCTTCGTCTGGGGACGTGAGGACGCGTTCCTCACGCCCGACTACCCGATGATGCTGGCGCGGATGGTGCAGCGCGGGAACCTGCACGTGATGGACCACGTGTCGCACCACCTGCAGGAGGAGCGACCGGCCGCCTACCACGCCGTGGTCGACGGTTTCCTGCGCTCCGTCGACCATCCGTGATCCAGGAGATCCGATGAAGAAGATCCTCGTCGTCCTCGCCGTCCCGGCGCTGGTCGTCGTACTGCGCAAACTGCTTGCCCGGAGCAACACACAGATCCACCGGATCAACCAGCACCCTTCTGGAGGAACGATATGACGCTGGCCGAGACCATCTGGACCGAGCTGACCGGCACGGAGTTCCGCCTCAGCACGGTGGACGCCGGCAGCGTTCCGACCCGGTCGCTGCAGGCCGGGTCCGGTGAACCGGTGATCTTCCTGCACGGCACCAGCGGCCACCTGGAGGCGTTCACCCGCAACCTCGGCGCGCACGCCGAGCGGTACGCCTGCCACGCGATCGACATGCTCGGTCACGGCTACACCGGCAAGCCGGACTACCCGTACGAGATCCCGCGCTACCGTGACCACCTGCTCGCGTACATGGATGCCGTCGGCATCGAGTCCGCCCACATCGTCGGCGAGTCCCTCGGCGGCTGGGTCGGCGCCCGTACGGCGATCGACGCACCGGACCGGATCGCGTCGCTGCAGTTGCTGTGTGCGGGCGGGACTGTCGCCAACCCGCAGGTGATGGAACGGATCCGGACCAGCACTCGGGAGGCCGTGTCGCGTGATGACGTCGAGCTGACCCGGGCGCGGATGCGGCTGCTGATGGCGGATCCGGTGGACGCGACCGAGGAGCTCGTCGCGGTACGGCACGCGATCTACCACCAGCCCGACTTCGTCGAGAACATCGACAACCTGCTTTGCCTGCAGAACATGGAGGTCCGGCTGCGCAACGTCCTCCGTCCGGAGCACCTGGCCCAGATCACCGTCCCGACACTGGTGGTGTGGGGCCGGAACAACCCGTTCGGTGAGGTCCCGGAGGCGAACGCCATGCACGAGGCCATCGCCGGCTCGGAGCTGGTGCTCTTCGACGAGTGCGGGCACTGGCCGCAACACGAGCAGGCGGCCCGCTACAACGAGCTGAGCCTCGAGTTCCTCGCGAAGCACCCGGCGTCCTGATGCGTGCGCTGCGGATTCACGAGTGGGGCGCCGAGCCGGTGGTCGAGGACGTCCCGTCGCCGCTCGTGAAGGAAGGCGAGACGCTCGTCCGGGTCGAGGCGGCCGCCGTGTCCCACCTCGACCTCACCGTCGCGAGCGGGACGTTCGACCTCAAGCCGCAACTCCCATACGTCGGAGGGGTCGAGGGCTGCGGCATCGTCGTCTCGTCGGAGATCCACGAGCCGGGCACGCGCGTGGTCCTGCGCGGCGGCGGCCTCGGCCTGCTCCGCGACGGAACCTGGGCGGACTTCGTCGCCACCCGCAAGGCCGCGTCCCCACTGCCGGCCGACCTCCCACCCGAGATCGGCGCAACCTACTTCGTCCCGACAACAACGGCCTACGTCGCCCTCCACGACATCGCCCGCCTAGGAGCATGGCCCAGCGCCGGCTCCTCGACCAGCACCTCCGCGGCTGACGCCGCCGCCTCCTCTTCCTCCTTCTTTGACGCCGCCGCCGGAGGCGGCAGCGAGGGTGAGGTTGTGGTGGTCGCCGGTGCCGCGGGTGCTGTGGGCTCGATGGTTGCGCAGCTCGCGGTGCGGGCCGGATGCACGGTGCTCGGGGTCGTCGACTCCGCCCAGGCTGATCGGCTGCCCGCTGGTGTCGAGGCCGTGCTCCTGGGCGACGAAGAGCGTGCGGCCGAGCTGTTGAAGGAACGGCCGGCGACGCTGCTCGTGGACACGCTCGGAGGCCAGGCGGTGGCTGAACGCTCGCGCTGGGTGCGGCCGGGCGGGCGTGCGGTGGTCGTCGGGTACGTCGCCGGCAAGGAACTGGGTCTCGATGTGCCGAGCTGGTTGCTCGACGACGTGGCGCTGTTGCCGGTGAACATGATCCGTCGCGAGGCCTCGGCACGCGAGTACGCCCCGCTGCTCGCGGAACTCCTCGCCAAGGGGGAGCTGACGCTCGACGTCCAGTCGTTCGCAATGGACGACGCACCGAAGGCACTGCATCTACTGGCGACCGGCGGCCTGCGCGGCCGCGCGGTGATCCTGCCGGGGAGCTGACCATGACCACCGGGCAGGCGGTTGCGCGGGTGATGGAGTACGTCACCCGCGACCGCCTGGCGGAGGCGATCTGCGGAGTCGTCGACATCCCCAGCCCGACCGGCGCGGAGGCCATGGTCGCCAATTGGATTGTCGACGATCTGACAACCCACGGTGTCGCGGCGAAGCTTCAACAGCTGGATCACCTGCAGGCCAACGCGGTCGGCACAGTGGCCGGCGGCAACGGCCCGTCCACCCTGCTCTACGCACCGCTCGACACGTTCACCACCGGCGATCCGACGTACGACGTACCGTCGGCCACTCTGGCGATGCGGCCGGACATGCTGCCGCGGGCGACGCTGTACGGCGACCTGGTGCAGGGTCTCGGCGCCGGGAACCCGAAGGGCCACGCGGCCTGTGTCATGGTGACGTTGGCGGCCTTGGCGGAGTCGGGCGTCGAACTCCCGGGCGACGTGGTCGGCGGATTCGGCGCGGGCGGGATGCCGAGCTTCGCCATCGAGGTTGGACGACAGAACACCGGCCATGGGGTCGGCGCGGCGTTCCTGCTCGAACGCGGGTTCACCACCGACTACGCCGTCATCGCCAAACCGGGATGGACGGTCTCGCACGAGGAGGTCGGGCTGGTCTGGCTCGACGTACTGGTGCCAGGGATCCACACGTACGCCGGCAGCCGCCACCGCCTGCCTTACCGCAACGGGGTCGCGCTCGCGGGCGAGGTGGCCGGACACCTGGAGTCGTGGCTGGACGAGTACGCCGTACGTCATGAGCACGGCACGATGCGCCCGCAAGGGATCGTGTCGTCGATCAGCGGTGGCTCGGAGCGTCTCGCCGCCTCGACTGCCGCCCTGGTCCGGCTGCGGCTCGACCTGCGCATCACCACGGCGCAGACACCGGCCGGTGTCACCCGCGAGGTGCGCACAGAGGTCGAACGCCTCGGCGAGAAGCTGGGCGCGGAACTCCGGGTCGAGCAGGTGGCCGCCGTACCTGCGTCGCATACCTCGCCTGATGAGCCGATCGTCCGGGCCGCCGTGGCCGCGTGGGAGGCCGTCGCGGGGGAGCGGCACGTGCCGATCATGGCCAACAGCGGCGCGACCGACGCCAACATCCTGCGAATGCGCGGCGTACCGACCGCGCGGGTCGGGATGCCGAAGGTGCCGGCGACCCCGACCGGGGAGCCGCCGGACTTCACCGCGGGGATGAACCTGGCCGACCTGGGGGAGATGCGGCGACTGGTCGAGATCCTCGTCCGGACCGTGCTGTTCGTCGAAAGGTTGTGAGATGGACGTTCCGCGGGCTCGACCGTACGGCGAGGGTCTCGGCGCCGGCGCGAACAGCGTGCTGGGCAAGGCCCGGCTGATCCTCGAGGCGTTCCAGATCGACGAGCTCGACCTGTCGCTGTCGGAGCTGTCCCGCCGTACCGGCATCTCGAAGGCGTCCGTGCATCGGCTGGCCCAGGAGTTGCTGGAGTGGGGCATGCTGGAGCGGTCCGGGGCGGAGTACCGACTCGGGATGCGGGCGTTCGAGCTGGGCTCACGGGTGCCGCGGTTCCGCGTGCTGCGCGACGAGCTGCGGCAATCGATGGAGAGCCTGCACCACAGGGTCAAGGAGGCCGTCCACCTGGCTGTCCTGGACGGCCTGGAAGTGCTGTACCTGGAGAAGATCGCCGGCGGGCCGCAGGCGGCGCGGCCGTCCCGGATCGCCGGCCGGATGCCGCTGCACTGCACCGCGACCGGCAAGATCCTGCTCGCGTATTCGCCGCCCACGCTGCTCGACGACGTACTGGCCCGGCCGCTCGAACGCCTGACGCCGTCCACGGTCATCATGCCGGGGGCGCTGCGGGAGCAGGTGCGCAAGATTCGCACGGTCGGTCACGCGGTGGAGTTGGAGGAGACGGTCATCGGGTACTGCTCGGTCGCGGTACCGCTGTTCGGCAGCAGCGGTCTGCTGCTCGGCGCCCTGTCGATCACCGCACCGACCTTCCGCGCGGACTGCGCCGCGAACGCCGCCGCGCTGACCGCCGTGAGCCGGAAGGTCGCGTTGACGCACCAGATCAACTGAGGTCGTGCGTACTGTTCTGTGTGTGGAGGAAGTCAGTCCGCGGCGGTACGGCGAAGGTCTCGGTGACGGGGCCAACAGCGTGCTGGGCAAGACCCGGCTGATCCTCGAGGCCTTCCAGCTCGACGACACCGACGTCTCGTTGTCCGAGTTGTCCCGCCGTACCGGCATCTCCAAGGCATCCGTCCACCGGCTGGCCCAGGAGCTGCTGGAGTGGGGCATGCTGGAGCGGTCTGGTGCGGAATACCGGTTGGGGATGCGGGCCTTCGAGCTGGGCTCGCGAGTCCCGCGGTTCCGGGTCCTGCGCGACACCGTGCGGCCCTACATGGAGAGCCTGCACCACGCCACCAAGGAGACCATCCATCTGGCTGTCCGGGACGGTCTCGAGGTGCTGTACCTGGAGAAGATCAGCGCCAATCCGCAGGCGGCGAAACCGTCGCGGATCGCCGGCCGGATGCCGCTGCACTGTACGGCGACCGGCAAGGTCCTGCTGGCCTACTCCGCGCCGACCTTGCTGGAGGAGGTGCTCGCCCGGCCGCTGGAGCGACTGACACCGTCGACGGTCTCGCTGCCGGGCATGCTGCGCGAACAGATCCGCAAGGTGCGCACCGCCGGCCACGCGATCGAACTCGAGGAGACGGCGATCGGCTACTGCTCGGTCGCCGTGCCGGTGTTCGGCAGCAGCGAACTGTTGCTCGGGGCCCTCTCCATCACCGCCCCAACCTTCCGCGCCGACACCACCAGATACGCCGCCGCCCTCACCGAGGTCATGCGCAAGGTAGCCGCCACCCAACAGATCAACTAGCCCCACATCCACCTCACCGCCCCTGCGCCGCCGGCGAACCACCTCTCGTGGGTCAGCCCACGAGAAGGTGGGTTGGCCAACCAGAATCCGGTGGGCGAACCCACACTTTGGTTGGCTGGCCCACCAGGGAGCGGGGTCAGTTGGGGTGGCGGTTGCCGGACTTGGGCCGCGTGTTGTCGCCCCAGCACCGCTTGGCACTAACGGCCGGTGAACGACGGTGGGCGCTTGTCGAGGAATGCTTGTAGGCCCTCGGCGGCGTCCTCGAGGTCGAGGTTGCGCAGCACGTACTCCTCCTCGACCGCCATCGCCTCCTCGATCGGTAGGCCCCAACCGCGGTCGATGACCTGCTTGACCAGACCGATCGTTGCGGTCGGCAGCTGGGCGAGCCGGGTCGCCTCCCGGTCGACGACCTCGTCGAAGTCGTCACCGGCCACGATGTCGACGAGACCTTCTTTCAGGGCTTCGTCGGCTGTGAGTCGAGTCCCGTCGATGATGAGTCGCTTGGCGCGGTGCGGGCCGATCAGCCGGGGGAGGCGTTGCGAACCGCCCGCGCCCGGGAAGATGCCGAGTCGCGTTTCGGGGAAGCCGAAGGTCGCGCGGGCGTGCAGGATCCGCAGGTCGCACGCCAGCGCCAGCTCGGCGCCACCGCCGAGCGCATGACCGTTGAGAGCCGCGATCACCGGCTTCGAGGCGAGCTCGAGAGCTCGCTGCACCTCGACCCACCGCCGCATCGCCCGGTACGTCGCCGGCTCCAGGCGACGCATCACGGTGATGTCGGCCCCACCGACGAACACCTTGTCCTTGCCGCGGACAACGATGCACCGGACATCGGGATCGTCGGTCAGCGCCGGCAAACCCTTGATTAGCCGCTCGATCAGCCCGGGATCCACCGTGTTCACCGGGCCGTTGTCGATGGCCAGCGTTGCGACCGGTCCGTCGTACCTGATCTGGAAGCCGTCGTTCATTCGAGGACTCCTTCTTTGCGGAGGTCGGCGAGGCGGTCTGGGGTGAGGTCGAGGAGTTCGGTCAGGAGTTCGTCGGTGTGTTGGCCGAGGAGTGGAGCGGGTTGCCAGAGGCCGCCGGGGGTGCCGTGGAGGTGTGCTACGACGCCCTCGTGTGCGACTGGGCCGGCGAGCGGATGATTCAGCTGTTGGTAGAAGCCGCCGGCGGCGAGTTGTGGGTCGTGGTCGACCAGATCGCGGCCGTCGCGGACGGGATAGGCGGGGAAGCCGAGCGTTTGCAGGCGTTCCGCGAGTGCGTCGGCGTCCTGCTCCGCGATGACGTCTGTGAGCTCGGACACTGTGGTGCCGAGTGCGGCAGCCAGCACCTCGTCGGTCGCCTCATGGGTCGCGTCGTCGGTCGCGCG
This sequence comes from Kribbella sp. CCNWLW201, assembly GCF_037203805.1. Taxonomy (NCBI): domain Bacteria; kingdom Bacillati; phylum Actinomycetota; class Actinomycetes; order Propionibacteriales; family Kribbellaceae; genus Kribbella; species Kribbella sp. CCNWLW201. The sequence continues at coordinate 40,144 of NZ_JBBCBQ010000017.1, read as the reverse complement.
GTTGGTCGCGGCACCGGTCGCGCCGTCGGTCGCACGATCGGTCGCGTCGTTGGCCGCGGTGCCGATGGCGATCCAGCGGTCCTCGCCGGCGGTTCTGAGGATGCGCGAACCGGCCTGGGCAGGTTGTGGTTCGAGGACGGCTGGGCCGAGGTGGGCTGCCATCGCTTCCAGTTGGGACAGGTCGACGTGGCCGCCGACGCCTTGGTGAAGCAGGTCCAAGGTGGCGAGGGTGGCGGCGTTGGCGGCGACCATGTCGCCGAGTCCGAAGGTCAACCCTTGCGGCGGCCGACCCGTCTCGTAGGTTAGCCCGGACATCGCGGCCAGGGTGTCCGCGAATGTCACCGCCTTCCGCCACGGACCGGTCTGCCCGACGCCGGCCATCGACACGAGTACCACGTTAGGGTTGAGCTCGCGCAGTTGCTGGTAGCCGAGACCCCAACGGTCGAGGACGCCGGGGCTGAAGTTCTCGATCACGACATCGACGACCGGGACCAGTTGCCGCAGGAGCTCCTGAGCCTCGGGTTTGCGCAGGTTGAGCGCGAGGCTGCGCTTGTTGCGGTTGAAGTTCAGGAAGTAGCCGCTGTCGTCGTACGTCGCCTCCGGCCGCAACCGCATCGAGGGCGCGAACCGGGTCGGATCCTGCCGATGCATCGACTCGACCTTCACGATATCGGCACCGTGCTCAGCCAACAGCTTTGTCGCATACGGCCCGGCCAACACCCAGGTCAGATCGAGCACCCGAACACCGTCCAAAGCCGCCCCACGCGCCACTCCGACCGGCGCGACCCCGCGCGTGACACCGTCCGGCGCGATTCCGCGCGTGAGGCGGTCCGGCGCGACTTCGCGCGGTACGCCGTCCGGTGCGGCTCCGGGCGTGGCGCCGTCCGGTGCGACTTCGCGCGTCGATGCACGGTGTCTGGGCGCCCTCGGCTCGTCACGGTCCAGCCAGGTGACCGTTGCGTCGACGTCCTGCGGTTCGTGAAGTCGCACCGGACGCTGGAGGGACTTGAAGGGGAAGCCGACGTCGCGGATCGGGCCGGCGGCGGTTTCGATGTCGAGGAAGAACTGGCGGTCGAGTAGTTGTGGGTTCTTCAGTACGTCGTCCGGCGCGGCGACCGTTGCCCAGGGCAACCCTCTGGCGCGGGCGCCGGTCGCGATCTCGTCCGCGGTGTGCTTGGCGACGAACGCTCCGACCACTTCGTCGACGTACGGGCGATGTTGCCAGCGATACGACGCGTCCTGCCAGCGGTCCTCGGTCAGGTCCGCCGCTTCGCCCTCCTCAGCCATCCAGGCGAGGAGGTCGTCCCACATCCGGTTGGGTCCCGAGTAGCCTCCGGCCACGTGGCCGTCCTTCGTCGCGAAGACCCGATGCGCGACATGCCCGTACACACCCGACGTCCGGCCCGGGATCGTGCCGGCGTGGATCCACGAGATCGCGCCAGTCTCCAGCGTCGCGGCCACCACCTCCTGGACCGAGATCTCAGCGAGTTGGCCGACGCCGGTCCGTTGTCGGGCGAGCAGTGCGAGCATCGCGGCGATCGCGGCATGGGTGCCGGCCAGCTGACCGGCCTGCGCCCGCGGCGGTGGTTCGGGTGCCTCACCGGGCGTGCCACCGAGCCACGCCATCCCGCCTGCTGCCGTGGCGACAACATCGTCCGCTCGCCACGACTTGCACGGCCCCCAGGTCCCGAACGGCGTGACGACGACATGCGCCACGTGTTGCCAGTCGGCACCGCGCAGTTTCAGCGTGCGGAGCTGGTCGAGTGGTCCGGACTCGAGTACGACGTCCGCCTCGGGGAGCAGGCGATCCAGCACGGGACCCAGCTCGGCGTCGTCGGGCAGGTGCAGTACGCGTTGACCCGAGTGCCAGTGCAATCGATCCGCGCGGGCGGTCGTTCGGGTGCGCTCGATCCGGATGACGTCGGCACCCATTCCGACGAACAGTCGGCCGGCGGCACGCGCCAGCTCGTCGGTCAGGTCGAGTACACGCAGGCGGCTCATGACTTCTCCGTTTCGGCGTCCCAGGTGCCGGGCAGTAGGCCACGAGATCGCAGCTCGGCTCTGGACACCTTCAGATTGGCGTTACGCGGCAGCGAATCTTCGACGCTGACGAAGCGGGGGAGTGCATGCCGTGGCAGCCGGTCGGCGCAATGACGCCGTACCTCAGCCGGGTCCAGAACCACCCCGGGCCCGGGTACGACGACCGCGAGCACCTCGTCCTCGGTGAACTCGGATGGGACACCGACCACCGCAACCTCGGCGACACCCGGCATGCTCGCAATGGCTTCCTCGACCGCGTCGGGGGAGATGTTGATGCCACGCCGCCGTACGACGTCCGCACTCCGGCCTTCGAAATACAACCACCCGTCGTCCAACCGCACCTGATCACCGGTGTGGAACCAGCCACCTCGCCAGGCGCGCTCGGTCGCCGCAGGATCCCCGATGTAGGTGCTGAACGTCAGGTCTGGCTGCTCGGGACGGACGAGCAACTCGCCGACGTCGCCCTTCGGAACGTCGACATCCGCATTGTCGACAATCCTCAGTTCGTATTCGGGTACCGGTCGGCCGGCGGCGCCTGGACGGACATCACCCGCGTACGTCGTCGCCACGTCGCCCAACTCGGTACAGGCATACGCCTGGAGAAGCGTGATGCCGAAGCGGTCCCGCATCGCGTGGAACAGGTGCTCCGGCGCCGGCCCGCCGTACGCGCGCCGGACCAGGTGGTCGCGATCCCGGTCGGACGGTGGTTGGCGGAGGAGGAGTGCGCACACGGCGCCCATGAAGTTGAAGGCGGTGATCCCTTCGGTCCGGACTGTGTCGAGGAATCCGGAGGCCGAGAACCGCGGGCTGATCACTAGCCGCGCGCCGGACAGCACCGCCGGCAGGAAGGCCGCATGACGCGCATTGATGTGCTGCCAGGAGAAGAAGCTGTAAAGCACGTCGGACTCGTCATACCCCATCGCCCGCTGCACCCGAGCCGCCTGCCCCGGACCGGCGGCCACCGGCAACAGCGCACCCTTCACCCGCCCAGTCGTCCCCGACGTCGTCATCACAGCAGCCGGATCCCCCGGCGCACTCTTATACGGCGAAACCCGCCGCCCCTCAGCAACCAACTCGTCCAGCAAGACTCCAACCGGCAGGGCGTCCGGGCGTAGTCCGGGTCCGGTCGGAGCGGCTGGTAACACCCCGTGTTCGACCACCGTGTGGCCGAGGTGGCTGGTGATGGTGGTGGTGCAGTTGGTTGCTGTCTTTAGGGTCTGGATCCAGTGCTTGTCCAGGTCTGGGGTGAGTGGGAGCTCGATTGCTCGGAGGGCTGAGATTGCTGTTGTCACCGCGATCGCTTCTGGGCCTGGCGGGAGGCTGGTTGCTACCGCCGTACCTGGTTCGACGTATCGGGACAGGCCGCCGGCGATCGCCAGTGCACGCTCCCACAGGGCTGCGGCGGTCCAGGGCGGGCCGCCTGCGAGTCGCACGAGCTCGTCGTCCGGGCGGGCTTCGGCTCGCTGCGCCACGATCCCGTGGAACGACACCGCACCAGAACCCATACCTGATCCTCCACAGACAACCCCCAGATCGTTCAGCCCGACGTTCCGCTGACCGAAACGCTAGGTCAGATCCTTCACCACAGCGCCGCCGCTGACGACGAGTTGGATGCGGGCCGGGTCGCCCAGAGCCTTGATCTCGAGCAGCGGATCGGCGTCAGTGGCGACGAGGTCGGCGATCAGGCCGGGCCGGAGCGTGCCGACCTGATCGGCGATCCCGAGCAGCTCGGCACCGGTGCGGGTGCCCGCCACGATCGCCGCCATCGGGGACATGCCGAGTTGCACCAGGTGGTCGAGTTCCCGCAGGTTCTCGCCGTGCGGGCAGACGCCGGCGTCCGTCCCGAGTGCGATCCGCGCCCCGCGGGCGATCGCGTTGCCGATGTTCTCCTTGGTGATCTCCGACCACTTCACCTTCTTGGCGTAGTGGTACGGCTGCATCGTCGCCTGGTCGATCGCGAACACGGTCGACAGCGTCGGCACCAGGAACGTCCCGCGTTCGCCCAGCAGATCGAGACCCTCGTCGTCGATGCCGTACCCGTGCTCGACACTGGTGACACCGCCCCGGAGCGCGGTCAGGATGCCCTTCCGTCCCTGGGCATGCGCCGCGACCGGTTTACCGCCGTGCCGGTCCAGTTCGTCGACAATCGCACGAACCTCGTCGAGCCGCAGACCCTCGTCGTCGGGCTGGTCGTGCCGGCTGCCCATCCCACCAGTCGTACAGATCTTCACCAGGTCGGCGCCGTCCCGCAGCACCCGCCGGGTCGCCTTCCGGACCTCGTCGACCGTGTCGGCCAGTTCCATCATTCCGGGCAGCGTGTGTACGACGTGTCCACCGTGCAGATGCATGTCGCCGTGACCCGCCGTGTGGCTGATCGGCCGGACAGCCAACTGCAGTCGCGGTCCCGGAATCAGCCCCCGCTCGATCGCCTCCCGGAACCCGAGCGTGAGCCCGCCGAGATCCCGAGCGGTCGTGACACCGGCGTCGAGCGTCGCCCGGATCCGCGCCGCCGACTCGAGCACCACGAGCGCAGGATCACTCTGTACGACGTGGAACGGCCCGTCAGCCAGGCTGAATCCAAGGTGCACGTGACAGTCGATGAACCCTGGCAGCAGCGTCTTGCCGCACAGATCCCGCACCTCGGTGCCGACCACGAGCGGTGGCGCCTCGGCCGCCGTACCGACGAAACCGATCCGGCCGTCGGGGGTGATCTCGAGGACCCCGTTGCGGATCGGCGCTGCTCCGGTGCCGTCGATGATGTCGGCGTTGACGAATCTCATGCGACCTCCCGCCGTCGGGGTTCGATGTCGAATCCCGGCGCGCCGGGGACCGCGTTCAGCAGGGTCCGCGTGTACTCGTGCTGCGGATCGGCGTACACCTGATCGGCCGGGCCGTGCTCCACGACGTTGCCGCGGTACAGCACCACGACCTCGTCACTGATCTGCCGTACGACGGCCAGGTTGTGCGAGATGAACACCATCGTCAGGCCGAGCTCGACGCGCAGCCTCGCGATCAGCCTGAGGATCTCGGCCTGGACCGAGACGTCGAGTGCGGACGTGATCTCGTCGGCGATCACCACCTCGGGCCGGACGATCAGTCCGCGCGCGATCGCGACCCGCTGCCGCTGCCCACCGGAGAGCTCGTGCGGATAGCGGTGCAGGGTCTCGGCCGGCATCCGGACGGTCTCGAGCCACTGCACGATCTCGTCCTGGTGCCGGCCCACCTTCGCCCGCCGCGGATCCACCGCCTCCGCGAGCGCCTCGCCGATGGTGCGCCGCGGGTCGAGCGAGGAGTACGGATCCTGCGGGATCATCTGGACTTTGCGTCGCATCGCCGTCCGACGTGCGCCGCGGGCCGCGGTCACGTCCAGCCCACCGATCGTCACACTGCCGGCCGACGGGCGGACCGCACCGACCAGTGTCTTGGCCAGCGTGGACTTGCCCGACCCGGACTCGCCGACGACGGCCACGGTGTTGCCCTTGGCAACGTCGATGCCGATGCCGTGCAGGACTCGCGTCGTACTGCGGCCCCACCCGTAGGTCACCTCGAGGTCGCGGACCTCGATCGCCGGTGCGTCGTCAGCCATGTGCGTTCTCCACGGTGAGTTCGGGGGTGGCCTCGAGGAGCCTCTTCGTGTACGGGTGCTGGACAGATCCGACCGTGAGCCGGGCGCCCTCGATCTCCTCGACCAGCTCGCCCTGGTACATCACGATCACCCGGTGACAGAGCGCGCGGACCACGCCGATGTCGTGGGAGATGACCATGATCGACGTCCCGAACTCGCTGTTCAGCCGCTTCAGTTCGCGCAGGATCTCGGCCTGGACGGTGACGTCGAGGGCGGTGGTCGGTTCGTCGGCGATGATGAGCCGCGGTTCGGTCGCCAGCGCGGCCGCGATCATCGCCCGTTGCCGCATCCCGCCGGACAGCTCGTGCGGGTGTTGCTTCAGGCGCTGCTCCGGTTTCGACAGCCGAACTGTCCGGAGTGCATCGAGGATCCGGCGCCGTGCCTCGTGCCGACCGAGTCGTCGGTGCGTCCGCAGTACTTCGGTGAGCTGCGTGCCCATCCGGAGCGCGGGATTGAACGTCGAGCCCGGGTCCTGGTAGACGAGACCGACCGTCTGCGCCATCAGGCCCGGCGGGACCGGCCCGAGCAGATCCAGATCGCCCAGCGTCATCCGGGTCGCGCTCGAGGCGAGGCCGTCGGGCAGGAGTTGCGCGACCGACATCGCGGTCAGTGTCTTACCCGAACCGCTCTCGCCGACGATTCCGAGGATCTCGCCCTGTTTGATCCCGAACGAGATGCCCTTGACCAAGGGCTTGCCGTCGCACTCGATGGACAGATCCTGCACATCGACCAGATAGCCGTCCCGCGGCGTCCCCTGACTCGTCCGCTTCCCCAGGCTGGGAGTGGTCGTCCGTCGACTGGCCGTCGCGGCGAGACCGTCGCCGATCAGGATCGCGGCGAGACCGGTCACGACGATGAGCACCGCCGGGCCAACCAACTGGAAGGGCCGATCCGAGAGCAACGAAGGCAACGCCTCGTTGAGGAGCTTTCCCCAGTCGTACGACGGTGACTGCACACCGAGACCCACGAACGAAAGGGCAGAGATGGCTGTCAGCGTGCTGGCGAACGTCGAGGCGGATAGCACCAGCAGCGGTTCGGACATGTTGGGCAACAGATGCCGGAACGCGGTCCGGATAGGGCTCACCCCGAGCAGCCGGGCGGTCGAGACGAACTCCTGCTGGGACACCTTCGCGGCGAGGTTCCCGGTCAGGCGAGCGAAGTACGGAATACCGGCCAGCCCGATCGCGATCACCGCCGACGAGCCGCCCGCACCGAGTACGGCGGCGACGACGAGGGCGAGCAGGAGACCGGGGAAGGCGACCATCGCGTCGATCGCACGCAGGCAGAGCTCCCGAACGCGTGGCGGCATCAACCAGACGCCGGTACCGAAGAGGACACCGAGGCCCACAGCGATCGCAGTCGCGGCCACGGTCATCAGCAGGGTGAGGCGCGTGGCCACCAGGCTGCGGAGCAGTACGTCGTGACCGGCGGCGTCGGTGCCGAGCCAGTGATCGGCCGACGGGGGAGCGAACCGCGGCCCGAGTTCGTCAGCCCCAGCCTTGAAGAGGATCGGCGCGAGTACGGCGATGACGACGATCACGCCCAGCAGGCTCAGGCCGAGAACGAGCCCGGGGTTCCTACGCCGAGACATGCGATCCTCCGAGGGTTCGTTCGTCGATCAGGCCGAGCAGGATGTCGACCAGCAGATTGATCAGCGCCGCGATCATGCCGATCACGATCACCATCGCCTGGATGACCGGGTAGTCGCGGTCGAGGATGGCCTTGATGATGCCGCTGCCCAGTCCGGGCAGTGCGAAGACCGACTCGATCACGACCGCACCGCCGATCAGGCCGGTCAGCACCAGTCCGCTCACCGTGAGCGTGCTGGTCAGGAGGTTCGGCAGCGCCCACTTCACGTACCGCTTCCGAGCCGGCAGCCGCCAACCGCGCGCGGTCCGCAGATAGTCGTTGCCGAGCACAACAGCCGTCTCCCGCCGGACCACCCGCGAGACCGTGCAGATCGGCCCGATCACGATCGCCGCGATCGGCAGCACGAACGACGCCGACCCGAACCGCGGCGTGTAGGCCGGCGGGAACAGCGGCAACACACCGATGCCGAGGGCAAACATCACCACCAGGAACGTCGCCATCACGTAGCCGGGCACCGAGTCGAGGAAGCCGGTGACGACCCCGAACCCGGTGTCCAGCCACTTGCGCCGGCCGCCCTGGGTCAGCACCCCGACGAGCATGCCCAGCGGGATCGCCACCAGCAGCACGATCGCGATCCCGGCCAGCGCGATGGTCGCGGTGAACGGCAGCCGGTTCTCGATGATCGTCAGCACCGGCTGCCGGTACATGAGCGACGTACCCAGGTCGCCCGACAGGACTCCGCCGGCGTAGTCGCTGAACCGTTGCCACAGCGGCTGGTCGAGACCGAGCTGCTGCCGGACCCGCTCGATGTCGGCCAGGTCGGCGTTGGTGCCGGCCAGCGCCGCGGCCGGATCGCCCGGGATGAGCTGGACGATCAGGAACGACACCACCAGCAGGACGACGAAGATCGCGGCCAGCCCGCCCAGGCGTCGTACGGCGAACATCAGCCAAGGTGAGGCTGTTCGGCTTTCTGCAAGAGCGTGCGCCATGACGGCAGGCCTTCCGGCTAGTCGGGGATCCGGACGGTGGCCGGGTCGATGTAGTCGTCGAACTGACGGATGCTCACACCGCCGGCCGTGATGACGGTCGTCGGCAGGACGGCCAGCGGGATCGCGTCGACTCGTTGGAGGAACGACTTCTGCGCGCCGTGCAGGGCGGCACACTGCGCGGACTTGTCGACCTCACTCATCGCCTTCTGGACGTAGCCGTAGCCCTCATCGTTGACCAGGCCCATCTTGTTCCGGCCGCCATCCTCGGTGGCCGGACCCATCACCCGCAGCAGGGACGACGTCAGCGTGCCCAGCTGGTTGTTGTCACCCTGGACGTTGATGTCCCAGTCCTTGCCGCCGGCTGCCGTCACCGTGGCCCAGTTCGCGTTGTCGAGCGAGCTGACCGTGACGTTCGCGCCCGCCTTGCGCAGCGCCTCGCCGATGTACTCGTTCCCGCCGCGCAGCAACGTCGTACCGACGATGCGGAACTTGACCCCGGTCAGCTTCGCCTTGGCGGCCGCGGTGTTCTCGGCGACCAGCAGCTGCTTGTCGGTGTTGACGCAGGCAACCTTGTCCGACCCGACCGTGGCGATCGTCGTACCCCGCTTGCCGCTGATGATGTCGCTGAACGCCTGCGCGTCGATCGCCTGGGCGACCGCCTTGCGGAGGTCGGGCCGGTCCGCGAACACCGTGCCGGGCCGCTCGTTGAAGAGCAGGTACGTCGTCGTGTTGGCGGCCGTCGTACTGGTGAACTTGCTGTTGTCGGCGAACCGGACCACGTTCTCGTCGTTCACCCCACCGACGTCCAGGCTGCCGGACAGCATCTGGGTGGCGATCGTGGCCATGTCCGTGATCGGCATCAGGTTCAGCTGCTTGGCGGCCTTGCCGTCGAGCGGTTTGGCGAACGCCGGCCAGGCGGAGTAGTCGTCGCGCAACGTTAACTGGTACGAGACCGCGGCCTGCGACGACGTCAGCGTGTAGGGACCGGAGAACGCGCCCTTGACCGTGCCGGCCGCCAAACCCTTCAGGTCGGCCAAACCGGCCGGGCAGATGATCCCGGCTTGGGGGAGCGTCAGCCCGGTCAGGAAATCCGACCAAGGCTTGGACAGCGCGGCCTTGACCGTGCCGGCAGCGTCGTCCGGTGTGAACGTCGCCTTGGCGGAGCCCATCGCGAGCGTCCGACCGGACGACCCGGTGTCCTTCGCAGCGAACCGGGTCAGCGACGCCGCCACCACCGACGGCGTGATCGCACTGCCGTCGGAGCACTTCAGCCCGTCGCGGATGGTGAACGTGTAGTTCGACGCATCGGTCGCCTTCCATTCCTTGGCGATCCCGCCGGCCAGCGCGTTGCCCTCGTCCTTGCGTACGACGGTGTCGAACAGCAACCGCGCCACGGTGTAGTCGTCGCCACCCTTGGCCAGGGCCGGGTCGAAGGTCGCCGGGTCGGTGTTCAGCGACATGTTGAGCGAGTCGCGCGCTGCGGAGCTCGCCGGTCCAGCACATCCGGCCACCGCCAGGCCGACCGCGGCGACGAGCGCCAGGGGAACAGCAGATTGACGTAACACGGCTCCTCCAACAGGGCCAGGAGAACAATGGCGTGGAGCGTAGAACCGGCGGCATCGGTCCGAGGTGTCCCGGGACCGACTGTGCAAGGAATTCGGCCAAACCGGCGCCCGGCTGCACGATCTCGTCCCGCACACCCCGATCGGGCCGGTTTCCCGGGCGTTACGGGAACTGCACGAATTCGCGCCGTACCGGACTGTCCGGAACCCGCTTTTCCGCTCAGCGGACCGCGCTGTGCACGATCACTGGAGCCCGGCGGTATCGGGGCGCATGATGCTGGACATGGTCGACACGCTGGATCTGCAGATCATCAACGCGCTGCAGATCCATCCCCGGGTCTCCTGGGCACAGCTGGGACGGATCCTGCGGGTGGATCCGTCCACCATCTCGCGCCGCTGGTCGACGCTGACCAAGGAGCGGCAGGTGTGGACCAGTTGCTTCGAGGGCGCCGGCGCCCGGTCGCAGGAACCGACCGTCTCGGCGCTGGTCGAGATCCGCTGCGCACCTGGGCGGCGCGGTGACGTGATCGCCGAGCTCGCCCGGCAGGGACCGATCTTCAGCGTGCACTGCACGTCCGGGCCGCGCGACCTGTACATCATGATCTCGACGCACAGCCTGCTGTCGATGGACCGCTACATCGACGAGCACATCGTGGTGACCCCGGGCATCGTCGGCACTCGGACCCACTATCTGCGCACGATCTTCCTCGAGGGCTCGGGCTGGCGGCTGCAGGCGCTGGCCGAGGACCAGGTGAAGGCGCTGCATCACCTGCGGCCGTCCGATCCACCGATGGAGCGCAAGGCCGCCTATCGCGACATCATCGATGCCTTGGGCACCGACGTGCGCCGTACCACCGCGGAACTGCAACGCGAGCTGGGCCGGTCGCTGTCGGTCGTGTCGCGGGACATCGACGCGTTGCTGGCCGCGAGCTGGGTGCGCTGGCGGGTCGACTTCGCGCACACGTTGCTCGGCTGGTCGGCGGGTGCCGTGTTGTGGCTGAACGTCCAGCACCCGGATCTCGAACGTATCGTCGCGTCGTTCCGGCAGCTGAGCCAGGTGCGCTTCTGCGCGTCGGTGACGGGCGAGGCGAACCTGGCGGTGTTCCTCTGGCTGCACAACCTGCAGGAGCTGGACGAGATCGAGAACAAACTCGGCGCCGTGTTCCCGCGGGTGCTGATCAAGGACCGCTGGATCGTGCCGCGGATCGCGAAGCGGACCGGGTACATCCTCGACCTCGACAGCCGGCGGCTGCGGTACGTCCCGATCAGCAGCCAGCCGGTGTTCGAGGACTGACTTCGTGCAGCACCGGGCCCGGATCGTGGTGTTTCGTGCCGACTTCCCCGGATCCGGCCGGGAATCGCCGTACCGCTCCCTACCCTGAGCGCGCGGTCGATCGGCCGCTACGCCCGAGGAAAGAGGTCTGGTGTGGAGTTCGAGCAGCTCCGAGCGTTTCGGCGGGAACTGCACCGCAATCCCGAGCCCGCGTTCGCGGAGATCGGTACGGCGGCCCGGATCGCGAAGGCCATCGCGGGCCTGCCGGTTGCGGTCCTGACCGGCAAGGAGGCGCACGACCTCTCGGCTGTCGTCGACTACCCGGCTCCGGAGACCCTGGACCGGTGGGAAGCCGATGCGGTCGCCGCGGGCGTGGTGCCTGAACGCGCTCGGTACTTCCGGGAGAACGGCACTGCGCTGGTCGTCGATCTCGAAGGCTCCAGGCCCGGCCCGACGTGGGGACTGCGCGTGGACATCGACGCCTTGCCGATGCGCGAGTCCGTCGATCCGGCCCACTTCCCGGTCGCGAACGGCTTCGCGGCGACCAACGGCGCGATGCATGCCTGCGGTCACGACGCGAACGCGACCATGGGCGTCGGCCTGTTGCACCGGCTCGCGGACCACGACTTCGCGGGCTCGTTGCGGGTGCTGTTCCAGCCCGCGGAGGAAGGCGTTCGGGGCGCGCAGACGATGATCGACGCCGGTGTTGCCGACGGCATCGACCGGATGCTCGCGATCCACCTGGCCGGCGGATTGCCGCTCGGAACGGTGGTCGGCAGCTTCACCGGCGGTATGGCGACCCGGAAGCTGAGGGTGAACTTCGACGGCCGGGCCTCACATGCGGCGGGTGCGCCGGAGGCCGGTCGCAACGCGTTGCTCGCGGCATCGATGTCGGCCCTGGCGATCATGGCTGTGCCCCGGTTCAGCTCCGCCGACACCCGGCTCAATGTCGGCACGCTGGTCGCCGGCGACGGCGTGAACATCGTCCCGTCGTCGGCGGTGATGACCTGTGAAGCGCGCGCAACGGACGACCTCGTCGTCGATGAGTTGGTCGACCGGATCCGTTCCATCGTGGCCGGTACGGCGGCAGCGCAAGGCGTCGAGGCGGACGTCGCGGTGATGGGGCAGTCCGCCACGCTCTCGCCGGACGATGAGCTGATCGATCGCATCGTCGAGGCCGCCACCGCTCAGCCGGCCGCGGTGGAGGTCATCCGGACGCAGACCCTGGCCGGCAGTGACGACGCCAACCTGTTGATCAGGCATGTCCAGGGGTGCGGCGGTCAGGGCGCCTACATCATGATCGGCGCCTCGAGCCCTGGGCCGCACCACAGCGAGACCTTCGACATCGCCGAGGATGCCATTGCCGTTGGCATCGACACGCTCGAGGCCTTACTCCGGTCAAGCTGAGGATTCGTGGCTCCGGTCAGGCTGAGGATTCGTGTTTGGGTTGGGCCAGCTCGTGGTGAGGGCGGGACTGCCAGAGGGCCCATTCGGCGCTGACGTCGCCAGCGGTGCGGAGGAGGAGCGGGAGGTAGTCGCCGAGGAGTTTCTCGGTGGTGGTTTCGGCGGCGTGGACGGTGACGTTCATGGCGGCGCGGACCGTTCCGGTGCCGTCGCGGACCGGGGCCGCCACCGAGCGCACCCCGGGCGCCAGTTCCTCATCGGCCAGCGCCCAGCCGCGGGCCCGGATCTCGGTCAGCTCGTCGCGGAGCTGCTCCGCGGTCCTTCCGATGTACGGCGGGAGCCCGGCACGACTCGGCTGGGCGAGAGTCTCGGCCAGATCGTCGGGGGAGAGGGCAGCGAGCAAGACCTTGCCCTGTGAGGTCTGTGCAGCCGGGAACCGCGTGCCGATGTCGACCCGCAAGGCGATGATCTTCGGCACCGAGACCCGGGCGACGTACACGATGTCGGAGCCGTCGAGCTGCGCCATCGAGGACGACTCGCCGGTCCGGCTCACGAGCACTTCGAGGTGCGGCCGAGCGATGTCCCACAGCCCGAGTGCGCCGACGTACGCCATGCCGAGCGTCAGCACCTTCGGGGTCAGCTGGAAGGAACCGTCGGTTGACCGGACGAAGCCGAGCTCCTCCAATGTCAGCAGCAGCCGGCGCGCGGTCGGGCGGGCCAGCCCGGCCGCGGTCGCCACCTCGGACAACGACATGGTGCGGTGATCGGCGTCGAAACAGGCGAGCACGTCCAGCCCGCGCGCCAGCGACTCGACGAAATCCGGGCCCGCGCCGCGTCCTGCCATCAGTTGTCCTGCCTCCCGCCGTACGACGTCCGGTAAGCCTAACGATTCACTCGCCGAAGATCGTGCCGCGCGCCTCCCGGGTCGAGTCGGACTTGTACTCGGTGTACTGGTACGGGTTGTCGAACACCTCGTCCTTGGGCAGATCCGGGTTCATCCCGCCGGCCCACGCCTCGTCGCCCAGCGCCCCGCGAAGGTAGTCCACGGTCGCCTCGACAGCACGTCGTACGGCGGGAAGATCGACACCAGTGAGCTGGTTCGCGTACTTCACCACCCGGCCGTCGACCAGCACGGTGTGGACGTCGCCACGCTGCGCCTGGAATGCCACGTGACCGTACGGGTTGACCAGCGGGAACGACACCGGCGACGAGTCGTTCTTGATCAGTACGACGTCCGCCTTCTTCCCGGGTTCGAGACTGCCGAGGTCATCGCGGCCGATCGCCTTGGCACCACCGCGAGTGGCCCAGTCGACCACGTGCTCGGCGCGCAGGTGGCTGTGCGTCACCGTGTCACCCTTCATGTGGGCCTCGAGGTGCTCGCGCGCCCGGTCGGCGCCGAGCGTCGTACGCATCGCGGTGAAGAGGTCGCCGCTCCACCACACGCTGGTGTCCATCGAGAGCGACACCGGGATGCCGTACTTGCGAACCTGCCAGGTGGGTGGGTAGCCCTGGCCCGCGCTCTGCTCGGACTCCGTCGAGACTGAGACCGAGCCGCCGGTCGCGGCGATCCGCTGATACGAGTCCTCGGTCAGGGTCGCCGCGTGCACGTAGATGTTCTGCGGTGTCATGAAGCCGTTCTCGTGCATCAGCCGGATGCCGTCGTCGTTCGTCGCACCCCACACGCCGGCGTGCGTCGTCACCCCGACACCGAGGTCGCGGGCCACCTCGAAGGCGGCTCGCTCGGGGAACGCCGGGTCGCCGGTGACGTCGAAGGCGAGCTGGAGACCGAGTTGGTCGTCGTCCCGGATCCGGTCCAGGAAGGCGCGGACGGCCGGATCCGCGCTCCACTCCCACGGCCCGGCCTGAATGTTGCCGTAGGCAAGAACGAACCGGCCGGGGACGGCTCGGAGCGCGTCCACCGCCGCCTCGGCGTGGTCGACGGACTGCAGCCCGTGCGACCAGTCGACCGTGGTGGTGACACCGGCCTCGAGCGACTCCCAGGCCGAGGTGAGGTTGCCGGCGTGGATGTCCTCGGGCCGGAAGGTCTTGCCGTGTTCGAGGTAGTACCAGACGAAGTACTGCGTCAGCGTCCAGTCGGCGCCGTACGCGCGCATCGCGGTCTGCCACATGTGCCGGTGCGTGTCGATCATCCCCGGCATCACGATCCCGCCGCGGGCGTCGATCTCCTGCGTTCCCTCGGGTACGTCGACTGTCGCGCCCACCGCCGCGATCCGGTCGTCCACGACCAGGACGTCGCCCTCGGTCAGCACCGTGTGGTTGTCGTCCATGGTCAGCACGGTCCCGCCGCGCAGCAGCACCGGCCGGCCCGCGACCGGCGTCTCGGCAGTGGTCATGATCCCCTCCAGAGTCGGGCCGGACATACGTCCGTATGCCGGTCACCACGGCGATAGCGCCACTATCCGAGCGCGTCCGAGCGGTGTCAAGGGCTCGGTCACGGCAGCTTGACAGGCGGCCCTCGGGCTCTGAGACTGAGGCGACAGAGTCGTTGCGGACAAGTGTCCGGAGGAGGTCGTCTGTGCCTGATGCGACAGGGCCGCTGGCCGGGCTGCTGGTGGCTGACTTCTCCCGGATCCTGGCCGGCCCGTACGCGACC
The DNA here is from genome assembly GCF_037203805.1 of Kribbella sp. CCNWLW201. Classification (NCBI taxonomy): domain Bacteria; kingdom Bacillati; phylum Actinomycetota; class Actinomycetes; order Propionibacteriales; family Kribbellaceae; genus Kribbella; species Kribbella sp. CCNWLW201. The sequence continues at coordinate 25,047 of NZ_JBBCBQ010000017.1, read as the reverse complement.
ATGCTGCTGGCCGACCTCGGAGCCGAGGTGATCAAGGTCGAGGCGCCCGGCGGTGACGACACCCGGTCCTGGCAGCCGCCGGTCCGCGACGGCATCTCGACGTACTACCTCGCAATCAACCGGAACAAGCGGTCGATCGCGCTCGACCTGAAGGACCCGAAGGATCTGGTCGCGGCTCAGGAGCTGGCTCGGCGGGCCGACGTACTGCTGGAGAACTTCAAGCCCGGTGGGCTGGCTCGCTTCGGTCTGGACTACGACTCGGTGGCGGCATCCAATCCACGTGTTGTCTACGCGTCGATCAGTGGGTTCGGCAGTGGGCCGAAAGGGGCCGTGCTGCCCGGCTACGACTTGATCGTGCAGGCCATCTCCGGGCTGATGAGTCTCACCGGCGATCCAGAGGGTGAGCCGTTCCGGGCCGGGATCTCGGTGTTCGACGTGATGGCCGGGCTGCACGCGACGATCGGCGTACTGTCCGCGCTGAACGCCAGGCACGAGACGGGTCGCGGCCAGCATGTCGAGGTCAATCTGCTGTCGTCGGCGCTGTCCGGGCTGGTCAACCAGTCGAGCGCGTACGTCGCGGGCGGCGTCGTACCGCTGCGGATGGGCAACAGTCATCCGAGCCTGTTCCCGTATGAGCCGCTGCCGTGCTCCGATGGCGAGCTGATCATCACAGCCGGGAACAACGGGCAGTTCAGGCGGCTGACCGAGGTTCTCGGCGTACCCGAGCTGGCCGACGATCCGCGGTTCGACCAGAACGAGAAGCGGACGGCGAATCGGGAGGAGCTCCGGCCGCTGCTGGTCGAGCGGTTGCGGACCAAGACGCGGATGGAGTGGTTCCGCGACATCATCGCCGCGGGGGTCCCGTGCGGGCCGATCAACACCATCGACGGTGGCGTCGCCTTCGCCGAGGACATCGGACTGGACCCGGTGGTGACGATCGATTCCATCCCGACCGTGCGCAACCCGATCAGCTTCTCCGAGACACAGCCGTCGTACCGCCTGCCACCACCATCCCTGGACGAACATGGCGCAGAACTCCGCCGCTGGCTGACCGAGGAGCGCTCCGCATGACGACCTTCCCGACGTCACTGGGTACGTCGACCGCCGACGAGATTCGCCTGCTCGGCCAGGACCTCACGGCCGATCTGATGGGCAAGGTCGGCTTCGGTGAGCTGGCCTTCTGGCTGGTGGCGCTACGCCGGCCGACACCATCGGAAACCCGGGTCTTCGAGGCCGTGCTGGTCGCGTTGGCCGACCACGGTTTCACACCGACCGCGATCGCGGCCCGACTCACCTATCTGTCCGCGCCAGACTCTCTGCAGGGTGCGCTCGCGGCCGGGCTGCTCGGAGGCGGGTCGCGCTTCCTCGGGGTGACCGAGGACTGCGGGATGTATCTGCACGAGGCCCTGGACGGCGTTGACCTACCGACTGACGATGCCGGGTGGGATGCACTCGCGCTCGACGTGGTCACCGAGACTCGGGCCGCGGGCAAGTATGTTCCCGGCCTCGGGCATCCGGTGCACAAGGTGCAGGATCCGCGGACGCCGGTCCTGATCCGGATCGCTGAGGAAGAGGGCTTGCTCGGCCCGCACCTGCAGTTGTTCCAGGCCATCGGGCGGGTGCACGAGCAGGTCCTCGGCCGGAAGCTTCCCTTGAACGGTGCCGGAGTCTGTGGCGCGGCGCTCGCCGACCTGGGGCTGCCGGTCGAGCTGTTACGCGGTTTCGCCTTGCTGGCCAGGGCTGCCGGTCTCCTCGGTCAACTGGCCGAGGAGCGCCGCCGCCCGATCGGCATGGACGCCTACCTCACTGTCGACCGCAACGCGGTGTACGTCGACCCGACCTAAGAGGAGCACCACATGGCCACAGTCGTCGCGGTCATCGCCTCCACGCACCACCCGTTCTACTACCGCGCGAGTACGTCGACCGGAGCCGACCGGCCGCCGTTCGCCGACGAGTGGGTGGCCAAGATCGAGGCGTTCCGGGAGACCCTCACCAAGGCCCGGCCGGACATCCTGGTGATGGTCGGCAGCGACCACTTCCACCAGCTCTGGCTGGACAACATGCCCCAGTTCCTGGTCGGCAAAGCGCCGTACTTCGATGCGAACTGGTACAACGAGGAGCGCGAGTTCGGGCTGCCGCGGATGACGCTGCCGGGGGAGGAGCGGCTGGCCGCGCACATCCTGCGGAACGGGCTGGACGCCGGCTTCGATCTTGCCTTCAGCAACGAACTGCGGATCGACCACAGCATCACCTGCCCGATCATCACGCTCCGGCCGGAGGCGGACCTGCCGATCGTGCCGATCTACACCAACATCTTCGCGCCGCCGCTGCCGCAGCCGAAGCGGTTCGTCGAGCTTGGCCGGACGATCCGGCAACTGGTCGAGTCCTGGCCGGACGACCAGCGGGTCGCGATCATCGGCACCGGGCACCTGTCCCTCGAGCTCGGCGGGCCGCGGCAGTTCGGTGCCCACGGCCCCGATCCGGAGTTCGACCGGAAGGCGATCGACTGGATCGCGAGTGGCGACCTCGATGGCTGCCTGGCTGAGGTGACCTTGGACAGCCTGCACTTGCCCGGGAACGCGACGCACGGGTTCATGGACTTCATGCTGATGATGGGTGTCGCCGGTGCGGGGGCGAAGGCGGATCACGTCGACTCGTTCGACCTGTTCCACACGATGGAGGCGTACTTCACCTGGTATCCGAACGGAGTACCGGCATGAGCAAGTACTTGCTGGACAAGTTCCTCTTCACGATCGACCGCGATCCTGCTTTGGTCGAGCGGTACCGCGAAGACGCCGCCGGGACGGTGACGTGGTGGGAGGAGGAGATGGCGAACCAGATTCTCAACTGCACGTCCGGCGAGAAGTCGACCTGGCTCGCGTTCACGTCCGAGGAACGGGAGGCTTTGGTCTCGCAGGATCATGTCGCGCTGTTCCAGTTGGGTGCGCATCCGTTCCTTACGTTGACGTTGTTCATCGCGATGTTCGAGCGTGATCACGGACCGCTGGAGTACCAGAAGGCTTACGGCAAGGCTCTCCAGCATCTGTCTCTGCCGTATCCGGATGTCACCACTTAGGAGATCGCGTGCGAGCAGCCGTCCTGCGCATCCACGGTGAAGCGCCATCACACGGCGAACACCCGGATCCCGTTCCGTCCGAGGGCCGTTCGATCGTCCGCGTCACCGCGGCTCCCGTCGTACCGCTCGACCTGTTGTGTGCTTCTGGTACGTCGTACTTCGGCCCGCCTGAGGTGCCGTATGTGCCGGGGGTGCAAGGGGTCGGCGTGGTCGAGCAGTCGGCGGTCGTGGATCCGGGGACGAAGGTGTTCTTCGCGACCTCGGCCGGGATGTCTCCGGGCGACGGGAGCTTCGCCGAGCTCTGCGCCGTACCGGATGAGGATCTCGTCGTGCTCGACACTCCGGTGCCCGACACTCAGGTGGCCGCACTCGGTTTGTCCGCGGTGGCCGCGTGGATGGTGCTGACCTGGCGTGCGCAGTTGCAGCCGGGGGAGCGGGTGCTCGTGCTCGGTGGTGGCGGAGCGGTTGGGCAGGCGGCGATCGGTACGGCGCGGATCCTCGACGCCGGCCGGGTCGTTGCCGTCTGCAGATCCGATGATGCTCGGGAGCGAGCGCTGGCCGCGGGTGCCGACGAAGTGATCACGCCGACCTCCGGCGATCTCGCCGGGTGGCTCGCCGACGCGACCGGTGGCGCTGTCGACGTCGTGGTGGACCCCGTCTTCGGAGCGGCCGCGACAGCCGCCTCCCGACTCCTGGCGCCCGGCGGCCGGCTGGTGAACCTCGGCGGCGCATCCGGCGACGAGGCAACCTTCTCCTCAGCGATCCTGCGCAGCCGCTCCGCCAGCATCCTCGGCTACACCAACAACGCCCTCACCCCCGACCAACGCCGCGACGCCCTGACCGCCGTACTCCACCACGCCGCAACCGGCGCCATCACCGTCGCCCACGAAACAGTCCCCTTACCCGACATCACCACCGCCTGGCACCGCCAATCCACCGGCCAAACCTCCGGCCGCCTCGTCCTCACTATCTAGTGCAGATGCCGGGTAGGCCGCCCGGCATGTGACCGGGTTCGTCCGTATCGCCGGAAACCACGCGCCGGCCGGGACCTGGGACACCAAATGGGGAGCGTGAACACCGCACCAGATGTCCCCGCTCCCCGTAACCTGTCCCAGGTCCAGGCCTTGCGCCGAGTTGCGCCCGCATACCGGACTCGCCTTCCCTCCACCGGTCTGCACCCCGATCGGCTCCGGTCATCCGCACCTGGTGGGGAATCCCGCTGATGATCAACGGATGCTGCGGCTCAACCAACGAGGTCCGCGCCTGCGCCGACCGCCCGCTCAGCCTCCTCGCCGCCTTGGAAGCCGCAGTCCGGGTCGATTGAGGCTGGCGTCAGCCGCGGTTTCAGGGCAGCTTTAGGGGAGGGATCTGGGCTGGGGGGACGCATGTTCGAGAGGTTCACGGACCGGGCTCGTACGGTGGTGGTGCTGTCGCAGGAAGAGGCCAGGGGGCTCAGTCACGAGCACATCGGCACCGAGCACATCCTGCTCGGCCTGATCCACGAGGGTGAGGGTGTCGGAGCCGCGGTGCTCGAGAGGCTGGGGGTCTCGCTCGAGACCGCCCGCTCACAGGTCGAGGAGATCGTCGGCCGCGGGGAGCAGGCACCGGGCGGGCACATCCCGTTCACTCCCAGGGCGAAGCGGGTGCTGGAGTACGCCCTGCGCGAGGCCTTGCAGTTGGGCCACAACTACATCGGCACCGAGCACATCCTGCTCGGCCTCATCCGCGAGGGTGAGGGCGTCGCCGCGCAGGTCCTGGTCAAGCTGGGTGCGGATCTGAACAGCGTGCGCCGGCAGGTCATCGAGCTGTTGGAGGACCGAGTCGCGGTGGACGCGCCGGAGATCGCCTCCTTGGAGCTGGACAAGCTCGGTCAGAATCTGACTGCCCTGGCCCGTGAAGGGAAGCTCTATCCGGTGATCGGCCGGGAACGGGAGGTCGAACGTACGCTGCAGGTGCTGTCCCGCCGGACCAGGAACAACCCGTGCCTGGTCGGCGAGCCCGGGATCAACAAGCGTGCCATCGTCGAGGGCGTCGCCCAGCTGATCGTCCGCCGCGACGTACCGGACATCTTGCGCGACAAGCAGGTCTACGCTCTCGACGCCGAGGCCTTGCTGACAACGGCGGTCGACAAGCCGGACGCGGTGGCCAAACTGCACTCGGCGCTGCGCGAGGCCGCCGACCGCCGCGACGTGATCGTGTTCGTCGACGAGTTGCATGTGCTGCTGCGCGCGGGCGCCACGAGCGGCGTCGACACTGCCGCCGTACTGCGGCCGGCGTTGCTCGACGGCTCGGTCCAAGTCGTCGGCGGGATGACGTTGGATGACTACAGCAACTATCTCGAGAACGACAATCTGCTCGGCGGCCTGTTCCAGACCATCACCGTGGCCGAGTCGAGTGTCGCGTGGACGATCGAGTCACTCAAAGGGGTCCGCGAGCAGTTCGAGGCCCATCATCGGGTCACGATCACCGATTCAGCGCTGGTCGCGGCGGTGGTCCTCGCACACAAGTACGTGACGCACCAGTTCCTGCCGGACAGTGCGATCGATCTGATCGACGAGGCCGGCGCCCGGTTGCGCATCCGCCGGATGACGGCTCCGCCGGACCTGCGCGAGTTCGACGAGAAGATCGCGAACGTGCGCCGGGCGAAGGAGTCGGCGATCGACGGGCAGGACTTCGAGCTCGCCGCGAGTCTTCGCGACGACGAGAAGAACCTGATCAAGGAGAGGGCCGAGTGGGAGAGGCAGTGGAGGGCCGGCGACCTGGATGTCGTCGCCGAGGTGGACGAGGAGCTGATCGTCGAGATCGTCGCCGAGGCCTCCAGGACCCCGGTCGACAAGATTGTCACCACTGACGAGCCCGAGCCCGGCCAGGTCCTGGTGCCGTTGGCGCCCGGCGACCGGTACGTGTTGATCGGGGATCGGCCGGTTGATGATGACGCGGATGATCTGCTCGGGACGTCGGCGATCGCTGAGGACATCGCCGCGATCCTTGCCGCGTCTCGGGGGTCGACACCGTTCGTGCTTGCGGTGGACGGTGGTTGGGGTGTTGGGAAGAGCACGCTGTTGCACCAGATCGATGCGCGGCTGCCGGGCAAGCCGGAGATGGTGAAGGTCCGGTTCAACGCGTGGACCGCACACGGGGAGAACGCGCTGGAAGGCCTGATCAAGTCGGTGCTGGTCGAGTTGGACAGCAACGTGATCCGGCGGTCCGTCCGGAGGCTGGCCAAACGCAAACGCCTGGTCGGCGTCGCCCGGATCGGCAGTGTCGTCCTCGCGCGCTTCTTCGGCGCGAGTCGTCTGGTCGACGAGCTGATGGGCCGGCTGGCGGTCGACTCGCAGTCGCGTAACGAACTGCGGGACCTGATCCACGGGATGCTGGCCGACTGGGTCGGTGCCGAGAGCAAGCGGTCCGGCAAGAGAACCCTGGTCGTTTTCATCGACGACCTCGACCGCTGCGACGACAGCGTCGTACTCGGTGTCTGCGAGGCGGTCAAGCTGTACCTCGATGCGCCTGGGCTGATCTTCGTGATCGGCTGCGACCTCTCCGTCCTGGCCCGCGGTGTGTCCGGGGCAGCCAGGGGAGGCTTGAGTGAAGGCCGTACGTACCTCGAGAAGATCGTGCAGGTCGCCTATCGGGTCCCGGCGCCCGACCACGAGCGGGTGCGGCAGTTGATCCGCGGGTACGCCGAACGATCCGGTACGACGGCGCTCGTCGACGACAAGGTGATCGACCTGCTCGCGGAGCGGACCGGGCGCAATCCACGGCGGATCAAGCGGATCATCAACAGCTTCGTCCTCGAGTTCCGCCTGAACCCGGCCTGGCGGCAGCCACCGCTCGGCAGCGCCCAGTTGATCACCGTCATCCTGCTGCACCAGCTGTACCCGTCGTTCTACGAACGCCTGGTCAGCGAGGAGGCCGGAGCCGACCCGATCCTCGAGTTCCTCGACTACGCCGATGTCCACGCGAAGGCCTCGAACCCACCACCGGCCGGCGACTCCTGGTGGTCGGTCGTCAGCCGCACCTTCCGGGCCCAGGGCCTGCGTGCCCCTGACCGCTCGGCCGAGGAACGGCACAAGCTCGCCGCCCACCTGGAACAACTCGAGCGCCGCCTCCCCGACGACTATCCGGCGCTGGCCCGCAATACCGCCTTCGTCGACCTGCTGGCCGGCATCGGTGGCACCGAAGCCCGCCAAGCCGTCCGGTCCCAGCTGATCAGCCGCCCGCTCGGCACCAACCCCCTCGCGGGACCCGAACTCCCGCCTGAATCCGGCTTCGAGGCATCCGGCGCCGAATCTGCCTGATCGGGTTGCGGGTGCCTTGGTAAGCGTTTGCTGGCAGACTGTGTGGTCATGTGCGAGCCTGTGGTGATCAATGACAACGGTGCTTGGTGTTGGTTTCAGGATGAGCGGGCGGTGGTGGATCCGGACAGTCAGGTGTTGGTGGTCGGGTCGATTGCGGCGCCGGAGGGGCCTGGGGGTGCGGATCGGGCTGGGAACGTCGAGTTGACGGTGGTCGATCTGCGGGCCGGTTCGAGTGAGGTCGTCGTACTGCATGAACGGCTCGAGGCGGACGATCATGATGTGCCGGCGTTGCGGCGGCGGGCAGATGGCCGGTGGCTCGCGGTGTACACGAAGCACAAGACGGATGACCTGACCCGGTGGCGGGTGAGTGAGCCGGGGGATCCGCGGACGTGGGGGCCGGAGCGGACGTTCGACTGGAGTGATTTCACCGGCGGCCGTGGGGTCACGTACTCGAACCTGCACGTGCTCGACGGGCGGTTGTACTGCTTCGCGAGAGCCGTGAACGACGACCAGTGCGCGCTGGTCTCCGACGATGACGGTGACACCTGGACGTATGCCGGGAAGCTGTTCACTCGGCCGAAGGTCGGCTACGTGAACGGCTACACGCGGTATGTCTCGACGCCGACGCGGATCGACCTGGTGACGACCGATCACCACCCGCGCGACTACAACAACTCGATCTACCACGGCTATCTCGAGGCCGGGGCGCTGCACCGGGCGGACGGCACCGTGGTCGATCCGGCGGCGCTCGACGGAGAGGCGCCGTCGCAGGTCGAGTTGACCACCGTGCTCGAAGCCGGGTCGCTGTGGGACGGCGAGCCGATGACGCACTGCTGGACGATCGACATCCGGCGAGGCGCCGACGGCACGCTCGCTGCGATCCTGCTCGCCCGGCAGGAGGATCCCTCGGACAGTTCTGACCGACACCGTGAAGTGCGGGATCACCGCTTCTTCTACGCGCGCCTCGCTCCCGGCGGGAAGTGGCAGGTGCGGCAACTGGCGAAGGCCGGCCCGGGTCTGCTGCCACACGAGCAGGACTACACCGGCCTGGTCGCGATCGACCCGTACGACGTCGACTCGCTCTACGTCTCGACGCCGATCGACCCGCGCGACGGCACCGAGCTACCGCACCACGAGATCTTCCACGCTCACGTCACTGACGCCGGTACGACCTGGACGCCGATCACGGAGAACTCCGAGGTGGATAACCTCCGGCCGATCGTGGCCCCCGGTGACCCGACCAGGATCCCGCTGCTCTGGTTCCGTGGCCCGATGACAGCCTCCCAGCACTACAACTGCGAGGTCGTCCTCGTTGACCAACCACGAAGCTGAGGTGAGCTGGTGGCGGGAGCTCTGGCTCCCGCTGCTGGCTTCGGCAGCCTGCGCGGACTGATCGTCAGACCTTGCGTCTGAGGGCGTAGACCGAGATCGGGGCGAAGACGAGGATGATGGCGCCGGCCCACAGCAGGGTCCAGGCGACCGGCTCGGCGACCGGGCCGCCGACCAGGAGGCCGCGGGCGGCGTCGGCCAGGATGGTCACCGGGTTCGCCTCCACGATCGGCTGCATCCAGCCCGGCATCGTCTCGGTCGGGACGAAGACGTTGCTGACGAAGGTGACCGGGAACAGCACCGTGAAGCCGAAGATCTGCACCTGTTCCGGATCGCGCGCGATCACCCCGACCAGGACCGAGATCCAGGAGAACGCCAGCGCGAAGACCAGCACCAGACCGACCATGGCGAGCAGGCTCAGCACCGAGGTCTCCACCCGGAACCCCATCAGATACCCGACCGCGAGCAGCAAGAACACCGACCACGCGTGCTTGACCAGGTCGGCCGTGATGCGCCCGGCCAGCGGTGCCCAGCGCGCGATCGGCAACGACCGCAGCCGATCGAAGACACCTTTGGTCAGGTCGGCGTTCAGACCGGTGCCGACGTACATCGTCACGAAGAACATATTCATCACGATGATGCCGGGCAGCGTGATCTGGAGATAGTCGGCGGTGCTGCCGGAGATGGCGCCGCCGAAGATGTACGTGAACAGGACCAGGAACAGGATCGGCTGGAAGCTGTAGTCCCCGAGCTCCCACGGGTTGTGCCTGATCTGCACGATCGTGCGCCAGGCCAACGTCGCCGTTTGCTGCAAGCCTTGCAGTGGGCTCACCCGCGCGTTCATGACCGCACCGTTTCGGTCGTCTCGTCGGATTCGTCCTCGGCCGAGTGACCGGTGAGCGAGAAGAACACCTCGTTCAGGCTCGCGCCGCGCAAGGTGAGCGTGCTGATCACCACACCGGCGTCGTCCAGCCGCCGTACGACGGCCGGAAGGACAGCCGGATCCGTGACCGGAGCGGTGACGACTTCACGATCGACCTCGGGCTCGGCCTGGGCCAGTTCTCCGACAACCGACACGACGGTGGGCAGGTCCGACGAATGCGCCGGGCGTACGGCGAGGGACTGAGCGCCGGCCTTCGCCTTGAGCTCGTCCGGCGTACCGGTGGCGATCAGTTTGCCGTGGTCGATGACGGCGATGTTGTCGGCCAGCGCGTCGGCCTCGTCGAGGTACTGCGTGGTGAGCAGGACCGTGGATCCGCCGCGGACCAGGTCGCGGACGATGTTCCAGAGCTCCTGCCGGGCCCGCGGGTCGAGTCCGGTCGTGGGTTCGTCGAGGAACAGGATGCGCGGCCGTCCGACCAGGCTCGCGGCCAGGTCGAGCTGGCGCCGCATGCCGCCCGAGTACGTCTTGGTCGCGCGGTCCGCGGCGTCGGACAGCCCGAAGTCCTCGAGTAGTTCAGTGGCCCGTTGTCGCGCCTCGCGACGGGGTTGGCCGAGCAGTCGTCCGATCAGCAGCAGGTTCTCGGTGCCGGTGAGGTTCTCGTCGACCGCGGCGTACTGGCCGGTGAGGCCGATCAGCTGCCGGACCTGGTGCGCCTCCCGCAGCACGTCGTACCCGCCGACTGTGGCCCGGCCCTCGTCCGGCCGGATCAAGGTCGCCAGCGCGCGGACCGCGGTCGTCTTTCCCGCGCCGTTCGGGCCGAGCAGGCCAAGGACGCTGCCCGTCGGCACCGCCAGGTCGACTCCGGCCAGCGCCTGCCTGTCGCCGAACTTCTTGGTCAGTCCTTCCGCCCAGATCGAGTGGTCCATCCCGTGCCCTCCCAGCTCGGTATGACCTCCCAGTCGACTACTGGATCATCAAGGCGTCAACACGATTGTGCGGGCAGCCTCCCGGCCTGCGGCGGGATCGTCGGCGGCGAGGGCTGCCGTGGCCGCGGCTCGGCACTGGTCGAGGGTCACGGTGGCCAGGCGGGCGCCGACGGCGGGGAGGGCGGCGGTTGCCGCTGACAACGAGGTGATGCCGAGGCCGACGAGTACGCAGGCCAGCAAGGGATCCGCGGCGGCCTCGCCGCAAACACCCACGGGCTTGCCGGCGGCTTGACCGGCGCGAGCCACCTGAGCGACCAGGGCGAGATGCGCGGGTTGCCACGGATCGGTCAGCGTGGCCAGCTCGGGCGACTGCCGGTCCGCGGCCATCGTGTACTGCGTGAGGTCGTTCGTGCCGATCGACAGGAAGTCCACGTGTTCGAGCACCCGATCGGCGAGCAGCGCGACCGCGGGTACTTCGACCATCACACCAGTGACCAGGCCGCGGCTCCGCGCCCGTTCGGCGAAGAACCGCGCGTCGGCGACGGTGGCGACCATCGGCGCCATCACCCACGGTTGCTCGCCGGTGCGCTCCGCGGCCTGTGCGATCGCGTCGAGCTGACGATCCAGGATCCCCGGATCGGCGAAGGCCAGGCGCAGTCCGCGGACACCAAGGGCCGGGTTCGGCTCGTCGGTCGCGCCGGTGAACGCGAGCGGTTTGTCCGAGCCGGCATCAAGCGTTCGTACGACGACCTTCCGGCCGGCGAAGGCACGCAGTACTTCGGCGTAGAGGTCGGCCTGCTCGGCCACGGTCGGTTCGGTCTCGCGGTTGAGGAAGGCCAGCTCGGTGCGGAAGAGTCCGACCCCTTCGGCCTGGCTGGTCGCCGCCTGCTGGGCGGACTGGCCGTCCTGCACGTTCGCCAGGATGCCGACCGGATGACCGTCGGCCGTCCGGCCGGGGCCTTGCCAGGACGCCGTCGCGGCACGTTGATCGGCGGAGTCCTGGATCGCGGCCCGGGCGATGGTCTCGTCCGGCCGGACGATGATCTCGCCGGTATCGCCGTTCACCAGAACCGGCGTACCCGCAGGGATCTCGGGGAGATCCGTGACCGCGACGACGCAGGGGATGCCGAGTTGGCGGGCGATGATCGCGGTGTGGCTGGTCGGCCCGCCGAGCCGCGTGGCGAGGGCGACGGTCAGCTCGTCGAGGCCGGCCGTGTCGGCGGGGGAGAGGTCGTCGGCGAGCAGTACCGACGGCTCGGTCGGATGGGGTACGCCGGGCTCCGGTTGGCCGGTGAGTTCGGCGACGATCCGGTCGCGGATGTCGTGCAGATCGGTGACGCGCTCGGCCATCAGTCCACCGAGCTGGGTGAACAGCGTCGCGAACTGATCGGTGGCGGCGGCACACGCGTGGACGGCGTCGGAGCCGGACTGGATCCGCTGGGCCGCTGCTGAGCTCAAGCCGCGATCCCGGGCGAGGTCGGCGGTCGCGCTGAGCACCTCCGCGGCCGCGCCGGATGCGTGTCCGGCGCGCTCGGCGAGTCGAGCGGCCACAGTCGCCGCGGCGGCGTCGTACCTGGTGATCTCGGCGGCCCGGTCGGCCTCGGCGACGGTGGTCGGGGCCGGGATCGCCGGGCGCGGCTCGGGGCGGATCACCGGGCCGTAGCCGACGCCCGGTACGACGGGAACGCCCTTCGAAATGTGGTTCATCGCTGGTCCTCTACGTCCGGTGGGTTGCCAGGACGTTACGAACAGAGGTCTTGACATGTCAATAGATCGGGCGTAAAACCAACTGAAACAACACAAAATCCCAACGAAACGCAGATCTGGAGTCGATATGTACGCGGAGGAGCGGCAGGCGGCGATCGTCGGCAAGGTCCGTGAGCAGGGCCGGGTCACGGTCAGCGGGATCGCGGCCGACCTCAGCGTCACCACCGAGACCGTGCGCCGCGACCTCGCCCAGCTCGAGCGGGCCGGCCTGCTCCGCCGGGTCCACGGGGGCGCGGTCTCCACGACCGCCCTGACCGTGATCGAGCCCGGTGTCGCCGAACGTGACGCGACCCAGGCCGACCAGAAGGACCGGATCGCGAAGGCCGCGGTCGACCTGCTGCCCGGCAGCGGCGGCAGCGTTCTCCTCGACGCCGGTACGACGACCGCCCGGATCGCCTCGCTGTTGCCGGCGGATCGCGGGCTCGTCGTGGTCACGAACGCGGTGCCGATCGCGGCTCGGCTCGGAGGCTCGGACAACATCCGCCTGCATCTGCTCGGCGGCCGGGTCCGGGGCGAAACTCAGGCGGCTGTCGGCGATCAGACAGTCGGATTGTTGACAAACCTACGCGTTGACCTCGCCTTCATCGGCACGAACGCCCTGACCGTCGACCACGGCCTGACCACACCGGACCCGGACGAGGCCGCGGTCAAGCGGGCCATGATCGCCGCCGCACACCAGGTCGTCGTGGTGGCCGACTCCTCGAAGATCGGTCGCGAGCATCTGGTCCGGTTCGCGTCGCTCGACGACGTCGACGTACTGATCACCGATGACGCGATCGACCCGGACGTGGTCCGCGAACTCGAACGGCGCGAGGTCGAGGTGGTGGTCGCATGATCGTCACCTTGACCGCGAACCCGAGCGTCGACCGGACGATCGAGCTCGCCGGCGAACTGCGGCGCGGCGAGGTCCAGCGCGCGATCACGGTCCGCAGCGAGCCGGGCGGCAAGGGCGTGAACGTCGCCCGGGCGCTCACCTCCGCCGGTGCGCCCGCGATCGCGGTCCTGCCCGCGGGTTCCGACGACCCGATGCTGGCCGCGTTGCGCGACCAGACCGTCGCTTACCGGGCGGTCGACGTACCGCATCCGGTGCGCGTGAACGTGACGGTCGTCGAGCCCGACGGTACGACGACCAAGCTGAACGAGGCCGGGACACCGCTGACCGGCGATGAGCTCGGCGCTCTCGTTGCCGCCGTACTGCGGGAGACTGCCGACGCACGATGGGCGGTCCTCTCGGGTTCGCTGCCGCCGGAGGTGCCATCCGATTGGTACGTCGGCCTGGTCGCCGCGCTACGCGAGCAGGGATGCTCGGTTGCGGTCGACACGTCCGGTGAGCCGCTGCGGGCGGTCGCGTCGGCCGCCGTACAACCGGATCTGCTCAAACCGAATGCCGAGGAGCTCGCCGAGCTGACCGGTTACGACGTGGCGCGGCTCGAGGCCGACCCGTCGTTCGTGGCCGACGCGGCCCGGGCCCTGATCGCTCGGGGCGTCGGGGCCGTGCTCGCGACCCTCGGGCGGCATGGTGCCGTGCTGGTCGACGGCTCGGGTGCGGCGTTGCTCGGAAAGGCCGAGGCCGTCGTACCGATCAACACCGTCGGTGCCGGCGACGCGACCCTGGCCGGCTATCTACTTGCCGATCTGGCCGGAGCGGGGCCGGCCGATCGGTTGCGTCAGGCGGTGGCGTTCGGCGCCGCCGCGGTCCAACTCGCCGGGTCCGCGATGCCGCGGCCCGACGATCTCCGTCCTGCGGGCGTCAGCGTTGTCGCCCTGGCTCCCCGTTCCGTCGCGACCCCACGCGGCTGAGAGGAACTGCCATGTCCCAGATCATCCAGGCCGACCTCGTCGTCCTCGACGAGAACCTCGGTAGTACCGCACCCGACGTGATCCGCCAACTGGCGACACGGGTCGTTGCCGCCGGTCGCGCCACCGACGTCGAGGGTCTGTACGGCGACGCACTGGCCCGCGAGGGTCAGGCGGCGACCGGGTTGCCCGGCGGGATCGGTATCCCGCACTGCCGGTCGTCATTCGTCACCGAAGCGACTTTGGCGTTCGCCCGCTTGCAGCCGGGGGTGGACTTCGGTGCGCCGGATGGGCCGGCCGATCTCGTCTTCCTGATCGCCGCGCCCGCGGACGGGGATGCCGATCATCTGACCTTGCTGACGGCGCTGGCGCGTTCGCTGGTGAAGCCGGAGTTCGTGGCGTCGTTGCGGGAGGCAACGTCTGCGGACGACGTGGTCGCGCTGGTCCAGGCCGCGGTCTCGCCGGCTGAGCCCGCGGCATCTGCTCCGGCTCCGGCCGCCAAGGCTCCGACTGCTGCCGACGCTCCGGCTGCTGCGGCCCCGGTTGCTCAGCGGCAGATCGTGGCCGTGACCGCCTGCCCCACGGGCATCGCGCACACCTACATGGCGGCGGACTCCCTGGTGGCCGCCGGCAAACGCGCTGGTGTCAAGGTGCTGGTGGAGACGCAGGGATCGGGTGCCTCGACGCCGCTCGGTGCGGACGTGATCGACGCCGCGGAGGCAGTGATCTTCGCAACCGACGTGGGCGTGAAGGACCGCGGCCGGTTCGCCGGCAAGCCTATGGTCGCGTCCGGGGTGAAGCGGGCGATCAACGAGCCGGATGCGATGGTCGCCGATGCGCTGGCGGCTGCGGCCGACCCGGATGCTCCCCAGGTTGAGGCCGGCGCGTCGGGCCCACCCCGGAAGGATGTCCGTTCCGGGGACGTGTCGTGGGGTGTCCGGCTGCGGCAGATCCTGCTCACCGGCGTCAGCTACATGATCCCGTTCGTCGCGGCCGGCGGTCTGCTGATCGCGCTCGGGTTCCTGTTCGGCGGCTACAAGATCAACGCCTCGGCGACCGACATCGTCGCGAACAACTCGCTCGCCAACCTGCCGTCCGGTGGCTTCAGTCAGTACCTCGGTGCGGTGCTCTTCAGTCTCGGCGCACTCGCCTTCGGTTTCCTCGTCCCCGCACTCTCCGGCTACATCGCCTTCGCCATCGCGGACCGGCCCGGGATCGCGCCGGGCTTCACCGTCGGCGTGGTCGCGACGACCGTCGGGGCCGGCTTCATCGGTGGCATCGTCGGTGGTCTGCTGGCCGGCTTCGCCGCACTGTGGATCAGCCGGCTGAAGGTTCCGGCCTGGGGCCGCGGGCTGATGCCGGTGGTGGTGATTCCGCTCGGTGCGACGCTGGTCGCGGGCGGGCTGATGTTCCTGGTCCTCGGCCGGCCGCTGGCCGCGATCACCTCGGGTCTGGAAGATTGGCTTAACGGTCTGTCCGGTTCGTCCGCGATCGTGCTCGGCATCGTGCTCGGCCTGATGATGGCCTTCGACATGGGTGGTCCGGTGAACAAGGCGGCGTACGCGTTCGCCACCGCCGGTCTGTCCGTCGACAACCCGGCCTCGCTCAAGGTGATGGCCGCGGTGATGGCGGCCGGGATGGTGCCGCCGCTGGCCCTGGCGCTGGCGACCGCCGTCCGGCCGAAGCTGTTCAGCACGGCGGAGCGGGAGAACGGCAAAGCCGCTTGGTTGCTCGGGGCATCGTTCATCACCGAGGGGGCGATCCCGTTCGCGGCTGCCGACCCGCTGCGGGTGATCCCGTCGATCATGCTCGGCTCCGCCGTCACCGGCGCGGCCGTGATGGCGGGCGGCGTGACGCTGTCCGCACCGCACGGCGGCATCTTCGTCTTCTTCGCCATCGGCCACATCGCGGTGTTCGTCCTCGCGCTGCTCGCCGGTGCTGTGGTCGCCGCGGTCGCGGTGACGGTTGCCAAACAACTCGGCCGCAAACCCGCCCCCGCTCAAGCTCCCACTGCTGTCACGGTCTGAAAGGAACTCTCATGTCCAGCACCACCATCTCCGTCGGCTCGACCGTCGGCCTGCACGCCCGTCCCGCTGCCGTCATCGCGGCCGCCGTCACCGAGGCCGGCGTACCGGTCACCCTCGCGACGAACGGCGGCGTACCGGTGGACGCCGGATCGGCGCTGATGATCATGACCCTCGGCGCGAAGTGCGGCGACGACGTCACCGTGACCTGCGACGACGACGCGGTCCTGCGCAAGGTCGTCGACCTGGTGGCGGCCGACCTCGACGCCTAGGCCAGGTGTTTGCGGATCGCCTCGAGGTCAGCGGCGATGGAGGCCTCGCGGTCGCGGGCGTTCGTCTTGTACGACGCCAGCTCCGCGGCGGCCTCGTCCGCCTTCTCCTTCAGCCGGACGATCTGGTCCGCCGCATCGACCTTGGCCTCGGCGGCCTCCTTCCGGGCCAGCCAGAAGCGGTAGGCCGCGACGCCGAGGATCACGACCCCGACGGCGATCCAGAACGGGTGCATCAGGCCCAGACCGACAGCCACCACCAGACCGGTCGCGGCGATCGCGATCGGTCCGCCCAGGCGACGAGCTGTTAGCGGCGGCGCGCCGGCGTTGATCTCGGCCACCGCAGTCGCCATCGACTGCGGGTCGGCACCATCCGGAAGCACGGTGATCTGCCGCCGTCCGAACGTACAGACGACCTGTGCCGGGCTGAGCGCGCTCGCGGTCTTGGCGAGTTCCTCGGCCTCGGCCAATACGTCGGCCGACACCACGCGCAACGCGGTCGCGGACAGATGCGGCTCGTCCTCGCGCCGCAGGTCGGCCCGGAGCAGGTTCTCGATCGTGTCGGCCGGGTCGGTGATCGCTCCGGTAGCGGCCGCGGTGTCGGTGATCCGGGCGCGGAGTTCGGCGACGCGGGCCAGCGGCTCGCGTTCGGGCTCGCTGCCTTCGGAGATCAGCATCCGCAGCACGGCCGACGGGCTGTCCGGGGCGGGTTCGCCGTACGCGAGCTCACGATCGGGCTCGCGTACGGCGGTGTCGCCGGCGATCGTCTCGACGGCAGGGCGGAGCTGACCGAGCCGGGCGTGTGCGTTCCTCGCGGTGGCCACCTCATCGAAGGCCGGGCCGGAAGGCCGCTTTGAATCAGCACGGCTCTCGACGGTCTCGAGCCAGCTCAGGCCTTTGACGTGTTCCCGTAACCGCTCAATGATTAGCGCCTGGCCGTCCGCGCCCAGGCCGCCGCGAGCACCGGTGGACCACAGCGCGCGCTGCAACCGGGTGACCTTGCCGTCGACCGGCGTACCGAAGGCTGTCTCCAGCCAGGTCGTACTGACCAGGTCGCGACGTCCCAGCGCGGCCAGGGCTAGGCAGAGGAAGATCGACGTACGGCGCTCGTCGAGAGTCATTGCCTCGGACAACGGTCCGGCCGGCAACCCCGTGGTGTCGGCGGACAAGCCGTGGATCGCAGCGACTGCGGGCTGCAACCAGTAGTCGGGAAAGGCGGCACCGGGTGGCGGCGGCTTCTGGGCCGATGCCAGCGCGGTCAGCACCTGACCGGCATGCCGTCGTACCTCGGCCGCGGCGGCGAACCCGATCAGCTCGTACCGGATGTCGGACAACTCGACGAAGGCATCGAACGCGGCCGTCAGGCGCTGCAACCGCGTGTCGAGGTTGCCCTGCAACTGCGAAACTCGCGACCGCAGATTCGACGCCTCCGACGCCGCCAGCGACATCTCACTCCGAAGCTCCTCGAGCTCCTGATTCTGCCGCCGTTCGACCCACCAGTCCGACATCCGACCCTCCATCTCGTCTGACTGCCCAAGCATCCCGTCCGCGAGGGTCAGCGGTAGGCGTGGGCCGCAGTGGGCATGCTGGGTCGTGATTGGAGGACTGATGAGCCTTACTCGGCATGTGGTGACTGGGGTCCGCACGGTTCAGGTGGGGGCGGAGTACCTCCGGGAGGTGGGGCGGAACTCGTTTCGGGGACGTCACGGGAGGGGTGGGGTCGAAACGGCGTACGTGGTGGAGACCGACCGGGGCGCGACCGGGTGGGGACTGCCGTTGTCCGCCGGGGATCCGGCGGTGGTGCTCGGGCGGAACTTGGCCGAGCTGATCGATCCTGAGGTCGGGGTGATCGATGCGCGGGCCGAGTTCCTGGATTACGCGTTGCATGATCTGGCGGCGCGGATTCTCGAGGTGCCTGTGTACGCGATGCTCGGGGCGAAGGGGTCGGCGCGAGTGCGGTGCTACAGCGGTGGGATCTATCTCGACGATCTCGACCCGGACGAGGCGCCGGCGGGGCTGAGCGCGATCAAGCAGAACCTGGCGCAGGACCACGAGTTCGGGTTCCGGGACTTCAAGCTGAAGCTCGGCCGCGGGTATCGCTGGATGCCGTACCAGGCCGGCCTCGACCGCGACATCGAGGTGACCCGGCTCGTCCGTGACCTGTATCCGGAGGCGGAGATCCTGGTCGACCCGAACGACGGCTTCTCCGTGAACGCACTCATCGAGTACCTCGCCGCCGTGTCCGACTGCCGCCTGTACTGGATCGAGGAGGCGTACGCCGAACGTCGAGAGGATCTCGAGTTCCTGCGCGAGCATCTCGCCGTGCTGCCGTGGCAGCCGAAGATCGCCGACGGGGAGTACGACCCGAACGTCGACCACATCCTGCGACTCGCCCGGGCCGGTCTCCTCGACGTCGCGCTGATGGATGCCGTCGGCTACGGCCTCACCGCGTGGCGTCGACTCATGCCGCAACTTGCGGCCGCATCCACCGAGGCATCCCCGCACGCCTGGGGCCTGCCGCTCAAGACCCTGTACGCCGCCCACATCGCCGCCGGCCTCGGCAACGTCCCCATCGTCGAGGGCGTGCCCGGCCACACCCTCGGCACCGGCGGCGACGGCTACCACCTGTCCGACGGCACCCTCACCCTCTCCGACCACCCAGGCTTCGGCATCAACCTCACCGCGCGCTGACGCAGGACGTTCCCACGGTGTTCACCTGCGCACGGCAGTCTCGCGGGCATGAGACTGGGGCAGCTCGCGAATGGGCGGCGGCGGTTGGCGGCGTACTGGGGTGCGACGGTGGTGCAGGTGGTTGCCGTCGCGTGGGACGTCAAGGTGCTGAAGCAGGCGAGCAAGGTGTCGCTGATGCCGTTGCTGCTGTCCTGGTCGCGAACGGAGCAGGCACCACCCTTGCTGCAGGCCGCACTGCTTGCCTCGGCGGCTGGTGACCTGCTGCTGGAGACGGATCTGCAGCTGGCCGGGATCGCGGCGTTCGCCGCCGCGCACGCGTGCTACTTGGCCGTGTTCCTGGCCGAACCCGGACGCCGATCGTGGCGGGTAGTGGCGGCGTACGGCGCTCTGTGGGCAGCGCTGGTCGCGGCGCTTTCACCCGGACTGGGCGGTCAGCGAGTGCCGGTCGCTGCCTACGCGTTGTTGCTGACGGCAACCGCCATCGCGTCCCGCTGGCACAATCCCCGCAGCGGCCTCGGCGGCACCCTCTTCCTCATCTCCGACGCCCTCATCGCGATGCGCCTCGCCGGCCGCGACTTCCCCGGCCGCGGTGCCCTGGTGATGTCGACGTACGCCGTCGGCCAATACCTCCTCACCTCCGGCGCCGTCCGCGGGAAAGCGGAGGGCCGCCCGGTGGACGGCCCTCTCGATGTCAGTCGGGGAGATTGATCCAGACGTCGGTCGCGTACGGCTCGGGTGCGTTGTTGTAGCAGCTCGCGTTGGACCATTTCGGGCTCGGCCCGGTGATCCACGGTCCGTTGCGGTAGCTGCCGTCGGAGCAGCGTACGACGACCTGGAACGCGGTCGACGCGAAGGCGCACTGGGCACTGCCGACATATCCGGTCGTGGTCACGTCACAGCCGTCCGGCGCCGGATGAACGACCGTGTCGACGCGCGCGAAGGCTGGGCTGGTGGTCAGCAGACCGGCTGACAACGCGGTGATGGCGACACCGACGGCGAGGCGACGGGTCTTGTTCGAGATGGTCATGCGAGGACGCTATCAAGCGAGCGCTTGAATCGACTGCTTTCTGGACTAGCGCCGAACTTTGTAACGAAGGTGCAGGACTCGGTCGCTCTGGATGACGACGTGCGGTTCCTCGAGGAGGTACTGGCTGTCGACCGACCCGAAGTACCGCTTGCCCTTGCCGAAGACGACCGGTACGACGTCCATCGCCACCTCGTCCACCAGGCCGAGAGCGAGTGCTTGCCCGCCGGCGTCGCCCGCGGCCACGCCGACGACACGGTCACCGGCGAGCTCCTGCGCCTTCGCGATGGCCTCGGCCACACCCTCGACCTCACCGTTGCCGTACCACTCGAACAACGGCCCGATGTCGTCCTTCTCGTCGGCGATGAATCCGTCCACCGACACCACGTTGTGCATCACCACAGTGCCCATTACCCCTCCAGCTGTCCTAGATCCTGATCCGTGATCCCAGACTGCCGTGCCAACGCTCACGGGGAATCCGTGGCGACCACTGATTCACCACGGACGTAGCCGGGGTGGTCACTGGATGGGAGCGCCCTCCGGGGTGTAGGTGGCCAACTCGACCTGGTAGCCGTCGGGGTCCTTGAGGGTGAGGGCCTGGGCGGGCGCCGTCGCCGCGGTGCGCGGGTGCGGCGAGCCGTGGATGGCGTGTAGTTGCTCGGCGCGCTCGTACAGGTCGTGGATCGAGGCGTCGGCGACCAGGCAGACGCTCACCGAGCCGCTCGGCGCCGGGGTGCCCTGGCGCAGCCGGATCGCCTGTCCGCCGACGAGGAACGACAGCTCGCCCTCGTGGTCCTTGGTCGGCCGCGTACCGATCAGGTTGGACCACCATCGGCTGCTGGCCTCGAGGTCGGAGACGTTCAGGACGACATGGTCCAGATACGTGGTGCGAATCTTCATGGCTGACTCCTTCCACCACTCCGACTCTGCGCCGCGCTGTCGCTGTGCGTCCAGCGTTCGGCGCGTTGGGTGCCCCGTCCGGCTCCTGATCCGGACGGGGCACCCACGCCCTGGTCAGCCGAGGTAGTCGCGCCAGGGGCCGGTGATGGCGAAGGTGATGCCGGGGGACTGCAGGTTGACGAAGAGGACCTTGCCGTCGTCGGAGAACGCCGGGCCGGCGAACTCGGAGTCGTTGAGCATGTTCCGGGCGATCGCGTACGTCGGTCCGCCCGGGGTCGAGCTCAGCACGTGGCTGCTGGCGTTGCCGTCCTCGGCGAGGACGAGCGAGCCCCACGGGGTGACGGTGACGTTGTCCGGGCTGTCGAAGTTGTAGTCGTCGTACCTCGCCTCGGAGCCCTTGTCCGCCGCGGCGTTGTCCGGGAAGTAGGTGACCAGCTGGATCGTCCGGGCCCGGTAGTTGTAGAACCACACCATGCCGTCATGCGGTACGGCGTCGCCCGGTAGGTCGGTCGTGCCGGCCTCGGCGTACGAGTTGACGACGTACACACCTTCGTCGGTGCCGAAGACGCCCTCGAACTTCTTGCCCCGGGTGACCTTGTCGTCGGTGAACTGCTTGCGGCAGGAGACCGAGACCGCGTCCCGGTCGGGGACCGGCACCCAGGCGACCCGGAACGGCCGGAGCAGTTGGGCGGACGTCAGGTAGGCGACGTCTGGGATCGGCTTGCCGTCGTCGCCGAGGATGGCCATTGCCTCGAGGGTGCCGAAGCCGACGTCGGCGAGGTCCTGCCAGCTGTTCGGCCCGAGCTTGTAGCCGGCCGGCGCACTCCAGCGGTAGAAGAGGCCGTTGGGGCCGGAAGCGTCCTCGGACAGGTAGATGTGGTTGCGGTCCTTGTCGATCGCGCAGGCCTCGTGGGCGTAGCGGCCGAGCGCCTTCAGCGGGACGGGGTGGGCGGTCTTGCCGTCGCCCCAGACCTCGAAGACGTAGCCGTGGTCCTTCAGGCGGGTGGTGCCGTTCGCCTTGGACTCGGTCTCCTCACAGGTCAGCCAGGTGCCCCACGGCGTGTGGCCGCCGGCGCAATTGGTGAGCGTGCCGGATATGCCGACCCACTCGCCGAGGTTCGTGCCGTCCCGGTCGACGGAGATGACGGTGCAGCCGCCGGCCGAGCCGACGCCGGTGTCGTAGACGGTGCCCTCGATCTGCGGCACGCCCAGTGCGTTGTTGCTGCCGATCTCGTGGTTCTGGATCAGCAGGTAGTTCTTCTGGCCGGTGCCGAAGACCGCGGTGCCGTCGTGCGCGCCAGGGGTCAGCTGGCCGGTCTTGAGCTTGGTCTCGCCGGCCCGGGTGACGATCCGGTACTTGAAGCCCGGCGGCAGAGCGAGGATGCCGTCGGGGTCGTCCATCAGCGGCGGGAACGGCCGGTGCGTCGGGAACGGTGAGTGCCGCGGACCGGGAGTGGCCTCGGCCAGCGTCGGTACGGTCCCCACGGTGGCGAAACCGACACCCGCGGCGCCGGCGGCGGCACCCCGGAGGACGGAACGACGGTCAACAGACATGGCGGTGCTCCTTGGTGCGTCGATGGGCGGGCGGCCCCAAGGGGCGATCCTGCCCCCGGCCGGCTGACACCGGGGAAACGGAACCTGAACAACTGGTCGTGCAACGATCTGGACCCGGTGGGCGTCCATAGTGGGAGGTGATCGTGATGCGAAGGTTCACTGTGGTCGCCGTCGTGGCGGCGATGACGGTATTGGTTGCGTGTGGCAATGAACCTGCAACGGGAGGACCGGCGATGCCCACGTCAGGCAGCAGCACCCCAACCCCCGGCACACCCGAGCCGCCGAAGCCCGAGCCGACGCCTGTGCCGACTCCTGTGCCGACGACAGGGCCGGTCGAGCAGGCCAAGGCCGACCTGGCCAAGCGGTTGAGCGTGGACGCGGCCCAGGTGACCGTGGTCAGCTCCAGCGAGGTCACCTGGTCCGACGGCAGCCTCGGATGCCCGGAGCCGGGGATGAGCTACACCCAGGCCCTGGTCCCGGGCTTCCGCGTCGTCCTCGAAGCGGCCGGCAAGCAGTACCACTACCACTCCGGCGGCACCCGCCCGCCGTTCCTCTGCGCCAACCCGCAAGGCTGACTCAGGCAGAGCGGGAGCTGAGCACCGGTACGTCGCCCTCGGTCACGAAAGCGTCCCGAGGCTGCTGGACCGAGGCCAGCGAGACGATGTCCCGGCCGTAGACCGCGGCGGCCAGCCACACCGCCAGTACCCGCACCTTCCGGTCCCAGGTCGGCACCGCCAGGACGTGGTAGCCGCGGTGCATCAGCCACGCCAGGAAGCCCTTCACCACGATCCGCTTGTACTGAAAGATCCCCGTGCCCAACCCCAGGGTCGCGACCGCGCCCAGCGTGTGATGCACGTAGTTCTTCGGCTCCCGACCACGCAGCGACCGCAGCAGGTTCTTCGCCAGCAACTTCCCCTGCCGTACGGCGTTCTGCGCGTTCGGCACCGTCAACGCTCCCGGCACGGCCGACGCGAGGTCGGGGATCGCCGCGTCGTCTCCGGCCGCCCACGCGTCCGGAACCACCTCGGTCTCGGTGCCGACGCGGAGGTCGGCCCGGGCCTGGATCAGGCCGCGCCGGGTGACCGGAAGGTCGGTGTGGCTGCGGACCAGCCGGGTCGCGGCGTTGCCCGTCGTCCAGACGATCAGTTCCGATTCGAACGTCGTACCGTCGGACAGTACGACGTGACCGTCGACGGCCGACTCGAGTGTGGTGCCGAGGTGGACCTGCGCTCCTCGACGTTCGAGCACCGAGCGCACCCACTGCGCGGGGCGGTCGCCGACCTCCGGCAGGATGCGCTGCGTCGCCTCGACCAGGTGGAAGGAGAGGTCGGCCGGCGTGAGTTCGGGGTAGGACTTGAGCAGTCCGTTGGCGAGGGACAGGAGTTCGGCGAAGCCCTCCACTCCGGCGAAGCCACCACCCACGAACGTCACGGTCAGCAGCCGTTGCCGCTCCGGACCGGGCGGGAGGACGGACGCCTCGTCGAAGGCGGTGAGCAGCTGGTCCCGAATCGCGACCGCCTCTTCGACGTGCTTCATCCCGATCGCGTGGTCGGCCACGCCAGGCAGGGCGAACATCCGCGTCACCGCACCCGCGGTCACCGCGATGACGTCGTACGACATCTCGAAGTCGGCCCCCTGGACCGGCTGGATCTGCACCTTCCGCCGCGCGTGCTCGATCGAAGTGACCGCGCCGGCGATGACCTTCGTACGGCGCAGGTTCCGGCGCAACGAGATCGCCGCGTGCCGGGCCTCGATGGAACCGGCCAGAACCTCGGGCAGGAACGGCTGATAGGTCATGTACGGCCGCGGATCGACCACGACGACCTCCGCCTCGCCCCTGCGAAGCTTCTTCTCCAACTTCCACGCCGCATAGAACCCGGCGTACCCACCGCCAACCACAAGAATCCTGCGCACCGCAGCCTCCGTCTGTCGTCTATTCACTAGCTAAGACAAGACAGCCCATCCGTTTGTGACATACCGGTTGGCGCGTGGTGGTTGCCGGGTGCTGCGAGAAGGCGACTGTGGTGTCGCGGCTCCGGGCTGCGTGAGTGTGCTAGTCGGGGTGGCGGGCGTCAAGTGCGCCTTCGGCGTCCGCTTCGCGGATCGAACAAGTTCGACACTTGACACCCACCACCCCGACCAGGGAAGGACGCAGCTATCCCGGAGCTGCTCACCCGAGTGGTCTCACTCCCCGGGGTGGACACGGGAGCGGCTGTGGAGCCGGGGGCGATGACGGGGTTGTGGGCGGGCTGGGTGCGGTGGGTCGGTGTGGTGTCGGGGGTTTGGTGGATCTGCATCGGGTGGTGCCCGAGACGGGGGTAACGAGGGGATTCGGTGGCCTGGTGTCGGTGCTGGGCTCTTGGGTCCGTTATGCGGGCAGATTGCGGCCAGTGGCCGGGACCTGGGACAGGAAACGGCTGGCTGGGACCTGATATTTCGTGTCTCCGCTGCCGGTTTGTTGTCTCAGGTCCCGCCGGTGGCGTGGTTTGGGGGGGTGTGGTCTCGG
>NZ_JBBCBQ010000016.1:0-142261 GCF_037203805.1 Kribbella sp. CCNWLW201 | reverse complement strand
GACACGCGACCACTCGGGTGAGCAGCTCCGGGATAGCTGCGCCCTCCTGGTCGGGGTGGTGGGAGTCAAGTGTCGAACTTGTTCGATCCGCGCAGCGGACGCCGAAGGCGCACTTGACGCCCGCCGCACCGACTAGCACCATCACGCAGCCCGGAGCCGCGACACCACAGTCCCCTTCTCGCAGCACCCAGTAACCACAGCCGCCCTCACGGCCGCGCCACCACAGTCGCCCTACCGAAACACCGTGGAGGTCGAGTTCGAGAAGGAGACGGACGTCCTATTCGACCGTGACGCCGGTGATTGCGAAGCGTTCGATGTCCTGGACGTGACCGCCGGTGGAGGCCACCACCGTGAGGGCGCCGTCGGTCGCGCCGCGGAACGTGACCCGGACCGACCAGGCTTGTTTCTCGCCGCCGCCTGGGAGGCAGCAGGATGTACCGAGCGGTTCCTCGGCGCCGGTTTGGCGTACGTCGACCCGGATCGACTCGTCGACACCGCTGATGCGGCCGCCGACGGTGATCGGGGAGCTCACCTTCGCGCCGTACCGGGGTCGCTCGAGGGTGAGCGTGGTGTCGCGGGTGCCGACCACCTCCCAGGGTGCGTCGTCGCCCTGGCCGATGCGGACGAGGTGAACCACCGCCGCGACGCTCGCCGGGCCTTCGTCGGACTGGTAGCCGACCGAGATCCACGCCTCGTTGCCCTTGATCGAACGGGCGACCACCCGGTCGATCTCGGTGAAGCCGAGGAAGCCGGTGGTGAAGGACTGCGCGGTCTCATCCGCGTCCAGGTGCCACGGCTGCTGCCCGCCCTCGCGGTATGCCCGCTGCCATGCGGCGGCCTCGGCGACCGAGGCGAACGGCCACAATGGCTGGTACGCGAAGGGTTGCGCACTCGGCGGCACCTGCCTGGTCGGAGAGGGCGCCGCCGGCTGTGGCGACGAGGCGGTGGTCGTCGGTGATGCCGCTCCTCCAGGCAGTGGTACGGCGCCTTGCCCAGTCGAAGCGGGGTCGCCGCCGAGGAACAGCACCCCGAGACCGGCCAGCACAGCGGACACCAGCGTGACCACCACGGCCGCCGCGATCGCCGCCGCCGGTCGCATCCGCTGCCGATCGCGTTCCTGCCCTGGCCCGCCCATCGCCATCTGACCAGCCTCCCGCCCCTACCTCCATTAGACCGCTACTTGGTCTGGACGAGCTCCAATCGCAACCATTTGGCAAGATCTTTGAGTTCGCGCTGGACCGCGGCGGTCAGGCTCTTGCTGAACGGCTCGTCCTCGTGGATGGCGTCGACGCGGAGCATGCCGGCCTTGCGGTCAGAGGTGGCGTCGACCTTTCCGACCAGGCGGTCGCCGTGCAGGATCGGCAGCGCGAAGTAGCCCCACCGGCGCTGGGCTACCGGCTTGTACATCTCCAACTGGTAGTCGAACTCGAACAGCTCGGCCATCCGTTTCCGCTCGTAGATCATCCGGTCCAGCGGCGAGAGCAACGCCGTACGACCCGAGAAGGGCTGACCGAGCTGGGCCGGGTCGACGCGCCACTGACCGCGAACCCCCTCGACCACGGCCGGCTCCCCCACCGGGCCGACGTCGATGGGCTCGCCGGGGCAGGCCGGGCCCTTGTCTCGGGCGATGCCGAGGGAGCGCAGCCGCTGCTCGTTGCGGATGCGCTTCGCCTCGTCGACCGGGACGGCCGGCTCGTCCGGGTACACGCGCGAAGCCAGGTCCCAGAGCCGATCCCGCCCGTCGCGACCGGCGACCGCGACCTCGCCACGCTGCAGCATGAATTCGAGCAGCTGGGACACGTTGCGATTGTTGGTCCAGCCCGACGACTTCCACGGCGTCACGCAGGTGTCGGGCAGCTCCCGCATGACCAGCGGGCCGTCCTGCCGGAGCCGCTCGAGGATGTCCAGCCGGCAGCCCTCGTTGGCCTTCACCCAGTCGCGCCGGTACTCCTGGTAGTCGAGCAACGGCCCGCTCCCCGGCCACTCCGCCATCTCGGCCCGGAACAACGCCAGGCTCTCCCTCGGCCGGACGAACCCGCGCAGCTCGATCAACGCCTGCGTCTCGAGCGCGTCCACCAACTCATCCGGCGAGTACGACGATCCCAGCCGGCTCCACGCGACCAGATCGGCATTCGGCGCCACCGCGGCCGTCTGGTCGTACTGCACCACGGTCAGCCGCCGTACGACGTCGAACAGATCCTCCGGCCGCTCGCTGTCGAGCAGCTGCGCCCGTACGGCGATCCGTCGCGCATCCCGCCGGGAAAGCTCATGCACACCCACGATCCGAGGCTAGGGCACCGATCCGACAATTCACCCCAAGGTTCGCCAGTACGACCAGAACTGTTCGGTGATCAGGGCCAGGACGAGGACGAACCAAAGGGTCAGGGCGACGCCGTGGAAGGTGCGGCGGCGGCGGAGGTTGTGCAGCGTGACGTACCAGAAGATCGGAATGGTGACGGCCCAGATGACCATTCAGTACGGGCACAGAGCCCCGATTCGGTAGAGGCTCTGGAAGATCAGCCAGTGGACGAAGCCGGCGCCGAAGGTGACGCCGGCTTGGAGACCCAGCCAGAACCAGCGGCGGAAGGTCGCGCCGGCCAGCAGAGCCGCGCCGACTGTCGCGACCACAGCGAAGCCGGCGATGCCGAGCAGTGGGTTGGGGAACCCGAAGACCTCGGCCTGCGGCCTGGTCATCACCGAGCCGCAGGACAGCACCGGGTTGATGCTGCAGGACGGGACGTAGGCCGGGTCGCGCAGGATCGCGATCTTCTCCACCGTCAGCACCGCCGACGCGGCCAGCCCGATCAGGCCACCGAGCAGCAGCAACCAGGGCAGTAACCGCGGGAACGGCGCCGGCCGTTCCCGCGGTTACGCGCTGTCCGAGAGCCGCATCGAGAATCGCGACCAGGTCCTGCACCGACTCGGGCTGGAGTTTCTTCCCGTTGACGAAGAACGTCGGAGTTCCGCTCACTCCGAGAGCCTCACCGTCGGCGACGTCCTTGCGGATCCGCTCCAGCGTGGCGGGGTCGGCGTACGTCTGGTCGTAGGCGGTCAGGTCGAGACCGAGTTCCTTGGCGTAGCCGCGGAAGCGGTCGTCGGCCGGGACCCGCTGCTCGCCCCACTCGTAGTCCTTGCACAGTTGCTCGACCGCCGGGTATGCGGCCCGGCAGGACTCGCACTCGAAGTCGAGGAACTCTACGAAGGTGACTTTGTTGTCGGCAGCAACGTTTAGCTTGTGGCTGTCCGGTCGACCTCTATCAGGAAGAGAACAGCAGTAGGAGGCCGCCGACGGTGTAGCCGACCATGACGACCAGCAGCGGGAGCTGTCCCGCCAGCGCTCTGCCGCGCGCGAACAGCGCGACGGCGCGGTCGTGGGCGGACACGACACCGAGGAGATGGCCGACGACCACGGCACCGACCTGCACGGTCGCGATCGCCGCGGGGTGGTTGGTGAGGCCCGCGTTGACTCCGAGCAAACCGGTGCCGAACACGTTCCAGCCGTTGCTGAGCGGATCGCTCAGCAGGATCACCGTTCGCTGGCCTTCGAGCACGAGCAGGGTGAAGTAGTGCGCGACGACGTACCCGAGCACGATCGGCACCACTGAATGCGCGAACATCCCGGGCAGTGCGGATCGGGAGGACATTCGCCCGGCCAGCACCGTTGCGGACGAGTAGGTCACCAGCACGAAGACGACGAAACCGGCCAGCGCGATCGTGCCGAGCAGTGTCTCCGAGTAGCCCGAGTTCTGCGCCCAGGCGATCCACAGTGTGCTGCGGGAGAATCCGTCGTACGCCGTGGATCCGAGAAGTGCGGCGACTAGGCCGACCAGTCCTGGTCGGGGTGTGAGGCTGTCCAGGTTCTCCAGCGGCCGTCGTACGACGATCA
Source organism: Kribbella sp. CCNWLW201 (assembly GCF_037203805.1). NCBI lineage: Bacteria > Bacillati > Actinomycetota > Actinomycetes > Propionibacteriales > Kribbellaceae > Kribbella > Kribbella sp. CCNWLW201. The sequence continues at coordinate 138,375 of NZ_JBBCBQ010000016.1, read as the reverse complement.
CTCCGTCGGTACGGCGGCCCCACGGTGAGAGCTTGGCCATCAACGTCGCGTATGCCTCGAACGGGTCCGCGGTGGCGAACCACCGGTCCCCGAACAGCACCGCACCAAAGAGGACGAACACGACGTACAGCGCCAGCCAGGTCTGCAGGACGAGGAGGGTCGCGCGGTCTGGTGCGACCAGCTCCAGCCAGGCGAAGGCGAAGATCCCCAGGGCCGCAGGCCATAGGCCTACTCGCGGCGACAAGTCCAGCAGCCCTTGGCGCGGGTCGTGTCGCAGGAGCCGGCAGACCAGCAGGTGCAGGGTGCGCAGTGGGTTCAGGGTCCGCCACACCGGCCCGAGCAGTAGTGAGACCGGCACCAGGCCGACCCACACGAGGATGTAGACGAATCCGAAGATCGGGTTCGTCAATCGATCCGCTCCGGCCAGCAACGCCATCCCCGCGTAGATGAAAGCCGTCAGGCCGAACAGCCGCACCGACCACCGCAACCAGTACGAGTCCAGAGCGGTGGCCAGCGCGGAGGGCAACGGCGTACCGGCGGCTGCACCGCGGTAGCGAGGAGTTCGCCAGGCGACGGCCAGGATCACGAACGACAACGTGATCGCGACGCCCGCACCGATGACAGCGAACTCCAACGGCACGGGCAGATCCTGACGGCCGCCGATCCCGTGCAGCGGGAGGAGATGCGCGGTCACGACACCTGCAGCTTGAACACGAGCTTGCCGCTCTCGTGGGTCTCGACCTCGAAGATCCCCTTGGTGGAGGTGGTGAACTCGACGGAAGCGGGCTTGCCCGGCTTCAGGTCCAGGGTCTTGTCGTAGCCGTGCACGTGCAGCGATTCCGGTACGTCGCTGCGGGCGTTGATCCGGACCGTCTGGCCGGGTTTCGCCTTCACCACGGCATGGCCGCCGGCCGAGATCTTCCCGCCGGCGATCGACACGTCGACGGTGACATCCGCCGTACTCGCAGGAGTCGACGACATCTTGGGTACGGCGGTGGGCGTCGGCATCGGTGAAGCCGTCGTTGTCTGGGCGACCGGGGTTTCGGCGGTGCCGCAGCTGGTCAGGGCAAGGGTGGCAAGGCAGGCGGCAGCGATGCCGCGACGTGAGAGCCGCATGGCGGCGTCCTTTCGGGAGAATGCGAAAAGGGCATGCGTGAAGAACTCACGCAGGTGAGGGGACGGCGTCAGACGGACGTCACGTCCGCAGGATGCAGAGCCTTGCCAGATCGGGTGCGGCTGAGACCACGCGTCTGCGTGGTGCCGCGAGAGTGACGGTCGCGTGGCGCGGTACCTCGCCGAACCGTTCGCGGCGCAGGAACAGGCCGACAGACAGCAGCAACAGCAGGGAGCCGGCCGCAGCGAAGGCCAGGCACGGAACGAGCCCGCGCTGATGGTCCGGGGCGTCGACGGCGAACGTGTCCGGCGCCAGCATGGCGACCTGTTCGAGCCGTTCGATCACGCCGTGCGGATCCACCTGCAGAACAGCGGCGGTCTGGGCAACCGGGACTGCGGCGGGCTCCGCCGCGGAGAAGCTCAGGCCGTGCAGCGCGAACACACCGAGCAGCGCTCCCAGCATCACCAGGGAGCGCACCAGCCGTTGCGCCGCATTCATCACCGCACAGGGTAGCGGTTGAGGCATGCTGGGACAGGCGAGGGGAGGCTGGCTGTGGTCAAGGACAACGCGGTCCGGGTGGCCTTGGTGCTCGCGGCCGGGCGGGGTCTGCGGATGCGATCGACTCAACCGAAAGCGCTCCGTCGCGTCGGCGGCACGAGCCTGCTGGAGCGGTCGGTCCGGGTACTGCGCCGGGCCGGAGTCGAGCGCATCGTGGTCGTGCTCGGCTATCGCGCCGGTGACGTCATCACCGCGATCAAGGACCGCGACCTGCCGGTGGAGGTGGTGGTCAACCCGGACTGGGAGAGCGGTACGGCGTCCTCGGTGCTGACCGGACTGAGCAGGATCGGCGACCGGCGCTGTCTCGTGGTGATGGGTGACCATGTGTTCGAGGCGGACGACGTACGGCGACTGATCCAGACACCCGCCGGAAACGTCGCAGCCGTGGACCGCACCCGCCACTCCGCCATGAGCGGGACGCGGCCGAACCGGGTCCGATTGCACGACGACGGGTCCGTCGCCGGTCTGGGTCCTGACCTCGACGAGTACGACGCAGTGGACGCGGGACTGGTCGTGGTCGACGTACAGGACGTGCTGTTGGTGACCTACCGGGCGCGTGAGTCGTGGCTGGAGCTCCGGCAGCAACTGCTGGCGCACGGGTGCGAGATGCAGTCCACGGAGGTGCAGGGCCTGTGGGCTGACGTGGACACACCGGAGACAGTTCGAGCGCTTGAACGGTCCCTGTGGCGTCGGTACGGGCCGAAGCCCACCGACGGAGTCATTGCCCGAGTACTCAACCGACGTATCTCCGGACCGCTCACACGCCTGCTGCTGCGCACTCGCCTCTCCCCTGACGTAGCGACCGCATTGGCCTTTGTCGTCACGTTGTTGGCTGCAGGTCTCGTGGCAACGGGTGACACGTGGCTGATGGTCGCCGGCGGGTTGGGCGTCGTACTCGGTTCCGCACTCGACGGAGTTGACGGGGAGCTCGCCCGGGTCAGTGTGAGAGCCACACGTCATGGTGCGACCTTGGACACGCTTCTGGATCGGTACGCCGATCTGTCCGTCGTGCTCGCCCTCGTTCTGGCTACCGGTGCGACTCTGACCGCCTGGGCTTGGGGGTTTGCCGCGGCGGTGGGCTGTCTGCTCGTGTCCTATGTCCATGCGGTCGGCAGGGATACCGACGTACGGCTGCTGTTCCGGCGGGAGTTCCGGTTGCTGATCTTCGCGGTGTCGGCGATCGCCGGCGTTCCGCTGTGGGGCCTGATCGCGGTCGCAATCGCCGCCAACCTCGACGCGATCCGCGGCGTCGTCCTGCTCTTGCGTGCGCTGCGCGATTGAAGCGGTTGTCAGACTTTATCTGTTATCAAATGGGCCTTCCGTAACGCTCCGTGCGCGTTGACGATGTAGCTGATGAGCCGGGCGGGGTGGGGACCTGCGTGCCCGGTGGCATGGGCGCAGGGGGGATGTTGTGGTGATGCGTGGGCGGGCGTTGGCAATCACTGCTGTCGTCATCGCGGTTCTGGCCGCGGCGGGCTGCGCGGGCGTGGAGGAGGTGCCGCTCGGCGAGCCGCCGATCGTGACGCCGACGTACTCGCCGCTCGGGCCTGCGACGAGCTGCGAGGATTCCGACATCGAGCTGCGGCCGGTGGCCGGCATGGACGGCGTGCGGCTGGAAGCCAGTACCGACGAGACCGGTACGTCGCTGCTGCTGCGGAACACCGGCAGCCTGTCCGTCCTCGTCGTACCGGATGCGTATTGGCGGACGCGACTGACCGAGGCACCGCACGCCAATCCCACCGACCCGGCGTCGAAAGCCGCACTGGCCGCTGTCGTCCGCGCCGGCGGCCTCAGCGCGGTGACCGAGCTGCCCGCGCGCATACCGCTGACTCAGGTGTTCGTCGTACCGCCGCAATGGGCGGTGTGCGGACTCACGGACGACGTTCGCGAGGTGGCGAGCGTGCGGTATCTGCGGGACAAGGCGACCAGTGCTGAGTACTTCGTGGCGAAGAGCGTCGCCGACCAGGTGGTCTCCCGGACGACGCCGGCCACGCAGAAGACCGGCCAGACCCTGCTGAGTTGTGCGCGCGGCACGCAGCAACTCCTGAAGGAACGGGTGGACCTGCGGGACATCGAGCTCTATGCGGAGCTCCTCAAGACCGAGAGTGCGTGCCGGTCGAGCGTCAAGACCCTGCTGTCCAACGACGAGCGCGCCACCCAGCGCGCCAGCAGCCGCATCCTCAACCTGCTCGAACGAGGCCCCAGGCTCCTCGAGAACACCAAGCTGTTCCTGGCCCTCGCCCGCTGATCCCGCCGAGGGTGGGCTGAGGGACTTCTCCGGGTGCGATCAGGGTCAATGGGGACTGCTCAGGGCGTCGCCTGGCCGCAGACTGGAAGTCAGTCGACACTCGGAGGAACACAGACATGATCGGCTTCATCATCGCCGGACTCATCATCGGTGCGCTCGCGCGGCTCTTCACCCCGGGCAAGCAGAAGCTCGGCCTGCTGGCCACGCTGCTGCTCGGTCTGGCCGGGTCCGTGATCGGCGGCACCATCGCCAACCTGCTCGGAACCGGCAGCATCTTCGAGCTGAACATCCTCGGCTTCGTCGTCGCCGTGATCGCGTCGGTCATGCTCGTCGGCACCGCCGAAAGCATCGCCGCCCGCAACAAGCGTTCAGTCACGCGCTGACGCACTCAGCCGGTCAAGCCGTTCTGAGCCAGGGCTGAGAGCGGCTCGCGGCCGGGAGGCTGGGCGGGGCGGGGCAAGAGGGGGGTTCGTTTGTTCAGCAGGCGGGTCACCGGGCTGTCGGGAGTCACGGTGACCTGCTCGCCCACGTGTTTGAAGGAGACGCTGCAGTCGGCGCCGTCGTGGACCGTGTACGTGACCTCGAGTTCGGTGATGTCCACCTTCAACCGGGCGCCGCGCCAGCGGATCGAGAAGGTCAGCTGCGACATGCCATGCGGCAGCGCCGGGTCGAAGCACAGGCAGCCATCGCGCTCGCGCAGGCCGCCGAAGCCGGCGACGAGTGCGGTCCACGCCCCGGCCAGTGAGGCCATGTGCAGTCCGTCGCCGGTGTTGTGGTGCAGGTTCCGCATGTCGATCAGCGCCGCCTCGTAGGCGTAGTCGTAGGCGAGATCGAGGTGGCCGACCTCGGCCGCCATCACGGCCTGGACGCAGGCGGACAGCGATGAGTCGCGCACCGTCAGCCGCTCGTAGTAGTCGAAGTTGCGCGCCTTCTCCTCCGCGGTGAACGCGTCACCACACCAGTACGTCGCGAGCATCAGATCCGCCTGCTTGATCACCTGCTTGCGATAGAGCTGGAAGTACGGCGCATGCAGCATCAGCGGGTACTTGCCCTTGTACGCCTCGAAGTCCCACTCGGCGTACCGGGTGAATCCCTCCGACTGCGGATGGACGCCGAGCTCCTCGTCGTACGGCACATGCACAGCGGCGGCCGCGTCCCGCCAGGCCGCCTCCTCCTCGCTGTCGACGCCGAGCTCGCGGGCCCGGGCCGGATGCCGCCCCGCGGTCTCCGCCGCCGCTCGCAGGTTCCGCGCGGCCATCAGATTGGTGAAGACGTTGTCATCGGCAACTGCGCTGTACTCGTCCGGCCCGGTCACACCAGGAAGGTGCCAGCGGCCGTTCCGGTCGTGGTGACCGAGCGACATCCACAACCGCGCGGTCTCGACCAGCAACTCCAGCCCGACCTCTTCGAGGAACTGGTCGTCACCGGTCGCGGTGTGATACCTCATCACCGCTTCGGCGATATCCGCGTTGATGTGGAAGGCCGCCGTACCCGCGGGCCAATAACCGGAGCACTCCTGTCCACGGATCGTCCGCCACGGGAACGCAGCCCCACGCAGCCCCAGTACGGCGGCCCGCTCGCGAGCCTGGTCGAGGATCGAGTGTCGCCATCGGAGCGCATCGGCGGCCGCGTCGGGCAGCGTGTAGTTGAGCACCGGCAGGACGAACCCCTCGGTGTCCCAGAACGTGTGCCCGTCGTAGCCGGCACCGGTCAGACCCTTCGACGGGATCGCCCGGCGCTCGGCCCGGGCACCGGACTGCAACACGTGGAACAGGGCGAACCGGACCGCCTGCTGCAGCTCGGGATGACCGTGCACCTCCACGTCGGCGCCGTCCCAGAAGTCGTCCAGGAACTCGGTCTGCTGCGTGGTCAGCCCGTCCCAGCCGGAGAAGCGGGCACTGGCCAGCGCGGCCGCGACCTGGTCCCGGATCGCGGTCTCGGTCCGAAGGCTCGACCAGCCGTAGGCCAGGTACTTCACCACTCGCAGCGTCTCCCCCGGCTGCAACTGGCAGATCACCGTCGAGCGGGCCCAGTCCTCCCGTACGTCGAGGTCCATCGCGTAGCGAACCGAGGTGTCGACCTCGTGCGCCATCGCGGCCGCCATCAACTGGCGACTGCGCGTGGTCCGGTGGATCAGGACGACGCCGTTGTCACCGCCGTCGTGGCTGACCGGCTTGAGCGGGTTGTCGAGCACCGCCGCGACCCGGGGATCGTCGGACAGCTTCGGCTGGGTCTCGTTCGCGACCAGCTCGGACTGGATCACGAACCTGGCCGGCTGGTCGACCGGCTCGACGACGTACTCGATCGCGGCGATCGCGCGCTGGGTCAGGGACACCATCCGGCGGCTGCGGACCCGGATCCGCTTGCCGCCCGGCGAGGTCCAGTCCACGTCGCGTTCCAGAATGCCGGTGCGAAAGTCGAGGGACCGCTCGTGCCGACTCAGGTAGCCGTAGCGGATGTCGAACGGCGAGTCGTCCACCAGCAGCCGGATCAGCTTGCCGTTCGTGACATCGACCAGCGTCTGGCCAGACTCGGGGTAGCCGTAGCCGGCCTCGGCGTACGGGAGTGGGCGCTGCTCGTAGAAGGAGTTCAGATAGGTGCCCGGGATCGCGTACGGCTCGCCCTCGTCGAGGTTGCCGCGCAACCCGATGTGACCGTTCGACAGCGCGAACAACGACTCCGACTGGGCCAGCTTGTCGAGCGCGAGCCTGGTCTCGCGCAACCGCCACGGCTCGATCGGGTGGTGCCCACGGTCGATCATCGGTGCTCCTCCCCCAGCAGCTCGGCCAGGTCCTGGACGACGACATCCGCGCCGTGGGTCTTGAGCTCGTCGGCCTGGCCGACGCGGTCGACACCGACCACGAGACCGAACCCACCGGCCTGCCCCGCGGCCACTCCGGCCAGCGCGTCCTCGAACACCGCCGCCTCGGCCGGATCGACCCCGAACCGCTGTGCCGCGGCCAGGAACGTGTCCGGAGCCGGCTTCCCGAGCAGCCCCTCGGTGCGAATCGTCACCCCGTCCACCACCTCCTCGACGTACGGCGCAAGTCCGGTGACCTCGAGTACTTCGCGAGTATTGGCACTCGACGACACCACAGCCCGCCGGAGACCGGCCTTCTCAACAGCTTGCAGGTACCGGCGCGATCCCTCGAAGACCGCCACGCCCTCGGTCCGGATCCGCCGCTGGACGGCCGCGTTCTTCCGGTTGCCGAGGCCGTTGATCGTCATCGCGTCCGGTGGATCGTCCGCGGTGCCGTCGGGCAGGTGGATCCCGCGGGAGGTGAGGAAGTCCCGGACGCCGTTGCTCCGCGGCTTGCCGTCGACGTGTTCGTCGTACTCGGCCCGGGCGTCGAACGGCCGGAACGGGACGCCGTGCTGCTCCGCGTATGCGCGGAGGAACTCGTCGAACATCTCCTTCCAGGCGGCGGCATGCACCGCGGCGGTGTCCGTCAGCACACCGTCCAGATCGAACAAGCAGGCCCTGATCCCCGTCGGCAGTCCCAGCATGCTTCCAGACTAGGTGGTGTCTGGTGATCCCACGCCGTCGCGAGCAGGTGCTCGGTGCGGTGCATCGGCGTGCTGGAGCGAAGGTCTCGATGCGGAGCATCGTGGCCTTTGCTCCAGTGCGGCGAGGTGCCGTGCCGAGTGCCGCGCAGTAGGCGGGGGATCGCCAGACACCACCTCAGGTCGTCAGCTGAAGCGGGAGGCCGAAGGCGGGGAAGCGGGAGTAGCCGAAGGTCGTGATCTCGGCGATCTTGCCGTCGCCGACCCGCAGCACGTCCAGCTTGAACGCGCGCCACACCGTGTCCCCCGGCCGGAGCAGGTACGACGCAGCCGCGGGCATCCGGTTCGCCAAGGTCGGAACCAGTCGCCACTCGCCGTCCCGGTCCGGCCCGAACGCACGCTCGAAGAGCGGAAGGCACGCCTCGAGCCCCGCGAAGGAGAGCTGGTCCGGCGGCATCGAGATCCGGATGTCCTCGGCCGCGATCGCGATGGCGGCGGCCGCGTCACATCGCTCGTGCGCGTCGATGAACCTGTCCAGCAACTCCCGCTCCTCGGCGGTCGGCCGCGGCGCACTCCAGTCGGTACGACGAGCCGGCAAGCGTTGCTGCATTGTCGCCCGGGCCCGCTGCAGCGCGCTGTTCGCCGCAGCCACGCTGGTCTCGAGCAACTCGGCCGTGTCGTTCGCCGACCAGCCGAGCACGTCCCGCGCGATCAGTGCGCCCCGCTGCCGAGGCGGCAGCGACTGCAGCGCCACCAGGAACGCAAGCTCGATCGTCTCCCGATCGACGACCACCGCGTCGGGCTGGTCGGTGGATGGGGCGATCTCATCCAGCAACTCGTCCGGATACGGCTGCAACCACACCATCTCGCCCGGTGACGCGGCCTGCCGCCTGGCGTGCCGCCGGGCCGCGTCCAGGCAGACGTTGGTCGCGATCCGGTAGAGCCAGGCGCGGAAGTACGTCCGGCCGTCGTACCCGTCCCGACCGCGCCAGGCCCGCAGCAACGTCTCCTGTACGGCGTCCTCCGCATCGTCGAAGGACGCCAGCATCCGGTAACAGTGCACATGCAACTCGCGCCGGTACCGCCCGGCAAGGTCGGCGAACGCGGCCTCATCACCCGCGAACGCCGCCTCCTCGACTGTGGTCATGGTTTGACCTTGCCGACCTCCTGGACCGTCCAGCCGTTGCCGTCCGGGTCGGAGAAGGTCAGGTACGTGCCGTAGTCGGGCCGGTCCGGGTGCAGGCCGGGCTGCTGGCCCTCGGCGCCGAAGTGGAACGGCTCGCTCACCTCGACACCCCGCTCGACCAGCTCGGCCCGCGCCGCCTCGATGTCGTTCACCACCAGGTGCGTGCCTTGATAAGCCCCCGGAGCAGCCGTAGTCAGGCCGGTGCCGATCGTGATCGAGCAGGCCGAACCCGGCGGGGTCAGCTGCACCACCCGGAACGACTCACCCGCGCTGTGGTCGACGTCCTCGGCGAACCCGAGCTGCTCGGTGTAGAACTTCTTCGCCCGGTCGACGTCCGACACCGGGACGATGACGAGTTCGAGTTTCCAGTCCATTGCGGCCTCCCGCGGTTCCGGTCGGTCACAGTCTGACCGACGCTGTCCTTCGTTGAAACGACAGCGCCGGCCAGAACTCATCGGTGCGTCGATGGTCCGATGATCACCACCTGACGTTCCAGCGGTTCCCCGGCGGGCGTCCGGCGCAGCAGGAACACCAGTTCCGCGCCGTCCGGATCGCGGAGCTCCAGCCGGAACGTCCTGGTCCCGCCTCCGCCCGCGAGCCGGCCGGGGTCCGGAGTGAAGCTCGCACTCAGGACCTCGACCGCGTCCGCGCCGTCCGCGAGCACCCATCGGTACCCCGTCGTGGGCGACTCCGGGATTGCGACCTCGACCGGCTCACCGGACGTGGTGACCCGGATCGCCGGACGTTCTCTCGTCACTGGAACCAGCTCACTCGTACCAGAAGTTGTCCTTCAGCGCCTCGTTCGCGCCGACCGACCAGACTTCCATGCTGTTCGGGATCCGCGACACCGCGGCCAGTCCGCCGTTGAGCGACGTACTGTTCGGCGGCGCCAGGTCGAAGGTCTGCCACGACTGGCCGTCGTACCAGAAGGAGTCCCGGGCGGAGCCGTTCGCGCCGGTCCACCAGACCTCCATGCTGTTCGGGATCCGCGACACCGCGGCGACTCCACCAGCCAGCGATGCACTGCCGGCCGGAGCGAGCTCGTAGCGCGTCCACTGGCCGCCGTCGTACCAGTAGGCCGCCTGCAGCGAACCGTTCGCGCCGACCCACCACAGCTCCATGCTGTTCGGGATCCGCGAGACCGCGGCGACACCGCCGTCCTTCGACGCGCTGTCGGCGGGAGCGATCTCGTAGCGCGACCACTGGCCGCCGTCGTACCAGTACGCCGCCTGCAGCGAACCGTTCGCGCCGACCCACCAGACCTCCATGCTGTTCGGGATCCGCGAGACCGCCGCGATGCCACCGTTCGGTGAAGCGCTGCCGGCCGGGGCGATCTCGTACCGCGACCACTGGCCACCGTCGTACCAGTACGCCGCCTGGACCGAGCCGTTCGCGCCGACCCACCAGACCTCCATGCTGTTCGGGATCCGCGACACGGCCGCGATACCGCCGTTCAGCGAGGCGCTGCCGGCGGGAGCCAGCTCATACCGCGACCACTGACCACCGTCATACCAGTACGCCGCCTGCACCGAGCCGTCAGCACCGATCCACCACGTCTCCATGCTGTTCGGGATCCGCGACACCGCCGCGATGCCACCGTTCGGTGAAGCGCTGCCGGCTGGGGCCAGCTCGAAGTTCTGCCAGGGGTTGCCTTCGTACCAGAACGCGTCCCGGACGGAGCCGCCCGGACCGACCCAGAACACCTCCATGCTGCTGGGGATGCGCGAAACCGCGGCCACGCCGCCGGTCGCCGCCGCTGTCTGCGGCCCGGTCAGCTCGAAGCTCTTCCAGCCACCCGGCACCTTGACGCCCTCGACCCCGTACATCGGGAACCGGTTCAGCGAGCCGTCCGAGTCGCGGTCGTTGCTGGTGTCATCGATCCCGCACTCGCCGTACCCGATCCGGAAGAACCCGTCGTCGCCCCATTTCGACGTCCACGAGTTCTTGGCGATCCAGCAGCGATCGGCGTCGTTGTAGCCGACGATCTCCACACAGTGGTAGCCGGCCGCACGGCCGGACGTGTGGCGGTAGACACCGCTGGTGTAGCTGAAGAAGTCGTCGTACACCTGGAAGACGGCGCAGACCGGTCCACGCGTGGCCAGCCACTGCTTGCGCTCCGCGGTGGTCACCAGCGTCTTGTAACCGGTCGGCGTGTAGAGCTGGTGATCACGGTCCGGGTGGAGCCGGCAACTGGGGTTGCCGTTGGCATCGAACGCACTGGAGTAGGGGAACAGCGCCTCCAACGGGAGGCCGCGCCGCTTGGCCTCGTCGAGCGCGCTGCTCGGCCACCAGCCGCCGCAGCTCGCACCGTGTGCGGAGCAGAAGTGCAGATCCGCCTCGCTGAGATCGACGGTCTCGCCGACGGCGATCGACACGGTCGACTCGATCGTTGCGCAGACACAGAAGGACACACAGGAACCACAGCCACCCTGGTCCTTCACCGGGGAGACGTGGTTCCGGCCGCCGATGTCGCGCCAGTCGACGGCGGCGGGCAGGTTCTGGATGGCGGTGGCGACGCGCGAACGGCTGGCGTACTCCGCCACCACGTCCCGCGGCACGTTGACACCGAGCAATCTGGCAGCCAACTGCTGCCGGCGCCCCGGCTGCGGCTCCTTGCCCGCACGAGCCGACGGCTCCCCTGACGCCTCCTGTTCGAGCAACTCGAGAATTTCGGATACCTGGTCGAATGCAGACACGACTCCCCCTCCGGCGAAGACAATTGGATGCCTTCACGCTCCTCGACGGAGGGGGGCCGGACAATCAACCTTCCCGATCTCTGCGCGGAAGGGAAGGCAGGTCGGGTCGGTGCGGGAACCCCCTTGTTCACAAGGGGGTTTCCCTTCAAGCGCGCGACTGGAAGATGTTCGCGAACCAGTCGAGCTGGGCGTCCTGCTGGTAGGTCTGGCCGCCCTCGTGCTCGTTGTGGGAGTAGACCTTGATGTCCTTGGCAACCGGGGTGTCCGACTCGGTGCCGTAGGCGTTGTAGGCGGCGAAGACTGTCGATGGCGGGCAGGTTTGATCCATCAGCGCGACGGAGAAGAGGGTCGGCGCGGTGGCCAGGCGGCCGAGGTTGACGCCGTCGAAGTAGCTCAGCGTCCGGTACGCCGTCTCGACCTCGTTCCGGAAGCCCTTCAGGTACCGGGTGATCTCGCCGTACGGGTCCTTGTCGGTGATCTGCAGGGCGCGCTCGAAGTGGCACAGGAACGGGACGTCCGGTGCACACCCGACCAGGTCGATCCCGGCCAGGCCGGCCAGGCCGGCGGCCGCGATCGAGATGCCGCCGCCCTGGCTGCCGCCGGTGACGACGATCCGGTCCGGGTCCACGAACTCCGACGTCCGGACCGCCTCGAGGGCGCGGACGGCGTCGATGAAGACGCGACGGTAGTAGTAGGTCTCCGGGTCGGTGATGCCGGCGGTCATGAACCCCGGCGCGTGGTTCAGACCGGCGTACGCGCTGTCGTCAGGGGTCGCGCCCGGGTTGCCGCCGCTGTAGCCCTGACCGCGGGTGTCCATCTGGAAATGGGCGTAACCGGCCTGGGCCCACAGGTTCCCGGTGTGCGGGAAGCCGCGGCCGCCGGAGTAGCCGAAGTACTGCACCACGGTCGGCAGCGGTCCCGTCGTCCCCGCGGGAACGTGCAGCCAGCCCTTGATCGGCGCACCGCCGAAGCCGGCGAACGTGACGTCGTAGGTGTCGATCACCGCGAGCTTGTTGTCGATCGGGGTGAAGGTGGCGGACAGGTCGTCGGTACGCGCCTTCTCGATGGAACGGCGCCAGAAGTCGACAAGGTCGGCGGGGGCGGCCACCTCGGGCCGGTACTCACGGAGCTTGTCGAGGGAAAGATCGAACATGGCCATGAGCAACCAAGGTAAAGCAGGTACGGCGCCCGCGCGGCCGCTGTGTCCGATGCTGGACACTATGACCTCATCCCCCAACATCGTCTTCATCATGTCCGACGACCACGCCGCGCACGCGATCTCGGCGTACGGGAGCAAGGTCAACGAGACCCCGCACCTGGACCGGCTGGCGGCACAGGGTGTCCGGATGGATGCGACGTACTGCACGAACTCCATCTGCTCGCCCTCGCGGGCGTCCATCCTGACCGGCACCTACAGCCACATCAACGGGGTCGCGTCGATCTTCACCGAGATCGACTACCGCATCCCCACCTTTGCCGAGGTGCTGCACTCCTCGGGCTACCAGACTGCCCTGTTCGGGAAGTGGCACCTCGGCGAGCGACCCGAGTCCGCGCCGCGGCACTTCGACGCGTGGAAGGTGTTTCCCGGCCAGGGTGATTACGTCGATCCGCTGATGATCGGGCCGGACGGAGCCGAGACCGTGCCCGGGTACGCGACCGACATCGTCACCGACCAGAGCATCGACTGGATCCGCGACCGCGACCAGGACCGGCCGTTCCTGCTGTTGGTGCATCACAAGGCGCCGCATCGGCCGTGGGTGCCGGACGAGAAGCACAAGGAGCTTTACCCGATCGGTTCCATCCCGGAGCCGAGCACGCTCTTCGACGATCACAGCTCCCGGAGCCGGGCTGTGCGCGGCGTCCGGATGTCCGTGGCCGACGACCTCAGCTCGGACGAACTCGGTGAGGAACTGCCGGCCGAACTGCGGGGGCCGGATCGGCGGGTCGAGCGGATGCGATGGAAGTACCAGCGTTATCTGCGCGACTACCTGCAGTGCGTGCAGTCGATCGACGACAACGTCGGGCGGTTGCTCGACACGTTGGACGCTGAGGGATTGGCCGAGGACACCGTGGTCGTCTATACGTCCGACCAGGGTTTCTTCCTCGGCGACCACGGGTGGTTCGACAAGCGGCTGATGTTCGACGAGTCGTTGCAGATGCCGATGCTGGTCCGCTGGCCGGCCTCGATCCCCGCGGGCAGTAGCTGTGGCGCGATGGTCACCAACGTCGACTTCGCGGCAACCTTCCTCGACATGGCCGGGCTGGATCCGGCTGTGGCGTTACCGACCTCGCAGGGCCGGAGCTTCCTGCCGTTGCTGCGCGGCTCGGCGGTCCCGGACTGGCCCGACGCCGTGTACTACCGGTACTGGGAACACGACGACCCGATCCACCACGCGCCGGCGCATTACGGCGTACGGACGAAGGATTTCAAACTCATCCACTACTACGGCGCCGGCCTCGGCGTCCCCGGGTCGTCGGAGCGGCTGTTCGAGCCCGAGTGGGAGTTGTACGACCTCCGCACCGATCCCGAGGAACTGGTCAACGTCGACGACGATCCGTCGTACGCCGAAGTCCGCGCCACCCTGACCACCCGCCTGGCCGAACTCCAACGTCACTACGCCGACAACCCCTACGGGGGTACGACGACCCCGCGGCCGGACTGGTCCTGGGCCGACGAGAAGTCGCTGGAGGCCGTCGCCGCCTACACGAAGACGCTCCGCTCGGACGCCTGACTGCGGCTAGGGGGTCGACGGTTCGGAGGTGGCAGTCAGCCGGAGGAAGATCAGCAGCAGGGCGAGTAGCGGCAGTACGAGGGTCCAGGCGGTCGCCAGTGAGGCGGCCAGGCCGCCGATGATCAACGCACCGAGTGACAGTCGCGGCCGGGACTGTAACCGGAGAGTGCTGAGGAGGATCAACGTGCCGCCGCCGACCAGCGTCCCGAACCAGTACGCCAAGCCGCCGTCACCGGTCACGATGGCGCGAATGGTCTCCGCCACCCCCAGGAGCACGAAGAGCACGCCCAGACCGATCCCCAGCCGGCGAGTGAGAACCTGACGGCGCATGGCAACCCCTAGCTGACGAGCCGACCTGAGGTCAGAGTACGCCGGCCGCGGGCTGGCGGCTGCTCACCACAGCCCGCCGGCCCAAACCCGGCCGGGGGTCCCTTGGGTTAGGGACTTTCGGCCCTGTCTGAGCCCGGGGGTTGATGGTTCGATCCTCTACGAGCCTGTCGGTCGGTGGATCGGGCATATCGCAGGGTGGCGGTATGTGCCTGGGGGCAGGGGGTCGTGTCCCCAGGATGTGGAGTTGCCGATGCCCAGACACCTCGAAGCCCCGTTCCCCGAATCCGAGGTCGACGTCGCGATCGAGACCTATTTCCGCGACGGGTCGTGGCACACCCGCCGGGGCGACTGCCCCCGGCCGTTCGCGTCCGGAACCCGGCGGGAACACCTGATCACGATGGGCGTGGACGTCGCCCGCTGGAACGGCCTGTCCCACATCATCCGCGACACCGACGGCACCATCCTCGAGATCAACGTCTACGTCACCAGGTAGGTCAGTGAGTCGCCACCTCTGACATTGTGGGGACATGGCGATCGAGGTTCGTGCAGCTTCAGTGTTCGAGGATGTTCGGGCTGTGCTGGGCCCGAAGTCCCCGGATGCCAATGTCTGCTGGTGCCTGAGCTACCGGATCCCGTCCAAGCTCAACAACGAGCTCCGCGGTCCGGCCCGCGGTGAGTACGTCGCCGAGCTGTGCCACGCGGAGCTCGCTCCCGGCGTCCTCGCGTACGACGGTGACGAGCCGGTCGGCTGGGCCGCGGTCGCACCACGCTCGGAGACCTCGTTCGCGCGCAATCGCAAGATCCCGCACGTCGACGATCTGCCGGTCTGGTCGCTGTGGTGCGTCCGCGTCCGTCCCGGTCACCGCAAGCAGGGCATCTCGCATGCTCTGATCGCCGGCGCCGTCGAGTTCGCCCGCGATCACGGTGCGCCGGCGATCGAGGCGTACCCCTTGGACAACGGCGACGCCAAGGTCGATCTGACGATGGCGTACCCCGGTCTCCGCAAGAACTTCGAACGCGCCGGCTTCACCAAGGCCGCCGCCACCACCTCCGTCCTAGCCGGCCACCCCCGAATCCTGATGCGCCTCGACCTCCGCTGACCCCCGGAGCTCAGCGGTGGATGCGGCCGGTTTCGTAGGCCCACATGACGATTTCGACCCGGTTGCGGGCGTTGAGTTTGGTCATGATGCTGGCGAGGTGGGTCTTGACGGTGCTGAGGCTGACGTGGAGGTCGGCGGCGATCTCGGCGTTCGTCCGGCCTTGGGCGACGGTGACCAGGACCTGCTCCTCTCGCCCGGTGAGTGGTTCGACGGGCTGCGCCGGCGGGCGTCCGCGGTGTACGTCCGAGAACGCGGCGAGCAGGCGGGCAGTGATGCTTGGGGCGATCAAGGCGTCACCGTCGGCCGCAGCGTGGATTGCCTGGATGAGCAGCGCGGGTCCGGAGTCCTTGAGTAGGAAGCCGCGGGCACCCGCCTTGAGCGCACCGTGCACGTACTCGTCGAGGTCGAAGGTGGTGATCACCACGATCGCGAGCGGGTCCTCGACACCAGGGCCGGCGAGCTCACGAGTCGCCGCGATCCCATCCATACCGGGCATCCGGATGTCGAACAGGCACACGTCGGGACGCAGCCGACGGGCGAGTTCGACCGCCTCGTGGCCGTCGGCCGCCTGACCGACCACCTCGATCCCGGGTTGGGCATCGAGAATCATCGCGAGCCCGGTGCGGATGAGGTCCTGGTCGTCGGCGACGAGCACCCGGATGGTCATCGGGCCGCCCTCGGCAGGGTCGCCTCGACGATCCAGCCGCGGTCGGGACCAGGCCCCGCCTCCAGGAGACCGCCGAGGAGCATCGCTCGTTCGTTCATCCCGATCAGGCCATAGCCCAACGGGTTCCGCGCGGTCGAGCCGGCGTCCCCGTTGTCGGAGACGGTCAGGCGCACACAGTCCGCGTCGCCGGTGACGCGGACGTCGATCCGGGTCGCGTGCCGCGCATGGCGTACGGCGTTCGTGATCGACTCCTGCGCGATGCGATAGATCGCCGTACCGATCGATGACCCGAGGTTCTCCAGGTCGCCGGACAGGTGTAGCTCGACCCGGTCTCCTACGCTGCTTGCCAGCCGCTCGAGATCGGCCACTCCCGGCTGCGGGACCAGGACCGGTGATCCGTTGTCGCGGAGGCCGCCGACCATGATGCGCATCTCGGCGAGAGTGCGCGAGGCCTCTGTCTCGATCACCGCGAGAGCGTCCAGCGCGGCCTCGGGGTTCGTCGCGGCGACGACCCGACCGGCTTGCGCCCGGATCGCGATGGCCGAGACGTGGTGAGCGACCGTGTCATGCAGTTCACGGGCCAACTGCTCGCGCTCGCGGAGCCGCACCCGATCGAGCTCGCGCATCCGGGACGTCGCCCAGTTCCGGATCGCGACACCGAGCGTCGCGGGGAACAGCAGGACCATGCTGCCGAACACCGACTCGACGACGCTGGTGAAGTCGCTGACGAGCCCCAGGACCAGAGCGACCAGGATGATCGCCAGCCCGATCCCGATCTCGCGGCCCGATCCCCAGCGAACGAGCGAGTACGGCAGCAGCAACACGCAGGCCGTGGTGTTGAGGCCCACCGGTCCGCCGGAGGTCATCAGGGTCGCGATGTCGGCAACGACCAGAAGACCGAAGGCAGCGGCCACCGCGGCAAGAGGGTGGGTACGACGCCACAGCAAGGCGCAAGCGGCGACCAGCGCGACCACGAGCGCGACAGGTCGCCAGACCACCTGCTCACGCAGAACGCCTTCGAGGATCGCCGTCGGCACGAGCACCGCCACGAGCGCCCAGTCCCGCCAGACCCGCCGGGGTGGGTTGGGCGCCCGCGATACGGCCCAGAGTGCGCGGGCGGCGTTGGTCAGCATGACCTCAGCGTAGAGACCCCGGACGCGCCCGCGGATCAGCCCAAAGTACGGCGCGCCGATCGGCCGGTCGGCCAAGGAAGGTCGGGCCGTTCGCCCGAGGTGCCGGCCGCCTTGCCCTCGCCACGATGTGACCACATTCGTCGCTGGAGGGGATCAAGGATGATGTCGAATTCGCTGTACCGGTTGGGCCGGTTCGCCGCGCGTCGACCGTGGGCTGTGATCGGGACGTGGCTGGTCCTGTCCGTGCTCGTGGTGGCGGCGTCCACCACGTTCGGTCAAAAGCTCGAGGACTCCTTCGGAGCACCGGGGGTCGATTCCCAGCACGCGACCGACCTGCTGTCGGCCGCCGGCTCGGATCAGGCCGGCCTCACCGCACAGGTCGTCGTGACACCCCGCGACGACCGGGTGACATTCTTCGAACCTGAGGCACGGGCAGCTCTGGCGCAAGTCCAGTCGGCGGCGGCCGAGCTGCCGCACGTGCTGGGAACCAGCGATCCCGCGGGTACGACGACCGCGACCCCCGGCGTCCTTTCACCAGACGGCCGGGTCGCGATCATCCGGCTTCAGTACCCGGTGCTGGAGGAACTGGACCGGCAAGACCTCGCGAACCTGAAGGCGTTCGCGGACCGGGCCGGCCAGGAGCTCCGGATCGAGCTGGGCGGCGACCTGTTCTTCGCGTTCGAGGAACCCGAGAGCGGACTCGGCGAGGTGATCGGCCTGGCCGCCGCGATCGTCGTACTGCTGCTGGCGTTCGGATCGATCATCGCGATGGGGCTGCCGATCGGGATGGCGCTGTTCGGTCTCGCGCTCGGTATCAGCTCGATGGCCCTGGTCGACTACCTGATCGACATTCCGAGCTGGGCACCGGTGCTCGGCAGCATGGTCGGCCTCGGGGTGGGCATCGACTACGCGCTGATCCTCGTCACTCGGCACCGCGAGAACCTCGCGCATGGGATGACGGTCGAGGAGTCGGCCGGACGCGCTGTCGCCACCGCGGGTCAGTCCGTCGTCTTCGCCGGTGGCACGGTCGTCATCGCGATCCTCGGGCTGGCCGTGGCCGGCGTACCGTTCATGACTGGCGGTGGCGTCGCCATCTCGCTGATCGTGCTGACCATGGTGCTCATGTCGATCACCTTGCTCCCGGCGTTCCTGGGTCTTGCGGGGCACTGGATCAACCGTCTTGGATTCCGGCGCAGGGCAACCTCCTCCCCCGGGCTGGGCTGGCAACGCTGGGGACGGCACGTCGCCAGGAATGCCGGTGCCTACGCGGTCGCCGCCACGGTCCTGCTCCTGGCGCTCGCCGCGCCGGTGCTGGCACTCCAGGTCGGCACGCCTGACGACGGTTCCCTTCCCGACAGCCGGACGCAGCGCCGCGCCTACGATCTCGTCGCCGACGGCTTCGGCCCCGGCATCAACGGGCCGTTGGTGATCGCCGTCGACATCTCGAAGGACGCGAGCGTCGTACCGCTGCTTGTGGAGGCTGTCGGGGCCGACCAGGGGATCGCCGACGTCGCGCCGGCGGAGGTGAACGCCGCGGCTGGAGTAGCCACGTTGGTCGCGTTCCCGACCACTGGGCCGCAGGACGACGCCACGGTTGCCACGATCAAGCGTCTCCGGGCGGAGGTCCTGCCGGCGGTGATCGGTGCGAGCCCGGCCAAGGCCCACGTCGGTGGTCAGACGGCGAGTCTGGCCGATGTCGGTGATCGGGTCAGGGAACGCCTTCTGTTGTTCATCGGCGCGGTGATCCTGTTGTCCGTCGTACTCCTGACCGTGGTCTTCCGCTCGATCGTCGTACCGCTGAAGGCCGCGTTGATGAACCTGCTGAGCATCGGGGCCTCGTTCGGGGTGATGGTGATGGTCTTCCAGTGGGGCTGGGGCGCGGACCTGATCGGGCTGGAGGCGACAGTGCCGATCATCCCGTTCATCCCGATGTTCATGTTCGCGATTCTGTTCGGGCTCTCGATGGACTACGAGGTGTTCCTGCTCTCCAGGATCCGGGAGGAGTACCTGGCCACGGGCGACAACGACGCCTCGGTCGTCCGCGGGATCGCGTCCACCGGACGAGTGATCACGTCGGCCGCGCTGATCATGATCTGCGTCTTCCTGAGCTTCGTGCTGAACGACGATCCGAGCACGAAGATGTTCGGCCTCGGCCTGGCCACCGCCGTCTTCGTCGACGCGACCGTCATCCGCCTGGTCCTGGTCCCGGCCGTGATGAAACTGCTCGGTCCCGCCAACTGGTGGCTCCCCGCCTGGCTGGCCCGCCTGCTCCCCACGGCCCAGGTACGTCGCCCAGACGCTCTCCCCACCGAGGAGCGCGCCCTGGTCTGAGGTCAACCGGCCTCGTTGCACCCAATTTATGGCTAGAAGGGGAAGGGGCGAGGGGTGGAGCGGGAGGTGATCCATTGGAGTTCGGTGAAGTCCTCGGCGGCGAAGGTGACGCCGAAGCGGCCCCAGCCAGTGTCCTTCAGGCCGCCGAACGTCTCGTCAAAGCCTTCACCGAAACCCGCTGGACCACCCTCCGCAGCCAGCCCCCCGCCTACCCGTTCTGATCGAGCTCGAAGTCAGCTTTGAAGCCCAGCAGATCCTGGGCAGCGGACAGGTCCAAAGGGGACGAGCGACCGGGCAGCTCGGCACGGATCCGGGTCGTCGGGTGGTATCGACGAAGCAGATCCATCGTCGGGTACGGCGCGAGCGTGCGAGCCGCCGCGACAAGGACGACATGTGCGCCGGACCGGCGGACGTCCAACCCCAGCAGCGCTGCTCGGGCGGCGTCACCGGTCTCCAAGTAGGACCAGAGGTCGGCCGCTCCAACAGCTGGATCGTCCGCGACCTGCCGGGCCCTGGACAGCAGGCGTTCGGAGCAACCGCCGACGAAGGGATACCGCAGCGCGACCACGGTCATCCCGTGACGTCGCGCCATCATCGCCGCGGTCAACTCGTCGGCCTGCTTCGACAAGGCATAAGGGTCCTCGGCGTGACTCGGCAGCTCCACGTCGACTGGCACGTACGCCGGGCTGAGTGGACTGCTCGCGAATGGCAGCCCATTCGCGGCGAAACTGCTCGCCACGACCGCGTTCCGCACACCAGCCCGGCCGGCCTCCTCGAGGACAGTGAAGGTAGCGAGCGTGTTGTCCCCGAACACCTCGTACGGCGTACCACTGTGGGGCGCCGGCCGGGCCGAGAGGTGGACGACACCATCCACGCCGACCATCGCGTCCCGGACCCGGTCGGCGTCACACGCGTTGCCCTCGACGACTCGCACATCCTCGGACGACAGCAGGCCCCCGGTGCCGGGCAACACGAGAGCCGTCACGGCGGTACGACGTTCGAGCAGCGCCGTCACCACCGCACGGCCGATGCGGCCGGCGGCTCCGGTGACGAGGACGCGCTTCATCCGAGGTGGATGAGCTGCTCGGGACGCGCCGACAGCCCTTGATAGATCTTCGGCGCGCCGTCGAGGGTGATGGTGATCCGCCCACCCTGGCCGGTGAGCACCCGGCGCCTGCCGATGCAGTCGATCTCGACGACCTTCGCGCCCGGAACAGCGAGGCGCGTCTTGCTCGGCCAGTCGTCCTGCCAGACCTCCGGGTGCGGGTAGTACGACTGGTTCGGCTCGTGATCCGCGTTGAGCAGGTAACCGTCCTGGCGACTCCACAGGACCGTCATCGGACCGTCCGGCGTCTCGAACAGCAGCCCGCGCAAATGCCGGTCGATCCTGGCGAGGTCCAACCAGCGCACGAACTCGGCTTCCTCGAGCACCCGGGTCCCCGTGGCGAACGCGAGCAGCGATGGTTTGGCGGACAGATCGCGATTCATCAGGCCGAAGTGGTACTCCGGATTGGCCGGCATCGCCTCCTGCGGGTGATGGATCGTGCTGTCGTGCAACTGGTACCAGTTCACCCCGTCGACGCCCTCGGCCTTGGCCAGCGCCATCGTCAGCAGAACGTTCTCGGCCGCCTGACGCATGGTGTCGTTCCACCAGTGGTTCGGCCGGGTGCAGGCGTAGGCCTCGGTCAGCCAGAGTTCCTTGTCGCCGCCGTACTCCTGGATCCGGCGCTTCGCCTCGCGGACGCCACCGAGGAAGTTCCAGTACGTCCCGTTGTCGCCGGTGACCCACTCGTCCGGCGTCGGCGCGTAGTCCGGGGTGAAGTTCCCCCGGCCCGGGTGGAAGGCGAAGGCGTCGATCAGGTCCCAGCCGCCGTGTGCGTGGAAGCTGTCCACCCAGTTGACGTCCATGCCGCCGAGGCCGGTGTTCATCACCTTCACGTCGTACCCGACCTCGGCGAGGCGATCGACGACCGGCCGGAGACCGTCGCGGATGTACTTGTCGGCGTAGAGACCGGACATCCACGGCTGGTTGCGCTCGTTGTCGACCTCGAAGTAGCGGGCCCGGGCGGCGACCACGACATCGACGAGCTCGGCCGCCCACGCCTTGGCCTGCTCCGGTGTCGAGTCGAAGACCACATCGCCGTGCTGGATGTTCGGCATGATGCCCATGGCCTCCAGCTCGGCCGGCGGGATCCCGGGCGCACCGTCGTACGCGATCCGCACCGAGGCGACACCGATCTTCGTCAGCAGGGTGGCGACGTCCTCCTTGCTGGGCTTCAGCAGCCACGGGTAGTTCGCGATGC
Organism: Kribbella sp. CCNWLW201; assembly: GCF_037203805.1. Taxonomy (NCBI): domain Bacteria; kingdom Bacillati; phylum Actinomycetota; class Actinomycetes; order Propionibacteriales; family Kribbellaceae; genus Kribbella; species Kribbella sp. CCNWLW201. The sequence continues at coordinate 116,473 of NZ_JBBCBQ010000016.1, read as the reverse complement.
CGAACATGCCGCCGCCTCGATAGTCGTACGACGCCAGCGTGGCCAGCGTGGTCCGGGCGAAGGCCTCGGCACCGCTCGTAGTTGCTTTCACCTCGACGAACGCGACACCTTGCTGGTCGAGGCCCGGGACCACGATGGTCCGGTCGGCACTCTGCCCCGGCGCCAGGGTGACCACGGTCGATCCCTGGGTGAGCGTCGTACCGTCGAAGTCGCGGGCGAACCAGCTCAGCGTCACCGGCATGGTCGACGTACCGCCGGCGACGACCTGGACGTGGACGGGCATCGGCTGACCGGTCTCGTACCAGAGGTTGAACGGCTGGTCGGTCCACAGGTCGACCCCGACCGGACGCCCGACGGCGGCCGCGTTCGCGGCGACTTCCCGCAGTTGGCCGAGCAGGAGATCGGCTTCGTGCACGAGTACGCCGAACGCGTCGTACGTGCCGCCGATGTGCATCCACGACGGTGTCGTCCATCCGGGGCGGCTCGATGCGAGCCGGAAGTAGGCGTTCGTGTCGGCCCAGGTCTCGGTGTAGAGGATGCCGTCGTTGGTCTCGTACGGAACTCCCCCACCCGCGTCGCGGTTCCACCGGGTGACCGCGGTCGCGTACTCGGCCGCGGTCGGATTCACCACAGCCCGGTTGAACTGGGAGTTCAGGTACATCTGGTTCGAGCTGGTCGCGTCCCAGCGCATGTGCAACCGCCGCGCGGTGACGTCGAACGTCCCGGTGATCGCAATCGTGCTCGCCCCGGCGCCCATCGTGTAGTTCACCCGGATCGCCTGCCGGCCGTCCGCGAGTGTGATCAGCGACGGTGTCCCACCGAACGTGCGCTGCCCGCCGAGCACCGTGTCCTTCACCTGGAAGTGCGCGATCCGGATCCGCTCGGTCCCCGCTCCGTCGCTGACCACGATCGTCCCGTCGGTCTGGGCGGTGATCGCGATACCGTCCGCACTGAGGCGGTACGCCGTCGCGGCCCGGGCAGCGCCCGCCGGGAGCAGTCCCCCGGCGACCCCGGCGACGGCCAGGGATCCGGCCACGAAGGTACGGCGGGACGGCCGGGACTGTTCGTGTTCTGTCATGACGTTCCTCCAGTGCTCTGCAGGGGAAGGGCGAGACCGATGAAAATGCGCGGTGAGCCGTCGAGCGTGACGGTGACCTGCGAGTTGCTCGCCTGGTGGGTAGCGACGTCCATACCGAGACAGTTCAGTTCCCGGACGGTCGTGGTCGCGGCCGGTGTGGGCACGGTGACCGGGGTCTTCGTCGGCCACATGTCCTCCCAGGGTTCGGGAGTGCGGTAGTACTCGGTGTTCGTGGCGATCCGGCGGTCCGGATCGTTGTTGAGGATGTAGCCGTCCTTGCGGGACCACAGGATGTTGACCTTGCCGACCGGGCTGTCGAAGACGAGACCGAACAGCTGCGGGTCACCCAGCTCGGCCCAGCCGAGCCAGTCGGTCGGATCGACCTGGTCGAGCCACCGCGCGACGGTCGCGAAGGCGAGTAGCGAAGGCTTCGCGCTGAGATCGCGGTTCAGCAGTCCGTGGTGATATTCCGGATTGCCCGGATCGCTCTCCATCGGCTGGAACTGGATCGAGTCGTTGAGGGTGTACCAGGTGACGCAGCGGACGCCGTACACCTTCGCCAGCGCGAGCTGCAGCAGCACGTTCTCCGCTGCGTGGCGGAACGTGTCGGACCACCATCGGTTCGGCAGCGTCCCGGCGTACGCTTCGGTGAGCCAGAGCTCTTTGTTGCCGTTGGCATCTGCGTAGGAGCGAGCCTTGTCGAGGGTGCCGTGGAAGTTCCAGCGGGTCTCGTTCGACCACGGTTCCGGTGGCTCGTAGTCGGCCACATAGTTGCCTCGTCCCGGGTGATACGCGAGGACGTCGACTTCGTCCCAGCCACCGGCGTCACCGAAGTCCTGCAGCCACTGCTCGGGGAACCCGGCCAGCCCGCAGTGCATCACCTTGAAGGTGGCACTCCTCTCGACCATTGCCGTACGCAACGGTTTCAGCACGTTGTCGACGTACTGCTGGGGCGTGTTCTCCGGCGCGGTGAGGTTCAGTTCGTTGCCGCATTCGTAGTAGTGAGCGCCGGAGTACATCGCCCGGCCCACCATGTCGTCCGCCCAGGCCGTGGCCGTGTCGCCACCACCCCACGGAAGCTCGTCCTTGACCAACTGCAGGTTGTGCAGGAAGCCCTTCTGATCCAGCAGCTCCACCGTCGGACCGGGCGAGGCGCCGAACCCGTTGTAGGCCTTGTACGCCGTCCGGACCCACTTCATCCCGATCAGCTTCATCAGGTCGAGTACGGCGGTACCGGACGGCCGCTCGAGGTAGGCGAAGTTCGCCATCCCGAACATGCTGTCCGCGGCATCGCCATAGGTGTACGTCGACAGCACGGCCAACGTGGTCCGGGCGAACGCGACCTCCGTCGTACCGTCGTACACGGCCGCCTCGACGAAGCGGATGTCGCGACTGCCGAGCGATACCGGGAAGGTCGCGTTCCAGATGTTGCGGGCGCCGGCCGTGCCACTCGCCGTACCCGTCGTCTGGCCGCCGTTCCAGTCCCGCACCACCCAGTCGACGCGGACGTTCCGCGCGGTCAGGCCGGCGTTGGAGACCTGCAGGTTGACCGTCTTGGACCCACCGGTGTTCCAGAGGTTGAACGGCTGGTCGGTCCACAGGTCGATGCCCAGATCACCGTCGCGAGCGATCACGCCGGCCGAGTGCGGCCGCATCACACCGAGCACGATGTTCGTCTCGATGAAGCCGCTGGAGGCGCTGACGGCCGTCCCGACCGCGTGCAGGTAGCCATTGTTGCTGAAGCCGATCGTGCTCTGCGGGACGCGGATGAACGCGCGGTTGTCCGACCAGGTGTAGGAGTAGCAGACGCCGTTGGTGGTCTCGAACGGGATGCCGCCACGGAGCTCACCCGTGTCGGGATCGCGATCCCGGTTCCACAGCGCCACCGGGTCGTAGTCCTCGGTCGCGGTCCCCATCACCGCGCGGGCGAGCCGGAAGCTGTCGGACCTGAGGTTCGCGACCCCGGTCACGTCCCAGCGCACCCGGGCCTTCCGCAGTCCGACCGTGAACGTTCCGACGACCTGGCCGATCGGCGCCGTGTAGGTGATCGTGAACTGCTGGGCACTGTTCTGGACGATCGAGGTGATCCCGGTCGTTCGCAGGATGATCTTGTCCTCACCCGACATGTAGGCGTACTCGAAGGTCGTCAGGTTGAAGCGATGGACGCCGCCCCCGTCGAGCACTTTGACGTAGCCGCTGTCAGGTACGGCGACCAGCACGACAGTCGGGTTCGTCGCAGAATCGGCGATCTGGACCTCGGCGGCATACGCCGGAGTCGACGGCAGCGTCGTACCGAGGACGGTGGCGGCCACCGTGCCTCCGAGCACGGCGCGCCTGCTGAGGTTGAGCGGATCAGGCACGGACATCGGGGACCTTCCTTCCGGGGTCAGCCCTTCACGCCGGTGAAGCCGAGACCGGCGACGACGTAGCGCTGCAGAACGAGGAAGACGAGCACCGGCGGGGCCAGCGCCATCGCCATCGCGGCGATCAACTCGTCCAGCGGAGCGGAGTCGACCAGGTTCACCAACGCGACGCTGATCGGTTGCAGAGTGGGATCGGAGATCACCACCAACGGCCAGATGAACTCTTTCCAGGAGTGCATGATCGACAGCAGGCTGATGACCGCGATCACCGGCCGGCTCATCGGCAACACGATCCGGGTGAGCAGCTGCCACGTACTCGCGCCGTCCACTTTCGCCGCGTCGTACAGCTCCTGCGGCAGCGCTTCGAAGAAGCGCGTGGCCAGCAGGACGTTGAAGGCGTTCGCGCCGGCTGGCAGCCAGATCGCCCAGTAGGTGTCGAGCAGGTTGATGTGCAACAGCGGGACGTCCAGCACGGTGAGGAACAGGCTCACCAGCGACACGGTGTACGGCACGAACATGGTGGCGAGGATGGCGCCGTACACATAGCGGCCGATCCTTGGACGGATCACCGCGAACGCGAAGCCGGCCGTCATCGCCACGATCAGCTGGACCGCCCACGAGCCGATCACGACCTGCACGGTGTTGGCCAGGTAGCGGCCGACGCCGAGCTCGGTGAACGCTCGGGCGAAGTTGCCCCACTCAGGATCCGCGGGCCAGAGCCGGAGCGGGTGTGCGACGAGCTCGGCGGGTGGTGTCACCGCACCCTTGACGGTCCAGTACAGCGGCCCGACACCGATCACCAGTAGGGCCAGCAGCGTCAGTAGCTGGACCGTCCGCAGCGCGAAGGCGGTCCCGGGCCGGCGCAGATCGTTGCTCGACGCAAACGTCGTCATCGGCTCGCTCACGTGGTGCTCCAGCTTCTGGTCAGGCGGAGATAGCCGGCCGACAACACGGCCAGGACGAGGGCGAGCAGCACCGACAAGGCGGCGGCCTGTCCGTACTCGCCTTCCTGGAACGCGTACCGGAAGATCAGCAGCAGCACGGTCACGGTGGCGTTGTCCGGACCGCCCTGGGTGAAGATGTACGGCTCGGTGAAGACCTGAATCGTGCCGATCAGCTGCAACAGCAGGAGCAACCCGATCACCGGCCGCAGCTGTGGCAGCAGTACGTGCCAGATCCGCCGCCAGATCCCCGCGCCGTCACTCTCGGCGGCTTCGTACAGCTCCGCGGGTACGCCGGTCATCGCGGCCAGGTAGATGAGTGCGGCTCCGCCCATCCCGGCCCACGTTGCCTCCAGCACCAGGCTCAGCATCGCCGTCTGCGACGACTGCAGCCACGGGTACGGCCCGAGTCCGACGAGGCCGAGGAGCTGGTTGAACAGGCCGGTGCCCGGATCGTAGAACCACTTCCACAGCAGGATCGCGACCACCGGCGGAACCACGACCGGGAGGTACACGACTACCCGGAAGACCGCGCCACCACGCCGTACTGTCGACATGATCGCGGCGAGCACGATCGGTGCCGGGAAGCCGATCAGCAGACCCAGTCCGACGAACAGCAGGGTGTTCCATAGCGCCGTACCCACCAGTGGGTCCGACAGCACGGCCTGGAAGTTCTGCAGTCCGACCCAGACCGCGGGATCGACCAGATTCGTTTGCTGGAAGGAGATCAGCAGCCCGCGCAGGATCGGCCACCACGAGAACAGCCCGAAGATCACCAGCGCCGGGGTGAGGAACACCAGGCCGAGGAATTCGCGGCGGAGGCCGGCGCCGCGGCGGGACCTCGCCGCGGCCGGCCGGGCCGGGGCGGTGTTCCGCCGCGGGGGCGGCGCCAGGACTGTGGTCACTTCTGCTCCGCGGCCAGCAGCTTCTCAGCGTCCGCGTCCGCCTTGGCCAGCAGAGCGTCGATGTCGGCTTCGCGTTTGGTCAGCACGGACTGCACGACCGGGTCGAGCAGGGTGTAGAGCTTCTGCGCGGCGACCGGCGGCTCGGGTCGCAGCTCCAGCTTCGGCGTCCCGTCCAGCCACGGCCGGAAGTGCTCGAGTTCGACGTTCACGTAGGGCTTGATCGCGGTGTTGATCTTGTCCTGCTGGGCCGTCGTGAACAGCGGCAGCGTCGGTACGCCGACCGCGGCCTCGGGATCCTTGGCCAACTCCTTCGCACGCTCGGCCGCGATCTGCGGGTTGTACTGCGCCTCGGCCTGGGCGAACAGCAGCCACTTCACCGCCGCCTCCATCTTCTCCTTCGGCACCGACGCGGGGACCATGAACACCTCGGCACCACCGAGCGTCGCCCGGCCACCCGCCTGCGGCAGCGCGGTGATGCCGTAGTCGCCGGTGTTCTTCATCCCGAACTTGGTCTTGGCCAGCCGGTACGTTCCCGGCGTACCCATGAACATCCCGATCTGCCCGGCGGCGAACTGCTTGACCACGTCGTCCTGGTCCATCAGCTGGTTCTGGCCCATCGAGTTGTCCGTCCAGCGCATCTCCTTGATCAGCTGGAGTGCCTTCTTCGTCGGCTCTTCGTTGACCGCGGCAACGTACTTGCCGCCCTGCTCGGTCTCCATCGAGCCGCCGTGGGTGTAGGTGAGCATGGTCAGCTGCCAGCCACCGGTGTTGCCCTTCGACTCATGGACGAACCCCGCCTTGCCGGTCTTCGCGCTGACCTGCCGGGCGGCCGCGCGGACCTCATCCCACGTCGCCGGCGGCTTGTCCGGATCCAGCCCGGCCTGGGTGAACAGCTTGCGGTTGTAGACGAGGCCCTGCGCGAACGGCGCCTGCGGGATGCCGTACACCTGCCCGGCGCTGTCACTCAGCGGCTGGAGCACCTGCGGGTTGAACTCCTGGTAGTGGTTCCACTGCTTCAGCGCATCGGTGATCGGCTGCACGTGCTTGCGGGCGATCAGGCCCTGCGGCTCGGTCAGCGGCACCTGGATGATGTCCTCGATGGTCTTCCCGGCCAGCTTCGCGGAGAACGTCAGCGGATCCCACCTGTTCTCGGTGCCCTCGATCGTGATGCCCGGGTTCTTCGCCTCGAAGTCGCTCACCAGTCGCTCGAACTGCGCCAGCGCAGCGCTGTCCGTCGGGGCGGGCCTGCCCTGCACCCGCAGCACGATGTCCGCTCCGGCGCCACCTTCGTCGTTCGTGGTCGGGGTGAGCCCTGAGCACCCGGTCAGCGCGAGACCGATCGCAACCACCAGAATCCGGGCAGCACGAACACGCATCGTTGTAGCCATGTGTTTCTCCATGAAGGATCGGTACGACGACCGGACGCAGCCGGCTCGCCGTACGCCTGAGTCAGGCGCCGTGTGGCGCGGGACCGGTCGAGGCGCGCGGAATCAGCCGCGACCCGACCTCGACGAACGTCGCGTCCGGCCCGGAGACGTTGCCGTTGATGGCCTCGACGATCAGGTCGGCGGCCTGGGTGGCCACCGCCTGTGGTGAGATCCGGATCGTGGTGAGGGCCGGGATCGACGTACTCGCCAGCAACGTGTCGTCGATACCGATCACGCTGATCTGCCCCGGCACCGCGATGCCGGCTCCTGCGAGTTGGTGCAGCAATCCGACCGCGACCAGGTCGTTGTGCGCGAGGATCGCGGTCGCACCGTTCGCGACCGCCAGGGTCGCGGCGTGCAGACCGGTCTCGAACCGCGGTTCGTACGGCCCGAGCTCCACCATCGCGAGCCCGTGGGCGTCGAACGTTTCTCTTATCGACTTGCCCCGGGAATGTTCGGGCCGGGAGCAGTTGACGAACACGCAACTGGTGTGACCGAGCGCCCGCAGGTGCTCGGCCGCCTGACTGATGCCTGGCGTGAGGGACACGTGCAGCTCGGGGATGCCCGGCACGTGGCGATTCACCAGCAGCAGCGGAACCTCGGCGGCCAGGTCCAGCAGGCGGCCGTCGGACAGGGTCGATGCCCACAGCACCAGACCGTCGACCTTCTTCACGATCGCGTCGATCGTGACGAGTTCGTCGGATTCGCGCTCGTCACAGTCGGCCACCAGCAGCGTGTGGCCGTGGTGGCGGGCCCTGGCCTGCATCGCTTTGACGATCGGCGGGAAGAACGGGTTCGCGATGTCCGGGATCACCAGGCCGAGCGACTCGGTCCGGCCGCTGCGCAGCGTCCGGGCCGCGGGATCCGGCCTGTACCCGAGCTTGTCGGCGGCGTCGAGCACCCGCCGCCGGGTCGCCTCCTGCACCTGGTCCGGCGCGGTGAACACCCGCGAGACCGTGGACGGCGACACACCCGCTGCCTTCGCCACATCCCTGACCGTCGAGGCCATCGCGGTTCTCCCTTCCGTCGACCCGGCTGGTGCTGACCTGGCCTCCGTTGACCTGGCTGAAACATGCTTGCAATCGATCCTGCAACATGTCAACAGGTCGGCCTAGCATTCCTTGGCCCGCCCTGGAATGCTCGTCCTACATCGGATGACAACGTTCCTGAAACAAAGGTGAGACAGATGAAGATCACCGGCTGGGAAGTACTCACGCTCCCCGACCGCGGCGACGCGATGATGCTGGTCGTGGTCGATACCGACGAGGGCATCCACGGCATCGGCGAGGTGGGCATCCGCTCTCGGCAACGCGCCGTCGCAGGCGGCGTCGACCACCTGGGCGCGCTGATCACCGGCGAGGATCCGATGCGGGTGGAGCACCTCTGGCAGGTGATGTTCCGCAGCGGCTTCTACCCCGCGGACCGCATCCTCAGCTCGGCGATCGCCGCCATCGACGTCGCGTTGTGGGACATCCGCGGCAAGGCCCTCGGCGTCCCGGTCCACCAGCTTCTGGGCGGACCGGTACGTGACTACGTCCCCTGCTACGTCCACGTCGGCGACGGGATGGCCGACCGGCCCAGGTTCCTCGAGCGCTGCCGCTCCCTGGTCGCCGAGGGCTGGCATCACCTGCGGTTCTCGGTTCCGCACGATGACGCCGTACTGGACGAACGGCGCACTCTTCGCGAGGCGATCCACTTGTTCCACCAGGTGCGCGAGGTGGTCGGTGAGGACATCGAGCTGATTCTCGACGTCCACACCCGTCTCGACCCGCCCGAGGCGCTGACCCTGTGCCGCGAGATCGAATCGGCCCGGCCCTACTTCGTCGAAGACGCGATCCGGGCCGAGCATCCCGACGCATACCGGTCGCTTCGCGCGCGGACCGGCGTACCTCTGGCTGCTGGTGAGCAGTTCGCATCCAAGTGGGAGTTCGCGCGGCTGCTCGAGCACGATCTGATCGACTACGCCCGGGTCGACGTGGCGATCGCCGGCGGTATCACGGAGGCGCGCAAGATCGCGGCCACTTGCGAGACCCACTACATCAAGCTGGCCACTCACAACCCGCTCGGACCGGTGACCGCCGCCTCGTCGCTGCACCTCAATCTCGCGACTCCGATCGCCGCCATCCAGGAGCACCAGTCCGAGCCGGCACCAGAACTCGCGACCCTGTTCACCACCCGCCCGGCCGTCGTACCCGGTCGAGTCCTGAGCTCGGACTTGCCGGGGCTAGGGGTCGACATCGACCGCGAACGCGCCCGCGCCGCCCACGCGGAGGCCCGCGAACTCCCCCACCTGCACCGCCCCGACGGCTCCTTCACCAACTGGTGACCAGCCGCCGCGATGACTTGACAGCGGCAGTCCGCGGAGAAATCCTGGGCTTCTGTCGCTGCTAAGTGCACTGGTCAGACCAGTAGCTGGAGGATCATGAATGAGAGCCAGCGGTTCCAGGGCCGGATCGGCCTGACCCAGCTGGATTCCGAGCCGCACTGGGCGCCGGTCCGGACGCCGGGAGCCTCGGCGCCGAACGTCGTCTACGTGGTCCTCGACGACGTCGGGTTCGCCGATCTCGGCTGCTTCGGCTCGGAGATCGACACCCCGACGATCGACGGTCTCGCCGCCGAGGGGCTGCGCTACGTCAACTTCCACGCGACGCCGTTGTGCTCGCCGACCCGGGCCTCCCTGCTGACCGGGCGGAACCACCACTCGGTCGGGATGCGCCTGCTGTCCAACCTGGACACCGGCTACCCGAACGGGCGCGGCTACGTCACGAAGTCCGCCGCGACTCTGGCCGAGATGCTGGTCGACACCGGCTACAACACGATGTGCGTCGGGAAGTGGCACCTGGCCCCGACCGAGCACACGACCGCGTCCGGTCCGTACGACCAGTGGCCGCTCGGCCGCGGCTTCGAGCGGTACTACGGCTTCCTCGAGGCAGAGACCGACTGCTTCTATCCCGAGCTCTACGCGGACAACCACGCGATCGAGGCGCCGGCGCGGCCGGAGGACGGCTACCACCTGACCACCGATCTGGTCGACCAGGCGATCTCCTTCGTCCGGGCCCAGACCTCGGTGACGCCGGACAAGCCGTTCTTCCTTCATCTCGCCTTCGCCGCCGCACACGCGCCGCATCAGGCTCCGCAGGAGTACCTCGACAAGTACCGCGGTCGCTACGACGAGGGCTGGGACGTCATCCGCGAGGCACGGTTCGCACGGCAGAAGGAACTCGGTGTCATCCCGCCCGAGACCCGGTTACCACCGCGCAACGACGGAGTCGAGCCGTGGGCGGAGCTCACCGCCGACGAGCGCCGGCTGTTCGCTCGCCTGCAGGAGGCGTACGCCGCGATGCTCGACCACACCGACGCCCAGTTGCGGCGGTTCGTCGATGCCCTGGCCGCGCTTGGCCGACTCGACAACACGATGATCGTGCTGATGTCCGACAACGGCGCCAGTCAGGAGGGCGGCCGGCGGGGATCGCTCAACCCGGCAGCCTTCCAGAATGGCATCGAGCCGGACTTCGCCTGGAACCTGGAGCACCTCGACGAGATCGGCGGACCACGCGGTCACTCGAACTACCCGTGGGGCTGGGCACAGGCAGGCAACACACCGTTCCGCCGCTACAAGCAGAACACTCACGAGGGCGGCGTACGCGTGCCGCTGATCGTGCGGCACCCCGGCGCGATCACCGACTCCGGTGCGATCCGCTCACAGTTCCATCACGTCACCGACATCACGCCGACTGTGCTCGATGTCGTCGGTGTGGAGGCGCCGGAGGTCTACCGGGGTGTGCCGCAGCTCCCCCTGCACGGCACGCCGCTGACCTACACCTTCGACGACGCCGCGGCGCCGACCCGACATCGCACGCAGTACTTCGAGATGTTCGGTCATCGCGCCATCTGGCACGACGGGTGGAAAGCCGTCGCCTTCCATCAACGCGGCACGGAGTACGCCGACGACCGGTGGGAACTGTTCGACACCACGACCGACTGGTCGGAGTGTGACGACGTCGCCGAGCGCTATCCGGAGAAGCTCGCCGAGCTCCAGCAACGGTTCTGGGCCGAGGCCGGCAAGTACGACGTCCTGCCGCTCGACGACCGTGGCTTCGCCGTACGCGCCAAGGTGCCCAGGCCGGGATCGGTCCGCGCTCGACGGCAGTTCGTGTACTACCGCGGGATGCCGCACCTGCCGGCCGCCGCTTGCCCACCGACGATGAACCGCTCGCACCGCATCACTGCCTTCGTCGAGCGAACCGCGTCGGATGGCGACGGAGTGCTGGTCGCCCTCGGCGGCGTAGCCACCGGGTTCTCCCTGTTCATCAAGGACGGCTGTCTGGTGTTCGACCACAACTACCTCGGTCAGCACACGGTCATCCGCTCCTCGTCGCCCATTCCAGTTGGTACGACGGAGCTCGCGGTTGACGTCGAGGAGACCGGCGACTGCACCGCCGCCGTACGGCTGATGGTGGGTGCGGACGAGGTGGCCGCCGCGAAGCTCGACGCCGTACTGCCGAACTTCCATGGCTGGGAGGGTCTGGACGTCGGCCAGGACGGTGCGTCTCCGGTCTCATCCGAGTACGACGACACCTTCCCGTACCAGGGTTACCTCGACCGCGTCGTCATCGAACTCGAGGACGACGACGTGCCCCTGTTCGAAACCGTCGATTGATCCCTTGCGCGACAGTGCTCGTCGATCGCTGGCCGAGTATCTTGTATTGTCACAGTCTGCCAACGGCAGCCACTCTGTGCGATGCCCACCGCGCTGCGCCGGCCGGCGTCGTACGACGATATGACCGAGGAGCTCGCGCCTATGCCCGACGACTTCAGCCCAGTGATCCGGACGGACATTCCGCACTCGGCGCGGATCTGGAATTACTGGATGGGAGGGAAGGACAACTTCGAGATCGACCGCGTCGTGGGCGACGCCGGCGCGGAAGTCGATCCGGACATCAAGACGATGGCGGTGGAATCCCGGCAGTTCCTGGTGCGCTCGGTGCGCCACCTGGCCGCCGAGGAGGGCATCCGCCAGTTCCTCGACATCGGCACGGGCCTGCCGACGATGCAGAACACCCATGAGGTCGCCCAGAGCGTGGCGCCGGACGCGAAGATCGTCTACGTCGACAACGACCCGATGGTGCTCGCGCACGCCCGCGCGTTGCTGGTGAACACCACGCCCGAGGGCGTGACCACCTACGTCGACTGTGACTACCACAAGCCTGAGCAGATCATCGCCGATGCCCGGAACGTGCTGAACTTCAGTCAGCCGATCGGCGTCATGTTCATGGGTGTGCTCGGCCACGCTCAGACCTATGAGGACCTGCGCCGCATCGTGTCTACGGTGATGGACGCGGTCCCGTCGGGGAGCTACCTGACGATGTGGGACGGCACGATCGACAGCCAGGCCTACGTCGACCTCTGCGAGGGCTACGCCAAGACCGGTGGTGTTCCCTACATTCCCCGGCCGCGGGAGGAGATCCGCGCGGTGTTCGATGGGCTGGAGATGCTGCCGCCTGGCTTCGTCTCGATCACGCAGTGGTGGGCGCACGAAGACGACGCCGACCTGAGCGAAGCAGAGCCGATCTCCGCCTATGGTGCGGTCGCCCGAAAGGCATAACTGACGCTCGTCATGACGTGCCCGGCTGGAGTACCAGCCGGGCACGTGCTGCGCTCAGCGGATAGATGCACGCTGAGCCGCCGAAGTTGCGGCCGGCAGCGAATTGTTCGGCGATCGTTGTCGCAGTGGCGGCCTTTCGATGTTCGCCAATAAATAAAGGGCTTTTCGTGCTTCGGGGAGCTAGGCAGCGACGGTTTCGGCTGCCATTCTGCGGACATGAGCGCTGGGGGTTTCAGGGTGAAGGCATTGGTCGCAGCGGTTTCGTTGGTGTTCGCGGCGGTGATGGCACCCGCCGCGTCCGCCGTACCGGAGAAGGCGAGTTCGCCAGATCCGAATCTGACCGTCAGTGCGGTCACCCTCGGACGTACGTCGGTCGCCGTCTCCGGGCTGAACACCGTGGCGGTGCCAGTCACTGTGACCGCCAAGTACGCCACGACTGAGCCGTACACCATCTATCTCAACGTGTTCCTGGATCGCACCGGCGGCACCGGGCCGGCCAGGTACATGGTCGCGGCCCTCCTGAAGCTGGCGTCGGGAACGATCCAGGACGGCGTCTGGAAGGGCTACCTGTACGTACCGTCGACGGCGAACGGGACGTTCAAGGTCTCCGGCGTGATGCAGGGCCAGACCATCGACGGCTCCGACGGCAGCACGACGAGCCCGACTCCCTTCGCCGGTCCGAGCATCTCCGTCACCGGCTACCACCTGCCGAAGATCGGCGTCTCGATCATCCCGAAGATCGTGCCGTTCGGTACGGCGTACACGGCCCGCGTCGCGATCACCGACTCCGCGACCGGCAAGCCGTACGGCAGCCGGATCAACGTCCAGATCACCTGGGACAACCTCTGCGTCGAGTACGACGGAGACCGCTACTTCACCAACACCTCCGGCGTCGTCGACCGGCCGTATCCGGCCGCCGCCGGGGACGCCTTGAACTGCGTCCGGTTGCGAGGTCGTGCGTTCGACACCGCAGCGCTCGGCTGGTGGGTCGCCCGGCCGGGGATCGTCGGCGCGACGCCGTCCAAGACGAGCGTCCCGGTCGGCACGATCGTCCCGGTCAACGGCACGGTGGCGGGCGCTCCCTCCAACTGCCCAGTGATCCTGCAGCGCCTGTCCGGTTCGACGGTCTGGCGCGGAGTGAGCCAAGACGTCGTCCGGCAGAGCGGGCGATTCACAGTCCTTGCCCAGCCGCCGTACGCCGGCAACATCATCTACCGCGTGTACTTCCCACGCTGCTCCCGCTTCCAGCCCGGCTACAGCAAGAACTTCGTGATCCGGGGAACCTGATGAGGAGACTGGGGGCGGGACTCACCACTGCCTTCACCTTCCGCGGCTACTGACCTAGGCGTCCTTGACGAACAGGATCCCGTTGTTGCTGGCCAGGTGTGCAGGGTCCAGCGGGGAGTAGCCGTACCACGGGGAAACGCGGGGAACGGGTGTCACGTCCGCCAATCGGCGGGCGTCGACGAGGTACCGGTCCTCCGGGAGTGCGTACAGGAGTCCTTCGATGGTGTCCGGAGGCGGGGTGTCCACTCCCTGGTGGCGGATCGTGCCGAGGGCCGTGGCGAGGACGGCGTACTCATCTCCCAACTGAGCACTCACGATCGCGCCGGCGCTCCACCATTCCGACAGCAGGCCGCCCATCCGCATCGTGCTCTTGTCCCGTTGCAGATGGCCGTTGTGGGCACTCACCAACGTCGGACCCCGTTCGGCGAGGGCGAGCAGGTTGGCCGCCATCATTGCGTCCCGTACGCCGAGCAGCCACGCCATCCGGCCCGGCGACGTATCGGCCATCCAGTAGTGATAACGCAGCAGACCGGTGGCGGTTCGCCCATAGAGGCGTGCGCGGTCCCAGGCGTCCGGCTCAGACACCAGCTGTGGCATCTGCGCGTCGAGCAGCGCCACCAGATCATCGGCGAGCAGCCGCAGCTCTTTGGCCTCTGGCGTCCGGCCAACAGACTGGGACGGGTCTCGCATCGCGGCGGGGTCCATCCATTGGTCGTCGTCGCCGAGCAGGCGGTCGAGCGTTTCCGCCGTACAGGGAAGCAAGTCGGCGTCCACCCGAGCAGTGAGGTAGCCGTGCAGCGCGGTGAGCGCCTCCCGCGGACTCGCGGCGCCGGTGATCTCCAGCGGACCATCGAATCCGGCGAAACGCACGTGCTCGGATGCAGGCCGCCCGTCGTTGTACGCCCGCATCCAGCGCACCAACTCACGATTCCCCGCGAAGCCACCCCACTCATGACTGAACCCGCGCTCCATCACGTCATCGAGAACACCATTGCCCGAGGCAACGTACTCGTCCACCACCCGCCCCATCAGGCAATCACTCTCGATCGCAATCGTCCGATACCCCTCCCGCTCGACAAGCTCCCGAAACAGCTCGTTCCGCACCTCCAGCAGAACGCCGTCCCCATGAGTCGGCTCCCCCACCCCGAGCAACCGCGGCCTACCCGCCACCAAGCCCACCACACCAGCAGCACCGACAACCTGAACGACCTCTGCGATCCCAACGCTCATACCCTCAACAGTATCGTTGAACTGTCGAATGCAGACTTCTCGTCAGATCTCAGCGAACTGCAAGCCAAAACCTTCAAATCAACGGGCAACCCATCAGCTGAACTCATCCCCAGCGGGCGAAACTCCGAAGCGACTGCGAGCCAGTCCCGATCCGGGCAGACTGTGGTCCAAGCCGGGTCCCCAGAGCCGGACGTGCCCCGGCGCTGCGGATCTGCGCCGGGGCTCGCTCAGGTCAGCCGCTGATGGTGCGGTAGGCGCAGTCGCGGATCGGACCATCGTTGGAGTAGTCCTTGCGGCAGATGGTCAGCCGGACGTCGGCCTGCTCCCGGATGATGTCGACGTTGTTGCCGCTGCAGTCCTTGCCGTCACCGTCACCGTCCCCGGTCCCGTCCTTGTCCGCGACCCACGCGAAGTGACTCCAGCTGCCATCAGCCTGCTTGACCGAAATCCGGCCGATCGCACTCATATAGTCCCCGGCGTCATCACACACCGTGTACGAGTCGCCGTCGTCGTTGAAGGTGAGGTGCCCGTACCCATTGCTCACCTCCGGAAGCGCCGCCGAAGCCACCGGCGCCGCAACCCACATCACGCCGGCCACCATCCCAGCCCCCACCGCCGCCACCTTGAGTCCACGCATAACTCTCTCCCTCATCCCAGCCGAGCCCTTGCCAACCCGGTCCCAACACACCCTCGTGCCACCCCCTCCCCCTGACGAATCCCTTGCAGGAACCTGCAAAACCACCAGTACGACGCCCCCGTCAGCGCCGGCGCCGCCGCGAAAGATGTCGAAAGGATCTGCACTCATGCAGGCGCCGTCGGTCAGGCAGTCGACTGTAACGACGGTGGTCGCCACCCGATGATCCATGAGACATGGCTGTGCAAACAGCTGACGCTCGCACAGCCTGGGGGTGGGTTCGTGCTCACGACGGTCACCGCTACCGTCCTCTGCGGTTCAGCAGGCAGCCTTCGCGAGGTACTGCGCCTGTTCGTCGACTACCAGCCGACAAGTCAACGGATGCGAGGTCGTCGTACGTGGCAACGATCAGGGGAGTCGAATGACCGTCGCGCGCAGATTGCGCCATCATGCAGCCAACCGCCACCGTCCGCCGGAGGTCCAACTCCTATCGGCTGGTCAAGACCCCACGAGGACCGGCGATCAGGACTCGGACGCGCCGATGTCCGAGGGTTCCTCCAGTGCGCTGAACACGGATCATCGAGTCGACCAGGCGGCGGTGCTCGGCGCGACGTTGGCCGCAACGGTTAGCATCTCCGCCGCCGACGGGCCGTGGGAGCCGATGGAGTCTGTTGTCGGCGCGGTACTGATCTGCCTGGTGATCACCTACGTCGACGCCGAGTCTCTATCCGATGACAGGTATAGGCGTCGGCGCGTGGCGCTAGCCAGCGTGCTCGGAGTGTGCTGGTGCCTGGTGATCGCATGGCCGCTGCAACTCGCGCTATCCGGCCTTGGGCTCGGCCGGTGGACCGACTTCTTGTTGCCACTCCTCTGGATCGTGTTGGCATGGAGCCAGGTACGACGTATGCGACGCGGCCGGCCCCCATGGCCACGGAAGAGTTGGCTGATGGCATTGACACGCCGACTCTGACATTGCCAATCGCTCAACACGAGCAACGCCTGCTTGAGCGTTTGAGTCAGGGGCATGTCAGGCCGGTTGAGTGACTCCACTTTCGTCCTCATCCTGCGCGGCTGAGTCGGTGACATGTCCTTCCGAAGCGGATGCATCCGTGAACTCCTCGGCAGGCGGGGCGTCCGCGTCGCTCAAGGTCTGGTAGCGGGCTGCGGAGTACGCCACGGCGATTGAGAAGGCTCCGACGATCAGGGTCGCCACCACGGGGATGATGTCCGGCACTGAGGCTTCCGTAGTCGTCAGCGATATCAGAGCGGTCGTGCCAATCAGCGAGAGGAACGCGATATGCGCAGTTCCGCTAGCCAACCTGGTCACAAGCTTGTCTTGTTCAATCGATCGATTTCTGAAGCGGACCCGCAGACTTGCTCCGACGCCGGCGACCGTGGCGAGGGTGCCGAGCGAAACCCAATCGGCCCAAAGAAGCCTGGAGTCGGAGTCGTGCACCTGGACAAGATGGTCGCGAACACCACTCCACATCAGCAGCACCAGCAACGGCGGCAGCGTCACGACGGTCAGGTTCTTCAGTAGCCCAGTGGCGGCTTGGCCGAACCCGTGGTCCGCGAGCAGGACCAGGATCGAGTAGACCAGCATGATCCCGGCAATGCTGAAGCCCATTCCTGCTGTGGTCTGCACAGCGGCGACGCGATTGGTGCCTGCCGTTTCCCCTGCCACCAACGCGTAGTCCAAGCTTGAGGCCACCAGAGCAACAAAGGCACTGGTGAGTGGCGCAACACTGTGCCATCGGAACGACGTAGCTGTCCCGGAATCCCGCTTACTCGCCACCAAGGCGACTAACGCAGCGAACGAGAAGCCTGCCAGCACACCCGCAAGCTGCGAATAGAAGCCGGCAACTTCCGGAAGATCCGGCGCCGACGCGACGAGAACGCGCAATGCCATGCGATGACCTCTCCCCCGTGGCAATCCACCAGCGCCACCTTGCCCCATACATCGGCCCCGTACGCCGACTGTTACAGCGGCAAACTCGTTGGGTCTTGTGGGAAAGCAAACGCCCCACGGAGCAGGGTGGAGGTTGAGGTGCCGCCAAGCAGCCCGAAGCGCGGCGGACCTGAACTGTCAGCTCGACGGCACCGACGCAAACGTCCCTTGCAGGCGCCAGATCGTGTCGCGATGCTCGACGAACGCGCCACCAGCCTCCAGGCCTGTCTTGGCAACGAGAGCCTTGAGTTCGGCGTTCACGCCGTAGTCATCCGTTGAGCGCACGTCGATGACGAACGAATCCAAACCGGACTCCAGGCGCGCTTGGGCAACCTCCTGCCAAAGCGGCTCATGCGGGAGCCACACGAGGCCATCTGGAACGTGCGGAGATCGGGTCGGCTTCAACTTCATCGTCGCCAGAACAGTCCGCCCGCTAGTCGCCTTCCGGCCCGCGGAAGCACCTACGTCGACACTCGGAACGCCAGGCAGTGTGGGAATGGAAAGTCCTAGGTCGAGTCCCGAACTCTGATCCCAGCCCTCCACCCGTATGACATCTACGGTCAGCGCACCGAGGGAGCGGATCAGCCTCTGTGCTTCGGCGACTTTGTGCTCGAACAGGAACCGGTGGAAGTCAGCAACCGGAATGTAGGCAGGTGGATCGATCGGGTGGCCGATATAGACAACATTCTTGCGAGGGTGTCCGACGGGGAACCGCAGTGCCTCCGCATCCGACCAGGACACGGGCACAAGTTCTTCACCAGCCTCCTGCATCTTCCGCCGCGCCTCCACGATCAGTTGGACTGCAAGACCGGCTACTCCAGCGAAGCCGACGCCGACGAGGAATGACGATTTCACGGCGTCTAGCCAAGGCGACTTGCTGGTGGCAGCGGCGGCCGGCAACTTGTCCGTCACGACGATGATCCGGCGGTGGTCATAGGGCAACTTCAGCAACGCGCTTCCACTCATGCCTCTCCCCGTCTGCGACACTTCTGGGCGAGCTTCGGGCAGGCAACGCCCCGCACCACTCAGGCTCCCCCACTGCCTAGATCGCAGGACCAACACGTTCCGTTACAACTGCGCTGTTACCGATCACCGCTCCTGCTCGCTCTCGACTGTGCGTTCCCGCCGCCAGTGCCCGGCGGCCCGGTGCTGGCTACATCGCCCAGCGTGGAAACGTGTTACTGCACGCCGTGTTTCTCGTCTCTCGACGGTGTTTCGAGGACGCGACCAGCCTTGGCTGTCGGAACACCTGGCGGCGGCTCCGCGGGGGTTTCGAATAGCGCGCGACGATAGGAGCACGCGTGGTGTGGGCGGGTGGGAGCGATGGCGAGCTCGCGACGAAGGTGCGGGAGTAGCGGCGTGTGGGAAGGTTTACTTCAGCTCGGCGGAGGTCTTGCCCAACAGGCGGCGGGCGACGATTAGTTGTTGGATTTGTTGGGTGCCTTCGAAGATGTCCAGGATCTTGGAGTCTCTAGCCCATTTTTCTAGGAGGTGGTGTTCGGAGTAGCCGAGGGGGGCGGTTAGTTCTATGCAGCGGAGGGTTATGTCGTTGGCGGTGCGGCCGGCTTTGGCTTTGGCCATGGAGGCCTGGAGTGAGTTGGGTTGGCCGTTGTCGGCCATCCAGGCGGCTTGGAGGGTGAGGAGGTAGGCGGCTTCCCAATCGGATTCCATCTGGAGGTACGACGCTGCCGCCGCGGGCTGGAGGTGGACCGGGCGGTCGTAGTCGACTTCCACGCCGGCTTCGGCGAGCAGTTCCCGGGTGAGCTCCAACGAGGCGCGGGCCACGCCGACGGCCATGGCGGCGACCAGGGGTCGGGTGTTGTCGAAGGTCTGCATGACGCCCGCAAACCCTTTGTCCGTGTCGATTTCGGGCGAGCCCAGGAGGTTCTCGACGGGCACCCGGCAGTTCTCGAAGCGGATGGTGGCGGTGTCGGAAGCGCGGATGCCGAGCTTGTGCTCGAGCCGTTCGACCGTCATCCCGGGGGCGTCCTTCGGTACGACGAACGACTTGATCGCAGCGCGTCCCAGCGACTTGTCCAGCGTCGCCCACACCACGACCGCGTCGCAGCGGCCGCCCGCGGTGACGAAGATCTTCTCGCCGTCGAGGACGTAGTGATCGCCGTCCAGCCGCGCCGTCGTCTGGATGTTGGCAGAGTCGGATCCGCACCCGGGCTCGGTGATCGCCATCCCGGCCCAGACTCCGTCGAAGCGCCGCAACTGCTCGTCGGATGCCACCGACGCGATCGCGGAATTGCCCAGGCCCTGGCGCGGCATCGACAACAGCAGCCCGACGTCACCCCAGCACATCTCCATGACCGACAACGCCGAGGAGAGGTTCGATCCGTTCACGACCCCGTCCGAGGAGTCCGCAGTACGACGTACGCCGGAAGCGCCGGCGCCCGATCCGGTGCCCGAGGCACCTAATCCGTCGACCATCGCGGCGAGCATGTCCAGCTCGACCGGGTAGGCGTGCTCGGCCAGGTCGTACTTGCGCGAGTTCGGTCGCAGCATCTCGGCCGCGACCTGATGCGCCTGGTTGATGAACGCGCGGAACTTCCGTGGGGTCTCGAGGTTGATCATCAGACCAGCACCGCACCTTCCATCACGCCGATCGCCCGCAGGTCGCGGTACCACCGCTCCACCGGATGCTCCTTCACGAACCCGTGCCCGCCGAGCAACTGCACCCCGTCGGTCCCGATCTGCATGCCCTTGTCCGTGCACAACCGCCGCGCCAGTGCGACCTCGCGAGCGAACGGAAGCCCTCGCTCCGCACGCGATCCGGCCCGATAGGTGACGAGCCGCATCCCCTCCAGCTCGATCCCGATGTTGGCGACCATGAAGGCGACCGACTGCCGGTGACTGATCGGCTCGCCAAAGGCCACCCGAGAGTTCACGTACGGCGTCACGTAGTCGAGCACAGCCTTGGCCGTACCGAGCGACAACGCACACCACCCGAGCCGCGACAGCCGCACACACTCGGCGTAATCCTCAAATGTCCCCAACGGCACAGCCGGCACGTCCTCGAGGATGACCCGGCTCAGCGAGGCTGCCCGCAGTCCCATCGACGGCTCGGCCTCGATCGTCACGCCAGGATGACCGGACTCCACCAGGAACAACGCGGGACCGGAAGACTCCGACTGCGCCGCGATCACGAACAGCTCGGCCTCGGCGCCCCGCGGCACCAGCGACTTCACCCCGTTCAACCGCCCACGGGAGTACGTCGTCTGCAGCGTGAACGGATCGAACAGCGAACGCGGTTCGAGGATCGCCAACGCGGCCGCCGGTACCGACGAGCCGGTGAACGCGGGTAGGTACGTCGCCTGCTGTGTCTCGTCACCCCACAGCGAGATCGCCGTACTCACCGCCGCCGGGGCCAGGCACGCGACCGCCTGACCCAGGTCGCCGTGCGCCATCGCTTCACCCACGAGTACGCCGGTCATCGCGGAGCGCTCGGTGACGATGCCGCCGAGTTCCTCCGGTACTTCGATCAGGCTCAACCCGAGCTCGGCGGACTGCTCGAGCACCTTCGCATCAGTCGTGCATGCGGTGTCGGCACCGGACGCGGCGGGACGCAGTACCTCGGCGGCGAACTCGCGGACGACCTCGACCACCATCTGCTGGTCCTCGGTCGGCGTCAGGTCGAACCGCCCGGTCCCCTTCGCGGCCGGCAGCCGCGCGGGCTGGGTCAGCCGGGACGCGGCGGTGAAGCTCCGGGTCAGCGCGCCGGCCGTCCGGAATCCGGTCTTGGTCGCCTCGAACACCACCCGCTCGGTCTGCTTCCGCAACCCGAACCGGTCGATCGCCCGCGAGTTCGCCAGCCGGTTCAGCAACGCGACCCCGCGGCCGATGGCGTCTCGGCGGCTCTTCACCTGAAGGCTCATACCCGCCACTGTAAACCGAAGTTACAACTCAGGTCACGTGACCCAGCCCACACCCCGCCGTACGATCCGTTCCATGGGTACGACGGACGACCGGACGCAGGCACTGGCCGATCGGCTCCTCCGGGACGCCGGCGGAGCCCTGGAGCTCTACACCATCTACCTCGGCGAACGACTGGGCCTCTACCGGGCGCTCGTGGACCACGGCCCCGCCAGCGAAGTCGAGCTGGCCGATCACACCGGCATCGCGCCGCGCTACCTCCGCGAGTGGCTCGAGCACCACGCCGCCAGCGGCCTGATCGACGTCGACGACACAACCGCGGAACCAGAGGTACGGCGCTACAGCCTGCCGCCCGAGCACATCCCGGTCCTCGCCGATCCGGACGACGTCCGCTACCAGGCCCACCAGGGCGTGGAGATCGCCCGCGCCGGCCGGCGGCTGCCCGACCTGGTCGAGGCCTTCAGGACCGGCGGCGCACCGCCCCCGCTTGCCTGGGAACCCGAAGGACGGGCGGAGTGGAACCGCCCGCTGTTCCTGAACCTGCTCACGAAGGAGTGGCTGCCCTCGATCCCGGAGCTCGACCGCAGGCTCCGCACCGACCCGCCCGCCCGGCTCGCCGACGTTGCCTGCGGCACCGGCTGGGCGGCGATCGCCATCGCGCAGGCCTATCCCCGCGTCACCGTGGACGGGTTCGATCTCGACCAGGACGCGGTCGTCGCGGCGCGGGAGCACGCCGAGGAGGCCGGCGTGGCCGATCGGGTGACCTTCACAGTCACGGACGCCTCCGATCCGGCTCAAACGGCCGGCTACGACCTCGTCACCATCATCGAGGCCCTGCACGACATGACGCGCCCGGTCGAGGTCCTGCGCGGTGTGCGGGAGATGCTCGCCCCGGACGGAACTCTCCTGGTCGTCGACGAGCTGGTCGAGGACGAGTTCACCGCGCCGGCGTCAGACCTCGAGCGGTACCACTACAGCTGGAGCGTCCTGTCCTGCCTACCCGACGCGATGGGAGACCCACAGACCGCGGCGACGGGAGCGGTGATGCGTCCGTCGACTCTTCGCCGCTACGCCACCGAGGCAGGCTTCCGGGACCTGCAGGTCCTCCCGATCGAGGACGACTACTTGCGCTTCTACCGGCTGATTCCCTGATCTCCGGAGATACCGGCGGCCTTGGCGGTCAGATACCGCTGTTCAGGCAGGCTCGTCGTACGACGTGCCGCGGCGAGGTAGTGCTCATGCGCCTTCGCCGGCTCCCCCGCGCGCTCATACAAGTGCGCCCGTACGGCGTCCAGCCGGTGTGTCTCGGTGAGGTTCTTGTCGTCGTCGAGCGTGGCCAGCAAGTCGAGACCCGCTTGGGGACCTTCGACCTGGGCGAGTGCGATCGCCCGGTTCAGCGTGACCATCGGGTTCGGCGCGAGCTTCTCCAGCAGCAGGTAGAGAGCCAGGATCTGGCGCCAGTCGGTCTCGTCAGTACTCGGCGCCTCGGCATGGATCGCCGCGATCGCCGCCTGCACCTGGTACGGCCCGGCCGCGCCCTGAGCCAGGGTCCGCAGGATCAACGCGGCACCCTCCTCGATCTGCTCGCGATCCCACAGCGCCCGGTCCTGCTCGTCGATCGGCACCAGGCCGCCGTCGGCCGTCGTACGCGCCGTACGACGGGAATCCGTCAGCAGCATCAGGGCCAGCAGGCCGGCCACCTCACCGTCGCCGGGCAGGGACTCGTGCAGCATCCGGGTCAGTCGGATCGCCTCGGCGGTCAGCTCGACCCGCTGTAGTTCCTCACCCGAGCTGGCCGTATAGCCCTCGTTGAAGATCAGGTACAGCACCTGCAGCACCACCCGCAGCCGGTCCGCCTGCTCCTCCTCCGGCGGCATCTCGAACCGGCTGCCGGCCGCCTTGATGCTCTTCTTCGCCCGGCTGATCCGCGGTGCCATGGTTGCCTCCGGCACCATGAAGGCCCGGGCGATCTCCGTGGTCGTCAGACCGCCGACCGCACGCAACGTGAGCGCGACCTGCGAGGCCGGGGTGACGGCCGGATGACAGCACAGGAAGAGCAGAGTGAGCGTGTCGTCGGAGTCCGGCGGCGCGTCCGCATCGGCGCCTGGGGCAACCATCTCCTCAGGCCCGGCCATCGCGGCGACCGTGTCCTCACGCCGCCGCCGAGCGCTCTCACTGCGGAACTGGTCGGTCAACCGCCGGGTCGCGACCGTGATCAACCACCCCCGCGGATTCGCCGGTACGCCGTCCACCGGCCACTGCGTCGCCGCCGCCAGCAAAGCCTCCTGTACGGCGTCCTCACACAGATCGAACTGCCCGTACCGCCGAGCCAGGAACCCCAGCACCTGCGGCGCCAACTCCCGCAGCACCCCTTCCACACCCACGCCGTCACTCACCGCGATTCCCTCCCGCAAGCCGTCCTTGCACCCTACGCGTAGGACCAGCCGGACCAGCCGTTCACCTGGACGACGATGACCGGGCCGCGCGGCGGATCGGCTTCGTACTGTGGGTACTTCGCCCGCAGCAACTCAACCGCCGCCGGCGCCTCCGGCAGCACCCGCGCAACCCCGTCGACCCGCACCCACCACAGGTGCGTCCAGTCCTCGTCGTACTCGTCGACCAGGATCGCCACCCGCTCGTTCTCCGCGATGTTGCGCAACCGCTTCAACGCGGTCGTCGTCTTCGGCTTCTGATCGATCCCGACGAACACCTCGTCGCCGTGCACCGCGTACGTCACCGGTACGACGTGTGGCCGCAGGTCGGCTCCCACAGTCGCCAACCGGCCCACCCGCGCCGCCGCGACCCGGGCCCTGCAGGTGCCCTCGTCAAGTCGCACGTCAGCGTTGTAGGTGTCGGAGTGCCGCGGCTGGGAAGGTGCGGGTGAGGGGGCCGAGGAGGGAGGCGTCGCGGAGGGCGGTCCGGGCGGCCAGGTGGCCGCAGGCGCCGTGGACGCCGCCACCGGGGTGGATGGCGGAGCTACCGAGGTAGAGGCCGGACACGAAGGTGCGCGGACTGCCAAGGCCGATGGTCGGGCGGAAGACCAACTGCTGGTGGAGTTGCATGGTGCCGCCGCCCAGCGCACCGAGACCGAGGGATGCGTTGCCGGCCTCGAAGGCGCTCGGGCGCTGCACGTCCCGGTCGATGATCAGCTCGCTGAACCCGGGGGCGTACCGCTCGATCGCACGCTCCATCCGGCCAGCCAGTTTCGCCGCCGACTCGTCGTCGGCGATCCCGCGCGGCAGGTGCGCGTAAGCCCAGACCGCCTCGGTCCCCTCCGGTGAGCGGGACGGATCGGCCTTCGTGGTCTGCCCGATCAGCAGGAACGGCGTCGACGGCAGCCGGCCGGTGTCGAGGTCGGCGCTCAGGTGGACCAGGTCGTCAGCGGTCCCAGCCAGGTGGACCACCCCGGCGGACCGCGCCTCGGGCGACCGCCACGGGATCGGCCCGCTCAGCCGGAAGTTCAGCTTGACCGTCGGATAGTCCCACTCGAATCGCTCGTCCAGGTCCCGCCGCAATCCCGCCGGAATCGTTGCACTCGGCAACAGGGCGTCGTACAGCGCCGGCGCGGAGGTGTCCGCGATGACGGCGCGGTTGACCACCACCGTCTCGCCGGAAGCCGTGCGTACGCCGGTCACCCGGCCGGACGAGATCTCGATCGCGCTGACCGGCGTACCGGCGACAAGCAAAACACCGGCGCGTTCGGCCCGGCTGACCAGGGCGCCGGACAACGAGTTCGAGCCGCCGGCAGCCACCGGGTAGCCGACGTCCTGCGCCAGCATCGAGAGCAGCCAGCCCATCGTCCCGCTGACGCTGCCCGACAACGGCGCGTCCGCGTGCAAGGCGTTGCCGGCGAGCACGGCGCCACCACGTGGGCCTTCGAACAGCTCCTTGCCCATCCTGTGCATCGGCATCGCCATGAACCGGGCGAACCGCAGCAACTCCCCCGCCGACCCGAGCTTGCGGACCAGGTTGATCCCCGGCCGGACCGGCGGCCACGAGGTGAGCAGCGACTTCAGCAGGGGCTCGCGGATCGCGACGTACTGCTGGTAGAGCCGCAGCCAGGCGTCGCCGTCTCCCGGGTGGTCGGCCGCGATCGACTTCGCGGTGTCCTCGGGGTCTGGGTGGAGCGCGACCGAGCCGCCTTCCTCGTCCAGCAGGTGCACGAGCGGGAGTGGCGCGTGGGCCCAGCGCAGGCCGTGCTTCTCCAGCTCGAGCGCGCGCAGTACCGGTGACGCCACGCCGAGTGGGTAGCTCGAACTGAAACGGTCGCTGATCCAGCCGTCGCTCTCGGTCGACCGGACCGCGCCGCCGAAGGTCTCCGCGGCCTCCAGCACCAGCACGTCCCAGCCCGCGTCGGCGAGGGCGATCGCGCTCACCAGCCCGTTCGGCCCCGACCCGATCACCACGGCATCAACACTGCGCGGCAGCATGCCTACGACCTTAGGGCATGCGGGATGCCCTAACTCTGCCGGGACTCGATCTCTCGCATCAGGGTGGTCAGCTCGCGGGCGCGCCCCACCATGGCCGGGTCCACCATCCGGCCGTCCGGCAGCACGATGACACCGCCTTCGGCCACTCCAGCTTTCTCGACTGCGGTCAGCAAGGCCTCGGCTTCGGCCAGTTGTACGGCGGTCGGCGTGAAGCACTCGACGATCGTCGACAACTGCCGCGGGTGGATCGCCGTACGCCCGACGAAACCGAGCGCCCGGCCCTCCAGACTCGTCTGCCGTAGTCCGTCCAGATCGTTGACATGCGGATACACCGACATCATCGGAGCACCCAACCCGGCGGCCCGGGACGCCGACACCAGCCGGCCGCGCGCCCACGCCAGACCCGCCGACCCGTCCACCCCGAGCGAACTCGCCAGGTCTGCCTCACCCAGACCGATCGCCACCACGCGAGGGTCCGCGGTCGCGATCTCGAACGCCTTCTCCAGTCCCAGTGGCGACTCGATCACGGCCGTGATCCTTGCCGACGGCACTTGTTCCAGTACGGCGTGCACATCGGCCGCGCTCTCCACCTTCGGCAACCGGATCCGGATCCGCGGAAGCACGGCCACCGCGCCCAGGTCGTCCTCGATCCACGGCGTACCGGGCGCGTTGACCCGGACCTCCACCGGCCCCGACGCGTTGGCGGCGATCCACGCCACCGCCCAGCCGCGCGCGGCCGCCTTGTCGTCGACCGGTACGGCGTCCTCCAGGTCGAACACGACCAGATCCGGGCCCGCGGCAACTGCCTTCGCGAATCGATCCGGCCGGTTCGCCGGGACATACAGGGCAGTCAGCACTTAGACCACGCCGGCTTCGCGCAATGCCGCGAGTTGCTCGGGCGTGACACCGATCTCCGCGAGCACCTCGTCGGTGTTCGCGCCATGCGGCCGGCCGGCCCAGCGGATCGACCCCGGCGACTCCGACAACCGGAACAACACGTTCTGCATCTGCACCGGTCCCCCCAACTCCTCGTCGTCCACGGCAACGATCGTCTGCAGAGCGGCGTACTGCGGATCGGTCATGATCCCGCGGATGTCGTGCACCGGCCCTACCGCGGCCTCGGCCTTCTCGAACTCCGCCATCACCTCGTCCAGCGGTCGCTCGGCGATCCACGACCCGACCGCCTCGTCGAGCTCGTCGGCATGCAAAGCACGCTCGCGCCCGGTCGCGAACCAGGGCTGGGCGACCAGATCCGGCCGCCCTACCAGCGTCACCACCCGCTCGGCGATGCTCTGCGAACTCGTCGACACCGCGACCCACCGGCCGTCCGCGGTCCGGTAGACGTTGCGCGGCGCGTTGTTCGACGACCGGTTCCCCAGCCGCGGCTGCACGTACCCGGTCTGCTGGTACGCCGTGATACCGCCGCCGAGCATCATCAGGATCGGCTCGATGATCGCCATGTCGATCACCTGGCCCTGACCGGACCGATCGCGCTCGCGCAGCGCGACTATCACGGCGTACGCGGTCGCGAGCGCGGTGATCCCGTCCGCCAGCCCGAACGGCGGCAGCGTCGGCGGACCATCCGGCTCACCGGTGACGGCGGCGAACCCGCTCATCGCCTCCGCCAGCGACCCGAACCCAGGCCTGCTCGACCAAGGTCCCACCTGGCCGAAAGCCGTCACCCGGGCGATCACCAGCCGTGGGTTGGCGTCCAGCAATACGTCGGGACCGAGACCCCAGCGCTCCAGCGTCCCCGGCCGGAAGTTCTCGATCAGTACGTCGTTCTGACGCACCAGGTCGAGGAAGACATCGCGACCCCGGGACAGGTCGAGCGTCGCGAGCCGCTTGTTCCGGCCGAGCGTCTTGAACCACAGCCCGACCCCGTCCTTCGAGGCACCGTGTGTCCGGGCCGCATCGGGCCGGGCCGGGTGCTCGATCTTGGTGACATCGGCCCCGAAGTCAGCCAGGAACGTCGCCGCCAGCGGTCCCGCGAACAGCGTCGCCGCCTCAAGTACCTTCACACCGTCGAGTGGAGCAGTCCTCATCCCGCACACCTGAAACCGATGGTCTCCGAGCGATCGAGACCACCACCGGTCAGCACCAGCTTGAAGCTCACCTCAGGCTCCTTGGGCCCGCCGTCGGCGTACCAGTCGGAGCCCTCGGCAACATAATGCGAGCCGCCCTTGAGGATGCAGAACCGGCTGCGCCCGTCACGGTGCTCGCTCTCGGTCAGGTTCCACACCATCGGCTCGGCCCGGGTGAACCCGTCCAGCCCGGCCGCGACCTGCCACTCGTCCTCGGTCGGCAACCGCCCACCGCGCCACTCCGCATACGCCCGCGCGTCCGGCAGGTCGACGTACGTCACCGGCTGGTCCTCGGTCCCGGCCACGGGCGCGCCGTCCACCCAGTGCTTGAGGAACCGGTTCGCAATCCGCGGCCGGTAGCCGGTCGCGGCGAGGAACTCGGCGTACTCGGCGTTCGTCACCTCGGACACCGCAACCGAGATGCCCTCCAGGACGACATCACGCTGGACCGTCTGAGTGTCGTGCAACCGTGGCGGCAGCGGCTTCCACTCCTCCACGTACGGCGCCTGGTCGTACAAACCGGTCTCGCGACGCCGATGCCGGACCGTCAACGCCTGCTCCCCCGCCGGTACGACGACGACCGGGCCGATGGACGCATCACCCGAGACCTCGGGAACCGGAAGACGCTGGGCCGGTGCAGCCGGGAACGCGGAGTCCTTCAGGTGTGGTCGAGGCAGAGTACCCAGTCGGCGAGCAGTCGCCCGGCAACTGGATCCGGCCGTGGCACCGACCCGGACGATCCCGGTGACGCCACGCCCCGGGACGACCAGGTGGACCCCATCGTCATCGGCGGTGATCGGCACCCCGGAGGTCACGTCGTACCAGTCGCCGACCTGATCCTCCGAGCGCAGCACGATGCCCTCGAAGTCCTGCTCGTCGCGGTTGATCAGCGTCCAGAAGGTGATGTCGGCCAGATCCCAGCGCGAGCCGTAGACGCCGTGCTCACGCGCCTTGTCCGGCACCTCCGGGGTCAACTGGATCCAGTCGCCGTTGATCAGCACCGGCGCGAAGGCCCGTTGCGCGGCGACCATCCGGCGCAGCGTCGCCCGGTCGCGCGCGTTCCAGCCGACCCACGCCGAGAAGACCGACTCCCAGACCAGCATGCCGACGCCGTTCACCCAGGCCGACTGCAGCTCGTCGCTGTGATCGCGGTTCCAGCGGCGGGTGTGGTGCATCATGTGCCGGCGCTCGAACAGGTGCGCCCGCAGTACGCCGGGAGCCTTCGTGTCGGCGAACCACTGCGCCCAGGACAGCGCGTGGTCCCCGATCCTTGCCATCGGCAACCGCGACTCGCCCTCCAGCGCGATCGCCGGGTTCGCCCTCCGGAGCGCGCGGGCGAAGGCCGGGTCGCCCTCCTTCAGTGTGTCCAGGAAGACACCGTCGACGGCGTAGTCCGTGACCAGGGCGGCGAACTCGTCCGCGTCGGAACGCGCCGCCCGGCGGGTGCCGACGTCCCACGGGTTGTAGTCGAAGAACACCTTCAGCCCGAGCCGGTGCAGATCGTCGATCAGCTCCCGCAGGTCGGGTACGTCGCGGTAGAAGTCGAACTGGTTGCGCGAGTCGATCCCGATCACCGGGTACGCATGCCACAGCACGACCGCGTCGTACCCGCCGAAGTCCTCGACCGCGTGCTGGACGAACTTGTCCGGGGTGAACTTCCCGGTCGCGACGTCGTACAGCTGGTCGTCCCAGAGCCAGACGAGCGCCACCGAGTACGCCGTCTGGGTCCACTCCCGGCCGGGGACCTCGTAGTGGGTGCCGTCGTACGGCGTCCGGTCGTAGGCGCCGATCAACCACTCGGCGAGCTTGCCGCGCCACCGCGGCAGGTCGGCCGGGTCCTCCGGCGCGCCGAGGATCTTGGCGTCGTCGAGGAAGGCCAGGTCGGCCCGGAGCCCCAGGTCCACCTTGGCAGGCAGATCGATGGGCCGCGGCTCGAGCGGATTCACAGGTACACCTCCGCATAACGCGCGTCGATTGCATCCCCGTGAGGCACCGAGGCAATCGCCCCCGCGGCCTGAACACTCAATGAAGCAGCAACGTTAGCGCGTCGGACAGCATTCGTCAGGTCGCTTGGCGTGATCGGGTCGGTAGCTGACACGGCAGACAATGTTGCCGCGAGCACCCCGCAGAACGTGTCGCCCGCGGCCGTGGTGTCCACCACGTCGACCGGTACCCCGGGGACGACGATCTCACCCTCGCCGCGGGTCAGGATCACCGCGCCCGCACCGCCGAGGGTGACCACCGCGGCGGGCACCCGCTTGAGCAGTGCGGACCGGTCGGCGCCGGCGATCAGCTCGGCCTCGGTCTCGTTCACCACCAGCAGGTCGACGTCGGCGAGCAACTCGTCGGACAGCTCGGCCGCCGGGGCCGCGTTGAGGATGAAGAACGAGCTCGTCGCGGCCGCCTCCCGCACGGTGTCGAACGGGATCTCCAGTTGGGAAAGGACGATTTTCGCCCGGCCCACGACCCGGGCCGCGTCCTCGGTCAGGGCCAGCTCGCCGTTCGCACCCGGCGCGACCACGATCGCGTTCTCGCCGGACTCGTCGACGGTGATGATCGCCGTACCGGTCGGGGTGGTCGACGACGACACCAGGGAGAGGTCGACACCGGAGCCGGACAGCGCGTCGCGGAGCAGGTCGCCGGCGTCGTCGACGCCGAGTGAGGCAACGATCGCGGTTCGGGCGCCCGCCCGGGCCGACGCGACCGCCTGGTTCGCTCCCTTGCCACCCGGTCCGCGGGTCATCACCCCCGAGAGCACTGTTTCGCCGGGGCGCGGGATCCGCTGGACCGGGAGCACCAGGTCCACGTTCGCACTGCCTACTACGACCACGTCCGGGACGACATCAGGCTCCACGCCGCGCCACCTCCACAGTCCTCGCAGCCAGCTCGTCGATCGCGATCTGGTTCATTCCCGGCAGGCTCGTGGCCACCCGGTTGTCCAGTGGTGCAGACCACTCTGCCGGAACCCCGCGTACTGCGCCAAACACCGCACCGACCGTGGCGCCGGCCGAGTCAGTGTCCCAGCCACCCATCACCGAACGACCGACCGCGGTCGCGAAGTCGGGCGCCGTCAACGCGTACGCCGTGAGTGCGCTGTTGTTCACCGCGTGCACCCAATGCAGGTCGCCGTACTCGGCATGCAGAGCGTCGAGCGCGTCGTCCAGTTCAGCATCCGCGAGGGCCAATCCGAACCGGACAGCTTGTGCGATTGCGCCATCGGCAGCGACCACCTCCAGCCCGGCGAGGGCCACTTCCCGTGGGTCGTCCAAGACCAGCGCGGCTGCTGACATCGCAGCGACCCAGAGGGCTCCGTCGACACCTGCGCCGGTGTGGCTCAGCCGTGCGTCGACCAGCGCGAGCCGGGCGGCCGCCGTCCGGTCGCCGGGGTGCGCCCAGCCGTACACGTCGGTGCGGATCTGGGCACCGATCCACTCGCGGAACGGGTTACCGACCACCGCTGCCCGGTCCGGCTCGACTCCTTCGAGAAGGTTGCGGTAGGCAACACGCTCGGCGGTGAACACCCGCCCGGCCGGCAGGTCGTTCAGCCAGGCCTGGGCGACGTCCTCGGTGGTCAGCGCCGAGCCGTGCCGCTCCAGCAACTGCA
This sequence comes from Kribbella sp. CCNWLW201, assembly GCF_037203805.1. NCBI lineage: Bacteria > Bacillati > Actinomycetota > Actinomycetes > Propionibacteriales > Kribbellaceae > Kribbella > Kribbella sp. CCNWLW201. The sequence continues at coordinate 85,058 of NZ_JBBCBQ010000016.1, read as the reverse complement.
AGGCCAGGATCGCGAAGTTGAGGTCGTCGTCCTCGGGCATCCCGTTGATGACCTCGCGCAGGCTCGTCGGCTTCGACCGCCGGTTCCACGGCCACCGCTTCTGCACCTCGTCCGGTACGCCGATCGCGGTGATGTACTGCGTCAGCGGCCACTGGCCGGACGTCTCCAGGATCTCCCGGATGCCGTCGCGCGGGATCTTCTCCACCGGCTTGCCGAGCAGGTTCCCTGCGGCCCGGCCGAGCCACGCGTTGAGCACCCGCTGATCGTCGGCCGCACCGAGCACGGGGAGATCCGGGATGACCGGTTCCTGCCACTTGGTCGCCCGCCGGTCCAGCTCGTCCATCAGCTCGCGGGCCAGCGACCGCAGCTCCGGCGACGCCGGTGCGTCCGAGGCACCCGAGGCCGGGGCATCCGTCGTACCGCCGGCTTCGCGCCAGCGCGCCTCGACGTCGGCGACATCCACACCTTCGGAACGGGATTGGATCAGTTGATGCGGCAGCAGATCCTCCGGCTGCACCCAGGTCAGTCTCATCCGCGTCCTTCTTTCCCTTCTTGCGGCAGCCGAAACGCGTGCATTCAGACCAGTGCGTCCAGGGCCGTGGTTCGCCGCGCCCACCGCTCGGCGTCGGCCGCGCGGATGTCCTCCGCCACCGACGCCATCACGCGGCCGGGTCGCTCCAGGTTGGTCTTGCTCGCCGCGGCGATGTCCGCCGCCCAGTCGGCCGGTACCCCGTCCAGGCCGCTGAGCGCACCGGTGATCGCACCGGCCATCGACGCGATCGAGTCCGCGTCGCGGCCGTAGTTCGTGCCGCCGAGGACTGCCCGCCGTACGTCGCCACCGGAAACCAGGACGAACCCGAGCGCGACCGGAAGCTCCTCGATCGATTTGGTCCGGCTCGGCCGGCGCGCGTCCAGAGACTGGTCGCGGTAGTCCGGCCCGACCAGGTCGTACGGCTCGATCGCCTTACGCAGCAGGGGGATCGCCTGTTCCCAGTCGATGATTCCGTCCGCCGCGTCAGCCACCGCCTCGACGGCCCTCCGAGTGCCGTCCTTGGCCAGCCTCAGGGCAGCGTCCACCGCCGAGGCGGCCGTTGCCCCCGGCACCATCGCGGCGGCGACGGCGGCCGCGAACACGCCGGCCGCCTCCCGCCCGTAACTCGACTGGTGGGCGCCGGCCAGGTCGATCGCCTCCGCGTAGGCGCCTTCCGGGTCACCCGCGTTGGCGATCCCGACCGGCGCCACGTACATCGCCGCACCGCAGTTGACGATGTTGCCGACGCCGGCCTCACGCGGATCGACGTGCCCGTAGTGCAACCGGGTGACCAGCCACTTCTCGGCCAGGAACACCCGGTGCAGCAGCAGCGCGTCGGTCTCCAGCTCGGGCACCCAACGGCGCCCGTTCAGCATCTTCGGCACCAGCAGGTCCGCGATCGCGTACGCGTCCAGGTGGGCCCGGCGCTCGTCGTACACCTCGACCAAGGCATGCGTCATCAAGGTGTCGTCGGTGATGTGCCCGTCGCCCTTGTGGTACGGCGCAATCGGCCGAGCTGTGCGCCAATCGTCGTACCAGGGTCCGACGATGCCGGTCACCCAGCCGCCGTGCCGCTCCCGGATCGCCTCCGGGGTCCAGCCCTCGACGGCACCACCGATCGCGTCACCGACCGCGGAGCCGACGAGGGCACCTGTTGCCTTCTCTTCCAGCAAGGACATCAGCTGTTGACCTGACCCCATCCGTCACTCAGTTTCTTGCCCAGCGTGGCCAGATCGGTCTTGTTCGCCAAGTACTCCTGGAGCGCCGGCGTCGCGATCTGGTCCTTCCACTTCGGGTAGTTCTCCACCGTCTGGAACGGCGCCTTGGTCAGCTCACTGCCACTGGCCAGCGTCTGCTGCCAGCCGTTCTTACCGCCGGTCGCCTTCAGGATCGCGTCCCGGGCCGCCTGGGTGGTCGGGATCAGCCAGTCACCCTGACCGACCGCGGCCAGGTTCTCGGCCTTCATGAAGTAGTCGATGAACTGCGCGGCCTGCTTAATGTGCTTGCCCTCGGCCGGCACGGACAGCGTCTGCGGGTTCGCCGCCTGCTTGGTGCTGGTGCCCATCAGCGGCGGCAGCACCTCCCACTGGAATCCCTTCGGCGCCTGCTCGACCATCTGCTGGGCCGCGTAGTTGCCACCAACAACCATCGCGTACTTGCCGGCGAAGAAGCCGGGCAGTACGTCGGAACCGCTCTGGGTCAGCGAGGTCGGCTCGATCGACTTGTCCGTGTACGCCATCGCGTGGATCCGCTTCGGCACCTCGAGCTCGGGGTCGCCGATCTTCGCCTTCGCGTCCCGGCCGGAGCCCTCGAAGAACTGCGCGTCGAAGTTCATGCCCAGGTTCAGCACGGTCGCGGTCGGGCTCTTCAGACCCCAGCCCAGGCCGTACTTGCCACCGGCGGTGAGCTTCTTGGCATCCGCCTGCAGCTGGTCCCAGCTCAGCGAGTCACCGGTCGTCGCGATCCCGGCCTGCTTGAGCAGCGCGGAGTTGCCGAAGACGACGTACGACTGCAGCAGGGTCGGCGCCGCCCATACCTTGCCGTCGCTGGAGACCGAGTCCCAGACCCCCTGCGGTACGGCGTCCTTCGTCTCCTGGCTCAGGTACGGCGACAGGTCGGCGAGGTACCCCTGGTTCGCGAAACCGGTGATGTCGGCGGACTCGTCGTGGATGATGTCCGGCGCCGTACCGCCCTGGAACTGGGTGACCAGCTGGTCGTGCACCGAGTCCCAGCTGCCCTGGACGTACTCGACCTGGATGTTCGGGTTGGCCGCGTTCCAGTCCGCGACGATCTTCTTGGTCGCGGCGACGGTGGTCTTCTGGAAGGCGAGGCTCTGGAACTTCAGCGTCACCTTCTCGGTCGACGATCCGGAGTCACCGGAGCTGCCGTCACTGTTGCCACCGCAGGCCGCGAGCGCCACCAGAGCGCCCGCCGCCATCAGGGCAGTCATTGCTTTTCTCATTGCATCTCCTCAGGGGATTTCTAACCCTTGACTGCGCCGCTGAGCAGGCCGGACACCAGCCGGCGCTGCAGGAAGGCGAAGAACACCAGGCTCGGGACAGTTGCCAGTACAGATGCCGCGGCCAGCGGTCCGAACTGGACCTGGCCCTCGGCACCGACGAAGCGGGCCAGGACCAGCGGCAGCGTCTTGAGCTCCGGATCCTGCAACAGGACCAGAGCGAAGAAGAACTCGTTCCACGCCGAGATGAAGGTGAACATCGCGGTCGCGATCAAACCCGGCCGCAGTAGCGGCATCACGATCGACACGATGGTCCGCAGCCGCCCGGCCCCGTCCACCGACGCGGCCTCCTCCAGCTCCCGCGGTACGGCGGCCACGTAGCCCTGCAGCATCCACAACGCGAACGGCATCGACCAGACCATGTAGACGATCACCACGCCGGGGATCGTGTTGGTCAGGTGCAGCGGCCGCAGGATCATGAACAGCGGGATCACGATCAGGATCACCGGGAACACCTGGCTGACCAGGATCCAGCCGTTCGTGATCGGCCGCAGCCGGCTGCGGAACCGGGCCAGCGCGTAGGCGACCGGCAGCGACACGATCAGCACCAGGATCGTGCTCGCGATCGAGATCTGCAGGCTGTTGCCGAGTCCCCGGACCAGACCCTGCTCGCTCAACGCGTCGCTGTAGTTGGAGAAGTCAATGTCCTTCGGGAACAACGAGGGCGTGATACTCGCGAACTCCCGTGGCGACTTCAGCGAGCTGGAGATCAGCCAGAGCAGCGGGAAGCCGAGGAAGATCAGGTAGCAGACGACGGCGACGTACTGCAGGACCCGGGCGGCCGGACGCGTTCTCATGCTTCGCTCCTCAGCCGGTTCCGCAGGTAGAAGGCGAGGAAGACGATGATGATGACGACCATCACGTCACCCATCGCGGCAGCCATGCCGAAGTTCCCGTACCGGAACGCCTCGTTGTAGGCGAACAGCATCGGCAGCATCGTCTTGCCACCCGGCCCGCCGGCGGTGAGCACGTAGACCAGGCCGAACGAGTTGAAGTTCCAGATCATGTCCAGACTGGTGATCGCCACGATTACGGTCTTCAGCTGCGGCAGCGTGATGTTCCAGAACTGGCTCCACGCGCTCGCACCGTCCACCGCGGCCGCCTCGTACAGCGACCGGTCGATACCTTGCAGACCGGCCAGCAGGGTCACTGTGGTCATCGGCATCCCGACCCAGATGCCGACCACGATCACGGCCGGCAACGCCGTACTGAAGTCGCCCAGGAAGTTGATTGGCTGGTCGGTCAGGTTGAGCTTCTGCAGCACCTCGTTGACCGGGCCGTTGGTCGGGTGCAGCAGCAGCCGCCACATGATCGCGACCACCACCGGCGGCATCGCCCACGGGATCAGCGCCAGTGTCCGGGCGACGCCGCGGAACTTGATGTTCGTGTTCAGCAGCAACGCCAGGCCGAGCGCGGCGACGAACTGCAGGATCGTCACCGACAGGGTCCAGATCACCCCGATCCGGAACGAAGACCAGAACAGGTCGTTCTGCAGGAGCTTGGTGAAGTTGTCGAAGCCGATGAAGTTCGTGTCGACGTTCAGGCCGGCCCGGGCGTCGGTGAAGCCGAGCGCGATACCGCGGATCAGCGGGTAGACACTGAGCAGCAGGACCGGGAGCAACGCGGGCAGGAAGAGAAAGATCGCTTCCCGGTTCTGCTTCGGCCTTCCGGTCGGCGCCTTCTGCTTCGCGGGCGCGGTCATAGTCGCGGTCATGGCGTCGACCCCCGCACACTGAGAGACGGCTGTACGACGATCCGCTTCGGACTCCGGGTGGAATCCTCAATCCTTGCCAACAGCAACTCAGCAGCCCGCCGCCCCCGCTCAGCCGACCCCAGATTCACACTGGTCAACGGCGGAAAACTCTGCTCAGCCAACTCACTGTCATCCATCCCCACCACAGCCACGTCCTTGGGTACCTCGAGTCCGGCCGCCGCCAACTCATGCATGAGCCCGACGGCCAGCAGGTCATTTGCGCAGATCACTGCATCCGGGTGTGGCTTTTCCAACACGTCCGGTGCTGCGGCGCGGCCGGCGGCGAAGGTGAAGTCGGCTGCTTCGGCGGTTGCGGCCGGCTGTAGGTCGTGTGCTCGGAGGGCGTCGGCGAAGCCCTTCGCGCGGGCCTCTCCCGGCACGGTGTCGGCGGGGCCGTTGAGGAAGGCGATGCGGCGGCGGCCCTTTTGTACAAGGTGTTCGACGGCGAGCAGCATGCCCTTGGGTGAGTTCGCGCGGACCGTGTCGACGCCGGCCTTGGCGGGGACGTTACCGGCGACGACCACCGGGACCTCGCACTCGCGGATCGACTTGATCAGGTCCTCGTCGACGCGCAGCGGGCTGATCACCAGACCGTCGGCGTACCCTCGCGCCATCCCCCGAACCAACGCGACCTCGTCCACCACGTCCGGCCCTGTCGTCGTCACCACCAGGCGATAGCCGGCCGCCGAGACGACTTCCTCGACCGCCCGCATCATCGTCACGTACACCGGGTTGCCGACGTCCGCAACGGCCAGCGTGAGCTGGAACGTCCGGCCGACCTTGAGCGACCGGGCCCGCGCGTCCGGCACGTACCCGAGCTCCTGGACCGCCCGCTGCACCCGCTCGACCATCTCCTCGGTGGCCGGCAAACCGTTCAGCACCCGTGACACCGACGCCACCGAGACCCCGGCTGCCCGGGCCACTCCAGCGATCGTCGGACGGCTCACGCCCGCCTCCTGTAATCGTTCTTGTAATCGTTTACAGATCAGACATTAAAGCGGCCTCCCGCAACCGTCAACACCGAGCCAACGACGACCACATCCTGAAACCGGACCGTGACCCAGCAGCCTCCTCCTGGGCGCACCCCCCGCCCGAGAGCATCGACTGTAAGGAGTTGGTCGTCGGAAAGCCTTTGTAGCCGGCACACTCCCCACACTCGACGGCTCCTCGAACGTCGCCGCACCAACCAACTCGCGAGGCGCGTGGAGCGGCACGCTGGCTTCAGTGGACGAGCCCGTCGGACACGGTGGCTTCACTGGACCTCAGGGGGCGGGGACCGTCGGGCACGGTGGCTTCACTGGACCTCAGGGAGCGGGGACCGTCGGGCACGGTGGCTTCACTGGACCTCAGGGGGCGGGGACCGTCGGGCACGGTGGCTTCAGTCGCGGGAGGGCTGTGGACAGGGATCAGCGTCGCCCGGTGATATGGGGCAAGCTCAGGGGATGGGGCACGTCTACAGGTGGCCGATGGCCAAGCGACGGAAGGATCTGCTCGCCGGCGGGGTTACCCGGGCACAGTTGGAATCCGAGCGCTGGGTCTCGCCGCACTTCGGCTACCACCGATCGGCGCAGGTCAATGACTCGGTCAGGCAGCGCATTCTGGATGCGGTTGCTGTGATGCCGTCTGGCGGTGTGGTCGGAGGCTGGGCTTCGGCGTACCTGCAAGGTGTTGCCTACCTGGACGGCGGCTGGGGAGCTGTCCGGGGTGAGGTGCGGGTTGGCGAACCGGTGCTCCTCGTGGTCCCGCCCAGGAGTGTGGTGAACCGGCCGGGCATCACGACTCTACGGGCGACTCTGCAGCCGGACGATGTGGTTGAGTGCAACGGTGTCAGTTGTACGACGGGCACCCGGACGGCGTACGACCTGCTCCGACTGGCGCCGGACCTGACCGAGGCGGTCGTCGCCGGAGACTGCATGCTTCATGCCGGACTCACCGACTCCAGCGCGATCTCGCAGTACGCCGGCACTCATCCAGGCCGCAGAGGCATCCGGCGGCTCCGCGATGCGCTGCCGCTACTGAACAGAATGGCCGCGTCTCCACCGGAATCGAGGCTCAGGATGCTGTGCCGGCAGGCGGGCCTGCCTCCGCTTGAGGTGAACGTACCGGTGTTCGATGTCGACGGGATCTTCCTCGGCATCGTCGACCTGCTGGAACCGGTGGCCGGTCTCGGTCTCGAGTACGACGGTGCCTACCACCGGGATCTCGGACAACACACCGCGGACAATCATCGCGAGGAGGGTCTCGAACGCAACGGACTGACGATCGTCCGGGTGACGTCATTGGACCTGAAGAACGAGGAGACTCTGCTCAGCCGGATCCGCCGCGCTCATCAAATATGTCTGACCACCACATCCATCGCCGGCCGATGGACCTACCGCCGCCGCACCGCATGACCAAGTACTCGCCACGCTGACTTCACTCGCGGGTTGCCCGCAGCCGGATCATCGAGTGTGGCGAGTGTGTCGTCGGAAGCCCTTTGCCGGCGGCAAGGTTCTCACACTCGATGATCCGAACTGTCGGACGTCACGCGCTAGCCCCGGTAGAGGAGCCAGGCGTCGGCCATGCGTTGGGACTGGCCGGGGGTGAACTCGGTGTAGCAGGAGTCGAAGGAGTAGTCCATGTAGTTGTGGATCGGGTCGAGTCCGGGTGCCTTGCAGGTGTCCTTGCCTTCGGGGCATCCGCGGGTCGGCGTCTTCTGCGCCGGCGTGTCGGCGACGAAGTCACCGTGCGGGCTGCAGCCGCCGTCGAAGGTGTGCAGGAGGTCCAGCCAGTGGCCGACCTCGTGCGTCCCCGTCTCGCCCTGGTCGTATTGGCCCGCGTACTTCGTCGACGTACCTGGCATGGACTCCCAGTCGACGACGACGCCGTCGAGGTAGGCCTGCCCAGGCTTCGTCACGACGTCGGGCAAGTACGCCCAGCCGAGGTAGGCGCCCGCGGTCGTCGAGTACCAGTTCAGGGCACCTGGTCCGCCGGTGTGGAGGGTCCGCTTCATGGTGTGTTCGTTCGTGCCGCCGATGCCGCCGTAGAACCAGGCCGCGTTGTCGGTCCGGGTCACTCCGGCCAGCCGGAAGCCGAAGCCGCTGTTGTCGCCACCTTCGCCGCCCGCGAACGTGTTGTTGAGGACAGCGATCTGCGCGTTGATCTGCTCCGTCGTCACCGCACCGATCGCGCCGTCGGTGATCACGTGGAAGTACACCGGGACCGTCACTTTGAAGCCGGGTCCGGCCTTGCCCTTCGCCGATGCCGGCAGATCCACGACGGTCTGCCCGGTATTCGGCTCCCGCACCGGCCCGCCGCGCGCTTCGGCAGTCGATGGGTCGCACGGTGCGAACCATTCGTTACCCGGTGTCGCCGCCTGGCTCGGCACCCCCGCCAAACCACCGCACACCAATGCTGCGACCGCGATGCCCACGACATGCTTGTTCCACCACATAACGCCTCACCCCTCGGGTGGGAACCGTCCCCACCTGTACCGAGGTAAGCACTCAGAAGGCAGCAGTGGAAGAGGTCACTCGTCCTCTTCGTCGGCGCCCGGGCGCTCGGCCCAGGGGGTTTCCTTGGCGGGGCGGACCACGATGAGTTTGTCGCCGGCAGCAAGGACCGAGACGCTGGAGTCGTAGTACCGGTGCACTCTGCCGTCGCGGACGACGGACACGACCCGGTCCGGCACCGCCGACGGGGGTTTGCCGACCTCGCGGCCGAGGACGGGTCGTTCGGCCACCTCGAGACCCTCGCCGTACGTCAGCAGGTCCTCCATCACCTCGCCGAGGTTCGGGCTGACCGCCGACAGTCCGAGCAGCCGGCCGACAGCCTCGGACGACGTGACGACCGCGTCGGCGCCGCTCTGCCGGAGCAGCGGGACGTTGTCCTCCTCGCGGACCGCGACCACGATGTGCGCGTCCGGGTTCAGTTGCCGCACGGCCAGCGTGACGAGCACCGCCGCGTCGTCGCGATCGGTCGTGACGATCACGTCGCGCGCCGTACTCACCTCGGCCCGGCGCAGCACCGTCCGGTTCGTCGCGTCGCCGTGGAACGCCGCCATCTGATCGTTGCCCGCGTCACCGATCGCCTGCGCCCGCGGGTCGATCACCACGATGCTCTCGCGCTTCACCCCGTTGCTGATCAGCGTCTGGACGGCGGACCGGCCTTTGGTGCCGTAGCCGACGACGACAGTGTGGTCCTTCATGCGCTTCCTCCATCGCGTGTCGCGCATGATGCGACGACCTTCGGTTGCCAGGACTTCCAGTGTCGTGCCAACCAGGACCACCAGGAACGAGATCCGCAACGGCGTCACGATGAAGGCGTTGACCAGCCGGGCCGTCGGCGTCACCGGAGTGATGTCGCCGTACCCGGTCGTGGTCAGAGTGACAGTCGCGTAGTAGATCGCGTCAACCAGGCCGACGGTGCCGTCGTAGCTGTCCTTGTAGCCGTCACGATCGACCACCACGATCAGCACCATCAGGGTCAGCAGGCCCATTGCCACCAGAAAGCGGAGGAACAGCTGAAAGAGCGGCGAGCGCGTGCTCGCGGGCAGGTTGACCAGCAGACCGTGTGGATTGCGACCGATGGGAAGGGGTGACACGAGACTGACGATATTGCACCGGGGGCTGATCCACCGCATTCGACAGGCTCTGGTCGGACAGGGCGACCGTGACCATCAGGTTGTCGCCGTCCTGCACCACCCGGGACCGCATCCGCAGCCGCTCGAGGGTGCGGAGCATCGCGTGGTTCTCCGGCTGCACCACGCAGACGACCCGATCGGCTCCCAGGCCACGCGCCTCGATGACGACCCGGCGGAGCAACTGCAGTCCCAGACCCTGGCCCTGCCAGCCGTCCTCGACGAGTACGGCGACCTCCATCGTCGTACTGCCGAACTCCTCCCAGGGCGCGGCTGTCGCCATTCCGATCACGCCGTCACCGACGGCCGCCACGACCGAGATCCCGCCGGCCGGTGCGGCCAGGTGCCGCGCGGTCCGGGTGGTCAGCTTCGGCATCGGCACGTGATAGCGCCGGGTGCGGCTCTCGTACGAGCACCGCTCGTGCATGGCGACCACGGCCTCGGCGTCCTCGACGGTCGCCTTCCGCAGATCCGGTACGCCGTCACCCGGGCGCGGGCCCTCCATCACGGTCCCCTGGTACCGCTCGGCCAGCCGGCCGGCGATCTCCACGAGTACGTCGGCCCGAGCCCACTCGGCCGGGGTGTACTCCTCGAACCCCTGCAGATTGCCCAGCTCCTCGTCCACGGACACGGGATCGTCGATCAGTCGCAGTACGGCGCGCAGGTAGCGAGTCGGGCTGTCACTCAGTACGTCGGCCTTGCACGGACGGACCGTCGTACGGGAGCAACCCGCCTCGGCGACCAGGGCGGTCAGGTCGTCGGCGGTCCAGCCGACACCGGTGGACACCACCAGCTCGTCGACGGCGCCGGTCTCGGCGGTGAACACTTCCAGACTCAGAATGTTGATGTCGTCCGCACCACACCGTGCAGCGAGTTCGGCCAGAGCACCGGGCCGGTCGGCGAGTTCAGTCCTGATCTTCCAGAGCATGCGGACGCCCCTCCCTCGTGACAACGTCCCTCCACTCTCCGCCGAAGGTGTTGCCCACCCGGGTCGCGCATGTTACGCCCGCGTCAACCTTCCCAACCCACATCCCACCCGGCCACCCCGTCCCCCAGCACCCGGACCAACCCCCAACCCGAGGGGTTGACCCCTCACGTGGGGGGTTGCCCACCGAGAATCTCAGGGGGCAACCCGCTGACTCGAGGGTTGCCCCCTGGGATGTGGGGTTGCCTCAGGCGAGGCACGCGACTGCTCGGCTCGGTGCGAACCCGGGCGCAGCCCGGTGCACGAGGGGATATCCGCTCGGCTTGTGCCTTCTCCCCTGGTGTACGAGGGGAGAAGGCAGCACTCACGGGGATATCCCCCTGGCGGTGTGGCGGGGATCGCGGGCTGCGTCAGCGCCTGCGCATCTTTGGGAGGCGGGGGGCGATCTTGGGTTTGCGGGCGGCCAGGACTACGGCGGGCTCGCGTTTGTCGAGGTCGGCGTGGCGGAGCAGATCGGGGTAGCTGTTCTGCGGGACCGGCGGATAGGTCGTCACGATCGCGTCGCCGCTGAAGACGAAGAAGATCGCCTGGCCGTCCCGGATGACCTTCAGCAAGGAGCCGTCGCGGACGGTGAGGGCGTGTTCGATCGCCTTCTTCCGGGCGGACCGTTTCGCGAGCGCCGCCTGGACCGCCTGCTGAGCCGGCTCGCGACCGTGCTTGATCGCCTCGACCGCGAGCGGACCGTACCGCACGCCGTACTTGACCAGATTCTTGGCCAACCGCCCACGCCCACCACCAGCACCTGCCATACCACGAGCGTACTGACTGGACCGGTCAGCTGAGTTGGGCGACCGACTCACGCACGACCACCGGGCACGGCAGCCAAGTTGGATGCGTCGAGCGGTACCAGAAGTTGCTGCTGCTCTGGATGAGCCGAGTCAGGGTGGCCACCGCCCAGGCGCCCATCTCGTAGTGCGGCAGGGCAACGGTTGTCAGCGCCGGGTAGACGCTGCCCGCGATCGGCGCCTGGTCGTCGAACCCGACGATCGAGACGTCGTCCGGCACCCGCAGGCCGAGTTCCTGCGCGGCCCGGTAGGCACCCATCGCCATCCGGTCGTTGTAACAGAAGATCGCCGTCGGCCGGTCGGCGCGATCGAGCAGCTCGCGGCAGGCCGTGTAGCCGCCCGCCGCCTCCGAGACACCAGAGGCGATCAGCCGCTCGTCGGGTGAGATGCCCGCGTCCGCGAGGCCGCGCCGGTACCCGACCAGGCGGCCCCGGGTGGCCGGGACGTCGATACTCGAGTTCGCGAAGGCGATCCGTCGATGCCCGGACGCGACCAGCAGGGCCACCAGGTCGGCGGCCCCGCTCGCCTCGTCGGGCAGTACGGCGGGTACGACGCCTTGCCGGTCCAGAGCTCCTATCAACACCGCCGGCACCGTCCGCAGCTCATGTGGCACGGAAACTTCGTGGTGGAACACGGTGGCGTAGATGATGCCGTCGACCTGACGCTCGATCAGGGCCCGGGCGTCGGCGCGGCGGGCCGCCGCGCCGGCGTCGAGATGCGAGTTGATGATCGCGAGCGTGAGGTTGTGGCGGCTCGCCTCCTCCTGGGCGCCGAGGATGATGCGCCCCGCGTGCGGAGTGGTGGCGATCTCCTCGGTCAGCAAGCCGATCATGTCCGAGGCACGGGTGCGCAGGCCGCGGGCGAGCCGGTTCGGGGTGTACCCGAGGTCGCGCGCGACCGAACGCACCCGCTCGCGGGTCGCCTCACTCGTGCGCGTGTTCGGCGTCTCGTTGAGCACGTGCGAAACCGTCGTGACTGACACGCCGGCAGCGCGCGCGACATCCCGGATCCCGACTTTCCGCACCTCGTCCTGCTCGCCCGGCACGCTCATGGACAGGCCTCACTCATCCCAGAGGCCGTGCTCCGGCCATCGACGCGGCAGCCGTTCCTCGACCGGTGGCAGGTCGGCATGCGGAGCGTGCTCGCCCACCTGGTACCAGTAGGCGACGCTGGAGTAGTCGTTGCCCTGATCGTTCGCGTGTCCGTGCTCGATCGACACCCGCAGGCTCTTCTCGAACCGGACAGGGTCCTCGATGTGCCAGCGGAACATGCTCCACAAGCCGAAGTGCTCCTGCGGACTCGCACCGAGCGTGATGCCGTGGTAGGGACCGGCGTACTCGCCACTCGGGAATCCCCACGCCGCACCGAAGTAGTCCTCCGTACCGGTTCCGTGCAGGGACGGTGGCCAGACCTCTCCGTCGATGAAGAACATGTCGTCGCCCTCCCCCGGCCAGGTGAACACCTGGTTGGAGGCGTCGAAGTTGTCGATGCTCAGCACGCAGCCAACGTAGTGCCCTTTGCCGGTCGCATCGAGGATCACGTAGTTGTCGTCGCCGGTCAGATTCGTCCCGGGCAGGTCCCACGGCGCCGGGTTCTCGAGATCGGTGGTGTGGCGCACCGCGACGGTCGGCTTCTCCTGCCGGTAGTAGGCGTGGAAGCGGCCGACGTCGTCCGGGATGGGCTCGTCGCTGAGCGCGTAGTCGACGTAATAGAAGAGGTTCTCGATGGGCTGATCGCTCTCGTTGCGGATCTGGATCTTCGCCCGGCTGCCGAACGGCATCGGGAAGTAACTGTTCATCGCGGCCGCGAACGGTCCCTTCGGCCCCCGCCGCGGGCCGAACACAGCGTTCAGGGGAAGCGACATGTAATGCTTCGCGACCGCGTGCCCGACGCCGAAGAAGTCACCGAGCGGCGCTCGAACGCTGGGGTTGTCCTCGCCGTCCCAGAACATCTCGATCACGAGTTTGCGCAGGTACTTCTCCGAGTAGCAGCGCGTGGTGAGCCAGATGTGCTCGATCCGGCCGGAACCCGCGATATCGGCGATCACGAAGGTCTCGCCCGCGGGCACCACCTTGAAGTCTCTATTGCCGCCGCTTCGGTCCCAGCTCGACTCGCGACGCGACCGGCCGGACTTGACGTGCGCCAGGCCGCCGAGCGGGCTGTTGGGTTGCCAGAACTCCATAGTGTTTGGAATCGCTTTCTTTTGTAGGGGTCAGCCCTTGACGGCACCGAGGGTCAGGCCGGCGACGATGTGTCGCTGGAGGGCGAGGGTGAGCAGGATGACGGGCACGGAGTAGACCGCCGCGAGCGCGGTCATCCCGCCCCAGTCGAGGCCGAACTGGGTCTGGAAGTTCGCGATCACGATCGGCGTGGTCTGCGCCCGCACCGACGTGAGCAGCAGCGCGAACAGGAACTCGTTCCAGGACGCGAGGAACGCGAAGATGGCGGTCACCGCGAGCCCGCCGGACACGACCGGCAGTACGACGTGCCACAGCGCCCCGAGCCGATCACTGCCGTCGACCTTCGCGGCCTCTTCGAGTTCGCCGGGCACCGCCTCGAAGAAACTCGACATCAGCCAGATCGTCAGCGGCAACGAGATCGTGGTGTGCGCGATCGCCAGTCCGATCGAGGTGTCGGCGATACCGAGCGATCGCATCGTCTCGACGAGTGGCGCTCCGACCGCGATCGTCGGCACCATCCGGGTGACCAGGGCGGCGATCACGAAGACCCGCCCGCTCGGCGTGCGGTACCGAGTGATCGCGTACGCCGCCGGCACCCCGAGCACGAGTGAGAACGCCGTACTGATAACCGCCGTCACGGCACTGTTGATCAGCGCCGGTACGACGCCTTCCCTGCTGAGCGCCGCCACATAGTTGTCGAGCGTCCACTGCGAAGGCAACACCTTCGGCGGTACGGCGATCGCGTCGAGCGGAGCCTTGAACGACGTCAGCAGCAGGTAGACGAAGGGAAACCCGTAGAGCACCAGCGCAATGGCCAGCGCACCCCAGAGCAGGAGTCGGGCAGAACGCCGGCGTGTTTCGAGGCCGCTCATGCCTGCTCACTTCCGGGCCGCCAGATGGCCAGGATCGCCGCGGCCGCGACCACGAGCATCGCGATCAGGTACACGGTGCCCATGGCACTGGCCAGTCCTGGATCTCCGTTCCGCGTCATGGTGCGGTAGATGAGCAGGCTGAGTGTCGTCGTACTCTCCTGCGGCCCGCCGTTGGTCTGGATGAGGATGATGTCGAACGCCCGCGCGGCGTCGATGCCCCGGACGATGAGCGCCACGGCGATCACCGGACGGAGCAGCGGCAGGATGATCCGGAGCAGCAGGGTCGGGAACCGCACACCGTCGATGCGCGCGGCCTCGATCACGTCACCCGGGATGTTCTGCAGTCCGGCGAAGAGCACGAGCGTGATGAACGAGGTTGTCAGCCAGATGTCCGGCAGCGCGACCGAGAACAGCGCGATCTTCGGGTCGCTCAGCCAGCCCAGCTGGTCGGTGCTGTGCAGCACTCCCGCCCGGCGGAGCAACTCGTTCAGGATGCCGAAGTTGTCGATGAGCAGGAATCTCCACAACAACCCGGCGACGACCGGCGCGACCATCAGCGGGTACATGAAGACGGTACGGAACACCGCCGATCGGTTGCCGAGGGCCGAGAAGACGAGCGCCACCGCGATGCCGAAGGTGAACTCGAGCGCGACCACGACGACCGTGTAGACGATCGTGCGCACCGAGGCGTCCTGGAACGCCGGCGAGCTGAACGCCGTGACGAAGTTGTCGAAGCCCACGAAGCTGCGCGGACCGCCGTCGATCGGCGAGATCTGGTAGAAGGCATTCGAGACGAACCTGATCAGGGGCCACGCCACGAAGGCGAGCAGGAACAGCGCGGCAGGCGCGGTCAGGACAAGCGCGAACCGGCGGTCGGTGAGGCGCACAAGCGGATCCTTCGGAATCGGCGGCGGTCCGGCGGGCTACTTGACGATGGCCTCGATCTGGGCCTTCGCGTTCTTCAGCAGGGCCGCGTTGTCGGCGCCCTTCACGACCGCCTTCTGCAGCATCGGGGTGAGCACCGTGGTGACGATCTGCTGCCACTTCGGCGTGGCCGGCCGGGCGATCGTCGCGGGTGACTCGAGCGTCTTGAGGATGGCCGGGTAGTTCTCGTGCCCGGCCACACCGGCCTGCGACTCGAACGCCGAGACGCGGGCGACCAGGCCCAGGGACGTCTTGACCGAGAGCTCGTTGTGCTCGTAGGCGAAGGTGATGAACTTCTTGGCTTCCGCCTGCTTGCTCGTTGCCTTGGGCACCGAGAGGTACCAGGCGCCGGGTACGCCGGCGATCCCGCCGGGACCGGCGATCATCGGGGCGACGCCGATCTTGCCCTTGACCTTGGCATCGGCCGGAGTCTGGGTGTAGGCGTGTCCCCAGAAGCGCATCATGGCGAGCTTCCCCTGGTAGAAGAGGTTCTGCGCGCCGGCCCAGTCGAGCTGCGCGGCGCCCGCCGGCGCGTACGGCAGCAGGCTGGTGTAGAAGTTCAGCGCCTCGAGGTGGTCGGCGTCGTCGATGCTGACCTGACCACTCTTCGGGTCCAGAACCATCGTCTTCTCACCGGTCTGGGACACAGTCGCCAGCCACTCCGTCTCGACGGCACCCTTGACGTCGGTGCCGTACAGGTCGGTCTGCCCGTCGCCGTTGGTGTCGCGGGTGAAGAACTCGGCCACATCCCGGTACTGCTTCCACGTCGTCGGAGGGACGAGTGGGTACCCGTACTTCGCCTTGAAGGCGGCCTTCTCCTTCGGGTCGCCAAAGAGGTCGGTGCGGTAGTAGAGGATCTCGGAGTTCGTCCAGACCGGCATTCCGACGTACGCCCCGTCGACCTGTGCCTCGGTCACCAGGCCCGGGAACAGATCGCCTTTCACGCTGTCGGTGAAGAGGTCGTCGAGCGGCGAGACGCCGGCCGCGAAGGCACTCAACCAGATGGCGTCGAGCGCTGCGACGTCGAAGGAGGCCTGGCCCGAGCCGAGCTCGGTCTGGACTCGGTCGTACAGGCCGTCGTAGGGCAGTTCGACCAGGTCGACCGTCGTACCGGTCTCCTTCTTGTACAGGTCGGCGATCGGCTGGAGCTCGGCGCGGCCGCCACCCTCCACCAGGACAGTCAGGGTGTCGCTGCCGCCGCCACCGGAGCTTCCGCCGGCGCCGCATCCGGCGGCGACCAGGACCATGCTCGCGATGACGGCGATACCGCGTACGACGGTCCGCGGACGACCGCTCGTGCTGCGAAGCTTCCTCACTTCGACTCCGTTCCTGCCGGGAGCTCGACCACCGCTCTTACCGGCACACCAGGCTGATTAAACGTTTTGGCAAAACGTCTTGGCAGCAGTGTTCCCAGCCCGGCGGCGGCCGGTCAACGCCAAAGTTCTGCCAAACCGATGCCAAAACGTTTGGCACCTCCGGACGGTCTTGCCCCGGTTCGGCCGCAGACCGCCGCCGCGACCGCGGGTGTGGTGACTGCGCCGGGTCGGCATGCGGGGCTTGGCTGGTTCAGGCACCATTGAGCGCGTGGCCACTCCCAATCCGCGCCGTCCGATCATGCCCGGCAACAAGTTGTTCGAGTCGCTGCCCGGTGCTGCCGACCCGGCGGCTGTGACCGAGGTCGCGCACCGGACCGCCGAACTCCTGGTCCGCGGTGTGCGGTCCTCGGAGGATGCCGAGGTGCACGCGCGGGTGGTGAAGCTGGCCGACGACTACGGCCTCGACGAACTCGCCGAGCTCTGGTCCGACGCGCCGGCCGACTCCCTGCCGGGGTCACTGTGGCGGCTGTACCTGTTGCGGTCGTGGGTGCACTCGAACGCGGAGGGAGTCTCCCGCGAGTTCGCGGCCGGACGCCGGTACGCCGAGGTGCACGCGGTGGTCGCGGGAGTCGCCGAACCACCCGGACCGACCGAGGTGCGCGACATGGTCGACGCCGTACTGCGGGGTGTCGCGACCGGGGATTTCGCCACCACTCTGGACCGGGCGGCGGCGTTCGCGCGGATCGTCGCGACCGGCCGGGCGCACCTCGCCGACGACGGGCACGACCAGGTGCTGTCGGCATCGAGACTGGTCGAGATGGCGGATCAGTTGCAGACCGCGGCGCGGGCCGAACGCGCCGGGCAGCTCTGGTAGTTGCGTACCAACACGTAGGATGCTATGGCGTCTTGCGGCCCGAGATCCCCACAGGACAAGGGGTTTGGCCACCCGTTACACTGTTCGAGGTGTCGGGCCGGCGTAAGCCCCGGGTCCCAAATTAAGCCGCTACGAGCGGCCACGCGCCGTGAGGCGCTTCCCGGTCCGACGCCACATACTTTGCAGCGCGCCCCCAGCCGACCCGCTGGGGGCGTGCTGGGTTTCTAGCGGATTCCGTAGAAACGGTTGAGGGTTTGGGTGACAGACTTGCCGCTGGAGTCCGTCAGTTCGGTCTTGAGGGTGACGAAGTCGGTGGCCTTGGTGTTGTCGGCCAGGGCGATGACCTTGGTGCCCAGGTTGACCACCGGGATCTGGGTCCAGGTGCTGCCGTCGTCGTACGACGTCCAGACTCGGGCCTTCGTGAAGCGGCCGGCCTTGTACCAGTGGCCGGTCTCCGCGGTGATGGTGATCGGGAAGGCACGCACACGCGGAGCGCGGTCGTTGAGGTCGACGGGGAGGTCGTAGTCGGGGAAGAGCAACGGCAGCGGCTTGCCCGCATCGGCGGCCGAGCTGTTCCACTTCCACCGGGTCTCGGCCGTCGTCGGCGACTCCCACTTGTAGTCGCCGCGTTGCCAGCGGAGCAGCTCGTACACCAGCTCGAAGTTCGTCGCCGCGGCCGGCACGTCCCAGAACCCCTGCCCGTAGAACCCGTACCGTCCCAGCGACACCCCGTCGGCCAGCAACTCGGTGCCGCCCAGGTCGAGGAACCCGCCCCGGGAGAAGTGCCCCGGCTCGGTGTCGGACCAGCTCGGGAAGTTGCTCCAGATCGAGTTGCCCTCCCGAGCCGCCGGCGCGTACTTCAGCCCGGTCGTCTGGTCCGTCACCATCCCCGGCCGCAACCCGGCCTTGTACCAGGTCTCGGTGTGCCGGCTTCCGGCCTGGTACGACGTGGCCGTCGAAGTCATCAGGGTCGCGAACGGCCAGCTCATCGTGTCCGAGTGCCCGACCATCTGCGACACCTTCGTGTCCCGGTCGGCCGTCACCAGATGCTGCACCCGCGTCGGCGCCGCCACGGATCCCCGGGCTCCGGTCGGGATCAGGTTGATACTCCACGGTCGCCACACATCGACGTACTCGGAGTACGTGTAGTCCTTGCCCGGTGTGTAGTACGTCGCATCGATCGTGGCCAGCTCGCGATCGCGGACCCGGTGCTCCGGCTTGCCCTTGATCTGCTGCTCATGCGTGAAGGCCAGGCTGTAGAGGTACGGCGACTTCGCGCCGGCCGGTGATGCGTACTGCCACCCCTCGACCACCTCGAAGGTGCCACGCTGAACCTCGGGCGTCTCCCCCAGGTAGACCGACTTGATCTGTGTGCCGAAGCTGCGACTCGAGGCGAGGATCCAGTTGTCGACAATCCGACCATAGGTCAGGCTGCCGCCCTTGCGCTCGGTCGGCCGCTGGGTCGTCACCGTGGCCTCGGCCGCCGTGCGAGCGTCGTAGGTGATGGTGGTGTTCTCGGTCAGCGTGATCTCGGGGTTGCCGAGGAAGGCGTACGACTCGACCATCCCCTCGGCGGCCTCGGTCGCGATGATCGCGGCCAGCGAGTACGTGCCCGCTCGCAGGTGCAGGGTGCGGTCCGCGCCCTCGAACCCGATCCGCTGCGCGGCGATGCTGTCGGTGTCGAACACGTCCAGCGCGGTGATCGACGAGGCCGGCTGCCCGTTGCGGTCGATGAGTTTGAACGTGACGTCGACGAACTGCGGTTCGAGGTAGAAGCCGACCGGGGTGACGACCGTCCGGCCGTCATTGCCGGTAGCAACCACCCGGGCGCTGATCGCGCCGTACAGGCCGTAGTCCAGCGACGCGGACGGGTCGATGGTCACCGGCACCTCGGCGGACCCGCCGGCCGGGACGGTCAACGAGCTTGCGCCGAAGGTGATGAGTGACGACGGCAACGGCTTCCCGTTGTTGCCGCGGGCATCCGTTGCGAAGGTCAGGGTGACCGGCGACTTCCCGCTGTTGTGGTAGGTCAGCGGCTTGGTGAGCTTGTCCGCCGGCGTGTGCGGCCAGGCGAACGTGCCCAAGTCCGTCGTACCCGGGCCGGTCACCTGCTGATTGACTGCCTGCGCGACGTTGAGCTCACCGGCACCCTGCTCGTAGATCCCGACCGTGCTGGTTGACCGCACCGAGTTCTGCAGCGCCGCCTTCAGTTGCTGGCCGGTCCAATCCGGGTGCTGCTGCTTCAGGATCGCGGCCGCACCGGCCACGTGCGGCGTCGCCATCGACGTCCCGTTCATGTCGGTGTACGCCGAATCGCCGCGCCCACCGGCCCGGGCCGCGGTGATGTCCACACCGGGCGCCGCGATGTCGGGCTTGACCGCGTGGTTGCTCATCACCGGGCCGCGACTGGAGAAGTCCGCGGTGGTCTGGGTGAGGTCGGTCGCCGCGACCGTCAACGCCGAGGCCGCGCAGCCCGGGCTGCTGATGGTCTCGGCCGGTCCGTAGAGATTGCCGGCAGCAACGACGAAGAGGACGCCGGACGAGGCGCTGATGCGATCGACGGCGGCGGCCATCGGGTCGGTGCAGTCGACGGGTTCCGACGTACCGATGCTCATGCTGATCACGTCGGCGCCCTCGGCAACGGCCCATTCCATTCCGGCGATGATCCAGGACAGGTCGCCGCTGCCGTAGTCGTTCAGGACCTTGCCCGACAGCAGTTGCGTGCCCGGGGCGACACCCTTGTTCTTACCGTTGGAGGCGACGCCGCGGCCCGCGACTGTGGACGACGTGTGGGTGCCGTGGCCGTCGTGGTCGATGACGTCCGGGCTGTCGGTGAAGTTCTGCTGGGCCTTGACCGCTCCAACCAGGTCCGGGTGCTCCGCGTCGACACCTGAGTCCAGTACGGCGACCGTCGTACCGGTGCCGTCGTACCCGGCCTGCCAGGCTTGCGGGGCGCCGACGTACCGCACGCTCTGGTCGAGCGTCTTGTGCACCTTCGCGTCGAGCCACAGCTTCTGCACGTCGCGACCGGTCGACAGCGTCTGCCAGGTCTCGCGTGCACGGGCCTTGTCGGTTCGGAGCGCGGCGGCACCGACAGACGACAGGGTCCGCGTGCGGGTGGACCCGGTGGGGACGGCCTGCTGTGCTGCGCGGGCTGTGGGCTTGTAGGTGGCGATGACCGGGATCTGGCTCGTCGACGCGTCGTCGTACCCCTGTCGGATCAGGCCGCTCACGTTGAACAGCGCCTGGTCGACTTTCCCATTGTTGACAAGCTTCGCCGCGCTGTCGGGTACGACGTACAGGTCCTTGCCGACCGTACGAGTCTCGTAGCCGGCCTGCGTCGGGTCGGCGGGGACGAAGCGGACATTGCTCCGCCCACTGCCGGCGGGACTGACCTGGACCTTGTCGCCGGTGAGCAGGGTGACGACCTTCTCGGCGTCCACCTGCACGGGCAGGGTCGGCCGGGAGTCGGTGTCAGGTGGAGCAGCCGAAGAGGGTACGGCGACGACGGCGAGTAGGGCGGTGACGGCTGCGCCGGCCAAGGTTTTGCGCGCAAGTGAGCGGAAAATCATGCGGAGGACCACCTTCAGGACGGTTTCGCGGGTCAGTTCATCGCAAAACCGCCAGCCAAGGAGGGGCCGAGCCTGGCAAGATTGCGACAATTCACGAACCCGCCAGGGTCCGGCCGCCACACAACCGTCTGCTGGGAGGCATCGTGCTCGACGTGCTCGGACTGGATGACTCCGAAGAACTCGCCTACCGCGCCCTCGTCGAGGTGCCGTCGTACGACGCCGCCGAGCTGGCCGGCCGACTCGGCTGCCACCCGGTCGAGGCCGCCCGCGCACTGGTCGCACTGGAGTCGCTAGGCCTGGCCGCACGCTCCAGCAGCGGCACGGATCGGTACGTCGCCTCTCCCCCATCGGTGGCACTCGCAGCACTCGCTGTGCAGCGCGAGGAGGAGTTGCGGCGGGCACAGCGCGAGATCGAGTCGCTGGCGGAGGTCTACCGAGGCACGGACACCGAGCGATCGGTCAGCGATGTCGTGGACGTCGTACGTGGTGCGAAGGCGGTCGGGCAGCGGTTCGCTCAGCTGCAGATGTCTGCGCGGGAGGAGGTCCTCGGGTTCGTCAAAGCGGAGATTGCGGTCGTCCCACCCGAGGACAACAAGGAGGAGGACGCGGCGGTCACTCGTGGCGTGCGTTATCGCGTGCTGATCGAGCGGAGCGCGTTCGACCGGCCTGGGTTCTTCAGTGCCGCAGCTGACTCGCTGCAGGCCGGTGAAGAGGTCCGCGTGGTGCAGGAGCTGCCGATGCGGTTACTGATCGTGGACCGGCGCATCGCACTCGTCCCACTGCTGTCCGGTGCCGGCGGGAGCATCGGAGCGCTCATCGTGCACAGCAGCGGCATGCTCGACGCACTGCTCGCTCTGTTCGACCGGGTATGGCGTGACGGCCTGCCACTCGTCCTGGGCACGGACGGCATGGTGGAGGGGCCGTCGGACGGTCTGCCCGAGCTGGACGCCCGCATTCTCGGCCTACTGCTGGCGGGCCTCACCGACCAGGCGGTCGCCAACCAGCTCAACCTGTCGATGCGCACGGTCCAGCGCCGGGTCCGGGCCCTGATGGACCTGGTCTCCGCGGACACCCGGCTCCAACTGGGCTTCCACGCGGCCCGCCGAGGCTGGATCTGAGGCAGCTCAGGGTTCGATCCGGGAAAATCCCCTATCGATATCGCCGAAACGCGAGCACACTCGGTGAGAGTTACCGGTCGCCTGGGGAGGCCGCTGATCAGCCAGGGAGGGGCGATCGGCAATGGAGGGGACTTCCGGAGTTGTGCACGCGGAAGGCGTCGTACGTGTGTACGGCGAGGGTGATACCGCCGTACGGGCGTTGCACGGAGTGGATGTGCAGATCGAGCCTGGTCAGCTGACGGCGGTGATGGGGCCGTCGGGCTCGGGCAAGTCGACGATGATGCACATCCTGGCCGGGCTGGACCGCCCGACGTCGGGCTCGGTGCAGATCGACGGCACCGAGATCACCACACTCGGCGACGACGCGCTGACCAAGCTGCGCCGCAAGCACATCGGCTTCATCTTCCAGTTCTTCAACCTGCTCCCGATGCTGACCGCGCGGGACAACATCGTGCTGCCGCTGACGATCGCCGGCGAGAAGCCGGACCCGGAGTTCTTCGCCGAACTGGTCGAACGGGTCGGGCTCGCCGACCGGCTGCACCACCGGCCGGCCGAGCTGTCCGGTGGCCAGCAGCAGCGGGTCGCGATCGCGCGGGCCCTGGTGTCGCGGCCGACGGTCGTGTTCGCCGACGAACCGACCGGCAACCTGGACTCCCGGACCAGCGCCGAGATCCTCGACCTGATGCGCGGCTCGGTCGACGAGTACGGCCAGACCACGGTGATGGTGACCCACGACGCGAAGGCGGCCGCGATGGCCGACCGGGTGCTTTATCTGGCCGACGGCGAGATCGTGAAGGAGACCGGCCAGTCCAGCCAGCACGAGATCCTGCAAGTGATCGACACGCTGGACCTGCAGTGATCCGGTTCGCGTTGCAGGGCATGCTGGCCCGCAAACTTCGTACCGCGCTGACCGCGATCGGCATCGTCCTCGGGGTCTCGCTGATCTCCGGCACCTATGTGCTGACCGACTCTGTCACGGGCGCGTTCGACTCGATCATCAGCGAGAACTACAAGAACACCGACGCCGCGATCACCGGCAAGACGGCCTTCGACCCGTCCGACGACGGCACTACGACAGCGCCGCCGTTCGATGCGGGTCTGCTGCAGGAGGTCCGGAACCTGCCCGAGGTCGGCGCGGCCGGCGGCAACGTGTTCGGCGAGGCGCAACTGATCGGCAAGGACGGCAAGGCAGTCGTCTTCGGCGGCGCTCCGAACCTCGGCTTCAGCGTCGATCCGGCGCTGCCGCAGTTCAACTCGCTCACCCTCGTGTCCGGCGACTGGCCGAAGGCCGACGAGGTGGTCATCGACACGCACAGCGCGCAGGAGAAGGGGTTCGCGGCCGGCGACACGATCCGGGTCCAGGCACGTGGGGCCGCTGAGCAGATGCGGATCGCCGGACTCGTCGAGTTCGGTGCCATCTCGTCGATCGGTGGCGCGACGCTGGCCGGGTTCGATCTGGCGACCGCACAGCGGGTGTTCGACAAGTCCGGCAAGCTGGATCAGATCCTGATCGCGGCCAAGCCGAACACCGGCGAGCAGCAGTTGCTCGACGCGGTGCAGCGCATCCTGCCGGAGGCGACCCAGGTTCGGTCCGCCGAGGACCAGGCGGCCGAGGAAGCGTCCGAGATCAGCGGTTTCCTGACCTTCCTGGAGACGTTCCTGCTGGTGTTCGGCGGGATCGCGCTGTTCGTCGGCTCGTTCGTGATCGCCAACTCGCTGTCGATCACGATCGCCCAGCGGACCCGCGAGTTCGCCACCCTGCGAACGCTCGGTGCCTCGCGCCGGCAGATTCTCGGCACGGTAGTGCTCGAGGCGTTGGTGACCGGGTTCGTCTCGGCGGTGGTCGGGCTGTTCCTCGGCCTGGCGATCGCGACCGGGTTGTTCAATCTGTTCGACTCGGTCGGCTTCACGCTGCCCAACAACGGATTGGTGTTCCAGACCCGCACGATCGTCGTCGCGCTGGTGGTCGGCGTACTGGTAACTGTGCTCGCCAGCCTCCGGCCGGCCTGGCGCGCGACCCGGGTTCCGCCGATCGCCGCGGTCCGCGAAGGTGCCACGCTCGCACCGGGCCGGTTGCACCGCTTCCGCCCGGTCGGCGCTGCCCTGCTCGCCGCCGGTGGCATCGCGCTGGTGCTGGTCGGATTGTTCGCAGACGGATTGTCGACAAGCACCTTGTTGTCGTGCCTCGGCGCCGGTGTCCTGCTGTTGTTCATCGGGATCGCGGCATTCTCAGCGCGACTCGTGCGGCCGCTCGCGGCGGTGTCGGATCCGATCGCGCGCTGGTCGGTCGTCGTACTGACGGCTCTGATCTGGCCGATCTTCCTGGTCCCGTTGTGGCTGGTACGGCGGCTGTTCCGGCGGCCGGCCGAGTTCCCGCGGGTCCTCCCCGACCGGCCGGCGGTCGCTATCGGCGGTCAGAACAGCCGGCGCGATCCACACCGTACGGCGTCGACCGCCGCGGCCCTGATGATCGGGCTGGCTCTCGTCACCCTGGTCGCGACCCTCGGCGCGGGCATCATCAAGCCGTTCGAGGAGGCCGTGGACGGGATCTTCAGCGCCGACTACGCGATCACCGCGCAGAACAACTTCAGCCCGTTGCCGCCGACGGTCGCCACCGCAGCCGCCGACGTACCTGCGGTCGAGGAGATCACCAGTGTGCGCGGCGGCCAGGCCAAGGCGTTCGACAAGACGATCGTGATCACCGCGGTCGATGCCGAGGCGCCGGATCTGCTCACGTTCGACTGGCGAGCCGGCTCGCAGGCGTCGCTCGCTGAGCTCGGGACCGACGGTGCGATCGTCGATGCCGAGTACGCCGACGAGCACGCCCTCGCCCTGGGTTCGCGGTTCGCGATGGAGACCGTGACCGGGAAGGTGCTGCAACTGCAGGTTCGCGGCATCTTCCGTCCGCCGGCCGGCGGGTCGCCGTTCGGGAACGTGACGATCTCGACCGCGACCTTCGACTCGGCCAGCACCCAGCCGATGAACATCTTCACCTTCGTCAACCTGCGCGGCGGCGTGACGGCGGAGAACTCCGCCGCGCTGCGGAGTGCGCTGAGCACGTTCCCGAACGCGAAGGCGATGACGCGGGACGAGTTCAAGAAGGCGCAGACGGACAACGTGAAGGGCCTGTTGAACGTGCTGTACGTGCTGCTCGCGCTGTCGGTGCTGGTGAGCCTGTTCGGCATCGTCAACACGCTGGTGCTGACCGTCTTCGAGCGGACCCGCGAGCTCGGCATGCTCCGCGCGATCGGCCTGACCCGAGGTCAGGTGAAGAGGATGATCCGCCAGGAGAGTGTGATCACCGCACTGATCGGCGCGGTGATCGGGATCGCCCTCGGCCTGCTGCTCGCCTCACTGCTGGCCGCCCGGCTGGACGAGGTCACCTTCACCGTCCCGACCGGACAGTTGGTGATCTTCGCCGTCGTCGCCGTCGTGGTCGGCATCTTCGCCGCCATCTGGCCGGCCCGCCGCGCAGCCAAACTGAACCCGCTGGAGGCACTCCAGTACGAGTAGAGCTGATCCCTTGCGGTGTTAGCTTTCCAGGCTGTGAAGCGCATCGCCGCCGCCCTGGCCGTAGCCCTGACTGTGACCGGTTGTTCGACCGTGGAGTCGAAGGACATCCGGACCAGCGGGATGACTGCCAACCTGGTCGTCACGCTGCCTGAGAACGCCGACGAGGCCGACCTGAGTGCCTCGCTGCGGGTCGGCACCCTCACCTTCGTCGAGCTCGGCGGAGGTGAGGAGATCACCGCGGCGGGTGGCGGCAAGTCCACAACGCTCGATCATCACCGCGCCGCCGGGGTGACGGAGTACCGCAGCCGCCTCGACGGCGTGACCACGGCGGGTACCGAGATCACCTTCAGCCTCAAGCGGGACGGCGACAACGCGTCCGCTCCGACGTCGACCGTCGTACTGCCCGAGCGCGTCCGACTGGTCGCACCTGCGGCTGGTACGACGTTCTCCCGGCGGGCCGACCTCGCCGTACGGATCGACAGCGGCCGGCAGCCGTCGGTCCTCACCTGGGCCGGCGAATGCATCCAACCCGGCAGCCTGCAACTGGAGCCGGGCCGGACCTCGGCCACGATCGCCCGCGGCTCGATCAAGCCGGCCGCTACGACCGCGACTCCGAGCCCCTCCACGTCCACGTGTCAGATCGATCTCACGCTGACTCGCCGGGTCGAGGGCACGCTGGACAAGGCGTTCAAGGACGGCTCCATCGTGGCCGAGACCCAGTCGGTGCGACGGGTCGTATCCGCTCCGTAGTCGGTCGGCGACACGCGGCGGTCACCAGTAGGCCTTTTCTCGGCTACCTTCACGAAGGCACAGGTATCCCTGTGGCAGCGAGCCTCAGGGTGTATCCGCCCATACCCCTCCGGAAGGAAGACCCCTCATGCGCCGCCTTACCCGCGCGCTGCTTCCGCTTGCCCTCGTCGCCGGGCTGCTGCCTGCCGCACCGGCCGCGGCCACCCGCGGCGACTTCGACATCCAGGCCCACCGCGGCGGCCTCGGGCTCACCGTGGAAAGCACCATCGCGTCCTTCACGCACGGCCTCGAGCTGGGCGTCAGCACCCTCGAGCTCGACGTCCAGATCACCCAGGACGGCTACGCGGTCGTCACCCACGACCGGCGCGTGTCGGGCAGCAAGTGCAAGGACACCGCGCCGTACACCCCGGGCGACCCCGAGTACCCGTACGTCGGCAAGTACATCAACACGCTGTCGTTGAAGCAGGTCAAGCAGCTCGACTGCGGTTCGCAGACGCTGCCGAACTTCCCCGGCCAGCAGCCCGATCCCGGCGCCCAGATGCCGGAGCTGCGCGACATCTTCGCGCTGGTGCACCGGTTCCACGCGTACGGCGTGAAGCTGAACATCGAGACCAAGGTCGAAGCAGGTGCGCCGACCGAGACCGCGCCACGCGAGCAGTTCGTGCAGGTCGTCGCCAAAGAGGTCCGGCAGGCACGAATCGCCCGGCAGGTGACGAT
This sequence comes from Kribbella sp. CCNWLW201, assembly GCF_037203805.1. Lineage (NCBI taxonomy): Bacteria > Bacillati > Actinomycetota > Actinomycetes > Propionibacteriales > Kribbellaceae > Kribbella > Kribbella sp. CCNWLW201. The sequence continues at coordinate 58,031 of NZ_JBBCBQ010000016.1, read as the reverse complement.
CCAGAGCTTCGACTGGGGCGCCCTGATGCGGATGCGCCAGGTCGCGCCCGAACTGCCGCTGGTCGCGCTCACGAACTACGACTTCCTGCAGGTCGGTCAGCCGGGCAAGTCGCCGTGGCTGGGCGGAATCGACATCGACGACTTCGGCGGCGACCTGGTGAAGGCGACCAAGTCCTTCGGCGCCTCGGCCATCTCACCGGTGCACGGCTTCCCGCAGGACGGCAAGGTCACCGATCCGACCTACCGGCCGTACGTCACCGCCGACATGGTCGAGTCGGCGCACCAGGCCGGTATGAAGGTGGTGCCGTGGACGGTCGACGACCCGGCGACCATGCAGTCGCTGATCGACAAGGGTGTCGACGGGATCATCACCGACTACCCCGACCGGCTGCGTGACGTCGTACGCTCCGAAGGCTTCAAGCTGCCACGGTCGTACGACGCTCCCGCCGTACGCGCGCTGCCGTCGGCTCACGCACACAACGACTACGAGCACCGGCGGCCGCTGCAGGATGCGCTGGACCGTGGGTTCAACAGTGTCGAGGCGGACGTATGGCTGGTCGACGGCGAACTGCGGGTCGCGCATGACCTGGAGGACGCCGTACCGGGGCGCAACCTGGAGAGCCTCTACCTGAAGCCGCTGGCCGACCGGGTGCGGGAGAACCACGGGCAGGTGTACAAACACGGGCGCGACTTCCAGTTGCTCATCGACATCAAGAGCGACGGCCCTTCGACGTACGCCGCCATCGACACGGAACTCACGAAGTACCGCGGGATCAGCACGGTGTTCATCAACGGACGCGTGCTGAAGGGCGCGGTGACGTCAGTGATCAGCGGCAACCGGCCGCTCGACGTACTGAAGGCGCAGAAGGTTCGATACGCCGGGTACGACGGCCGGCTCAGCGACCTGCAGTCGGGGATGCCGGCGTCACTCATGCCGTTGGTGAGCGACAACTGGACGAAGAACTTCACCTGGAACGGCATCGGCCCGATGCCGGCCGCCGAGCGGACCAAGCTGCACGACATCGTGGTGCAGGCTCACCACGCCGGCTACCGGGTGCGCTTCTGGGCAACGCCTGATGTGCGCGGTGCAGCGCGTGAGGCGTTGTGGAGCGAGCTGGCGGCGGCAGGGGTCGACCACATCAACACGGACGACCTGCACGGCCTGGAGTCGTTCCTCAGAAGCTGAGGCTCAGGGTTTGACTTCCGTGAGGGCGATGAGGTCGCCGCCCTCACGGAAGGCCTTGCGCTGGCGGACGGCTCCGTTGCCGGTGCTCAATACCCGCTGGAGCGAGTCTTCAACCAGCTCCGCGTCACCCAGTTCCTCCAGCGCCGGTAGGAGGTACTGGCGGAGCCGCTCGATCACCTCGGTCATCGGCATCGGTTCAGCGCTTCTGACGTCCAGTCCGTTGCCGGTGATCCCGTCACGCGCGGCCAGCCAGTAGGCGGCGCGCAGTACCTCCGGCTCCAACGTCGGGCCCTGCGTGCCGTCATCGAGCGCAGTCATCACCAGAGCCCGGACGAGGGTCGCGAGCAGCACAGACTCGTCCACAGTGAGTGGTACGTCGCTGACCCGCACCTCGACGGTCGGTAGGTGCGTGGACGGCCGGATGTCCCAGTAGACCATCTGCTCGTCCATGAGAGTCCCTGCCGCCATGTGCATCGCCACCAGCGCGTCGTAATGCTCGACAGACTCCAAGTACGGTGGCGGTCCGGCACACGGCCACCGCGTCGTCATCAGCCACCGCCAGCTCGCGAAGCCGGTGTCCTGATCCAGGTAGATCGGTGAGTTCGCGGTCAGTGCCAGCAGTGTCGGCAGCCACGGTCGCACGTAGTTGCTGACCCTGACAGCCGCCTCCTTGTCCGGTACGTCGACATGCACGTGGCAACCGCAGACACCCTGCTCCCGCGCCAGCAGCCCCCACCGCGACGCCAGCTCCTGGTAACGCGGCTTGTTGGTGATGGACTGGGTAGCCTTGCCATGGGGCGGTACACCGATAGCCAGCAGCTGTGCGCCCTCCGCAGCGGCCGCCCCGGCGAGTTTGGAGCGCATCTCGGTCAGGTGGCCGCGCAGCTCCGAAGTGGTGACGCAGGCCGGGGAGTTGATCTCCACCATGGCCCTGGTCAGCTCCACGGTGATATCGAGGTCGTGCAGATCCGCCACGACCGCCTTGCTGCGCGGGAGTGGTTCACCTGTGGCCGAGACCAGCAGGAGCTCTTCCTCGACTCCGATCAAAGGATGTCTCACCCTCGGCCGGTACCCGCTGACAAACCGGTGGCGGCTAGGCTCTGCGGCGTGAGCCTGCCGACTGTCACCGCGACCCGCTACGTGCTGCCGTTGCGTGAGGGCGGCTCACTCCCCGGTGTTGTCGAGGGCAACGATCTCGGCACCTACGTGCTCAAGTTCCAGGGCGCCGGGCAAGGGCCGAAAGCACTGGTCGCCGAGGTGATCGTCGGTGAGCTGTTCCGCCGGCTCGGACTGCGGGTGCCGGAACTCAAGCTGATGCACCTCGACCCCGCGATCGGCAAGTCGGAGCCCGACTTCGAGATCCAGGAACTGCTGCTGCGCAGCGCCGGCCTGAACCTGGCCGTCGACTTCCTCCCCGGCTCCTTCGGGTACGACGGTTCGGCCGGCAACCCGGGTGACGAAGGCATGGCCCGGATCCTCTGGCTGGACGCGTACGTCGCCAACGTCGACCGGTCCTGGCGGAACACGAACATGCTGGTGTGGCACAAGAACCTCTGGCTGATCGACCACGGCGCCGCGTTGTACTTCCACCACTCGTGGATGTCGGCGGAGAAGTTCGCCGCCCTCCCGTACGACGCGTCGGACCACGTGTTCTCCATCGCCGCACCCGCCGTACCCGATCTGGATGCGGAGATGGCGGCGGCGATCACTCCTGAGTTGCTCACCGAGGTGATCGGGCTGGTGCCGGACGAGTGGATCGACGACGGCGATCGAGAGCGATACCTCGGTCACCTGACCGCACGGTTGGAGAACCGGTCCGCGTGGCTGCCTGGAGGTGCCCGATGAGTGCGGACCTGGTGCCTTTCGACTATGTGATCTTGCGGGCGGCGCCGCGGATTCATCGCGGTGAGTTCGTCAACGTCGGCGCGGTCCTGTACTGCCGTGCACTGGACTTCCTGGCGGCCGCATGGGACGTCGAACCGACCAGGTTGAAGGCACTCGACCCCGCGGTCGACGTGGACGTGGTGTGCGCGTCGCTGGAGCACATCCGGTCGATCTGCGCGGGCGATCCGGCTGGCGGGCCGGCCGCGGCGACCCGGATCGGCGAGCGCTTCCGCTGGCTCGCGGCACCCCGCAGTACCGTCGTACATCCGGGACCGATTCACAGCGGGCTCACCAACGACCCCGCCGCGGACCTGGACCGACTCCTCGACGCCTTCGTGCGTTAGTCAGAGGGTGCCCATCTCGACGATGCGGTGCCTGATTCCGTACGCGACGGCGGCGGTTCGCGAGTCGACGCCGAGCTTGGTGAAGATGTTGGACACGTGGCGATGAACCGTTCGCTCGCTGAGGTGCAGCTCGTTGGCGATCGCACGGTTCGCCTTGCCTCGGGCGATGAGGCAGAGGATCTCGACCTCCCGTCGAGTGAGCCCGTGGATCTCGGAGCCGGTGTCCGTGGCCGCGACGATCCGGTCCAGCTGAGCCAGATCCGGCCCCGCGCCGAGCCGTTCGAACGTCTCCCGGGCCGCTGAGAATTCGAGCTGCGCACCGTCATGGTCATCGAGCGCGCGGCAGGCCTGGCCGATCAGGACGTTCACGGTGGCCCGCTCGTGTGGGGCATCCTGCTCCTGCCAGGTACTGACGGCCCGCCGGAGGAGTGGCAACGCGCTTGCGGGATCGCCCTCGGCGAGCGCCAGCGCGCCTCTGACGGCACACGTCTCGGCCTCCGTGACCGGCGTCGCCGACTCCGCCGTGATCGCCTCGATCTCGGTGACGGCATCCCGGGCCGCCTCGATCTTCCTCTCCTCGAGGTGGATGGTGACCGCGGCCTTCAACAGGTCCAGGCGCTCGGGCTGCGCGGACACCTCGGTCAGCGCCCGACGGATGCCGGCTGACGCTGCGTCGACGTCACCTTCGGCGAGCCTGAGCAGGGCGAGCCCTGGTTGTGTCGGGCAACCGTTCTCCGCCGCCCGGCGGTAGGCGTCTTCGGCGGCATCCCACTCGCCACGAAGCCGCCGTACCTCACCGAGCTGGTAGAACGCGTGGCCGCAGACCCAGCCGGCGTGGCCGTCGAGGTCGGTACACACCGCGGCGATCTCGTCGAGGGCTTCCGGCCAGGCACCGTTGAGGAACATCAGCCGGGAGCGGTAGATGCGGCAGTTCCCGAGGTACGCACCGCCCAGACTGTGCAGCGAGTCGAGCCACCTGGCCATCGACCGGTTCCACGCCCGGGCACGAGCGAAGTCGCGGGCCAGACAGCACCCGCGGACGGCGGCGCAGTAGATCCAGGGGGTGACGCGTGGCGAGAGGCCGTCGGTGCGGAGGATGGCCATCGCCTCCTCCAGGTGATCGAGCCCGTCGTGCGGCCGCCCCTCGTCGATCAGGATCTGACCCCACAGGCTCAATGCCCAGGGGATCACCTCGCCCTGCCCCTGGTCGACGATCGCGCTCAGCAGCTCGGCGGCGCCGGAGCGGTGGCCGGTCGCTGCGTGGAACATCGCCTCGGGGATCTTGAGCCACAGACAGGTGGCCATCTCGGGGCCCAGGATGCGGCTCGTGTGCTTGAGCCAACCGCCGGCTTGGACGATCTCATTGCCGGTGAACAGGGCCCACCACAGCCAGAACGCGACCTGCGCCGCGTCATCGAGTTCGCCGGCGCTGACCCGGAGGCCGAAGACCCGGTGAAGCAGGGCGACCGCCTCGTCGCCCCGGGCACAGACCTGGGCCGCCTCGGCGAACGCTTCCAGATCCTCGACGGCGAGCGGCTTTTCGGCATCTGCCACGGCGTACTCCGCGCACGCCTCCTCCCACCGGGAGGCCCGGTGAAGCTCCCGTGCGCGGGCCAGGTGTGCCGTGGCAACGGCTTCCATGCCTCCAGCATGGACCGGCGGATCGGCGATGGGTAGTTGTACCCACGCCCTCGGAGTCAGGGTGGCAGCCAATGCCGATTCGTCCCGACGCTCGGTCGGCCAGTCTCGAATCAAGCTCGAACGAGACCTGAGGAGTTCCGATGAAGACAACAACCGTGAACGGCATCGAGTTGGCCTACGACGTCCAGGGCGAGGGGGAACCGGTCCTGTTCATCCACGGCGCCATCTGGGCGGACTTCCTTCGTCCGTTGGCCGAACAGCCGGCGCTCCGCGGGTTCCAGCGGATCCGCTACCACCGGCGCGGGTACGGCGAGAGCGGCGGACCGGCCGGTGGCTTCGACCTGCAGGCGGCCGACATCGTTGCCCTGCTGGACCACCTCGAGGTGGACCGGGCACACCTTGTCGGCCACTCCGAGGGCGCGATGATCGCTCTCGTCCTCGCCACCGCCTACCCCGATCGAGTGCGGTCCCTGGCCCTGCTCGAACCGCTGCCGTCGAGTAGTTGGCTGGCTGCCGGCGACTTCGCGGACCTGCTCGGAACCTTGGGACCGGCGTTCGAGGCGATGGTGGGTCATTACCAAGCAGGTGACATCGCGGGCGCTTACGACGCGCTCTTCGAGCCAACTGGCCTGGATTGGCGCGCGGCGACGGACGCCGCGGGGCCCGGCGTCGTCGACCAGGGCATCAGGGACGCGGCAACGTTCGTCGAGGGCGAAGCGTCCGCGTTGGTCGCGTGGGACTACGGGAGCGCGCAGGCGGCAGCGATCGACTGCCCGGTGCTCTCCTGGGGTACTGGTGCGGAGAACCCGGTCACCCCCGCGACGCGAGCCTTTCTCTACGAGTTGTTCCCGCAACGCGAGGAGGTCGTCCTCGAGGGCGGAGACCACTTCTCGGTCACCACGGACCCAGCGGCCGTCGCCGAACCGATCGCCGAGTTCGTCGCGCGGCACAGCGTGGCCACCAGGGCCAGGGTTTAGCTCTCCAGCGCTGTCGAGACCACCTCGCGGGCCTGGGCGAAGACCTGTTCGAGGTGGTCGGCGCCCTTGAAGGACTCGCCGTAGATCTTGTAGAGGTCCTCGGTACCGGACGGGCGCGCCGCGAACCACGCCGACTCGGTGGTGACCTTCAGCCCGCCGATCGCGGCACCGTTGCCCGGGGCACTCGTCAGCCGATCCACGATCGGCTCCCCGGCCAACTCTGTCGCCGTCACCGCGTCGGCGGACAGCTTGGACAGCTTGGCCTTCTGGTCGCGCGTGGCCGGTGCGTCCACTCGTGAGTACGCCGACGCGCCGAACCGCTCCACCAGCTTGGCGTGAGCCTGTGACGGCGTCTCACCGGTGACTGCGGTGATCTCACTGGCCAGCAACGCCAGCAGGATGCCGTCCTTGTCAGTGGTCCACACAGTCCCGTCGAACCGCAGGAAGCTCGCTCCGGCCGACTCCTCGCCGCCGAAGCCAACCGATCCGTCGACCAGACCGGGTACGAACCACTTGAAGCCGACCGGCACCTCCCACAGCCGCCGGCCGAGGTCCGCGACCACCCGGTCGATCAGGGACGACGACACCAGGGTCTTGCCGACGGCAACCTCCGGGCCCCACTGCCGGTTGGCGAACAGGTAGGAGATGGCGACAGCGAGGTAGTGGTTCGGGTTCATCAGCCCGGCGTCCGGGGTGACGATGCCGTGCCGGTCCGCGTCCGCGTCGTTTCCGGTCGCCACGTCGTACCGGTCCCGCTGGGCGACCAGGGAGGCCATCGCGTACGGCGACGAGCAGTCCATCCGGATCTTGCCGTCGTGGTCCAGCGTCATGAACGACCAGGCCGGGTCGACAGTCGGGTTGACCACGGTCAGGTCGAGGTCGTGCCGCTCGGCGATCGCGGCCCAGTAGTCGACGCTCGCGCCGCCGAGCGGGTCCGCTCCGATCTTCACACCGGCCGCTCGGATCGCGTCCAGGTTCAGCACCGACGGCAGGTCGTCGACGTAGTGGCCGACGAAGTCGTACTCCCCTGCGGCTGACCGGGCCTGCTCGAACGGCTTGCGTCGTACCTCACGGTTGCCGCCCGCGATCAGCTCGTTGGCCCGCGCCGCGATCCAGCCGGTCGCGTCGGAGTCGGCCGGGCCACCGTGGGGCGGGTTGTACTTGATGCCGCCGTCGCGTGGCGGGTTGTGCGACGGTGTGATGACGATGCCGTCCGCACCGGCGCCGGCACCGCGGTTGAGCCGCAGGATCGCGTGCGACACACCAGGGGTCGGCGTGAGCCGGTCAGCGCTGTCCACAAGGGTCTGTACGCCGTTGCCCGCGAGCACCTCGAGCACAGTCCGCCAGGCCGGCTCGGACAGGCCGTGACTGTCCCGGCCGACCAGGAGCGGTCCAGACGTGCCCTCACCGGCGCGGTACTCGCAGACCGCCTGGGTGATGGCCAGGATGTGCGCCTCGTTGAACGCGCCGTCCAGGCTCGATCCGCGATGTCCCGACGTACCGAAGACGACCTTCTGGGCGGGGTTCTCCACGTCCGGAGTGAGGTCGTCGTACGCCTTCAGCAGCGCGTCGACGTCGATGAGGTCCTCGGGCTGAGCGGGCTGGCCTGCGCGTGGGTGCATGGTGACATGCAACAATCCCCGGCCCGAGAGCACAACTCCGGGGGTGTGCGTCTCAGCTCGTGTACGGCGTCAGCAGTTGATCGACCGGGGCGTAGTCGTCTGTCAGCACCGGCGCATCGCCGACGAAAGCCGTCAGGTCGTCCTGCACCTGCATGGTCGGGCCGACCTTGGTCGCGATCGCCGCCACGTTGATGGGCTGGTCCGAGCCGACCAGCACGAAGTTGCCGCCGGACTGGCCCGCGAGCTCGTCCTTGCGAGCGATCACGGCGACATGCGCGAACTCCGCCTGCAGGGTCTTGATCTCGGCCTTGGCGAAGGCGAGGTTGCCGAAGTCGATGACGTTGACCAGGTAGATGCCGTCCGGCCGCAGTACCCGGCGGATGTCCCCGACCAGCTCGCGCGTGGTCAGGTGCCACGGCACGGAGACCCCGCTGAACGCATCCATGACGATCAGGTCGTCGCTGTCGGTCGCCTCGTCCCGGATGCCGAGCCGGCCGTCGCGGACCGTGATGTCCAGATCCGGACCGGTCCGCACCCCCAGCTCCTTCTTGTCCAACTCGACGACGGCCCCGTCGATCTCGTACACCTTGTTGTGGGTGCCCGGCCTGGTCGCGGTCAGGTAGCGCGGCATGGTCAGCCCGCCGCCACCGATGTGCAACGCGTCCAGCCGCCGGTTGTCCTCCCAGGTGCCGTTGATCGCGGCGGCGAAGTTCTTGATGTACTCGAACTCCAGGAAGGTCGGGTCCTTCAGGTCGACGTACGAGTGCCGCAGCTGGTCCAGGTACAGCGTGCGCCCGCTCTCGCGATTGGGGTCCGCCACCACCCGTGCGCAGTGGTACGCCGTTTCCACCTCACAAGGCCGTGGTGCGACCACAGTCAGGGTGGCACCGATGAGTGCCAGGGCTACCGGCTTCACGGCCGCTCGAGTGCCTCGCAGTACGACGGTCAACGCGGCACCGGCGACCACCAGCAGACCGCCGAGGGCGAGCAGGATCGTGCTGACCGGGACCTTCGACACGAACACGAACCCGGTCAGCACCGTGCCAGCAATCCCACCGACCGTTGCGTACGCCGACAACCGGCCAACGACCGTACCGGTCTGTGCCAGCGTCGCCAAGCGCAGTTTGGTCACCATGGGCGTCACAGCCGCCAGCAGCGAGGCCGGGGCGAACAGTGCTATCGCGAGCACCAGGAACACCAGATCGGTGCCGCCACCACGCAGTGACTCACCGGTCCAGCGCACGACCGGGAGGATCAGCATCACCAGGGCACCGCCGATCAGCACCAGCGGCCCCAGTGTCTTCCGCGGCGGCACCGCGTCGGCGTAGCGTCCGCCCAGCGCCGACCCGGTGGCGATAGCGGCCAGCGCGACCCCGATGACCGCAGTGTTCGTCTCCAGCGTCAGCCCGATGTACGGCGCCACCAGCCGCAGCGAAACCAGCTCCAGCACCATCACGGCCGCCGAACTGCCGAACGCCAACGCGATCGCCAGCCGCGACCCCACATCACCCTTGCTCACCGCGTCACCCTATCTGTCGATCCACACCACCCCCGTTCGTCAGTACTGCGAAGGAGGGAAGTCATGGACCCTGACCCAGCGACCAGCGCGCGCCTCTACGCCGCCACCCGGGAGCGGGTGAGCACTGCGGTGCGCAAGCTTGACCCGTCCGACCTGAGCCGCACAGTTAAGGCCTGCCCGGAGTGGACCGTGCACAACCTGGTCTCACACCTGGCCGGCGTGGCAACGGGCTTCGCCGCGGGCAACCTCGACGGTGCGCCGCGACCGCCGTGGACCGCCGTCCAGGTCGAAGCACGCCGTTCTCTGCCGATCGACGCCGTAATGGAGGAATGGGCGCGCAGCGGTCCGGCGCTCGAGCAAGTGATCCTGGCCGGCACCTCAGATCATCCGCTGGTGTGCAACCCGTGGGCCGATGCCGGCACGCATGAGGCAGATCTGCACGGCGTACTCGGGATCGGGCGACCACCGGAGGAGCTGTGGATGGCCGCGCTGAACTGGGCGCTGCCCGACCCGGACCCGTCGGACGACGTGCCAGGCACGCTGTCGATCATCACCCTCGACGGCACGTACGAGATCGGCACCGGCTCTCCCGTTGCCGTCGTTCGCACGTCGTCGTACGAGCTCTTCAGAGCGGTGTTCGGCCGTCGTAGCGCGGAACAGATCCGGTCGTGGACGTGGTCGACCCCCGAGTACGCCGACGCCTGGAGCCGGGAGCTCCCCCGCCTGCCACAGACGGCCGAGGCTTTACTCGATTGACCCTGACGTTGCGTGAGGCTTGAGCATCGGGCGCATGCATGAGTACACCAGTCCTGTTCCGATGCCCGCCCTCGATGCGACCGCGCCAGAGATCTATCGGGAGATCTACGGCATGCCGATGTTCGTCACCATCCCGACCGGCGACCTGGCGGCGTCGAAGGACTTCTGGATCCGCGGGCTCGGGTTCATCGACTTCTTCTCGGCACCCGGCGGCGGCGTGACCCACCTCCGCAGGTGGGCGTTCCAGGACATCCTTCTCGTGCCGGGAACGCCCGCGCCCGATCCGGCGGCGCAGAGCATCAGCTTCGCCTGTGTGCTGGGGCAGCTCGACGAGATCGTCGCCCGCTGCGAGGAGCTCGTCCCGGGCTGCACCGACGGGCCGCGCCTGATGCCGTGGAACTCGGTCGAGCTGACCGTCACCACCCCGGAGAACGCCCGCGTCACGATGACTGCCGCTCGTCCGCTGGACGAGGCCGGGGCTGCCAGTATTCGCGCGCTGGGAATCGACCTCCCTTGAGAGACTGACCCGGTGACCTCTGATGAGCTGACGGTCGGCCAGGCGGCGGCGCTGGTCGGCCTCAGCGTCCGGACACTGCACCACTGGGACACGGTCGGCCTGGTCCGGCCCAGCGACCGTACCCTGGCCGGCTACCGGGTCTACTCCGCCGACGACATCGCCCGGATCCATCGAGTCCTCGTCTACCGCGAGCTCGGCCTCCCGCTCGCCGAGATCAGCGTGCTATTGGACGACCCGGCCGTCGACGCCCGCTCGCATCTCCGCCGCCAACGGGAGCAGCTCACCGAGCGGATCGGCCAGCTGCAGACGATGGTGTACGCCGTCGACCGGATGCTCGCGGCATCGACCTCGGGCATCAAACTGACACCGCAGGAACAGGTCGAGATCTTCGGCACGGACTGGCAGCCCGAGTGGGTCCAGGAGGCCGAGGTGCGCTGGGGTGACACGAAACAGTGGACGCAGTACGTCGAGCGGACCAGTTCGCTGACCCCTGACGACTGGCGCCAGGTCGCGGCGGACACCGAGGGGCTGAACGCGGATCTGGCTGCGGCTCACGACGATGGCGTCGTACCCGGGTCAGACGAAGGGAACGCCCTGGCGGAGCGCCATCGCGAGTCGTTCTCCCGCTACTTCGACTGCACGCACGCCATGCACGCCTGCCTGGCCCGGATGTTCGTCAGCGACCCCGGCTACACCAGCTACTACGAATCCCTCTCCCCCGGGCTGACGCGCTGGCTGCATGCGCTCATCTTCGCGAACACCTCCGCGCACGGGGTGGACCCCGAATCGGCGACCTGGGGCTAATCCAGCTTGGCGATCAAGCTCTTGGGAGCGATCTGGCGGAAGGCTCCCTCGACCAGGTCCTCGAGGTGGTCCCAGTCCACGTCCTCCACATCGAGGTAGACGCCGAGCCAGCCGCGATGACCGACGTACGGCGGCCTGAAGAAGTGCTCGGGGTCCTCCTGGACCAGCGACTCCTGCATCCCGGGCGGCGCCGCGCACCACAGCGCGACCCGGTCGTCGTGATGCTGGTTGGCGAACATCACGAACACCTTCTTGTCCCGCACGAACCACGTCGGCTCACCATGGCTCAGCCGCTCTGTCGCCTCCGGCATCGCCAGACAGAGTCCCCGTAACCGCTCGAGCGCCTCCATGTGTCCTCCCTCAGTGGCGTGGGCCTGGTGTCACCACACCGGCTTCGTACGCGTAGACCACGGCCTGGGCGCGGTCCCGCAGGTCCAGCTTGGTCAGGATGTTGCTCACGTGCGTCTTCACGGTCTGCTCCGCCAGCACGAGCTCCGCCGCGATCTGCCGGTTGGACAGTCCGCGCGCGACCTGCCGCAGTACGTCGGTCTCTCGCGGCGTCAGGTGGACCGGAGTGATCGGCACAGTCGGCTGCACCCGTGCGAAGTCCTCCACCAGTCTCCGGGTGACGGACGGCGCCAGCAACGCGTCTCCGGCCGCCACGACCCGGACCGCCGCTGCCAACTCGTCTGGGGTCGAGTGCTTCAGCAGGAACCCGCTCGCGCCCGCCCGGAGTGCGGCGTACACGTAGTCGTCCAGATCGAACGTGGTGAGCATGATGACGCGCGGCTCCGGTGCACCGGCGGCCAGGATCCGGCGGGTCGCGGCCAGCCCGTCCAGCACCGGCATCCGCACGTCCATCAGGATCACGTCCGGACGCAGCTCGGCCGCCAGCACGACCGCCTCGGCCCCATCCCCCGCCTGCCCGACGACCTCGAGGTCCGGCTGCGCGTCCAGCAAGGCGCTGAACCCGGCCCGCACCATCTCCTGGTCGTCAACCACCAGCACCCTGATCGCCACTCGCCACCTCCTCTCCCACCGGTATCGACGCCTCCACCAGATAACCGCCCTCCGGGGTCGGCCCCACGCTCACAGTCCCATCCAGCAGTGCCACTCGCTCTCGCATCCCGACCAAGCCGTGCCCGCTTCCCGGTACTGGCGGGGTATGCGTCGGGCCGTTCCAGATCTTCAGGATGAGGTCGTCGCCTTCCCGCCGTACCGTCACCTGTACGGCGGCCTTCGGTGAGTGGCGCACTGCGTTGCTGAGTGCCTCCTGCACGACTCTGTACGCCGCCAACTCGACTGCTGGGTCCAGTCCGGTCGGCATCCCGTCGTCCAGGCGTACGTCTGCTCCTGCTTGCCTCGTACTCGCGACGAGGTCCTCTAGCTGGGTGAGTCCTGGCTGCGGGCCTAACGGGGACTCCTCGTCTCGCAATAGCCGTAGTACGCGCCGCATCTCCGTCAGCGACGCCCTCGCCGCATCTGCGATCTCCGCGAACTCTCCTCGTACGTCGTCCGAGAGCTTCGGGATGCGATGCGGCGCACTGTCCGCGCGGACCACCACGACGGACAGGTGGTGCGCGACGACATCGTGAAGCTCACGCGCGATCCTCGCCCGCTCCTCCAGTCGGGCCCTCTTGGCCCGTTCCTCTTTACTGATGCCTTCCAACTCGGCCAGACCGCGACGCGTGTCCGCCCGCGACCGCAGCAGATCGGCGACCACGACCGCGATAGCCGACTGCACCGCCATGACGAGCAGGCCGCCCCAGTCACCCCGGTCGGGCGCTGTTGCCACCGCTGCAGCACCGACGACTTGCGTGACCACCCACCAGGTGGCCAACTCGCGCCGGCTCATCCCTCGGGCGCCGACGATCGCGAGAACGAAGGAGTGACCGAACGCCGCAGTGGTCCCCCACGGCCACGGCTCGCTCGGTTCCGGCACGGTCGCGGCGGCCGTGATCGCCGTGAGGAGCAGAGAGACGACCAGTGCGGTACGGGGTCTCAGCCAGGCCAGCGCGAGTGCGAGTCCTCGTGCGAGAGCCAGCGCGAGTACGGCGCCGAGCGGGACGCGGTAGTGCTGGCTCAGATCCAGCACGGTCAGGAACGCCAGGCCGGCGACTCCCAGACCGGCGACCCAGGCCCAGCGGCCGCGTGGCCATCCGTTTGCGGTCACGTTCGGGACCCTAGTCGGCGCGGTGTCACAGTTGCTGGATCCACGACCAGATCAGCAGCAGACCGGCGACGCAGACGGAGATGGTTGCCGGGAGCACCCACTGACCGGCTGAGTTGTAGAGCCGCCGTACCAGGGCCGTGTGCAGCCACTCGACAGCGCGGAACACGAACAGCAACGCCACGATGATCGGCACCGAGATCGCGGCATGCGCCGCCCACGCACCCGCCAACGTCGGACCACCCCACGTCCCCGGCCCGAACGGGCCGTGCTCCACCAGCCCGTAGAACGGGCCCCGCACGACCGCCATCACCAACAACATCACCAGAAACCAACTCAGCACCCCCAGCACCGAACTGACCAAACCAAACCCGAACAACTCCCCCGCCCCGGGCTCCGACCCCGACCCCGTCCGCGGCTCGACAACACCCCGGACCCCACTCCGCCGGGTCAGCTGCTGCCGGCGCCGGTCCGTGGTGCGCTCCTGGCCGGTGATCGCGTCGGCCATCGTCTGCATCCCGAGTCCGACCAGGCGAGCGTCGTACCCGATCGATCGGAGCAGCCGGCCGGGGAGCCGGCCGCGCCGGTGCCCGGATACCGGTCTGTCCGGGCTGGTCGGGCTGGTCGTGATGGTGTCCGTCATGGTCTCTCCTCAGGTCTCAAGTCCTGAGATCGAGGCTAGGAACCAGCGGTACGCCGGACATCCGGCCGGCGAGCCAAATCGCACCCCGTACCACGGTAGGGGGTCTGCTGTGATCCAGGTCACAGTGACCACGGTCCGTGTCGCGGCGTTACACGGTCAGTGCCGGACGGCGTGTGCTGCTTCAGTTCACATCCTGGGTGCCCGACGGTGCAAGCGGCCATGCCGCGCCCGACAGGAGGTTCGGACCATCATGCGCATTCGGAACCTGGCGGTGACCGCCACGCTGATCCCGGTTTTGATGCTCGCCGGTTGCGGTAACGACGGTTCGTCGTCGGACGTCGCCGCGTCGACCCCCGGCGCCAAGAAGGCGTCGAAGAACGGGCTCACCGAGCAGGTCGGCAGCGCCGGTCAGTCCGACCCGGTCGTGAACGCCTACTACGAGTACCGGGTCGCCCTCGACGTGATGATGCGCAGCGGCGGCCGGAAGACGAAACAACTCGCGCCGGTGATGACGCCGAACCTCTTCCAGTCGATCAGCGCGCAGGCGAAGTACTACCGCACCAAGAAGCTGCACAACACGGGCACCACCAAGGTGCTCTGGGCCAAACGCACCCTCGCCTCGAACGGCGTGATCGTCAGCGCCTGCTACGACACCACCGCGGCCCGCACCGTCAACGCCAGAGGCCGCTCCGTGCTCCCCAACACCACTCCGACCCGCTGGCTCGACGAAATGCGGGTCCAGCAACTCCAAGGCCGCTGGGTGGTGGACGGCGGCAGCACCACCCCCAACGCCTGCTAACCCCGTAGCCCCCGGCAACCCACGCGGCTGCCACCTGCCTCAGATCGGCTCCGGTTCGCTGCCACCCGGCACACCTCGCGACCCGGAGCCGCAGCAGCGCGGAGAACTCAGCTCTCCGCGCTGCTGCGTTCCCCTCACGGGTGGCGGACCATCTGCTGCAGCAGGGCTTCCACCGCGTCGCGGAGCTCGTCGTCATGCTCCGGACCGGACCAGACGACGACGCAGCCCTTGTCCCCCAACTTGCTCGCGACCATCTCTCGCGCCGGCGTCGGATCACCCTGATTGAGTACGACGACCAGCCGCCGGCCGTCGCGCTGCAACCGATCCAGCAGCGGCGGCAGCGTCGACCCGCGGAACACCCCGGGGTCGCTCTTCACCTTCGTCTCGACCATCACGCCGCGCCCGCGGATCACCAGCAGGAAGTCGGCCCGGTCCCGGGTGAACTCGCGATCGTGGTAGATCCGCGCCTTCGGCCAGAGCCGCTGCAACGCCTTGTCGACGTCGGCGTCATACCGCGCCGCCAGCCGGCTCACCCGTGAACTCGTCCCGCGCGGCCGGAACGCTTCGGGCGTACGGCGGCCAGCCCGTCGCCGTCCGAACAGCGGCGCCAACCAACGCCTGAACCTCGTGTCGATCATCGGCGGACCCCTCGACCTAGCCGGCACTTAACCCCAGTCTCCCCACCCGGCCGTACCGCCCAACCTCCCCGCCCCGATCGTGATCCCACCGCCACAAAACCGCCCGCCAGCGGGTGACGCGTGCAGTTCGACAGGAGGTATCCGGCGATCGAGCCGTATTTGCCGGTCTGCTCAGGCGCGCGTCGCCGGCAGTGGCCGCATACGTCCTGTCGAACTGCAGCGGTGGTCAGCTGTTCTTGATCGCGGAGACCTCGATCTCCAGCGTGACCTTCTCGCTGACCAGGACGCCGCCGGTCTCCAGGGCCGCGTTCCAGTTCACGCCGTAGTCCTTGCGGTTGATCACCACCGAGCCCTCGAGCCCGACCCGCTGGTTGCCGAACGGGTCCGTCGCCGACCCGGTGAACTCGAACGGAACCTCGACCGACTTCGTCACACCCCGCACCGTCAGATCACCGACGACCGTGAACGTGGTGTCGTCGTCCTGCTTGATCGCGGTCGACACGAACGTCAGCTCCGCGTGGTTGTCCATGTCCAGGAAGTCGTTGCTGCGCAGGTGCTCGTCCCGCTGGCTGTTGCGCGTATCGATGCTCTTGGCCTGGATGGTCACCCGGCCGGACGAGTTCTCCGGGTTCGCCCCGTCGAGGTGGATCGTCCCCTCGAACTCGTTGAACGAGCCCCGCACCTTCGTCACCATCGCGTGCCGGGCGACGAACCCGACCCGGCTGTGCGCGGTGTCGATGGTGTAGTCACCGGTCAGAGCGGCGTACTCAGCGGCCATGAAGTACTCCTCCAGAGGGATTCATAGTTGAAGTTTGCACAGTCCATCCTTCACCCATCGGAGTTGATGTGTCAACCGCCAGCCATCCTCGATCCGTCGGCCGCTGACCGTTGCCGTCAGCAACTAGCAGCGTGATATTCGGTTGCGAGTACGACGACCGACCGGTGTGATGTGTGGTCGAAGGAACGGAGGACCGTCGTGCAACCGCTCACCGCCGAGGAGATCAGGCGCTCGTTCGTCAACTCGTCCAAGAGCCTGGTCAAGGCGATGACACTGCCCCGAGGCTTCACCGAGCTACCGTGGGAGTCGCTCGACTACCTCGGCTGGCGCGACCCGAAGGCGCCCAACCGCGGGTACCTCGTCGTACGGCGAGACGATGGCGTCACCGGGATCGCACTGAACACCCAGGCCACCGGCAAACCGCGTCGCGGCACCGGGCTCTGCGACCTCTGCTACACCGCACACCACGTAACAGACGTCGCACTCTTCGCGGCCCGCCGAGCCGGTACGGCCGGCCGCGAGGGCAACACCGTGGGCCTGTACATCTGCGCGGATCTCGCCTGCTCGCTCTACCTGCGCGGGCTGCGCGACCTCGAAGTACCGCAGGGCGAAACCGCGACACCCGAGGTGCGGGCCGAGCGCCTCACCAACCGGCTCGAAGGTTTCGTGAATCGCGTCCTCGCTTGAGCTTCCGGAGTGGGTACTGGGAACTACGCTTGGTACAGCGGCAGTCCACACGGGCGAAGGGAGAGCGAGTCGCGATGACGGAGTTCAGAATCACGCACGAGATCCACGAGGTTCATCCGGACATCCGCGAGAGGCTCACCGCGACGACGATCGAAGCCATCAACGAGTCCAGCTCCCGGTCCGCCGAAGACGCCGCCCTGGTCCTGCGCCACAAACTCGGCGAGATCGGCGTCCACATGAGCGACGCCGCCTGCCTGGCCGCCATCGAACGCATCCGCTCCGGCAAACAACTCCGCTTCGAAATAGAACGCGAAGACGACCCAGAGGACTAGACCACACGCCGGGACGCTTAACACGACCCAAGCGCCCTAGCATCCCCGCGTCTACCTCACAGCCTCAACACCCGCCCACCTTGAGAAGCCACCGACCACAATTCGGCTCGAATCATGGCCGGTGCATTCTCAAGGTTGGTGCAGGCGCCGCAAGCCGCAGATCCCAGCGGTGCGCCCGCGCTCCGCCCACCGGCCCCGCCCAAGCACCCCGGGCCGAGTCAGCCGACCCCGTCGACTACCCGCCGTGCCCGGCCACGCGTCCACCCCCACCGGAGGCACCGGCCAAGCACACCCCGCCGAGCTAGCCCCACCCACCACCCAGCGGCACCAACCGGCGGCCGTCCACCCAGGAGCGCGCCCGCACCCACCCCATCCCACCTCAGGCCTAGCGCCCTGCCCGGCGGGCAGAGGGGTGGTTTCGGCCGCGGACGGGCAGGTGTGGTGGAGCGCGGGTTGCCGACTGTGGTTGAGCGGGGTGGGGTCTGCTGCGGGTGGTGTTCAGCCGGCCTTGGGTGGGTTGGCGTGGAGGGATAGGTCGGTTGTGGTTAGGAGAGGGTGGAGGGTCAGGCCGGCGTCGGTCAGGGGTTGCGGGGTGGTGGGGTTGCGGTTGATGACGCAGACGGCGTGGGTGATGTTGGCGCCCTGGGCGCGGAGTTCCTCGGTGGAGAGGACGATCTGACCGCCGGTGGTGACGACATCCTCGACGATGGTCACGCGCCGGCCGGCCGTCTCAGCGCCTTCCGCGAGCCGACGCGTCCCGTACTCCTTGGCCTGCTTCCGCACGAACGCACACGGCAGCCCGGTATGACGACCAAGCGCCGTCACCACCGGAATCCCACCCATCTCCAACCCCGCAAGCACCTCGGTATCCGCCGGCACCAAAGGCACCATCGCCTCAGCGATCGCATCAAGCAGCACCGGATCCCCCTCGAACCGGTACTTGTCGAAGTACTCCCCCGCCACCTGCCCCGACCGCAACACGAACTCACCAGTCAGATGCGCAGCCGCATAAACCCGCCGCCCCAACTCCTCAATCTCCACGCCCCGACCCTATCGGCCCACCTCGCCACCAGAGATTCCTCCCAACCAACCACGACGGAGCCCAGGCACCTCGGGCCGCAACACTCAACCGGCCCCCGGCCAACCAACCCAGGGCAACTGGAGCCGGAGGGCTCGACCTGCCCTTTGATCCACCAACCCGAGCCACCTCGGGCCGCAAGACCCAACTGACCCTTCGATCCAACCAACCCGAGGCATCTCGGGCCGCAAGACTCGATCGGCCGCCAAGGCAGCTGGCAGCTCGGGGTGGGAGGGTCAGCCGGCTCTTTGGTTGGGGGTTGGGGGTTGGCCGGAGGGTAGGACGTGAGTTTGTGGGAGCAGGCGGCGGAAGTCTTCGGTGGAGATGATTGGGATGTTGTACTCGCGGGCGGCGCGGGCCTTGACCGACAGGCTGTCCACGTCGGCTGCGACCACGAAGGTCGTGTCGGGCCGGACGAATTCCTGCGGCGCGAACCCACCCGCGACAGCCCGGTCCCACCACACCTCGCGCGGCTCGATCATGTCCCCGGTGAACACCAGCGTGCTCCCCGGTGGAAACCCCTGCGCCCCTGGACGAGCCGGTACGACGTACCGCCCGGAACTCGCCCGCAGCAACGCGTCGTCCACGTCGGACGCACGATGCCCGAGCATCACCGCGACCCGGTCGAGATCGCTGCGCTGGTCCGGGGTGATCTCGCCATCACCCCACGACGCCTCGGCCAGCGCGGACACGTAGTACCGATGCATCTCCTTCACCTCGGACCGCGTCAGCCCGAGCTCGGTCGCGACTTGCACGAGCTGGTCGGCATCGGTCGCGGTGATCTCGCGGTCGGACACGATCCCGTCGAGGAGCGCGAGGTACGAGTCGGCCTGCGGTGGCTCGGGGACCCGGGGCAACTGATCGACGATCCGGCTCATCCACCCATGTCGGCCACCGGCATGCACCGGCCGCACTGTCGGCGAGACGTCCGACCCAGGCAACGCCGGCCAAGGCAACCGCCTGATCTCCTCGTAGGCCCACTGCCACGGCGGTGGCGACGGAAACGCCTGCAAATACTGGGCAAACAGCTCGGCCGTCGCCCGGGTGTCTGCCAACGCCGAATGCCAGCCCTCGATTGAGATCCCGGCCGCCGCACAACACGCACCGAGTGTGCGCTTCGCCCCCGGGTAGAGATATCCGGCCAACGCCATCGTGCACATCGACCGCTCGGTGATCAGCGGTACGGCGTATCCGAGCCGGCCGAACTCCGCCCGCAGGAACCCCAGGTCGAACTCGACGTTGTGCCCGACAACCATCCGCCCGGCGAGCAATCCACCAAGCTCCCGCGCCACATCGCCGAACTCCGGCGCGGCCAGCACGTCAGCGGTCAGGATCCCGTGAATGTGCTGCGGCCCGAGATCGCGTTGTGGATTCAGCAACGTCACCCACTCGTGCTCCACCTGCCCGCGCGCGTCCAACAGCACAACGGCGATCTCTATCACCCGGTGCCGATGGCTTGGCAACAGGCCGGTCGTCTCGGTGTCGATGACGGCGTACATCCGCGGCGCCTCCTCCGGCTCGGTTGACCGACGTGCATCAACCCAATCACACGCTGCCGACAGTTTTCGCGATCAGTCCACAGGGACGTCGACCGCGATCTCCTCACCCAGCCGAGCACCGTGCGACAGCTGCAGATCATCCCCGCTCCAGAACCGCCCGGGGTCGTACCAGTTCGGCGAACGCCCGTGCAGCAACCCCATCTCCTCGTACGTCACCGCCACGACCTCGGCGCAGTACGCCGACTCGAGCTCGAGCTCACGCGACCCGCGGCGAAACGCGGGGATCCGCCCCCGGGCCCACCGCGACGCCAGTCGGGCCGTCGACGGGAACGGCGTACCGTCCAATCGCGCGACAGTCCGCAGTACGGCGTCCTCCATCTCCCGCGTCACGGGGTGATCCAACTGGCGCAACCAGGCCTGCTGACCGTACTTCCGCGACCACACCAGCACCGCGTCACGCAGGTCATGCAATTGCACACCGCGCTGATGGTTACCGGTCCACATATCCGGCAGCGAACGGCCGAGCTCGGCGTGCCACATCAGCGGCGGCAGGTCCTCGACGACGATCGCCATCCCGACGTGGTTGATCGGGCTGTTCGTGGTCAGCTGAATGGCCCGGTCGGCGGCTTTCGCACCGCGGAACAGCCAAATGTCACCTGTTCGTGTCAGTTCCGTAGCGTCATCCAGTGAAATCCGGGTCTCCACGTCGCTAGGTTAGTCGCCATGAAGGTATGGAAGGTCGTAGGACTTGCGGGGCTCGTCGGCGTGGCCGCAACGGGCGTGGTGATCGCGCGGGGTGAGCGGAAGCGCCGCGCCTACACGCCGGAAGAGGTACGCGACCGGCTCAAGACCCGGGTCAAAGAAGCAGCGAACGCGTAGGCCCTCGGCTGGGCGTGAGCGGTACGCCGTAACTCGGTGGTACGGCGTTACTCCTTCACGCCCGGCCACATTTCTGTTTGCACGCGGCAACAACCAGCGTCAAAGTTTGTGGAGAGCAACTTCTTCCAGTCGGCCGGACGTGATCGTCGCGGTCTGATAGGTGCAGTACGGTTGCCGGCGCCGATCCGTCGGCGACCCCGGATTCAGCAACCGCAGTCCACCCGCGCTCGTCGTGTCCCACGGGATGTGACTGTGACCGAACACCAGCACATCGACCCCTGGGTACGCCTTCTCGCAGCGCTCCTCGCGTCCCTTCGCCGGCCCGGTCTCGTGCACCACCGCAAGCGACACCCCGTCGAGCGTGACCCGAGCGACCTCCGGCAGCCGCGCTCGTAGCTCCGGCCCGTCGTTGTTGCCCCAGCACCCGATCAGCCGCGCGGCACGAGCCTCCAACTCGTCCAGCAGCGCCACGCTCACCCAGTCCCCGGCGTGGATCACCACATCGGCCCGATCGATCGCGTCCCACACCGGCTCGGGCAGTCGCTTCGCCCGTACCGGCAGATGAGTGTCCGAGATCAGCACCAACCGCATGCGCCCACTCTCTACGCCGGCAGCGACTCGAGCAACTCCTTCTCCTTGGCGGGGCTCAGACCGGCCTTGCGTTCGCGGTCCAGGCCGAGCTCGCGCTCCCAGGCCAGCGTGTCCGCCAGGAACTCCCGCCGCGACCGATGCGTCAGCCCGGCCTCCCGAGCCGCCGCCCCGCTGCGACTCGACCAGCCCTCATATCCGGGCGCGGTCAACCACATCGCCAGCGAATCCGGCCCCATGTACTGCTCGACCTTCTGCTCCTCGAGCCACTCCCGCGGCGCGAGCACCACCGGACCGGTGTGACCGCCGACCTCGCGCACCAGCTCGATCCACTCCCCGAACGCAACCACCGGCCCGTGCGTGTCGAAGGTCCCGGTCCTTCCCTCGGTGGCGTTGTCCAGCAACCAGGAAGCCAGGTCCCGTACGTCGACGACCGCCGTGGAGAGCTCCGGCGTATCCGGCACCAGCATCGGCTCCTCCGGCGCCCGGGCCGCCCGCGCCACCCACGCCCCGGCGCGATCGCTCTTGTCCCCCGGCCCACCGATCAGCCCGGCCCGCGCGATCACCAGTCGATCCCCGACCGTCTCGACCGACGCCAGTTCGCAGGCGACCTTCGCTTCGCCGTACTGCTCCCGGTCGACCACGTCGACGTCTGCCGGCGCCCGCAGTACGGCGGACTCGTCGGCACCCGGGGTGTCGTACTTCTCGTACACATTGACCGACGACACATAGGTCCAGTGCTTCACCTTCGCCCCGAAGGCCGCCAGCGCCCCACGCACGAACCCGGGCTGCCACGACACCTCGAACACCGCATCCCAGTCCCGATCAGGTACGGCGTCGTACGCGTCCGGGCGACTGCGATCGGCCGCGACCAGCGTCGCCCCGTCCGCCACGCCACCGCTCTCGCCGCGCGCCAGACACGTGACCGAATGCCCACGCGCCACCGCCTGCGTCGCGATCTCGCGACCCAACCAGGCCGTCCCGCCAAGAATCAGAATCTCCACACCGGCAACCCAATCAGTGCGTGCCGACAAAACCCAGACACCTCTGCTCAGGGCAGAAACCAACGCTTCGTGATCCGTCGCGGGCAAGGGGTCACCAGCGGTACCGAGCCCTTGCAGTGCCGGGGATCCAGGCGCAGTGTCGGAAGAGGAGGTCACCGGAAGTGGGGGCCGTGGGCAAGGGGGACAAATGGCTTTCGTTCAGATCATCGAGTACCGCACCGCGAAGCCGGACGACGTCGCGGCGCTCACCGACGAGTTCCGCAAGGGTCGCGAGGCGGCCGGCGAGGGTGCGGCCCCGACCCTCGCGATGACCGGTGCCGACCGGGACGACCCGGGGCGGTACTTCGCGATCGTCCAGTTCGAGTCGTACGAGGAGGCCATGGAGAACTCCAACCGGGCCGACACGAGCGAGTACGCAGCCAAGATGATGGAACTCTGCGACGGGCCGCCGACGTATTACAACCTCGACGTGGTGCAGTCGATGGAGTTCTGAACCAGTGAGCACTCGGGCCCAGCCGCCACCGCGAGTCCGGCTGGGCCCGAGCCTTGTCGTCGTACTCGATGCCTTGTGCAACCAGAACGTTCGGCGGGCCGGTGCCCGAAGGGAGGATTCGGCACCGGCCACCGATCAGACCGGATCCGCGGCGCCGGACCCGGTCCGGCTCACCGGAACACCCGGTACGACGACCAGCCGCTCGGCGGCGCCCCGCCGTACGAACCGCGGTCGCTGTCGTGGTGCAAGGGATCGGGGTCCTGTGGCTCGGGGGCGGAGTGCAGATCCGGCCACGGTCTCGGGGGGAGGGATTCGCGGGGTGGCAGTTTGAGCTCGGGATCGGGCCCTTGTTCCGGGTCGAGCCACTCGATCACGGTGGCACCGCCGTGGCCGTGGATGGCGACCACGGACTCGATGCCGTCCCAGACCGTGGTGGTCGGATAGTCGCCGTACCAGCGGAGCGCGACGGCCCCGTCGGTGAACTGGACGCCCTCGGCAACGGGCCCGGTGCCACTGACACCGGAGACGTCATGATGGCGGATCAGCCGGAAGCGACGGGACGTCATTTCGGGGCTACCTCCCAGAGCCGCTCGCCCGGTAGCGCACGGTCCGGGCCGGGGTCGGCGTCGGGGATCGGATCACTGGTCACACGCAGGCCGGCGAACCGGCGCGACATGGCCGCTGCGTAGCGTTCGGCCAACTCGGCCTCCGCCCGGTAGTCCGCGACGACGTGGTCCCCGAACCACACTCGTACGCGGCGACGTTGGGGAACAGGATCGGACATCTCAATGCACCCGCCTACCCGGCCGGCACGTTCCCATCAGCGGTATCGAAGAACTCCGGTTCACATCGATCACTTCCACTTCCCTGTGGGGATGGGTTCACAGGTAGTGACGGACCACACAACCCTTCATGACGCGATTCCCCCAAAACTTTTCAAACCCACCCACTTCGCACAAGCGTTCGACCACCCCTACAGCACCCAGGGCCGCCAGACATCGACGTCGGGGCCGTCCGGACTGATCGGCTGGTCGAAGGTGTGTGTGCCTACCCCGGGCAGGTGAGCTGCCACCAACGTGTCCAGGTTGTGTGCGAGCAGCATCGGCAGGTCATCCACGAACCCGCCCTCGCAACCGGCAACCTCCCGCAACAACTCAGCCACCTGTAAGGGCGAGGAGGCAACGGCCACGAAGACACAGTCGACAACGGACATCAGGTGACCACCCAAGGACCCCACACATCGTCGTCTGGTACATCGAGCGTCGTACCGGGTGGAAAGGTGCAAACGCCGGCGCCGGGTAGGTATGCCGCGATCATCAGACAGGGGGCGTGGCTGAGGATGATTGCCACGTCGGGCCGGCTGTCGGCCAGCTCGTCGAAGACGGCACGGGCTTCCCGTGCCTGCAACTCTTCGTCCTTCCTCCCTAGGAGGCGTACGTCGACCACCCCCGTGTACCGGTCGATCGCCGAGACGTCCTCGGGCTCCGGGTCGATCTCGCCGTACGTATTCGGCTCGATGACGAAGACAAGCTCCCTGTCCACGGTCCGGGCGCGGCCGCGGAACAGGTACGTGTTGTCCGCCAGCTCCGGACCCTCGACCGCCTCCAACCGCAACACCTCCGCCAGCCACTCAGCCGTCTCGCCGAGCGGCCCACCCGCAGCCAGAAAGATGTCGTCGTCAGTGGACATCAGGTGCCCGCCAACTCAGCTCCGATGTACGGCGTCGTCCTCGCCGCACATCAGCGGATGGCATCGAGGATTTGGGCTGCGGTCATCGGATCGGACAGATCGACCATACGCATCGAGCCTGGTTCGATCAGGTGGAGTCCTCGCCGCCCGGGCAGAACTCGTCTGACGAACCACTCGGCGAACTCGGCCGCAGCTTCGGCATCCGCGGGATCCAAGCTGACCGCCTGCCCTGTACCGCTCAGCGCAACGCCGAGCTCACGAGGCGCCGGTTCGAGGGGGATCAGCGCCTCGAGCGCCATCGACGAACCGGCGACAGCCCCGACCTCAACCCGTGCATCAGGCCACCGCTCCCGCAAGGCCGCCGCGAGGTCCTCCGCCTCCACCACCCAGTCCGGCTCTTCCAACGGCGCGACCAGATACTCGGTCATGAATCGTCCCATTGCGTCAACGTCACGTGTCCCGGAACATCCAGCTTCTGCATGCGATCCCGAAAGTATGCTGCCGCATCCTCGTCGTTGGTGATGATTTCAAGCCCTTCGACTGGGTTGACTCCGTCACCGATCACCTCGCGGTACTTGAGCAGCATGTGATCGTTCTTCTCCTCCGCGATCTTGCGCAAGAACGGCGGCAACGAATCCGGCCGGTAGCAGGACTTCCCCGAGGTAGGTGCTACATACTTGGCGTCCTGCGCGTGACGCAGCAGGTCGTCAAGACTGTCCGCCCAAACCGCTCTGGGCAGTCGCTCATCGAGCGTCAGACGGAACTCGATCGGGCCACAGTGCTTCCGCTGGAACTCAGCCTCCGGATCGAACCCGACGGCCGGTCTGATCCGGCCGAGCGTAACCAACTGCTCTCGGTACTCGACGAAGCCGCCTTCGACGTCACCCGCATCGATGTCCAGCGCCGGCTCGGCTACATCAGGCACCTGCCGCTCGTCACCACGAACGCTTGCCAGTTCCGGAAGCTCGATGTCGACAGCGATTGGCTGTTGGTGTTCCTCGGGGTAGTCGAAGGTGGCTTCGACGTGGTTGGGGGTGATGGTGAGGAGGGCGTGGTCCCAGGTTTGGTCGGCGGACTTGGACATGGCTTCGAGGAGGGCCCGCGCTGCTTCGGTGAGGTCTGCGGTGATCTGGAAGTCCTGGAGGAGGCGGTCCTCGCGTTGTTGGTGTTGCTTCTCGTTGCGTTCTTCGATGGTCAGGTCGCCGGTTTCGGTGACCGTGATCTCGATCTCCAGTTCCTCGGGCTCGTCGCGGTGCTCTTCGTCCTTCTCGTGTTGTTTGCGGAACCTTTCGAAGGCTTTGCGGGCGACGGTGATGAGGGGTGGTTCGGTTTCCTCGGGGAGGTCGAGGTCTTCGTAGGTGGCGGTGAGGCGTTTGGCGCGGCCTTTGGTGTCGCGTTCGACCACATCGCTCTTGCCGCCGGTGGCTTTGTTGCGGTCGGCGGAGTCGCTCGAGGGGCGGTTCGTCGTACGGGTGTCGCCGATCAGGCGTTCGGCCCAGGCGCGGGCCTTCGGGGGCGCCATGGACAGGTAGTGGGCGGCGGCCTCGCAGGCGCGGGCGGCCGCGTCGAGTTGCTGGGCCGCGACGGTCGCGCGGCCTTGGGAGGCCGTCAGGGCGACCTGGGCGTTCTCGCGGCAGCGGTCGGCGGTGCGCTGCAGGTGCTGGATCACCTGCGGCGCCTCGTCGAGACAGTCGACGAGCCCGCGCGCGACCCGCTGCAGGTCCGACGGCATGAGCTCAGATCTGGTCGGCGTAGTTCTTGCAGCCGGCCGAGGCGATCTCCAAGGCTTCGGCGGCCTGTTCGACCGCCTTGCCGGCCGCGTCCAGGATCTCCGAGATGTCCCGGTCGACGCCGGTCGCCGTACCCGCGATCAGGCTCTCCACCTGCTGACTGTGCTGGGTGAAGCGCAGCTTGAAACCGGCCAGGCCGCCTGCCGCCTGCTTGGCCTCCATCGAGACCTGGTGCAGCTGTTCCTTGAGCCGCTGTACATCAGACACCTTGACCCTCTTCCCTCAACGACGCTTCTTCGGCAGCACGATCGCCGTACCGGACACGACCACCGGTACCAGGATCGCCAGCCACCAGGGCAGCCCGGATGCCATCACCGCGACGACCAGGACCGCACCACCCCAGCCCCACCACCGGGCGCCGGGCAGCCGCGGCAGTCCGAGCGCCCGCGACGCCGCCAGCATCGTGACGGCGGTGATGGCGGCGGCCTCCACTCCGGCCAGGAACGACCGCGTGACCACCCACACCACCACGAACCCGACCAGCATCAGGGCGGCGCTGATCGTACGACGCTTGCGGCGCTCCTGTTCAGCCCGGGCGTCCGCACGGACCTGTTCGAGCTGGTCGACGGCTTCAGCGAGTTGTTTGGTCAGCCGGGCAGCTGCCGTCTCCAGGTCGGTCAGCGCGCGGATCTCGGGGAAGGCGACGTTCACCCGCTTGCCCTCGGCGGGCAGGCCGGCACGCTGCAGACTGGCCGCTGCCTGCTCGGCCAGCGCGTTCAGCCGGGCTTCCACCTTGCGGCCGCGCTCTGCCATCGCATCGGCCTCAGCCAGCGCCGTGGCCTCTGCCTTCGACTTGTGCGCGGTCAACCGGTCCTGCGCCTGCTGTGCGTCCGCTCTGGCTCCCGCTACCTGCCGCAGCGCCCGTGCGTACTCTGCCCACTGCTGTTCTTCGGTCTTCATCGCCGTACCAACTCCACCGCGCGGTCCACCTCGTCAGACCGCAGTGCGGCAAACGGTACGACGACCTGGGCCTCGGGATGCAGTCCGTCCCACAGGAGCGCGCGGTGTGGTTCGGAAGCCCACCGCACCAGCGGTCCACAGACTGCACGTACGCCGTCCTGCGGGTGCCTGAGGAAGAGGTGAGTCGCCACGTTGGCACGCCCGTACCCGAGCTGCTCGGTGCATACGTGCAGCCGGTTCCACCAGCCGAAGGTGATGAGCCCCTGCGCAGGCCCGTCCCGGATGATGTCCTGCAACGCGTTCGCCGGGCTCTCGAAGAACCCCTCCGCGTGCAACTGCATCCTCGGCACCCCGTGGAACCCGAACCCGAGCAGATAAGTCTCCCCACCTACCTGTCCGTCCCGCACTGTGTCTCGTAGCGAGAACAGCCGCGGCGCGATGTCGTCGTGCTTGTCGACCGTCTCGACCTCACACCCGAGCTGCCGCAACGCCTGGATCAACGCACCCTTGCCATCGGCAACATCCGGCGCCGAGTTGGTGCCGTCTATGAAGAGGAAGCGCGGCGGGTCGACCGCTGCGGCCGCGGCCGAGAAGGCGAGACCACTCAGTACGCCGAGCGCGTCGACCGGGCCGTCACCCAGCACGAGTACGCCGGCCCCGGGCTCGGGCCGTACCTCGACCGGCACCGGCGCCTCGGTCACCGCGATCGGCAGCCCGGTCCACGGCCGGCCCAACTCGGGCTGCACCGCGGCCGCCGTGTCCGCCAACCGCGCCGGCTCGGCGAGATGGAACACCCGCGGCGGATGCGTCATACCCGACTTGTTCCACAGCTCGCGTCGTAGCTCGTCCAGCACCGGTTTGTCCGCGAAGCTCACCAGCACGTGCTGGTTGTCGTCCGGGGAGCCGAAGTTCGCGTTCAGCACCGCCTCGCCGCGGAACTGCAGCTCCGACGCCGCCGTGTTCCCGTTCCGCAGGATCGCCTGCGCGTCGGCCGGGGTCGTCTTCAACGCGATCCGGTACGGCACCTGCCCGAAGATCGAGTCGCGCCGGGTCGACAGCCGCTTGACCCCCTCGATCGTCTGCGTCGCGAGTACGACGTGGACGCCGTACGCGCGTCCCAGCCGAACCAGCCGCTCCAGCAACTTCGCCGCCTCGTCAGCCAGCTCGTCGTCGTCCTCGAGCAGCACCTGGAACTCATCCAGTACGACGAGGATGCGCGGCGGCCGATCCGGTCCGGGAGCGAGCTCGGCGATGTCGGCGACGTTGCCGTGCGACTTGAAGATCTCGCTGCGACGCGCCAGCTCGTCCGACAGATGACGCAGCACGGCGAGACCGAACGCGCGGTCGCTGTGGATGCCGAGCACGCGCACATGCGGCAGCCAGTGCTCCCGGTCAGTCGCCGGACCGAGCGCGGAGAACTCGACACCATGCTTGAAGTCGAGCAGGTACATCTCCAGGTCGGCCGGGTCGTAGCGCGCGGCGAGACCGTGGATCATCACGAGCAGCAGGTTCGACTTGCCCTGACCGACCGCGCCGCCGACCAGGACGTGCGGCAGGGCGGGGTTTCCGCTGCGCAACCGCACCAGCGCCGGCGTGCGATCGTCGTACCCGATCACCGTGCTGAGCTCGTCCTTGACGGGTTGCCACCAGGTCGATCGGTCCGGCAGTGTCCGCTCGAAATCGATCGTCGGCAGTACGGCGATGTCGGCCAGCTCGGCCACCACATCACAGATGCCGGCGGCAACATTCGCGTCGAACGGCGGATCGAGTTTCGCCGGTACACCGGGAAGTTGGGCGATCTCGACCTTCTCGCCCGCGATCGAAACGGGGGTGAGCAGGTCGAGCAACTGCTTGGTGTCGACGTCGTTCTCGGGCGTCATCGACGGGTCGTGGTGGACCAGGAAGCAGATGCCGCGCTCGCCGCCGGTTGCCGCGAGCCGGAGCAGGTCGCGCTGGGCGAGCGTGTCGATGCCGGCCGGGTAGTCGAACAGGATGACCAGCCGATAGGGATCGGTGACCCGGCCCGTCTCGCGGATCAGGTCCTCGAACCGCTTGTGCCCGAGTTGTGCCTGCCGGCTGGCGCGCAACGACGAGACGTCGACCAGCCCGGACAGCACGCCGTGCAACTGCTCCGCAGTGTGTGTTGCCCTAGGCACCAATTGCGGATACTTCGTGGTCAGGTGACCCAGCAACCCCATCGTGCCGGTCAGGCGCGGGTCGAACGCGTCGATCCTGAGCCGGAAGGGTTCGGCGGCCGCGACCAGCCGCATCGCCACGCTCTGCAGGAGTCTGCGGGCCGACTCGTTGCGATCGGCGGTGACCTTCCAGCCGTTCGTGCGCAGCAGTGGCGCGGCCACCGGCGTACCGGCCTCGAGCTCGCCCACCCGCACGTACGACGGGATGCCCGCGCCGACCAGTTGGCGCGAACGCCAACGCGCGTCGTTCGGCGGGATCGAGGCGAGACCCGGCGCGAGACGGTCCGCGAGCAGACGTGCGGTCGGCTCGGCCGCGGCCAACGCCTCGGCGGTCTTGGCGTCGACCAGTCCGCGTGACTCCCGCCGGGCGATGGCGGTCTGTTCCTGCAGCTGACGATGCAGCTGCACGGCCCGCTGATGCTCGCCGTACGTCAGCCTGCGGGCGTTCTCCAGCAACAGCCCGAGCGCGTGTTGGAGACCACGGATCCGGGCTTCCAGGAGCTCCGGTGAAACCGGTCCGGGCGTACTTCCCCCGTCAGGCTTCTCCGTCACGAGCACCGTCCTTCCACTTCTGCCCCGCGACACCACTTGCCTGGAGTAACCATGTCACACCACCAGTCCCTGTGGTCACTCCAGGCATCAGTAGTCTCACGTATCAGTCGGAGCTCAGTCGGGGGCGACGATCTCGAGCTCGTAGCCGTCGTCGTTGTGCAGGAAGGCGGCGTAATGCTGCGGGCCGCCGGCGTACGGGTGGCGGTCGGCGAACATCAGCGTCCAGCCGTGCTTGGTGGCCTCGGCAACGATCGCGTCGACCTCGGCCCGGCCGGCCGCGTTCAGCGCGAGGTGGTTCATCCCGGGGCGGAGCCGGTCGTGTTCACCGGCCGACATCGCCGGGCTCTGCTCCACCACGACATAGCTGCCGTCGGGCGCGGTCCAGGTCATCCCGCCGGGCCAGCCGTCACCGTCCTTCCAGCCCAGCCGGTTGAGGACCCAGCCCCAACTGGTCAGTGCCCGGGACAGGTCCGGGACCCAGATCTCGATGTGATGCACCGCAGCGGCCATCGGAGCATTATCTGTGCTCGTCGAAATGGTTCGTCACCGCCACCGAGACCAGCCCCGACAGCGCCAGCCAGACCAGCGCCGCGAGCAGCCACGGCCACCAGGACCGCCCCTGCGCGGCCTCGGCCACCGCCTTGCCGAACAACCCGCCGGCGGGCGCGAAGACGAGCACGAGCAACACCCGCGCGATCGACGTCTCCCTGGTCATTCCTTCATTGTCCGAGCCGATCGCTCCGCCTGCAGAAACCTTGGCGTTTCGCGCCCGGTCACCTTTCTGTCCGTGGCAGGGTTTAGCGTCTGGCGTGACAAGTAAGGATCGGGGGACATGGTGAGCGAGACCCGGATCGAGACGACGGCCTACGGAGCGGCCGCGCTGGAGAGCCTGCGTGCCGTCGTCGCGCGGCTCAAGGGCGACGATCCGATGAAGCCTGTCACCTTGCTCCTCCCGAACAACCTCTCCGGCGTCATCGCCCGCCGCCATCTGGCCCTCACCGGGATCGCCGGGCTCTACCTGGGGACCTTGGGTCGCTTGGCCGAGCAGTTGGCGGCCGGCACCCTCTCGCCGCGGCGGCCGGCGACCCGGCCGATCGTGGCGGCGACCTGGCGGACGGCACTGTCCAAAGCGCCCGGGATCTTCCACGAGGTCGCCGAACACCCGTCCACCATCCAAGCGCTTGCCTCAGCCCACCGAGAGCTTCGCGACCTCACCGACCCCGCGCTAGAGCGGGTCGCCGGCGCCTCCGTACTCGGCCCGGACCTCGTCCGCCTGCACCGCCACGTGACATCCGAGCTCGCGCCGGAGTGGTACGACGAAACCGACCTCCTCCGCGCCGCGGCATCACGGGTCGCAACTGAACCCGGCATCGTCGCCGAACTCGGCGCTCTCGTCCTCTATCTCCCGCAGGAGCTCACCCAGACCGAGGCCGCGTTCGTCGAGGCGCTCGGCAGCGCCGCGGCCGACCTCACCGTAATCGTGGGCCTGACCGACGTACGACGTGCCGACCGGGCCGTCCGTCGTTCGCTGGAACGGATCGGGATCGACCTGCCGTCGTCGATCTCGAAGAACTATCCGGTCGCGACCGAGGTCCTGAACGCGTCCGACGCCGACGACGAGGTCCGCTGCGTCGTCCGTGATGTGGTCGCGTCCCTCGAGCACACGCCGGCCCATCGGATCGCGGTCCTCTACTCCGCCGCGACGCCGTACGCGCGACTCCTGCACGAACACCTCGCGGCCGCTCGCATCGAGGTCAACGGGCCGGGCACTCGACCGGTTCACGAGCGCGCGATCGCCCGGACCCTGCTCGAGGTGCTCGCGCTCGTCGACCAGGATCTGCCCCGCGCCGACGTGTTCCGCGCGCTGGCGAACGCGCCGACTCGCGACTTCACCGGCGAGCGGATCCCGGTGCCGCAGTGGGAACGCATGTCTCGCGTCGCCGGGGTGGTCCGCGGCGACGACTGGGATACGCGGCTAGCGCGGTACGCCGAGTCGGAGCGCCGTACCGCCAATCAGGAGGAGGCAGCCGAGGATCCACGGCCCGCGGCGATCCGGCGCGCACAGTACAACGCGGCCAAGGCCGAGCGCCTGCATGCGTTTGCGTCGGAGCTTCGCCGTCGGCTGCACGCGGTCGCCGTACTGGAGACGTGGTCCGACCTGGCCGGCGGGGTGTTGCAGCTTTTCCACGATCTGCTCGGCGACTACTCGTCGCTGCCGATCGAGGAGCAGTACGCCGCCGTCGCGGTCGAGAGCTCGTTGAAGGGGCTGTCGACCTTGGACGAGCTCGGTACGCCGGCCAGCCTGACGGTGCTGCGCGACGTACTGGATCTCGAGCTGCAACAGTCGCTCCCCCGCGTCGGGACGTTCGGCACCGGCGTACTCGTGGCTCCGCTGTCGGCGAGTGTCGGGCTGTCGGCCGACATCGTGTACGTCGTCGGGCTGTCGGAAGATCTGTATCCGGGGCGAGTGCACGAGGATGCGCTGCTCCCCCATCGGGTCCGCGAGGCGGCGGCGCCCGAGTTGGCGTCGTTCCGGGATCGGCTGGACGAGAAGCAGCGGCATTTGCTGGCCGCGTTCTCGGCTGGTTCGCGGAAGGTGGTGGCGTCGTTCCCGCGTGGCGACCTGCGTCGATCGTCGCGGCGACTCCCGACCCGGTGGTTGCTGGGGACACTTCGCTCGTTGACCGGAGACCATGCGCTCGCGGCGACCGAGTGGGATCAGGCCGAGTACGGCGACCGCTTGTTGACGTCGGCGTCGTACGCGGGATCGTTGACGACGGCAACCATGCCCGCGACGGAGCAGGAGTGGCAGGTCCGGGCGGTGTCGGCGCGGTTGTGGCTGGACGACGCGGTGGTGGTTCGCGCGCGGGAGCTGTTGCGCGGCCGCGGGAGCAACGCGTTCACCCGCTTCGACGGGGATCTGTCGGGGGTGTCGGGACTGCCCGAGTACGCGGTGGAGGATCGGATCGCGTCGCCGACGTCGCTGGAGGCGTACGCGACCTGCCCGCACGCGTACTTCGTCGAGCGGCTGCTTCAGGTGGAGCCGCTGGAGTCGCCCGAGGATCTGCTCGTCATCTCGCCGTTGCAGGTGGGGAATCTGATCCACAACAGCCTGGACGCGTTCGTGTCGCGGCTGGCCGGATCGCTGCCGGCGTACGGCGAGGCGTGGACGGCCGAGCAACGGTCGTTGCTACTGGCAATCGGTGCGGAGCTCGCCGATCAGTTCGAGGCGGAAGGACTGACCGGGCATCCACGATTGTGGCAACGGGAGCGGCTGCGGATCCTCGGCGACCTGATGGTGTTGCTGAACGACGACGATCGCTGGCGGGCCGAGCGGGACGCGTCGGTGGTGGCCTCGGAGTTGCGGTTCGGGTTCGACGGTGAGCCGCCGGTGGAGATCCCGGTACCGTCGGGTCGGGTGTTGCTGCGGGGTTCGGCCGACAAGGTCGACCTTGGCCGGGACGGGACGATCTATGTCACGGACGTGAAGACCGGCGGCTTCTCGCGGTACGAGGCGATCGAGTCGGATCCGGTCGCGGGCGGGACGAAGCTGCAGCTTCCGGTCTACGCATACGCCGCGCGGGCCCGGCTTGGTGAAGAGTCCACACCGGTCGAGGCGTCGTACTGGTTCGTGCGCAAGGGCGGGAAGCGGATCCCGGTGCCGCTCACCCCTGAGGTCGAGGCCCGGTACGTCGAGACGCTCGATGTGATCGTGTCGTCGATCGCGGCCGGGTACTTCCCACCCAAGGCGCCCGAGGTGCCGGACTTCCTCTGGGTGCAGTGCCCGTACTGCAACCCGGACGGGATCGGCCACAGCGAGGTGCGGGCCCGGTGGGATCGGAAACGGCATGATCCGACGCTGTCGCGCTTGGTCCGATTGATCGATCCTGTGGTGTTCGAGGAGACCGGCGATGAGTGAGCAGTTGCTGGACGGGCCGGCGCGCGAGCGGATCCAGTCGGACACGTCGTCGACGCTCTTCGTCGAGGCGGGGGCTGGGTCGGGGAAGACGCATGCGCTGGTCGAGCGGGTGACCACCTTGGTCCTGCGGGACGGCGTACCACTGCGGACCATCGCGGCCGTGACCTTCACCGAGAAGGCGGGCGCGGAGCTGCGGGATCGGTTGCGGGTGGAGTTCGAGAAGGCGCGGAAGGGGCCGGCTGCTCGTCTGGCGGATGCAGCGTTGGACGACCTTGACTCGGCGTCGATCGGGACGTTGCACGCCTTTGCTCAGCAGCTGTTGCTGGCCCATCCGATCGAGGCCGGGTTGCCGCCGCTGATCGACGTACTGGATGAAGTCGGGTCGTCGGTCGCGTTCGAGGAACGCTGGTCGGAGTTGCAGCAGCAGTTGCTCGACGACGACTCGATCGCGGAGCCGTTGCTGCTCGCGATGGCGGTCGGGGTCGAGCTCAAGCATCTGCGGTCGCTGGCGCGGTTGTTCGGGAACGACTGGGACTTGATCGCCGAGCGCGTGCTGGTCGATCCGCCCGAGTTGGTGTCGATGCCGGATCTGAACGGTCTGGTCGCCGCGGCCGCGCAGATCGGCGGGGTGGCCGAGTCGTGCCTGGATCCCGAGGACCGGTTGCTGCCGAAGGTGCAGCAGATCCGTGAGCTCGGGGTGATGCTCGACGCCGCGTCGGACCAGGAGACGCAGCTGGCGATCCTGCAGACGTTCCGCGGGCTGAAGGTCGGCCGGATCGGTCGCAAGGAGAACTGGCCGGATATCAACAAGGTGCGCGGCGACTGCACCGAGGTGGTCGAGGTCGCCGGATCACTGGTCGAACTGTTGCTCGATGCGTGCCTTCGGCATCTTTCCCATTGGGTCGCGGAGCGGGTGCTGGAGTCGGCGGAGCTACGGCGGGCCGAGGGGCGGCTGGAGTTCCACGATCTGCTGGTGCTGGCGCGGGATCTGCTGCGGCGGGACGCGTCGGTGCGGTCGGCGTTGCAGGAGCGGTTCGAGCGATTGCTGCTGGACGAGTTCCAGGACACCGATCCGATCCAGATCGAGCTGGCGGTGCGGATCGCGGGCGGTGCCGAGGCTTCGGCCGAGGACTGGCGCGAGGTGGAGGTGCCGGAGGGCCGGCTGTTCGTGGTCGGCGATCCGAAGCAGTCGATCTACCGGTTCCGGCGGGCGAACATCGCGACGTACCTGACGGCGCAGGACCTGCTCGGCGAGACGGTTGCCCTGACGACGAACTTCCGGACGGTGTCGCCGGTCCTGGACTGGATCAACACGGTGTTCGGATCGCTGATCCAGGCGCAGGAAGCGGCCCAGCCGTCGTACCAGGCGCTGTCTCCGCACCGCACCGGTCCGTCGTCGGGGCGTCCGGCGCGGGTTGTTGCGCCCCAGCCCAAGGAGGTCAAGGGGGATCAGCTCTCGCTCCTAGGCGAGCTCGACGAGCCGTCCGACCCGTCTGCTTCGCCCGACTCCCCCGACTCTCTCGACTCGGCCGACGGTGTGGATCTGGCGACGGTTCTGCCGTTCCGCCGTAGCTCCGACGAGCCTCCGAGCGCTCCAACTGACGACTTCGACGAGACCGTCTCGGGTCCGGCCGTCACCATCCTCGGCGCCGAGCCACACAACGACCTTCCCCGTGCCCAGGCCTCCGTCCTCCGCGAGCGCGAGGCCGGCGACGTGGCCGCCGTCGTCGAGCAGGCGTTGACCGACGGCTGGCTGGTGTACGACGACCGCGCCCACGGCTGGCGACCCGCGGAAGCCGGCGACATCGCCGTACTGGTTCCGGCCCGTACGTCGTTGCCGTTCCTCGAGGACGCCCTGGACCGGGCAGACATCCCGTACCGGGCCGAGGCAAGCTCACTCGTCTACCAGACCGCTGAGGTCCGCGACCTCCTCTCCTGCGCTCGGGCCCTCGGCGATCCGAGCGATCAGCTCGCGCTCGTCACCACGCTGCGCTCGCCACTGTTCGGTTGCGGCGACGACGATCTCTATGTCTGGAAGCGATCCGGCGGTTCGTTCAACCTGACTGCGCCTGTCCCCGATGGGCTCTTGACCCACCCGGTCGGCGAGGCCATGGAGTGGCTCCGGCGTACGTACTACGCCGCGCGCTGGCTCACGCCGAGCGAAGTCCTGGCGAAGATCGTCGCCGATCGCCGCATGCTCGAGGTCGCCGCGATCGGACCGCGGGCGCGGGATGCGTGGCGCCGAGTCCGGTTCGTGGTCGATCAGGCGCGGGCGTGGTCGGAGGTGGAGCACGGCGGCCTGCGGTCGTACCTCGCCTGGGCCGCGCACCAAGGTGAAGAGGCTTCGCGGGTCGCCGAGGCGGTGCTGCCCGAGACCGACGCGGACGCGGTCCGCGTGATGACGATCCATGCCGCGAAGGGTCTGGAGTTCCCGATCGTCATCCTGTCCGGCATGACCGCCGCGCCGAACCGGCAACGCGGCGTCCAGGTGCTCTGGCCACCGGACGGCGGCTACGCGGTGAAGCTCAAGTCGTCGGTCCAGACCGAGGACTTCGATCTCGTCCAGCCGGTCGACGAGCAGATGGACGACTACGAACGCCGCCGCCTCCTGTACGTCGCCGCCACCCGTGCGCGCGATCACCTGGTGGTGTCGCTGCACCGCTCCGGCAACCGGCGTCACTCCAGCAACGCCGAACTCATCGCCTCCGCCGGCGGCGTCGAGGCTCCGCACGTCACGCTGTTCGAGAGCCCACCTCCGGTCGAACGCGAGCCACGGTCGTCGGCGGACGTCACGCCGCCGATCTCCCGCTCCGACTGGGAATCCCGCGTCGCCGCCGCCCAGTCCGCCAGCCGCCGTCGCTCCGCCCAGAGCGCGTCCGGCCTGGAAGGAACCGGCCCGGATGTCGCCTTGACCGACGTCGATCCGGGCACGGCCAAGGCAGCTCGCGACCTCGAGCTCCCACCCTGGTCCAAGGGCCGCTACGGCACCGCGATCGGCCGGGCCGTCCACGGCGTCATGCAAGTCGTCGACCTCAGGACTGGCTCAGGCCTCGAAGCCGCCGTTTCCGCCCAGTGCTTGGCCGAGGGCGTCCTCGAGTACGCCGATGTCGTGGCAGCCCTGACACGATCCGCTCTGGCGTCCGAGGTGGTCAAACGTGCTGCGGAGCGCGAACACTGGCGTGAGTCGTACGTCGGCGCCGTACAACCCGACGGCACGATCCTCGAGGGATTCGTCGACCTCATCTACCGCGAGGACGACGGCCGACTCGTCATCGTCGACTACAAGACGGACGCCGTACCCGCTGCCGCGCTGGACAGCCGGGTCACGTACTACGCGCCCCAACTCCAGGCGTATGCCACCACCCTGCCGAACGCAGGGCCGCCAGTCCTTCTCTTCCTGAACCCGGCGGGGGCGGTGGAGCGCGCGCTCTAGGCAACCAGCCGTACGGCCATTACGACGATCACCACGCTCGACCCGAGCGCAGTCAGCAACCGTCCGAGGTGGCCGGTCAACGCTCGCCCGAGCAACGCGCCACCGCCGGCAAGCAACAGTTGCCAACTGGCCGACGCCACGAACGCGGCGACCACGAACACCGCACGTTCACCGGCAGCCATCGAGTTCGAACCGCCGAGAACGAGCGCCGCGAAGTAGATCACCGTCATCGGACTCAGCAGAGTCATGCCGAGCAGGCCGACGTACGCCTTGAACGCGCCGACCGGCATCTCCTGAGTTATCCCGGTCAGGCGATGCGCCCGATACCGCCGTACCGCCTTCACCGCGCCGCTCACCGCGAGCGCCAACAGCACCACGACGGAAACCCAACGCAGCGGTACGACGATCGGCGCGAGCAACGGCGCCAACGCCGACCCGGCAACCGCGGCCACCAACGCATAAATCCCGTCCGCCGACGCGATCCCCAACGCGGCACAAGCCCCGACCCGCAACGAACTCCGCGCGGTCAACGCGACCAGATAGGTCCCCACAGGCCCGACCGGCATGGCGATCCCATACCCAGCCAACACCCCGGCGACCAGCGCCCCCGTCACGACTGAACGAGGATCGACCTCCACCAACGACCACCCAGCTGCTGACCCCGCCCCGCCCCAACGGCAGCAACGTTCACCAGCAACACCCCAACGGTCGTCTCCATCCCCGCATCATCAACCCCGACCCCACCCCCAGCAACCCATTTACAACCCCTTGCCACCTGCCACCATCTGAGCCGGCCGAAGTGATCGGTCAGGAATCGAGAAGCAGGCTTGGGCGGGGCGCTCATAGCGTTGCCACCAGAGAGTTCAGGTCGAATCAACTGGAGGTAGCCATGACTCAGAAGCAGCAGACGGCGAAGCGCAAGCCCGGTACGCCCGGACCGTTCTCACGCTGGATTCAGCGGACCATGAACGCCCGTACGAGCCGCAAGATCCACGGTGGTCGCGACAAGTTCATGGGCATGGACGTACTCGTCCTCAAGACCCTCGGCCGCCGGAGCCGCGAGCCCCGCGAAACCCCGCTGGCCTGGTTCCCGGACGGCGAGAACGCCTGGCTGGTCGTCGCTTCCGGCGGCGGCAGCCAACACCCCGACTGGCACGCCAACCTCATGGCTCACCCCACCAGCGCGTCCGTCGCCTTCCCCGGCCGCGACCCCCTCCCGGTAATCCCAACCCCGCTCGAAGGCCCCACCCGCGACCAGGCCTGGCAAGCGATCACCACCGCCCAACCCCGCCTAGCCAAGTACCAGTCCAAGTCCGCCCGCCAGTACCCCGTCATCCGCCTCACGCCTCGTTGACAGGTCCGGCGGTCAGGGGCCGGCGCGTCGGGTATTGAAGGGCGGTGAGCAACTGACTGTGCAAGTTCGCGTTGGAATACAGCCCACCGCCTTGGTCGCCCGCACGTCCGCCGGTTCGATCGGTGAAACGGCCGCCCGCTTCCTCGACGAGAAGAATCCAGGGCGCGTGATCCCAGATGTAGTACCGCTCGACGAGGAAGGCGTCGATTTCGCCACGAACGAGTTCCACGAGCGGGAGAGGGCTCCCCGGTCCGCGGGCCGCACTCGAGAGCCGGGCTCTGAACGCGTCATCCAGAGCCTCGAGCCGAGCATCAGCCACCGCCGACGTGGTGCTGACTTCGAGGCGCTGCAATTCGGCCTCCTCGCGTGGCCAGGACGACTCGAAAGCCCCGCCGCCTCGGATCGCCCACCAGCAGCGCCGCAGCGCAGGAGCGGTGACGACCGCGAGCTCAATGCTCCCGGCAACCTCCAGCGCAATCTGAACTCGCCAGTTCGGGTCACGCCGGCTGAAGAATGACGTACCGTCCACCGGGTCGATGATCCAGACCCGGTCGGACTCACCGAGTCGACCAAGTTCCTCGCCGAGGAGCGCGTCCATCGGCCTCGCCACAGACAACGTTTCGCGAATCAGCCGCTCGACTGCCCGGTCGGCTTCCGTGACTTGTGTGCCGTCGGCCTTCAGCGTTGCCGCAACGCCGGCCTCGAAGTAGCCGAGCGCGAGCTCCGCCGCCAGATCTGACATGTCGAACGCGAGTTGTAAGTCATCACCGCCGTCCACGATCGGCGACGCTATCAGCCAAGGCTCGCGCCCGACGCGCCGTCGGAGAACGGGCGGGTAAGGGCCGGACTGGGGTCATGGGTGCCTCCGCTCGGTTGATGGGGGGTTACTGAGAGTTTATGGAGATTGGAGGCTCAGTAGAGCGGATGATTACAGGTTGTGGATAACGGGAAGTGACCCAGGCGTGTGGGTGAGCGGGGGGTCGCCTACGATCTGCGGAAACGGGGTCAGGAAATCGTTCGGATGATGGTCTGCCTGCTGGCGGGTCTGCCACCAAGAGTGTGAGGGTGTGGCTCATGAACATCGGTACTCGGAAGATCGTCGTCGACGAGGCTATAGCGCAGCTGCGGCTGTACGCCGAGACGAACGGCGCTGTACTGCGCTACTACGACGGTCTACCGGGAATGACATGCATCGGGGGGTCCGACCCGAACCAGATCACGCTCGAGGATCTGGCTCGGACGATGGTGATCGGTTCCGACCTGCGGGCGATGGACATCCCGTGGTTGCTCGAGGTGGACGCGGAGAAGGAACTCGCGGCCATCCCGGTCGACGCGCGGCTGGAGGATGCGAAACCGGACAGCGAGCTGTTCGAGGCGGCGATGGCGCTGGACGAGAAGTTCACCGGCCACCGCGGGTTCGGCCACGCCAAGAAGTCGAAGCTGCTGCACCTGAAGCGGCCGTACCTCTACCCGGTCACCGACAGCTTCATCCGGATGACCTATGGCTCGGCCTCCGCCGGTGCGGAGTTCCTGAAGGCGGTCCACAACGACCTGGTCAACCCGGCCAACGTGCGCGACTTCAAGCTGCTGCAGGTTCGGCTGATCGCGGAGCCGTCCACGTCGGCCGCTCGTCTGCTGGGCGAGGTTCCCACCCTCCGCCTGCTCGACATCCTGGCCTCACTCCTGGGCGAGGCTAAATGACCCCGAGCCGCGCCAGCGGTTCCACCAACTCGCGCTCCTCGTAGGACAGGTGTGAGAGCAGCGTGTCGTCCAACAGGTCGACCGCTGCTCGCAGACCGTCGATGTCCCCCGAGCCGTCGACCAGAGCGACCAGTGCCTTGTCCACACCTTCCAGTACGTCGTGAATGACGCGGTGCTCCTCTTCCAACCGGTCCACGACGGGTACTAGCGCCGGGTCGGCCCGACGCAGGTGTGGGAACAGTGAGGCGTCCTCCAGCGAGTGGTGAGTGGTCACCAGCCGGCAGTACGACTCGCAGTACGTTCCCAGCGTCCAGTTGTTCTGCCGCATGGTCATCGTGTTGATGTGCGACCGCGCCTGCCCGACACCGATCGACCCCGCAGCCACTTGCTCCACCAGGTCGCGGATCTGCTCGAGCTCTGCACGCAGATGGTCGTGTACGTCGATCAGATGCTGACCCGACGACAGCTGGTACGGCGTGTACGTGCGCTCCGGATCCAACGCCGGCCCGGTGGGTCGCTCCGACTCGTCCAGCAGTTGTACGGCGCTACGTCGTACAGCAGGAGGTGGAGTCGGCACAACGCTGAACCCACCAGGCGCAGCACCAGAAGCAACCGCAGCGCGCTCTGAGACAGCGGCACCAGAGCGGGCCGCCTCCACTGCCTCACGGACACCCGCTGCCACCTCAGCAAAGCGCCTGATGTCGTCCGGGTCGTCAGAGCCGAGGATGTACGTGCTCATCCCCTCCCCCAGCGTCAGCTCGGCGAGCTGGTCGATCCAAAGCTCCTCCGGCCCCTGCAGGAACCCACCACCACGTCCGTCGAACCGCCCCGACAGGTTGTAGAGCCGCCGTACCGACGCAGGGTCCCGCCCTGCCTCCACAGCAGCCTCATCGATGATCTTGTTCATCGCAGCGAGCTGGTCCGGTCCGGCGTACCCACTGCTCGGCAGCCAGCCGTCAGCGACCCGTCCGGTCAGCGCGAGCATGCGCGGCTTGTACGCGCCCAGCCAGATCGACACATCGTGTGCCGGCTGCGGACCACGCTTGGCACCGGCCACGGTGTACTGCTTGCCGGCCAGCCGGATGCCACCACCCTGTGGCGTCCACACCTCGCGCATGATCGCGATGGCCTCTTCCAGCGCAGTGATGCTCTGCCCTGTGGTCAGCCGGGGACCAGCGTTCGCAGCGACGGCGTCCAGGAAGCCGCCGGCGCCAAGACCCAGCTCCACTCGGCCACCACTGATCAGGTCGAGTGTGGCGACGCTGCGGGCGAGGACGACCGGCTGGCGCAGCGGGAGGTTGGCGACGTTCGTGGCGACCTTGACCCGTTGGGTCTGGGCGGCGACGACGGACAGGAGCGTCCACGCGTCCATCAGCCGCGGCTGGTACGGGTGGTCCTGGAAGGTGACCAGGTCGAGGCCGACCTGCTCGGTCAGCTGCGCCAGCGCGATCACCCGGGCCGGGTTGTCGACCGCCGGGGTCAGGAACGTGCCGAAGACCAGCTCATGGCCGTAGTCCATGGTTCACCTTTCACAAGTCTGCTTGACCACGAAACTACTTCGCTGCACGAATAATCTCAAGTCAAGACCATCTGCCAAGCAGAAGTCACTGCAGGCGGAATGCTTGCTCCAGCGAAAGAGCGCTGCCGGCGTCCCAAGCGGTCTGGTAGGCAGCGTCTCCCAGAGCATCGCGAGCGACCGCCACAGCTCTGCTGATGTCACCGGACTCTGCCGAC
Source organism: Kribbella sp. CCNWLW201 (assembly GCF_037203805.1). NCBI lineage: Bacteria > Bacillati > Actinomycetota > Actinomycetes > Propionibacteriales > Kribbellaceae > Kribbella > Kribbella sp. CCNWLW201. The sequence continues at coordinate 15,926 of NZ_JBBCBQ010000016.1, read as the reverse complement.
GTGACCAGGTAGCCCTCCGCTGCACGGGTCGCGTCAGCAGCACCCAGGAGCTTCGCAGCGACGGTCTTGTCGGGCAGGCAGGCGGCAATGCCCTCCAGTGACCAGCACATGCCCCGCAGCGACTCGTACTCCTCCGAGATGCGGAAGGCCTCGAGGTGCAGCTCGAGAGCACTCTCCGGATCGCCACGGAGCTCCACGACGTACGCCAGCTCCGTCAGCACCATCGAGAGGTAGAGGACCGGATCCTGCTGGCGGCGCGCCTCATCCACCAGTGCACGCAGCCGCATCTCCGCCTCTTCCAGAGCGCCGGTACGACGTGCTGCGTAGGCCAGCACGATCTCCGCCAAGGCCTGGGTCGCGCGCTGGTCCTGCTCGGCCGCAAGGCGCAGAGCACGCTCGCCATGGCCACGGGCCGCGTCGTAGTTGCCCTGCCTGATCTCAGTCCACCCGAGCATCCCCAGCGACCCTGCAAGCTCTGGCCAGAGCCCCAGCTCCTCCGCCAGCTGTACGTCCTCCCGCTGCAGCCGCGCAGCCTTGTCGAAGTCGCCAGTGAACTCCGCATGCGCACTGAGCCAGCTGGTCGCCTGCAACACTCCCCACCGGTCACCCAGCGAGCGGAAGATGCGAGCACTCTCCGAAGCATCGGCATGCAGAGCCGCGACGTCGGACCGCACATGTGCATGCTTGGCACGCGCCGCGAGCACCGCAGCGACACCCCACTGGTCGCCGTCCGCCTCGAAGGTCTTCAGCGCGCGCTCCAGCAGCGCCAGACAGGTCACGAGGTCCCCGGCATCGCTACCGGCAAAGGCGATCCACCACTGCGCCCGAGCGTCCGCAGACTCCAGCCACCGGTCCCGCTCACTCCCAGCGTCACTGTCACCCTGCACGTACATGAACCCGACCCGCCAAGCACCTGCCCGAGCAGAGCCCGGCACTGCCTCCAGCGACCGCAGTGCCTCAGCAGTCCGCCCACGCAGGTACCAGTACCAAGCGAGTGCATCCACCAACCGCTCAGCAACCTCCACCTGCTCAGTCGCCACAGCCCGGTCCAGTGCCGACCGCATGTTGGCGGCATCCTCATCAAGCAGCTGCAACCACCTGCTCTGCTCAGCGCCGTACAGATGCGGTCGAGCCTCTTCAGCAAACGACGTGTAGTACTCGAGGTGCCGCTGCTGAACTGACTCCAGCTCACCGACAAAACGCAGCTTCTCCAAGCAGTACGCCGCCACAGACTCCAGCAGCCGGTATCGCGGCCCCTCCGCCCCCTGCACCGGTACGACGAGCGACCGGTCCACCAGCCGTACCAGTACATCCAGCACGTCGACCCCTGGCTCAGCACACACCACCGACGCGGCATCCGGCGTACAGCCATCCGCATGTACGGCGAGACGGCGCAGAACAGCCTGCTCGTCCGGGCTGAGCAGTTCCCAGCTCCAGTCGATCATCGCGTGCAGAGTCTGCTGACGCGGTGCAGCACCACGGTGTCCGGTCGCGAGCAAGCGGAACCGATCGTCCAGTCGGGCAACGAGTCCACGGACTCCTAGAGCTCGTACTCGGGTCGCCGCGAGCTCCAGCGCGAGCGGGATCCCGTCAAGGCGTCGGCACAGGACGGCGACGTCCGCAGCAGTCGCGGCCGACAGACTGAAGTCCCTAGAAGCAGCTGACGCCCGGGCGACGAACAACTGGACCGCACTGCACTCACCCACCGCATCAGGCTCAGTATCGCGTGATGGCACCTCAAGCGTCGGCACAGACCACACGACCTCACCGGCCAACCCCAGCGGCTCGCGACTCGTTGCCAGCACCCGCAAGCCGGGCGCGGCGGCCAGCAGCCGGTCTGTCAGGTCAGCAACCTCCGAGACGATCTGTTCGCAGTTGTCGAGCACCAGCAACCGGGAGCCCATCACAGCGGCAAGCCGCTCCACGGCGGTGATCTCGCGGAGATCCATGGCTGCGTACACGGCATCCATCAGAGAGCTACGAACCGAGAGAGCAGCAGGAGTCACCGCAGCCAGCTCAACCAGCACGACTCCGTCAGAGAACCGGTCAGCGACTTGAGCGGCAGCAGCCAAGGCCAGCCGGGTCTTGCCCACTCCCCCAGGCCCAGTCAGCGTCACGAGCCGTGAGGACGCCAGACACGAGCTGACGTCGGCCAGCGCCTCTGAACGACCGATCAGCTCGGTGAGCTGGGCTGGGAGGTTAGAACGTCGACTAGGTAGCTCCTGCGTGAGGATCGACTGGTGGAGCGCGACCAGCTCCGGACTGGGGTCCAGCCCCAGCTCGTCGGCTAGCAGCAGACGCAGCTCCTCGTAGCTCTCCAGTGCCTCGCTCTGCCGACCACTCCGGTAGAGCGCCCTCATGTGACTCGCCCGTAGATGCTCACGCAGCGGGTGCTCGGCAACGAGCGCGGCCAACTCACCCACCGAGGCGTCGGCCCAGGACTCCACTGCAGTGAGCCGCTGCTCGTTCAGCCGGGCTACAGCCGTCTCGACGAACGCCTCATCCGCGAAGTCGGCGTACGCCGGTCCACGCCACAGTGTGAGCGCCTCACTGAGCTGCCCGGCCGCTACCCGGTCGGCAAAGGTCAGAGCGTCGTACGACGAGCTGTCGACGGTGATCGAGTAGCCGGCCGGACCGGACTTCACCAGTGCCCGGCTGCCGGGCTCCGCGTCCTCGAAGGCGCGCCGGAGCTGTGAGACCTTCGCGGACAGGGTCCCGGACGGGTTGCCGGGGAGCTGGGAGCCCCAGAGGTCGTCGATGAGGCGGTCAGCCGGCACCGGACGGCCCTCGTGGACCAGGAGGTCGGCCAGCAGGGCGCGGACCTTCAGGCCCTGGATGGCCACGGGTTCCCCCGCGTCCGTCCAGGCAGTGACCGGCCCCAGCACCCCGAAACGCATGGCCGCACCTTAACCGCCACACCGGGTTTACGCCCGACCGGAAAGAAACCGTAAACGGGATCCGGCAGAGTCTGGGACATCAGGAAGGAGGAAGCAGATGCGACTGGCAGTGATCATCGGCAGCACCCGCAACGGGCGGTTCGGACCGACCGTGGCCCACTGGCTCGCCCAGCAGGCCGCCAAGCAGTTCGAGGTGGACCTGATCGACCTGGCCACCGCGAACCTGCCGACCGCACTGCCCGACACCGACGACGAGACACCCGCCGAGGTCGCCGTACTGGCTCCGAGACTCGCCACCGCGGACGCGTTCGCAGTGGTGACACCGGAGTACAACAGCAGCTTCCCGGCACCGCTGAAGACCGCACTGGACTGGTACTACGAGGAGTGGCACGCCAAGCCGGTCGCGATCGTCAGCTACGGCCGGGAGACCGGTGGACTGTACGCCACAGCACAGCTGCGGCAGGTCTTCACCGAGCTCCAGGCCGTCACCATCCGCAACACGGTCGCACTGCCCTGCTACTGGGAGCAGTTCACCGCGGACGGCCACTGGCCACGGCCGACCGCCGGCTACGAGGCCCAGGCCAAGCTCATGCTCGACCAGCTCGTCTGGTGGGCCCAAGCGCTCCTTCAAGCGCGCACGCAACGTCCATACCAACCGTAAGGAAGAACAATGAGGAAGCTGATCGAGTCCACGTTCCTGACCACCAACGGCGTCATCGAGAACCCGCAGGACTATTCCCCGCCGTACTGGGACGACGAGCACGGCGCCTACGCCCAGGGCCTGATGGAGAACGTCGAGGCCCAGCTGCTCGGCCGGGTCACCTACGAAGGCTTCGCGGAGGCCTGGTCACAGCGCAGCGGTGACCCGTTCACCGACCACTTCAACGCGATGCCGAAGTACGTCGCCTCCCGCACCCTCACCGGGGAGCTGACCTGGAACGCCCGGCTGCTCGAGGGCGACGCCGCCGAGGCGGTCAAGCGGCTCAAGCAGGAGGACGGGGGCGACCTGATCAAGTACGGAACGGGTGAGTTCTCCAAGACGCTGCTGGAGCACAAGCTGGTCGACGAGTACCACTTCTGGATCTTTCCGGTCCTGGCCAGTGGTGCGAAGTTGTTCGACGACGTCGACGTCGCCATCACCCACCTCGAACTGCTCGGCACGACCACCTTCAAGTCCGGCATCGTCGTCCACAAGCTGGCCCCGAAGGCCTGAGCGCACCCAACCGATTCCAGCCGGTCACCGAAGTCAGGTGGCCGGCTGGACGCTTGTCCGGGTACTCCGTGGGTACCGGTTCGGCCTCGGGGATGTGAGGCGGCGCTGGGGGCCCGCCTGCCGAAGGTCCTCGCGATCAGTTCTCCGGATCGCCAGGTCTGCACAGCCCAATCGGACTGGAGGTCTGATGGATACCGTCCTGACAGTCGTCATCGTCGTCGTCGTGGTGCTCGCGGCGGCCGGGTTGCTGTTCATGTACCAGCGCAGACGCTCGGGTGAACTGCAGCAGCGGTTCGGCCCGGAGTACGAGCACACCATCGAGGAGTCGGGCGACCGGCGCAGCGCCGAACGCGAACTGCGTGAGCGCGAGCGCCGCGTGTCGAAGCTCGACATCACACCGTTGAGCCGGGGGTCCGCAGAGCAGTACCGGGCCGAGTGGGCTCAGGTGCAGCAGAGCTTCGTCGACCAGCCCGCGGCCGCCGTCGCCGATGCCGACCAGCTCGTCCTGCGGATGATGCGTGAGTCCGGCTACCCGGTCGACGAGTTCGACCAGCGCGTCAACGACATCTCGGTGGAGCACCCGGAGGTCGCCGCGCACTACCGCGACGCGCACCGGGTCGCGGTCGCCCAGGCCAAGGGTGAGACCGACACGGAGGAACTCCGCCAGGCCGTCACCGCCTACCGCTACCTGGTCGAGGCACTGCTGGCCGACAGCGGGGACGCGAAGCACTCACATGACGCCAAGGAGCAAGCATGACCACCACGCCAGACGACCGCCGATTCGATGAGACGGACGAAGACCGCCGCATGACCGACGCCGACCACGCCGCCCTCGACGCGGACCGTACGACGGATGCAGGCGAACCCGGCCGTACGACGGACCTCGGCGACGCGGACCGTACGACGGACACGAGTGAAACCGACCGTACGACGGACCTCGGCGAAACCGACCGCTCGACGGACCTCGGCGACGCGGACCGTACGACGGACACCCGCGCGGATCAGGCGACGACGACCGACCGCGGCGTCGAGTGGACCGCGGCCGGCAACCAGCCGGACACCTCGACCCAGCCGTTGGTGGCAGAGGACGTGGCGGTCGACTTCAGGACCCGGTGGGAGGTCATCCAGCAAGGGTTCGTCGACGATCCGCGCAACTCGGTGAGTGAAGCCGACAAGCTGGTCGACGATCTGCTCAAGCGCCTGTCGGCGAGCTTCGAGGAACAGCACCAGGGTCTGGAGAAGCAGTGGTCCGACGGTGAGCCGTCGACCGAGGACCTGCGCTCGGCCCTGCAGAAGTACCGTGCCTTCTTCCAACGCCTGCTGGCGATGTAGACGAACACCGGTCAGCCCGTACGGCGAACGTCGTACGGGCTGACTGTTCGTTGCCTAGGGCACGATGTTCTGGTTGAGGTGGAACAGGTTGCCCGGGTCGTACTTGCGCTTGACCTCGACCAACCGGTCGTAGTTGTCCTTGTAGTTGTCCTGGATCCGGCCCTGGTCGTCGCCGGCCATGAAGTTGATGTAGCCGCCGGCCTCGGACAGCGGTGCGACGTCGTCGTAGTACGACTTGACCCACTCGATGTTGGCGTCGTTGTCGGCCGGGTCCGGCCACATTCCCGCGATCACGGTCGCGAAGTTCGCGTCCCGGTAGGCGAACGCGGTCGCGCCGGGCGTGACCCGGTGGCAAGCGCCGTCGATCGGGTAGATATGCACGGTCGAGTTCACCGCCGGCAGGCCGGGCGCGTGCCGCAGGTGTGCCTGGATCGCCTCGTCGGTGAGTTCGGTGACGAAGTTCGCCTTCCAGTAGTGCTGCAGGCCCGGCGGGACGAGTGCGTCGAAGGCGCTGTTCAGCGCCGGGTACGGCATCGGCCCGACCATCTCGGCGACCACCGGCGCGAACTCACGGAACTTCGAGATCTCCGCCTCGCCCTGATCCGGATCACCGGCCCAGCAGCCGACGATCAGCGCGAACACGTCACCGTGCCGGTCCTCCGGGATGAACGGCAGCGGCGGCGCGATCTGGAACGCCGGGAACCCGCCGAGCTGTTCGGGCGCATCCCCGATCATGTCCCGGAACCCGGCCACCACGGCGGCCGCGTCGGCCATCTCGAACAGCATCGGACCGCCGTAGATCGTCGACACCGGTGCCAGCCTGAACTCGAGCGCGGTCACCACGCCGAAGTTGCCGCCGCCACCGCGCAACGCCCAGAACAGGTCGTCGTTCTCCTTCTCGCTGGCGATCAGGAACCGCCCGTCCGCGGTCACCACGTCCGCCGAGATCAGGTTGTCGCAGGCCAGCCCGAGCCCTCGGTCCAGGTAGCCGATCCCGCCGCCGAGGGTCAGACCGCCGACCCCGGTGGTCGAGATGATGCCGCCGGTCGACGCCAGCCCGAAGGCGTGTGTCGCCGCGTTGTAATCACCCCAGGTCGCACCGCCACCCGCGCGAGCGGTCCGGCTGACAGGGTTCACCCGGACATTGCGCATCCCGCTCAGGTCGACGACCACACCGTCGTCCACGGTGCCGAAGCCCGGCACGCTGTGCCCGCCGCCCCGCACTGCCAGATCCAGTTCGTTGGACCGCGCGAAATCCACCGCGGCCATCACGTCACCAGCGTTCTCACACCGCACCACGACCCGCGGACGCCGGTCGTACATGGCTTGGTGGACCCGGCGCGCCTCGTCGTACCCCTCGTCGCCGTCGGTAAAGACCTGTCCCCTGGTGCGTTCCCTCAAGTCATCGATCGTCCCCATGACCCCTCCACGGCTGTCACGTCAAGACCAGCGCCACAACCGGCGCTACACAGACCAGCCGTCGCCGTCGGGCGCAGCGCGAGCAACCCACCCCAGAGAGCGTCTGAACCCCCGACGGGCAGCCGGACCTCCCCCAGACCCACCCGTTCTTCTCTCGACCGTCCCTCGCGACCCCGGTTTCGTCAACGGCCCGCCGCTGACGAAACCCTTACCTGTTCGTCCGCGGCGATGCGTAAGGCGGCGGCGACCGCGGCGACTGCCGGCGTACGGCTGCGGCGCGTGAGCAGGAAGACCTCCCGGCCGACGGCTCCTTCGGCAGGTAGGCGGACCGCGACTCCGGGAGCGCCGTACCCGAGCACCAGATCCGGCAGCAGCGCACCGGCTCCCGTCGTACGGACCAGCTCCAGCAGGATCAGGAAGTCGTCGGAGCTGTAGCGCAGGTCAGGCTCGAACCCGCCGAGCTCCCGGCAGACCCGCACGTGCATCTCGCGATGCCCGGTGTCGGGCTGGCAAGCGGCCCACGGTACGTCGGCCAGCCGCGCCATCGGCACCCGGTCGACGGCGGCCTCGGGATGATCGGCGGGCAACACGACGTGGATGCGTTCACGCAGCAACCGCTCGCGATCCAGGTCGGCGTGCACGGCGCGAGGTTGGCCGTCGTACTCGTCGCCGACCACGACGTCCAACTGATGCAGCCGCAGGGCCGGCGCCGCCTGCTCCACCTCGACCTCTGCCGCCTCGACGCGGATATCGGGATCGCTCACGGCCAACGCCCGTACTGCCGGAGCCACGATCCGCAGGAACGCGGACTGAAACGCGGCGATCTGGACCACACCGGCCGCCCGCCCGGCCGCGATCGTGGCCAGCTCGGCCTCCGCCGCCTCCACGCCTTCCAGCAGTACGGCGGCGTGACGCACGAGGACCTGGCCTGCGGCGGTGAGTCGGACGTTGCGGCCGATCCGTTCGAGTAACGGCGTACCGGCCTCTCGCTCCAGCACTGAGAGCTGCTGGGAGATGGCACTGGGCGTGTACCCGAGCGCCCGCGCGGCGCCGTGCACGGTGCCACGAGCGTGCACCTCGCGGAGCAGACGCAGCCGGTGGAGATCCAACATCTGTTCAGGATAGCTACACGATGCTGTCCATGAAGTCGCGATGGACCTGAACAGTTTGGACCGGGACCATCGATCCCGTGGGACGACTCTTCTGCTTACTTTCCGCCGCCGGGTTCGGGGCGATGGCCGTGTTCGGCAAGCTGGCCTACGACGCGGGTGTGTCGGTGGACGCGCTGCTGCTGGTCCGTTTCGGGCTGGCCGGCGGCCTGTTGATCGTGATCGCACTGGCCCGAGGGGCGCTGCGCCAACTCCCCCGCCGGGCCGTGCTCGCCGGACTGGGTATGGGGGTGTTCGGCTACGCGGCGCAGGCGGGTCTCTACTTCTCCGCGCTGGCCAGGATCGACGCGTCGATGGTCGCGCTGATCCTGTACGTGTATCCGGTGCTGGTCATGGCCGGGGCGATCGTGCTCAGGCGAGAACGCGCGTCGCGGCGGCGGATGTGGGCGCTGGGCGTAGCGCTGACTGGGATCGTGCTGGTGCTCAGCGGGGCGACAACTGGGCGGTTCGACTGGCTGGGTGCATTGCTGGCGCTGGGCGCAGCGCTCACCTACACCGGTTACATCCTGGTCGGCGACCGCGTGACGGCCGACGTACCTCCGCTCGCCTTGACCGCGCTCGTGTGCACCGGGGCCTTCGGCACCTTCCTCGTGACCGGGTTCCTGCGCGGTGGCACCGACCTCGGTTTCGCTCCGATCGGGTGGTTGTGGCTGGCAGCGTTGGCGCTGGTCAGCACGGTCGGAGCGATCCTGCTGTTCTTCGCGGGGATGGCCCGGGTCGGCCCGTCAGTGGCGTCGATCCTGTCCATCCTCGAGCCAGTGGTGACGGTGGTCGCCGCTGCGGTCGTGTTCGGCGAGACGCTCACCGTGATGCAGTGGCTCGGCGGCTCGCTGGTGCTGGCCGCCGTACTGATCGTGCAATGGCCGCGCCGTCCGCAGGCTGCGTCAGGACGGTCTGCAGGCAGGCGCCTCCACGAGAGCGGTATTGGCTCGGGCAGCAGCGTTGAGGTTCCTAGTGGCACCTGACCAGGCCGCTTCCCAGAGCTGCTGCGCGTGTTCCGAGCCGAAGTCGCCGGCCGCATGCGCCGCCATCATCGCCAGATGCTTCTCCCAGTCCGCGGCGGCGGCCCCGTTCGCGGCGGCCGCCGTCTGCAGGATCTTCAACCGGTGATTGCACGCTGCCGCGGACGCTCCGGTCAGCGTCGCGCAGCCCCCGGCCGAGCTGCGTTGCGCGACTATTGCGGCATCCAGCCGGGCAATATCCGCGGGACCGGCGAGCCGGGTGCGTTTCCAAATTTCTTTGGTGACAGCCGCGGAATTCTTGCCGGCCAGCAGATCGGTCCGCGCCGCCACGTGTTCGCGCCAATGCCCGGCGGCAGTGCGTGCCGCGGTCAGTACGGCACCAGTCGCCGCGAGTTCTGCGTTGCACGCGTCAGCCGGGGAGACTGCCTGTTGCGCTGTTTTCGCTGTCTGTGCAGGCGCACTCGCGGTTGGTGAAGGTTGACCCGACGGTGAGTCGTCGTCCGATCCGACGAGCGCGATCGCGACGCCGGCCGCGGCGATCACGGCGACGGACAGTCCCAGCGCGAGCACCAACGGTCCCCGGCTGCGATGTATTGCCCGTCTGGCCTTCGACATTTTTCAAGCCCCCTGCTTGAACAATTCGACCGTCCGGCCCAAATGCTGCCATGCGGACTATCGAAAGGCGAACAATTCACCCTACGAGGCAGTAATCACGCAATCCGTGCGGTGCCGCTCCGGCGCCGCGGGCCGCGAATCGTTGTGTGAACTTTCGCCGGATTCTCGTCGTCCGACGGCAGACTTGACCGTATGGACCGGCGGATGACGTGGACGGGAGTCGCCGCGCTCGTGATGACGGCCGCGATCGCCTGCACCTCCCAGGACGACGCGGCACCCCCGGCGTCAACTCCGAGCGAAACCTCCTCGACGCCCACCACGTCATCCGCTCCGCCGGCTCCATCGACGCCGACCACCGCTACGCCTACGGCAGCACCGCACCCGGTCTCATTGCAGGCGATGATGACGAGGAAGTACGACGGCCGGAACCTCCGGCTCGGCCGCGTCCTCGCCCGCAACACCGCCTACACCCGGTACTACGTCACGTACTCGAGCGGCTCACTCACCATCTCCGGCATCATGAACGTCCCGCGCACCCCCGGCCGGCACCCGGCGCTCGTCCTGAACCACGGTCACATCGACCCGGCGATCTACACCAACGGCCGCGGCCTGATGCGTGAGCAGGACTACCTCGCCCGGCGCGGGTACGTCGTACTGCACACCGACTATCGCGGACACGCACAGTCGTCCGACGATCCGCGGGAGGGCGTGGACATGCGCCTCGGGTACACCGAGGACGCGATCAACGCCGTCCTCGCGCTGCGAACCTCGCCGTCCGTCGACCCGAACCGGATCGGCATGCTCGGCCGGTCGATGGGCGGCGGGGTCACCTACAACGCGCTGGTCGCGCAACCCGGGCTGATCAAGGCCGCGGTCGTCTTCGCACCGGTCAGTTCCGATACCGCCGACAACTTCAACCGCTGGGTGCGGAACGACCGTCCGATCGGGGCGACCGTGCTGCGCACGTACGGCGAACCGGCGCGCAACCCGGCGTTCTGGCGCAATGTGTCAGCGGTCAACTTCTTCGAGCGGGTCACCGAGCCGGTGCTGATCCACCATGGCGAGTCCGACTCGACCTGCCCGATCGCGTGGTCCCGTGAGACTCTCGCGGCGCTCAAGGCGGCCGGCAAGACCGCCTCGATGTACACCTATCCGGGCGAGGAACACGCGTTCGGCCCCGCCTGGCCGACCTCGATGGCCCGCACGGTCGCCTTCCTCAAGCAACACGGGGTTTGACAGCGCTGACGGCGTACATCGTCAGCGACAGGTGGAACTCGCCACGGTCGGCGGCGTCGGCGATGCCCTGGGCGAAGGCCTCCGCTTCCGCGCGGGTGATGACGCCGGCCTCGAGGGAGGTCAGGTGCATCATCGAGACGAAGCCCTGCCGCGCGCCTTCCTGTGGTTCGATCCAGGTGGCGGCGGTCTCGCCGGTGATCTCCAGGCCCGCGCCAGCTAGTAGACCCCGCAGCCGGCGGCCGGAGTACGGGTTCGCCGAGTCGGCGAGGAAGTAGTCGACCATCCGCTGGAGGATGGCGGGATCGGCCGGATGGATGATCGCCGTCGACCAGTCCGTGTCGATCAACGCGATCCGCCCGCCGGGCCGCAGTACCCGGGCCATCTCCCGGACCGCGCCGGCCGGGTCGGCCAGGTGCTGCAGCACCCGCTCGCTGCGCAGCACGTCCACCGACTCCGCCTCGAAGGGCAGGGCGTTCGCATCGCCTTCGACGAACTCGGTGTTGACTCCCGCGGCACGTCGTACCGCTTCCGCCCGGAGGCCCGCGCTCGGCTCGACGCCGATCGCTCGCCCCGCCGGACCGACCAGCTTCGCGAACCGTACGACGTCCTCGCCGGTCCCCGAGCCGACGTCGACCGCGGTCTCGCCGGCGGCCGGCGCCAGCTGGCCGAGAGCCCACGCCTTCAAGGTCTGTACGGCGGGGCGCTGCGCCATCAGGTCCAGGATCATCGCCAGCTTGGCGGTGTCCTGCGTCTCCACGTCCGCGAGCTTGAAACTCCCCCGCGACAGGTCGATCCCGGACTCGTCCGTCTCCGTCATCCCACTCCCCCTTCAGTGCGAACGACGTCATCGCACTCCCCTGTGGTGCGATCGAGCGTAGCGCCGGACGAGCCCGGGGCCGACTGTTTTTCCCTTTCGGGCAACAGTTCCCCTCCTGCAAACGGCTCAGTACTGCGGTTCCCAGTCCTCGTCACGCATCCGGAGGATCGCCCACCCCACCGCGGCGAATCCGGCTGCCTGCAGGCCCCAGCCGACGAGATCCAGCGTGTGACTGACCACCACGACCGCGGCGATGAGATGGATCGGTTGCGAGATCGCGGTCGCCACCGCGGCCCATCGGGGCACGATGTGCGAGCGCCACATCGCGATCCCGAGCAGGATCGTGCCGATAACATGCCCGGCGACGAAGACGATCCCGGCGATGTCCATCGTGCCGTGGCTCACCTCGGCGGCCCGGGTGATCGCGGCCGGATCCAGTCCCGCCGTACCCGCGGACCAGATGAAGATGTCGCCGGACGCCATCCACGGCAGCGCGAGATACCCGGGTACGACGAGCAGCAGCGCGATCGCGGTGAGCCACGGGGCCCGGCGACGGGTCAGCCGGCCGACGGCGTACGCGCCGGGGACCAGCGTCAGGATCCCGATGAAGCCCAGCCAGAGCACGAGCGACCCTCGATCGAGATTGTCGACAATCTTATTGGTGATCGTCGACATGTCGTCGACCGTGTCGTACGGCAGGAAGTACCGCAGCAGCGCGATCGCGGCCGGGCCGATCGGCAGGATCAGCGCCGCGAACCACCGCGACACCGGTCGGACGTCGGCTCGCGTCGTACGCGTCAATGTCTGGCTCATCGCGCACCTACCGGCTCGCGAGACGGCAGCAGTACCGCCACGACTCCGAAGATCGTTGCCGCCACCCCCACACCTGCGGCGGCGACCGCTGCCGCGGGTACGTCGGACACGAAGAACGCGGGTACTGCGAGGAGTGCCGAGGCGAGCCGCAGCGTGATGAGCGGAGCCAACGACCACCGCTTCCCCTGCCACGCGAACCCGATCAGCACCAGACTCACCAGACCGACCACCGCCGCGCCGATCGCGATCTCCATCGGCGGGTGTTCCCCGTCGGTCAACACCGGTGTCAGCAGATCCGCAACCGACACCAGAGCCAGTACAACCAATCCCAGTTTGTGCATTGTCATCCCCTCTCCTGAGGGCACAACTGTCCGACGATCCCCGCGTCTAACACTTGGGCGCGCACTCCCCCGTGACCAGGCAATCCCCCGACTCACCCGGGAACCCGATCCCGAGACGCCGGGACACGTCTGGGCGCACACTCTCCGTATGAAGGCCTCACCACAACCGACCCGTCGCTGGCTGGCCGGCGGGCTCGGCGGGTTCGTCGCCGCGGAAGTGATCGCGGCGCTCATCCTCGCCGCGGTACTGGGATGGGGCTGGCAGATCCTGGTCGAGGCATTCGTGCTGACGAACGGGTTGATGGGGCTGACGTTCGGCCTGTGCGGCGCGGTGATCGCCTGGCATCGGCCGAGCAATCCAATCGGCTGGCTGTTCATCGCCGACGGCATCGGGCACGCCACGACAGCGGTGACCACGCCGATCAGTCAAATGATGGGCGACGCGGACGCCCCGATGGTCGCCCAGCGCCTGATCGTCACGCTCTCGATGGCGGCCTGGCCGTGGTCGATCGGGCTGTTCCTTCCGCTGGCGCTGCTACTGTTCCCGACCGGCAGGCTGCTCTCGCCCCGCTGGCGCTGGGCCGCGATCGGCATCATCGTCACGTCGCCTCTGTTCGTCCTCGAGATGACCGGCGATGGCAGCGCACCCGGTGAAGGGCTTCCGTCCGGCTACCTGACCATCTCGTCGTATGACGCTCTCCAGCCGCTGTGGACGATCACCGAGGTCCGCGGCCTCATCGCGTTGCTGCTGGCAATCACCTGCCTGGCGATCAGGTACCGCCGGGCCGATGAAGTGGGCCGCCGGCAACTCCTGTGGTTGCTGCTGGCATCGGTCATCGCGATCCTGTTCGTGACGCCGTGGTCGCTCATCGCCGGCACACCAATCCTTGTCCTACTGGCGATTCCGCTGATCCCGGTGGCCGTCGCGGTCGCGATCGTGCGCTACCAACTCCTCGACATCCGGCTGGTCGTCTCGCGCGCGCTGACCTGGGCGGTGCTGTCGTTGGTTGCCGTCGGCGCCTACGCTGCACTGGCCGCGATCCTGGGCTCGCTGATCTCGTCCCAAGTCGGCCGCTCCGCCGCGATCACCGTCTTCGTCGCCTTGATCATCGCCCCGATCCTGCCCCGCCTACAGCGCCTCGTCGATCGAGCCCTCTACGGCGACCGCGGCGACCCAGCCCGAGTAGCATCCCGAATCAGCGAACACCTCTCCGCCGGCCTCCCCGGCGCCACCGACCACCCAACCGCCAGCCACGCCGGAGCCGGCAACCACCCGGCCACCGACCACCCCGGTGTCGCCGACCTTTCCGGTGTCGCCGACCACCTGACCACCGACCACCCAGGTGCCGCCGATTACCCGACCGCCAGTGCCCGCAAGCACCCGCCCACCGACCACTCCGCTGTCACCGACCACCTGACCGCTGGCCTACCTGGTGTCATCGCGTCCATCCGCTCGGCGCTGCGGTTCCCGTACGTTGCTCTGATTGTTGACAATACGATCGTCGCCTCGGACGGTAGGCCGTCGGCCACCGTCGTACCGCTGAATCTGGAGTACGGCGGCGCCACGGTCGGCGCACTGAACATCGGGCTGCGGTCGGGTGAGTCGGAGTTGTCCTCGGCCGACCGCAACGTGCTTCGGCTGGTCGCCGTACCGCTCGCTGTCGCATTGCATGCAACCCGATTGTCGACAGAGCTCCAGTCGTCCCGCGAGAAGCTGGTCGCGGCCCGCGAGGAGGAGCGCCGCCGGCTCCGCCGCGACCTGCACGACGGACTCGGCCCGACTCTGACCGGTGTCGCGTTCACCGCCGATGCCGCGGCCAACCTGATCGCGACCGACACGGACAAGGCTCGCGACCTCCTCGCGACCCTGCGCACCGACACCCGTACCGCGATCGCCGACGTACGACGGCTTGTCGACAATCTACGACCACCTGCGCTCGACGAACTCGGCCTAGTCGGAGCACTGCGGCAGCGCGCGGATCAGCTGTCGTTCCGGGCGGACGGGGCATCGATCCAGGTGGACGTCTCGGCGGACGGGCTGCCGCCGCTGCCGGCAGCTCTCGAGGTCGCGGCGTACCGGATCGCGACCGAGGCGCTCACGAACATCGTCAGACACTCGCACGCGACGTCCGCCGTACTAGCGTTGCGCTGTGGTGACGACCTGGAGATCGAGGTGACCGACGACGGACCGCCGAACGGCGAGTGGCGTCCCGGCGTCGGTCTGCACGCGATGCGGGAACGCGCCGCCGAGCTGGGCGGTCGTTTCGAGGCAGGACCGTCGCCGGCCGGAGGCGTCGTACGAGCGAGTTTCCCCTTGGAGCACAGATGATTCGCGTGGTGCTGGCCGATGATCATCCGGTCGTCCGGGCGGGGTTGTCGGCCTTGCTCACGTCGTTGCCGGGGATCGAGGTCGTGGGGGTCGCCGCGACCGGCCGCGAGGCGATCCGTGAGGTGATCACGACGCGGCCCGATGTCGCCGTACTGGATCTTCAGATGCCTGACCTCGACGGGTTCGCCGCGACGCGGGAGCTCGGACGGTCGGCGCCGGAGGTCGCCGTACTGGTGCTGACGATGTTCGAGGACGACGACTCGGTTTTCGCGGCGATGCGCGCGGGCGCCCGCGGCTACCTGGTCAAAGGGGCTGAGCAGGACGAGATCGCGCGAGCCATCCGCGCGGTCGCGGCCGGTGAGGCGATCTTCGGCCCTGGTGTCGCCCGGCGCGTGCTGGGGTTCTTCTCCGCCCCGCCTCCCGCGGCCGACCCGTTCCCCGAGCTCACCACCCGCGAACGCCAGATCCTCGACCTGCTCGCCGCCGGCCTCTCCAACTCCGCCATCGCCAACCGCCTCGACCTGGCCGCCAAGACCGTCGCCAACAACGTCTCCGCCATCTTCACCAAACTCGGCATCGCCGACCGCGCCACCGCCATCATCCAAGCCCGCAACGCCGGCCTCGGCGGCGCCGAGCAACCCCGCTAACGGGGAGCGATTCATGGGGAGAACCGGCTTTTCTGCTCGATGTGTGGGTGGTCGTTGACCGGTGCGGAACGCGAACCGGTCGCTGGTCGCCGCCTTCGTGTCCCAAGTGCCGTACCGCCGGGGTTCCTGTCGACCT
>NZ_JBBCBQ010000015.1:0-149667 GCF_037203805.1 Kribbella sp. CCNWLW201 | reverse complement strand
ACGAGGAGCCGGGCGTCGGCCCGGTTGGCCTCGGCGCGGTGGTCGGCGGCCGAGGCCAGCAGGTCGGTCGTCGAGAGCGTGGTCAGATCTCCGTCGAACATGTGTTCTAGTTTAGGTCACCTCACGGGATCGGCCAACTCCAAGAGGTGGCAGAATCCCTTATCCACAAGGGGAAACGTCACACAGGATGAGCTGCGGAAAGTGGTAAGCGCGTCGGGCCGCAGTTGGTGCCAGGCCGCCTGGGGCCGCACGCGACGCGGGCGTGCGCAAGTCGCGGGCGAGCAGCCAGCAAGGCGCGGGCGACAGCACACAAGTGGTCTGTGCCAAGGGTTCTGGACAGTTGGGTGGGCCCTGTGGGGATGGCGGCTGTTAGTGCCAGATACGGGCATCCTTCGCCGGTATTCAGGTAGGCGACGTCGCCGGGGGGTCGGCCTGTCGGCTGCGGTGGTTACCCGCGCCTATGCGGACGGTCGCCTGCCCGGCGGTCGCGCGAGGTAGGAGGGGGTAGGTCGTGGGCGCTACGCCCGCGAGGAACTCGGTGGGAGCGCGCGGAGCGGGCGTGACGCAGGAGTGCCCGCATGGCGCGCCTGGGTGATCTCCTAGAAGGTGTGTTCGTCGGTGGGGAAGGTGCCGGTGGCTACTTCGGCGGCGTAGGTGGTGGCTGCTGTGGTGAGGATGCCGCGGAGGTCGGCGTACTGCTTGACGAAGCGGGGCATGGTTCCGGAGCGCATGCCGGCCATGTCTTGCCAGACCAGGACCTGGGCGTCGGTGTCGCGGCCGGCGCCGATGCCGATGGTCGGGATGGTGACGCGCTTGGTGATCTCCGCTGCGACGTCGCCCGGCACCATTTCGAGGACGACGGAGAACGCGCCGGCGTCGGCCAGGGCGATCGCGTCGTCGATCAAGCCGGCCGCTTGGTCGCCGCGACCCTGGACCCGGTATCCGCCGATGCTGTGTTCGCTCTGTGGCGTGAAGCCGATGTGCGCCATCACCGGGATTCCGGACTGGGTCAGTTTCTCCACCATCGGTACGACGGTCCGCCCGCCCTCGAGCTTGACCGCGTGTACGCCGGCTTCCTTCATGAACCGTACGGCGGTGTGGAAGGCCTGCTCTGGTGACGCCTGGTACGAGCCGAACGGCAGATCGGCGACGACCAGTGCGCGGTCGACGGCACCGGCGACCGCGCGGGCCAGCGGGATCAGCTCGTCGACGGTGACCCGCAGGGTCGTCTCGTAGCCGAAGACGTTGTTCGCGGCGGAGTCGCCGACCAGCAGGACCGGGATGCCGGCCTGGTCGAAGATCTCGGCGGTGTACTGGTCGTACGCCGTCAGCATCGCCCACTTCTCGCCACGGTTCTTCATGTCGCGGAGGTGGTGGATGCGGTACCGGCGCGGTCGTTTACTGCCCTCGCTCGGACCTGCCGCCGACGCCCCACTCGAACTCGAAGACCCGGTGGAGGCCTGAGCCTGTGCAGGACCGCTCACCTGTGCCGTTGCCGGCGCGGGAGCATCTGCAGCCGTCGGTTCGGGAGCATCGCCAGCCTCGCCCCCGCCGGCCTGAGCCCGCCGGGCACGGTGTGAACCGGTGTGCTCGTTCGACACCTGGCTCGGTGCGTCCTGCTGGACGCCCGCACGTCGCCGTGCGCCGAGACGCTTGGGCTCCTCGCTCACCGGCGCGTTGCTCTCGTACTCCGCACTCGGGTCGGACGGGTAGCCGTTGTCCGACTGACCGCCGGACTCCTGCCCGTACTTGCCCTCCAGCATCTCCGGCAGGTACGCCGTGATGGTCGGGGTGTCGACCGGGTAGTTGCCCGGAGCCGGAGCCGGAGGCGACACGGGCCGCTGCGGCGGCTGCTGGTTCTGCTGCCGCGGAGGAGCCGGTGGAGGTGCCTGGCTCGGCCCGCTCTGCGGCGGCTGCGGAGTGACGCCGTTGTTGTGTGCAGGCACTCCGTTCTGCGCAGCAGGCGCAGGAGCGGGACCGCTCCAGCTCGCATTGCTGGTCCCGTTGGAGCCGTGCGGTGCGGGCGCGTGCTGAGTCAGACCGTTGTTGCCGGCATGCGGAGGAGCAGGCGGGCGCTGCGGCTGCTGCTGCGCTGCAGGTGCGCTCGGCGGCTGCTGCGGCCGGTTCGGCGGTACGCCGTTACTACCCGGGCCGAACGGGCTCGGCCGACCCTGCTGTGGCCGAGGGCCGATCGGTGTCTGCGGCTGCTGCGGCCGGAACGGGCTCTGCTCCTGGAACTGACCGAACGGCGACTCGTCCCCACGAGCCTGCCCCTGCTCACCGTAGTGCTCGGGCCGCTGGTCGCCGGGCGCGCGTCCCTGCGGTTGGTCGCCGTACGGGCGGGGCGGCTGCTGATCGCCGTACCGCGGCTGCTGTGGTTGCTGCACGGGTGGCGGCGGAGGTGATGCCGGCAGGTACGGAGGCTTCGGGACGTACGGCTGCTGGGGCACCGGGCCGCGTTCGTACGACCTGGGGGCGTTCGGCAGTGACGGCGACGGGTCGAGACCGAGGCCGTTGCCGCGGTCCCGCCAACTGTCTTCGCCGTAGTCCGAGCGGCGATGCTCCTCGGTTGTCCGGTTCTTCGGTCCGGTCCCGTACGGCGAGGGCAGCTCGTCGTCGTCCTGGGTACCGGCCGACGTGAAGTTGTCAACCATGCCTTCATCGTCCCACCGTTGCGGAGGGTGAGCGCTACCGGCTGCGGTTGAGCGATCGCTCACATCGTCCGCGGGCAGGCCGGAGCGGTCCGTGTGCTCCTCGGTGGAGCCCCACGGACTGTCGGAGGTCGGGCGGTACCGCCAGGGATCAGTCAGTGCTCTCCGCCACCTTCCGTGCCTCCTCACCAGTCACCGGGACAGCCTCATCTGTCACCGGTGTCGCCGGACCGTCGTCCGCGGTCACGTGTGCCGCCTTGCGGGCGTCTTCACGCCAGGCGTTCGTGATCGGCAGCCGGCGGTCCCGGCCGAAAGCCTTGTGAGTGATCTTCGGGCCCGGCGGGTACTGCCGCCGTTTGTACTCCGCCCGGTCGACCAGCTGGATCACCTTACTGACCAGCTCGGTCTCGAACCCGGCCGCGACCAGCTCGGCACTGCCCCGGTCCTGCTCGACGTAGTCGTCCAGCATGTCGTCGAGCAGGTCGTACGGCGGCAGCGAGTCGGTGTCCTGCTGACCGGGCCGCAGCTCCGCCGACGGCGGCTTGGCGATCGAGTTCTCCGGGATCGGCGGCTGCTGCCCGCGCGCCTTCGCGTCCGCGTTGCGCCACTTCGCCAGCCGCCACACCAGCGTCTTCGGGACGTCCTTCAGCGGTGCGTACCCGCCGACCGCGTCGCCGTAGATGGTCGAGTAGCCGACGGACAGCTCGGACTTGTTGCCACAGGCAAGCACCAGGTGGCCGTCGGCGTTCGACAGGCCCATCCAGATCACCGCCCGGACCCGCGCCTGCAGGTTCTCCTCGGCCAGACCGGTCAGGCCGAGTGTGTCGATGAACGGCTGCACCATTGGCTGGATCGGCACCACCCGATAGTTCAAGCCGGTCCGTGCGGCGAGCTCGGCGGCGTCGTCGCGGGAGTGTTCGCTGGAGTACACACTCGGGTTGGAGATGCCGAAGACATGCTCGGACCCGACGGCGTCACAAGCGATCGCGGCGACCAGCGACGAGTCGATGCCGCCGGACAGCCCGAGCAGGACCGACTTGAAGCCGTTCTTCTGCACGTAGTCGCGCAGTCCGGTCACGATCGCGCCGTACATCTCGGCCTCGTCGGCGAGCCGGGGCGCGACGGCCGCGGCGATCGGTTCGTACGGCGCCAGCGCGTCCTCGTGGATCACGGTGTGGACGATGTCGATGCCTTCATGCGAACCGGACGGCGTACCGGCCGGGGCGGGCAGGTCGAGGTCGACCACCATGCTGCCCTGCTCGAACTGCGGGGCGCGGGCGAACACCGCGCCCTCGGCATCGGCGATCAGCGAGTCGCCGTCGAAGACCAGCTCGTCCTGTCCGCCCACCAGGTTGACGTAGGCCAGCGGGCAGCCGGCCTCGCGGGCCCGGCGGCTGACCAGCTCGCCGCGGACGTCGTCCTTGTTGGCCTCGTACGGCGAACTGTTCACAACCAGAAGTAGTCCGGCGCCGGCGGCTTTGGTCACCGCGACCGGGCCGCCGTCCTGCCAGAGGTCCTCGCAGATGACCAAGGCGACGTCGACACCGTGGATCCGGATCACCTGGAGGGTGCTGCCGGGGACGAAGTGCCGGAACTCGTCGAAGACGCCGTAGTTCGGCAGGTGGTGCTTGACCGCACTGGTGACGACGCGACCCTGGTGGATCACCGCCGCGCTGTTGGTGGGGGAGCCCTTGGGACGGCCGAGTCGGTCGACGCCCATCGCCGTACCGGTGGCGCGGTCGAGGTAGCCGCAGACGACCACGATGTCGCCGAGACCTTCGTCGGCCAGCCGGGTGGCGAGGTCGTGGATGCGGGCCTGCGAGGCGTCCACGAACGAGGCCCGCAGCGCCAGGTCCTCGACCGGGTAGCCGGTCAGCGCGAGCTCCGGGAAGGCCACCACGTGCGCACCCCGCTCGACGGCGTTGCGGGTCCACGCGACGATCTTCTCAGCGTTCCCGTCGATGTCACCGACGGTCACATTGAGCTGAGCGAGGGCAACCCGAAGCTGAGGCACGGGAGCACATTACTGGTTCCCTGGCTCTAATCCACGCTCGATGTACTCGTTGATCAAATCAGGACACGACCAAGGTTGCCCAGGTTGCTGACTTTCGGTGGATGTGACAGGCCCGAGCGGCCGATTCACTGGGGAACATGACTGATCAGGGTGGGCCGACGGGGTTGACCGAGCGGGCGCTGGGGCCTGACCTGGCGCGGGGGTTCATGCTCCTGTTCATCGCGCTGGCGAATTCGCACTACTTCGTCCAGGGCGCCTCGATCTTCGGTGGATTCCCGATGGACGGTTCGGTGGTCGACCGGGTGGTCGGGTTCCTGATCTCGACATTGGTCGACGGGCGGGCCTTCCCGATGTTCGGGCTGCTGTTCGGGTACGGCGTCGCGCAGATCGTCCGCCGGCAGCGCGAGTCCGGGAAGGAGTGGAAGCCGATCCGGAAGCTGCTCCGGCGACGCAGCCTGGTGCTGGTCGCCCTCGGCTTCCTGCACGCGATGCTGCTGTACGTCGGCGACATCCTCGCGGCGTACGGCGTACTCCTCTTCCTCGGCGTCTGGGCGCTGCGCTGGAAGGACCGCTGGCTGTTCATCGTGGCCGCGTTCGTGCTGGTGGTCTCGTCGCTGCCGAGCGGCGATTCGCTGTCGACGGCGACCGACCCGCCCGATCCCTCGATGCTGCCGCAGAACCTGCTCGACCAGTTCGCCGACCGGATCGTCGTCCATCCGTTCATCGCGCTGCTCGGCCCGATCGGGTTCATCACGCCGTTCCTGATCGGACTGTGGGCCGGCCGCCGGCGCATCCTCGAACGCCCGGCCGAGCACCTCACCCTGCTCCGCTCGACCACGATCATCGGCCTCACCGTCACGGTCGTGGGTGCCCTGCCGGTGTCGCTCGTCGTCGGCGGCTGGATCGACCGGCCGAGCGATCACACGCTCTCCATCGTCGGCCCGTTGCACGACGCGTCCGGCGTCATCGGAGGATTCGGGTACGCCGCTCTGATCGTGCTGATCGCGCACCGCCTCGGCAATCGCCAGGGCCGGATCACCCTGGCGATCGCCGCGGTCGGTCAGCGCTCCTTGACCTGTTATCTGGCCCAGTCAGTGGTCTGGGCCGTCGTCTTCACGCCGTACCTGCTCGATCTGTCCCGGACGCTCAGCACGACCACGACGGCGCTGCTCGCCGTCGCGACCTGGCTGGCGACCGTTCTGCTGGCCGAGCGGATGCGGCGGGCCGCCTATCGGGGACCGTTCGAGATCCTGATCCGGCGGTTCACCTATCAACCCAGGACGGCGGCCACCCGGTCGCGCAGTTCGGGCAGCCGGGCGTAGAAGACGTTGCCGGGGCACTGGGTCGCGTTGTAGTCGCGGTGGCCGACGATCGCCGCATGCGGATCGAGGCCGTACGTCGTACACAGCCAGGCGCACGTGAGGACGGACATGTCGAACAGCGCGGTCGGTACGTCGACGCTGGTGTAGAGGCCCTCGTGCTCGATGCCGATGGTGTGGCTGTTGTGGTTGGCCGTCTGGGCGCCGAGGACGTTTTGGCCGTTGTTGATCGACGACAGCGACTTGCTGCGGCCCTCCATCAGGTAGCCGCCGCGGCTGATGGTGAGTTGCTGGCCGGCATCGATCCAGCCGTTCTTGTCCATGTGCAGGTCCTGGATCCAGTGCGAGACCTTGTACGCCGCCGAGAGCGAGTAGTCGGTGACGTTCGGGCTCGCGGTGTGGTGGATGACGATGTGATCGGGTTTGGCGATCACCTGGGTGGCGGACCGGGGTGGCCGGGCGGACCACTCGGTGCGGGTGTAGCAGCGCGGTGCCGGTGCGGCGTGCGCTGTTGTGGTCGGCAGGGTGATGCCACCGAGCAGTACGCCGCCGGCGGCCGCGCCGCGCAGGAGGGTACGCCGGGACATCCGGGCAGGTTGGAAACTTTCTGGGGCGGTCATGTTGTAGAAAATTCCCTACAACGAGTCCGATGAAACCGCGGTCGGCGGTCGGGAGTGGTGTCTAATGGCGGTCGTGACGAGTGGGCAGGGGGCGGCGGGGGACGTCCGGCTAGGGCGGGTCGGCAAGGGGCTGCGAGTCCTCGTTGCCGTGGTCGGGATCGGACTGCTGATCAACGGGTCGGTGCGAGCCAGTGACGACGCCTGGCCGTTCGGTCCGATGTCGCAGTACGCGATGTCTGTGCCGGACGACGCGTCGATCACCTACACCCGGATCAGCGCCCAGACCGATGCCGGTACGACGGTCGACGTACCGCTGAACATCGAGGGTGCCGGCGTCGCGCGGGCCGAGATCGAGGCGCGGACCGGGGAGATCGTCAAGGACCCGTCGCTGCTGCAACAGGTCGCGGACGGGTGGGCGAGGAAGCACCCGGACAAGCCGAAGTACGTGAAGCTCGAGCTGATCCGTGACACCACCCAGCTCGTGAAGGGCCGGGTCGAAGGCCCGCCGACGCCCGAGGTCCTGGCGACCTGGGAGGTACGGCGGTGAGGGTCGTCAACTGGTTCACGCCGGCGATCGCGCTTGCCCGGGTCGCGTGGTTGCGGACCGTTCTCTATCTGTTCGTCATCCTCGACATGCACGCGTTCGTCCGCGACACCCGGCTCAAGGGCGAGCATCCCGGCCTCTACCAGCCGTTGCTGCTGGCCCGCATCTTCGACCTGCCCAAGCCGTCGGTGGCGAACACGACCACCCTGTACGTCGTCCTGATCGTGGCCTGCCTGATCGGCGCGACGAACTACTTCCCGCGGATCGCCGGCTGGATCGTGGCGCCGGCGTTCACCTGGTGGGTGCTGATCGGGATGAGTGACGGCAAGGTCGACCACGACCACCTCGCCCTGGTGATCGCGCTCTGGGTGCTCCCGACCGTCAAGGCCGGCAAGCGCGGCCTGGCGTCGTACGGAGATCAAACCCGCTCCGAGGCGGCCGGCTGGGCGATCCGGTGCGTGCAGATCTGCGTGATCGCGACGTACTTCCTGTCCGCGGTTGCGAAGCTGCGGAGTGCCGGGTGGGCCCTGACCTGGCCGGGCAGCGCCGTCCTGACCTGGGCGATCGTACGGCGGCCGCACCCGGTCGGAGAGTGGTTGCTGCACCACCCGTGGATGCTGCAGGTGATGCAGTGGGTCGGGATCATCGCGGAGTTCCTGTCACCGGTGATCCTGTGGCTCAAGGGGCGGTGGCAGTTGCTCGGGGCGCTGTTCTTCCTGGGGTTCCACGCGGCGAACACGGCGATCCTGCTGATCCACTTCCTGCCGACGGTCGTCTGCTGGCTGGCATTCGCGCCGCTGGAGCGGGTGGTGCCCTGGTTCAAGCGCCGGCGTGAGTCAGACCGCGACGCCGGAGAGGCCGAAGAAGAGGCCGAAGAAGGCCGGCAGGCCAAGGAGCAGGCCGGCGCGTAGCCGGAACCGGCGGCCGCCCGGGCCTGGTGTCCGGACCACGCGGGACAGCACGGCTCCGGCGTACCCGAAGACCAGGGCGGCGAGCAGGATCTGCTTGGTCGGCAGGTCGTCGGCGTTGTGGTGGGTCAGGCCGAGCGTGACCAGGCCGGTGCAGCTGAAGGCGCACATACCGAACCCGAGCTCCGGGACCGGCAGCCAGCGCCGGCCCAGGACGTCCCGCTCGGCGGGCCGCCTGCCCCGGACCGACTGGACGAACCGGCCAGTGCTGAGCAACAGGTCGGCGACGCAGAGGATCGCGGCCACGAGGAGGGCGGCACGAAAGATCGTCTGCACGCAGCAACGGTAGGCCCTGATAGGTGCGATCTCACCACCAGCACGTAACGTCTGCTTAACAGAGCAGAGGCAGACTGTGTGAGGGCCCTCTGAGGTCGATGCTGAGTGAGAGGTGGACTGGCCGATGGACAAGCAGCAGGAGTTCGTGCTGCGCGCGCTCGAGGAGCGCGACGTACGGTTCGTGCGGCTCTGGTTCACCGACGTACTCGGGTTCTTGAAGTCGGTGGCGGTGGCGCCGGCCGAGCTGGAGGGCGCGTTCGCCGAGGGGATCGGGTTCGACGGTTCCGCGATCGAGGGGTTCGCCCGGGTGACCGAGGCGGACATGCTGGCCAAGCCGGACCCGTCGACGTTCCAGATCCTGCCCTGGCGGGGCGAGACGATGGGCACCGCGCGGATGTTCTGCGACATCAACATGCCGGACGGGGCCGCTTCGTTCGCCGACCCGCGGTACGTGCTGAAGCGGACGCTGTCGAAGGCGGCCGACCTCGGGTTCACCTTCTACACCCACCCCGA
Organism: Kribbella sp. CCNWLW201; assembly: GCF_037203805.1. Classification (NCBI taxonomy): domain Bacteria; kingdom Bacillati; phylum Actinomycetota; class Actinomycetes; order Propionibacteriales; family Kribbellaceae; genus Kribbella; species Kribbella sp. CCNWLW201. The sequence continues at coordinate 140,762 of NZ_JBBCBQ010000015.1, read as the reverse complement.
GATCGAGTTCTACCTGTTCAAGTCGCTGACAGGCGATCCCGGGACGAAGCTCGAGCCGGTCGACTCCTCCGGGTACTTCGACCACACCCCGCAGGGCATCGGCAACGACTTCCGCCGCGAGGCGATCACGATGCTGGAGTCGATGGGCATCTCGGTCGAGTTCAGCCACCACGAGGGCGGGCCGGGCCAGCAGGAGATCGACCTGCGGTACGCCGACGCGCTCACCACCGCGGACAACATCATGACGTTCCGGGTGGTGGTGAAGGAGGTGGCGCTGAGCCAGGGCATCTACGCCTCGTTCATGCCCAAGCCGCTGAGCGACCAGCCCGGGTCCGGGATGCACACTCACATGTCGCTGTTCGAGGGTGACCGGAACGCGTTCTTCGAGGGCGGCGCGCAGTACCAGCTGTCCAAGACCGGCCGCGCCTTCATCGCCGGCCTGCTGCACCACGCGGCCGAGATCACCGCGGTGACGAACCAGTGGGTGAACTCCTACAAGCGGCTCGCCGTCGGCGACGAGGCACCGTCGTTCATCTCCTGGGGTCACAACAACCGGTCCGCGCTGGTCCGGGTGCCGATGTACAAGCCGCACAAGGGGCAGTCCTCGCGGGTCGAGTTCCGGTCGCTGGACTCGGCGGCGAACCCGTACCTCGCTTTCGCGCTGATGCTGGCCGCCGGCCTGAAGGGCATCGAGGAGGGGTACGAGCTGCCCCGGGAGGTCGAGGACGACGTCTGGTCGCTGACGTCCCGCGAACGCAAGGCCCTCGGCATCAAGCCGCTGCCGAGCAGCCTGGCCGAAGCCATCAGCGCAATGGAGGACAGCGAACTGGTCGCCGAAACCCTCGGCGAGCACGTCTTCGACTTCTTCCTCCGCAACAAACGCGCCGAATGGCAGGACTACCGCCGCCAGGTAACCCCCTTCGAACTGAACAAACTCCTACCGGTCCTGTAGTCGCTCCCACTGTCCGAGTGCGTATCGCGGGCCGTCCGAGGGACTGTGGTTCCGAGGGTTGCCAGAGCGACTGTGGTTCCGCGGGCTCCGCTGCGTGATGGTGCTAGTCGGTGCGGCATGCGTCCGCGCTGATCACGGCTGCCTCGAAGGACGACGTACAAGGGGCCTCCTTCGTCGGCGTCCCTACGGGAGCTTCGCCCCTTGACACTCACCGCCCCGACCAGGGAAGGACGCAGCTACACGGATCCCGCGGAGAGGTGTAGCCAGGGTCGGGGTGGATGCCTTTGGTGATGGCAGTCGCAGGGGTGTGACGTCGCCGGATCCGGATCCGGGTCCGGGTGGCCGGGACCGGGGAGGGTTGTCCCCCCTTATCGGTGGGAAACCCTCCCCAGATCACGACGACAGCCCCATCCGGGCACACCACCGCGACGCCGCCACCGGCCTTCAGTTGAGGCGGCCAGTTGAGGGGTTGACCCCTGAACTGGCGGGTTGCCCCCTCAAAATCTGAGGGGGCAACCCACAACCTGAGGGGTCAACCCCCGAACCGACCGGCACGCTGAGGATGCGGATCGGTGCTGCGGAGTGGCGGTGATGCCGTCCAGGACCGGGAGGCCGTTGCTGATGGCACCGATGATGGTGGAGGTCTTCGGGAGGTCCGTTGTCGTGTGTACGAAGAAGAAATCGCTGCTGTTTGTGCCGTTGTTGCTTAGGGCAATTACGCTGCGGTGGTAGGTCTCCTTGCCGGTCAGTTCCGGGGTGAATCGGTAGCCAGGCCGGCCCGCGCCGCACTCGAGGATCGCCCGGGTGAGGCGCGGGCACGGGGTCTCGTTGTAGAACCGGGCCAGAGCCAGGTGTGTGAAGCTGTGTACGGCGCAGGGGGCGTTACGCCGGTCGAGTCGCAGGACGAGCGTGCCGTGGTTGGTCTCGACCGTCACCTTCACGACGCCGACCAGCGGAGCCAGCGAGTACGGCGGTCTGATCGGGCCGTCCGCCGTACGCGTGTAGGTGCATTTCTTGAACAACGCCGGTGCGGCCTGAGCGCTGGCGGCCCAGCCCTCCAGGATCAGGGCGACAGCGGCTACCAGCAGGACTGCGACAATCCGTTTCCAGCGACGCATGTCTCTGAAGGTAACACTGAGTAGGCGTAATGCAACAGAGTGTGTTCAGAGGTTGGCGAGTTGGTCGTCGGAGGCGTGCTTCGAGGTCCAGCGCGCGGCCGCGGTCGAGTGCCGGTACGGCGGATCGTCCGGCGGCGGGGACGTGGGCGCGGTGAAGTCGGCGGGCGCCGGCGGCAGGATCGGTGATCCGTCGGGCGCGAGGGCGTGCACCTCTTCGACCGTGAGCACGCCGACCGGGCGGGTCCCTTCGGTGATCACCACGAGGCAGCCGGGGATCACCTGCTGGGCGCGATTCCCCTTCGCCGGCACGAGAATCCCCTCGGCCTGGGTGCGCCAGGCACCTGGCGCGAAGCGGCGTAATGCGATCCCCGCCTGACCGTCCTCCGCCGTGCGCGGTGGGAGGTAAGCGGTGGCTGTGTAGTCGTAGTCGTAGTCCGGCTCAGGCGGACCCGACACTCGCCCACCCTGCTGGGGCGTCAACCAGACCACCGACCCCCGAACAGCGAGCGACCCCGTCATCATGACCATGAGAAGCCATCATGCCGACTACTGAGCGAATCCGCTACACGACACCGTGTATTCACCGCAATCTCCCTGCGATGCGTCCGAGATCTTGAGTGTGGCACCGGGGCGGCATGCCTGGAAGTGGCAGCCTTGGGTAGCCTGCAGGCGTGGCCGAGGTGCGTAGGGGATCCTGGGAAGGGCGGCTGGCTCGGCTGGGCTTCGCGGATCCGCAGCGGGCCGGCGTGACCCTGGAACATGTGGACCGGCTGGATTCGCGCAGTCCGATGGTCACCGAGGCGTTGATCACCACGCTGTCGGAGTCAGCTGATCCGGATCTCGCCCTGCACGGGCTCTGCGGGTTGGCAGAGGCGCTGCACCGCAACCAGTACGACCTTCCCGCGTTCGCGCGCACGCTCGAGGTGGACGACGACTTCCGTCGCCGGCTCGTGTTCGTGCTCGGCGCGAGTGAGGCGCTCGGCCGGCATCTCGGCGTCCACCCGAGGCACTGGTACGACCTGGCCGATCCGGCGTTGGCCGGCGTACGTCCGTCAGCCGAGGATGTCGCGGCCAAACTCGCTACCGCTGTTGACGCTCCCAACCCGGTCGATGCGCTGCGGGTCGAGTACCGGCGGCTGCTGGTCAGGCTTGCGGCGCGGGATCTCGCCGAAGGACTCCTGGTCGACGAGGTGGCCGCCGTACTGGCTGATCTCGCCGGGGGAGCGCTCGAGACCGCGCTGCACATCGCGCGCAACGAGTACTTCGCCGCGCACCCGGGTGCCGCCGACTGCCGGCTCGCGATCATTGCCATGGGCAAATGCGGCGGTCGCGAACTGAACTACGTCAGTGACGTCGACGTCCTGTTCGTCGCCGAACCGCTCGACGGCGAGCCCGAAGCACCCGCGCTCAAGACCGCGACCCAGCTCGCCGCCGCCGCGATGCGGATCTGCTCGGCCCACACCGCCGAAGGCACGCTCTGGCCGGTCGACGCCGCGCTGCGTCCCGAGGGCAAGTCGGGTCCGCTCGTCCGCAGCCTCGAGAGCCACTTCGCCTACTACCAGCGCTGGGCCAAGACGTGGGAGTTCCAGGCGCTCCTCAAGGCGCGCCCGGTCGCGGGTGACGCGAAGCTCGGTCAGCGGTACGCCGAGAAGATGGGCGAGCTGGTGTGGTCGGCGGCGGACCGGCCCGGGTTCGTCGACGACGTGCAGGCGATGCGGCGTCGCGTGATCGACCACATCCCGGCGGCCGACGTCGATCGCCAGCTCAAACTCGGTCCCGGCGGGCTGCGGGACGTGGAGTTCGCCGTACAGCTCCTGCAACTCGTCCACGGCCGCAGCGACGACGCGGTCCACAGCGGTACGACGCTCGTCGCGCTGGAGTCGCTCACCGCCAACGGGTACGTCGGTCGCCGCGATGGCGCTGTCCTGGCCGACGCGTACCGATTCCTTCGGTTGATGGAACACCGCATCCAGCTGTACCGGTTGCGTCGTACCCATCAGGTCCCGGACGACGAAGCCGATCTGCGCCGGCTCGGCCGGTCGCTCGGGTTCACGAAGAACCCGGTCGCCGACCTGACCACGGCCTGGAAGAAGCACGCTCTCGAGGTACGACGCCTGCACGAGAAGCTCTTCTACCGGCCACTGCTCGCAGCCGTCGCGCGGATCCCCGGCGTCGAGGTGCGGCTGACTCCGGAGGCCGCCAAACAGCGACTGACCGCCCTCGGGTACGCCGATCCGTCGTCGGCGCTGCGGCACATCGAGGCGCTGTCCGAAGGGGTGTCGCGTCGATCGGCGATCCAGAAGGCGCTGCTCCCGGCGATGCTCGGCTGGTTCGCGGAATCGCCGGATGCCGATGCCGGGCTGCTCGCGTTCCGGACCATCTCGGACACACTCGGCTCGACGCCGTGGTACCTGCGCCAGCTGCGCGACGAGGGGGCGTCGGCCGAGCGGCTCGCCCACCTGCTCGCGAGCGGCCGGTACGCCGTCGACCTGCTGCAGCGAGCACCCGAGGCGACCGCGATGCTGGCCGACGAACGCGAGCTCGTCCCACGGACGCAGGACGGCCTGCTCTCCGAGATGTCCGCGGCGGCGAGCCGGCAGGAGCAGCCGGAGGCGGCGGTGGCCGCGATCCGGGCGGTCCGGCGGCGCGAGCTGTTCCGGGTGGCCGCGGCGGACCTGTCCGGCCTGCTCGATGTCGAGGCGGTCGGGGACGCACTGACGACAATCTCGGTCGGGACGTTGACCACCGCGCTCGAGGTGGCCCGGCGGGCGATCGCCAAGGGGCAGTCCGAGCCGACCCGGATGTCGATCGTCGCGATGGGCCGGTTCGGTGGGCACGAGCTCGGGTACGGCAGCGACGCGGACGTGATGTTCGTCCACGATCCGGTGCCGGGTGCCGACGAGAAGGCCGCGACCGATTTCGCCACCCAGACCGCGACCGAGTTCCGGCGGCTGCTCGCCCTGCCCGGCGCGGATCCGGCCGTTCAGGTCGACGCGGATCTGCGTCCGGAGGGTCGGCAGGGCCCGTTGGTCCGGACGCTGGCGTCGTACGCCTCCTACTACGCGCGCTGGTCGGCGGTGTGGGAAGCGCAGGCGTTGCTGCGGGCCGATCCGTTGTGCGGGGACGCCGACCTGTGTGAGGCGTTCCGTGGGTTGATCGACCCGCTGCGTTACCCGGCGAACGGCGTCAGCGACCGGGACGTGATGGAGATCCGCCGGATCAAGGCGCGGGTGGACGCCGAACGCCTGCCGCGTGGCGCCGATCGGAGCACCCACACCAAGCTCGGCCGGGGCGGTCTGGCCGATATCGAGTGGACCGTCCAACTGCTGCAGTTGCGCGAGGCCCACCGGGTCCCTGCGCTGCGTACGACGCGCACCCTCGGGGCACTGCACGCCGCCGTCGAGGCCGGGCTGGTCGAAGCCGCGGACGCCGACACCTTGCGGGTCGCGTGGGAGATGGCGACCCGGATCCGCAACGCGATCATGTTGGTCCGCGCCCGCCCCGGCGACTCGCTGCCGAGGGATCCCCGCGACCTGGCCGCCGTCGCCCACATCTGCGGCTACCCGGCGGGCGAATCGAGCCGCTTCTCCGACGATTACCTCCGCATCACCCGCCGGGCCCACAACACCGTCGCTCACCTCTTCTGGGACGACGAATAAACTCGTGCTGGTGGAAACGGTGGATCAGGTCAGGCAGGCGGGCGTTTTCAGCCACGTTCGGCGGAGTGTCCGGATGACGGTTGGGCAGAAGCGCGTCTGGGAGACGGACTGGGCGTCCCTCGGGCGGAAGCTGGAGGAGCTGCCGCCGGGTCCGGTGGATCTGGCCGAGTGGTTCGGGCGGGACGCGCCGACCGTGCTGGAGATCGGATCCGGGATGGGTGACGCGACCGCTCAGCTCGCGGTGGCGGCGCCGGAGGTGAACCACCTCGCGGCCGAGGTGTATCCGGCCGGTCTGGGCCAGCTGATGTTGTGGGTGGAGAAGTACGACCTCGACAACGTCCGGCTGCTGCAGGGCGACGCGCTCGACTTCCTCCGCGACCACGTCGCGCCCGGCGCGCTGGCCGGCGTACGGATCTACTTCCCGGACCCGTGGCCGAAGAAGCGGCACCACAAACGGCGCCTCGTCACGCCGCCGTTCGTCGCGCTGGTCGCGTCCCGGCTGCAGCCCGGCGGAACGTTGCACCTGGCAACCGACTGGGCGGACTACGCGGAGCGGATGCTCGAGATCTGCGAGGCCGAGCCGCTGCTGCGCAACCAGTACGACAGCTGGGCTCCGCGACCCGAGTGGCGTCCGGTCACCAAGTTCGAGTCGCGGGCGCAGGCCGAGGGCCGCGTGTGCCGCGACCTCCTCTACACCAGGGTCACGCCGTCCGACTCGTGAAGTTCCACAGCCCGGCCGGCACCGTGTAGATGGTGTAACCGTCCTCGTACGACGCCTCACCCGCGAACGGAGCCGGTACGGCGGTGACGTCCGAGGCGGCCGCGGACGGTACGTGCACTTCGGCCGTCGCACCTACGGGAACCTGGACGTCCAGCGACAGCACGCGGCTCACCTGCTTCCAGGCCACACTCACCCGGCCGCGGATCGTGTCGGTGCGGATCGAGGCCGACTTCACTTCGGCCCGCGCGTCCGGCCGGACCAGGATCCGCTGCCAACCGGCGTCGAGGTTCCGCAGACCTGCGACGTTCTCGAACACCCACTGCACGACGGTGCCCTGGAAGTAGTGGTTGCGTGACCGCGAGTCCTCCTCCCACTTCTCCCACATCGTGTCGGCGCCGAGGTCGAACCAGTAGCCCCAGCTCGGGTACGTCCGCTGCAACGCGATCTTCGTCGCCGCTTCGGCGTACCCGTGCGCGGTCAGCACCGGCAGCAGGACCCCGACGCCGAGGCAGCCGGTGTTGAGGTGGAACCCGCGCGCCTCGACGTCCGCGGCCAGGTTGGCGGCCACCTTCTGGACGAGCTCCTCCGGAACCATGCCGAAGGCCAGCGGGACCGCGTTCGACGTCTGCCGGTAGTCCGGGTCGTCGCCCGACTTGTAGACCGCGGCCTCCCGATCGAGGAAGGCGCGGTTGAGACCGTCTTTGAGCTCGGCCGCGGCCTTCCGGTAGTCGCTTGCCTGACCGATGAGGTCGCCGATCTCGGCTGCGGCGATCAGCGCTCGACAGAGGTACGCCGTACCGGTGAGCCGGCGGTCCTCCGGGGCCGGGCCGCTGCCGAAGCCGGGTGGGAGCCAGTCGCCGAGCACGCTGACGGACAGGCCGTCCTCGACCCGGTCCAGCTCCCAGGCCAGGTAGCGGGTCAGTGAGTCCCAATGGTCGCGGAGCAGCCGCTCATCGCCGTACCAGCGATACATCTCCCGGAGCAGGAACGGGTACACCGTCGGCCACTCGGTCGCGGGGGACAGGTCGGTGAAACCCCATCCGCTGGTCGGGACGATCACCGGCAGTTGCCCGGACTCGGCCTGGCTGTCGCGGATGTCGCCCAGCCACTTGGTGAAGAACCGGGCCAGATCGAGCGTCGCCAGCATCGTCGGTCCGCCCACCTGCGCATCACCGGTCCACCCGTTCTTCTCCATGAACGGTGTGTCGGTCGGGATGCCATGCAGATTGTTCAGGACAGTACGACGCATCGCCTGGTCGAACTGTCCATACGACGGCTGCGTCGAGGAGAACCGGGTCACGTCCCGAACGTCGGAATGCGCGACCCGCATCAGCACGTCAGGCCGGCTGGTCATCCCTTCGACCTGCACGTAACGGAAGCCCTTGTAGGAGAAGCGCGGTTCCCACTCCTCGACACCGTTGCCAGCGGCAATGTATTCGTCGCACTGGATCCGATCGCTCTCGACGTGCACGTTGACCGCGACCACGTTGCCGTCAGCAACCGTCTCGCCATGGGTCAGGCTGATCACGGTGCCGGCCTCGGCGGTCACGGTGAGCTTGGTCCAGCCGGCCGTCGTTCGACCGAAGTCGACGATCCAGACGCCGGGCCGGACCTCGGTGAGATCTGTGGGCTCGATCGTCTCGACGACGCGGATCGGCTCGTGGGCCTGGGCCTGAAGCGCACCCTTCGGCGGGTCCACGACGGTGGCCGTCGACCAAGGAGCGTCGTCGTAGCCGGCTGTGTCCCAACCGGGGAGGGCGCGACGGGCGTCGTACGTCTCGCCGGTGTAGAGGTCGTTCGAGATGGTCGGGCCGTCGGTGATGCGCCAGGACTCGTCCGTCACCACCTCGGCCGTGCGGTCGTCGTCGTACTCGATCACCAGGCGGGCGAGCAGCCGGGGCTCGGCGGTCCAGGGCGCCTGGTGCCAGCGCCAGGCGTTGGGGGTCGTCAGTCCGAAGAACCCGCGACCGAGCTCGGCGCCGACCACATTGTCGCCCGACCGCAGCAGGTCGGTGACGTCGTGTGTGACATAGAGCACGGTGTGGTCGTAGTCGGTGAAGCCGGGATCGAGTACGGCGTCGCTCACCCGCTGACCGTTCAGCCGGAGGTCGGCGTACCCGAGACCGCTGGCGTACAGCCGGGCCCGCTTGACCGTGCCGTCGACGGCGAAGGCTCGGCGGAGGAGGGGAGCGCTGTCGGTCGCGCCGCCGATCCAGCGCGCCGCGGCGAACCCTTCCTCGAGGAGTGCCGTCTCGAACCACTCGGGGTCGGACAAGGGTCCTTCGCGGTCCAGGCCGTCCCAGAGTCGGACGGTCCAGTAGTACCGGGTGCGGGGCGCCAACGACGGGCCGTCGTACTCGATGCCGAAGGTCCGCGACGACAGCACTTTCCCGGAGTCCCACACGTCGCTCGTTGCCGGCGCGGACCCGAGCAGGATTTGGTACGCCGTCTGGGTCGCGTCGTACCCGGGAGCGGTGGCGACCCAGCTGAACCGTGGTCGCCGGACATCGGTGCCCAAGAGGCGGACGGCGTACTCGGTCTTCAGTGCCTCGGCGTTCAGTGGACCACCAGGCGTCCACCCGTCCGGCAGTGCGTGCATCAGGCGGCTCCTCAGGCTCGTCGGCACCGTGAGGACCGTAGGCAGGCCTGAGCCGCCCTTTCAACATCGTGACCAGATGTGGTCGCCTGTCTCACATAGAGATTTGTTGTCCCACATCGTGAAACCTGAGCATCTTGCTCGACTTTGTCCGCTTTCATGGAGGCATGCAGGTCACCACGAACGCACCCGGCGACGCCCTCACGCGTCGTCGGCATGTCGACCTGCTGCGGGTAAATTCCGCCTGCTGTTGACCTTCGGCGCACCACATCGGTCCCGTCCAGCCCATTCCTCGCCCGAAGGAACAGCTCCGTGCGTCGTCTCATCCTGATCGCCTTGCTGGGTTCCGTCGCCCAGCTCGTCGACGGCACCCTCGGCATGGCCTACGGCGTCACCGCCAGTACGGCCCTGCTGATCACCGGCATCACGCCCGCCGTCGCCTCGGCCTCCGTCCACCTCGCCGAGGTGGGCACCACGCTCGCCTCTGGCGTGGCGCACTGGCGGTTCGGCAACGTCGACTGGCGCGTGGTCGCGCTGATCGGCATCCCGGGCGGTATCGGTGCCTTCGCCGGGGCGACCTTCCTGTCCAGCCTGTCGACCGAGTCGGCCGGGGTCTGGGTCGCTGCTCTCCTGCTGCTGCTCGGTGTCTACATCGTGGCCCGGTTCGCCACCGGGAAGGTGCGGGCCGTGATGGAGGGCCGGCCGGCCGGCAAGTTCCTCGGCCCGCTCGGCCTGGCGGCCGGGTTCATCGACGCCACCGGCGGTGGCGGCTGGGGTCCGGTCGCGACCTCGTCACTGCTCAGCAGCGGCAAGCTGGAGCCGCGCCGGACAGTCGGTTCGGTGAGTGCGGCCGAGTTCATCGTCTCGATCGCCGCCAGCATCGGCTTCCTGTTCGGGCTCGGCAAGGAGAACCTGCCGCTCGGCATCGTCGGCGCGCTGCTCGTCGGCGGCGTCCTCGCGGCGCCGGTGGCCGCCTGGCTGGTGTCGCGGCTGGCGACCCGCTGGCTCGGCGTCGGTGTCGGCCTGGTGCTGATCCTGACCAACGCCCGCACGCTGCTGAAGGGCATCGGCGTCGCCGAAGGCCCGCGCTACCTCGTGTACGGCGCCTTGGTCCTCGGCTGGGCCGCGGTCGTCGCCCACAGCGTCCGCACCACCGGCCGCCGGGCCGACGCCCGAGTCGAGCGTGAGCGTGAGCATGAGCATGAACGCGAGCTCGAGACCGTCTGACCGCGGTCACCACTTTCCTGCTGTTCCGTCCGCCTGCGGCCGCTCGCGGCCCGCCCGCACCACAAAGGTTTCTTCAAGCATGCCCAGAATTCGTCTCCTCGCCGCTGCCCTTTCCCTGGTCGTCGCAGCCGCCGGCTGCTCCCGCGCGGAGGGCAATGACACCCCGGCCGCCTCGACCGGCAAGGGTCCGGCGACCGAGCTACGGCTCGGCTACTTCCCGAACGTCACCCACGCCGCCGCGCTGGTCGGCCTGGACAAAGGCTTGTTCACCAAGGAGCTCGGCAGCACCAAGCTGGTGCCGACCAAGTTCAACGCAGGCCCGGAAGCCGTCGGCGCATTGCTCGGCGGCTCATTGGACGCCTCCTTCATCGGCTCCGGCCCCGCGATCAACGCCTACGCCAAGTCCAACGGCGAGGCCGTCCGCCTGATCGCTGGTGCGACGTCCGGCGGCGCGCAGCTCGTGGTGAAGCCGACGATCACCAAGCCCGAGGACTTGGTCGGCAAGACCGTCGTCACCCCGCAGCTCGGCAACACCCAGGACGTCTCGCTGAAGAAGTGGCTGGCCGAGAAGAACCTGACCGGCAAGGTCAAGGTCACCAACCTGGAGAACGCGCAGACGCTCGACGCGTTCAAGAAGGGTGATGTGGACGCGGCCTGGCTGCCGGAGCCCTGGTCGTCGCGGCTCGTCCTCGACGCCGGCGCCAAGGTGCTGCTGGATGAGAAGACCCTGTGGCCGGACGGCAAGTTCCCGACCACCGTGCTGATCGTCCGGACCCAGTTCCTGCAGGAACACCCGGAGACGGTGAAGGCGCTGCTCACCGGTCTGGTCGCGTCGATCGACTTCGCCAACACCGACAAGGCCGCCGCGAAGACCGAGGTCAACGCGCAGCTCAAGGAGCTGACCGGCAAGGCGCTGAAGCCGGCCGTCATCGACCGCGCGTTCGCGAACATCCAGATCACCGCGGATCCGATCGCCTCGACGTTCCCGCAGCTGGCCAAGGACCAGGTCACCGCCGGGATCGCCAAGGAAGCACCGGCGGTTGCCGGGTTCGCCGACCTCGGGCCGCTGAACGACGTACTCACCAAGGCAGGAAAGCCGACCGTCGACGCGGCCGGTCTGGACACGAAGTAACTCAGGAGGCAGACCATGACCGCGACAATCGAGGTTGAGCAGAGCGTGGTGCGGCCGGTGCGGTTCCATCAGGTCGGCAAGGCGTTCGGTCATGGCCGCAACGCGGTCGTGGCGCTGGAAGGGGTCGACCTCGACGTCACGGCGGGTGAGTTCGTCTGCCTGCTTGGTGCGTCCGGCTGTGGCAAGACCACGCTGCTCAACCTGGTGGCCGGTCTAGACAAGCCGACCAACGGGCGGATCGAGCTGAGCTCGTCGCGGCCCGCGGTCGTCTTCCAGGAGGCCGCACTGATGCCGTGGCTGACGGCCGCCGGGAACGTCGAGTTGCCGCTGCGGATGGCCGGCGTACCGAAGGCTGCGCGTCGTGCGAAGGCTGCTGAGTTGCTGGAGCTCGTCAGGCTGGCAGGACTCGGTGACAAGCGGCCGCACGAGCTGTCCGGCGGTATGCGACAGCGGGTCGCGTTGGCACGCGCTCTCGCGTCGACCGACGACAACACCGGTGCCAGCGCGGGTAAGCCGTCGTTGCTGCTGATGGACGAGCCGTTCTCGGCGCTGGACGCGATCACACGGGACGTGCTGCAGGGGGAGCTGCTGCGGATCTGGCGTGCCACCGGTACGGCGATCCTGTTCGTCACGCACGACGTACGCGAGGCGGTGCGGCTCGGGCAGCGCGTCGTACTGCTGTCGTCGCGGCCCGGCCGGGTCGTGCGGCAGTGGGACGTGGACGGTCTGAGTGGTGCGGACGAGGCCGGTGCCGTGGACGAGATCAACGCGGCGCTGCGGAAGGTGATCAGCAGTCATGCCGCAGCCTGACCTGTACGACGCTGAGTCGGTCGAAGCCGGCCTGGACGCGCTGGACACACCCGTCAACGCCAGCGAAGGCTCACTGGCTCGGCGGATCGCTGGAAAGGTGCTGCCGCCCGTTGTCGCGATCGCACTGCTCGTTGCGGTGTGGCAGGCGTTGTGGGCGGCCGCGTTCTGGCCGGAGTTCAAGCTGCCGGCGCCGGTCGACGTGTGGGGCCAGATCTGGCAGCTGGTGACGACCGGCGAGATCCTCGAGCTGTTCTGGGTGTCCGTGCACCGGGCCGTGATCGGGTTCGCGATCTCGCTGCTGATCGCCGTACCGCTGGGGCTGGCGATCGCGAACATCTCGGTCGTACGGCGGGGGATCGGTCCGCTGGTGTCGGGGCTGCAGAGCCTGCCGTCGGTGGCCTGGGTACCGGCGGCGATCCTGTGGTTCGGGTTGAACGACCGGGCGATCTACTGGGTCGTGCTGCTGGGCGCCGTACCGTCGATCGCGAACGGGCTGGTGTCCGGTCTGGACCAGGTGCCGCCGATCCTGCCGCGGGTCGGCAAGGCGCTCGGTGCCGGCCGGCTCGGCGGGATCCGGTACATCCTGCTGCCGGCCGCTCTGCCCGGGTTCCTGGGCGGGTTGAAGCAGGGCTGGGCGTTCTCGTGGCGGTCGCTGATGGCCGCGGAGCTGATCGCGACCTCGCCAGAGCTCGGCGAGGGGCTCGGTCAGTTCCTGCACAACGGGATGTCGCTGTCGGACATCTCGATGGTGTTCGCCGGCATCCTGCTGATCTTCGTCGTCGGCGTCGGGATCGAACTGCTCGTGTTCCGGCCGCTGGAGAACTCGGTCCTGCGGGCGCGTGGACTGACCGTCACGGCCCGCTGACCCGGTTACGGGTTGGCGACTGACGGCACCGGCGGTGCGGCGCATTCGGCGTCGCGCCGTACTGTTGGAGCGTGGTTCGATTTCTGCCGTTCCTGATCAGCCTGGCGCTCAGCGTGTACGCGCTGTTCTCCTGCATCCAGACCCCCGACGAGGACGTGCCGCACCTGCCCAAGCTGGTGTGGATCGTCCTGATCGTGTTCGTCCCGTTCGTCGGGCCGATCGTCTGGCTGCTGATGCTGCGCATGCAGCTCGGCCGTCGCGATCGCGAGGTCCGGCCGCCGAAGCCCGGCACCCGGCCGGTCGCGCCGGACGACGATCCGGACTTCCTCAAGTCGCTGGACCGCTATCGCGACCCGCGCACGACCGTGAAGCCGCCCGAGGACCAGACGCCACCGCCGCCGGAGCCGGAGGCCGCCGCCGAGCCGGACGAACCGGACCGGAAGCCCAAGCCGAAGGCCGAGGACGAGACACCGTCAGAGTCCGACGACGGTAAGGCCTGAGCTTTTCGCACAGGCCTCACCGGCGTCGGCTGGTGATCAGTGGTGAAGTAGCAGCTCCGTCACGCCGACTTTCGCTCGGGCAGGAGGTTGTTGTCGCGCTCGGACTCCGTGGTGCCGCCCCAGACGCCGTACGGCTCTCCGACAGAGAGCGCGTGCTGACGGCATTCGGGCTGAACCGGGCAGGTCCCGCAGAGCGACTTCGCCACCATCTCGCGGGCCCTTTTGCGGACGCCACGCTCCGATTCTGGCGAGAAGAACAACTCCGGGTTGACGTCGCGGCACGCGGCTTGCGACTGCCAGTCCCACAGATCCATGAGCGGGCGGGGCAGGCGAGGCATCCCTCTCGACATGGCAACCTCCTTGACTCACCGTAAGCGCGGACGGGCGCTCGGTGAAAACTATGCTCAACTCACCGCGAGTTCAACCCTTGTTGTCTCGAACTTCGGTCCATTCGTTATCGGCAGGTGGCGTCGCAGGCCGTGATCAAGCCCGGCTCACGCGGTAAGCGTGTTCACGTCATCACCAGGTGTGACATGAGTCACTCACTTGCTTCAGGCGACGAGAGCACCCAGTACGGCGGCCAGCAGCCCGGCCCCGAGGTTGAGTACGACGTTCAGCAACGCCTTCCCGCGATGCCCCGAAGCGGCCAACGCGGTCGTCTCGGCGGCGAAGGTGCTGTACGTCGTGAACGCGCCGCAGAACCCGACGCCGACGAGCAGAGTCGTGGTCCGGTCGGTCACTCCGGTGAGCAGTCCGAGGACGAAGCTGCCCAGGACGTTGACGGTGAAGGTTCCCCACGGCAACGGAGTCTGGATCCGGCTGCTGAGCAACAACCGGCCGACCATGTGCTTGTCGACGAGGAACCGCAGGGGAGCGCCGATGGCCGCGCCGAGGGCAACGAGCAGCACGTTCACCGGGACCGCCCGTTCAGTCCGCCCAGTCGGCCCCACTCGCCGATCAGTGCCGCGAGCAACGCCGCTGTGACGGTGCCGAAGAAGTAGACCAGGGCAACGACCACGTGCTCGTGCAGCAGCTTCTCGGTGTCAACGGCAAACGTCGAGAAGGTCGTGAAGCCGCCGAGGATCCCGGTGCCGAGGAACGGCCGGAGCAACGGGTGTGATCGTGGCGTCAACCGCGCCAGCAGGACGCCGATCGCGAAACAGCCGAGCACGTTCGTGGCGAAGGTTGCCCAGGGAAACTCACCGGGGCCGTGCGGAAACGCCTCAGCGAGCCCGTAGCGGGCCAGTGAGCCGATGATCCCGCCAAGCGCCACCACACCTAGGACGCGCGGTAATCCAACGTCAGACATCGTCCGCTGGATCGTAGCGGTAGTACTCGTGCGCGCCGTGCTCCGTACCCGTCTCGCCGGTGAGTGCGCGGATCACCATCGCATGGGTGATCGCCAGCACCGGTCCGTCGGTGCTCGCGCTGTGCCGGCCCAGTGCGGCCCGAGCGCGCTCACGGACCCGGGACAGCGGCTCCCAGGGTCGTTGGATGCCTTCGGGCCATTCCCCGCCGTACGCGTCCAACTCGGCCTGAGCGGCCCGTACGTCGGCCACGCCGCGCCACGAGCCGGTGTGGTCCGGCAGCCAGTCGCGCAGGTCGTAGTCGACCCGTACGCCGAGGGCCAGCCGGTGACCGATGATCGCGGCACTGTGCAGCGCCCGGGTGAACGGTGAGCTGACCAGGTACGTCGCTCCGATGCCGCTGAGTAGGTCTGCGAGCTCCTGGGCCTGCTTGGCGCCGACCGGGGTGAGTGGGGCGGTGTCGGCCGCGATCCCGGGGAGGCCCCGGGAGTCGACCGGCTCGTAGTCCGGCTCGCCATGCCGGACCAGGTAGATCTGCGTCACGGGCATGTTCTACCTGAGATGGCGAGCGCCCGCCCATCCGCGGGCGTGGCTGCCCGGCAGTGGGTCGGCGATCGAGGTGGGCGGACGTACCTGGTGGAGCTCGTCGAAGAGGTTCGACTTGGGTTGCTGCTCGATCCAGCGCACCTCAGTGGCGCCCTGGTGGCCGTGCACGGCGAGCACGGAGTCGATGTCCGGCCACACCGCCGTCGCGGGGTTGTTGCCACACCAGCGCAGCGCCACGGAGCCGTCGCTGAACTCACAGCCCTCGGCCACCACTCCGGTGCCGGAGACGCCGCTGGGATCGCGGTAACGAACCAGTTCGAAGGTCCGCGGCCTCACCGTCCGGCCCCGTGCGGGCGGTCACCGAGCAGAACCTGTACCCCGAGCGGACCTGCCACCGTCACTGCACCCCTCATCCTCTAGGCCGTGTTGCAGCCCTCAACGAGCCCGGACCACCCGTGGTTACTCATCCCGGCGGTGGTATCGTCGTTCCCGTGAAGCGCAGCTATTGGCGATTTTTTGAGTGGCCGGCCCTGGTGCCGAGCGACTCAGCCGCCTGCTGACGCCCCACCGAACACACCAGAGCCGGCTCGAAGGCAAGGACATCCGTCCTTGCCTTTTCTCGTTCCCGCCGGCGCTGCGACCCGATGTCGTCTGCCGGCAGAAAGGTCTCAGCAGATGAACACCCTCCCGAGGCAGACGGATCAGATCGCGGTCGTCGACAGACGGATCGAGAAGACCGTTCCGCTGATCACGCCGCAGGCGCTGCACGACGAGTTGCCCCTCAGCGACGCCCTCGCCCAGACCGTGGTCGACGGTCGCCAGGCCGTCACCGACGTACTGAACGGCGTCGACGACCGCCTCCTGGTCGTGGTCGGCCCGTGCTCGGTGCACGACGCGAAGGCGGCCCTGGAGTACGCCGAACGTCTTCGACCGGTCGCCGAGCGACTCTCCGATGGTCTGCTCGTGGTGATGCGCGTGTACTTCGAGAAGCCTCGATCGACCCTGGGCTGGAAGGGCCTGATCAACGACCCGGGTCTCGACGGCTCCGGCGACGTGAACCGTGGCCTGCGTACGGCGCGGCAGTTGCTGCTCCAGGTCCTCGAACTCGGCCTTCCGGTCGGCTGTGAGTTCCTCGACCCGATCACGCCGCAGTACATCGCCGACACCGTCGGGTGGGGTGCGATCGGCGCGCGGACGGTCGAGAGCCAGGTGCACCGCCAGCTGTCCTCCGGCCTGTCGATGCCGATCGGTATGAAGAACCGCCCCGACGGCAGCATCGGTACGGCGGTCGACGCGATCAAGGCCGCCGCCGTACCGCACGTGTTCACCGGTATCGACCACGACGGCGCCCCCGCGATCCTGCACACCCGCGGCAATCCCGACTGTCACCTGGTACTGCGGGGATCCGACAGCGGACCCAACTACGACGCGGACTCCGTGGCGGGCGCGATGGAGCTGCTGACCAAGGCCGGGCTCCGGGAGCGTGCCGTCATCGACGCGAGCCACGGCAACAGCCGCAAGGACCACCACCGTCAGCCGGTGGTCGCAGACGAGATCGGCCAACAGGTGGCGGCCGGTAACCACGCGATCGTCGGCGTCATGCTCGAGTCGTTCCTGCAGGAGGGCCGGCAGAACCTCGACCCCACCCGCGAGCTGACCTACGGCCAGTCCGTCACGGATGCCTGCATGGGCTGGGAGACCACGGAGGCCGTCCTGGCGACGCTCCGGGACGCCGCCGTCGCACGACGCGGATGAGCTGTTCATCTTCTCGCTGTCCTGCGGCTACAGGGCACGCCTACTGTCCGGGGCATGACTGAGATTTCGCGGCGTCTGGTGCTGGGCTCGGCGGCGGGGGGAGTGGCGGCATCGCTGCTCCCTCCGTCGCTGCACACGGCGATGGCGCAACCGGTGAGGCGCGGTGGTCTGCGCGCGGTGGAGCACGTGATCGTGCTGATGCAGGAGAACCGCTCGTTCGACCACTACTACGGGACGCTGCGCGGCGTGCGCGGGTTCGGGGACCGGCAGCCGCTGCGGCTGCGCAACGGCAAGAGCGTGTTCCACCAGCCGAAGGCCGGTGGCGGCGAGGTGCTGCCGTTCTCGATCCGCAAGGCCGCGGCGGACGCCGGCCGGAAGGCGGACGACATCCAGTACCTCGGCGCCCTGCCGCACGGGTACAGCGACGCCACCCAGGCCTGGGGCAACGGCTGGAACGACGACTGGGTCCAGGCCAAGACCGCGGCCACGATGACCCACTACGACCGGCGTGACATCCCGCTGCAGTACGAACTCGCCGAGACCTTCACGATCTGCGACGCCTACCACTGCTCCGTCAACGGATCCACCAACCCGAACCGCAACTACCTCTGGTCCGGTACGACGGGATACGAGCCCGGTACGACGCAACGCGCGGTGACCAACGCGGCGTACTCCTACGACCACACGGGCTACGACTGGACGTCGTACCCGGAACGGCTCGAGCAGGCCGGGGTCTCGTGGCAGATCTACCAGGAGTGGGACAACTTCACCGACAATGCGGTCGAGTACTTCAAGACCTTCAAGGAACTCGGGCACCGGATCCTCGCCTCCGTGCCGGGTGGTTACCGCACCACCGAGGAGTTCTACGACAAGCTCTTCGCGAAGACGCCGGCCGAGCAGGCCGAGGCGCTGAAGCAGTTGCAGGCCGCGGTCGCCAAGCAGCCCGCCGAGGACCAGAAGCTGTTCTACCAGGCGATGTACCGGTCCGAGCCGGAGTCGCTGATCCCGCGGTTGCGGGCCGACATCAAGGCGGGCAAGCTCCCGCAGGTGAGCTGGCTCGTGCCGTCCGCGATCGACTCCGAGCACCCTGGCTCGTCCACGCCGGTCGGCAGCGCGAACCTCGTCTACGACCTGCTCGACGCGATCGCCTCGGACCCGGAGACCTGGTCCAAGACCGTCTTGCTGATCAACTTCGACGAGAACGACGGGTACTTCGACCACGTCCCGCCGCCGGTCGCGCCGCGGCCGGACTCGGGCAACGGCGACGACTGGTACGCCGGTCAGCCGATCGGCCTCGGCCCGCGGGTACCGATGACCGTCGTCTCACCGTGGTCGGTCGGCGGGCACGTGAACTCGCAGGTGTTCGACCACACCTCGGTGATCCGGTTCCTCGAACGCTGGACCGGCGTCCGCGAACCGAACATCAGCAGCTGGCGACGGACCGCCTGTGGTGACCTCACTTCGGCGTTCGACTTCGATCGCAGCTACCGGCAGCCGTCGGTGGACGCGCCCGGTCCGGTGCCCGCTCCGATCGAGCGCTGGAAGCCGACTCCGCCGGCCGACCAGGTTGTGCCGCAGCAGGAGCCGGGTCACCGTCCGGCCCGCGCATTGCCTTACCAGCCGTCGGTTTCCGGCCTCGTTGCTGATGGCAAGCTGACGTTGGCCCTCGGCAACAAAGGCACCGAGGCCGCGCACTTCGCGATCTATTCGTACGGCGGTGAACTGCCCGCCCCCGAGCATGTCGACGTACGGCGGGAACGCGTCGAGGCGATCGCGGTCGACGGACCGTACGAGCTCGCCGTCCAGGGGCCGAACCGGTTCTGGGTCGAGCTGGCCGGCTCGGCCGACGGCGCCGCGGCCGGTCTGGACGTTCGCGTCAAGCAGCACGGATCTTCACTAGAGCTGGAGTTGGTGAACACGTCGCGGAAGCCGTTGACGTTGAAGGCGAAAGCCCGCGGTTACGGCAGCAAGACGGTGATCGTGGAACTGCGCGGCAAGCAGACCCGCGAGCTGCCCTGGCCGACCGACCACGGCTGGTACGACGTCGAGATCACGGCCGCTGAGGACACGTCGTACCGCCGCCGCCTCACCGGGCACCTGGAGACGGGGAAGCCGAGCGTCACCGGCTGACCTGTTGCGGCGGGATCTCGCCGCTGCCGCGCTGAACGAGGGTGGGCTCGATGACGAGATGTCGGGGTGGCCCACCCTCTCCGTTGAGCCGGTCCAGCAGGATCCGGCCGACCTCGGCACCGATGCGTTGCACGTCCTGCCGGATGACGGTGAGCGCCGGCTCGACCAGATCCGCCAGCGGAAAGTCATCGAACCCGACCACGGCGATCTCCCGCTGCGCGCCCGCCGCCCGCAGTGCGCGGACCGTTCCGACGGTGATGATGTTGCGCCCGGCAAGGATGGCGGTCGGCGGGTCGGCCAGGTGGAGCAACGCCGTCACGGTGCGGGCGGCCTCCAGCTCGCCGCGGACGCTGTGGACGAGAAGTTCGGGGGCGAACTCGACGCCCGCATCGTCCAGCGCCGCGCGGTATCCGGCCCGGCGCTCGACGGCTGTCTCGATATCTTCGAGGTCGCTGAGCATGGCGATGCGCCGGTGTCCGCCGGACAGCAGATGGGTGGTGGCCAGCTTCGCACCGCCATGGTTGTCGACGGTCACGGAGTCACAGTCGAGGCCGTGGGGCCGACGGTCGACGAAGACCATCGGCAGTCCGGCCCGGCGCTCGCTGATCAGGTACTCGTGCCGATGGGTGGCCGGCATCAGCACCAGGCCGTCCGCACGGCGAGCGACCAGATCGGAGACGATGTCGCGTTCCCGCTCCGGCTCCTCGTCCAGACTCGCGGCCAGCACCGACAGGCCGGCCGGCCGCAGCGCGTCCTCGAGCGCACGAAGAAGCCCGGCGGAGTAGCTGTTCCCGACGTCCTGGAGCAGTGCGCCGACGATGCCGGACCGGGCGTCCTTGCGGCGCAAGGTGCTGGCGCCGAGGTTGTGCCGGTAGTCGAGCCGTTCGGCGGCGTTCAGTACCCGCTGCCGGACGGCGGCGGACGCGCCCGGCTCTCCGTTGACGACGCGCGACACCGTCTTCACGCTGACTCCGGCCAGCCGGGCGACGTCCTTCATCGTGGCCCGAGCCGGTCTCGGGCCCTCCGAATCGGGTTGCGTCATCGTTGTCGTCACAAGGCGCAGTGTTTCCCATCGAGGCCTTGACTACAAGCCCATCCGGATGTTGTCTTGCGCTACGTCAACGTTGACGTAAGAACAAAGTCTCGCTGCTTGGAGAGGGACCCGGACATGCACCTCAACACCCGTACGGCGCGCATGGGCGTCGCCGTCGCCGCGACGGCAGGCCTGCTCGCACTGGCGGCCTGCGGCTCAGACGACCAGTCGGCCTCCTCGACCGACAAGGTCGGCGTCTCGCTCATCACCAAGGACTCGACGAATCCGTTCTTCGTCGCCATGCAGAAGGGCGCGAAGGAGGACGCCGCCAAGAACAACGTGGAGCTGACCGTGGCCTCCGGCAAAGCCGACGGCGACGAGCAGGGCCAGGTTCAGGCGATCGAGAACGCCATCGCCCAAGGTCAGAAGGGCATCCTCATCACGCCGAACGGCCCTGGAGTCAACTCGGCGATCAAGAAGGCGCGCGACGCCGGCCTGTACGTGATCGCGCTGGACACCCCACCGGACCCCGCGGACACCGTCGACATCACCTTCGCCACCGACAACTTCGAGGCCGGGAAGCTGATCGGCCAGTGGACCGCCAAGCAACTGGCCGGCAAGCCGGCCACGATCGCGCTGCTCGACCTGTTCAACGACAAGGTCGTGTCGGTCGACTACAACCGCGACCAGGGCTTCCTCACCGGCCTGGGCGTCGACGTCAAGGACGCCAAGAAGAACGGTGACGAGGACAAGTCCGGACAGTATTCCGGCGGCTCGTACTCGATCGCGTGCAACGAGCCGACCCAGGGCGCCGAGGACGGCGGCCGGTCCGCGATGGAGAACTGCCTGACCAAGAACTCGAACATCAACGTCGTCTACACGATCAACGAGCCGGCGGCGATCGGCGCATACAACGCATTGAAGGCGGCCGGGAAGGCGAGCGGCGTCATCATCGTCTCCGTCGACGGCGGTTGTGCCGGGGTGAAGTCGGTCAAGGACGGCGTGATCGGGGCGACGTCGCAGCAGTACCCGCTGAAGATGGCCTCGCTCGGTGTCGAGGCGATCGCGAAGATCGCCCGCGGTGGTGAGAAGCCGAAGAACAGTGAGGGCCTGGACTTCTTCAACACCGGTGTCGCACTGGTCACCGACAAGGGCGCTGACGGCGTCGCCAGCATCGACACCACGAAGGGAACGTCGTTGTGCTGGGGCTGATCACTGAATCGCCGGACCGGTGGGTGACCCGATGACCGTTCAAAGTACGACACCGGGTGCCGCCGCGCAGGAGCTCGCACGTCGCGAGCACACGCTCAGCCAGCGGATCCAGCACCTGTTGCACCAGCATCCGGCGCTCAGTCCGGCCATCATCCTGCTGCTCACGGTGATCTGCTTCACCGCGGTCAACAGCCGGTTCTCGAATCCGGCGGCGCTGTCCCTGCTGGTCCAGCAGACCGCCGTGGTGGCCGCGCTGGCGGTCGGGCAGACGCTGATCATCCTGACCGCGGGGATCGATCTGTCGGTCGGGGCCATCACCATCTTGTCGACGATGGTGATGGCCACGCTGGCGGCCGAGAACGGCTGGCCGGCCGTCCCCGCCCTGGCCGTGGGCATCGTCCTCGGCCTGGCCGCCGGCGCGCTGAACGGGATCCTGGTGACCCGGATCGGACTACCGCCCTTCATCGTGACGCTGGGCACGCTGAGCATCTTCACGGCGATCGCGCTGCTCTACTCGAGCGGTCAGAGCATCCAGAACAACCGGCTGCCCGCGCTGCTCAACTGGACCGGCGAAGGCTTCGCGATCGGCCGGTTCCGGATCACGACCGGGGTCGTGCTCGTCATCGCCCTGTATCTCGTGCTGGGCTACGCACTCAGCCAGACCGCCTGGGGCCGGCATGTGTACGCCGTCGGCGACGATCCGGAGGCGGCACGCCTCAGCGGTATCCGCTCAGGCCGGGTGCTGTTCAGCGTCTACGCCGTCGCGGGGCTGATCTACGGGATCGCCGGCTGGATCCTGATCGGCCGGGCCGGTGCGGCGAGTCCGAACGCGATCGTCGACGCCAACCTCGACAGCATCACGGCCGTGGTGATCGGCGGAACCAGCCTGTTCGGCGGCCGCGGTGGCCTGTTGGGAACGCTCCTCGGCGCTCTCATCGTGCAGGCCTTCACCGTCGGTCTGTCCCTGGCCGGTGTCGACGCGCAGTACCGCTTGCTGGCCGTGGGGATCCTGGTCATCGTGGCGGTGTCGGTCGACCAGTGGATCAGGAAGGTGCGCTCATGACGGCGACGGTCAATCGCCCGCAAGACACCCAGTTGCGGTCACCTGTCCTGTCCGCGCGCGGTCTGGTCAAGACGTTCGGGCGGGTCATCGGTCTGGACGGGGTCGACCTCGACCTGTACCCCGGTGAGGTGCTCGCGGTCATCGGCGACAACGGTGCGGGAAAGTCCACCCTGATCAAGTGCCTGACCGGCGCGCTGGTCCCGGACGCCGGTCAGCTCCTGCTGGAGGAACAGCCGGTGACGTTCCGGCGGCCGCAGGACGCTCGCGCCGCCGGTATCGAGACCGTCTATCAGACCCTGGCGGTCGCACCGGCGCTGGACATCGCCAGCAACCTGTACCTGGGCCGCGAGGAGCGACGACGAGGCGTTCTCGGCTCGGTCTTCCGGATGCTCGATCACCGTGGCATGCGCGAACGCGCGTCGACCGCGGTGCGTGACCTCGGCATCCAGACGATCCAGAACATCCAGCAGCCGGTGGAGACCTTGTCGGGTGGCCAGCGGCAGGCTGTCGCGGTGGCCAGAGCCGCCGCCTTCGGCAGCAAGGTCGTCGTCCTCGACGAGCCGACGGCCGCGCTCGGTGTGAAGGAATCGAACCAGGTGCTCGAGATGATCAAAGGCCTGCGGGAACGGGGCCTTCCGGTCATCCTGATCAGTCACAACATGCCGCATGTGTGGGATGTCGCCGACCGGATCCACATCCAGCGGCTGGGCAGATGCGCCGGAGTCGTCACCCCGGAGTCGCACACCATGAACGAGGGTGTGGCGATCATGACGGGTGCGACCAACCTGCCGGACGCCGCGCCGATGGACTGATCCGTACGGCGGCCGTCAGCGAGCGATGGCCGCCGTACGGGCCCTGGTAACAGTGATCAGGTCGGCCGGGGCCAAGCCGATGTCGAGGCCGCGGCGGCCGCCGGAGACGTACACGGTGTCGTGGTCGGTGGCGGTCGCGTCGATGACGGTCGGGAGGGCCCGCTTCTGGCCGATCGGGCTGATGCCGCCGACCACGTACCCGGTGGTGCGTTCGGCGGCGGCCGGGTCGGCCATCACCGCCTTCTTCCCACCGGCCGCGGCCGCGATCGCCTTCAGATCGAGCTGCTTGTCGACCGGTACGACGCCGACGGTCAGCTTCCCGTCGACCTCGACGAGCAGCGTCTTGAACACCTGCTCCGGGGCGAGGCCCAGCGCTTCGGCCGCCTCCAGCCCGTACGACTTCGCGCCCGGGTCGTGGTCGTAGGTGTGCGCGGTGAACTCGACCTTCGCCTTCGTCAGCGCCACCGTCGCCGGCGTGCCCTGACTCTGCTTGCTCTTAGCCACCCGCCGAGCTTAAACCGGCCGGCACCAGCCGGACGCAGCAGTTGCCGGGAGTTGGTTCGAGACGCGCTTCGTAAGGGATGTCGAGGGTGCTGAGAAGCCCGGCCAGCAGGTGCAGGTTCATTCCGCAGACCAGCTGCGGCTGGTCTTTGGCGATGCGTTGGAACGGGCAGTTGGTGAGCGCGATGCCGTCCTTGTCGGGACGCGGCTCGAAACCGTGGGCTTTGAGGATCTGGTCCACGGACCCTTCGCCCGCGGTCCGGCCGAGCGACTCGCCGTACTCCCGGGCTCGACGATTGACGGCCTCGCGGGGTGAGCCGCCGGACTCCTCGGCGTCCACGACCGCAGCGGCGAGGAGTCGGCCGGCGACGGCGTACTGGCGCTCGGGAAGGGTGAGGTCGATCTCACGCTCCGACCGGTGATAGAGCTTCGCCGGCCGCCCGGCGCCGGGTCCGGTGCGGCCGCTTCGGCGTTCGAAGCAGGTGGCGAGCAGGCCTTCCTCGGTCAGTTTGTCGAGGTGGAACGCGGCCGTCGTCCGGGGGATGCCGAGCGCGGCGGCGGCTTCGTCGCGACCCACCGGCGTCGGCTGCGTGACGACGTACTCGTAGAGGCGGCGCCGGGTCGGCTCCTCGAGCACGGCGACCGCCTGAACCTGTGCGTCCCAGGACGTGTCCACGGACTGATTCTATCGCCAACATCGGTTGATGAAACAGTTATGATGGCAGTTCGTTGAGTACTCAGGGAGTGTTGATGGCGATTTCGGCTGATCTCGAGTCCGTCCCCCTCCGCATCGTCGCGGGTCGTGCGGAGATCGATCTCCCTGCCGCCCAGCGGGCGGTCTCCGATCTGCTGGTGGCGCTCGGGCGGGACCCGCACAACGCGCACCTGGCGGACACCCCGCGCCGGGTCGCCAACGCGTACGCCGAGATGCTCACGCCGCGCGAGTTCGAGCTGACCACGTTCCCGAACGACGAGGGGTACGACGAGCTCGTCCTGGCCAAGGACATCCCGGTGCAGTCGCTGTGCGAGCACCACCTGCTGCCGTTCCACGGCGTCGCACACGTCGGGTACCTGCCGGGGGATCGGATCCTCGGGCTGTCCAAGCTGGCCCGCGTGGTCGAGCTGTTCGCGCGCGACTTCCAGGTGCAGGAGCGATTGACCAAGCAGGTCGCCGACTGGCTCCAGGATCACCTCGAGCCGAAGGGCGTCGGTGTGGTGATCGAGGCCGAGCACCAGTGCATGTCGTTGCGTGGTGTCCGTGCCACCGGCTCCCGCACAGTGACATCGTCCCTGCACGGCATCCTCAGGGAGAACCTCAGCTCCCGCCAGGAGTTTTTCGCCCTGACCGGTCTGACACCCTGACTCAGGCCGTTGCCACCGCCGGCGGGTGGTGGTGATGGGTGTGGCGTCCGGTCGCGAGGATGTGGGCCACCTCGCCGGGGAGCAGGTCCGTACCGGGGACCGGCTCCATCTCGGAGACGTCGAGCCAGCGGACGACGGTCGCTCCACAGTGGCCGTGAACGGCGAGGATGGAGTCGAGGTCGGGCCAGACGGCCGTCGACGGGTTCGCGCCGTGCCAGCGCAGCGCGACCGAGCCGTCGGTGAAGACGCACCCTTCCGCGACGATGCCGGTACCGGAGACTCCGCTGATGTCGGTGTAACGCACGAGTTCGAATGTCTGGGGCTTCACCGGCGGACCTCGCCGGGATGACGTGCGTTGTGGGAACTGGGTCTGTCGGAGGGTGCTGCCATGGTCCTTTCCCCGTGGTCGGCGTGGCTGGGCGCTCGCCACAAACCGGGGACAATACCGACTGTCAGCGGGGAAGGACGGTCTGTAGCGACTCATCTTCTGCAAAACAAGCTAGAACCATTCCGGCCAACACGCCAGACCCTTGGCAGCGTGTCTCAACGTTCGATCCTTCCCGGGCGCAAATACGTGGGTTCGCGGCCGTCCGGCGTGATCGAATACGGAAGTGTTTCTGACGCTTGCCACCGACCTTGCCGGGATCGACGCACCTGCCAGTGACTTCGGGTTCCTGTTGCACAAGAACCCGGCGCGACCGCAGGCGATCGAGATCACCGGCGGATCGGCGCACGTCTTCTATCCGGTCGCAACAAACGATCGTTGTACGGCGGCCGTGCTGCTCGAGATCGACCCGATCGCGCTGGTTCGATCCGGCCGCGGGAAAGCGTCGGAGGGATTCACTCTCGGGCAGTACGTGAACGACCGCCCGTACGCCGCCTCCAGCCTGCTCGCCGTCGCCCTCGGAAAGCTCTTCCGTACGGCGATGAACGGCCGCTGCGACGCCCGTCCCGAGCTCGCCGCCAACCCGATCCCGCTCGAGATCCACGTCCCGGCGCTCCCGTGCCGCGGCGGCGCCGAGCTGGCCGAGCGGATGTTCGGACCACTCGGCTGGACCGTCGACGCGAAGCCCGTGCCGCTCGACCCCGAGATCCCCTCCTGGGGCGATTCCCGGTACGTCGACCTGCGATTGACCGGCGTCCTCCGGCTGGCCGATGCACTCAACCACCTCTACGTGCTGCTCCCGGTCCTGGATGACGCGAAGCACTACTGGGTCGGGACCGACGAGGTCGACAAGCTGGTCCGGGCCGGCGAGGGCTGGCTCGGCGCGCACCCGGAGAAGGATCTGATCTCTCGCCGCTATCTGGCCCACCGTCGCTATCTCGCCGACAGTGCCCTGGAGCGGCTCGCCGAGGCCGACGGGCTGGTCGAGCCGGAGGCGGATCCGGACGACCCGGAAGGCCCGGTGTCCCTTGCTGTCGAGCGCCGTACGACGGTTGCCGCCGTACTGAAGGAGCTCGGGGCAGGAAGGATCGCGGACCTCGGCTGCGGCGAGGGTGCGCTGGTCGGTGAGCTGCTGAAGGACCCGATGATCGCGGAACTGTTCGCGACCGATGTCTCGGCGCGGGCGCTGATCGGCGCGAAGAGGCGGCTGCACTACGACGACCTGCCGGATCGGCAGCGGGAGCGGCTGCAGTTCCTGCAGTCGTCGGTGACGTACGCCGACCACCGGCTGGACGGACTGGATGCCGCCGTACTGATGGAAGTGATCGAGCACGTCGACCCGCCACGACTGCCGGCCCTGGCCAAGGCCGTCTTCCAGGCAGCCCGGCCCGCTGCTGTCGTCGTCACCACCCCGAACAGCGAGTACAACGTCCGCTTCGAGTCGCTCCCCGCCGGCGACTTCCGTCACCCCGACCACCGCTTCGAATGGACCCGCGCGGAGTTCACGCAGTGGGCGACGCAGGTGTCTGAGTCGTACGGCTATTCGGTGGAGTTTCGTCCGGTAGGTCCGGTGGATCCTGAAGTGGGTCCGCCGACGCAACTCGCGCTCTTCAAACTCCGGGAGAAGGTGGCGAGCTGATGACCGCACTTCAGATCCCGGCGCTTTCTCTGGTGGTGCTGGTGGGTGCGAGTGGGTCGGGGAAATCGACCTTTGCTCGGACGCACTTCAAAGCGACCGAGGTGATCTCCAGCGACTTCTGTCGTGGGCTGGTGTCCGACGACGAGAACGACCAGGCGGCGTCCAAGGATGCCTTCGAGGTGCTGAACTTCATCGCCGGCAAGCGACTGGCGGCCGGTCGGCTCACCGTGATCGACGCGACCAACGTCCAGCCGGAGGCGCGCAAGGAGCTGGTCGAGCTCGCCCGTGCGTACGACGTGTTGCCGGTGGCAATCGTTCTCGATCCGCCCGAGCGGGTGTGTGTCGAGCGCAACGAACAGCGGCCGGACCGGCAGTTCGGTGCAAAGGTGGTCACCCGGCAGCGGTCGCAGCTGAAGCGCGGTCTGCGCAGCCTCAAGCGCGAGGGTTTCCGCACCGTGCACGTGCTCGACAGTGTCGAGGAAATCGATGCCGTCAGCATCGAACGGACCCGGCTGTTCAACGATCTGACTGATCAGACCGGCCCGTTCGACATCATCGGCGACATCCACGGCTGCCGGGCTGAGCTGGAGACGCTGCTCACGCAACTCGGTTACGTGGTGACCCGCGACGAGGCCGGCCGGGCGATCGACGCCGTACACGCGGAGCGTCGCGCTGTGTTCGTCGGTGACCTGGTCGACCGTGGGCCGGACACGCCCGGCGTACTGCGGCTCGTCATGGGGATGGTTGCCAACGGCCACGCGTACTGCGTCCCCGGCAACCACGAGGACAAGTTGCTCAGGGCACTCAGAGGCCGCAACGTCAAGGTCAGCCACGGGCTGGAGACGACGCTGGAACAGCTGGCCGACGAGTCGCCGGAGTTCCGCGAAACCGTCGAGACCTTCATCGACGGGCTGATCTCGCACTACGTCTTCGACGGCGGCCGGCTGGTCGTGTCCCACGCCGGCCTGGTCGAGCGGATGCATGGCCGCGCGTCCGGCCGGGTCCGTTCCTTCTGCCTGTACGGCGAGACGACCGGCGAGACCGACGAGTTCGGGCTGCCGGTGCGGTACCCGTGGGCGAACGAGTACCGCGGTCGCGCGATGGTCGTCTACGGTCACACCCCGACGCCAGAGCCGGAGTGGATCAACAACACGATCTGCCTCGACACCGGCTGCGTCTTCGGCGGATCGCTCACCGCGCTGCGCTATCCCGAGCGCGAGCTGGTCTCGGTGCAGGCGGCCGAGGAGTACTACGCGCCGGCCAAACCGTTGCATGTGGCAACCGCGCCGGCGCGTGAGCCCGACGTACTCGAGCTCACCGACGTCACCGGTCGGCGGGTCATCGAGACGTCGACGCACGGCCGGCTCAGCATCCGCGCGGAGCAGGCCGGGGCCGCGCTGGAGGTGATGAGCCGGTTCGCGATCGACCCGCGCTTCCTGCTCTATCTCCCGCCGACGATGAGCCCGGTCACCACGTCCCCGGAACCGGGGCTGCTCGAGCATCCGCTGCAGGCCTTCGAGACCTACCGCGGGCAGGGCGTGACCGAGTTGGTGTGCGAGGAGAAGCACATGGGCTCGCGCGCGGTCGTGCTGCTGACGCGCGACGACGACATCGCGGAGAAGCGCTTCGGCCTGGCTGGCCGCGGCGCGATCCACACGCGGACCGGCCGGTCGTTCTTCGATGGTGACCTGACTGACGAACTCCTGCTCCGGCTGCGGACGGTCGTCGCCGAGGCCGGGATCTTCGACGAGCTCGACACCTCCTGGTTGCTGCTCGACGCCGAGCTGCTGCCGTGGAGCGCCAAGGCCGAGGACCTGCTCCGGAACCAGTACGCCGCCGTCGGCGCGGCCTCTCGTACGTCGTTGCCAGCAGCAACCGCAGCGCTGGAGTCGGCCCTCGCGGCCGGGCTCGACGTGGGTGACCAGCTGGCCCGGATCAAGCGTCGTACGACGAACGCCTCACTGTTCACCGAGGCCTATCGGCGGTACTGCTGGCCGACTGCCGGGCTCGACGGCGTTCGGCTGGCGCCGTTCCAGGTGCTGGCTTCGGAGGGTACGACGTACCAGGAGAGGCCGCACGCGTGGCACCTCGGGATCGCGGACCGTCTGGTCGCCGCCGGACCGTCGCTGATCACGCCGACCCGGCGACTCTTCGTTGATGCCGGCAACTGGGACGCCGGGATCGCGTGGTGGGAGGAGCTCACCGGCGCGGGAGGGGAGGGGATGGTGGTGAAGCCGGCCGCCAACCTGACGCGGACGGCCAAGGGGCTGGCCCAACCGGGGCTGAAGGTGCGCGGGCAGGAGTACCTGCGGCTCATCTACGGCCCGGACTACACCGAGCCGGCCAACTTCGAGCGCCTCCGCGACCGCAACCTCGGCCACAAACGATCGCTGGCCCTCCGCGAGTACGCCCTCGGCCTGGAGGCCCTCGACCGAGCCGCCCGCGGCGAACCCCTCTGGCGCATCCACGAATGCGTCTTCGCCGTCCTGGCGCTCGAATCCGAACCGGTCGACCCCCGCCTCTGAGCGGGGGAGTTGTGTCCGGCGTGTAAACGTCTTTCGGTTTCTCTTGGCAAGGTGTGACATTGCACTTAGGGTCTGTGCAATGTCACACGGTACTGGAGTCGGTGGATGAGTGGAGCGGTGCGGGCGATGCGCGGGGCTGTCGTGCCCGTGGGTGCGGTTGAGCTGACCGGCGGGCTGCTGGCGGACTGGCAGCGGCGGAATCGGGAGGCGACGGTTCCGCACGCGATCGCGGAGTTGCGGAAGGCAGGGAACCTGGAGAATCTCCGGCGGCTGGCCGATCCGTCGATCGGGGCGTACCGGGGGCGCTACCCGTTCCTCGACACCGATCTCTACAAGACGCTCGAAGGGCTCGCCTACGAGATCGGCCGGGACGATGCGCCGGCCGGGACGCGGGAGTTCTTCGACGAGGTGGTCGGGCTGCTCGAGCAGGCGCAGGCCGAGGACGGCTACCTGAACTCCTTCTTCCAGGACCCGGACCAGCCCAAGCAACCCTGGTCCGATCTCGGCTGGGGGCACGAGCTCTACAACCTCGGTCACCTGATCCAGGCCGCCGTCACGGCGAATCGTCAACTGGGCGATGGCAGATTGTTGACAATCGCCGGCCGGTTCGCGGATCTCGTCGTCCGGAAGTACGGCAAGGACGGTGAGGAGGTCGTCGACGGGCATCCCGAGGTCGAGATGGCGCTCGTCGAGTTGTATCGAGAAACCGGCACCGAGGCCTACCTCACCCAGGCGCAGTTGTTCGTCGACCGCCGCGGCCAGGGGAAGCTGAAGCACACGATCTTCCCGGCCGAGTACTTCCAGGACAACGCACCGTTCCGCGAGCTCCCGTCGGTCACCGGTCACGCCGTACGGATGGCGTATCTCGCCGCCGGCGCCGCGGACGTGCACCTCGAGACCGGGGACCCGACGCTGCTCGCGGCGCTGGAGCGGCTGTGGGACGACATGGTCGCGACCAAGCTGTACTTCACCGGCGGACTGGGGAGCCGGCACTCCGATGAGGCGATCGGGGATCGGTACGAGCTGCCGTCGGAGCGTGCGTACACGGAGACGTGTGCCGCGATCGCGACGATGCAGTGGGCGTGGCGGATGTTCCTCGCGACGGGCAAGGCGTCGTACCTCGATGTCTACGAGACCGTGCTCTACAACGCTTATGCCGTTGGGCTTTCGGCCGACGGTACGGCGTTCTTCTACGACAACCCGTTGCAGCGCCGGCCGGATCACGAGCAGCGGTCAGGAGCCGAGAGCGGCGGGGAGCCACTCAGGCGGTCGTGGTTCGGCTGCCCGTGCTGCCCGCCGAACATCGTCCGCTGGATGTCTGAACTCCAGGACCACATCGCGGCGCAGAACGCAGACACGCTCTACCTCGGTCTGTACGCCGATGCACGCATCAGCACCGACACACTCGCCGTCACGGTCCGGACCAACTACCCGTGGGACGGCGAAGTCACCATCACTGTCGACAATGCACCGGACACCGAGCAGGCGATCGCGCTGCGGATCCCGGCGTGGTCCACCGGAGCCGAGATCGAGGGTGCGGTGGTGAACGACGGCTGGGCGACCGTGCGCCGGCGATTCGTTGCCGGGGACATCGTTCGGCTGACATTGCCGATGGCACCGAGGGCGCACGGATCCCACCCCTACTTGGATGCGACCCGTGGTGCGATCGCAGTTGCCCGGGGCCCGCTTGTCTATTGCGTTGAGCAACAAGACGTACTCGCACCCGTCGACGACCTGGTGCTGACGCCTGCTGCCGTGGCTGCTGCGACAACACAGCAGCAGGCAGTGGTGGATGGCGTATCAGAAGCCGTAGTCCTCGAAGTCACGGCTGGTGTCGCGCCGACACCGCCTCAAGAGCTCTATCCCGTGATCACCGATCACGAACCCCAGACCGCCATCAGCGAAGTGCCGGCGACGTTCGTCCCGTACTTCCTCTGGGGGAACCGTCAGGCCCTGGCCATGCGTGTGTGGCTGCGCGCCGCGAACTGAAAGAAGAGAAGGCAAAGATGAAGAGATCCATGCTGGTGGGGCTCGTGCTCTCCGGGGTGCTGGTGCTCAGTGCCTGCTCCGGCGGCGGCACGACCGGTGCCGCCGACTCGTCGGCCGGTCCGGGCGGCAAGGCCGCGCAGGGCGGAACACTCCAGGTGCTCGCGAACGCGGGTTTCTCCCACCTCGACCCGGCCCGCGGGTTCGATGGTGGTGTCAACAACTTCTATCGGCTGATCTACCGCACCCTGACCACCCAGGGCGCCGCACCTGGTGCCGACGGCACCAAGATCGTCCCCGACCTGGCGACCGACACCGGCAAGCCGTCCGACGGCGGCAAGACCTGGACCTTCACGCTGAAGGACGGGCTGTTCTTCGAGACCGGTGCGCCGATCACCAGTGCGGACGTGAAGTGGGGCGTGTCCCGGGCCTGGGACCCCGAGCTCGGGATCGGATCGCCGTACGCGAAGCAGATCATCGACGCGCCGGCGAGCTACCAGGGGCCGTACAAGTCGGGTGACCTGCCGACGATCGCGACGCCGGACGCGAAGACCATCGTCTTCCACCTGAAGAAGCCGTACGCCGACTTCGGCAGCGTGGTCGCGCAGAACACCTTCGTACCGGTGCCGAAGGGCCAGGGCGCGGGGAACTCGCTGGACAGCAAGCCGATCTCGTCCGGACCGTACAAGCTGGCCGAGTACAAGCCGGGTGCGTCGCTGAAGCTGGTCCGCAACGACAAGTGGGACAAGAAGACCGATGAGGTCCGGTCGGCGAACCCGGACGCGTTCCAGTGGACCTTCGGTCTCGACCCGGCCACCATCGACGAGCGGATGATCGCCGGCCAGGGCACCGACATCGACGCGATCGCGGGCACCATCCAGGCCGCCAGCGTGGCCCGGATCCAGACCCCGCAGCTCAAGCAGCGCACGATGTCCGGCCTCGGCGGCTGTACGACGTACATGGGTCTGAACACCACGAAGAAGCCGTTGAACGACGTCCGCGTCCGGCAGGCGATCAACCTCGCGGTGAACAAGCAGACCGTGCGGGACGCGGTCGGCGGCTCGACTCTCGCCGACATCGCGACCAGCATCCAGCCGCCGACCGTGGCCGGCCGGGTGGACTACGACCCGTACCCGAGCCCGGACCACAAGGGTGACATCGAGAAGGCCCGTGCCCTGCTCACCGAGGCAGGGGTCGCGAACGGCTTCACCGTGACGCTCGACAGCCGGACCCAGCCGAAGATGCAGGCGATGGCGGTGGCGATCCAGCAGGCGCTGGAGCCGCTGAAGATCACCGTCAAGATCAACCCGATCGACACCTCGACGTACTACGAGGTGATCGGTACGCCGTCGCAGCAGAAGGACATGGCGATCACCGGCTGGTGCCCGGACTGGCCGTCCGGTGCGACCTTCCTGCCGCCGCTGTTCGACGGCCGCAACATCACCGCCAAGGGCAACTCGAACCTCTCTCAGCTGAACGACAAGGGCGTCAACGCGAAGATCGACGAGATCGCCAAGCTGACCGACGTGACCGCGGCGAACGCGGCGTACGGCGAACTGGACAAGCAGATCATGGCGCTCGCCCCGGTCGTCCCGCTGCTGTACGAGAAGGTGCTGATGCTGGTCGGCAGCAACATCGCCGGTGCCTACCTGCACGACGGGTTCTCCGGTGGGATCGACCTGGTCTCGGTCGGTCTCGCGGACGCCGGGAAGTAGCCGATGACCGCGACCCCGGCACTGCTCGAGGTCGAAGAAGTGGGGACCCCGGCTCCGGCCGGGGGTCCCCCGACTTCGACCCGGCGGATCCTGACCAGAATCACCCGGGACAAGGGTGCGCTGGCGTGCCTGCTGTTCCTGGCGATCGTGGTCCTGATGGCGATCGCCGCGCCGCTGATCACCAAGCTCAGCGGCTGGGGGCCGTACGAGTTCGACTCCGCGGCGGTCAACTCCGATCTCGGCGGCGTACCGCACGGCGCGCTCGGCGGGATCAGCGGCAGCCACTGGTTCGGCGTCGAGCCGCAGAACGGCCGTGACCTGTTCGCCCGGATCGTGTACGGCGCTCGCGTGTCGATCACGATCTCGCTGTCGGCGACCCTGCTGACCGGGATCCTCGGGGTCGTGCTCGGCATGCTGGCCGGGTTCTACCGCGGCTGGGTCGACCAGGTGATCTCGCGGCTGATGGACTTCCTGATGGCGTTCCCGGCGCTGATCTTCATGATCGCGATCCTGTCCTCGCTGCCGGCCGGGAACCGCCCGGTGCTGCTGGTGATCGTGATCAGCGCGTTCGGCTGGCCGTACCTGGCCCGGGTGATCCGCGGCCAGACGATGACGCTGGCCAACCGCGAGTTCGTCGAGGCGGCCCGGGCTTCCGGGGCGAAGGACGTCCAGGTCGTGTTCCGGGAGATCCTGCCGAACCTGCGCGGCTCGATCATCGTGATGACGACGCTGGCCATCCCCGGTTACATCGGCACCGAGGCCGGACTGTCCTTCCTCGGCGTCGGTGTCTCGCCGCCGACCGCGTCCTGGGGCCAGATGATCTCGAGCTCGGTGAGCTGGTACTCGGTCGACCCGATGTTCTTCGCCATCCCCGGTACGTTCCTGTTCCTCACCGTGCTCTCGCTGACCGTTCTCGGCGACAAGATCCGCTCGGTCGTCGACCAAGGAGAGGCCGCATGACCCGGTATGTCATCGGCCGGCTCGGCGGGGTGGTGTTCATCCTGCTGGCGGTCTGCCTGTTCACCTACCTGATCTTCTTCAAGCTGTCCCCGGATCCCGCGGTGATGATCTGTGGCAAGACCTGTACGCCGGAACGCATCGACTCGATCCGCGACGTACTCGGTCTGAACCAGCCGATCCTGACCCAGTTCTCGGAGTTCCTGCAGGGCATCTTCGTCGGCCGTGACTACGGGTCGGTGCACTGCTCGGCGCCGTGTCTGGGCTACAGCTTCCAGACCAACGAGTCGGTGTGGACGATGATCACCGCGCGGCTCCCGGTCAGCATCACGGTCGCTGTCGGCGCCGCCGTACTGTGGCTGCTTGCCGGTGTGATCGGCGGTCTGATCAGCGCGATCAAGCAGGGCACGTGGTGGGACCGTACGGCGATGGCACTCGCTCTCGGTGGGGTGAGTGTGCCGAACTACGTGCTGGCGCTGGTGCTTCAGTTCGTGCTGGTGGTGAAGCTGCAGGTGCTGCCGTTTCCGTCGGCGCCGGCATTCGCGGACAACCCGATGCTGTGGTTCGAGTCGTACATCATGCCGTGGACCGTCCTGGCCGTCGGTTATGCCTGTCTGTACGCGCGGTTGACCCGATCGAACGTGATCGACACGCTGTCCGAGAACTACTACCGGACCGCCCGGGCCAAAGGACTGAGCCGGCCGCTGATCCTGCGCCGGCATGCACTCCGGCCGGCCCTGACCCCGATCACCACGATCTTCGGGATGGACTTTGCCGGCCTGCTCGGTGGTGCGCTGATCACCGAGACCGTGTTCGGGCTGAACGGGATCGGCAAGATGGCGGCCGACTCGATCGCCAAGAACGACCAGCCGGTGATCATGGCGGTCACGCTGCTGGCCGCGTTCTTCGTTGTCATCGGCAACGTCGTCGTCGACCTCGTCTACACCGCCCTCGACCCAAGAGTGAGAGTGGTTTCGTCATGACCGATGACCTGTTCGTGGTGGAGGACCTGACGGTCACACTGCCGACCGGGCGTGGGCCGGTGGATGTGGTGAAGAACGTGTCGTTCACGGTCGGTCGCGACGACACGCTCGGCATCGTGGGCGAGTCCGGGTCGGGCAAGTCGATGACTGCGCTCGCCGTACTCGGGCTGCTTCCGCGGGGCGCGCGGACCACCGGGAGCATCCGGCTGGACGGCGCGGAGTTGCTCGGGCAGTCCGATCGGGAGCTGCAGTCGGTGCGCGGCAACCTGATCTCGATGGTGTTCCAGGATCCGTTGTCGTCGCTGAATCCCTATTACACAGTGGGATTGCAGATCGAGGAGATGTACCGGGCGCATCGCGGTGGTTCGCGCCGAGCGGCCCGGCGGGTGGCGATCGAGGCGCTGGAACGGGTCAGCATTCCTGATCCGGGTCGGCGGGTCGACCATTATCCGCACCAGTTCTCTGGTGGCCAACGGCAACGGATCATGATCGCGATGGCGTTGTGCTGTTCGCCGTCGCTGCTGATCGCGGACGAGCCGACGACCGCCCTCGACGTCACTGTGCAGGCGCAGATCCTGGAGCTGATGGCCGAGCTGCAGTCGACCACCGGAACCGGGATGATCTTCATCACCCACGACCTCGCGGTGATCAGCTCGATCGCCAAACGGGTGCTGGTGATGTGTGCCGGCGACCCGGTCGAGTACGGCACGGCCGAGCAGGTGTTCTCGGATCCGCAACATGACTACACGCGGACGCTGCTGGACGCCGTACCGAGGATTGACGACGAGGTGACGGTATGACGTTGCTCAAGGTGCGTGAGGTGACCAAGCAGTTCGTCACCCGGGGCGAAGGGGTGATGTCGCGGAAGGCGGCGTTCACCGCGGTGGACAAGGTCAGCTTCGACGTCGAGCTGGGCGAGACGCTGGCGATCGTGGGGGAGTCGGGCAGTGGGAAGTCGACCACCGCGCGGATCGCGGCCCGGTTGCTGGAGCCGACCAGCGGGACGGTCGAGTTCGACGGTGCGGACGTGACACATGCCAGTGGCAAGGAACTGGCCCGGTTCCGGAACAACGTGCAGGTGGTGTTCCAGGATCCGTTCTCGTCGCTGAACCCGCGGTACACGGTCGAGCGGATCATCACCGCGCCGCTGACCTACCAAGGGATCGCGCCACCCGGTGGCCGGCGGGCGTTCGCGCAGGAGCTGATGGCGCGGGTTGGGCTGGACCCGGACCACTGCCAGCGGTACCCGGCCCAGTTCTCCGGCGGTCAGGCACAGCGGATCGGGATCGCCCGGGCACTCGCGGTGAACCCGAAGCTGGTGATCTGCGACGAGGCGGTGTCGGCGCTCGACGTGTCGATCCAGGCGCAGGTGCTGGAGTTGCTGATGCGGCTGCAGCGGGAGAGCGGGTTCAGCTACATCTTCATCGCACACGACCTGGCCGTCGTACGGCAGATCTCGCAGCGGGTCGCGGTGATGAACAAGGGCAGAATCGTGGAGCTGGGGTCGCGGGACCAGGTGTTCGGTGCGCCCCGCGACGACTACACGAAGACGTTGCTGGCCGCGGTACCGCGGATCAATCCCGAGTGGGATCGGCGGCGTCGGGCAAAGGAGGCTTCATGATCAGCTACACGATCCCGGGGATGCACGTCCGGGAGCACACGGTCGACGTGCCGCTGGACTGGTCTGCGGCCGACGGGGAACGGATCAGCGTGTTCGCCCGCGAGCTCGTCGACCCGGTGCGGCGGGACGACGACCTGCCACTGCTGCTGTTCCTGCAGGGCGGGCCCGGTGGCAAGTCGCCGCGGCCGACCGAGCCGTCGGGGTGGATCGGGCAGGCCCTGAAGACCTATCGGGTGATCCTGTTCGACCAGAGGGGCACAGGTCGGAGTACGCCGATCTCCGGGCGGCGGATGGCCTCGTTCGCCACCGCCGAGGAGGGCGCCGACTACCTAGCGTGCTTCCGGGGTGACTCGATCGTGCGCGACGCCGAGTACCTGCGTACGACGGTCTTCGGCGGCGTCAAGTGGTCGACGCTCGGCCAGAGCTACGGCGGGTTCCTCACGCTGACGTATCTCTCGCAGGCGCCTGAGGCGTTGACGGCGTGCTACGTCACCGGCGGCCTGGCCTCGATCGATCCGTCGGCGTCGGAGGTCTATCGGCGGACGTATCCCCGGGTGGCCGCGAAGAACCGCGAGTTCTACCGGCGCTACCCGCACAACGTGGAGCGGATCGGCGCGATCGCGGATCGGCTGGCGGCTTCCGACGTACTCCTGCCGGATGGTGATCGGCTGACGGTACGGCGGTTCCAGTCGCTCGGGATCGATTTCGGGATGAAGCCCGGGTACGAGCGGATGCACTGGCTGATCGACGAGGCGTTCGACGGAGACGAACTGTCGGACACGTTCCTGAGTCAGGTGATGGACCGGTCGTCGTACGCCGGCGGGCCGTTGTTCGCGGCGTTGCAGGAGGCGATCTACGGGTCCGGGGACGGTGCCACAGGCTGGGCGGCCGAGGCCGAGCGGGCGCTGCATCCGGAGTTCGCCGAGGACGCGCGGCCGCTGCTGTTCACCGGCGAGATGATGTACCCCTGGATGTTCGCGGAGATCCGCGTACTGCGTCCTTTCCAGGCTGCCGTGGAGACGCTGGCGTCCCGCGAGCAGTGGCCATCGTTGTACGACCTGGATCGGCTGGCGGCGAACGACGTACCGGTGGCCGCGGCGGTGTACTACGACGACATGTACGTCGACTCCGGGCTGCAACTGGACACCGCCGGGCGGGTGGGGAACCTGCAGGCGTGGGTGACGAACGAGTACGAACACGACGGGCTCTCGTCGGAGCGGGTGTTCAACCGGCTGACCGAGCTGGTCCGGTCGGTGGGCGGCGGCGTACGGGCGGGTTGAGCGGTCTGTTCCCAGGCGGGTGCCTCACAATGGGCCCCGACGATGCGGCGAGGGAGGGTGCGGATGTCGGCCGATTCGATCGGGCCGTTGCCGAGCGTGCGGCGGCTGCAACAACGGGAGAACCTGCGCGACAGCGTGGCCAACGCGCTGCGGGCAGCGGTGATCTCCGGCGAGCTGGTTCCGGGAGAGGTGTACTCGGCGCCGATGCTCGGGGCGCGGTTCGGGGTGTCCGCCACGCCGGTGCGGGAGGCGATGCTGGACCTGGTCCGCGAGGGTCTGGTGATCTCGCTGCGGAACAAGGGCTTCCGGGTCACCGAGATGTCGGACGCCGACCTGGACAACCTGGCGTCGCTGCGGCAGCTGATCGAGCCGCCGACGATCCGGGACGTCGTACC
The DNA here is from genome assembly GCF_037203805.1 of Kribbella sp. CCNWLW201. Lineage (NCBI taxonomy): Bacteria > Bacillati > Actinomycetota > Actinomycetes > Propionibacteriales > Kribbellaceae > Kribbella > Kribbella sp. CCNWLW201. The sequence continues at coordinate 101,975 of NZ_JBBCBQ010000015.1, read as the reverse complement.
GGTGATCCCGGCCGACGACTTTCCCCGGCTGCGGGCGCTGGCCGAGGAGATCGTGGTGGCGGCCGAGGCGGGGGACCTGATCGCCTACATCGAGGCGGACCGGGTCTTCCACGTCACCCTGCTGGCGTACTCGGGCAACCAGAAGCTGGTCGACGTCGTGTCGGACCTGCGGTCGCAAACCCGGCTGCTCGGGCTCACGCCGCTGGTCGAGAGCGGCCGACTGGTGCAGTCGGCCGCCGAGCATCACGAGCTGATGGACCTGGTCGAGGCCCGCGACGCCGAGGGAGCCGAGCAGGCCATGCGGCGCCACATCGGCCACGTGCGCGGGCTGTGGGCCCGCAACCCCGAGGACTAGACCACCGCGCGGAGCCGTGCTCCGAGTAGGGCGGATGTGTGGGTGCGTGCTCGAGTACGGCGGATGTGGGTCGGTTGCTCGGTAAGACTGCACGTGGTGGCGCGGCTCCGGGATGCGTGATCGTGCTAGTCGGGGTGGTGTGCGTCAAGGGCGCCTTCGGCGTCCGCTGCGCGGATCGAACAAGTTCGCCCCTTGACCCACACCACCCCGACCAGGGAAGGACGCAGCTGTCCCGGAGCTGCTCACCCGAGTGGTCGCGTTGCCGGTGTGGATGCGGTGCGGGGCACGGGATTTGGGTGGTTTGGGGTGGGTCGGGGAGGTGGTGGGTGCGGTGTGGTTGGCGGGGTGTGTCGAGTCGTGGATGTTTGTTGTGGATCGGGTCGCGGGGGAGCCGAAATCCACGACTCGGTGTACGGATTCGGGGTGGTCCGGTGGGTGGTCGGATTCGTCCGGATGCTGGGCGATGCAGGTGTTGGAGGCGGGTTGGGACAGGTAATGGGGGCCTCGGACATCTGATGCGGTGTCCGAGGTCCCGTTTTCTTGTCCCAGCCCTCGATGATCCGGGCGGGCGTCCCGGGATGCGGACGAATCCGCTCAGATGCCGGGCGCGTGGCCCCTGACCGCCGGATCGGGGAGGGATATACCCCGCTGACGCGACAAAACCCTCCCCGGTCACCAACTCGACCGGCCACCACGCCACCCCGGCTCCACGATCTGCTCCCGTGTCCACCCGGGGGACTGTGACCATTCGGGTGAGCTGCTCCGGGACAGCTGCGTCCTTCCAGCACGATCGAGCAGCCCGAAGCAGCGACAATCACGTCCCGTCTTACTGCGGCTCGCGACAACTACATCCCGCCTTACCGGAACAAGTAACAACCACAGTCCCCAACCGCACCGTCGTACCGGTGGTGAGCGGCTACTTGAGGTTGAGGGCCTGGGCGGTGGCGGCTGCGGCGGGGGAGCCGTAGGCGGAGGCGAGGCGGGCCAGGAACGACGGACGGTCGAGGGTGTACTCCTGGGTGCCGACGGTCTCGAGGACCGTGGTGGCGAGGGTGCAGCCGATCTGGGCGGCGGCTTCGTGGTCGAGGCCGGCCGCACGGCCGGTGAGGTAGCCGGCCCGGAAGGCGTCGCCGCCGCCGGTGGGGTCCACCAGGTTCGGGGCCGGGACGGCCGGGACCTTGGCCAAGATGCCGTCGGCGTTCTCGATCACCACGCCGTCGCCGCCGTGGGTGCTGACGCGGACGCCGACCCGCTGCAGGATCTCCTCGTGGCTCCAGCCGGTCTTCTGCACCATCAGGCCGGCCTCGTACTCGTTGCTGAACAGGTACTCCGCGCCGTCGATGAGCTGCCTGATCGCCTCGCCCTCCATCCGGGCCAGCTGCTGCGACGGGTCCGCGGCCACCGCGATCCCGTTGGCCTTGGCCAGCTCGGTGTGCTTCAGCATGCCGTCGGGGTCGTCGGCGCCGATCAGCACCAGGTCGATCCCGCCGGACGCGGCGTGGATGGCGCCCAGGTCGAGCTCGCGCGCCTCGGCCATCGCGCCGGTGTAGAACGAGGCGATCTGGTTCGCGTCCAGGTCCGTCGTACAGGTGAACCGGGCGGTGTGTACGTTCTCGCACACGCGCACATGGGACACGTCCACGCCGGCTTCGGTGAGGGCGGCGCCGTACTCGGCGAAGTCGGCGCCGACCGAGCCGACCAGCAGCGAGGGCTGGCCGAGCTGGGCCATCCCGTAGCAGATGTTCGCGCCGACGCCGCCGCGGTGGACGACCAGCTCGTCGACCAGGAACGACAGGGAGACCTTGTGCATTTGTTCCTCGAGGAACTGGTCCTTGAACCGGCCCGGGAACGTCATCAGGATGTCGGTCGCGATCGATCCGGCGACGGCGATGCGCATACGGGGTGCTCCTCGGTGGGGTGGTTGTGCGGCGTTCGGGCAACCCATAGAGACTACAGGCGACCGATCTAATACATGGAGGGCGGAATTCATGGGCAGTCAGGTACAGGTGACCGAAGAACTGCACGACTACATGGTCGCGCACGGAATGCCGCTCGACGAGATCGCGACCGAGCTGGTGGCCGAGACCCAGCAGCTCGGGGACGCGGCCGGGATGCTGACCACGGCCGACCAGGCGGCGCTGCTGACCACGCTGACCCGACTGATCTCCGCCCGCCGCGCGGTCGAGATCGGCACCTTCACCGGGTTCTCCGCGCTGGCGATCTCCCGCGGGCTGCCGGCCGACGGGCAGCTGATCTGCCTGGACGCGAGCGAGGAGTGGACCTCGATCGGCCGCAAGTACTGGGAGCGGGCCGGCGTCGACGCGAAGATCGAGCTGCGGATCGGCGACGGGCACGAGCTGGCCGCCGCGCTGGACGGCTCGTTCGACCTGGCCTTCGTGGACGCGGACAAGCCGGGGTACATCGACTACTTCGAGCGGTTGGTGCCGCTGATGCGGTCCAACGGGCTGCTGCTGTTCGACAACACGCTGGCCGGCGGCCGGGTGGTCGACCCGGACGGTCCGGCGGACCGCAAGGAGTTCAACGCGTACATCGCGAAGGACGACCGGGTCGACGTGGTCATGCTCGGTATCGGCGACGGGCTCACCCTGGTCCGCAAGAAGTGAGCAAGGCCGCGGCTCGGTTGAGCGTGAAGGAGTTGCAGCACAAGTACGGCGACCGGCCGGTGATCGAAGGTCTGACCTTCACCCTGGCCGCCGGTCAGGCGATCGCGCTGGTCGGGCCGAACGGCGCCGGCAAGACGACCGTGCTCAAGTGCATCGTCGGCTCGGCCGAACCGGCGGCGGGCACGATCCTGCTCGACGGCCTGCCGATCGACGAGCGTGCCGACGCGGTACGACGCGATGTCGCCACACTGCTCGACGACCTCGACTTCTTCCCGGACCTGACCGCGGCCGAACACCTCGACCTGCTCGCCCGTGCCCACGGCAACGCGGAGCCGGAGGATCTGGTCGACACGCTGCTCGACGACATCGGCCTGCTGCCGGCGGCCGACCAGTTGCCCGGATCGCTCTCCTCGGGTCAGCGCCGTCGCCTCGCGTTGGCGACGGCGCTGGTCCGGCCGCGCACGCTGATGGTGCTGGACGAGCCCGAGGCGCGGCTGGACACCGGCGGCGTGCAGTGGTTGTCGGACCGCCTGATCGAGGAGAAGAAGTCCGGTACGGCGATCCTCTTCGCCAGCCACGACCCGGCCCTGGTCGAAGCCGTCGCCGACTCCGTCGTCACCCTGACTCCGCTGCCATGAGCTCAACCGACGGGCCGGTCGTCTTCGATCCGGCCGACTTCGGTGCGATCCCGGCTCCGCGGGCGCTGCGGGCCTGGATGCGCAAGACCCGGCGCCGTCGCGCGGACCGCTCGTTCTGGCAGGCGTTCGAGAACGCCTACCTGGTCGTCTTCACCCTCGCCATGCTCGGCGCGACCGGCGGCAACGTCGTCCGCCACCTGAACGCAAACGCCTCGCGCTGTACGTCGACGGCCTGTCTGGATCTGGCCTACTACCTGCCCTGGATCCTCGTGCCGTTGCTGGTGGCAACGACGCTGCGGGTGCTGCTGAGTGTCGGGCCGGTGTCGACGTCGCGTGCCGCGGGTTTCTGGTTGCTTGCCACTCCGGTGAACCGTTCGGCGCTGCTGCGGCCGTCGTACTGGTGGATGATCGCGAGCGTTGCGGTCGGCGGTGCGCTCGTCTCGGTCATCGCGTGGGCGCTACTGGGCGCGCAGTTGCGGTCGATCGGTGAGGCGTCGGTGCTGACTGCGTCACTGCTGGTGTGTGCCGCGTGCGTGACGGTGTGGGCGCAGCAGTCGGCCGTGCGCTCGAAGTGGACGCTTCGGGTCGCCGACTTCCTACTGATCGTTGCCGCTGTACCGGCCGTCTGGCTGGCCACCCGAGCGGATGCCAGGCAGCAGGACGTCGTCGGCTATCCGGTGCTGAGCTTCGGACAGGTGCAGCCCGAGCCATTGCTGTCGACGGATCAGGTCCGCCTGTTGGTGATCGGGTTGGTCTCGCTGGTCGTCGTACTGGCAATGGTGATCGTCACCGCGCAGACCCTCGACAAGCTGACGCGGACCACGGTGATCGCCGGCGGGGAGTTGTTGGCCGGTCTTGCTGGGGCAGCTAGCAGTCTGGATATCAGCATGCTCGCCGACGTGGTCGCCGGGCGGCACTGGCGGTTGAAGGGCCGGGTGCCTTCTCGGCGGGGGCGCGGCTCGCGTGGCGCGGCCCTCGTGCACCGCGAGTTCCTCCGGATCCTTCGGTGGCCGCGGCGGCTGATCATCGGCTTCGCGCTGCTCGTCGTACCGTACGCCGTCGCCGGAACCGGACTCGACATCCTGGTCCCCATCGCCGCCGGGTTCGCCGGGTTCGTCGCGATCCGGCCGCTGATGGACGGGTTGAGGTCGGTCTGCCGGTCCACCGGCCTGGTCCGCGCGCTCGGCATGGACCTGCGCGAACTCCGGGTCATCATGGCCGTCGTCCCGGCCGGCTTCACCGCGCTCTGGTGCGTCCTGGCGCTGCCTGCCCTGGGCAACGGAGCGGTCACCTTCGCCGTTGCCGCGGGCATCATCTCCGGTGCCGTCCGCCAAGCCTCCGCGCGACCCCCGTCGTACGCAGGCCCCCTGGTCGCGTCACCCATGGGCGCCATCCCGCCCGGGATGTTCTCCCAACCCATCCGCGGCTTCGACCTACTCCTGCTCTGCCTGGCCCCGGTCCTCCTCGGCCTCAGCTCAACCTGGATCCTCGCCATCCCGGCCTTCGTCCTGGCCGTGATGTTCGCCATCCGCCCCAAAACCGACTGACCTCCGCCGCTAGAGCTCGTGGGCGAGCCATTTGCGGTCGATCTCTGCGGGGAGGTCGACGTTGTGGTGGCGGGCGAAGAGGAGAAGCTGGCAGAAGACGTCGGCGAATTCCTGGTGGAAGCCGGCGCGGATCTGATCAGGAGTGCTGCCCTTGGCACGGGCGCGGCCGGTGTGCTGGAGGTAGGCCTGGGTCAGCTCGCCCATCTCCTCCTGCAGCTTCAGCAGGAACCAGTCTGGATCACGCTCGAACCCGAGCACTTCGCCGTACCGCACCGACAGCTTCTCCAACCGCTCCGACAGCTCTGTGATGTCCACGCGGCTACCCAACCAGGAGCCACCGACACAGAATGGACGGATGGATGCGGTGGCGTGGTTGCTGGAGTCCGAGGAGCCGGCGGTGCGGGGGATGACTCGGCGGGACCTGCTCGGCCGGCCACATGCGGAGGATGTGCTGAAGGGGCCCAAGGTGCGGGCCTTGCTCGATGGGGCGTGTGACGACAAGCGGGCCTATCGGAAGTGGACCGGGGCGCACTGGCGGATCGTGGCGCTGGTTGAGTTGGAGGTGCCGGCGGGGGAGCCGCGGGCGGTGGCGGCCGCGGAGTACGACCTGGCCGAGTTGATGCGGTCGCTGCGGTACGGCGTGAATGTTGTCGACGGACTGGTACGGCGGTGTGGGTCGATCGAGGGCAACACACTCGGGGCGTGCAGTCGGCTGGGGATGGCCGGTGATCCGCGCGTGCAGCAGCTCGCGGAGGGGCTGCTGGAGTGGCAGTGGCCTGATGGTGGCTGGAACTGCGACCGCAAGGCGTCGGGCCGGCGTTCGTCGTTCCACGAGACGCATGCGGCGGCGTGGGGGCTGCACGAGTACTCGGAGGCGACCGGCGACACGGCTGCGCGTGATGCCGCCGTACGGGCTGGGGAGTTGTTCCTGGAGCACCGGGTGTTCCGCAGCCTGTCGACGGGCGAGGTCATCAACAAGAGGTGGCTGCGGCCGAGCTATCCGCCGTACTGGCACTACGACATCCTGCAAGCGCTGCTGGTGTTGTCGCGGCTCGGACTGGTGCGGGACGAGCGTGCCGGCGACGCGCTGGACGAGTTGGAGCAGCTGCGGAAACCGGACGGTCGCTGGCATGCAGGGGCGCAGTGGTGGAATCCGCCGGGCAGCGAACGTACGCCGGAAGTCGTCGACTGGGGACGCAGCGGGCCGAACGAGATGATCACCCTCAACGCCCTGCGGGTGCTCAAGGCCGCAGGGCGCTGACGGTCAGCTGTTACTGCTTCGGGTCGGGGTTGGGCTCGGGGTCGGCACCCGACTCAGGCTGCTGCGCATCCGTTGTCGCTGCGTCCGCGGGGGCGCTTCCGTCGGGGGTTGTGTCGACGGCCGGCATCGGCTCGGGCTCGGGGAGCAGCAAGTAGGGCTCCGCTGCGGGGTCCGGCGCCGGCGCCGGGTCTCCGACGGGCTTTGGTTCGGTGTTGTTCGGGAAGTTGTCCGGGGCCGACGCCCAGACCGCGGCGGCGGCGCGCTGGGCGTCGGCCGCGTCGGTCTGGCGCTCGTAGTTCTTGATGTCGAGGGCGTAGGCCTTCACCACCGCCGACAGGTCCTTGCGCAACTGCCGGTGCACCCAGAGCGCGTAGGCCTGGCTGCGGGCCTCGATGAAGTTCTTCAGTTCCTGCATCTGGGCGGGAGTCATGTCGTCCTCCGAGGAAGATGGGGTGAAGTCGCCGCGGGCGATCGCGGCCCGGGCGGCCGGGCCGGGACAGTCGGTACCGTCCGGCCGGACCGCGGAGTGCGGCCGGATCGCCGTACCGCGGGAAAAGATCCTGCGGAAGTCGGCGATCACTCCGCGGGTGGTGGCCTTCATGGCGGCGGTCGGCTGCTCGCCGGTGACGAGGATCAGCAGGATCGCTCCGTACCGCTCGTTGAGATCGTTGTTGCCGTTGGCACCGGATTGGGTGCGCAGTCCGCGCAGCGTCCAGGCCCGGCCGGCCTGGTCGACCGCGATCTGGTAGGCGATGTCCGACCAGCCGCGGTCGTCCATGTGGTAGTTCTGCCAGCCACGCAACGCCGACGCCACCGCCGCCTGGCTGTGAATACCGGTGGTCGTCCCGGTCCCGGGCCAGTGGATCACCGCGCCCTGGACGCTGGAGACCGTCAGGTTGCCCGGCCCTCCGTTCGGCGGCCGCGCGTTCCAGGCAGACCGCGGCAAATATGTGACCATTACCTGCTCCTCACATGCCTCACGAGCACCGCTTACCCAGCGCTGGCGCTCGGTAATCAACCGATCACAATCGGCATGCGATCGTCAAGGGAAATCACCCTGCCGCACGAGGTTCGTCCCAAGAGGCAGCACCCTACCGGCCGGAGGGTCAGGATTCGGTCCGCAGCAGTGGGAGGAGCTGGTCGCCGACGCGGATGATCTCTTCGCGGTACGGCGTGTCCGAGAGGACGAAGTGCGTGATGCCGAGGTCCTGGTACTTGCGGAGCGACTTCGCGACGTCGTCGGCCGAGCCGACGAGCCACGTCGTACCGGCGCCTCCGCCGCCGTACTTGCCGGGTGCGGTGTAGAGGTTGTCGTCGAGCACCTCGCCCCGCTCGGCCAGGTCCAGCAGCCGTTGCTGGCCGACCGCCTTGAACCACCGGCGATCACGGGACCCCTGCGCCTCGGCCATCCTCGCGACCTTCGCCTCCGCGTCGGCCCAGGCCTCCTCGGTGGTGTCGCGGACGAGCGTGGTGATGCGCAGCCCGAACTCGAGCGGCGCGTGCTCACGCCCCAACTCGGCCTCCAGTCGCCGCAGCGTGCTGATGCGTTCGGCGACCCCGTCCAGCGGCTCACCCCAGAACAGCTGCACATCCGCCTCGGTCGCCGCGACCCGCTGAGCGGCATCGGACGCACCACCGAAGTACAGCCGCGGGTGAAGCCTTCCCTCGCGTACGACGGGACGCGTCGCCACCGTGGACCCGGCGACCGAGAAGTACTCGCCCTGGTAGGTGACGTCCTCCTCGGTCCACAACCGCCGTACCAGCTGGAGGAACTGCTTCGTGCGGGCGTACCGCTGCGGCTGGTCGCCCTCGCTGTCGCCGTACGCCGCCAGGTTGTCCTGCCCGGACACGATGTTCACCAGCACGCGGCCGCCGGTCAGCTGGTCGAGCGTGCTCGCCGCCGACGCGAAGTGCGCCGGCCGCCAGTATCCGGGCCGGATCGCGATCAGTGGCTGGAAGGTCGTCGTACGCGCGGCCAACGCCGCAGCGACCGTGAACGTGTCCGGCCGCCCCCACCCCGTCCCCAGGAGAGCCCCACCCCACCCATGCTCCTCGGTCAACCGAGCCAGCTCCGTCAACCGCTCCAGACTGTTGTGTCCCTCGACCGCGTCATCTCCCCGATGCCCGGCCTCGACCTGATTCGGGATGTACCAGAGAAACTCGAGACTCATCAGCAAGACCCTTCCGGCGGAGGTACGCGACCAAAAGACTGTATTCCACCTGACTTACTAGACATGAGCCGTCTCAAGCCTTGACCGATGTAACGCTTCGTGACGGCAACCCGATGTAGCGGCAAGGGGGAGCGGGGGACTCACGGGGAAGTGTGCGACCTGCCGTGCGGACTACAGGTGCCGACGATCGCCCGAAGGTCACATGGAGGGGGAGTTCAGCTATGAACCAGTACTGGGAGCCGCCGCCGGGGCAGTACCCGCAGCAGCCGGCGCAGTTTCAGCCGCAGTTCCTGCCGCCGGCGCCGTATCAGCCGCAGCAACCGCCGAAGCAGTCGCACACCGTCCGGAACGTGTTCATCGTGCTCGGCGTGCTGACCTTCCTCGGCATCGGAGGGTGTACGGCCGTCGCCGTCCTGGTCGGCAACGAGGTGAACAAGCAGGCCAACGAAGTGCACACGGTCGTGTACAAGGTGACCGGCACGAGCAAGGCGGCCTCGGTCGTCTACTCCACGGACGGCGATACGGCGACGGCGCAGATCGCCTCCACGAAGCTGCCGTGGTCGAAGTCCGTGCAGATCAAGGGACTGTTCCCGATCTACCAGGTGATCGCCCAGAACGGCGCCGGCCAGAAGGGCACGGTGAGCTGCATGATCATGGTCGACGGCAAGGTCACCAAGACAGCCACCGCATCCGGTGCGGGCGCAATCGCCACCTGCGACTACATGCCCTGACCGGACGGGGCAGGCGGATCCACTGTGGTGGCTGATGGATCCGCCTGACTCGTTGTGTCAGCTGCAGCCGGGGAAGGCGAAGGATCCGATTCTTGTCTGCCAGCCGTTGTTGGATGAGTTGCGGTAGTACTGGTTGACGTACCAGAAGGTGCAGTCATCGACCGGGTCGACATTCATCGAGGTGTAGTCGCCCCAACGGTTGCTGACCAGCTGCGATCCGGTGCCGGCGATCATGCTCGCCTCGGCCTGCATCGTCCCGAGTGGGGCTGTGGCGAGGCGGCCGGTGAAGCGGACTCCGGGGAACACCTGTTGGCTGGAGACGCTGTAACCGAGCGCCATGTTGCCCTTCTCGTCCATCGCGACGCTGCCCATCCAGCGGTGCACCTTGTCCGCGGGGGAGTAGGTGCCCTGCTGGTGAACGCTCCAGCCGGAGCCGGTGTCGCGCAGCTCGTACCAGCGGGTGCCGGCGAGCTTCGGCTGGGCCTCGACGGATTGGTTGGTCACCATGGCCTGATGCGTGCCGAAGTTGCGGTAGGCCAGCCGCCAGATCGGTCGCTGCCGATACGACAGTACGTCGATGAGGTTCTTGGTTCCCGGCTGCGGGATACACGCGCGGGAGTTGCTGCCGCGGCACGGGAAGATCGAGTCGAACGGTGCCACCGGCAACGATCCGGTGAAGGTGAAGGTCGACGCGGCCGGCGTGGCCCAGTCGACGTGGAACTCGAACACATTCAGCGCATCGGACGGCGCCCCGTACTGCGCTCCGTCGTCCATCGAACCGACGAAGAAGTTGGGCGTGTCGGCGGGCGGCGGCTGGTTGCCGTCCAGGTCAGTCGGGAGCAGGCCGTCGCCCTGCAGCCAGGGCGTGGTCCCAGGCGGGTTCAGGAAGCTCACCACGGCCGCGTTCGGGTTGCCGGCGTACAACTGGTCCTTGTTCACGACGTAGGCGCCGTTGCCCGCGAAGTTGTCGTCCGGGTCGAACTCCCGGGTGCTGATGTACAGGCCGTCCGGCCAGACGCCGTACTTGGGGTAATCGGGGAAGTTCAGCCCGGTCGGCACGGCGTACCGGAAGTAGGCACCCAACGGGTCGGACGTCTGCGACACCGCGATGCAGTTCCAGTAGTTCGGTCCGAGGGCGGTGAACTGGGTGAGGATCCAGCGATCCGCGAACTGGTCGTGCAGCACGATCGGGTCGCCCGCGCTGTCCGAGCAATGCGGTACGGCGAAGCCCTGCCACAACGTACCGAGGTCAGCCGGCCCGAAGAGCTTCGTGCCGAACTTGTTGTAGATCGCGAAGCTGAGGTTGACCATCTCGACGTAGTGGTTCGGCCCCACGTCTCCGACGGGGTCGGGCGGTGACACCTGCTGGATGTTCGGCACCCCCTCGAAGGACTGGATCAGCGTCGGCGCCTCACCTGGAGCTGCGACGGTCTGTACGGCGGCATCGCCGGTGAAACCGGTGTCGCGCGGGACGGCGCCACGCTCGGTAGGCGCCTTGCCGGTCGTGCGTGGCGAGACCGCGGGGAGATCCCGCAACGGCTTCGTCCGGTCGAACGCGGCCACCTTCGACACCCTGGGTTTGGCATCACCCTGGCGTGCTGGCGGCTCGGCGGCGCCGGCGGCGCCGCTGACGAATAGTGCTGGTGCGACGAGTACCGCCACGCTGATGGCGACGGCAAGGCCTCGGCGGTGGCCGGAGATCGATGACACGCTGCGCATTGGGCTTCCTTCCGGTGCACGTGCGAGCGCGACCGGTCCCCACGCGACCCCCCCAAGTCAGTCGCACCCCGGGAGCGGCCACGGGTGCGTCGACGACGTACCACTCACCTCCGTAGCATCAGCGCTACGCCGGGTCAACAGCTGCGCCGGAACTCGTTGAGGTATGAGCAGAACGGCGTACCGGCAACTCTTGGGGTTCGGGCGGGGGATTTCGGCAGCCGGGAGTGGTTCCACCCGTTGGTGCGGTGGCCCGGATGGAAACGGCGAGAGCCGCACCCACTGGTGTGGGTGCGGCTCTCGGGGAGTTCGGGAACTCAGACGTCGTAGTAGAGCTCGAACTCGTGCGGGTGCGGGCGGAGCTGGATCGGGGCGATCTCCTGCTCGCGCTTCAGGTCGACCCAGGTCTCGATCAGGTCGGAGGTGAACACGTCACCCTCGAGCAGGAAGGCGTGGTCGGCCTCGAGCGAGTCGATCACGGCCGGCAGCGAGGTCGGCACCTGGGCGATACCGGCGTGCTCCTCCGGCGGCAGCTCGTACAGGTCCTTGTCGACCGGGTCGGCCGGCTCGATCTTGTTGCGGATACCGTCCAGGCCGGCCAGCAGCTGGGCCGAGAAGGCCAGGTACGGGTTGGCGGACGGGTCGGGGCAACGGAACTCGATCCGCTTCGCCTTCGGGTTCGACCCGGTGATCGGGATCCGGATGCAGGCGGACCGGTTGCGCTGCGAGTAGACCAGGTTGACCGGCGCCTCGAAGCCCGGGACCAGGCGGTGGTAGGAGTTCACCGTCGGGTTGGTGAAGGCCAGCAGCGACGGGGCGTGCTTGAGCAGGCCGCCGATGTACCAGCGGGCCACGTCGGACAGGCCGCCGTAGCCGGCCTCGTCGTAGAACAGCGCCTCGCCGTTGGAGAACAGCGACTGGTGGCAGTGCATACCCGAACCGTTGTCACCGAAGATCGGCTTCGGCATGAAGGTCGCGGTCTTGCCGGCCGCCCAGGCGGTGTTCTTGACGATGTACTTGAACTTCTGCAGGTTGTCCGCGGTCTTCAGCAGCTCGTCGAAGCGGAAGTTGATCTCCGCCTGGCCCGCGGTGCCGACCTCGTGGTGGGCGCGCTCGACCAGCAGGCCGGCCTTCTCCAGGTTCAGCGTGATGTCGTCGCGCAGGTCGCCGAAGTGGTCGGTCGGCGCGACCGGGAAGTAGCCGCCCTTGTAGCGGACCTTGTAGCCGCGGTTGCCGCCGTCCTCGACCCGGCCGGTGTTCCAGGCGCCGGCGACCGAGTCGATCGAGTAGTAGCCGGAGTTCGACTTGGTCTCGAACCGGACGTCGTCGAAGACGTAGAACTCGGCCTCGGGCGCGAAGAACGCGGTGTCCGCGATCCCGGTCGACTTCAGGTACTCCTGCGCCTTGCGGGCGATGTTGCGCGGGTCGCGGCTGTAGGCCTCGCCGGTCAGCGGGTCGTGCACGAAGAAGTTGATCGCCAGCGTCTTCGTCCCACGGAACGTGTCGAGGAAGGCGGTGGTCGGGTCGGGCAGCAGCTTCATGTCGGACTCGTGGATCTGCTGGAACCCGCGGACCGACGAACCGTCGAACATCAGGCCCTCTTCGAAGACCTCAGGGCCGAACGACGACACCGGGACGGTGAAGTGCTGCATGATGCCCGGCAGGTCAGAGAACCGGACATCGATGATTTCGATGCCCTCGTCCTTGACGTAGGCGAGCAGCTCCTCAGCGCTGGAAAACATACGTACTCCTCGGGGTGGCTCAGAGATTCATCTGAACGTAGGTCCTCCCGATTACTCGGTCGTGACCCTGATGTTTCGCGGATGTTACGCCCAGCGTGTCCGCGCTGACCCACTGGTGTACGGCGGCTACGCCCTGAGATCTCGGCGGGTCGCTGTGATCCACCTGACCGGGGCCGTGGCCGCTTCCGTAGGCTAGCCATCATGGCATCATCGGCAAAGCCCGGCACAGGACCCTCCGAAGAATTCCGGTTTCCGGGCAATCGGCTGGGGCTGCCCGAGGACGGTCCGGGCTCGGTCTCGGGCTGGGGCCGCCGGGTGCTCGCGCTGTTCCTGGACTGGGTGATCGCCGGCCTGGTCGCGTCCGCGATCACGTCCAAGCCGATGTGGGCCGGCGGCAGCGATTACAGCACCGCCCAGCTGGTCACCTTCTTCGCGATGACCGCGATCCTGACCGGCCTGGCCGGCAGCACGATCGGTCACCGGGTCTGCGGTATCCGGGTCATCGCGGTCCGCCCCGGCAGCGCCGGTTACACGACCCAGCCCGGCCTACTCGCAGGCGTGATCCGGTCTCTGCTGATCTGCCTGCTCATCCCCGCCGTCGTCTACGACCGCGACCGCCGAGGCCTGCACGACCGGGCAGCGAACACAGTCGTCGTACGCCGATAGAGCGTCGTACCGGGGTCAGCGCCTGGTGAGGCGGAGCTGGACGTCGTCGAGGTAGTTGGTGCGGAAGCCGGCCTCAGAGTACGCGAGGTAGAACTCCCACATCCGGCGGAAGGTGTGGTCGAAACCGAGGTCGCCGATGGCGTCCCAGCGATCGTTGAAGCGGTTGCGCCAGATCCGCAGCGTCCGGGCGTAGTCGGCGCCGAGGTGCCGGATCACGTCGACGCGTAGACCGGTGTGCTCGGCGGTGATGTCCTCGATCACCTTGATCGACGGGATCAGGCCGCCGGGGAAGATGTACTTCTGCACCCAGGTGAAGGTGTTCCGGGTGGCCAGCATCCGCTCGTGCGGCATCACGATCGCCTGCACCACGCCGACCCCGCCGGGCGCGAGTCGCCGCTCGATCGCGTCGAAGTACACCGGCCAGTACTTCTCGCCGACCGCCTCGATCATCTCCACACTCAGTACGGCGTCGAACTCGCCGATCTGGTCGCGGTAGTCGCGCAGCGCGACCTGTACCCGGTCGCTCACCCCGGCCTCGGCGATCTTGCGCTGCGCCAGCAACGCCTGCTGCGACGCGATCGTGATCGCGGTGACCCAGGCACCACGCTGGGCCGCGCGGATCGCGAGGCTCGCCCAGCCACAGCCGATGTCGAGCACCCGCGATCCGGACACCACCCCGGCCGCGTCGAGAATCGAGTCGAGCTTGTTCAGCTGCGCTTGGGTCAGTTCGTCGTACGACGCGGTCGCAAGGTCGGCCGTGGCAGCGTCACCGAAGTACGCGGCCGAGTAGGTCAGGGTCGGGTCGAGGAACTCGGAGAACATCGAGTTGCTCAGGTCGTAGTGGCGGCTGACGTTCTCCCGGGCGCCGGCCCGGTCGTTCTCCTGGTCGCCCGGCTGTGACCGGGTCACCAGCCAGCGCAGCGACTGGGCCCACTTCGGCAGCAGGTGCCGGGTCTCCTCGTTGCTGAACCGCTCGGCGAACGGGACCAGCAGGTCGGCCAGGTCGGTGCCCGGCTCGGGATCCCAGTCGCCGGCCAGGTACGCCTCGCCGAAGCCGGACCCGGCGTCCTGGCCGAGCCGGTCGAGGAAGGCGGCGCTCCGGTGCACCCGCATCGCCGGGCCGCCCAGGCCGTACGAGCGGTTGTTGTCCAGGTGGATCGTGGCCGGCAGATCCTTGGCGATCAGACGGATCGCGGCCATCGCGCCGGCCCGGCGGACCGGGTTCGACCGCGGCCGGGCCAGCGAGGGCCACGTGTCAGCCACCGGCTGGTGCACCCTCGGCAAAAGATCCGTCATAAACGTCTACCTCGTGTCTCGATCTGTCCTGGTCGCACCTTAAGGCCCGACCCCCACCCCACAGCGCGACACGAAGGCACACTCGTGCCACGTCACGACAGATCAACTGCTGAGCGCCCGCCGGGTTACCGGCGTCTCACCCAGAGAGAGGGCTCAGCGCCCCTCAGCGGCCCTTCATGGCCTGCCGGGCACCCTTGAGACTCGACGGGACCGGGCCCTTCGGCATCGGCACCTGCGGGCGGACGGCGTCCAGCGCCTTCAGCCGCTGCAGCAGGTCGGTGATCTCGGACGGCTGCAGCGCGGCCGGCAGCTTCATCACGTGCTTGGTCAGCTTGCGGATGTCGATCTCGTCCTCGCCCTGACCGGCGACGATCTGGATCACCGGCGCGCCCCCCGCGACCCGGGTGTGCTTCTTGCCTTCGGCCTGGAGCAGGTTCTTCACCCGGCTCGCCTGGCCCTCACCGACCAGCACGATGCCCGGCCGGCCGACCACCCGGTGCACGATGTCGGCATTCTTGGTGACCGCGACCGCGGGCGTCACGTTCCAGCCCCGGCGCAGCGTCTGCAGCGCGGACGCGGCCGCGCCGGCCTGGCCCTCGATCTGGCTGTACGCCGCCTTCTCCACCTTGCGGCCGAAGACGATGGTGGCGGCCAGGAAGCCGAGCGCGATACCCAGCGGCAGCCAGACCAGCAACGGCCCGACCAGGATGGCGAGCGCGACGAACACGGCGACGATGCCGAGGAAGATCCCGGCGAGCACCAGTCCGACCTTCGGGTCGGACTTCTTGGTCAGCTGGTACGCCGACCGGATCTGCTTGAGCCGGCTGGTCTTCTCGGCGGGCGCGTCGTTCTTGGCCATCTCTACCTTTGTCCGTGTTCCCTTGTGGTCCTACGCGGTCTGGTTCGCGGCGTTCATCCGCGACTCCACAGCCTGACGGTACAGCCGACCGGCCCGGTACGACGAACGCACGAGCGGCCCGGACATGACTCCGGCGAAGCCGATCTGCTCGGCCTCGTCGTTCAGTTCCACGAACTCCTCGGGCCGGACCCACCGCTCGACCGGGTGGTGCCGCACCGAGGGGCGCAGGTACTGGGTGATGGTGATGATCTCGCAGCCGGCGTCGTACAGGTCGCGGAGCGCCTGGCTGACCTCCTCGCGGGTCTCGCCCATGCCGAGGATCAGGTTTGACTTGGTCACCAGGCCGTAGTCGCGGGCCTGGGTGATCACGTTCAGGGAGCGCTCGTAGCGGAACCCGGGCCGGATCCGGCGGAAGATCCGCGGCACCGTCTCCACGTTGTGCGCGAACACCTCGGGCTTTGACGAGAACACCTCGGCCAGTTGCTCGGGTACGGCGTTGAAATCGGGCGCGAGCATCTCGACGCCGGTGCCCGGGTTGAGCTCGTGGATCTGGCGGATCGTCTCGGCGTACAGCCAGGCGCCGCCGTCGTCGAGGTCGTCGCGGGCCACGCCGGTCACGGTCGCGTAGCGCAGGCCCATGGTCCGGACCGACTCGGCGACCCGACGCGGCTCGTCGCGGTCCAGCGCCTCCGGCTTGCCGGTGTCGATCTGGCAGAAGTCACAGCGCCGGGTGCACTGGTCGCCACCGATCAGGAAGGTGGCCTCACGGTCCTCCCAGCATTCGAAGATGTTCGGGCAACCGGCTTCCTGGCACACCGTGTGCAGCTGTTCGGATTTCACCAGCTTCTGCAGTGCCTGGTATTCCGGGCCCATCTTCGCCCGGGTCTTGATCCACTCGGGTTTGCGCTCGATCGGGGTCTCCGCGTTGCGCACCTCGAGCCTGAGCAGTTTCCGTCCTTCTGGGGCGATCGTCACGCCCTCAAGGGTACGCGTCCCTCGGACAGCAGCGATCAGGCCTTAGGCTGATGGACTATGTCGACCACGGCCGAGTCCCCGCCGGAACGTCGTACCGGGGAGGAAACGGTGTCCGAACCTGGCACACCGCCGGCGACCGGGACGACCGTCCGGGGCTGGGTCAGGCCGGGACCGACGGCCAAGGAGCAGAAGTACGACGTCCTGCTCGGACTGGGCATGGCGGTCGTGGGCGTGATCGGCACCGAGCTGGCCCGCGGCGTGGCGCCGAACCAGGTCGATCTCGGCATCGGCGGCGTCGAGCCCTACGTGCTGAGCGCGGCCGTCGCGCTGCCGCTGTGCTTCCGGCGCCGCTGGCCGATCCCGGTACTGCTCGTGGTGTCCGTCCTGTTCGTCGTCAACGGCGAACGGGCGACCTTCTCCTTCGCCAGCAACCTGGTCACCCAGGCGACCCAGTTCATGGCGATCTACGCGGCGGTCGCCTGGGCGCGGGACCGGCGGCTGATGAAGGCCACTGTCGGCGTGGTCTTCATCGGGATGTTCAGCTGGCTCGTGATCGGGTTCATCCGGGCCTTGCGGAACGACGAGATGCAAGGCCCGAACGACGGCGTGCTGTCGCCGTACATCTCCGGCGTCGTGCTGACGCTCGCGCTCAACGTGCTCTACTTCTTCGGCGCCTACTTCTGGGGACGTACGGCGTGGGGGACCGCACGGCAGCGGTACGAGTTGGAGCAGCAGGCGATCGAGCTCGCCGCTCAGCAGCAGGCCAACGCGCGGCGCGCGGTGATCGACGAGCGGCTCCGGATCTCGCGTGAGCTGCACGACGTCGTGGCGCACCACATCAGCAGCATCGGCGTCCAGGCCGGCGGTGCCCGCCGAGTGATGGAGACCGACCCGGAGGCCGCCAAGAACGCGCTCAGCGTGATCGAGGACTCGAGCCGCACCGCGGTGAACGAGATGCGCCAGCTCCTCGGCATGCTCCGCGCGGCCGATCCCGACCTCGACCTCGAGTCCCCGGCCGGCAAGGCCCCGCAAGCCGGCGCCGACCGGCTGCCCGCGCTCATCGCGGACGTGAACGGTGAGGGCCTGTCGGTCGGGTTCCACCAGATCGGCCACCCGGTCCAGCTGCCGGAGACAGTCTCGGTCTCGGTCTACCGGATCGCCCAGGAGGCGTTGACCAACGTACGACGGCACTCGACCGCCCGTAGCGCACACATCACACTGCGCTATCTCGGTGAGTCGGTCGAGCTCGAGGTGATCGACGACGGCCGGCCGAAGCACGCGCCGGTCGGGAGCCGGCTCGGCCACGTCGGGATCCGTGAGAGGGTCGGTCTCCTCGGCGGCGAGACCGAGATCGGCCCTCGCCCGGTCGGCGGCTTCCGGGTCCGCGTCCGGATCCCGCTCGACCCGCAGAACCGCCCCTTGACCGGAGGAGACAAGTGAACGAGCGCAGCGAGTTCACCATCAAGCGCAGTCTGACTTGTGCCTCATCGGCGCCCGGAGCGAAGCGAGGACGTCGATGAGTGGGACCGCCCCGATGCGCGTGCTGTTGGTGGACGACCAGGATCTGGTCCGGGCCGGGTTCCGGATGATCCTGTCGGTCGAGCCGGACATCGAGGTGGTCGGTGAGGCATCGGACGGTGAGAAGGCGATCGAACTCGCTCTCGCGCTGCGGCCGGACGTCGTACTGATGGATGTCCAGATGCCCGGGATGGACGGGATCACCGCGACCCAGCGGATCGTCGCGGCGGACGCCGGCAAGGTCGTCATCCTGACCACGTTCGACCGGGACGACTACCTGTTCGAGTCACTCGGCGCCGGGGCCAGCGGGTTCCTGCTGAAGAACACGGCGCCGGAGGACCTGGTCGACGCGATCCAAGTGGTGCACCACGGTCACGCCCTGCTCGCCCCTGAGGTGACCAGGCGTGTCATCAAGCGGTTCACCGGTGGCGGCGAGCGCGTCTATCGCCCCGACCTGCTCGAGGAACTGACCGACCGCGAACGCGAGGTCCTCGGCCTGATCGCCCGCGGCCTCACCAACACCGAGATCGCCAACCAGCTGTACGTCGGCGAAGCCACCGTCAAGACCCACGTCTCCCGGGTGCTGCTCAAGCTCGGCCTGCGAGACCGAGTCCAGGCCGTCGTCTTCGCCTACGAATGCGGCCTGGTGACCCCGGGCGACGACGCCAGCTGATTCCCGCGGGCGAGCACGACGGCGACGATCAGTACGGCGACGCCCGCGACTGCCGCGACGACAGCGACCGGCGGAAGTACCAACGGCAACAGCAGCACGAGCGCGACGCTGCCCAGGATCATGGCCGGCTTGGTGACCGGCGGCTCGAGGATCGGCGCGTGCACCAGCCAGAGCATGAGCAGGAACACCGCGACCGGGATCGCGACCGCATAGCCGACGGCCGTCGAGGTTGTGTGATGGGCGGCCTCCTCGACGGCGACCTCGAGCCCGGCGCCGACGGCGGCCAGGGCGGCGAAGAGGAGGTAATGACCGTAGCCCCACCGATACGAGTAGGCCCGGCGCTCGCTCAGGCCGTCGCCGGCGGGGTGCAGGAAGTACAGCCACCAGAGTGCGAAGAGCAGGACCAGTCCGGCGCCGGACACCAGGATGAAGGCGCTGCCGACCTCACCGTCGGCGATGGCTTTCTGGACGCCTCGGCTGGCGGCGAGCACGCTCTCACCGAGCAGGATGATCACGAACAGGCCGTACCGCTCGGCGATGTGATGCGGATGCCAGTTCGTGTGCCGGACTCGCTCGGCCCACAGCGGTACTGCGAGCTCCAGCACGACCAGTACGACGAACAACGGCAGGGCCAGGTCGGCGAGGAATACCGCTAGCAGCCACCCAACCTGGAGGATCGCGATCCCACTGGCGTAGCGAAGCGCCGTACGACGACGGTCCGGGTCTTCGTAGGCGGCGCGTAGCCACTGCCCGACCAGACCGATCCGCATGATCAGGTACCCGAACAGAACGGCCCTGTAGTCGGACTCGGCCGCCGCAGCGGGGACTCCGGCGGCCAAGACCAGCACACCGGCCATCTGGACCATCGTGAGCAGCCGGTACGGGACGTCGTCGGTGTCGTACGACGAGGCGAACCAGGTGAAGTTCATCCAGGCCCACCAGATCGCGAACAACACCTGCAGGAACTCGACCACGCCGGGGTGACCGTCGGCGATGCTGTGCGCGAGCTCGGCCGTCACCGCGGCGACCGCCACCACGAAGGTGAGGTCGAACAGCAGTTCCAGCGGGCTCGCGGTCCGGTGCGGCTCGTCGATCGGCCGGGCCGTCATCCGGATCCTGAAGCGGCTAGTGGGCAACGTTCCTTGTCCTCCCGGTCGTGCGGTCTCCAGCCAAGACAGCGCAGCCCCGCGATTTGTGACGGTCACAAGACCGGGGGCTGTCCTGTCTTAGCTGGCGACGGGTCGCCAGTGGGGTGCCCGGGGACAGGAGAGTGGCTGTGAAGATCGTGGTGATCGGTGGCACGGGGCTGATCGGTTCGAAGCTGGTACGGCGGTTCGAGGCGCACGGACACGAGGTCGTCGCGGCGTCGCCGAACACCGGGGTGAACACCCTCACCGGCGAGGGCCTGGCCGAGGCGGTGGCGGGCGCCTCGGTGGTGGTCGACGTATCGAACTCGCCGTCGTTCGAGCCGCAGGCGGTGATGGACTTCTTCACCACGTCCACCTCGAACCAGCTCGCCGCGGAGAAGGAGGCCGGGGTCGGACACCACGTCGCGGTGTCGATCGTGGGCACCGAGCGGATGCCGGACAACGGCTACTTCGCGGCCAAGATCGCCCAGGAGAACCTGATCAAGGAGTCCGGGGTCCCGTTCTCGCTGGTGCACGCGACCCAGTTCTTCGAGTTCGTCAAGGCCATCGCGGACACTTCGGCCCAGGCGGACGGGGTGCACGTCGCGCCGGTGGCCTGGCAGCCGATGGCCGGTGACGACGTCGCCGACCAGGTCGCCAAGGTCGCGGTCGGCGAGCCGCTGAACGGCCGCAAGGACATCGCCGGGCCGGACCGTTACCGGATGGACGAGTTCTTCCGGAAGGCACTCGCCGAGCTCGGCGACCCGCGCCAGGTGATCACCGACCCGAAGGCGACCTACTTCGGCTCCGAACTGGTCGAGGACTCGCTGGTCCCGACCGGCGAGGCCACCCTCGGCCGGATCCACTACGGCGAGTGGAACCCGTCGTGAGCGGCGACTTCCTGCATGAGCTCGAGACCGAGGTCGAGGCCGATCTGACCATGGTCCAGTCCAGTCACGCCGTACTGCCGGCGAGCGAGTGGACCGAGGATCCGGCCGACGTCGAGCGGGAGGAGATCGGACTGCGCAGCCTGCTCGGCGCGGTCGAAGCGATGGAAGGTGACTCCGACACCTTGAAATAGCCAGGCCAGGCCCTCAGGTGGTGACCAGGTCCGCCGCACGGATGACCTGCGTGATCACCCTGGGGGCCGACGTCTGAGTGGGCACCGTTTCACTAACTTTGAAAGCGGTTAGGCGTGGGCCTGGCCGAGGGGGCCGAGGTGAATGGAACGGTGACGGATGCTGAGCGTGGCTGGATTGACCCGGCGGTTCGGGGAACAGCTGGCGCTGGACGACGTGAGTTTCGACGTCGTACCGGGACGGATGACCGGGTTCGTCGGAGCCAACGGCGCCGGTAAGACGACGGCGATGCGGATCATCCTCGGCGTCCTCGCCGCGACCGCGGGCGAGGTGCGCTGGAACGACGGGCCGCTGACCCAGGCGACCCGGCGTGACTTCGGTTACATGCCGGAGGAGCGCGGGCTGTACCCGAAGATGAAGATCCGCGACCAACTGGTGTTCTTCGGCCGGCTGCACGGGCTCGACCCGATCCGGGCGGGCGAGCGCGTCGACAAACTGCTCGAGCGACTCGGGCTCGGTGAGCGGGCGACCGACGTACTGGAGACGCTGTCGCTCGGCAACCAGCAGCGGGTGCAGATCGCGGCGGCGCTGGTGCACGAGCCGATCGCGCTGGTCCTGGACGAGCCGTTCAGCGGTCTCGACCCGCTCGCGGTCGACGCGATGGTCGACCTGCTCCGCGAAGAGGTGACGACCGAGGTTCCGGTGCTGTTCTCCAGCCACCAGCTCGACCTGGTCGAGCGGCTCTGCGACGACCTCGTCGTACTGTCCCGCGGCAAGGTCGTTGCCGCCGGCCCCGTTGCCGACCTGGCCGCCGGGCCGTCCCTGACCTACAAGCTGGTGGTCGACGGCGACGCGGGCTGGTTGCGCGACGTGCGCGGCATCGAGGTGCGCGACGTCGCCGGCGGTACGGCGCTCTTCGACGTCGAGGACGAAGCGGTGGCGCAGCAGGTGCTCCAGCAGTCGATCACCCGTGGGCCGGTCCTCGAGTTCGGTCCCGAACGAGTGGCACTGAGCGACGTCTTCCGGGAGGCGACCCGATGAACGACCGTACTCTCGACCGTCCCTGGATGCTGATCGCAGAGCGCGAGATCACCACCAAGCTGCGGGACAAGACGTTCCTCGTCTCGACCGCGGTGATGCTCGTCCTGGTCCTGGCCGCGGTGATCATCCCGGCGCTGCTCGCGGGGAACGGCGGCCCCGACAAGGTCGCCGTGATCGACGACGCCGGGGCTCAGGTGGTCCAGCAGGCGAAGAGCGACGACGGCTTCGAGGTCACCCGCGCGGCCGATCGCCCGGCGGCCGAGAAACTCGTCACCGCTGGCGACGTCAAGGCGGCGCTACTGCCCGGCACCGACGGGTACGTCGTCCTCGGCAAGGACCGGGTCGACTCCGGACTGGAGCGCGCACTGCGCGAAGCCGCGGCCAACCTCGGGATGGAGCAGAACGCGGCGCGCGCCGGTCTCACGCCTGAGCAGCTTCGCGCTGGCACGCAGGTCCAGCTGGAGCTGCTGAAGCCGGGACCGTTGCCGGATGTCGTGGCCGACTTCGTCAACATCGGGCTCGCGCTGGTGTTCTACATGACCGCGCTCGGCTTCGGCATGATGATCGCGCAGAGCGTCGTCCAGGAGAAGGAGAGCCGGGTCGTCGAGATCCTGGCCGCCGCCGTACCGATCCGGGCACTGCTGTGGGGCAAGGTGCTCGGCAACACCGCGCTCGCGCTCTCGCAGATCGTGGTGATCGCGGGGGCGTCGGTGATCGGCCTGGTCGCGACCGACCAGCTCGACATCCTGCAGGTGGTCGCGCCGGTGGCCGGCTGGTTCGTGGTGCTCTTCGTCCTCGGGTTCGTCGCGCTCGCCGGGCTGTGGGCGGTGGCCGGATCGCTGGCCACCCGGCAGGAGGATCTCGGGTCGACCACGCTGCCCGGCCAGATGATCCTGATGATCCCGTTCTTCTTCTCGGTGTTCGCCGGGTCGTCCGCCAAGACGATCGCGTCGTTCGTGCCGGTCGCGTCGTCGATGGCGATGCCGGGGCGGATGCTTACCGAAAAGGTGCCGATCTGGCAGCCGCTGCTGGCGATCGCGATCCTGCTCGCCGCGACCGTGCTGATCGTCCGCCTCGGCGCCCGCCTCTACGAGCGCACGCTGCTCCAGACCGGCCGCCGCCTCGGCTACCGAGAGGCATTGGCCCTCGAGGCTGGGTGATTCATCGTCACAGCCCGGTCGAGCGTTACAGGATTCGGCCGGGCTGTGACGAAACCGCAATGTGCAATACCTGTGTGCTGTGCGTTGATCTGGACTACGGTCTCAACGCTTGACGTCCTCCCACCGCCTGAGGGCAGGGGATTCCAACCCTTGCGGGTTGAGGTTCGCGGTTCACAGCCGTGCCTTACTGCGCAAGAAGGCTCCCCGCGCTGCCACGGCCCGCCCGGCCGCGGTTGTTGCTGGTCCTGCAAGTTGCCGGTTGCTTGGCTATCGCAACCGGTGAAGACGCTACCCGACCCAACCGACAGAATCTGAAGGGAGGGAGATGGCGTTCCTCGCCGCCCTCAACAGTGGGGCTTCCACGCCATCCAACGCATGAACGTCGAGCTGCGCCATCTGCGGGTGGTGGTCCTGGTGGCTGAAGCGGGGTCCGTGGGACGGGCCGCCCGCTGGCTCAAGGTCAGCCAGCCGAGCCTGACCGCCCAGCTCAAGCGGATCGAGGCCGCGTTCGGCGGTGAGCTGTTCGAACGCTCCCGCACCGGCGTCACCCCGACCGCACTCGGCCGTTACGCCGTCGATCGCGCCCGGGCGATCCTGGTCGACGTCGATCACCTGTCGGCGACCGTGTCCGCGATGACCGCGGTCGAGTCCAGCGCCGTACGGCTCGGTGGATTCCCGACCGCGCCGATGTCCGGGATCGCTTCGCGGCTGCGCGAGCACGGTGAGATCGAGCAGGTGAGCATCGAGGTCGAGTGGTCCACCAGCGTGCTGCTGCAGCAGCTGGAGAGCGGCCGGCTCGATTTCGCGCTGTTGCGGGAGTTCCCCGGGTTCGAGCTGCGGCTGCCGGGCGGGGTCGAGTTCTGCACGGTCGTCGAGTCCGAATCGGCGTACGTCGTGATGGCCGCCGACCACCCGTTGGCAATCGCGTCGCGGCATCGCGGTGAGATCGAGCTGTCCGCGTTGTCGGCGGAGGAGTGGATCGGGGAGCCGCCGGACGACAGCGGGTTCCACGTCCTGTTCCGGGCCGCGTGCGAGCAGGCCGGGTTCCAGCCGAAGGTGGAGCACCACTCGGTGGACACCTCGGTGCTGATGGGGTTCGTGACCAGCGGTCAGGGCGTTGCGCTGATCTCACCGACGTCGTACCGGATGCTCTCCAGCGACGTCACCACCCGCACGCTGGTCGGCGACCCGATCCACCGGAAGCTGATGCTGGCCTGGAGTACCGAGTCGCCGCGGGCGCAGATGGCCTCGGACGTGCTGCAGATGGCGACCGCGGCGTACGACGAAGCCTTCGCCGAGCACGCCCGCCGCGATCAGGTCCAGCGCATGCACGTCGCGTGAGGCTCAAGCTCCAGCCGGCCGGATGCTCACCTGGTTCGGGTTCTCGAACGCACTGATGAAGAACTCCCCGGTGTCCTCCGGGTCCTCCATCCGCTCCCGATACTGCTGCCCCATCTGCTCCTGAGTCACAGGCGCCGCCGCCTTCGTGGGTGCAGCCTGCTCCTTGGCCTCCACCACTGGTGCAGCCTGGTCCTTGGAGTACGTCACCGGCGCAGCCACCATGGCCTGCTGACCACCGTCAGCGTCCTTCTTCTCCTGCCGAGGCTCGTCCGGCTTCTCAGCCACCACAGTCGGCTGCTCGGTCTCCACCGGAGCCGCGGCCGCAGGCTCAACGGGTGCTGCCACGGTCGGCTGCTCATCCGCCGCGACCGGCGCGGCAACTGTCGGCTGGTCCGCCCCAACGGGTGCGACAACGGTCTGCTCGTCATCGGGCTCGGCGGTTGGCTGCCCGGCCGTCGCGACGGGTGCAGCGACGGTCTGCTCGTCATCCGGCTTGGCGGTCGGCTGCTCTTGCGGCGTCGGCTTCTGCTCTGCCGCGACGGTCGGCTGCTCTTCGGCGGCGGGCTGTGGGGGAGCGGTCTGCGCCTGCACGGTCTCGTCGGTCTCGACCGGTACCTGTGTCGTCTCGTCGCGGTCGGTCGGCACCAGCACGGTGTCGTCGCTGTAGTCGTTGCCCTGGGCATCGTCGTCGGCTGCGTCGGGACCCGGGAACTGTGCGGTCTGTTCCGGCGCCGAGACCGGGAACTGCGAGGTCTGCTCGTCCGCCTGACTCCGCGGCCGGACCGGCTCCGGGTCCTCGTCGAACAGATCGTCGTACCGGTTGCTGTTCCCGAACGAACCGGCGTACCCGCCGCCCTCGGCCGGATAGGTGCTCCCGGCAACCGGGTAGAGCGCGGCCGCCTCGGCCTCCTGCTGCGCCTGCGCGGCTTCCTGCTCGCGCTGCAGCCGCTCGGCCTCCGCGCGCTCGCGCCGCCGGCGCTGCACACTCTGCACGATGAGCTGGATCGCGTAGACCAGCGAGATCACCGTGAGGATCGGTACGACGCCGTTCAGCGTGTACTGCTTGGACCCCTCGATCATCCCGGTGGTCACCCCGGGCACGTCGTTGAGGAAGTTCGTGGTCCGGTTCGGGATCCAAAGCCAGCAGTAGATCAGCGTGCCGAACGCGGCGAACGCACCGAGCGCACCGGCACCGGAGAAGTACGACACCACGGTCCAGAAGATCAGCGCGCCGATGCCGAAGGCAAGCGCCATCCCCTTCGCATTGAGCTCGATACCCCCCGGGGCAGCGAGAACTCCGAACACCGCCGGCCCGGCCAGCGCGACGGCTACCCCGAGCAAGAACCCAAGAAATTTGGACACAACCCCAAGGTAGCGACGTTTTGGCGTCACACCCCGCAGACACTTCGCAACCCGTCAGAAGGCGCGGAGGGCGCCCACAGGCAAACGCTTCCTGGCCGAACCCCTCCTGGCAGGGCAGCAACGTCTCAGACGGTCAGCCCGTAAGTAATCGCCGTCGGCTCTTCCTCGTGGCCGATGTCCGGAGTCCGCTCGTACTCGTCCCAGGCCAGCATCCGGTCGACATGCCGCCGTACCGGCTCGAGCACTTCCGTCACCGGCACGTCCCGCCCGAGTTCCTTGGAGAGCGTGGTCACATCGGCGTCCGAGATGCCACACGGCACGATCCGGTCGAACCAGCCCAGGTCGTTGTCGCAGTTCAGCGCGAACCCGTGCATCGTCACGCCCTGGGCGACCCGGATCCCGATCGCCGCGATCTTCCGCTCCCGGCCGCGATCGTCCGACGCCACCCAGACCCCGCTGCGCCCCTTGACCCGCCCGGTCTTCACGCCGAGCTCGGCGCAGACCGCGATCAGCGCTTCCTCCAGCCGCCGTACGTAGTCGACCACGTACACATGTGAGGCGAGTTTCACGATCGGGTAGCCCACCAGCTGGCCCGGACCGTGCCAGGTGATCTTCCCGCCGCGGTCGACGTCCACCACCGGCGTCCCGTCGACCGGCCGCTCGTGCGGCTCGGTCCGCTTGCCTGCCGTGTACACCGGTGGGTGCTCGAGCAGGATGACCGTGTCCGCACCGGTGCCCTCGGCAACTTCAGCGTGCAGGCGCCGCTGCTCGGCCCACGCGGTCTCGTAGTCCACCGCGCCGGCACCGAACCCGGCCTCCACATACCTGATGTCCCTCACGCCCCCGAGTGTATGCGGCCCTTCGACCCGTCGTACGCCGCCGTCCACAGCCCACCGTCGTACGCCGGTCGCACGCGGCGGCCTGTGGATAACTTCGGGGGCGGTGGTCGCGATTCGTGCACTCTCTAGGGCATGGCACTCGAAGACATCGCCGGCTACAGCCTGCGCCGGAAGCTCGGGTCCGGATCGGCCGGCACTGTCTGGCTCGTTCGCGACCGCGCTTCCGGCCGCAACGCCGTGCTCAAACGCGTCCCGACCACAGCGATCTCACACCCGGAGGAGCTCCGTGAGGACCTCACCATCCTGCAACGCATCGACCACCCCCACCTCGCACACCTCCAGGTGGTCCGCGAGACTGGCACCGAGTGGCTCCTGTTCAGCCAGTACGTCGTCGCCGGCACGCTGACCGCATTACTCAGTCGCCGCGGACCGTTGACCGCAGGCGAACTCGTCACGCTCCTGAGCCCACTCGCCGAAGCCCTCGATCACCTCCACCGCACCGGCCTCGCCCACGGCCGGGTCACTCCCGCCAACATCATGTTCGACGCGGATGGGCGGCCCGTCCTCACCGACGCGGTGCTCCACATCCACGAGCGCCCCACCACACCTACTGACGATCTGACCGCCCTGGCCGCCGTCGCCCACCAGTCAGGCGGCGACCCCACCGTCTTCACCCCTGACCTCTTCGCCACGACCGACCCTCACGAGCTGCTGGCTCTCACGACCCCTATCCCCATCGACCTCGCCTTCACCAAAGGCACAGGTGGCGACCCAACGAGCAGCGGGTCGACCTCCACGACCCCACCCCGCCCGCGCCCAACCACAAAGCCGCCAACTACAGACGATCCGATCGAACGCGCCCGCGTGCCCCTGACCCCACTCCCAACAACACCGTCGACCGCAGCCACCCCTCAACCCACCCCGCCCCAACCACCCTCGCCCAAGCCACCTCGCGCAACCACCAAACGCAAACGCCGCAAGTCCTTCCTGCCCAAAGTCACCCGCCGGACTCCCACGCCCATCAACCCCCTGACGCGCCTCACCTCAGGCACCTCCGTCAGCTCTGGCTCGCAGGCCGCCGCCACGCCGCCGGGCAGGCCGTCGCGGCGCCGTCGTCGTCCGTGGCACCGAAGGAACGCGCGCTGGAAGCGGTCGATGCGCCCAGCTCACCCGGCGTACGGCGTGCTGGCCGCTGTCGGATTCGGGGCGGTGGTCGTGCTCATCCTCGGGCTGCTGACAGTCGGTGTCCTCGACAACCCAGCTGGAACAGCGGCAGCCGCCGACCGCACCGAACCATCACAATCTCCAACCCCACAACGCCCGACCGCGTCAAAGCAGCCGGCACGTGTGGACACGGGGGAGTGGACGCGAACGCTACAAGCTCTCGACACCCAACGCGCACAAGCGTTCTGGACACTCGATCTCGCCCTGCTCGACACCATCTACGTGCCCGGCTCCGAGCCCTGGACAGCCGATCGAGCCCTCCTGACGACCTACCGCAAACACCAGATCCGTGTCCGCGGCCTCAAGATCCGCATCGACAAAACCACCGTTGAAAGCCAAACCCAGTCAACCGTCGTCCTCAGAACAGTCGACCACCTGACAGCAGGCCAAGCCATGGACCCCACCGGCACCACAACCCGCCTCCCACCCGCCACCCCCACAACCCGCCGAATCACCCTCACCAAATCCCATCCACGCCCAACCACCACCCCTTGGCGAATAGCCTCCATAACCACCGCCTGACAGCCGGATGTGCGCTTGACGTGCCAACCCGTGGAGCGCTCGAGTTGGCAGCCGCTGCGCCCAGCCAGAGCTCGGCCTGGTCGCGCCTGCGGCGCACCTGTCGCCGCAACCGAGCGGCGATCACCTGTGCCTGCCCGTCCAACGCGGTACCGGCCAGACTCCGTCTGCCGCGCGGGAGCTGAGGTTGCTTTTCGGAAGATCAGTGCCAACTGGTGGCAATTTCCTTCCGAAGATGCGGCCGTGAGACCAGGCGGCCTGGCCCTCATTGCGTGATGCCGCCGGCCTGGTCGGTCGCGGTGAGTCAGGAGGTCAGGGCGGCGGAGACGGCTGATTGGGCGGTGGGGTGGTGGAAGGTGAAGCCTTGGGCTTGGAGGCGGGTGGGGAGGGCTCGGTTGCTGCCGAGGAGCTCCCAGGCGAATTCGCCGAGGACTGCCTTCATGGCGAAGGCCGGGATGGGGACGAACGCCGGGCGGTGAAGGGCGGTGGCGACGGCCTCGGTGAATTCCTGGTTGGTGGCCGGGTGCGGGATGACGAGGTTGATCGGCCCGCTGAGGGTGTCGTGTTCGGCGATGAAGCGGACGCCGCGGAGCCAATCGGTGAGGGAGAGGAGCGGGAAGTACTGGGTGCCGGGGCCCATGCGGCCGCCGAGACCGAGGCGGAAGGGGAGGACCAGCAACTGGAACGCCGGGGCCTTGCGGTCGAGGACGACGCCGGTGCGGACGGAGGCGACGCGGCAGCCGGCTGCGCGGGCCGGTTCGAGGGCGCCTTCCCAGACGCGGACCACCTCGGCGAGGAAGCCGTCGCCGAGTTCCGAGTCTTCGGTGAGGATGCGGTCGCCGCAGTCCAGGCCGTATCCGCCGATGCCGCTCTGGGTGATCACCGTCGGCCGTCCCTCGAGCTGGGCGGCGGCGTTCGCCAGGGTGCTCGTCGTGCTGACCCGGCTTTCGCGAAGCACCGACCGGTACGTCGGGGTCCACGGGCGGCCGATGTTCGCGCCGGCCAGGTTGACCAGGACATCGGGCTCGCCGAGGGCGGCCGGATCGAGGTCACCGCGGGCCGGGTCCCAGCGGACTTCGTCCGGCTTGGTGGGCGTACGACGTACCAGGCGGACGACCTCGTGGCCGTCGGCGGTCAGGTCGCGGGCGAGCGCCGTACCGAGGAAGCCGGAGGCGCCGGCCAGCACGTACTTCATCCTGCTTGCTCCTTGAGGATCATCTGCCGACGCTGTGCCCGGGCGGAAACGAAAACGGCGCCGGGCCCGTCACGGAAAGGTGGACGGACGCCGGCGCCGGTGTTCGGATCAGACGTCGAACTGAGCCTCTTCGAGGCGCTGCTTGACGGCGGTCAGGTAGCGGGCCGCGTCGGCGCCGTCGACCAGGCGGTGGTCGTAGGTGAGCGCCAGGTACACCATCTGCCGGATCGCGATCGTCTCGCCGAGCTCCGGGTGGGTGATCACGACCGGGCGCTTGACCACGGCGCCGGTCCCGAGCATGCCGACCTGCGGCTGGTTCAGGATCGGCGTGTCGAACAGCGCGCCGCGGCTGCCGGTGTTGGTGATGGTGAAGGTTCCGCCGGCCATCTCGTCCGGGAGCACCTTGTTGGTCCGGGTGCGCTCGGCCAGGTCGGCGATCTTCTTGGCCAGGCCCGCGATGTTCAGGTCGCCGGCGTTGTGCACGACCGGGACCATCAGGCCCTTCTCCACGTCCACGGCGATGCCGAGGTGCTCGGCTGCGTGGTAGGTGATCTCGCCGGCCTCGTCGTCGATCGACGCGTTCAGCTTCGGGTACTGCTTCAGCGCGTCGACCGCGGCCAGGGCGAAGAACGGCAGGAAGGACAGCTTGACGCCCTCGCGGGCCTCGAACTCGGCCTTCTTCGCGTTCCGCAGCTTGGCGATCTCGGTGACGTCGACCTCGACCACGGTGGTCAGCTGGGCCGAGACCTTCAGCGAGTTGACCATGTGGCTGGCGATCGCCTTGCGGATCCGGCTCATCTTCTCGGTGGTGCCGCGCAGCGGGCTGATCGTCGCCGGCTTGGCGGCGGCCGGTGCGGAGGCAGCTGCCGGAGCCGCGGCGGGGGCTGCTGCCGCGGCGGCCTTCTGGGCCTCGGCGGCGGCGATGACGTCCTGCTTGCGGATCCGGCCGCCGACGCCGGTGCCCTGGACGGCGTTGAGGTCGACCTGGTGCTCGGCGGCGAGCTTGCGGACCAGCGGGGTGACGTAGTTCGGGCCCTCGGAGGAGGAGCCGTTGGGGGAAGCCGCCGGGGCCGAGGGTGCCTGGGAGGGGGCGGGGGCCTGTGCGGGCGCGGCTTGTGGGGCCGGAGCCTGAGCGGCGGCCGGAGCCTGAGCCGGGGCAGCGGCCGGAGCCTGGGCCGGGGCTGGTGCAGCCTGCGGAGCCGGGGCGGCTGCCGGGGCCTCCGCGGGGGCGGCCGGAGCTTCGGCGGGTGCGGCCTGTGCGGCTGGGGCGGCAGCGGGAGCTTCGGCGGGTGCCGCGGGGGCGGAGGCTGGGGCGGCGTCGGCGGAGCCGACGATGGCCAGTTCGGCGCCTACCTCGACGGTTTCGTCTTCGGCGACCTTGATTTCGAGGAGCTTGCCGGCGATCGGCGAGGGGATCTCGGTGTCTACCTTGTCGGTGGAGACCTCGAGGAGGGGCTCGTCGACTGCTACGTCGTCGCCTACCTGCTTGAGCCAGCGGGTGACTGTTCCCTCGGTGACGCTCTCACCCAGTGCCGGAAGGGTGACCGGCGTACCCGAGCCACCACCGGTGGGTGCCGATGCGGCCGCTTCGGCCGGAGCAGAAGCTGGAGCGTCCTGAGCGGGTGCGGCTTCCGCGGCTGGGGCCTGCTGGGCCGGTGCGGCTTCGGCGGCCGGAGCCTGCTGAGCCGGGGCAGCCTCGGCGGCGGGAGCCTCCTGGGCAGGCGCGGCCTGCTCAGCTGGGGCCTGCTCGGCGGGGGCCTCGGCTGGGGCGGAGCCGGAGCTTTCGCCGGCGTCGCCGATCACGGCGAGTTCGGCGCCGACCTCGACAGTCTCGTCCTCGGCGGCCTTGATCTCGAGCAGGGTGCCGGCCACCGGCGAGGGGATCTCGGTGTCGACCTTGTCGGTCGAGACCTCCAGCAGGGGCTCGTCGACGGCAACCGTGTCGCCGACCTGCTTGAGCCAGCGGGTGACGGTTCCTTCGGTGACGCTCTCCCCGAGGGCCGGCAGGGATACAGAGGTCGGCATGACGGTCGTTGCTCCTTCGTCTGATCGGTCGAGGTCAGCCTACGGTGCCGCCGGAGGGAGCAGGATCCGGGTCAGGAGCTCCTCCGGCGGCCTCAAACCTACTCGGACGGGCCAGCGGTCCGCTCGAGCATCTCAATCATGGAAATGCAGTGGCTTCCCGGCGAGGGCCAGGTGGGCTTCGCCGAGGGCCTCGTTCTGGGTCGGGTGGGCGTGCACGAGCGGCGCGACGTCGGCCGGGTACGCCTCCCAGTTGTAGATCAGCTGGGCCTCGCCGATCAGTTCGCCGACGCGCGAGCCGACCATGTGCAGGCCGACGACGGCGCCGTCCTTGGCCCGGACCAGCTTGACGAACCCGGCGGTCTTCAGGATCTGGCTCTTGCCGTTCCCGCCGAGGTTGTAGTTGAGGATGTCGACGTCGCCGTACTTCTCCCGGGCCTGCTCCTCGGTCAGGCCGACCGACGCGACCTCCGGCTCGGAGTAGGTCACCCGCGGGATGCCGGCCTCGTCGATCGGGGTCGGGTTCAGTCCGGCGATGTGCTCGGCGACGAAGATGCCCTGCTGGAACCCGCGGTGCGCGAGCTGCAGCCCCGGCACGATGTCGCCGACCGCATAGACGCCCGGCACGCTCGTCTGAAGCGTCGAGTCGACGGTCACGAACCCCCGGTCGAGCGCGACTCCGACCTCCTCGTACCCCAGGCCGGACGTGTTCGGGCCGCGGCCGACCGCGACCAGCAGCAGCTCGGCCTCGATCACCTCGCCACCGGCGACGGTGACGCGCACCCCGGACTCCGTCGACGACACCGACTCGAACGCCGTACCCGTCTTGAAGGCGATCTTCCGCTTCCGGAACGCCCGCTCCAGCGTCTTGCTGCAGTCGGCGTCCTCGGCCGGGACCAAACGCGGCAGCGCCTCGACGATGGTCACCTTGGTGCCGAACGAGGTCCACGCGCTGGCGAACTCGACGCCGATCACGCCGCCGCCGAGCACCACTGCGGACTCCGGCACCCGGTCCAGCGTCAGCGCGTGCTCACTGGCGATCACTCGCTGGCCGTCCAGCTCCAGCCCAGGCAGCGAGCGCGAGTACGAACCCGACGCGAGGATGACGTTCTTACCCGTGTACGACGTACCGCCCACCTCGACCGTGGTCGGGGAGGTGAGCCGCCCCTCGCCCTCGATCACGGTGATGCCACGGGCCTTGAGCTGACCCTGGAGGCCCTTGAAGAGCCGGTCGACGACGCCGTCCTTGTACTTGTTCACACCGCCCATGTCGACGCCCTCGAGCGTCGTCCGGACACCGAACTGCTCACCCTCGCGGGCCGAGTCGGCCACCTCGGCGGCGTGCAGCAGCGCCTTGGTGGGGATGCAGCCGCGGTGCAGGCAGGTGCCGCCGACCTTGTCCTTCTCCACCAGGGCGACGGACAGTCCGAGGGTCGCGGCGCGCAGTGCGGCGGCGTAACCACCACTGCCGCCACCGAGAATCACCAGGTCGTACGTCGTACCACTCTCAGTCACAGGTTCCTCCGTGGGTCTGGTCGGCGGGCGGCCCCGGATCGCGGTTGCGGCCCGGCGTCATCTTTTCACCGATGCCGCCGCACGCCACCCCCGGGCTAGGGCACGTCTCCCAATTCCCTGCGTGCTGCGCGGCACTCGGCGGGCACATCGCGGCATTGGAGGGCGAGGCACGGAGAACCCCACTCCGAGCCTCGCCCTCCGCCTTGCGCTGCACTCCGCCGAGCACCTGCTCGCGACTGCAGGGAATTGGTACCCTCCGGCAACCGTTATGCAGGATTTCTGCGGAGAGTTGCCCGGATAGGGGACACTTGCCCCATGAAGTGGTTCGGTCGCCGGCAGAAGCCGGGCACGATGCGCCGGTCGGACAATCCCGACCAGGCACACCTGCGGGAGTTCGCCCAAACCCGCCAAGGCGTCGAGGGTTTCGTCGAGCCACGGACGGCGGTGACGGAGTACACCCTGCTGCTGGTCGCCATCGACGGCGAGTGGACCCGGCGCCGGGTCCCGTCGGTCGAGTGGGCGCACAAGTTCGCCAACGGGCTGGGCATCCCGTCGTACGACGCCGCAGTGGTCGGCTACCCGCCCCGCATGCGCGAGTACAACGCCCGGATGAAGAAGAACGGCCTGGCCTAGAGGATCGGGACACGCCCCCGCACGGTCTCGACGAGAGAACTGTCGACGGTCGCGTGCAGGATGTCGGCGCCCGCGCCGAGTCGAGCAGCCGTCTGCCCGAGGGGAGTGGTCAGACTGCTCCGCCCGACGCCCAGCGGATCGGTGCCGACCGGCGGTACGTACGCCTGGTCGCAGGCCAGCAACCAGGCCTGCGCGTCCGCTGCCCGCGCCCGCGTCAGCAGGTCCCACTGCTCTTCCTTGCCCGGACCCGCACCCCAGGACGCCGGTACGACGATCAACTCCGCACCCAGCCGGCCGAGTGCGGTGAACTGGTCCGCGAAGCGAAGGTCGTAACACGTCGCCAGCCCGATCGTCACGTCCCGGAAGACGAACGTGACCAACTCATTGCCCGGAGCAACGGTGTCCGACTCGCGCGATCCGAAGGCGTCGTACAGATGGATCTTCCGGTACGACGTCTCCACGCCCGGACCGGTGACGAGCAAGGTGTTGTGCACCCGCCCGTCGTCGGCCGGCTCGAACAGACCGGCCACGACCACGACCCCGAGGTCCGCGGCCACCTTGCGCAGACCGGTCGCGAACGGACCGTCGAGTGGTTCCGCGACCGAGCCGAGGTCGGTGCCGAAGCAGGCCAGCACGGCCTCGGGCAGCGCGACCAACGACGCTCCGTCGGCGGCGGCTCGACGTACCGCGTCCGTCGCAGTGGCCAGGTTCGCGACCGGATCCGGACCGGCCGTGACCTGAGCGGCGGCGACTCGCAAAAGTGTCATCTAACCCTCCAAGGCTGTATACATTGAGTATGCGATTGAGTGGGGACTCCGGCCGGGATCGCGCCTATCAATACCTGCGCGGGACGGTCCTGAGCGACCCCGCGGTATCGGGGACGTTCATCAACGAGCAGGCGGTGGCGACCGAGGTCGGCATCTCCCGGACCCCCGTCCGCGAGGCACTGCTGATGCTCGCAGCCGAGGACCTGGTCCAGTTGGTGCCGCACCGGGGTGCGTTCGTGGCGCCGGTGCCGGGCCGGGAGATCGCGGAGATGATGCAGGCCCGCGGGGTGATCGAGACCTGGGCGGCGACCACCTCGCTCGCGTCCGGTGACGCCCCGGTCGCGGCGATGTCCGCCGTACTCGAGCAGCAGCGGTCGATTGTCGACAACGGTGATGCGAAGGAGTTCATCGAGCTGGACAGCCAGTTCCACGCTCTCCTGGTCGATGCCGCCGGCAACTCGGTGCTCGGCCGGCTGTACGACAACCTTCGGGCCAAGCACGTGCTGCTCGGGGTCGTCGCCCTGCAGCGCAGCGCCACCCGCCGGCAGGAGGTGCTCGACGAGCACCAGGCCATCGTCGACGGCCTGGCTTCGGGCAAGCCGGAGGCGGCTGAGAAAGCGATCCTCAGCCACCTCGACAGCACCGGCTCCCTGCTCATGCAGGGCTGACCGCGACGTCATCCTCGACGGCCTGGCCTAGCCGCAGGCCGACCAGCGTGATCACGCACGCCACCACGATGTACGCCGCGATCACGTACCCGGTGCCGGCCTTCGCCAGGAAGTACGTGAACGCCAGCGGCGCCAGCGCTCCGCCGATCACGCCGGCGAAGGTGTAGGCCAGCGAACTCCCCGTGTACCGCAACCGCGCGGTGAACTGCTCCGACACGAAGGCAGCCTGCGGTCCGTACATCAACGAGTGGAACAGCAGCCCGATCACCACACCAGGCAGCACAGTCGCCAGCGACGACGCCATAGCGAAGAACACCACCGACCACAGCGCTCCACCGACCGCACCGATCGCATAGACAGTACGACGTCCATACCGGTCCGAAAGCCAACCGGACAAGGGGATCAGCCCGACCTGGAACGCGGAGCCGACCAGCACGGCGGTGACGGCCTCCCCACGACTCATCCCCAACTCCTTGGTCGCATAGGTGAGCACGAACACCGCGAACATCGCGTAGAGCACGTCCGGCCCGACCCTGGCCAGGATGGCCGCGATCAACGGCCGGGTCTGCGTCCGCAGTACCTCCGAGACCGGTGCTGTCGGCCGATCGCCACGCGCCTCCAACTCGCGGAACACCGGCGTCTCCTCCAGCTTCGTCCTGATCAGCAGACCGAAGGCCACGAGTACGGCGGACAGCAGGAAGGCGACCCGCCAACCCCAGCTGAGGAACGCCTCCTCGGACAGAGCGCCGGCCAGAACAGCGAGTACGCCGTTCGCCATCAACGTGCCGAGTGGCGGCCCGACCTGAGCCGCTGAAGCCCAGAAGCCTCGCTCACCCGCCTTGCTGAACTCACTACTCAGTAGAACGGCTCCACCCCATTCACCGCCCACGCCGACGCCCTGTGCGAAGCGCAGTACGACCAGCAACGTCGGTGCGATCGCTCCGGCCTGTGCGTGTGTCGGCAGCAGGCCGATGAAGAACGTGGCCACGCCGATCAGCAGCAGCGTGGCGACCAGGACCCGCTTGCGGCCGATCACATCGCCGAGCCGGCCGAAGAAGATGCCGCCCAGCGGACGGGCGACGTACCCGACCGCGTACGTCGCGAAGGCCTGCAACGTACCGGTGAGCGGGTCGCTGCCGGGGAAGAACAGGTCACCGAAGACGAGGGCGGCGGCGGAGCTGTAGACGGCGAAGTCGTACCACTCCAGCGAGGTGCCGGACAGGCTGGCGGCGAACGCCTTGTACAGACCACGGCGCTCGCCGACAACAACGGGGGGAGAGCTGGACATCGGGTGGACCTCCTTGGGGGGATGCTCCATACTCGTTGTATACGACGTGTTCACGCAAGCGCCAATTGCAGAAATTTCCGGAGGCTCGTACCGATGACCCAGACCCTGCGCTTCACCCTGCCCGACGGCAGCGAGCGGGAGATCACCGTCCGCTACGCCCTGAACGCGGGGTACGCCGGCCGCGACACCGAGCAGGTCCAGCACCACGTGGACGAGTTGGCCGAGCTCGGCGTACCGGCGCCGCGCCGCATTCCCACGCTGTACCCGCTGTCCGCATCACTCGTCGGGCGCCCCGAGGTTGTGCAGGTCGCGCACGCGAAGACGTCCGGCGAGGCGGAGTGGGCGCTGGTCGTGGGGGAGAACGATGTGCTGCTGACGGTCGCGTGCGATCACACCGACCGGGCGCTCGAGGTGCACGGTGTTGCCTGGAGCAAGCAGTCCGCACCGGACGTGCTCGGCGACGTGGCTTGGCCGCTTGCGGAGATCGAGGATGAACTGGACCGGTTCACGCTGAAGGCGTGGGTCCGGCACGGCGACACCGAGCAGCTGATCCAGGACGGCACCCTCGCGCAGTTGCTGCCGCCGTCGTACTGGCTGAAGGAGCTCGGCGACCGGATCGTCCCGGGCACGGTGTTGCTGAGCGGGACGATCCCGATGATCGCCGGTGTCGACCAGTTCGCCGACGCCTGGCGGGTCGAGCTCACCGATCCCCGCGGCCTCACCAGCCGCATCCACTACACGGTCGAAGAACTCGCCCCGGCGTGGGACTGACTCATGAAACAGGAGCGAGAGTTCTTCAGCACCCAAGACCTGGCCTGGACCGACGCGGGCGACGGGATCGCCCAACGCATCCTCAGCGAGGATCCCGCCGACGGCACCCTGACGAGAATCGCCCGCTGGGCGCCCGGGACGACGGGCGACCAGGTCATCAGGCACGAGTACGTCGAAGAGGTCTACCTGCTCGAAGGTGAGTTGACCGACCTCACCCTCGGGCAGACGTTCGGCCCCGGCGACTATGCCTGCCGGCCGCCGGGGATGCCGCACGGTCCGTATGTCACGGCCGGCGGTTGCACGATGCTGGAGATCCGCTACTCAGCTCGCTGAGGCGGCCAGTTCCACCAGGGTGCGGACGGCGTACCCGGTGCCGCCGGCCGGGGTGTAACCGCTCGCGCCGCCCTCGTTGAAGGCCGGCCCGGCCACGTCGAGGTGGACCCAGTCGATGCCCTCGGCAACGAAGTCGCCGAGGAACGCGGCCGCGGCGAGCGCGCCGCCCCACGGCTCGCCGGTGATGTTGGCCAGGTCGGCGACCTTCGAGTGCGACTTCAGCTTGTCCAGCATCTCGGCCGGGATCGGCAGCGGCCACATCGCCTCACCGGCCGCGATGGCGGCGTCCACCACCCGGTCCCGGGCGGTGTCGGTGTTCGCGAACGCGCCGGCCACCTTGGTGCCCAGGGCAACGACACAGGCACCGGTCAGGGTGGCCACGTCGACGATCAGGTCCGGCTGGTCCTCGGACGCCCGGACCAGGGCGTCACCGAGGACGAGCCGGCCCTCGGCGTCGGTGTTCAGCACCTCGACGGTCTTGCCGCCGTACATGGTCAGCACGTCGGACGGCCGGGCCGCCGACCCGGACGGCATGTTCTCGGCCATCGCGGCGTACGTGGTCACCTGGACCGGCAGGCCGAGCCGGGCGATCGCGAGCGTGGCGCCGATCACCGCGGCGGCACCGGCCATGTCGGCCTTCATGCTGATCATCCCGCTGGCCGTCTTCAGCGACAGGCCGCCGGAGTCGAAGGTGATGCCCTTGCCGACGAAGGCCAGGTGGGTGACCGGCTTCTTCGGCGTGTAGCTGATCCGGATCAGCCGGGGCGGGTTGCTCGACCCCTGGCCGACGCCGAGGATGCCGCCGTACCCGCCCTTGGCCAGGGCCTTCTCGTCCATCACCTCGACCTTGACGCCGTACTCCTTGCCCAGCTTGACCGCCTGCGCGGCGAAGTCGACCGGGTTCAGGTCCGAGGGCGGCGTGTTCACCCAGTCGCGCACCTGGTGGACCGCGGCGGCGGTCACCTCGGCCCGCTCGAGCTGGGCCTTGGCCTCCTTGTTCCGGGACAGGTCGGTCAGCACCGTCAGGGTGCCGGGCGCCTCGGTGGCGCCTTCGGCGGACTTGTACGCCGTGAACGAGTAGCGGCCGAGCAGGGCGCCCTCGGCGATCGCGCGGATGCAGTCGGCATCCGGCGTCGGCAGCGCGAAGGCGACGGACTGGGTGGTCTTGGCGGCCCGGACGCCGGTGCCGGCCGCGGTCCGCAGGTCCTCGGTCTTCAGTGCACCGTCGGGCGCCTCGCCGAGACCGACCGCGATCAGGTTGGCCGACTTGCCCGGATTCGGCCCGGGCACCTTGGTGACCTCGCTGGCCTTGCCGGTGGCGCCGAGACCCGACAGCACCTCGACCAGCTTCCCGCCGTACGCGGCGTTCAGCGACTCGGTGCCGGCCGGCAGGGCGACACCGCCGCCGACCTTGACCACGCCGATGACCACGGCGTCGGTTCGGACACCGGCCGCATCCGACTTGCTCAGGGTGATGGTGCTCACGAAAATCTCAGTCCTCCTTGACCGGCGGGCAGACGGCCGGTCGTGACGGTACGTGAATGCTGCCTCCGCATGCTACGCGTCGGGTAAGTTCCGCTCCATGACCACGTCTGCATCATCGTCGCCGGAGTTGAAGAAGTCGCCGCTGCACGAGCGCCATGTCGCCCTCGGAGCCAAGTTCGCCGAGTTCGGTGGTTGGGAGATGCCACTGGAGTACGGCGGAGTGGTCGCGGAGCACACCGCGGTCCGGACGTCCGTCGGTGTCTTCGACGTCAGTCACCTGGGCAAGGCGACGGTCAAGGGACCGGGCGCGGCGGCGTACGTGAACTCCTGCCTGACCAACGACCTGGGCAAGATCGGCCCGGGCCAGGCGCAGTACACGCTGTGCTGCAACGAGCGCGGGGGAGTGGTCGACGACCTGATCGCCTACCTGCACGCCGACGACGACGTGTTCCTGATCCCGAACGCGGCCAACACCGCCGAGGTGGTCCGGCTGCTGCAGGCGGACGCGCCGGAGGGCGTGGTGGTGACCAACACCCACGACGCCTACGCGATCCTCGCCGTCCAGGGCACGAACAGCGACGACGTACTGAAGGCGATCGGGCTGCCGACCGGACACGACTACATGTCGTTCACGACGGCGGACTTCTCCGGTACGCCGGTCGTCGTCTGCCGGACCGGTTACACCGGTGAGCGCGGGTACGAGCTCGTCGTACCGAACGAGGGCGCGGTCGCGGTGTTCGACGCGTTGCTCGAGGCCGGAGCGCCGTATGGGATCGTGCCGGCCGGGCTGGGGGCGCGGGACACGCTGCGGACCGAGATGGGCTACCCGCTGCACGGTCAGGACATCTCCCCGGACATCACGCCGGTCCAGGCGCGGTCCGGCTGGGCGGTCGGCTGGAAGAAGGAGCACTTCTGGGGCGACGAGGCGCTGCGGGCGGAGAAGGAGCGCGGCCCGGCCCGGATCCTGCGCGGTCTGCGTGCGGTCGGTCGCGGCATCCCGCGCCCGCACATGACAGTGCTCGACACGTCCGGCACCGCTCTCGGCGAGGTCACCTCCGGCACCTTCTCGCCGACGCTGAAAAAGGGTGTCGCGCTGGCGCTGCTCGACGCGACGATCAAGGAAGGCGATCAGGTCACCGTCGACATCCGCGGCCGCCAGGAGACCTTCGACGTGGTCAAGCCCCCGTTCGTCACCGTCCACGTCCGCGAGAGCTGACAAACCGGTGGGGGCAGGTTGTGCTGCCCCCACACGTTGTCAGCCCCAGTCCCAGCCTCGGCGCGTCATCGGGTCCCCTTGCATCAGTCGATTGATGCCCGGATCCTCGGCCGCCGCTGTTACCGCACGCTTACCACTATGCTGGCGCCGTGGAGTTCCGGCTGCTCGGTCCAGTGCAGATCTGGTCCGGTGGCATCCAGGTAGCTCTGAAGCGACGGCAGGAGCGGTTGGTCCTCGCCGTACTGCTGCTGGAGCCCGGGAAGGCAGTGCCAGCCGAGCGGCTGATCGACCTGCTGTGGCCAGAGGCCATGCCGGACAACCCGAAGCGGGCTCTCCAGGTTTATATGTCCCGGCTGCGGTCCGTGCTGGCCGGCGACGTACACCTCACCAGTGGTTCGGAGGGGTATGCCGTACAGGCGCCGGCCGGCCGGACGGATATCGAGCAGTTCAACGGTCTGGTCGCGCAGGCCCGGCGGACGGACGATCTCGAGCACCGGTGCAAGCTGCTGGTCGACGCGCTGTCCCTGTGGCGCGGCCCGGCGCTGGCTGACGTCACCACGGAAGACGTACGGCGAAGGTTGTGCGCTGGCCTCGAGGAGTCGCGATGGGCGGCCGAGGAGCTGCGGCTGACCACTGAGCTCGACCTCGGCCACCATCAGGAGCTGTTGCCCGAGCTGGCGCGGCTGACCGTGGCCCAGCCGGCGCGGGAGACGTTCGCCGCCGCGTCGATGCTGGCTTTATATCGATCCGGCCGCCAAGCTGATGCACTGGCCGCGTATGCCGAGCTGGTGCGGCATCTCGATGACGAGCTGGGCGTCGAGCCGGGTGCTGAGGTGCGGGACTTGCAGGTCGCGATCCTTCGGCAGGATCCGTCGCTGGAGCTGGCTGCCCCGTCGGCGGTGCCACGGGAGCTTCCGGCCGACGTGAGCATTCTGGTCGGGCGGGACGAAGTACTGCGGGAACTGGCCGACGTACTACTCAGTCCAGGGCGGCCCTCCGGCGTACCGGCCGTTGTCTGTCTATACGGCGCGGCTGGGACCGGTAAGTCGGCTGCGGCGGTGCGGTTGGCGCATCAGTTGGCTGAGCAGTATCCGGACGGGCAGTTGTTCGTCAGGCTGCAGGACGTCGGCGGGCGGAGGATCGAGCCCCGGACGGTTCTCGGTCAGGTGCTGCGGTCGCTGGGCGTCGACGGCTCGGAGATCCCGGAGAGCGTCGAGGAGCGGTCAGCGCTGCTGCGGAGCCGGCTGGCGGACAAGACAGTGCTGTTGGTGTTCGATGACGCGATCGACGCGGGGCAGCTCCGGCCGTTGCTGCCGGCGGGCGGTCGCTGCGGCGTGATCGTCACCTCGCGGCAGCCCATGCTCGGTCTCGAGGACGCCACGCACCGGGAGCTCCAGCCGTTGCCGGACGAGACGAGTGCTGAGTTACTGGGGGCTCTGTCAGGTCTCGGCGCAGCCATGGTCGCGGACGTGGTTCCACACTGCGCCGGACTGCCGCTGGCGTTGCGCATCGTGGGTGCCCGGCTGGCCCTGATTCGTGAGGACGTCGCGGACGTCGTACAGACGCTTGCTGATGAGTCGCAGCGGCTGGATTACCTGGTGGCCGGTGACCGGGCCGTGCGGGCCAGCCTTGACCTCACCCTCAGCGTCGCGTCGGCTCCAGCGCGGGAGCTCTTCGCCCGCCTCGCTCTGGTCGGTGCTGACGAGTTCGGCTCCTGGGTCGCGGCGCCGCTGCTCGACGTGGCCGAGGGCCACGCTCAGAGCGTCTTCGACGGCCTCATCTCACTGGGTCTCGTCCAGCTCCGACGCGCGCAGCCACCCCGCTACGGCATGCACGGCCTGGTCCGCGCACTCGCCGTCGAGCTTTCCGGTACGACGGACAACACCGAACTCGAACAGCGTTACCTCGAAACCGTGCTCGGCCTGCTGACGATCGCCGACGAGCAGGTCGACCACGGATCGATGATCATCGATCTGGACCGTGGACGTGCCGCAGACCTCCCGGTGACCGGCGCGGCGGCGGCGGCCGGAGCGACGTGGCTGGACATCGAGGCACCGGTGGTGCGCGCGGCCGTCGGGCTGGCGGTGCGGAACTGGCCACGCCTGGCCGGCACGCTCGCCTTGCGGTTCACCGGCTACCTCGCCGTACGCGACGATCGTGAGGTCCGGCAGGAAGTGATGCGGACGGCCAGGGATGCCGCCGCTCGAGCCGGTGAGGCGGAGCTGGAGGCCGAGCTCGACCGCTGTCTGTTCGGTGCGATGGCGCAGGGTGACGCATCGACGGACGAACTGCTCCGGCAGGCGAATCGGGGACTCGAGTCAGCCGAACGCTCGGGTTCAGTGGCGCTGCGGATCGCCGCGCTCGGCCAGGTCGGATGGGCAGTCTCCACGACAGGCGATGGCCAGGGGATGCTGCAGATGGGCGAAAAGATGCTCGCCCTGGTCGAGGCGAACCCTGAGGCCGAGTCGTCGCGGGCAAGGGCCTTGGACCAGGTGGGCGGAGGGCTGTTCGCCGTCGGCCGCGTCGCCGAGAGCCAGGCGCGTCGCCGGGAGGCCGCCCGGCTCAGTCCGCCGGGAACCCGGCTGCACGCCATCCGTCTGGTGCTGCTGTCCGAGGCGTTGCTGGCCGATTCCGATCTCGGTGCGTCCCATGTCCCCGAGCTGACGGCTGTGCTCGCCGAGGCGCGGGAGATCGTGGAGCGGATCGGTGACGAACTCGGGATCGCGCACGTCGACAACACCGAGGCTCAGCTGATGATCGTGACCGGAGACCTGGACGGTGCGGAAGCTCTGCTGCGGCGCGCGGCGGAGGTGCTGGTCCGGCGGCCGGACGAGTCGGGGGAAGGCGCGAACGCGATCGGCCGGGCCCGGCTGAACGTCGCCCGAGGCCGGCCCGAGGAGGCCCGTCACATCCTCGAGACCGCGATCCGCGAGGCCCCCTCGGATGCCTTCGCGGTCCTGGAGCTGGAGCACCAGCTGAGGGTGCTCGGACTGGGTTCCGGTCACAGTT
Organism: Kribbella sp. CCNWLW201; assembly: GCF_037203805.1. Lineage (NCBI taxonomy): Bacteria > Bacillati > Actinomycetota > Actinomycetes > Propionibacteriales > Kribbellaceae > Kribbella > Kribbella sp. CCNWLW201. The sequence continues at coordinate 58,609 of NZ_JBBCBQ010000015.1, read as the reverse complement.
AGCAACCAGACACAGAATGTGTCCTTCCATCACATAGCGTCATAATGTGGCACAAATTGGCCACTGTCGGTGCTGTGCCGACGCGTTTTGCGAAGGATTGATCGCGAAGGGTGACGATTTCGGTCAAATGTTCCGGTCCGGTACCCGTTCCGGTAACGATTTGTGCACTGCTGCCTAGCACCGCTGGTTTGGTGTCACAGTGTCAGGCAGGCTAGCGCGCGGTTGTGGGGGATCGCTGGTGTCAAGGGGATTTGACGCAAGCCCTCCACACAGCAAAGGCCCGGCACGATCCACCCGATTGCTGCCGGATCATACGAACCGAATCTGGCTGACAGAGCTGACGGAGCGCGAATGACAATTGGTCCCCCGGACTCGGCGGTCGGTGTCGAGGAACACCCGGCGTCGGCGGAACCCGTACGTGGAGCCGCGGTTGCGCATGGCAAGTCCCCGACCCGGATCGCGATGGACCGGTTGCGCAAGGACAAGGTGGCGGTCACCTGCGCCGTCGTCGTGCTGCTGTTCATCCTGCTCGCCGTGTTCGCGCCGCTGCTGGCCAAGCTGGAAGGCCAGGACTACGGCACGTTCCACACCGACCTGGTCGACGAGTTCGGCTTCCCGATCAGCGGGCCGACCGGCACGCACTGGTTCGGTGTCGAGCCGAAGACCGGCCGGGACAACTTCGCCCGCTGGGTATACGGCGCGCGTCCGTCGTTGATCGTCGCGTTCACCGCGACCCTGTTCGGCACGGTGGTCGGGGTCGTGATGGGTCTGCTGGCCGGCTTCCTCGGCGGCTGGGTGGACCGGGTGATCTCGTGGGTCATCGACTTCGTCCTCAGCCTGCCGTACCTGCTGTTCGCGATCGCGATGGTTCCGATCGTCGAGTCGTGGCGCGGCGGTTCGTTCAACCTGTCGCCGGAGCAACAGGCGTCGACCCGGTTCTACGTACTCATATTTGTCCTTTCGTTCTTCGGCTGGGCCGGTCTTGCGCGCATCATCCGCGGCGAAGTGCTGTCGCTGCGGGAACGCGAGTTCGTCCTGGCCGCCAAGGCGATCGGCGTCCCCACCCGGCAGGTCCTGTTCAAGGAACTGCTGCCGAACCTGGTGGCCCCGATCGTCATCTCCGCCTCGCTGTCGTTGCCCGCGTACGTGACAGCAGAGGCAGGTCTGTCCTTCCTCGGTGTCGGTTTGGTTGAGCCGATCCCGTCCTGGGGCCAGACGATCGCCGTGGCCACCAACTGGTTCAAGGCCTACCCCTTGTTCCTGTGGCTGCCGGTGATCGGTATCACCATGCTGGTGCTCGCACTGGCCCTCCTCGGCGACGCCGTCCGCGACGCCTTCGACCCCAAGACTCGCCGGTAGTGCGGCGATTGCCCCAGCGGCAGAAAAGGAGAAACACGACCATGCAGTGGAAACGGATCACCGCAGTCGCGGCGACGGTCATGCTGGCCGCCGTGGCTTGTGGCAGCCCGTCGTCGAACAATGACTCCGGCGGTGGTGGCGGAACCGGCAGCGGTGCCGCTCAGGAAAAGGCCACTGACCCGACTGCCAAGGGGCCGGCCAAGGAGGTCGACGGCGCGAAGAAGGGTGGCACGATCACCGTGCTGTCCGACGTCACGCCGGACACCTTCGACCCGACGAACATCTACTACGTCGACGGCAACCAGATCGGCAAGCTGATGTACCGGGCGCTGACCCAGTACCGGCTGGAGGAGGGGACCGGCAAGCCGGTGCTCGTGCCGGACCTGGCCGAGGACCTGGGCACCAAGTCGGCCGACGGCCTGACCTGGACGTTCAAGCTCAAGCAGGGCATCAAGTACATGGACGGCACGCCGGTCAAGGCGGCCGACTACGCGTACGCGATCAAGCGGTCCTTCGCGCACGACCTGTACGACGCCGGACCGACGTACCAGTTGCAGTTCTTCAAGGACGGCGACAAGTACAAGGGTCCGTACGGCCCGAACGGCGCCAACTACGCCGGTGTCGAGACGCCGGACGAGAGCACCCTGGTCATCAAGCTGGCGAAGAAGTTCGACGATCTGCCGTTCTACGCGGCGTTCCCGATGTTCACGCCGATCCCGCAGGCCAAGGACACCCAGAAGAACTACGAGCAGCGCCCGATGGCGACCGGCCCGTACCAGGTCGACTCGTACACCCCGGGTACGCAGCTCAAGCTGAAGAAGAACCCGAACTGGGACCCGAACACCGACCCGGTCCGGCACCAGTACGTCGACGCCTGGGACTTCAAGTTCAGCCAGGACCTGATCAAGGCCCAGCGTCAGGTGCTGGCCAGCGCGGGTCCGGACGCGAACGCGCTGAGCTACACCAACCTGGACGTCAGCCTGCTGCCCGAGGTCAAGGACCAGAGCCAGCTGGTGAAGGGTGACTCCCCGTGCACCATCACGTACCCGATGGACACCCGGAAGATCCCGCTGGAGATCCGCAAGCTGATCGCCAAGGCGCACCCGTACGACTCGTGGCGCAAGGTCGCCGGCCTGAACCCGAACGACGCGCCGCCGGCCTCGACCATCCTGCCGCCGGCTGTCCCGGGCTTCGAGAAGTACGAGCTCCCGGGTCTGACCGGAACCGGTAAGGGTGCCGAGGACGACGCCGTCGCCGCCGAGATCAAGGCGGAGCTGGCCAAGCTCGGCAAGGCCAACTTCGAGCTCAGCTGGTACTACCAGATCGACGACAAGATCTCGACCCAGGTGACCCAGCTGCGCAAGCAGGTCTACGAGAAGGCCGGGTTCAAGGTCAAGGCGATCGGTGTTCCGAAGGCGAAGTACCGCACGTTCGTGGGCGACCAGGACGCGCCGGTCAACATCGGCAAGACCCCGGCCGGCTGGTGCTCCGACTGGCCCAGCGGTACGAGCTGGTTCCCGGTCCTGTTCAAGTCCGACGCGATTGCCCTGGGCAACAGCATCGGTCAGCTCCAGGACAAGGCGCTGGACGCCAAGATCGACGCAGTCGCGGCGAAGACTCCGGACGAGCAGCTGAAGGAATGGAAGGTCATCGACAAGGAGATCCTGGAGAAGTACCTCCCGGCCTTGCCGCTGTACTACAGCGCGACCAACTCCCCGGTCGGCAAGAACATCGGTCACGCCATCAACGACGTGACCCAGGGCATGCCCGAGTTCACGTCGATGTACCTGAAGCAGCCCTGATCAGTAGCTCGTAACTGAGATGGCATTACTGATCTGAACGGTGGAGTGGTGCCCGGACCCGTCCGGGCACCACTCCGATCGGTGAGGAGACAACCCCCGTGCTCTATTTCGTGGCGCGCCGACTGGTCAGCGCGCTCAGTGTCGTGTTGGTCACGCTGATCGCGACCTTCGCGCTGTTCTTCATCGCGCCGACTGACCCGGCCGGCGCGATCTGTGGTGAGCGCAACTGCACCCCCCAGCGCTACAACGAGATCAAGGCGAACCTGCACCTGGACAAGCCGAAAGTGCAGCAGTTCGCGGAGTACACCGCGGGGATCTTCGCCGGCCGCGACTTCACCACCTCCGGCGTGACGCGGCGCTGTGACGCGCCCTGCCTGGGGTACTCGTTCAAGAACGACCGTCCCGTCCTCGAGATGCTCACCTCGCGGTTCCCGGTGACGCTCTCGCTGGTGATGGGGTACGCCGTGATCGTCCTCACCGTCGGCGTCTTCGTCGGCTCGATGGCGGCGAAGAGACGTGGCACGGTGGGCGACCGGGCGCTGATGACCAGCACGCTGGTGCTCAGCTCGGTGCCGTACTACATCGTCGCCCTGATGATTTCCCTCTACCTGACCGTCCTCTACCCGATCCTCCCGCGCGGGTCCTGGACGCCGCCGTCGGAGAACGTCGGCAAGTGGGTGGCGGGTCTGCTGACACCCTGGCTGGTGCTCGGCGTCTACAACTGTGTTTCCTACGCTCGGTACTCCCGTGGCTCGATGGTCGAGACGCTGAGCGAGGACTTCATCCGGACCGCCCGGGCCAAGGGCCTGTCGGACCGGAGGGTCACCTACAAGCACGCGTTGCGCTCCGGCATGATCCCGGTGATCACGATCTTCGGTCTGGACGTCGCCACCAGCCTGGCCGGCGCGATCTTCACCGAGCGGATCTTCGACCTGCCCGGCCTCGGCGTGCTCGTCCTGGACAGCTTGAACACCTATGACCTGCCCGTCATCATGGGCACAGTACTGGTCGCGTCGGTGATGATCGTCGTGATGAATTTCCTGGTGGACATCGGTTACAGCCTGATCGACCCGCGGGTGAGGCTTTCGTGAGCAAACCCGCCTCTGAGGACCGGAAGGACACCATGGTCGAGAGCGCAGCCGACCAGCCGGAGACGCCGGCCGAGGCCAAGCGAGGCCCGGCGGTCGCCACCCGTGAGCGCCGGCAGGGTGCGATCAACCCCAGCGGCGAGACGCCGTACCTGGTGGTCGAGGACCTGACCGTCAAGTTCCCGACCGCCGACGGCCTGGTCAGCGCGGTGAACGGGCTGAGCTACTCGGTCCCGCTCGGCCGTACGCTGGCGATCGTCGGCGAGTCCGGCTCCGGCAAGTCGGTGTCCAGCATGGCCGTGATGGGCCTGCACGACCGCAAGCGGACCAGGATCACCGGTTCGATCCGGCTCGGCGGCGACGAGATCGTCGGCCTGCCGGAGAACGAGCTGATGAAGGTCCGCGGCGACGCGGTGGCGATGGTGTTCCAGGACCCGCAGTCCTCGCTGCACCCGCTCTACACGGTCGGCAACCAGATCGTCGAGGCGTACCGGGTGCACCACAAGGTGTCCAAGGACGTCGCGAAGAAGCGCGCCCTGGAGATGCTCGACCTGGTCGGCATCCCGAACCCGCAGCGCCGCTTCTCGCAGTACCCGCACGAGTTCTCCGGCGGTATGCGGCAGCGCGCGATGATCGCGATGGGCCTGGTCAACGACCCGAAGCTGGTCATCGCCGACGAGCCGACCACCGCCCTCGACGTGACCGTCCAGGCGCAGATCCTGGACCTGCTGAACAACCTGCAGAAGGAGTTCGGCTCCGCGATCGTGCTGATCACCCACGACCTGGGTGTGGTCGCCGAGATGGCCGACGACGTCCTGGTGATGTACGCCGGCCGCTGCGTCGAGTACGGCACCGCCGAGGACGTGCTGGCCCGGCCGCGGATGCCGTACACCTGGGGTCTGCTCGAGTCGATCCCGACCGTCTCGGCCGCGAGTGAGAAGCTGCGCCCGATCAAGGGCCTGCCGCCGAGCCTGCTGAGCCTGCCCACCGGCTGCTCCTTCAACCCGCGCTGCCCGTACAAGGAGCGGGTGAAGGGCGAGCGTTGCATCACCGATCTGCCGGAGCTGCTGCCGGTCGACGGTGCCGGTGCCCACACGTCCCGTTGTCACCTGCACGACAAGGCCTCGATCTACGAGGCCGAGGTCGCGCCGAGACTGGGCTGACAGGGGCTGATGAGAGAGATGAGCAAGACAGTGCGCAAGGTCGACAGCGTCCCGGGCTCCGGCGCGGCTACCCCGCTGCTGCAGGTCCGCGATCTGAAGATGCACTTCCCGATCAAGGAAGCGGCCGGTCTGGGCCGGACCAAGAAGGTCGTCCAGGCCGTCGACGGCGTCAGCTTCGACCTGTCCGCCGGCGAGAGCCTGGGCCTGGTCGGCGAGTCCGGCTGCGGCAAGTCGACCACCGGCCGGATGATCACCCGGCTGCTGACCCCGACCGCGGGGCAGATCATCTTCAAGGGCACGGACATCGCGCAGCTGAAGGAGCGGGACCTGCGCCCGTTCCGCCGGGAGCTGCAGATCGTCTTCCAGGACCCGTACAGCTCGCTGAACCCGCGGCAGACGGTCAGCAACATCATCAGTACGCCGCTGCGCGTGCACAACCTGGTCAAGAAGGGCAAGGAACTCGACCGGGTCCAGGAGCTGCTGGAGCGGGTCGGCCTCAACCCCGAGCACCACAACCGGTATCCGAGCGAGTTCTCCGGCGGCCAGCGGCAGCGCATCGGTATCGCCCGGGCGCTCGCGGTGGAGCCCGAGGTGATCATCGCCGACGAGCCGGTGTCCGCGCTGGACGTGTCCATCCAGGCCCAGGTGATGAACCTGCTGGAGGACCTGCGCCGCGACCTCGGTATCGCGTTCGTCTTCATTGCCCACGACCTCGGCGTGGTCCGGCACTTCTGTGACCGGGTCGCGGTGATGTACCTGGGCAAGATCGTCGAGCAGGGCCCGCGGGACCAGATCTACGGCGCTCCGCAGCACCCGTACACGCAGGCGCTGCTGTCCGCCGCTCCCGACCTGGGCACCATCCGGGGCGTGCCGCCGAAGGAGCGGATCCGGCTGGTCGGCGATGTACCCTCGCCGATCGACCCGCCGAGTGGCTGCCGGTTCCGGACCCGCTGCTGGAAGGCGGAGGACATCTGCGCGACCCACGAGCCGCCGCTCGAGGCCAAGCCCCAGTCCGGCACCGGCCACGCGGCCGCCTGCCACTTCGCGGAGCCCAAGGTCGACCTGACCGCCGCCACCGCCTGAGGCACCTGCTCTTGAGAAAGCCCCCGCTCAGCGGGGGCTTTTCTCATGCGTGGTGTTCGCCGTGCTTCAGTTGGTCCCGTTCCACTGCGAACCGGACCGACTCGAACGCCACCAGCCCGGCTAGCAGCGCAGTCAGTACGCCGAGCTGCCCCAACGCCGGCACCTTCGCCACCAGCGGTACGGCGACCAGCGCAAGGCCAGCCGTGATCAGCCGGGACACCCCGACCCGGTGCATGGTCCGCCACTTGAACCCGACATGGCCGAGCAGGTAGATCACCACACCACCGAACAGCGCGAACAGGCCGATGCCCTTCAGCGGGTCGTCGAGGTGGTGATGCTCGGTGTCACCGACGTACTCGAGCACCTTCTTGAGCCCGAGTGCGAGCAGCACGATGCCGGTCACCATCGGGAAGTGCAGGAACGTGTAGGCGTCGCGGGCGAGCTTCGGGCGGGTCTCCGCGGGCTCGGCCGCCAACGCGTGCTCGCCGTAGTGCACGGTGGCGTCGAAGTAGATCCACCAGAGCGCGGCCGCCACGGCGAGGCCGAGCAGCGATGCGATGATGATCGGCCAGGAGATCGGCAGGTCGGTGACGCCGACGCCGATCGCCACGATCGACTCGCCGAGCGCGATGATGACGATCAGTCCGTGCCGCTCGGCGAAGTGCCTCGCCGAACGGAACCGCCAGCCCCGCGCGTCGATCAGGTACGTGCCGCCGTAGTCGACCGCCAGCGCCCCGGCCCAGAGCAGCGTCTGGGTGGTGCCGTGGTACTGCGACGCGACCAGCAGCAGCGCGGTCGCACCGAGCATCGACGGCGCGAACCGGAGCAGTGTCCGGCGCAGCACCGGGTCGCCGTCGGCGATCAGCCAGAACAACACCAGATGCAAGGCTCGGAAGGCGAAGTACGCGCATACGATCACGACCGGACCGGGGAGCCCGCCGGGCAGGTCGTGGAACGCTTCGGGAATGGCAAGCGCGATCATGAACATCGCCGCCATCGACAGCAGGATCACGCCGCGAACCGATCCCTCGTCGGCCCTGACCAGGTTGCACAACCAGGAGAAGCCGATCCAGCTCCACCAGAGCAGTCCGGTCAGCAGGATCCCCCGCAGTACGCCATGCCAATTGAGGTCGTGCGCCATCAGCGCGGTGATCTGCGTCAGTGCGAACACGAACACCAGATCGAAGAACAACTCCAGTGTCGTGACCGCATGGTTCTCACTGGTTTTCGCCGCCCGGATGGGCCTTCTGGACGTCATGGGCCACATCCTGCCACCCGATCAGGTTGCAGGATTGGAAACGGTGGGCTCCCGCCTGGTCAGGGTCAGAAGAGAGCCCACCGTGCTCTAGGCCCGGCCGTGGGCCTGGCGGCTGCGGCGGCTGAGGGAGTCGATGGTGACGGCGATCAGCAGGACGCCGGCGGTCACCATGTAGCGGACGCTGGAGTCGAGACTGAGCAGGGCGAGGCCGTTGGAGATCGACATGATCACCAGGGCGCCGAGGAGCGCGGAGTACGCCGAACCACGGCCGCCGAACAGGCTGGTGCCACCGATCACCGCGGCGGCGATCGCGTTCAGGTTGGTGTCGGCGCCGCCGCTGCTCTGGTTCACCGCGACCAGCCGGGCGGCGGCCAGCAGACCGCCGACGGCGGCGAAGGTGGAGCAGGCCGCGAACACGGACAGGTAGATCATCCGGACGTTGATACCGGCCCGCCGGGCCGCCTCGACATTGCCACCGACCGCGACGACCGAGCGGCCCCAGCGCGTCCGCCGTACGGCGAGATCGGTCGCGACCACCAGTGCGAGGAAGAGCAGGAACATCGAGGACACACCGCGGTCGCCGTTCAGGACGATCACCGGGATGAGCAGGACGACGGCGAGTGCGCCGGCCTTGATCCCGATCATCGAGGTGGGTGCCGCCGACAACCCGGCCGCCAACCGCGCACCTCTGCCGCGCATCCGGGTCAGCACGTACACCGCGACGACGACCGCGACCAGCCCGTACGCCAGCGCGGGGGAGAGGAAACTGCGGGTGGCGAACCCGACGAGCGCGGAATCGTAGGGGAGGTTGAGCGTCCCCTCCTTGCCGAGCACAAGTAGTTGGAGACCGAGGAAGCCGAGCAGGCCGGCCAACGTGATCACGAAACTCGGTACGCCGAACCTGGTGTACAACGCGCCGTAGAACAGGCCGATCACGACGCCGAGCGCGACACCGGTCAGCAACGACAGCACCAACGGCCAGCCCTGGTTGACGAACGTCACCCCGAGTACGGCGGCCGACAGCCCGCTGACCGAGCCGACGGACAGGTCGATCTCACCCAGCAGCAGGACCAGGACGATGCCGATGGCAATCACTCCGACCGAGGTGGTCTGCAGGGTCAGGTTGACCAGGTTGCGGCTGGACAGGAACGAGCTGTTCGCGATCTGGAAGACCGCCCAGATGATGATCAGTCCGACCACTACCGGCACCGAGCCGAGGTCGCCGGAGCGGAGCCGGGCGGTGAAGGCCGAGACGGCGCCGCTGATGCCGTGGCTGGCGATCAGCCGCTCGTCCTGGAGATCGGCCGGCAGCTCGGTGTTCGCGCCGTTCCCGTTGGACGCTGCCGGTCGCGGCGCGTCCTGCGGCCGGATCTCTGATCCGTGCAGCGTCATGATGCGGTCCCCTCCTCACGGGTCCGGCGCGCTGCGCGCTCGGAGACCGCGTTGTCCGTCGCCCCGGTGATGGCGGCGATGATGTCCTGCGTCTTGGTCTCGCTGACCACGAAGACGCCGTTGTTGCGGCCCAGCCGCAGGACGGCGACCCGGTCGGCGACCGCCATCACGTCGGCCATGTTGTGACTGATCAGGATCACCGCGAGACCTCGCTCGCGGAGCCGCTCGACCAGGTTGAGGACCTCGGCGGTCTGAGCCACGCCGAGAGCCGCGGTCGGCTCGTCCAGCATCACGACCTTGGGCTGGCCGAGCAGTGAGCGGGCGATCGCGACGGTCTGCCGCTGGCCGCCGGACAGGCTGGCCACCGGGATCCGGACCGACGGGATCTTCGCCGACAGCTGGCGGAGCAGCTCCCACGACGAGCGTTCCATCTCGACCTCGTCGAGGGCCCGGCCCTTGCGCAGCTCGCGGCCGAGGTACAGGTTCGCGACCACGTCGAGGTTGTCGCACAGGGCCAGGTCCTGGAAGACCGTGGCGATGCCGAGCTGCTGCGCCTCGGCCGGACTGCCGACCCGCACCTCCTGGCCGTCGAAGACCATCGTGCCGTCGTCGGCGGTGTAGACACCGGCGATCGCCTTCACCAGCGTCGACTTGCCGGCGCCGTTGTCGCCGACCAGGGCCAGTACCTCACCGGCCCGGACGTCCAGCTCGATGTTCTTCAGGGCCTGCACCGCGCCGAAGCGCTTGGAGATGCCCCGCAATGTCAGCACCGTCTTGGTGCCGACCGGGGCCGGGGTGGGGGTGACAGTCACTCGATCAGCCTCCTGAGGCTTTGTCTTCAGGCCATGATCCCGGCGATCCGGCGGCCGGGACACCCTTTCCGGTTCCGGAACCAGCCGCTTGGGCTCTACCGGCTGGCGTCGTACTGGAGCTGACCCGGCGTTGCCCCCCACACCTCACTGCGGGGGGCAACGCCAGGGGGCGGGTCAGCTGAGGCCGGCGGCGGTGCAGGCGGCGGCGAACGACGCGGTGCAGATGTCGGTCACCTTGTAGATGTTGTCCTTCACCACGGTGTCCTTGATGTTGGCCTTGGTGACGGCGACTGGGTCGAGGATCGTCGACGGTACGCCGCTCTTGTCGGTGGTCGACTCCGGCTTGTCACCGTTCGCCAGCGCCACCGCAGCCTTGGCGGCCGCCTCGGCCTGCGGCTTGACCGCCTTGTAGATGGTCATAGCCTGGTCGCCGGCGACGATCCGCTGGATCGCGGCCAGTTCGGAGTCTTGACCGGTGACCGGCGGCAGCGGGGTCACGCCACCACCCTTGAGGGCTGCGATCGCGCCACCCGCCGTACCGTCGTTGGCGGCGTACACACCGACCAGGCCGTTCTTGATCGCGCTGAGCTGGCCCTCCATCCAGGCCTGCGCCTTGTCCGGGCTCCAGTCCGGGGTGTCGAACTCGGCGGCGACCTTGAAGCCGCTGGCGTCGAGCACGCTGTGCGCACCCTTCTTGAAGTCGGCCGCGTTCGGGTCGGTCGGCGAGCCGTTGATCATGGCCAGGTTGCCGGAGGTCTTGCCGGCCGCCTTCAGCGCGTCGACCAGGGTCTGCGCCTGCAGTTTGCCGACCGCCTCGTTCTCGAACGAGACGTAGTAGTCGGCGTTCTCGATGAACCGGTCGTAGGCGATCACCGGGACGTTCTGGCCCTTGGCGGAGGCAACCACCGCGGCGGCGGCCTTGCCGTCGACCGGGTCGAGCACCAGCACGTTCGCGCCCTGGGTGAGCGCCGCCTCGGCCTGCTGTTGCTGCTTGGCCGCGTCCTGGTCGGCGTTGCTGTAGATCAGCTCGCAGTTGGCGCAGGCCGCCTTGAGCGCCTCGGTGAACAGCGGCCGGTCGAGCGCCTCGTAGCGGGTCGTCTTCGACTCGGGGAGCAGCAGCGCGACCTTCTTCGCTTCACCGGAGCCTCCGGCGGCGGGTTCGTCCGACCCGCAGGCCACCAGGGACAGGGCGAGGGCCGAGACGGTGAGACCCAAGCCGACGAGACGAGAGGGAGAGACGAACATGTGGCGGCTCCTTGACGTGATGGCCCGAGTAGACCTGACCGAAGTCAAGCGGCGCCAGGCCTTGACGTCAAGACTTGAATTCAAGAAATAGACATATTCGCGTGACAAATCGGTCGTGCTGGGGCGGGAAAGCCCTCGCCAGGTTTCCGGCGAGGGCTTTGGGTGTGAAGGGATCAGGCTGGAGTGGTGACGGATCGTGTCGCCGCGGAGTGGCTGAGGATCGAAGCGAGGTGGATCGCGCCGAGGATGTCGGCCTCGTCGCCCAGCTCGGCGCGGCGGAGTTCGACGGTGGCGGCGGCGCTTGGGATGGCGCAGCGGTCGAGGGCCTCGCGGAGCGGGTCCATGATCAGGTCGCCGGCTTCGGCCATCAGGCCGCCGACGACGATCACCTCGGGGTTGAGCAGGTTCACCAGCCCGGCCACCGCGACCCCGACCCGGCGGCCGGCGTCCTCGATCACCCGGCGGCAGCCGAGGTCGTCCTGCAGGGCGCGATGGACGATGTCCTTCAGCCGGAGCGGGCCGTGCGACGCGGCCAGGCTGTTGATCAGCGCCCGGGATCCGACGAAGGTGTCCAGGCAGCCCCTGTTCCCACAGCGGCAGATCGGCCCGTTCTCGTCGATCGTGACGTGCCCGATCTCACCCGCCGTACCGGCTGAGCCGCGGAACACCTCGCCGTCCAGCACGATGCCGGCGCCGACGCCGTACGAGAACTTCAGGTAGCAGCCGTGCCGGACGCCGCGCAGCGCGCCGTTACGGAGCTCGCCGAGCGCGGCCAGGTTGGCGGTGTTGTCGAGCGCGACCGGCGCGCGCAGGTGACCGGCCATCGCCTCGGCGACGTTGACGCCGCGCCAGCCCGGCAGTACGGCGTCCGAGCCGGCCTCGCCGCTGACCGAGTCGACCGGCGCGGGCAGGCCGAAGCCGATCGCGGAGATGTCCTCGACCCCGGAACTGACCGTCTCGGCCAGGTCGGCGAGCAGCCGGGCGGCGCGTTCCATCCCGTCGTCGGCGACGTGGTCGGCCTGCAGCGGCATCAGCTGCTGGGCCAGGATCTGGCGGGACTCGTCGGCGATCGCGACCCGGACGTCACGCTCGCCGAACGCGACCCCGGCGAGCAGGCCGCCGCCGGACGCGAGCGAGACGAGGACGGCGCGGCGGCCGTTGCGGATGCTGCGGGACAGGCCGACCATGCCGGCCTGGTCGAGTTCGCGGACCATGTTCGACACGGTCGCGGCGGACAGGCCGGAGGCGGCGGCGATCTCGACCTGGGTCAGTGGGCCGTGCTGCCGGACGACTCCCAGAACGCGCTCGCGGTTGGCTTCGCGCAGCGAAGCCTGCGACCCGGGCGCCGGGCGGGTTGCGTTCATTACATAAACATAACGGATCGCGAGGCCTTCGCCGCCCAACACCGCTGATCAACCCTGAACATCGCCATCCGACCTCACTGGTACGCCGTACCCCCGACCGTCTCCGGCGACAGTAATGCACCACGAACCACACCAGCACCAGACCCGCCCAACCACCCCACCCCGCCCCCACTCCACCCAACCCACCCGCCCCACCCCGCCCCCACTCCACCCAACTCACCCGCCCCACCCCGCCCCCGCCCAACCGCCCCCGCCCCGCGGGCATTTGAGGGGAGATCCCCTCAAATCGCCCCTTCTTGCCTCGAAATATGGCGGGAGAAGGGTTCAGTTCGAGGGTTAGCCACTGAAATGGCCGGGAGGCGGTGGGGTGGTGGGTCAGGTGGTTAGCGCGAGGGCTAGGAGGGTGACTGGGAGCGCGAGTTCGATGGTGGCGCCGAGGACGTCGCCGGTGGTGCCGCCGAGGGTGGTTCGGGCTCGGCGGGTGGTGAGGAGGCTGACTGCTACAGCCAGGAGTACGGCGGCTGTGGTGCCGGCTAGGGGTGTTGGTGTGGTGAGCCAGGTGAGGGCCACGGCGGCGGCCAGTACGGCGATGGTCGTGAGGGCGGCGGTGAGCGGGCGGACGGTGGCGGCGACGGTGGCGCCGAGGCCGTCGGGGCGGGCTGAGGGCACCGTGGTGCGGCAGGTCCAGGGGAGGGTGAGCCGGCTGGCCGTGGTGGCGATGAGAGCGGCCTGCCAGCCGAAGCCTGACTGGATGCATGCCGTGAGTGCCGCCACGTCGAGGAGCAGGACGGCCGTGATCGAGACGACACCGAACGGGCCGATGTCGCTCTGCTTCATGATTCGAAGCATGGTCTCGCGATCCCGGCGACTGCCGAGCGCATCCGCGAAGTCGGCCAGCCCGTCCAGGTGCAGCGCCCCGGAGAGCACCACGAGAACCAGTACGCCGAGTACGGCCGCGAGCAGAGGTGCACCCGGCCGCACGAGGTGAACAAGCGCGACAACTCCGGCCGAGATCCCACCGAGCAACGCCCCGACCACAGGCGCAAGAACCATCGCCCGACCACCCACCACCCGATCAACCCGCGAGGGCATCGGTGTAGGCAGCACAGTCAAAGTTCCGACCGCCAGCCACAGCCCATCAACCCACCCGCTGCGCCGCGGAAGCGGTGTCCCAGTGGTCATGTGAGGGGGAGGGTTCGGCCGGCGATGGTCCAGAGGACTGTGTCGGAGCGGAGGGAGATCGTGGTGTTCAGCCGGCCCATCAGGTCGCGGAAGAGGCGGGTGCCGGCGTCGGCCGGGACGACGCCGGAGCCGACGTCATTGCTCACAGCAACTACCAGGCGAGGGGTCCGGGACCAGGCCTCGGCCAGCCGGTCGATCTCCTCGTCCACCAGGCCGGCGCGGGTCAGGTCGGGCCAGATGTCGAGCGCGTCCATCGTGCGGGACAGCCAGAGCGTCAGGCAGTCGATCAGGAGCGGTGGCCCGGGGGAGTCGAGCAGCGGGACCAGATCGATCGTCTCCGCGAGGCCCCACCTCGCCGGTCGGCGAGCGCGGTGCTTGGCGATCCGCTCGGCCCACTCCGGGTCGGACGAGCCGTCTCCGCCGGTAGCGACGTACAGGACCTCGGGCTCGGGGGCCAGCAGTCGCTCGGCGGCGACCGACTTGCCGGACCGGGCACCGCCCAGGATCAACGTGCGCTGTTCAGCCATCGGCCCTCCTCGACTCGAACACCACTGGTACGTCGAAAGCAGCCTTCCGCGCCGTACGACGGAAGGCCGTCAGCACCGGTCGGCCCAGCACCAGCACCAGTACGGCGCACAGCACGCCACGCGGAATGTCCCACGCCAGCGACGTCGCCACCACGAACAGGAAGTACCTGTGCAGGTTATCGGCCAGCGAATCGCCCGGGATGAACGAGAAGTCGCTACCGAACGTCGCGTACGGCCAGAACCACAGGTTCATCACCACGCCGTACAACACCCCCGACACGAGTGAGTACGCCGCCAGCACCAGCAACTCCAGCCGACCGCCCACCCGGGGCAGCAGACCGGCCAAGCAGCCCACCCACGCACAGGCGAACATCTGGAACGGCATCCACGGCCCAACCCCACCACTGATCATCGCCCCACCCAGCAGCGACACGGCCCCCAGCACGAACCCGAACCCGGCTCCGAACGCTCTACCCGCCAGCACCAGCAGGAAGAACCCGGGCTCCAGCCCAGCCGTACCAGGGCCGAGCGCACGCAGTGCAGCACCGACAGCCGCCAGCATCCCCAGCAGTGAGATCACCTTGGCGTCGATCCCCGACTCGGACAGCTCAGCCAGTACGACGGCCACTAGCAGCGGCAGCAACAACACGAACAGCCAAGGCGCGTCGGTCGTGTGTCCGATCGCCGACTCACCCGCCTGCTCGGTCTGCCACAGCAACGGCCACCCGAACGCCAGCACCCCAACCAGGGAGGCAACCACAAGCGTCGCGGTACTCCGCGGCTTCAACCGGACCAGCTTCACGAGGCACGTTCCAAAGCGGTGGCGACCTCTCCCACAGTCAGGAAAGGCAGCGGCGCAAGGATCTTCGCCACCTGCGGCGCAAACGCCGGAGACCCCGCGATCACCGTCGCCGTCTCACCATCACTCACCAGTTCGCCGTCAGCAAGCACCAGCACCCGCGTGGCAACCTCAGCCACCATCTCCACGTCGTGGGTCGACAGCACCACGGCATGACCCGCCGCAGTGAGCTCTCGCAGGATCTCCACCAACCGCCGCTTGGCGCCGTAGTCCAACCCACGCGTCGGCTCGTCCAGAAGCAACAGCGGCGGAGCACCACACAGTACGACGGCCAGCGCCAGGCACAGCCGTTGTCCCTCGGACAGATCACGCGGATGCATCGCTTGATCGATGTCGGGTGCCAACCGGTTCAGTAGCGCCCGGCAACTACCCGCAGGCATCCGGAAGTCGGAGTCTGCTCCCGCGCACTCGTCAGCCACCGTGGCCGCGTACAACAGGTCCGCAGGCTCCTGAGGAACCAGTCCTACAGCCTTCACCAGCTTGGACGGACGCGTACGACGTGGGTCCGCTCCGGCTGCGGTCGCCGTACCGGACCGTGGCGTGACGATCCCGACAAGTGCGTTGAGCAGGGTGGACTTGCCGGCACCGTTGCGACCCATCAGTGCGACGACCTCACCGGCCTTGATGCTCAGTGACACGCCGCGCAGCGCAGTGACGTTGCCATAGCCGACCACCAGGTCTCTGCACCGCGCCAGCTCAGCACCTGTTGCAGCAACGGGCCGCAGCGGCGCCACCTCACCCAACCGGCTGCGCAACGAGACTGCGGCCCGCCGGGCGTCCCGCACAGACAGGGGGAGAGGCGACCAGCCCGCTAGGCGGCCGAGCTCCACCACCGGCGGTGCGACCGGTGCGGTGACCATGCGCTCGGCCGGAAGCCCAGTCGACACTGCAGCCGAGCCGCCCGGTACTTCGATCACGCGGTCGGCGTACTGGATCACCCGCTCGAGCCGGTGCTCGGCCATCACCACAGTGACGCCCAGGTCGTGCACGAGCCGCTGCAACGCGGCCAGCACCTCCTCAGCCGCCTGCGGATCCAGTGCCGACGTCGGCTCGTCCAGTACGAGCACAGCCGGGTGGGACGTGAGTGCCGCCCCGATAGCCGTCCGCTGCCGCTGGCCGCCGGACAGTGACGTCAAAGCCCGGTATCGTACGTCGGCCAGCCCCAGCAGATCCAGAGTCTCCTCGACCCGGCGACGCATCACGTCCGGAGCCACTCCGAGCGACTCCATGCTGTACGCGAGCTCGTCCTCTACCGTGTCGGTGACGAAGCCGGCCATCGGGTCCTGGCCGACCATGCCGACCACATCGGCCAGATCACGTGGCCGG
Source organism: Kribbella sp. CCNWLW201 (assembly GCF_037203805.1). Taxonomy (NCBI): domain Bacteria; kingdom Bacillati; phylum Actinomycetota; class Actinomycetes; order Propionibacteriales; family Kribbellaceae; genus Kribbella; species Kribbella sp. CCNWLW201. The sequence goes on along the minus strand of NZ_JBBCBQ010000015.1, from coordinate 42,149 downwards.
TACTTCTGAGTGTCCCGCCCATTGACGAGTACCCGCCCGGCCAACGTGCCTCCGGTGAAGTGCGGCACCAGACCGTTGATCGCTCGCAGCAGTGTGGACTTGCCGGAGCCGGTCCGCCCGATCACGAGCGCCAACTCACCCTCCGGCACTGTGAAGCTCACATCCCGCAGTGCGGGCGCCGAGGCACCGTCGTACGTGACTGTCACCCGGTCGAACTCGATCATGCGACCACCAGCTCACGTCGCCGAGCCTGCAAAGGCGGTGCAGCGACCGCGGGAGCCAGTCCGATCAGGATGCCGATCACTGGCAGCACCGGCACCGGTGGTACGACGAGCGGACCCGCCAGCAGCAGACCCTCGACACCACGCACGGCTGCGGTGATCATCGCCGCGGCAGCCAACGCACCAGAGCCGACGACCAGCCATTCGGGCAAAGCCCACGGGTCCGGTCGATAACGCGTCCGCGTCACCCGCTGACGGCCGATAGCCATGGCACTCACAGCCAGTAGCAGTCCAACCGCCAACGCGCCTGCGGCAAAGGGAAAGGCCATGGAGTCGGTCAGCAACGCGTAGACGCCGAGCAGAATCCCCAGCAACCCCAGCAGCACGCACACCCCGGTGATCCGGCGCTGACGTCGTGGGACCTGCGCCGTACGGCCGTAGCCGCGTGAGTCCATCGCCGCGGCCAGCTCCACCGATCTGTCCAGTGCACCCTCCAGCACGGGCATGGCCGTCGTACGGAAGGAGCCGCGGGTGCGGCCCCGGAGTCGGCGGGCGGCGCGGATACGACGGGCGTCGGTGACCAGCTGTGGTGCGAACGTCAGTGCGACCACGCAGGCGACACCCATCTCGTATAGGGCCCCAGGCAACGACTTGAGGAGGCGCCGCGGACTGGCGAGCGCGTTGGCCGCGCCGATGCAGCACAGCATCACGGCTAGCTGGGCACCGTCGTAGAGAGCAGTCAGCAAGGCCTCGAGAGTGACTTCCCCGCCGAGCTTGACGCCGTTTGCCCAGTCAGGCAAGGGAATCTGGGGCAGCGTGAACAGCACCATGTTGCCCTGCGAGCGAGTGGACAGGAGCGCCTGCAACACCACACGGATGCCGATGACCATCAGGCCGAGCTTGAGGAACGCGGCGTAGCTGTGGGCCCAAGGAGCGTCGCTCCGCCGGGCCCCAACCACGAAGCCGGTCACCGCGAGGATCAGCACCAGCAGCACCGGGTTGCGTGTCCTGCTGGCGGCCACGGCCATGCCCAGTGCCCACAACCACCAGGCCCCCGGGTGGAGAGCCCGGGGGAGCGTCAGGTGATGGACAGTACGCACTTACTGGCTCGACCGCCGCCGGCTCAGCACCAGACCGCCACTACCCAGTACGCCGACCGCCACCACGGCGATGATGATGCCGGTCCACGGGGCCCCGCCCTCGTCGGATTCCGAAGCGGCCGGAGCAACAGTGGACCCGACTGCCGCCTTGATCTCCAGGGTCACCGGCTCGTCCGTCGCCGGGACGTTGATGTTCTTCACCTGGTCACCACAGCCCTTGGCCGGGTAGCCCGCGATCCCGCAGGTCAGACCCTTCTCGATCCGCACCGGCGCAACGGCGGCCAGGATCTTCGCGCCAGTCGCCTGCACGTCCGTCACCACGCAGGTGCCGGTCGCCGGCCCCGGAGTCTCGCCGCTGAGCGCGTCGGCCGGTGTACCCGGGTCGACCACCAGAGCCACCCGCTTCTTGCCGGTCTCCGCCGGGGTCTTGCCGCAGACCGCCTCGAAGTCACCCGCTGCGCGCGGCACTCGGGGCTTGGAGCCGCCGAGGGCGTACCGCCAGCCCTCCACGGCCCCATCGGCCGGTACGACGCCGTCGGCGCCCTTCTGTGCGAAGGCCCACTGGCCTCCGCTCCACTGGTAGTAGCCCCAGAAGCGGTAGCCGTCCTCGGCTTGTGCGGTGGTGGCGACGGTCCCCGCCAGCAGGAGACCCGCCAGCAGGCTGAGGACCAGTCGTGCGGTCCGTTGTGCAGTCATCTCGTGTCCTCGATCGGGCCGCGGCCCGGTGGAGGAGGTCCCGCCTGCACCGGCAGGGTAGGGCTCCACCCGCGGACCACGGCGGGTAGTTGAGCCTGTCTGCCTGCGTCACAGTGTTCCGGCTCGCCACCAGAAGTGGCCTACGGTTGCGGGTCAGCGCCGGACTTGGACCGGCTTCCCTGTGACACAGGAGTGGTTCAGCCGCAGCTTAACAAGCAAGAACCCGTACGACGCCGCGCAGGACGTCGTACGGGTTCCGCGGGAAGAACTACTCGGGCGCCGCGAGGCTCATCGGGCCGTAGACCTCACGGCCGTCCTCGAGCAGGAACACCTGGCCGACGCCCTGCTCGGCCAGCTCGCGCCAGCTCTCGCCGAGCCAGCTCTCCGCGTCGCCTTGAGCGGAGAACTCGGCCCCGCCGACCTCGCTCGGGTCGACGACGGCGCCGGACGCGGTCTCGAACCGCCAGCTCCAGCTCATGAGCCCGGCCGGGTCTGCGGCGAGTTCTGCACGGTCTTGGCCGGGTCGCGCTCGACGATGCTGCCGAGGACCTCGTCGATCCGCTTCAGCACGCTCTCCTCGAGCCTCACCCCGGACGCCTTCACGTTCTCCACGACCTGCTCGGGCCGGGAGGCGCCGATGATCGCCGAGGAGACGTTCGGGTTCTGCAGCACCCAGGCGATGGCCAGCTGGGAGAGCGACAGGCCCGCCTCGTCCGCGACCGGCTTGAGCTCCTGCACCCGGGTGAGCACGTCGTCGTTGAGGAAGCGCTTGATCATGTTCGCGCCGTTGGCGTCGGTGGCCCGGGAGCCCTCCGGCGGCTGCTGTCCGGGCAGGTACTTACCCGTCAGCACACCCTGCGCGATCGGGGAGAACACCACCTGGCCGATGCCGAGCTCCTCCGAGGCCGGCACCACCTCGGCCTCGATCACCCGCCAGAGCATGCTGTACTGCGGCTGGTTGGAGACGAACGGGATGCGCAGCTCGCGGGCCAGCCGGTGGCCCTCCTGCAACTGCTCCGCGGTCCACTCCGACACGCCGATGTAGAGCGCCTTGCCGGACCGGACGACGTCGGCGAAGGCCTCCATCGTCTCCTCCAGCGGCGTCTCGGTGTCGTACCGGTGCGCCTGGTAGAGGTCGACGTAGTCGGTCTTGAGCCGCGTCAGCGACGCGTTGATCGATTCGTGGATGTGCTTGCGGGACAGGCCGACGTCGTTCGGTCCGCCCGGGCCGGTCGGCCAGTAGACCTTCGTGAAGATCTCCAGCGACTCGCGCCGCTCACCCTCCAGCGCCTCGCCGAGCACCGACTCGGCCTTGGTGTTGGCGTAGACGTCGGCCGTGTCGAACGTGGTGATACCGGCGTCCAGCGCCGCTCGCACACACGCCTTGGCCTGATCGTTCTCCACCTGGGAACCGTGCGTCAGCCAGTTCCCGTACGAGATCTCACTGACCTTCAAACCACTGTTGCCGAGATAGCGGAAGTCCATACCCCGACCCTACTGCCCGCGGCCCGCGAGCCGGCGGAGAGTCTCAGCTCGGCTTCTCGCCGCGCTTCACCATCGGCTTGGGCAGCCGCCAGCGGCGCATCTGCATGGTCCGGCGGACCGCGTAGAAGCCGATCCCCTTGGCCGACTCGTTCGGGAACTTCACCCCGACCGCCTTCTTCAGTCCGGCAGTGAGCAGGAACCAGTCGCCGGCGATCAGCAGGATCATCGCCAGGAAGAGCAGGTTGACCGTCCCGGCCAGCCACGGGAAGGCGGGCGAGAAGACCACGCCGAGCAGCGACACCACCAGCAGGATCGGCAGCGCGAACTCCATCACCGAGTAGCGGGCGTCCACGTAGTCGCGGGCGAACCGCCGGACCGGGCCCTTGTCGGCGGCCGGCAGGTACCGGTCGTCGCCGGTGCGCATCGCGTCCTGCATCTTGGCCCGCTCGGTCCGGACCTTCTCCCGCCGGTACGCCGCCGCCTCCTTGCGGTTGCGCGGCTTCTTCAGCGCGGCCTTCCGGGCGGCCTCGGCCTCCCGGCGGCTCGGCGTGGGGCGTCCCTTACCACCCGGCTTGCCCTGGGGCTCGGCGGGTACGGTGGTAGCTGTCTCAGACTTGGTACGACGGAACACGGGGTCTGAACCTCATTCGGCAGGGCTGGTCGCGACTCGGGGTGGTCCCCGGACCTCACCCCTACTTTATCGGGGCCGGTCCTGATGGTGTGGTGACCCGTGTGGACATAGGGTGGTTGACGCACGCCGGGTCGACTCGCCGGCACAGAAGGGGTACGGATATCGATGAGCATCTTCAAGCGGATGTCGACGATCTTCAAGGCCAAGGCGAACACCGCCCTGGACAAGGCCGAAGATCCTCGCGAAACCCTTGACTACTCGTATCAGAAGCAGCTGGAACTGCTGCAGAAGGTACGGCGGGGCGTGGCCGACGTGGCCACCAGCAGGAAGCGGGTGGAGTTGCAGGCCTCCCAGCTGCAGTCCCAGTCGCAGAAGCTGCAGGACCAGGCCCAGAAGGCGCTCTCGATGGGCCGTGAGGACCTGGCGCGCGAGGCCCTGACCCGCAAGTCGGCCCTGCAGGGCCAGATCGAGGACCTGCAGACCCAGCACGCGCAGCTGCAGGGTGAGGAGGAGAAGCTGACGCTCGCCTCCCAGCGGCTGCAGGCCAAGGTCGAGTCCTTCCGGACGCGCAAGGAGACCATCAAGGCCACCTACACCGCGGCCGAGGCGCAGACCCGGATCAACGAGGCCTTCTCCGGCATCTCCGAGGAGATGAGCGACGTCGGCCTGGCGGTCCAGCGGGCCGAGGACAAGACCCAGCAGATGCAGGCCCGGGCCGGCGCGATCGACGAGCTGCTCGCCTCCGGCGCGCTCGACGACGCCTCCGGGTCGAGCAAGGACAGCATCACCCTGGAGCTGGAGCGGATGTCGTCCGGCTCCGACGTGGAGAACGAGCTGGCCGCGATGAAGGCCCAGATCTCCGGTGGCAGCGCCCCCAAGGAGCTGTCCGGCGACAACGCCCAAGGAACCGCCCAGGCACAGCAGCCCACGCAGCAGCCGGCCGCGGAGCCGGTGAGACCTCAGGACGGAGACGCTCGATGATCGTTCGCATCATGAGTGAAGGCCAGTGGCGACTGGCCGACGAGAAGCTGGACGACCTCAACAAGGTCGACGGCGAGCTGGAGCAGGCCGTTTCGGCCGGCGACGAGGAGGCCTTCAAGGCCGCGTTCACCGCGTTGCTGGAGTTCGTCCGCTCGGGTGACAAGTTGCCCGACGACGAGCTGCACGATTCCGACGCGATCCTGCCGCCGAGCGACAGCTCGCTGGCCGAGATGCGCGAGCTGATCAGCGGCGACGGCCTGATCGCCGGCTGATCACCCCCGATCGGCGCCCCGACCCGGCGGCCGGTCACCTGAAGTAGCCAAAACGAGACCCTCGGGACCCGCAAAATGGGTCCCGGGGGTCTTCTGATTGCGCCCCGGTAAACACTGCCGGTCAGTACTGTCTTACCCGGCTCTGACGTAGTACTGTCGGGTTCACGCCGTTGTGGGGGCGGCGTTCATCGAAGTCCGTGACGGGGTGTGGGTTGGTCACGGGGTTCGCATTCACCTGTGGGGGGTGACTGTGCGTGACTGAATTTGTCATGTCCGAGGGGTTGGCCGAATCGGCTGATCTTCGGCCGGCGCCGTCGGGGGAACGACGTCGGCCGGTCTGGGTGGTACCGGACGAGGTTCCGGCGATCGTGCCGAGGGCGGCACGGTTCACCGAGGCGCGGTGGGTGGCGAAGTACCGGTGGGCAGCGCTCGCCGGTGACTTGGCCGCGGCCGTGATCGGTGGCTCGCTGGCACTGGTCGCCCGGTTCGGTGCCCAGATCAACCTCGGCTATTTCCTGCTCGGCGCCGTCCTGCCGATCGCCTGGTTGGCGTGTGTGGCGCTCGAGCGGGGCTATGAGACCCGGTACTTCGGTACCGGTCCGGAGGAGTTCCGCTCCATCATCCGGGCCGCGGTGGCACTGACCGCGCTGGTCGCGATCACGTCGTACGCGATCAAACTCGAGGTCGCTCGCGGTTTCGTCGTCCTGGCCGTGCCGATGACCTGTCTGGCGGCGATGTTCGCCCGCTGGGTGCTGCACCGCAGCATCTCCCGGCGGCGGTTCCTCAACCGGTGCATGCGCCGGGTACTCGTTGTCGGACGCAACGATCAGGTGACCACGCTGCGGCGGCACCTGGAGGAGCGGAAGGCCGACGGGTACATCGTGGTGGCCAGCTGCCTGCCCCGCGGTGACGCGTTCGAGGAGCCCGAGTCGGACCGGCTGGGCCGGACCGAGATGGACATCCTGGCCGCGGTCGACCAGTTCGACGTCGAGGTGGTCGCGATCGCGGCCGACCCGGAACTGACCGGGCACTCGCTGCGCAAGCTGTCCTGGGCGCTCGAACAGCGCGGTGTCGACCTGATCGTCTCGCCGGGCATCGTCGAGGTCGCCGGTCCGCGGATCTCGATCCGCCCGGTCGCCGGCCTGTCGCTGCTGCACCTGGAGCGGCCGTCGGTGAGCGGCGGACCGCACCTGCTGAAGAGCATCTTCGACCGGGTGGTCGGCTGCCTGCTGCTGATCGGCATCGCGCCGGTCCTGGCCGTCACCGCGCTGCTGGTGAAGCTCACCAGCCGTGGCCCGGTGCTGTTCCGGCAGACCCGGGTGGGTCGCGGCGGCGAACGGTTCCAGATGCTGAAGTTCCGCACCATGGTGGTCGACGCCGAGGCCCGCAAGGCGGAGCTGCAGGCGCTGAACGAGGGCAACGGGGTGCTGTTCAAACTCCGGGACGACCCGCGGGTGACCAAGATCGGCAAGTACCTGCGGCGGTTCTCGATCGACGAACTACCTCAACTGGTGAACGTGCTCCGGGGGGACATGTCACTGGTCGGGCCCAGGCCGCCGCTACCGGCCGAGGTGGCGCGCTACGCCATCGACGACGCGCGGCGGATGCTCGTGAAACCCGGACTGACCGGCCTCTGGCAGGTCAGCGGGCGCAGCGATCTCACCTGGGAAGAGTCCATGCGGCTCGACCTTCGGTACGCCGACAACTGGTCGATCGCGTTGGACCTGCTCATTTTGTGGAAGACCGCCCGCGCCGTCTTCGGACGCGACGGCGCCTACTGAAAATCCCGCCGCCGGCCATCTGCCCGGCCGGCGGCGCGCAGATAGAGCACCACTGATCCGAGTACGACAGGGGTGCGTTCCCGAGGGGGGAATCCAATGTTGCAGGAACTCAGTGCCCCGGCAGGCACTGACGAATCGATAACCGACGACGGGCCGGTCCGGTCCGAGGCCGCGACCCTGGTGATCCAGGCCGCGTCCGGCGACCAGGGGGCCTGGAGCCGGCTGGTCGATCACTATGCCCGGCTGGTCTGGGCCGTCACCCGCAGTTTCCGGCTCAGCGACAGCGATGCCGCCGACGTCTCCCAGATGGTCTGGCTGCGGTTGCTCGAGCACATCCACCGGGTCGACCCCGAGCGGGTCGGCGCCTGGCTGGTGGTGACGACCCGCCGGGAATGCCTGCGGGTGCTGGCGTTCCGCAAGCGGGTGCTGCTGACCTACGAGTCGGCCGCGTTCGAAGGAGTACCCGGCGACACGCCGGAGCTGGACGCCGACCTGCTCGCCGACGAGCGGGCGGTCGACGTACGGCGGGCGCTGGAAAGCCTGCCGGATCGGTGGCAGCAGCTGATGGGCATGCTGATGGCCGATCCGCCCGCGCCGTATGCGGAAATCTCCGCGACGATCGGTATCCCGATCGGCAGCATCGGCCCGATCCGGGGTCGGTGCCTGGAGAAACTCAGACTGCTGCTTGCCTCCTGAAGCAGTAGCCGGCGGCCGGTCTCGACGTCCGGGTCAGAGCATGACCCAGGCGGTCCGGACCGGCCGCTGCGTTGTGCCCGGCCAGCGCAGCAGGAAGCTGACCAGTCGTGCGTCGGTCGGCCCATCGCCTTCGGCGCCACGCGATTCGACCACCACCGGACCACTGGGGGAGACACGCAGTTCCACGGTCAGGTCGCCCTGGCCCCGTACGTCGACGTCCAGTGCGATGCCGTGTCCGGCGAACCGCAGTCGCCGCACGTCGCCACGGCAGGTCTCCGGCGCGTCGACCAGGCTGTCGAAGACCAGGTCGAGGACGTCGAGGTTCCGCTCGTGCCGCCCGAACGCGGCGTAACCCACCGAGCGCAGCAGTGCGATCTGCTCGCCGACGGCACGCTCCGGAGGCCCGATCATCGCTGTCAGCGCTCCCCTTGGACCCTGATCACGCTGTCCTGGTCCTGCCCGTACGGCGCGCCCTGCCAGTTGGCCCAGTTCACGCTGCTGCCCTGCTCGTGCACGATGAAGTTCCACGGCCCGCGATAGGTGTTGGTGGAGAACTTGTTGCCCTGCTTGAAGGTGATCGCGTCCTGGACCGTCCGCTCCTTGTACGGCGACCAGTCGGGGTAGGTGCCCCAGTTGGCGAAGATCCCGTTGTAGCCGCAGCCGCTGCGGGACGCACACGTCTTGCCGAGCTTGCTCGGGTCGAGACTGAACACGTTGTCGTGGACGTGCACGTTCTGGGTCTTCCACCGGCAGTCGTTCAGGTACGGCTGGTTGCGGATGTTGGCCGCGTTGCAGGTCTCGATGGTGGCCACCGTCGGGTTCACCAAGGTGCCGGAGCCCGAACTGGTGTTGGCCGGCGAGCCGGAGAACCGGTCCGCGTTCTCCCACAGGATCACGCCGGCCCAGTTGTCGGTGAACACGTTCCCGCTGACCTCGAAGACCTGGTTGAACATGCCCGCGACCCGCTTGTCGCTACCGGACTCGGAGATGTACACCGCGGGTGTCGGGAAGCCCTGGTTCAGCGGGCCCTTGCCGAGTCCGTTGCGGATGAACGTGTTGCCCCGGATCGAGGCGTTGTAGCTGGTCTCGTAGACGATGCCCTCGGCGAAGTTGCCGGAGATGTAGTTGCCCTCGATCGCGAACCCGGTGTTGTTGGTGTCGGCCCACATCCCCGGTCCGTTGTTGTCGTGGATCCAGTTGCCGCGCACCACCGCGCCGGACACCGCCCAGAACTTGCCGCCGCCGGTGCAGCCGCAGCCCGGCTTGAGCACCTCCCAGTCGTCGGTGTTGTTCCCGGTGATCTCGTTGCGCTCGATCACGATGCTGCCGACCTTGCTCGGGTTGTAGGCGCTGAAGCCGTACTGGCCGTTGCTCTGCAGGCAGTTGCCGCGGACGACGTTCTTGCTGCCGACCATCAGGCCGGCGCCGGAGTTGTTGCGGATCGTGTTGCCCTCGATCGTCCAGCTCGCCGCGGCGTTGTGGTTCACCACGCCCTCGTCGTTGGTGCTGCGCGGGGTGCCGAAGTTCTGGATGGTCAGGTTCTTGATCTGTACGTCGGTCGCGTACCCGGTGAACGCGTAGCGGTTGCTGTTGCCGCCGTCGATGACCGCGCCGGGTGCGCCGATGTAGCGGTTGCCCGGCTTGGGGATCACCTGGGTGAACGCGCCGCCGCCGAGTTTGTGCGTACCCGCGGTCAGGTAGAACGTCGTACCGGCCGGGCTCTTCGAGCTGAGGTCCTCGAGGTTCTGGGTCGGGCTGACGACGACGGCGCCGGCCGGTGCGGTCTTGGGCCCGGACAGTGCCGCGGCGTTCCCGCAGACCTTGGCCGGCGGCGCGGTGGGAGCCTTGACGGGCGCCGAGCTGGGCGCCGCGGTCGGCGTCGCCTGCGGCCGCGACAGTGGCTGGCCATCCGCGGTGAGAACGTAGGTGACCACCGCCAGCGCGCACGCGACCACGATCGCGACAGCCGCGAACAGCACGCGTCGGCTGCGGTACCACGCACCACTCCGGCCGGTGGCCGGAGGGGACGGCTCGCGTTGTTCCATCACACTTCCTTCTGGGGGCACGTAGGTATCGGCTAGCGGCGGGTGACAGGCCGGCCGACAGCGAAGCGGTAGATGTCGAGCAGTTGCTCGAGATTGCGTCGGGGATCGTGCTTCTTCTCGTACGTCGCCCGGGCTTGGCGCCCCAGTTCCGCATAGCGATCGGGCGACGTGTCGACGTCGAGAAGCAGCTTGGCCAGTGCGTCCGGCCGCCCCGGTTCGAACAACGCACCGTCGACGCCGTCGGTTACGAGTTCGGGGAAGGATCCGTGTCCGGAGGCCAGCAACGGTACGCCGACCGCCATCGCCTCGACCACCACCAGGCCGAACGTCTCCTCCCATTCCGACGGCAGTACGACGGCCCGGGACCGGCCGATCAGCTCGAAGACCTCCTGCTTGCTCATCAGGCCGAGCAGCTCGACCGACGGCCGTTCGGCGGCCCACGCGGTCACCTCGTCCAGCATCGGACCACCGCCCGCGATGACGAGCCGGAGCGCGTCGTCCCCGGCGAGAGCGCGGTACGCGTCCCAGCCCTTCATCAGCAGCGGTGCGCCCTTGGCCGCGTCGAGCCGGCCGACGTACGTCACCTGCCGCTGCTTGGGGCTGTCACCGATCGGGCCGTCGTACGGCACGTAGTTGTAGCGGACGAAGCTGCGGTCCGGGTCGAAGGCCATCCCGGTCAGCAGTGCGCGCTGTGACTCGGAGACGAAGATGTACGCCGACACCAGGTCGCGCCAGCTCCGCCGATGGGTCCTGGTGTTCAGCACCGTGGTCGCAGTGGCCAGTGTGGACCCGCGGTAGCAACGGTGGATCACCCCGGACACCGGGTTGCCGCCGGCGCAGTCGTGACAGAGCTCGCCGGCGCGGAAGAAGTCACCGCTGGCGCACAGCAGCTTGTAGTTGTGCAGGGTGATGACGACCGGCACGCCGGCGTCGCGGCACGCGTACAGCACCGACGGGCTCAGCACCGGGAAGGTGTTGTGGACATGGACGACGTCCGGCCGGAACCGCTGCAGCGTCTCGGCCAGGTCGCGTTTGGCGGCCGGGTTCCAGACCACCCGGGCCGGCAGCGTGGCCTTCTTCCAGGCCGGCCAGTCCTCGATCTCGTCACTGTGCCGCTCGAAGGTCTCGACCTCGTGCCCGAGCTCGGCCAGCGCCTCGCCCTCCTGGTCGACCACCCGGTTCTCACCGCTCGGCGCGGTGGACCGGTACCTGTTGTGCACCAGCAGGATCTTCATCGCACACCCTCTCGGGGAACTCGCGAGTACACCAGCGACGCGGCCAGGGTCAGTTCGAGCAGGTACGGCGACGCCTCGCTCAGCCCGCTCTCGGTGAAGGACGCCACCACGCAGTACGCGACCAGGAACAGCGCCATCGCCCGGCGCGGGCCCTGCGGCTGGAAGAACAGCGCCATCACCAGGACGAACAGCACCATGGCGATGTTGATCGCCATCCCGACCAGGCCGATGTCGTAGTACGTGCCGAGCCAGTTGCTGTCGATCGGCAGGCCGTTGAAGGACTTGTTGGACAGGCCGAAGCCGAACAGCGTCTCGAACACCGACCGCGGCTGGGCCAGGATCGCGTCCCACACCCGCGTCCGGCCGGTGAGCTCGGTGACCTGGGTGGTGTCCTGGCCACGGGCGAGCCAGGTGGTCACCACCGAGCCGAGGGTGAGTGCCCCGACCGAGAAGAGCACCAGGCCGACGGCGAAGGCCCGACGAACCCGTGTGCGGGCGGTGAACAGGCTCAGCCCGGCGATCACGACACCGATCAGCAGGGCGATCAGCGCCGTACGCGTGTGGGTCAGGAGCAGGACCGGAACGGATCCGGCAACACTGACCAGCGCCACCTCGCGGCGGAGCAGGCCGGACATCCACAAGATCGTGGTCAGACCGATCGCGACGGCCGCGTAGTGACCGACCTGAGTCGGCGGGATCGGCCACAGGACGCCGTACAACCGGTCCTCGGTCATCGCCAGTCCGGGTGCGACGAGCAGGCCGACGACGGCCGAGCCCAGGATGATCCACAGGTACATCAAGTGGGTTCGCACCAGCAGGAGATCGCGTCTCGGCCACCACGGAGTCAGCAGCCAGAGCACCATCACGAAGGCGAACAGCCTCCCCGACCGGTACAGCGCACCGAGCAGGAACTCGGCCCGCAGGCTGGACAGCAGAGCCTCCGTCGCCAGCAGCGTGGCGAGGAAGATGAAGACCGAGGCCCGGACCTTGACCGGACGGTTCACCGTCAGCACCAGCATCGCGGCGACGACCAGCGATCCCTGCGCGATCAGCTTGCCGAGCGCGCCGGGGATGGGGATGATGTGCGGCGCCTCGGGGAAGAACGTCAGCACGTTCAGCAGCAGGCAGCCCCAGACCAGCTGGACCCGATGCCGCCGGCGCTGCTCGGGCGACACGACCCGGCGGCCCGGCCGATCACCGAGCCGCGGAGCAAGCGCCCGGATAGCACTCATCGGCCGAACATCTCCACGTCGAGGGTCCGGGCCGAGCTCTCCGCCTCGGTGACGCCGACACCCTCGTCGGTCTTGTCCGCGTTCAGCACCACGGCCGTGTCGATCTCCAGGCCGGCCAGCCGGACCATCTCGCCGGTGGCCCGGACCTTGGTCAGCGACGACCGTCCGGCCGTCACCACGACGGCCGCCCGGGAGGCCCAGCTGCCCAGGTGGTCGGCGCCGAGAGCCGGCGTCAGGGTGGCCAGGCTCAGTACGACGTCCGCGACGTCCCAGGCGGCGTCGAGCGAGATGTCACCGGAGCCGCCCGGCCGGTTGTTGTCGCCCAGCCGCAGGTAGCAGCCCTCGGCCGGACCGGCTTCGGGATCGGGCAGATGCACGGTGATCCGCCGGGTCGGCTCGCTGAACTGCGAGTCCCGGGTGCCGATCTCCCGCACGCCCAGCTTGGCGGCAAGGATGCCGCTGTCGGTCAGGTCGGCGACCAGGACGTTCTTGCCGTCCTCGGCCAGTGCGTAGGCCAGCGAGGCCACGGCGATCGCGCAGGACCGGACGTCGTCGACGCTGACCACGGCCAGCGCCGGTGTCGGCCGCTTCGCCCAGATGATGCGCTGGTCGAGGTGGCGGACCAGCAGTTCGATCTCGGGATGGTGCTGCTGGTGCTTACGCAGCCGGTGCGCGAACGGGATCCACTGCCAGCGCGGCGGCCGGCCGGTGCTGAGCCGGACCCGGGCACCCAGCGACTGAGCGATGTCCTGCCGCCGCCACAGCCGGTCGGAGATCAGAGCCCGGACGATGACGAAACCGATGCCGAGGAACAGACCGACCAGCAACCCGGTGCCGGCCTGGATCGCCAGCATCCGCTTCGCCGAGGTCAGCACCGGTGAGGGCGCGTCGAGCATCCGGCTGCTGTTCATCTTCGAGGCCGAGACGTTCTGGTCCAGCACCTGCTGCCGGACGAACATCCACTTGTCCCGGGCGGCGATGTACTTGAGCGCCTCCGGACTGCTCGGTCGCTGCAACTCGTCCGGGTTGTCCCCGGTCGACCGGACCGCCTGCTCGGCGACGGTCATCTCGGACTGGGCGGCGGCGAGGTCCCGCGTCAGCGGCGCCGACTGCAGTGCGATCTGCTCCTTGCGGAAGATCAGGTACGTCTGCGCCACCACCGTGGCCAGCTTGGTCGCCTGCTCGCTGGTCTTGGCGCTCGCCTTGATTTCCATTACTCGGTCGGTCAGCGCGGTCGCGGTGTACCGCTCCAGCATCTGGTCCGGCGTGTCCGGAAGCTGCAGCAGCGCGATGGTCCGCTCGGCCACGGTCCGGGTGGTCGCCAGGCTGACCTCGGTCGCCATCGCCTTGGTCGGGTCCTCGCCTTCCCGGGTGGTGATCAGCATGCGGGCCGACGAGGTGTGCGCCGGCGGGAGTACGACGGACGTCGCGAGACCGCCGGCCAGGCCGATCAGCGCGAGCACCAGCCAGATCCGGATGTGCCGCCGGACCGCGTCCCGGAGGAAGCGGAAGGTGACGAGCGAGTCCGGCGGGAACGCGGTCGACGACTCGTCGGCGTACAGGTCGTCGTCATCGTCGATCCAGCCCGCGGCCGCGTCCGGCAGTTCGGAATATGGTTGGTTGCTCATCGGGTTCGCCTCGCTGTGCCGGTGAGTAGCGTGGGCAGCCGCGAGCTGGACCGGCGCTGCGACTGCGAGACCCGGCCGATGGTGCGGTCGAACGGGTCGGGATCGGTGACGACCAGGCCGTCGATGGTGCGATCGTCCGCGGCCGCGGCGACGGCGAGCCGGGCGAGTTCCTCGGCCGTCACGGTGCCGGCCGACAGGGCCACGATCGTGCTGTTGGTCCGGCTGGTGTCGGTCAGGTGCGGGTGCTCCCGGTCGACCAGGACCAGATGGATGTAGAGGGCGACGGGGCCGGGCGGCTGCTCGGTGTGGTTGCCGACCACCATCGAGGTGGAGATGCCGATCGAGGTGGCGAACGCGGCCAGCTGCGGGCCGAGCGGGCGCGCCTTGTCATCGTCGGCGAACGAGATGACGGTCAGCGAGACCGGCGAGCCACCCTTCAGGTCCAGGTTCAGGTGATGCAGGATCTTGCGCAGACTCCAGGCGTCCACGGCCGTCGGCGTGTAGCGCTCGAGCAGCTGGGCCCAGTCGGACGGATCGGTCGCGCGGTACGACGACACGGACGCGAGCACCGGCAGACCGACGGCGTCGGCAACCTCGTCGCGCAGCCGGAGCCGACGGTCGCCGCGAGCCCGGATCAGCACGCCGATCGCGGCCGCGATGGCGGCCAGCACTGCTCCCAGCCCGCCGTAGATACCGGAGTGGACGACCATGCTGCCGCCGCGCGCGGCGGTGGCTTGCTCCAGGACCCGGGCGCCGACCTTCTTGCCGAGGTCGCCGGGCAGCTTCTGGTCGGTGGTGACGAAGACCAGATAGACCTCGGCGACGGCGTTGGCCAGCCGGACCGCCTGCCCGGACGAGGTGCCCTTGGCGTCGATCCGGATCACGTCGTCGGTGACCGCGGTGACTTTGACGCGGCTGCGCACCACTTCGGTGGACAGCGCGGGCGACAGGTTCTGGCCGGCGCTGCGGAGCACCGGAGCACTTTCGGCGATGAAGACCTGCGTCTCGATACTCTGCGTACCGGTCGCCTTCTCCGGGTCGGCCGACGGCGGCGGTGGCAGGACCACCATCGATGTGGCCGTGTGCATCGGCGGTGCCGCGAACGCGTAGGCGATGCCGGCGACCAGGCCGATCGACGCGATCGCGACAATCAGGAAGCGGTCCCGGCGGATAGCCCGCCAGGACTTCTTGACGTCGAGCTGCTGTGCACTCACAGACCCCTCCAGTGGAGCGCCTCAATCGGTTCGCAGTAATAGAGGGCTGGGAATTGACGCTGATACAGCAGGCTCCGGTCAGGACCGGAATTGAAATGTGCTGATCGCGGGGGAGTCCGGCTCGAGCACGCCGGAGCCGACCAGGGTCGTGATCGGCACCTTGCGACCGAATCGCGGTGAGTACCAGCCCAGCAACGGATCGTCGCCGCCGCAGTACGCCGTCCAGCTCAGCCCGGCCGGCAACTCGACGACCGCGGAGCCGTTCGGCCACTTCAGCCGCCCGGCCGCGCCGTCCAGCTCGACCGTCACCTCCGGCCCGAGATGCCACGCGATGCGTATGTCGGCCGTCCGGTCCAGCCTGTCCTCCACTCGCAGCACGCCGTCATCGAGTACGGCGGTCCGCCGGTGAGTGATCGGTACGTCGCCGGACTGGTACCCGTCGTGCTCGGCATCCCAGGTCACCACGTCACCTTCGGCGGCGTAGCGCCGTACGCGTCCGGTCGCGCCGCGCAGCCACAGGAACGGGCCACCCCAGACGGACTGCTCGGCCCCCGCGACCTCGACGGTGTTGTGGGCGATGGTGGAGCGGAAGTAGTTCCGCCACTCCTCCTCGCCGTGGTAGCAGTACGTGCCCGGATCGGCCAGGATGTCGACGCCGCCGACCCGGACCTCGAGCGAGAGCGCGTCGCAGTGGGCGTGCGCCGCGATGGACAGGAACCCGTGCGGTCCGGCATCGGCGCGGCACCAGATGTCCGGCCCGGCGTCGCGGCTGCGCAGAATCGTGATCCCGGCGTCCGCGAAGTGGTTCGGACGCTCCGCCGGACGATGCGGCTGCGGACCGTTGACCAGACTTCCGGCCAGTACGGCGGTCGCCGTCAACGGACTCGACGGCCACCACGAGGGGCGGCCGAGCACCGCTCCACCGAGCGACAGGAACGCCGACCAGCTGTGCACATCGGGCGGATCGAGGACGAGCACCATGCCTTCGTCGTCATCGCCTTGACGTGGTGGCCGCAGGGTCTCGTCGACAATCGCCGCGGCCACGTCGAACGTGCGAGTCAGCAGTGACCAGGTCTGCTGACTCAGCGGATGGCCGGCGTTGTCCGCTTCCAGAGCGGCGTACAGGCCGAGCTCGGAGACGAAGCGGTGGTAGTCGGTCGCGAGCTCGCGGTTCACGCCGGACGGGAACGTGTTGGCGTCCAGCTCTCGCTCCAGCAGTGCGGCCGCGTCCGCGCGCCACTTGTCGCTCTGCGCGAACCAGGGGAACGCACAAGCTCCAACCAACTGGCCGGCCGCCTCAGCGATCACGTGGTTGTTCGCCGACGAACCACGGCTCTGGAACGCCGCCAGGTAGCGCTGGTGCCAGTAGAGCTGCCGCAACGCCAGTTCGTTGTGCTCGAAGAGATCGGTGACCTCGGGCCAGTCCTCGAGCAGCCGCCGGATCCAGGTCCAGCTGATCAGCCGGATCCCGATCTCGATCCCGCTGGCCCAGTGGACACCGGACAAGAACGGGTTCGACCGCCACCAGTCGTTCAGGTGGTCGGCGACGCGATCGGCGTACGTGTCGTCATGGGTCAGGTACCAGGCCGCGGCCAGCTGGGTCAGGTGGTGGTGCCGGGACAACTCCCAGACCTGCTTGACGTTCCCGACCAGCGCCTCGTTGCGATGATTGAGCTTGAACGTGTACTCCGCGGGATCCGATCGCCGGCCGGTGATCGGATCACGGAACCAGTCCGGCGACACCAGATCGGTCCGGTCGACGCCGAGGACCTCCAGCTTCCCGGCCATGATCGCGTCGGCCGTCGCGATGATCGCCGTACGCGCCTCCTCAGGTACGGCGTCTGCCGCATGCGGAGGCAGGGTCGCCGCGAAGGTCAGCTCTTTGCGCAGCGGCAGCTGAGTCGTCGCGTCCTGCCCGGGCCGGACCTGCTGGTAGGCCCAGGCAGTACGTCGTGCATGGTCGCGCGTGCGCCAGACCAGCTCGGTGGGGGACATCCGGCGCAGGCGGCGGACATACCAGCCAAGGGGCTGACGGCTCATACGCTCTCCGGCCTCCCGCTCGCGAGGCTCTTGTCCACGGCGATGGTCGCGCGGGTGGTGGCGATCAGGGAGTCGAACGAGATCGGCATCGGGCCGCCGGACTTCACCGCCGCGACGAACCGCTCCAGCTCGACCCGCTGACCCTTGTCGGTGCCGCGGGCCTTGCGGGCGGACGGCTTCCGGCCGGTCCAGACCGAGGCGCTCTGGAAGTTGTCCAGCCGGCCGTTGCGGCCGCCGCCGGTGATGTCCAGCGTCTCCTTCGGGAACCGCGCGTTGCCGCCGCCGACGTAGCTGATCGTGCCGACCGAGCCGTTCGCGAACCGCAGGCTGACGATCACGTCGCCGGCATCCGGTCCGGGTACGGCGTACACCTCGGTGGGCAGGCTGTCGAGCCACCAACTCAGGGTGTCGATGAAGTGGCCGCCCTCGCCGGCGAAGCGGCTGCCTTCCTTGTCCTGGTCGAGGTACCAACTGGACGGGTCGAGGCGGCCGGCGTTCACCAGGTAGCGCAGTGAGGAGCCGCCGCCGGGGGTGCCGAAGCGGTCGCGCAGGTCGGTCAGGAGCGGGGCGAACCGGCGGTTGAAGCCGACCATCAGCCGGTCGTTGCCGGTGGCATCCGCGGTGGCGACGATGCGATCGAGGTCCTCGTCGTTCAACGCAAGCGGCTTCTCGACGAAGACGGCTTTGCCCGTTTCCAGGGCGCGGCAGGCGAGCTCGGCGTGTGTGCTGTGCCGGGTGACTACGAAGATCGCGTCCAGGCTTTCGTTGGTCAGCACCTCGTTGGCGTCGGTCGAGATCTGCTCGAACCCGAACCGTCGTTGTGCGTTCGCCGCCGACAACGACTTGTTGGTGGCGACGTGTGCGAGAACTGCGTCTTCGTTCTTCTGCAGGTGCGGAAGAAGCATGGACGACGCGTAGTTACCCGCACCGATGAATCCGAGTCGCGGCGCACCAGCAGTGCTCTGAGCCGTGCTTGCGACCCTCGTCGTTTCCTTCTTCTCTTCCACCGGAATGTCCGGGTACTCGAAGAGGAAGCCGACGCCGGGGAAGGTGTTGGTGCTGAGTTGCTGGTAGACCTCGGTGGCGTCGGCGATGGGGAAGATGCGGGCGACCAGGCTGCCTACGTCGATCTGTTCGCGGGCGATGAGGTCGATGAAGCATTCCAGGTTGCGGCGTTCGGTCCAGCGGACGTAGCCGGCGGGGTAGTCGATGCCTTCGAGTTCGTAGCGGTCGTCGTACCGGCCGGGGCCGTAGGAGCGGGAGAAGCGGACGTCCAGTTCCTTGTCGTAGTACGCGTTCCAGGGCAGGTCGAGCTTGGTCTTGCCGATGTCGACCACCCGCGCCTTGTCCCGCGCCAGCCGTGCCGCTGTCTCGACCGGACCGTTCGAGTGACCACCGGCCGCGAGCAGGATGTGGTCGGCGCCCAGACCGTTCGACGCATTCAGCAACGACCGCTCCAACGCGGCGATCCCTGCCTCGTCGGCCGACGAGCAGTGCAGTGCGCCGGCCTTCTCCGCCATCCGGCACCGGTCCTCGACCGTGTCGATCCCGAACACCCGGACCCCGGCCGCGGCCAGCAGCCGGACCACCAGTTGACCGACCAGACCGAGCCCGATCACCACCGCGGTGTCGCCGAGCTGTACCTCCGCCTGCCGTACGCCGTGCATCGCGATCGCGCCGACCGTCGAGAAGGCGGCCAGCTCCGGCCGTACGCCGTCCGGCACCGGAACGCACAGGTTGACGGGCACCCAGTTGTACTCCGCGTGCAGAGCGAACTCGTTGCCCGCGGCAGCGACCAGCTGGCCGACGCTGAACTCCTCGGCACCGGCGCCGACCTCGACCACCACACCGCACAGCGAGTAGCCCAGCGGGGTGTAGGAGTCGAGCTTGTTCATCACCTTCTTGTAGGTGTTGAGCGCACCCTGCTGGGCGACCGAGTCCAGCACCTTCTTCACCTGGTCCGGCCGGGCCCGGGCCTTGCCGAGCATGGACAGCTTGGCCTCGCCCACCTTCATCAGCTCGGTCCCGGTCGAGATCAGCGAGTAGAGCGAGCGGACCAGTACGCCTCCGGGCGCGCAGCTCGGCGGCGGTACGTCGAGCACCGCCAGCTCACCGGACTTGTAGTTCTGTGCAACCTGTTTCATGCCAGTCCTTCGGAGAGAGCGAAGCCTTCAGAGGGAGGTGATGGTGACGCCCAGGGAGCGCATGTGCCGGGTCCAGGTCTCGAGGGTGAGCAGCTGCCAGATCTGCTTGGAGTAGTCCTCACGCCCGGCCCGCTCGTCGTCGACCAGCCCTTGGACCGCCGACTGCTGCAGGAAGCCGCTGCCGACCAGGTCGCCGCGCAGCAGGGTGTCGTCCACCAGTTCGCGCAGGTCGTTGCGGACCCAGGCCCGCAGCGGCGCGCTGAACGACGCCTTCGGCCGGTAGATGATCTCCTTCGGCAACCACGCCTCGGCCGCCTTCTTCAGCGCGAGCTTGCTCGTCCGCCGGTGGATCTTCTCGCTGCCCGGGATGGAGAACGCCGCCCGCGCGACGATCGGGTCCACGAACGGCGTCCGGACCTCGGTCGACGCGGCCATGCTGGACCGGTCGGTGTAGGCCAGGTTCAGGCCGGGCAGGAACATCCGCGCGTCGGCCAGGCACATCCGGTTCACGTGGTCGTCGAGCGTGGTGTCGTGGTAGATGTCGCTGTGCTCGGAGATCAGCTTCCCGACGTACGGCTCCAGGTCCGGACTCAACAGGCCGGCCAGTTGATCGGCGTCGTACATCGTGTAGCTGCGTCGGAACGCGGTCTCCTCGGGCAGGTCCGCGAAGGTGAGGAACCGCTTCGCCCAGCGCGCGTACCGCAGGCCGCGTCCGTTCGCGGTGACCGGCAGCCGCCGGACGGCGGGACCGACCAGACCGTTGCGCAGTACGCCGGGAAGCCGCTGGTACTGCGCTCCCATCACACAGGCGAGGTGTTTGCGGTAGCCGCCGAACAACTCGTCGGCGCCCATCCCGGACAGCAGCACCTTGACGCCGGCGTCGCGGGCGGTGTCGCACATCAGCAGCGTGTTGATCGCGGCCGGGTCGCCGATCGGCTCGTCCAGGATGTCGACGATCCGGGGGAGCAGTTCGACCACGTCCGGGGCGATCTCGATCTCGTGCAGGTCGATGCCGAACTGCTGGGCCACCTTGCGGGCGTAGATCGCGTCGTCCGGCATCGCCTCCAGCCGCTGGTCCTGCGCGCGGAAGGTGATCGTGTACGAGTCGATGCCCGGGTCGAGGCGCTTGGCCAGCACCGTGACCAGGCTGGAGTCGAGACCACCGCTGAGGAACGTCGACACCCCGACATCGGCGACCAAGTGGGCGGCGACCGATTCCTCGATCACCGACCGCAGGTCGGCCGGCGGCCCGGCGGCCGCTTCGGTGGCGACGTCGGTCACCCGCCAGTACGTCTCGTGCCGGCTGCTGCCGTCGGGGCGGAACTCGGCCCACGAACCCGGTGGCAGCTTGTCCACACCCTCGATCGCGCACTGCTGTTCGGGCAGCCAGTAGTAGAGCATCGACGCGATCAGCGCGCCGGGATCGGTCCGCAGCTCGGGGCCGATCGCGGCGACCAGTGCCTTCAGCTCGGACGCGAAGATGACGCCGCCGTGCCGGCGGCGGAAGTAGAGCGGCTTGATGCCGAGCGGGTCGCGGGCCAGGAACAGGCTGCCGCTGTCCTCGTCCAGCATCGCGAACGCGAACATGCCGCGGAACCGCGTCAGCGCCGCCGGACCCCAACGGCGCCAGGCCTCCAGCACCACCTCGGTGTCGGAGCTGGTCCGGAACGAGACACCGGACCTGGCCAGCTCGGCGCGCAGTTCCTTGTAGTTGTAGAGCTCACCGTTGTAGCTGATCGTCAGGCCGCGCTTGGTGAACGGCTGGTCCGCACCCGAGGACAGGTCGATGATCGACAACCGGCGGTGCGCCAGGTAAGCCCGGATGTCACCGTCCTCGAACCGGTACACACCGTCGGCGTCCGGACCGCGGTGCGCGATCCGGTCGCTCATCGTCTCGGCCAGGGCGAGACCGTCGTGCTGCTGGTAGCAGCCGGCGATGCCACACACGTCAGGACCCCGCAGCCTGGCGGAAGTCGCGGAGCACGCTGGAGTGACCGGTGAGCCGGTCGTACACCTCGAGGTAGGCCTTCTGCTGGTGCTTCCAGGCGAGCACCTGCTCGACCCGTTCGCGACCGAACCTGCCCATCCGGCGGCGGCGTACCTCGTCGTCCAGCAGGGAGACGATCGCCTGGCCGTACTGCGCCACGTCGTTCGGCTCCACGTACACGGCGGCCTCGGCGGCCGACACGTTCGTCTCGATCAGGTCGAAGGCGACGACCGGCAGTTCGAACGCCATGTACTCCATCGTCTTGTTCATCGTGGAGACGTCGTTGAGCGGATTCTTCGGGTCTGGCGAGAGCCCGAGGTCGGCCGTCGACATCACCGTGCGGACCGTCTCGTCCGGCACCCGGCCGGTGAACTCGACGTGCTCGGCCAGGCCGAGCTCGTCCCGGAGCGCGACCACCTCGTCGAATGCGTCACCGCCGCCCATCAGCGTGAACGCGATGTCCTTGCGGCCCAGCTTGTTGACGATCACGTCGGCCGCGCGGACGACGATGTCGACACCGTCCTGCGGACCCATCACGCCGATGTACGTGACCAGGTAGCGGTGGCCGCGACGGACCGACTCGTCGGCCGTGCCCCGGCGCAGCTTCTCCGGGTCGGGCCCGGTGCGGACGACGGTCACGTCGTGGTTGGCCTTGCCGCTGCGGGTGATCGCGATGTGGCGGTACGAGTCGTTGGTCGAGATGACGTGATCCGCCGTACGGTGCGTCCGTCGCTCCAGCCAGCGCAGTCCTTTGTACGCCGGGCTCGTCGTACCGCCGAAGCGGGACTGGAACAGCTCGGGGCACAGGTCGTGGTGGTCGAACACGAACCGGGTCCGGTCGAGCCGGCGCAGCAGCATCGCGATCGGCCAGAAGATGTCCGGCGGGTTGCAGGCCTGCATGACCTGGAACCGGCCGGCCTTGCGGGCCCGCAGTACCAGCCGCAGCGTCATCAGGAACGAGTACACGTACTCCGCGACGAACCCGATCTTGCTGCCGCCGGGTGCGTACGCCTTGTACTGGTGCACGGTGACCCCGTCGATCACCTGGTACGACGGATCGCCCGGACCTTTGGGGCACACGACGGTCACGTCGTACCCGGACGCCGCCAGGGCCTGGCACTCCAGCCAGACCCGGCGGTCGAACGGGACCCACAGGTTCTGGATGATGATCAGGACGCGCGGACCACTCACCAGCCGACTCCTTCGTATCCGGGCAGCGCCTCGACCTCGGCGCCGAGCCGGCCGCTCAGGTCGATGGTCCGGGCCGGCGGGGTGGTGAGCAGGGCGCTGATGGCCGCGGTGTCGGTGGCCGAGACCAGCGCCAGGTCGGCGCCGCGGAGCGCCTCGACCGGGTCGGCGGTCAGTACCCGCTGCAGGTGCGGAAGCTTGGACCGCACGTGCCGCAGGTTGGCGCCGACCAGGCGGCTCGGGTTCACGATCGAGTCGTAGATGCGCAGGTTGTACCCCTTGCCGATCAGCCGCTCGGCCAGCTCGACACTCGGGCTCTCGCGCAGGTCGTCGGTCGCGGTCTTGAAGCTGAGGCCGAGCAGCGCGATCTCGCGGCCCGGTCCGGCCACGACCCGGTCGACGACGTCGCGGACGGTCAGCTCGTTGGTCGTGAGCGTGCCGGCGAGCAGCGGCAGGTCGGTGTCGTTGAGGCGGGCCAGGTGGAGGACCGACCGCAGGTCCTTCGGCAGACACGATCCGCCGAACGCGAAGCCCGGCCGCAGGTAGTACGGCGAGATGTTGAGGGTGGTGTCCTGGACGAAGATCCGCATGACCTCGCGCGAGTCCACGCCGTAGTACCGAAAGATCCGCCCCATCTCGTTCGCGAACGAGACCTTGGTCGCGTGGAACGCGTTACAGGCGTACTTCAGCGCCTCCGCGGTCCGCACGTCGACCACCTGCACCTCAACCGGCAGGAAGCTGAACAAGTCGGTCAGAGCGGTACCGACTCTCGGGTTCCTGGTGCCGACCACGACGAACGGCGGGTCGTAGAAGTCGGCCAGTCCGGATCCCTCCCGCAGGAACTCCGGGCACATCGCCGTACCGAAGGTGAAGTCGCCCGAGTCGGGCACGTCACGCAGGACCTGCTCGACGACCTCGTCGACGGTGCCCGGCGGCACGGTGCTGCGGACGACGATGCTGTGGAAGCCCGACGACGGCGGTGCGACCACACTGGCCGCCTCCGCGATGTCACGGACCGCGCGCCGGATGTAGGTGAGATCGGTACTGCCGCTGGCGGTGGACGGCGTGCCCACACAGATCAGCGAGACGTCCGCTCCGTCCAGCGCCAGTCGCGGGTCGGTGGTCGCGTGCAATCTGCCCGCGGTGACCCCCGCCGCCACCAACTCGTCCAGACCAGGCTCGACCACTGGGCTGTGGCCCTCCGTGATCGGACCGACCTTCGCAGTGTCGACATCGACCCCCCAGACGTCGTGGCCGTTGGCGGCCAGGCACGCGGCCGTCACCGACCCCACGTAGCCCAGGCCGAATACGGCAACCTTCATAACGCCCCCCAATTGAGCGTGGCCCTGCTCTTGATATGGCCCCCGGTGCTTGCTTCAGCCCTCTATGGAGCAGCGACGGCCCGACGCTGATACACCGAATTGGCCGGAATCCGATCCGCGCGCGATGTATCAGGCGCCCGGCTCGGTGATCTGTTGTAGCGACGACAGAGCCGAGCGGAGGAGCGGGCGGATGAGAGTTCTGGTCACCGGGGATCGCGGGTACATCGGTGCGGTGATGGTGCCGTTCCTGCGGAACGCCGGGCACCAGGTGGACGGGCTGGACACCGGGCTCTACGAGGGCTGTGACCTGCTCGGTGGTCCGGATCCGATCGGCAACCGCCGGCCGCGCGACATGCGCGACGTCGGCCCGGCCGAGCTCGAGGGGTACGACGCCGTCGTCTGTCTGGCCGCGCTCTCGAACGACCCGCTCGGTCACCTGAACCGCGAGGCGACGTACTCGGTCAACCTGGACGGCACGCTCAAGGTGGCCCAGGCGGCCAAGGACGCCGGGGTCGAGCGGTTCCTGTTCGCCTCCTCCTGCAGCCTGTACGGCGCGGCCGGCTCCGAAGCGGTCGCCGAGGACGCCGAGATGTTCCCGGTCACGCCGTACGGCGAGACCAAGGCGCTGGCCGAGCAGGAACTGGCCAAGCTCGCCGACGACACCTTCAGCCCCACCTACCTGCGCAACGCCACCGCGTACGGCGCCTCCACCCGGCTGCGGCTGGACATCGTGGTGAACAACCTGACCGCGATCGCGATGACCAGCGGCCAGGTCCGGCTGGAGAGCGACGGGACCCCGTGGCGGCCGCTGGTGCACATCGAGGACATCAGCCGGGCGTTCCTGAAGGTGCTGGAGTCCCCGCGCGAGGTGATCCACGACCAGGCGTTCAACGTCGGCCGGTCAGAGGACGTGGTCCAGGTCCGCGACATCGCCGAGATGGTCCGCGACGCCGTCCCCGGGTCGACGCTGTCGATCGCCGAGGGGGCCGGCCCGGACCTGCGCAACTACAAGGTCGACTTCGCCAAGCTCAACGACACCTTCCCGGACCTGCAGCTGCAGTGGACGGTGCGCAAGGGCGTCGACGAGCTGGCCGCCGCGTACGAGCGGCACGGCCTGACGCAGCAGGACTTCGACTCGGCGCAGTTCGTCCGGTTGCGCCGGATCCAGCAGCTCCTGTCGGCGGGACTGGTGGACGACCAGTTGCGCCGGCAGACCGATGACCAGTTCCCGGGACCGGGGGCATCTGTTTTCGAGGGGAAGCACTGATGGGGGAATCTCTCGGCTGTCGCCTGTGCGGCGAGCCTTTGACCCGTACGTTCGTCGACTTGGGGATGTCGCCGCCGTGCGAGAGCTACCTGCGGGCCGACCAGTTGGACAGCGGTGAGACGTTCTACCCGCTGAACGTCCGGATCTGTGACAACTGCCTGCTCGTCCAGCTGCCGGCGTACGTCGCGGCCGACGACGTGTTCAGCGACTACCTGTACTTCTCGTCGTACTCGACCAGCTGGGTGGAGCACGCCCGCCGGTTCGTGGTGGACATGCAGGAGCGGCTGGACCTCGGTGCCGAGAGCCTGATCGTCGAGGCGGCCAGCAACGACGGCTACCTGCTGCAGCACGCGGTGGCCCTCGGCATCCCGGTGCTCGGCATCGAGCCGGCCGCGAACATCGCCGAGATCGCCAACGAGAAGGGCATCCGGACCGAGAGCTACTTCCTCGGCGAGGAGACCGGCACCGACGCGGCCGCCCGGCACGGCAAGGCGGACCTTGTCGTCGGCAACAACGTGTTCGCGCACGTCCCGGACATCGTCGACTTCGCCAAGGGCCTGCGGGCACTGGTGAAGGACGACGGCCTGGTGTCGCTGGAGTTCCCGCATCTGCTCCGGCTGATCGAGCGTCGTCAGTACGACACGATCTACCACGAGCACTACCAGTACCTGACCCTCAGGACCGCCGCGCTCGCGCTGGAGAAGGCCGGCCTGAAGGTGGTCGACGTACAGGAACTGGCCAGCCACGGCGGGTCGCTGCGCCTGATGTCGCAGCCGGTGGAGACGGCGGGGGAGCCGTCGGAGCTGGTGCTCAAGGTCCTGAAGGACGAAGCAGACGCCGGGCTGCACACGGTCGAGGGACACGAGGGCTTCGCGCGCGAGGTCTTCACCATCAAGGCCGAACTGGTCGAGTTCCTGATCCAGGCCCAGCGCGACGGCAAGACGGTCGCCGGGTACGGCGCTCCGGGCAAGGGCAACACGTTGCTCAACCACTGCGGTATCCGCGAGGACCTGCTGCCGTTCACGGTCGACCGCAGCCCGCACAAGCACGGCATGTTCCTGCCCGGCACGCACATCCCGATCTACGCACCGGAGCGGCTGGCCGAGGTGCGCCCGGACTACATCGTCATCCTGCCGTGGAACCTGCGCGAGGAGATCGTGCACCAGCTCGGCTACGCACGGGAGTGGGGCGCGAAGTTCGTCGTACCCATCCCGCGCCTCGAAGTGATCTGAACACGACAGCGTTCGTTGTGGGGGAGGGGAAAAGTCAATGAAGGTCGTGATCTTCTGTGGGGGGTTCGGGCTGCGGATGCGCAGCGGGGTGGACTCCGCACCGAAACCGATGATGACGATCGGCGACCGGCCGGTCCTGTGGCACGTGATGCGCTACTACGCACACTTCGGGCACACCGAGTTCATTCTCTGTCTCGGGTTCGGGGGATCCGCGGTCAAGGAGTACTTCCTGCGCTACGAGGAGACGGTCTCCAACGACTTCGTGATGACCAAGGGCGGGCAGCGGATCGAGCTGCTCGACTCCGACATCAGCGAGTGGAAGATCACCTTCGTCGACACCGGGATCGACACCTCGATCGGTGAGCGGTTGCGCCGGGTCCGGCCGTACCTGGAGGACGACGACGCGTTCCTGGCCAACTACGGCGACGTGCTGACCGACGCGCCGATGGACAAGATCGTCGACCACGTGATGACCAGCGACATCACCGCCAGCCTGCTCGCGGTGCCGCCGCAGGCGTCCTTCCACGTGGTCGAGTTCGGAACCGACTCCCGGATCACCGGGCTGCGGTCGGCGGCCGACCTGAACGTGTGGATCAACGGCGGGTACTTCGTGATCAAGAAGGAGATCTTCGACGTCCTGCACGAGGACGAGGATCTGGTCGGCGACGCGTTCCCCCGGCTGGCCGCGATGCGCCGGCTGGAGGCGATCCCGCACCACGGGTTCTGGGCTCCGATGGACACACTCAAGGAGCGCAGCCAGCTCGAGGAGCTGTACCGCTCCGGCAAGAAGCCGTGGGCGCTGTGGAGCCACGAGAGCCGCGAGCAGCGCACGCAGGTGCTGGAGAAGCCGTTCGAGCTCCAGGGCGACGACGCGCCCATGGTGGTGGCGATCTGATGCTCCCGTTCCAGCTCGGTCTGATCGAGCGTCCGGTCCACCTGGTGGCCTTGGGCGCTCATCCGGACGACATCGAGATCGGTTGCGGCGGCACGCTGCTCAAGCTGGCCGAGTCGGTCCCGGAGCTGACCGCCGAGTTCGTCATCGCGACGGGCAGTCCGCACCGGCTCGACGAGGCCCGCCGCGCCGCGGAGCTGTTCCTGCCGGAGTGCGAGGTGACCGTCACCTCGGCCGAGCTGCCGGACGGCTGGCTGCCGTCGTACTGGAACGAGACCAAAGAGTTGCTCGAGGCAACGGCCCGGGGGGACCGGAAGCCTGACCTGGTGTTCGCACCGAGCCGGACCGACGCGCACCAGGACCACCGGCTGATCGCCGAGCTGGCGCCGACGGTGTGGCGCAACCACTTGGTGCTGCACTACGAGATCCCCAAGTGGGACGGCGACATCAGCCGGCCGTGGCTGTACGTCGACCTGACCGAGGAGCTGCTGCGGGAGAAGATCGCGCGGCTGCACAAGGCCTTCCCGTCCCAGGTCCCGCACGACTGGTTCGACGAAGAGGTGTTCGCCGGGCTGGCCAGGCTGCGCGGGATGGAATGCCGGGCTCAGTACGCCGAAGCGTTCACCACGGCCAAAGCGACGTTGACATGGTGACCGAGGGGGAACAAGTGATCTTCAAGTGTCGTGGGTGCGCGGGCGAGAACGTCGTACCCGTGGTGGACATCGGTGCGCAGCCGTGTGCCGACTACTTCCCGACGGCCGACACCCCAGGTCCCGATCCGCGCTGGCCCCTGGAGCTGTGGCTGTGCCGCGACTGCACGCTGGTCCAGCTCGGCCCGGTCGAGGCGCAGTTGCCCGAGGAGCCGCTGGCGGTCGAGTCCGCGACGAGCATCGCGCACGCGGAGTCCTCGGTGAAGGAGATTCTGCGCGACTACCCGGAGCTCAGCGGCAGTGTCGTCTTCGAGTTCGCCAGCCACCACGGCGGATCGTGGCTCGAGCACTTGTACGCCGCCGGGTGCCGGCTGGCCGGTGACGGCGAGAAAGCCGATCTGGTGGTGGATGTCCACGGCATCGTGCACGAGCCCGCGATCGGGGAGTTGCTGAAGGTGCGGGCCGAGCGGCTCGCGCCCGATGGGCTGCTGGTGATGGAGTTCCACCACCTGCTGCCGTTGTTCATCGGCAACCAGTTCGACACCATCCGGCACGGCCACTGGTCCTACCTGTCGCTCCGGGCGGTGCAGCGGCTCGGCGCGCTCCACGGCCTGACGGTCGAGTCGGTCAAGCAGGTCGACATGTTCGGCGGCAGCCTGATGGTGATGCTCCGGCACACCGCGGACGCCGTACCGGATGCGTCGGTCGATGTGCTGCTCGAGGACGAGGACGCCGCAGGCATCGCCGACGAGGTCCAGTTGGCCAGCCTGCAAGAGGCCGCCTGGCACGCGGCCGGCGCGCTGCACGACGAGCTCACTCGCCACAAGGCCGCCGGCCGGACAGTCCTCGGGTACGGCGCTCCCTCGAAAGCACCTGTGCTCCTGGACCTCAGCAAGGTCACCACGGACCTGCTGCCGTTCACCGTGGACATGGCGCCCGGCAAGCACGGCCGCCGGATCCCTGGCGGCTGCATGGTCCCGATCCGGCCGATCGACGAACTCCGGGCCGCGCGGCCGGACGTCGTACTGGTGCTCACCTGGGACATCGCCGACGAGGTGATCTCGCAGCTCGAGGCCGATGGCGGCTGGGGTGCGACGTACCTGGTTCCGCTGCCCGAGCCGCACGAGATGGGGCGGTGAGCATGGACGTCGTCGAGGTACCGGGGATCGCGGGAGCGCTGTTGTTCCGCCCGACCCCGCACGCCGACGAGCGCGGGTTCTTCTCCCGGACCTTCGACCGCGAGGTGGTGAAGGCGGCCGGGCTCGACCCGGACGCCTTCGTGCAGGACAGCATCTCGCGGTCGCGGCAGGGTGTCGTCCGCGGCATGCACGTCCGGTCCGGGGCGGGCGAGGCTAAGCTGGTGCGTTGCTCGTACGGCGCGGTCTTCGACGTCGTCGTCGATCTGCGGCCCGACTCGCCGACGTACCGGAACCGTGAGTTCTTCGACCTCACCGGGGAGAACCAGGTGACGGTCTACGTACCGGCCGGCTGCGCGCACGGGTTCCAGGCGCTGACCGAGCCGGCCGACGTGTCGTACCGGATCGACCGGGCGCACGACCCCTCCGAGGACGTCTCGATCGCGTACGACGATCCGGACCTCGACATCCCGTGGCCGCTGCCGGTCAGCCTGATGTCCGACCGGGACAAGGCGGCACCATCACTGGCCCTGGCCACCGCGAGGCTCTCATGACCAAGTCGTTCCGTAACTCCGTCGCGGCCAACAAGCGGCTGCACGACCTGATCCCCGGCGGGGCGCACACCTACGCCAAGGGTGAGGACCAGTACCCGGCCGACATGGCCCCGGTGATCGCCCGCGGCGAGGGTGCCCACGTCTGGGATGTCGACGGCAACGAGTACATCGAGTACGGCTCCGGCCTGCGCGCGGTCAGCCTCGGCCATGCGCACCCGAGGGTGCTCGAGGCGGTCCGGCGGGAGATCGACCGGGGCAGCAACTTCGTCCGGCCGAGCATCGTCGAGCTGGAGGCCGCCGAGCGGTTCCTGACCTCGGTGCCGACCGCGGAGATGGTGAAGTTCGCCAAGAACGGCTCTGACGCCACCACCGCGGCGGTGAAGCTGGCGAGGGCCGTCACTGGCCGGCCGCTGGTGGCGATCTGCTCCGACCACGCGTTCTTCTCGATCGACGACTGGTTCATCGCCCGGACGCCGATGTCCGCGGGCATCCCGGACGAGATCGGCGACCTGACAGTGGCCTTCCCGTACGGCGATCTGGCCGCGACCGAGGAGATGCTGTGCCGCTACAACGGTGAGGTCGCCTGCCTCATCCTCGAGGCGGCAACGCAGCACGACCCGCCGGAGGGCTACCTGGAAGGCCTGCGCGACCTGGCCCACCGGTACGGCGCACTGCTGATCTTCGACGAGATGATCACGGGCTTCCGCTGGTCGGCAGCCGGCGCCCAGGGCCTGTACGGCGTGACGCCCGACCTCTCCACGTTCGGCAAGGCATTGGGCAACGGTTTCGCGGTGTCGGCACTGGCCGGCCGGCGCGACCTGATGGAACTCGGCGGCCTGCGGGACACCCGGGAGCGCGTGTTCCTGTTGTCCACCACGCACGGCGCCGAGACGCACGCACTCGCCGCGGCCATCGCGGTGATGGACGTCTACGCGGAAGAAGGCATCACCGACCGGCTGAACCGGTTGGGTGACCGGTTGGCCGCGGGCGTCCGGGAGGTCGCCGCGGCGGCCGGCGTCGACGAGCACGTCGTCGTCCGGGGCCGGGCCAGCAACCTCGTGTTCGCCACGCTCGACGAGAACTTCGCCCCGTCGCAGCCCTACCGCACGCTCTTCCTCCGAGAGCTGATCCTCGGCGGTGTCATCGGCCCGTCCTTCGTGGTGAGCAGTGCCCTGACCGAGACCGACATCGACCGCACGGTCGAGGTGGTCGCCCAGGCCTGCACTGTCTACCGGAAGGCACTCGACGCCCAGGACGTGACGGCGTTCCTGCCCGGTCGCCCGGTGCAGCCCGTCTTCCGCAAGTACGCCTGAGAGGGAGCCTGTGCTGTTCAGGAGGTTCACGTGGGCACATCTGCTGGCAGTGGTCAGCACGGTGGCCTTCTTGGTGCTCGCCGTTCTCGTCACGGACGACACCACCGCTCGGATGGACTCCGAACTCCGCCAGGTGTTCCGTCCCAACGATGTCTGGGGCATTTGGCAACTGATCTTCGGCAACGTGGTCGACGGCCTGATGCCGCCGGTCGCACTAGCCCTGCTCGGGGCGGCCGGCCTGTACGCCGCGATCCGGCGGCGCCGGTGGCGTCCGCTCTGGTTCGTCGCGGTGCTCGGCGCGATCGCCGTACTGCTCACCGTGGTGTCCAAAGCGGTCATCCAGCGCCCTGACCCGCATGGCGACACCAGCTCGCTGGGCGGTGCTTTTCCGTCCGGGCACATGGTCGTCCTGCTGATCTCGCTCGGCGGCGCTCTGCTGGTGCTCAGCGAGCACCCGCCGGTCTGGGCCTGGCTCCTGGTCGTGCTGACCGAGCTGACCATGGGCCTGTCGCTGCTGCTGTTGTCGATGCACTGGTTCACCGACGTGGTCAGCGGCGGGTTGCTGGCCGTGCCGGTCGTCGTCCTGGCGAGCTCTCCATACTTCCTCGGCCCGGTGCACCGGACCGGCCGACCTACGGCAGTCGATTCAGTTGGGAGTCCGACATGACCACTCACCCAAGACTCAGCATCGGGCTGCCGGTCTACAACGGCGAGGAGTACCTGGCGCAGTCGCTGGACGCGGTCCTCGGCCAGACTTACACCGACTTCGAGCTGATCCTGTCCAGCAACGCGTCCACCGACGGCACCGACGACATCTGCCGCGAGTACGCGAAGCAGGACCCGCGGATCACGTTCTACCGGCAGGAGCGGAACATCGGTGCGGCGCCGCACCACGACTTCGTCTTCCGCAAGAGTCACGGCGAGCTGTTCAAGTGGGCCTCCGGCGACGACCTCTGGGCGCGCGACCTGGTGGCCCGCTGCATCGCCTTGCTGGACGAGAATCCGGACGCGATCCTGGCGCACACGTGGACCGCCGCGATCGACGGCGAGGACAACGTCATCCAGGCCCTGGAGTACCCGCTCGCGACCGACGCGCCGGATGCCTCCGAGCGACTCCGCAGCATGCTCTTCGACGGCGATCTGCCCGGCGCGATCCGGGCCGACGACTTCTACGGCGTGATGCGCGCGGACGTGCTGCGCCGGGTGAAGCCGCACGACAGCTTCTACCACGCGGACCAGGTGTTCATGGCCGAGCTCGTGCTGCACGGCAGGTTCCTGGAGGTGCCGGACTGGCTGTACTTCCGCCGCCACCACGACGGCCGCGCGCTGCAGGCCAACCCGACCATCAGCAGCTGGTCGCGGAACCTCGACCCACGGCGGTCCAACAAGCTGATCCACCCGCCCGCGCGGCTCGTCGCCGAATACATCTGGGGCTACTTCGCCGCCGTACGTCGGGCTCCGCTGTCGGCGGCCGAGCGGCGCGCGTGCAACCGCCAGATCCGCAGCTGGCTGGCGAGCCGGATCACCCGGCGTCTCCCCGGCCGCTCCGGCCCATCGCCCATCGAGGACTTCGGCGCCGTCGACGCCTTGTCGGTGCGCGCTGTGGTCGCCGGCCAGGAAGGGAGTTGAGGTGGCGGATCACCCGCCGCGGGTCGGCCTGTTCGGGCGGCTCGGTTCCGGCAACATCGGCAACGACGCGACCCTCGAGGCCGTGCTCGCCTACCTGAAGGCGGAGCGGCCTGAGGCGGTGCTGGACAGCCTGTGTTCCGGACCCGAGCGAGTGACCGAGCGCTACGGTCTGCCGGCCGCCCAGCTGAACTGGCTGCACGGACCGCGGCAACCGGCGCGGTCGCGCCTGCTGAACGTCGGCCTGACGGCCGCGCGGATCGGCCTCGGCGTGCTGATCGACACCTGGCGGATCCCTGCCTGGGTACGACGCCACGACGTGGTGATCGTGCCCGGAATGGGCGTGCTGGAGTCGAGCCTGCCGCAGCGGCCCTGGGAGCTGCCGTACTCGCAGTTCCTGATGTCGTTGGCGGGCCGGGTGTTCGGCACGAAGGTCGCGTTCGTCGGTGCGGGCGCGACGGTCGTCCGGCAACGGCTGACCGGCTGGTTGCTGGCGAAGTCGGCGAAGCTGGCCTACTACCGATCCTTCCGCGACGAGGCGTCCCTGGAGGCGGCCCGCGAGATGGGCATGGCCGGTGCCAACGACCACGTCTATCCCGACCTCGTCTTCGCGCTGCCGTCCCCACCCGGTACGCCGCGAGCGACCGGGGCCGTGGGCGTCGGCGTGATGGCGTACTCCGGTGCGCCGGACGACCGGGCCCGAGCCGAAGAGATCCAGGCCGAGTACACGGACAAGATGAGCCTGTTCGTCCGCCGGCTGCTCGATGACGGCCATCGGGTCCGGCTGCTGATCGGTGACGAGGATGACGAACCGGTTGCCCTCGAGGTCCTCGCGGACGCGCGGGCGCACTGGTCCGGGCCGGGCGAGGCACCGGTGGTGTACGAATCGTTCTCGTCCGTCGACGAACTGATGCAGCAACTCAGCACGGTCGAGTCGGTGATCGGCACGCGGTACCACACCGTGCAGGTGGCGCTGAAGCTCGGCAAGCCCACGGTCGCGATCTGCTACGGCCAAAAGCATGTCGCCCTGATGGAGCTGATGGGTGTCGGCGACCGGATCCAGCAGATCCAGGAACTCGACGTGGACCTGCTCGAGCAGCAGTTCGCCGCCCTCTGGACCGACCGCGACGAGATCACTCAGACGTTGGCCGAGAGGAACCAGGTGAATCGGGACCGGCTCCACGAGCAGTTCGCCGAGCTGACCGCCGTACTGTTCGAGGCCCACCCGGCGAGAACCCGATGACCGGCCGGCACGCTGCACTGGGGGCCCAGCACGCCGGACCGAGGCCGCACCACGCTGCGGGGATCCGGCGGCAGATCGCTCGCCGGCTGAGCTGGGGAATCGCCGACCAGGCGGTGTCGAGCCTGGGGAACTTCCTGCTCGGTGTGTTCGTGGCCAGGTTGCTCGGCGCCACCAGCCTTGGCGCGCTCGGACTGGCTTTCGTTGCCTATGCGATCGCGTTGAACTGTTCGCGGGCGCTGGCCACCGACGCGGTGATGGTTCGCTTCAGTGCCGCCGGCAAGGAGAGCTGGCGGAGTGCGGTGGCGGCCGCGACCGGTGTCGCGCTGCTGGTCGGCGCGGTCGGCGGTGCCCTCTGTGTGGCGGCCGGTCTGGTCTGGCAACACCACTCGCCGGGCTCCGACGCGGCCAAGGCGTTCATTGCGCTCGGCATCGTTCTGCCTGGCCTGATGCTGCAGGACAGTTGGCGGTCGGCCTTCTTCGCGGCGGGCGAGGGTGCGAAGACATTCGTCAATGACACCGTGTGGACCGTGTTGCTGATCAGCCTCCTGGCGCTGGGTGCTGCCGCCGACCTTGGTGGTGGCATCACCTTCGCCGTACTGGTGTTCGGCGGAACGGCGACCGTGGCCGGGGTCTTCGGTGCCTGGCAGGCGCGGATCCTGCCGCGACCGGCCCATGCGCTCAGCTGGCTGCACAGCCATCGCGATCTCGGCGTCCGGTTCCTGATCGAGAACGTCGTCCTCGGTGCGGGCGGTCAAATCCGGGCCCTCGTGGTCGCGGCGACCGGCGGTCTGGCGGCCGCGGGTGCGATCCGCGGTGCCGAGATGCTCATCGGTCCGGTGGCCGCGCTGTTGATGGGGGTCGGGCAGGTCGCCGTACCGGAGGCGGCCCGGGCACTCACCCGCGGGCGGCGGCCGCTGGCGCGGCTCTGCCTCGCGCTGAGCGGTGGCCTGGCGCTAATGGGCGTGGCCTGGGGCCTCGTGGTGGTCGTGATCTTCCCGTTCGGACCTGGCGAGCTGGTGCTCGGGACTGTCTGGCCGGATGCGCGCGTGCTCACCTTCGGCGTGATCGTCAGCTACGCGGCGGGCTGCATGCACGTCGGACCGTCCGCGGGTCTGCGTGCTCTCGGCCGGGCCGACCTGACCATGCAGTGCCAGCTCACCGTGACCGGACTGTTCGTCGGACTGGCCGCGGTCGGAGCGATCCTCCTCGACGCGCAGGGCGCTGTCTGGGGCACAGCGATCGCCTCCGTGGTCGGCATCTGGATCTGGTGGAGCCGGCTGCGGAAGGCCCAGCACGAGCACTTCGCTCATCACGAGGAGGCAGTGGCGTGAACGAGGTAGTCATCGCGACGCTGATGAAGCTGCACGGGCCGTCGGGGCTGCAGAGCCATGTCCGGACGTTCGACGAGTACCTGCGGTCGGCGTCCGAGCCGGTCAGCATCGTCAGCCCGTTCTCTGCCCGCTCGCCGTTCGTACTGCCGATGTTCGCCGCCCGGGTCGGCATCCGCCGCGTCAACCGGCCGGCCGGAGTGTGGTGGCACCAGCACTGGCACGCCCACTACCTCGAGCACGCACTGCGCCGGCACCTCGCCGGGCGACCCGACGCCGTCATCTACACCCAGTGCCCGATCTCCACTGCGGTCGCGTTGCGGGTCCGCACCACCCAGCCAGTGGTGATGGTGGCCCACCTGAACATCTCCCAGGCCGACGAGTGGGCCGACAAGGGCGAGATCCCGCGGTACGGCGCTCTGTTCCGGTCGATCCGGTCGTTCGAGGAGAGCGTGCTCAGCGAGCTCGACGGGATCGTCTACGTCTCCGGGTTCAACAAGACCGAGCTGGAGGAGCGGATCCCGGCATTGCGAGACGTGCCGAATGCCGTCGTACCCAACCCGGTGCCTGAGAGTGGGGCTGTGGGGGAGCGGCCGGAGCCGGTCGCGGATCTGATCACCGTCGGCGGGCTGGAACCGCGGAAGAACCACAACTATCTGCTGAGGGTCCTCGGCGCCGTCGCTGATCGCGGTCACCGCTACACGCTCTCGATCGTGGGCGACGGGCCTGAGCGCCAGTCGCTGAAAGCACTTGCTGCCGAGTTGAGCATCACGAACCAGGTCCGCTTCCTCGGGTACCAGCCGGAGCCACGGCCGTTGATGCGGGAGCACCGGGTCTACTGCCACACCTCGACGATGGAGAGCTTCGGCATCGTGCTGGTCGAGGCGATGGCCGAAGGCCTGCCCGTGATCACCGGGGCCGTCGGTGGAGTGCCCGACGTGGTGCAGCCCGGGACTGAGGGACTCTTCTGGACGCTGGATGACGTCGAGGCCGCGGCCGGGGTGCTGATCGAGCTGATGGAAGACCCGGAGCGGCAGGCCCGGATGGCGGTCGCCGCACGGGCCCGGTTCGAGCACGATTTCGCCGCCGACGTGGTCGGCCGGCGGCTGCTGAGCTTCCTCCGGCAGACCGGGATCCGGACCGAGAAGTCGCTGGTCTGACCAGTCGGTCACCGGCCTGTGCAAGTTCTCCACAAGGTATTCGGGTCGTCGCTCGCCGCGACCCTGCCCGCGTAGTAATCTGCGATGTCTTGTCGCCGACGCGCGGGTGAACTCTGGGGATTGTGGGGCAGGCATGATTTTGCCGTCACCTTGCGTGGCGATCACCGTTTGACAGTAGAGACAGGAAGACTGCAGACTGCGCCGGACACGCACCGTGTCCAGGTTGTCGCAGCGCGAGACGAGAGGTCGGAGTGAGCGGAGCAGAGGCGCCTGACGCGGTCGATGGCCGCCGGCCGCTCTGGGTGGTGCCGCACGAGGTGCCCGCGATCGTTCCGCTGCCGTCGCGGTCGACCGAGCCGCACTGGGTCGGCGTCTACCGCTGGGCCGCCGTCGGTGGCGACCTGCTGGCCGCGATGCTCGGTGTCTCGATCGCTCTCCTGACCCGGTTCGGCTACCACGTCGGTAGCAGCTATCTGCTCGTCAGCAGTGTGCTTCCGCTGGCCTGGGTGGGTGCGGTCGCCCTCTCGAAGGGGTACGACACCCGCTACTTCGGCGCCGGTCCGGACGAGTTCCGGTCGCTGCTGCGCTCCGGTGTCGGTCTCACGGCCGCCGTCGCGATGGCGTCGTACGTGACCAAGACCGAGATCGCTCGCGGCTTCGTCGTACTGGCGATTCCGGTGATGGTGGGATCGGCGCTGGTGCTGCGTTATGCGCTCCGAAAGGACTTGCATCGGCATCGGGTCCGAGGTCGCTGTATGCACAGGGTTCTCGTGGTCGGGCGTAGTGGCCCGGCCGCGACCTTGTGTGAGCACCTCGAGAGCCGGCCGACGGACGGGTTCCGGGTGGTGGCGACCTGCCGGCCGCGCGGCGACGGTCACTCGACCGGGCCGATCCAGCCGGAGGAGCTGGACGAGCCGGACATCCTGGCCGCCGCCGACCGGCACGCGGTGGAAGTGGTTGCCATCGCCACCGATCCCGAGCTGGCCGGGCAGTCGCTGCGCCGGTTGTCCTGGGCGCTGGAGCAGCGCGGTATCGAGCTGATCGTGTCGCCGGGCATCATCGAGGTCGCCGGCCCGCGGATCTCCGTCCGCCCGGTGGCCGGCCTGTCCCTGCTGCACCTGGAGCGGCCGTCGGTCAGCGGCGGGCCGCACCTGATGAAGGCCGTCTTCGACCGGGTCGTCGCGCTCGGTCTCATCACCCTGCTGTCGCCGCTGCTGATCGGCCTGGCCATCGCCGTCCGGCTGTCCAGCCCCGGGCCGGTGCTCTTCCGGCAGCAACGGGTCGGGCGCGCGGGTGCCGAGTTCACCATGCTGAAGTTCCGCAGCATGTACGCCGACGCCGAGCAGCGGCTCGGTGATCTGTACGCGCTGAGCGACGGCAATGGCGTCATCTTCAAGATGCGCGACGACCCGCGGATGACCCCGCTCGGCCGGTGGATCCGCCGCTTCTCGCTCGACGAGCTGCCGCAGCTGTTCAACGTGCTGCGCGGTGACATGTCCCTGGTCGGCCCGCGTCCGCCGCTGTCGGAAGAGGTCGCCCTGTACGCCGCGGACGACTCCCGGCGGATGCTGGTCAAGCCCGGGATCACCGGCCTGTGGCAGGTGAGCGGCCGCAGCGACCTGTCCTGGGACGAGTCGGTCCGGCTGGACCTGCGGTACGTCGACAACTGGTCGATGACGCTGGACCTTTTGATCCTCTGGAAGACCGTGCGCGCGGTGATCTACGGTGCGGGAGCGTACTGATGGACCTTCATGCACCCGTCTACGTGGCCGGCCATCGTGGCCTGGTCGGTTCGGCGATCTGGCGTCGGCTCGAGGCGGCCGGTTACCAGCACCTGATCGGTGCGTCGTCGTCCGAGCTGGACCTTCGGGACCGCGCGTCGACGTTCGCGTTCCTGCGCGAGCACCGGCCGGCCGTGGTGATCGATGCGGCGGCCCGAGTCGGCGGCATCCTGGCGAACCGGGACCATCCGACCGAGTTCCTCAGCGACAACCTGCGCATCCAGGTGAACCTGATGGATGCCGCGCTGGAGGTCCGCACGCCGCGGCTGCTGTTCCTGGGGTCGTCCTGCATCTACCCGAAGTACGCCGAGCAGCCGATCCGCGAGTCGAGTCTGCTGACCGGTGAGCTGGAGCCGACCAACGACGCGTACGCGATCGCCAAGATCGCCGGCATCATGCAGGTCCAGGCGGTCCGGCGGCAGTACGGGCTGCGGTGGATCTCGGCGATGCCGACGAACCTGTACGGTCCGAACGACAATTTCGATGCCACGAGCTCCCACGTGCTGCCGGCGTTGATCCGCCGGTTCCACGAAGCTCGCCGTACCGGGGCTTCTGACGTTGTGCTGTGGGGGAGCGGTACGCCGCGGCGCGAGTTCCTGCACGTGGACGATCTGGCCGACGCGTGCCTGCACTTGCTGGACCACTACGACGCGCCGGAGCCGATCAACGTCGGTGTCGGGGCGGACGTGACGATCCGTGAGCTGGCCGAGCTGGTCGCTCGCGTCGTCGGCTATACCGGTGCCATCAGCAACGATTTGTCCAAGCCGGACGGGACCCCGCGCAAGCTGCTCGACGTGAGCCGGTTGAACGCGCTGGGGTGGAAGCCGTCGGTGTCCCTCGAAGACGGTGTCGCCGCCACGTACGCCTGGTACCTGGAGCATGTCTCATGAAGAAGGCGTTCGTCACCGGGATCACCGGCCAGGACGGTTCGTACCTGGCCGAGTTGCTGCTGGCCAAGGGATACGAGGTGCACGGCCTGATCCGCCGTGCGTCGACGTTCAACACCCGCCGGATCGATCATCTGTACGAGGGTCCGCAGGCTGAGGACAAGCGGTTGTTCCTGCATTACGGGGACCTGACCGATGGGTCGCGGCTGGTGACGTTGCTGGCGTCGATCCAGCCGGCTGAGGTGTATCACCTGGCAGCGCAATCGCATGTGCGGGTCAGCTTTGATGAACCGGAGTACACCGGTGACACGACCGGGATGGGTACGACGCGGTTGCTCGAGGCGATCCGGATGATCGGGCTGGACTGCCGGTTCTACCAGGCGTCGTCGTCGGAGATGTTCGGTGCGACACCGCCGCCGCAGAACGAAGAGACCCCGTTCTATCCGCGGTCGCCGTACGGCGCGGCGAAGCTCTATGGGTATTGGATGACGCGGAATTACCGCGAGGCGTACGACATGTTCGCGGTGAACGGGATCTTGTTCAACCACGAGAGTCCGCGGCGTGGTGAGACGTTCGTGACGCGCAAGGTCACCCGTGCGGTGGCCCGGATCAAGCTCGGCCTGGACCAGCGGCTGTATCTGGGGAATCTGGATGCCTGCCGGGACTGGGGTTATGCGCCGGAGTACGTCGAGGGGATGTGGCGGATGCTGCAGCACGACACCCCGTCGGACTACGTGATCGCGACCGGGACGTCGTACTCGGTGAAGGATTTCGTCGCGCTGGCCTTCGACCACGTCGGGCTGGACTGGGAGGAGTACGTCGATTACGACCAGCGGTACGAGCGTCCGACCGAGGTGGACTCGCTGATCGGGGACGCGTCCAAAGCCAATACCGAGCTCGGCTGGAAGGCCCAGGTTCACGTGCCCGAGCTGGTCCGGATCATGGTCGACGCGGATCTGGCCGCGCTGACCCCAGAAGACTGACGGATGACCGACATGCAGGTGGAGACGACCCGCGGGACCAGCACGGCCGACCGGGTCGATGTGCTGGGCATCCATGTCAGCGTGACCGACCTGGACGACACGGTCGAGACGTTCGTGCGCTGGATCGACCGCGGCGAGCGGCACCTGGTCTGCGTGACCGACATGAACTCGCTGCTGCACGCTCGCGCCGACGAGAAGCTCACCGAGGTCTTCAACACCTCCGGTCTGACCGTGCCCGACGGCATGCCGTTGGTGTGGGCTGGGAAGCGGGCCGGGTTCGACCGGATGGGCCGGGTCGCCGGGCCGGACCTGCTCGAGCGTGTCATGGCCGAGGCGGCTGAGCGTGGCTGGACGCAGTACTTCTACGGCGGGGCCGAGACGGTCGCCGAGGAGCTGCGCGACACCTTCCAGGAACGCCACCCCGCGTTGAAGGTCAACGGTGTCGAATGCCCGCCGTACCGCCCGCTGACCGAGGCCGAGGACGCCGAGGTGGTGGCGCGGATGAACGCGTCCAAGGCGGACATCATCTGGATCGGCCTCGGCGCTCCGAAGCAGGAGCGCTGGATGGCCGAGCACCGCGACCGGCTGGACGCCGCGATCCTGATCGGTGTCGGCGCCGCGTTCGACTTCCACACCGGGCGCCTGGACCGGGCCCCGCTGTGGATGCAGCGGTCCGGGCTGGAGTGGAGCTACCGGCTCTACAAGGAGCCCCGGCGGCTGTGGCGCCGGTACGTGCTGGGAATCCCGCGCTTCCTGTTCGGCATCCTCCGCAATCCGCCGAGGCCCGTCTAGAGTGCTGCGGTGAAGTTCCCCCGGCGGCCGAAGCTCCGGCGACTGGCCGGACCGGCCGGCCGGGCGGGCTGGGGGATGGCCGACCAGGCCCTGTCCAGTCTGAGCAACCTCGCTGTCGGCGTGGTCGTCGCGCGCTCCAGTACGGTCGCTGACTTCGGTGTCTACGCCCTCGCCTTCGGCGGCTACACGATCGCCCTCAACGTCTCCCGGGCCGTCTCCACCGAGCCACTGGCTGTCCGGTACTCGGGTGAGCGCAGTCCGGCGTGGCAACGAGCAGTTCGCGCCAGTACGGCGACCGCACTGCTGATGGGCTTCGTCGGGCTACTGATCGGCCTCGCGATCGCGGCCGTACCGGGGGTGCCGTCGAGGGGTGTGCTGATCGCGTTCGCGGTGACGATGCCCGGGTTGCTGCTGCAGGACGCTTGGCGGTGGGCGTTCTTCGTCGTTGGTGAAGGACATCGAGCGTTCGTCAACGACCTGATCTGGCTGGTCGCCATGCTCGCGATCTTCGGCGGGCTCTATCTCACCGGGGCGGCGTCCGCGTTCACGCTGACGCTCGGATGGGGACTCGGCGCGGTGATCGCTGCCGTGGCCGGGCGGTTCCAGGCGGGGGTGTCACCACGGCGGCAGTTGATCCGCGAGTGGGTGCGGACGCATTGGGATCTGACCCCGAAGTACATGGGGGAGATGCTCGCGGTGTCGGGCACGATCCAGGTGTACATGCTTGGCATCACGGCCGCCGCTGGTCTGGCCGCGACCGCGGGTATCCGGGGTGCGCAGGTCCTGCTCGGCCCGGTCAACGTACTCAACCAGGGCATCCGGATGATCTCCGTCCCGGAAGCGGCGCGGGCGCTGCGGCATTCGTATCGCAGGCTGTGGCTGGTCGGTCTGGCGATCTCGCTTGGAGTGGGAGCGGGTGCGCTGGCGTGGGGAGCGGTCTTCCTGCTGCTGCCCGAGGTCGTCGGGGAGCAACTCCTCGGCCCGGGCGTATGGGCGCAGGCCAGCACCGTCATGGTCCCGGTCATCCTGCTCCAGGCCTTCGGCGCCTCCAACGCCGGCGCCTTCGCCATCATGCGAGCCCTAGCCGCCGCCACCCGCGGCCTCCGCGTCCGCCTGATCTCCTCAGTCATCCTCATCGTCTGCGGCGTAGGCGGCGCCTACCTGTCCGGCCCTGAAGGCGCCGCTTGGGGCCTCGCCGCCGCCTCCTTCACCACGTTGTTGCTCTGGTGGCACGAGGCCCACCGAGCCATCGCCGCCCACCGCCGTACGACTGCCCCCTGATCTCGTGCGTGAGGTTCTGCCGGTGGTTTGGGAGCGGGTTGGTTTTGGGGGGGAGACGGGTCGTGGTTTCGCGGTCTCCGCTGCGTGATGGTGCTAGTCGGGGCGGTGTGCGTCAAGGGCGCCTTC
>NZ_JBBCBQ010000014.1:0-179701 GCF_037203805.1 Kribbella sp. CCNWLW201 | reverse complement strand
CGCCGACGCGGTCGGCATCATCGCCGACCCCCGCTACACCGAAGAACTCCTCCACCAGGCCCACGAACACCTCCGCAACACCCCACCCGCACCGCCTCCCACCACAAGCGATTCCGCCCCGGACAGCGCCGTCCAACCAGCCACCCCAGCCACCAACCAGGACGCCGCCCCAACCGCCGAACCGACCGACGGTCTAGCCACACCCTCAACTGCCGACGCAGCGACCGGCCGAGACTCCGCTGCGACGGTCGACGCGGCCACCGGTCAAGGCGCAGCCCCCACTGCCGAACGCGACGGCACGCCGACCTCTGCCCGGATGCCCGACAGCGGGCCGACCTCTGTCCGGGTGCCCGACAGCGGCAAAGTGTCGACCGCCGACCCGGCCTCTGCTCGGGAGAAGGCGTCGACCGCCGGGCCGGGGCGCGGCGGTGACCGCGGTGTTGAGTTCGGTTGGCGTGTGCGGGGCCGCGAGGATCACGGTGCCTGGTCGGGTGATGAGGATCTGTTGGGTGGCTGGGTGGAGCCTGGCGTGGATGATGAGGCGGACCGGGACGCGCCGTACCCCGGCGACACTGATCTGCCCGACCCGCTGGATGTGCCGTTCAAGGAGGTGGTCGAGCCGTTCGATCCCGGTCTGCGGCTCGACCCGGACGACGACGGCTGCGGCGACGGTGAGGTGCTCGATGCTGCGGCACGGCGTGCGCTGGAGGCCCGGCTCGCACAGGTCCGGCACGCCGCGCACACCCACCCGGCCACGGGCCGGGCGGTGCGGCCGGGGCAGACCGAGATCTATGTGCACCTGACCGACCACACCCTGACCACCGGCACCGGGGTGCTGCGGGCCGAAGACCTCGGTCCGCTGCTGGCCTCGCAGCTGCGTGAGCTGGTCGGTCATGGCCCGTACACGGTCAAGCCGGTGATCGACCTGCACGACGCGGTCAGCGTCGACGCCTACGAGATCCCCGACCGGATCCGCGAACGCGTCAAGCTCCTGCACCCCGTCGAGTTGTTCCCGTACGGCACCCGCGAAACCCACGCCGCGATGGACCTGGACCACATCGAGGCCTATGACCCGCTCGGTCCACCAGGCCAAACCACCCCCGCCAACCTCGCACCCCTGCGCCGGTTCCCGCACCGGGTCAAGACCCACGGCCACTGGAAGGTACACCGCCTCAACCCCACCACCCTGGAATGGACCACCCCCCACGGCTTCACCTTCCACGTCGACCCCACCGGCACCCACCGAGCACCCAAACCACAACCCGACGGATGACCGGCTCGAGGTGCGCCAGCCTGCACGCCGGCGATCTGGGCTCACTTCATTCGGTAGCGTGCCCTCGCGCTGGCGTCTTGGATCCCTGCCCTGCGCGACCTTCATGTGTGCTTGGGCGTCGATCGCTCGGCCGATGGCGGCTGCCGAATCGTCCATGCCGGCACAGGGAGCTAGATCGCGAGGCCTGTGCGGGGGAGAGTGAAGTAGCATCGCGTGCATGGAGTGCTTCGCCGCCTGGCGTATCCGCCGCTGAAGGTGACCCGCCGCTGCATCGCAGCTGTCAGCGGGTCAGGCGTCTGCCCGATTCCCCTTCAGTGCGAGAGGCACACTTCATGCTCATTCGTTCGTACGTTCAACCTGACCTCGTTCGGCTCACCGAGTTGACCATCGAGACGTTCCGGCCGTTCTACGAGGATTCCTTCCGCCCGCTCGTGGGTGAAACGATCTTCGCCAACCAGCACGGCAACTGGCGGGACGATTACCGCAAGCAGGTCGCCGAACTCCACGACCCCACGCAGCACAACTACGTCGCAGTAGCCGAGACCGAC
Source organism: Kribbella sp. CCNWLW201 (assembly GCF_037203805.1). NCBI lineage: Bacteria > Bacillati > Actinomycetota > Actinomycetes > Propionibacteriales > Kribbellaceae > Kribbella > Kribbella sp. CCNWLW201. The sequence goes on along the minus strand of NZ_JBBCBQ010000014.1, from coordinate 177,880 downwards.
GGCACCATCGCCGGATACGTTGCCTGGAGCATCGATCCCATACGCCGCAACGGCAGCATCGTCATCCTGGCTGTCCCGGCCGATCATCGCCGAGGCATCGTGGGCACCGCACTGTGCGAGCACGCATTCGATGCGATGCGACAGTGCGGCGCGGAAGTCGTAGAGATCGGCACCGGCGGCGACGAGTTCCACGCGCCTGCCCGGGCCCTTTACGAAAGCCTCGGCTGCGTCCAACTCCCGGTCGCTGTCTACTACCGCGAACTCTGACCCACGTCCCGTCTGGTCGCGGTGCACGGCCGCGACCAGACGGAACGAAGCTCGCCTAGTGCTTGGCGTACTTGCCAACCATCTTGACCAACGAGTCGGGCGGGATGACCTTCACGTGCGGCGCGAGCCCGTTGACGACCGTCATCACGCTGTCGACCGACTTACTCCAGGCATGCCAGAGGACGACCGAGTAGCCGGCTGTCGAGAACGGGTTGCGCGTCGCCGTGTTGAGCTCTGTCGTCACCGAGGCTTCGTCGGCGCCCGGCAGGCCGTCCCACAACATTGTCCGGGCCGAGATGACCGGCTTGTCCTCGGACCAGACGACCTTGCCCTTGTGGGTGTCGTAGCGCGAGTACTCGAGGTAGATGAGGCCGTCGATCTGTGGGTGCTTGAGGTACGACGACCAGAGGCGCTTGTCCTGGAAGGAGTCGAAGTCGATGATCTGCACCGCTGACAGATCCGCGCGTGCCATCGAGGTCGCCAGCGAAGCAGTGTGCTTATCGAGCGCGGCTGCGGGGTAGCGGCTCGGGTACATGTAGCCGCCGCCGGATGGCCCGACGACCCAACGATCCTTCACCGATTGGTCGTAGTACCAGCGCATCACCGAAGGGGCCAGATCGATCAGCGACGGTGAGATGCCCCATCCGAGCTCGACCTTGCCGCGCTGTGGACTGCCGAACCAGCGCTGGTCGGTCGGGAAGTCGCCGAGCATCCATTGGATGTTGTCGCCATCGGTGATCAGGAACGTGACGTAGTGAGCATTGGGATCCGGTTCGAGGGCCCTCCCCCCACCCCCTCCGCGCTGGCTCAACCGGTCCTCGGACACGCCGGACAGGACGGACAGATTGCGGGCATGGTCGGCCGGAATCGCCTTCACGCCGGCGTCGGAGTTGGGGCCGATGAACTTGTCCTCGCCATCGGAGGCATCGCCCCAGCCGATCACCGTCGCGTCGTCGTCGAGCGCGTCGACCACCTCGGCGCGGAAGGCCGAGTTGCCGTCGAAGAAGGCGAGCGTCCCCGCCATCGTGACGTAGTCCCGCAGTCGTTCCGGCCAATCTCCTCTCTGCTCGATCGCGACGTCGTGCCGCAACTGTGGCCAGTAGTTGTCCATCACCCAGCGGTCGTCCTTGTCCCGCACATCCAGGACCTTGCGCAATCCGTTCCGGATCGCGAGTGCCTCCAAGCTCTCCTCGACAGCCACGGCACCCGTCAGGCCGGCGAGGGTGGTCGCCACGTTGACCGACGGAGTGCCCGTTCGAAAGAGAACATATCCGGCCACGCGCGACTGGCTGACGGTTTTCCACAGGTCCCCGGGACGCGTGCGGACGCCGTACCGGGAGACGAGGTCGTCGAGCCAGATCTGGTAGCCGAGCGAAGGGATGTTCAGGTACAGCGTTTCGCTGCCGCGGCGGGCCAGGAGGCCTTGCAGCGTGGTGGCGAGCGTGCGCTCCGCCGGGCTCAGCGCGTCCTCGGCCAGAACGTTCAGCACCCGCGGCCGCTGCCCTTTCGGGTACGACGAAACAGCCGCAGCAGCGGGGAGCGTGAAGGACGGAGCGAGGGAACCCAGGCCCAGTCCAGCGGTCAGGCCGAGAGCCTGGCGGCGCGTAAGGCGGGGAAGACGGGTAAGACGTCGTCGATCGGACATGCGGTGCCTCCAGGAGCGGCTGGTGACTGTCCTACGTTGTCATCTGCCCGGCGACGATGCCACATCAACTCCCGCATCACAAGAGTTCGTACCGGCGAAGCAGGCCAATCAGCGCGTCCACACCGGACGACAGGTCGTAGACCGCCGCCTGCAGGCCGACGCTCAAAGCACCCGCCACGTTGCTTTCGTTGTCGTCGATGAAGAGCACCGAGGACGCGGGTACGTCGATCGAGCCGAGGATGGCCCGGAAGTACGCCGGATCAGGCTTGGCCAGCCCGAGATCGCAGGAGTAGAAGGTCTGGTCGAACCACTCGCCGTACCCGCGCTCATCTTGCATGATCGCGCGCCGGTAGGCCTGCTGGTTGGTGGCGAGGTGGCACCCGATGCCGTCCGCCCGCAGCGCCTGAATGAGTTCCACCACCGCTGGCTCGGCGGCGAACCAGTTCCACGGCTCCAACGCATCTTCCAGCTGCAGGTCCAACTGCCAGCGACGCAGCACCTCCGCGACCGCGTCCCGGAAGTCGCCCTTGCCGACTAGGGCCGGCTTCTCGGCCGCCATCAGGTCGGCGATGAACGCCTCGCCCTGGCCGGCGGGGGCGAACGAGGTCAGCCGGGACCACCAGTCGATGGTCGGGCGCTGGATGACGCCGTCGGCGTCGAAGAGTACGGCGGAGATCATGCCGCCATCCTGTCAGCCGCTCGGATGGGCCCTTGACCGGTTCAGTCGGTATGCGCTTACCTTGTCGGTGCCTGAACAATTCTGGACAACTTCCGGCGGAAATGAACAAAGAAAGTTCCAGGTGAGGCATATGACAGTGAGCAGAAGGAAGTTCCTGGCGCTCGGCGCGGGTGGTGCCGCGGCCGCGGCCGGCCTCACCGGCTGCGGATCGCGAAGTTCGCTCGGTGGATCGAACGAGCTCAGTATGTGGACCTGGACCGGTTCGGTGAACGACGACCTGATCGGCCAGGCGGAGAAGGCGATCCCCGGGTTCGACAGCATGAAACTCGCGATGACCCGGATCGGCTCGAACTACAAGACCAAGGTGCTGACCGCGCTGGCCGGTAAGTCGCTGGTTCCCGACATCGTCGCCATCAACGACGACGTCGCGACCTACTTCCCGAACGCCGACCAGTTCATCGACCTCAAGACCCTCGGCGCGAACGACTTCGAGAAAGACTTCCTGCCCTGGAAGTGGAAGCTCGGGATCACGCCCGAGGACAAGATGATGGCGTACCCGATGGACACCGGCCCGACCGCGCTGTTCTACCGGACGGACATCTTCACCAAGGCCGGTATCGACACCGATCCCGCCGCGGTCGCCGAGCTGGCGCCGACCTGGGACGCCTACATCGAGCTCGGCAAGAAGCTCAAGGCGGCGGTGCCCGGCTCGGCCATCACCAACAACATCCAGGGCATCTTCGACTACGCGCTGGCCCAGCAGTCGAAGCGGTGGATGACGCCGGAAGGGCAGTACATCGGCGACCAGGACCACATCCGCACCGCGTTCGACCTCGCGGTGCGCGTGGTCAAGGAGGGCCTGTCCGCGAACGCGCAGAACGGGTCCACCGACGAGGACGCCGTCGTCACCAACGGCAAGCTGGTGGCCTTCAACGCGGCCGTCTGGTGGGCCCAGCTCGGCCCGAAGAACGCGGCTCCCAAGACGAAGGGACTCTGGCGGGTGACGGCGGCTCCTGGTGGACCCGGCAACCGTGGCGGGTCGTTCCTGGGCATCACGAAGTACTGCAAGAACCCCGAGGCCGCGTTCGCCTTCATCAGCTGGCTGGAGACGGCGAAGAACCAGGCTCAGGCGTTTCTCGATCCGGTCCTGTTCCCGTCCACCCCGGCCAGCTACACCGACCCGCGACTCGCGGCGCCGGACCCGTTCTTCGGCGGTCAGCGGATCGTCGACGTCTTCGCGGCCTCGGCCAAGAAGTACCCGGGCGCCTACTTCTCGCCGTACGACAGCATCATCGGTACGCCGATCGGCGCCGAACTGGTCAACATCGAGACCGCCGGCAAGAACCCCGACCAGGCCTGGAACGACGCACAGACCCAGATCGAACGCGAACTCACCCGAGCGGGGGCGATCTGAGATGGCCGTGACCAGCAAGCCACTCCCCACCACGACGGCCGGTACGACGACCGAGCCGCAGAGCAAACCACCGGGCCGCATCCGCCAGGCGTTCCCGCAGTACGTCGCGATCTCGCCGTTCTTCATCCTGTTCGCGATCTTCGGCGCGTTCCCGGTGCTGTTCTCGATCTGGATCTCGTTCCACTCCTGGGACGGGATCGGGCCGATGAAATGGGTCGGGCTCGAGCAGTACGACTACCTGCTCAGCGACCCCAAGTTCTGGCAGACGATCGGCAACACGCTGATCATCTGGGTGCTGTCGACCGTGCCGATGCTGCTGCTGGCGCTGGTGATCGCCAACGCGCTGCACAACGCGACCCGGTTCCGCAGCTTCTACCGGATCGCCTACTTCATCCCCAACGTCACCTCGGTGGTCGCGATCACCCTGGTGTTCGGCTCGATCTTCAGCAACAACTTCGGCCTGCTGAACGCGTTCCTGCAGTCGATCGGCCTCGGCAAGGTCGAGTGGCTCACCCAGCCGTGGGGGATCAAGATCGCGATCGCCACCATCGTCACCTGGCGCTGGGTCGGCTACAACGCGATCATCTTCCTGGCCGGCCTGCAGGCCATCTCGGCCGACGTCTACGAGGCCGCCAAAGTGGACGGCGCCAGTCCGCGGCAGACGTTCTGGCGGATCACCGTGCCGATGCTGCGACCGGTCATCCTGTTCACCGCGGTCACCTCGACCATCGGCGGACTGCAGATCTTCACCGAGTCCCGGGTGCTGTTCGGCGACACCAACAACATCGGCGGTCCCGGCGACGCCGGCCTGACGATCGTGTCGTACCTGTACCAGAGCGCGTTCATCAAGAACCAGTTCGGGTACGGCGCCGCGATCGGCTGGGCCCTGTTCATCCTGATCGTGCTGTTCAGCATCATCAACTGGCGGCTGATCGGCGGCAACGACGACGAACGCATCACCAAACGGGCCGCCCGCCGGGCCCAACGCAAGATCGCCGCCCAGAAGGAGGCTGCCGATGTCCATTGAGCGGATCAGAAACCTCGTCGGTCACGCCGTCTTGATGCTCGGCGTCCTCGTCTCGCTCTTCCCCTTCTACTGGATGGTGGTGATGGCCTCCAACACCACCCCGGACATCTTCGCCTACCCGCCGAAACTGGTGATCGGCTCGCACCTGTTCGAGAACATGGGCAAGGTGCTCGACAACATCGACTTCTTCGGATCGATGCTGCTCACCCTGATCGCCTCGCTCAGCGTGACCGTCCTGGTGCTGTTCTTCGACTCGCTGGCCGCGTTCGCGTTCGCCAAGTACGAGTTCCCCGGCCGGAACGCGCTCTTCGCTGTACTCCTGGCGACCTTCATGATCCCGACCCAGCTCTCCCTGGTGCCGCAGTTCGTCACCCTGGCCGAGTTCGGCTGGATCGGGTCGCTGAAGGCACTCGTCATCCCGGGCGCGGCGAACGCGTTCGGCATCTTCTGGATGCGCCAGTATGCCCGCGGCGCCATCCCCGACGAACTCGTCGCCGCCGCCAAGGTCGACGGGGCCGGCTTCTTCCGGCAGTACCTCACCGTCGGCCTGCCGGTCCTGCGGCCCGGCCTGGCGTTCCTCGGCATCTTCACCTTCATCAACGTCTGGAACGACTACCTCTGGCCGTTGATCGTGATGACAGACCCCAACCGGCTCACCCTTCAGGTCGCCCTCGACCAGCTCAACGGGATCTACGGCACCGATTACTCCATGGTGATGGCGGGAGCCCTGATGAGCGTGATCCCCTTGATCGGGGTCTTCCTGATCGGCGGGCGACACTTCATCGCCGACCTGGCGGCCGGAGCCATGAAATTCTGACCTGACAACTAACAAACGACTGAGACGGGACACCACCCTCTTGACTGCCCCTCAAACCACCATCCGCTGGGGAATCATCGGCACCGGGAACATCGCGTCCCGGTTCGCCAGCCAGGTGCCGACGTCGGCGACCGGTGAGGTCGTCGCCGTCGGCAGCCGGTCGATCGAATCCGCCAACAGCTTCGCCGACAAGTGGGACATCGCCAACCGGCACGGTTCGTACGACGACTTGCTCGCCGACCCGGACGTGGACGCGGTGTACATCGCGACCCCGCACCCGATGCACGTCGAATGGGCGATCAAGACCGCCGAAGCCGGCAAGCACGTCCTCTGCGAGAAGCCACTCGCGATCAACAAGGCCTGGGCCGAGGCGATGATCGAGGCCGCGGTCGCCAATGACGTCTTCCTGATGGAGGCGTACATGTATCGCTGCCTGCCGCAGACCAAGCTGATCGCCCAGCTCGTCCGCGACGGCGAGCTCGGCACTGTCCACCAGATCCAGGCCACCTTCGCGTTCGCCTCGTCGTACCGGCCGGAGAGCCGGATCTTCGCCGACGACCTGGCCGGCGGCGGCATCCTCGACGTCGGCGGCTACCCCGTGTCGATCGCGCGGCTGATCGCCGGAGCCGCGACCGGGCAGCCGTTCGCCGACCCGGCTGCGGTGACCGCGGTCGGCCACGTCGGCGAGACCGGAGCCGACGAATGGTCCGTCGCGACGCTGTTCTTCGACGGCGGCGTGACCGCCCAGGTCAGCACCGGCGTACGGCTCAGCGACGACAACCAGGTCCGCATCTACGGCAGCGAGGGCTACCTCGTCGTCGAGGACCCGTGGTTCGGCGGCGACGGCAAGCCGACCCACGTCACTCTGCACAAAGTGGGGGAGGAGCCGCGGGACATCTCCGCGGAACCGGCCCTCATCTACGCCGCCGAGGCCGACGCGGTCGCGGCCGCGATCGAGCAGCGGCAGGCACCCGAGATGAGCTGGGCCGACACCCTCGGCAACCTGACCGTGCTGGACGCCTGGCGCAAGGCGATCGGGCAGCAGTACGCCAGCGAGCGGGACGACGCCGTCATCCCGACCGCGACCGGCCGGCCGCTGCGACGCCGTACCGACGCACCGATGAAGTACGCGCGCGTCCCGGGGCTGGACAAGGACGTGTCCAGGCTCGTGATGGGCGTGGACAACCAGGAGACCCTGACCAAGGCCGCCGTCATGTTCGACGACTTCGTCGAGCGCGGCGGTACGACGTTCGACACCGCCTACATCTACGGCGGCGGACGCGGCGAGAAGCTGCTCGGACAGTGGATGACCTCCCGCGGCAACCGCGACGAGGTCGTTGTCATCGGCAAGGGTGCGCACACCCCGCACTGCGACCCCGAATCCATCACCCGGCAGCTCACCGAGAGCCTCGAGCGGCTGCAGACCGACCACGTCGACCTCTACCTGATGCACCGGGACAACGAAGAGATCCCGGTCAGCGAGTTCGTCGACGTACTGGACCAGCACTACAAGGCCGGTCGGATCAAGGCGTACGGCGGCTCCAACTGGTCCACCGCCCGCTTCGACGAGGCCAACGCGTACGCCGAGGCGACCGGCAAGCAGCCGTTCACGCTGCTGAGCAACCACCTCAGCCTCGCCCGGGCGTACGACGTACCGTGGAAGGGTTGCCGGCACGTCGCCGACGACGAGTCGCAGGCGTGGCTGAGGGAACGCCAGGTCGCACTGTTCCCGTGGTCCAGCCAGGCACGCGGGTTCTTCACCGGACGGGCCACGCCGGAGGATCGCTCGGACGAGGAACTGGTCCGCTGCTTCTACTCCGACGAGAACTTCCGCCGGCTGGACCGGGCCCGCGAACTCGCCGCCGCGAAGGGAGTCGAGCCGACCGCGATCGCACTGGCCTGGCTGCTGCACCAGCCGTACCCGGTGTTCCCGCTGATCGGGCCCCGGTACATCAGCGAGACCCGGACCTCACTGCCCGGGTTGTCGGTGGACCTGACCGACGAGGAAGTGGCCTGGCTCACTGAGTGATCAAGCCTGTATGCCGAATTGGTGGGGCGCCGACACACATGTAACATGGTCTGTCGGTGTCACGACCCTGAACACGGAGAATCATGTCTAAGAAGTGCGATGTCTGCGGCAAGCAGCCGACGTTCGGCAACAGCGTTGCCCGCCTGGGTAAGGGTGCGATGATCCGCCGGGTCAAGGCTCGTACGCCCCGGCGGTTCAACCCCAACATCCAGCCGGTCCGGGCGCTCATCAAGGGCACCCCGACCCGCATGAAGGTCTGCACGTCCTGCATCAAGGCCGGCAAGGTCCAGCGCGTCGTCGGCTGACCCCCAGCTTTCTCCGTTGTAGGGCCTTGAAATAGGCGCCCGGGTTCAGCCCGGGCGCCTATTCGTGTCTGGCGATCACCGTGATCTCGTTGCGGTTGTGATGGAGCTGCCGGGCGTGCAGTACGTCGTACCCCTGCCGCAGCACGTCCATCCCGCGCCGCGCCCCGTCCAGCGGGTTCTTCCCGCCACCCTTCAGCGTGACGACCGCCAGCCCGCCGCGACGCAGATGCGCGCCGGCGTCGAGCATCATCCGGGCGCTCATCACCTGATCCATCCGCATGTCGTTCACCACCACGTCGAACCGCACCCGGTTCTCGGCGAAGAACCGCCCGGCCGTCGTCGCCGCATGGTGAATCCGCCGGTCGCCGCGCAGCCGCGGGTCCAGCGCGCCCGGATCCACCGACCAGACCTCCTGCCCGTGCAGCCGCAGAATCCGCGTCCAGCCACCCGGCGAGGCGCCGAGATCCAGCGCCTTCCCGCCCGCCGGCAACTCCAGCCCGAAGGTCGCGATCGCCTCCTCCAGCTTGAACTCCGACCGCGACACCCGCTCCTCCGACCGGGCCAACCGCATCCGCCCACCCGGCCAGTCCGACAGGCTGTGCTGGAGCCGGTTGAGTCCCAGCAGCACGCCTCGGCGGCCGACGAAGCAGGAGACGACGACCTCCTGGCCGGAGCGCGTCACAGCGACGCCGCGGTCGGCGAGTGCCTCCTCCAGCCGGTGGTAGTACGACCCTCCAGTGCCGGCGCTGTCGGTCCAGGCCTGGACGGCGAGCGCCTTCGGATAGTCCGGCAGTTCGCCCAGCACCAGATCGGCGAGTTCGTAGTCGGGCGGCAGTTCCTGGAAGCTCGCGATCTCCGTGGTCAGGTGCCGCACGAAGATGATCCGCCCCGCATCGCACGCCGCGGCAAGCTCCTCGACCGATGGGCCTACGACGCGCCCGAGGTCCCCGCTGACGCGCTCGATCCGGACCTCCCGCCCGAACTCTGCCCGGATCTCCCGCACAGCCCACTCATAGCTGTCGGCCGCGACCGAGAACAGCACAGCCCTGCCCACTACGTCTCCCACCTCTCGCCGCAGCCCCGACCTTATCCACCCCAACCCCTCCGCCGGTTCGGGCCGCTCCCGACCAGATCATCGAGTGGGGGAAGCGTGTCGCTGGAAACCGCTCTCCGAAAGCACATTGCTTTCACTCGACACGGTGGCTTCACTCGCCGGGGACCTCTGTCGACACGGTGGCTTCACTCGCCGGGGACCTCTGTCGACACGGTGGCTTCACTCGCCGGGATCTCTGCCGGCAGGGTGGTTTCAGTGGCGGGGTTGGGGCGCACGGTGGCTTCGGTGGCGGGTGAGACGTGCACGGTGGCTTCAGTGGCCGGGGCGAGCGGGGGTGTGCCGCGGGCGGAGGGTGGGGGAAGAGGTTAGCCTTCCGGGCGTGGAGGAACTGACCGTCGAAGTGTTGCGGGCCTGGGCTCGGACCGCGCTGGCCGACTTGGGCCGGGCGCGGACCGAGATCGACGAGCTGAACGTGTACCCGGTGCCGGACGGCGATACCGGGACGAACCTCTACCTGACCTGGGAGGCCGCCTGCGACGCGCTGCCTGAGGGTGAGCTGACGTTCGCCGAGGCAGTCCAGGCGTTCGGCCGCGGCGCCCTGCTCGGCGCTCGAGGCAACTCCGGCGTCATCACGTCTCAGCTCGTCCGCGCCTGTGGCCTCCGCCTCGCCGAGAACCTCCCGCGTGACCAGGACGCCGACGATCACGCCGTACTGGCCGATCCCAGGATGAGCGAGCCGGTCGCGTTCGCGGATGCGCTCAGGTACGCCGCTGATGCCGCGTACGGCGCGGTCGCGCAGCCGGTCGAGGGCACCATGCTCACCGTCGCCCGGGCCGCCGCGACCGGGGCGATGACGGCCGCCAACGACGGGAAGAGCCTGGCCGACGTGTGCCTGGCCGCCGTCGCGTCCGCCCGACAGGCGCTCACGAAGACGACAGAGCAGTTGGACGTACTGCGACGCGCGGGCGTCGTGGATGCCGGGGGAGCGGGCCTGGTCGTCATCCTCGGCGCGATGGAATCGGTGCTGACCGGACGGCACGTGACAGTCGACGTACCGGCCCGGGTCGAGCCCCAGGGCGAAAACGCCGTGAGCCAGGACGGCCCGGCGTACGAGGTCATGTACCTGCTGGATGCGCCGGACGACAAGATCGGCGACTTCCGGCAGAACCTGGCCGGACTCGGCGACTCGGTGGTGGTCGTCGGCGGTGACGGACTGTGGAACGTGCACGTCCACACCGACGACGTCGGCGCCGCGATCGAGCAGGGCATCGACATCGGCCGGCCGCACCGGATCCGGGTCACCCACTTCGCCGACCAGGCCCACCACGAGCCCATCCCGGGCCGCGCGGTGATCGCGGTGGTCGCCGGCGACGGTCTGGCGGACCTGTTCACCGAGGCGGGTGCCCAAGTGATCCGCGGCGGCCCCGGCCGGAGGTGCTCCACCGGAGAGCTGCTGAAGGCGATCGAGCGGTCGAAGGCGCCCGAGATCGTGCTGCTGCCGAACGACAAGGACTCCATCGCGGTCGCCGAGGCTGCCGCGACCGCGGCCCGGCAGGACGGGATCCGGGTCGCCGTCATCCCGACCCGGGCGCAGGTCCAGGGGCTCGCCGCGATCGCCGTACACGATCCCGACCGCAGCTTCGACGACGACGTCGTCCACCAGTCGGCGGCCGCCGGGCAGACCCGGCACGGCGCGGTCACGATCGCGGTGAAGGACGCCTGGACGATGGCCGGGATGTGCCGGATCGGCGACGCACTGGGCGTGGTCGACGGCGACTTCGCGCTGATCACCGAGGACCTGGAGGAGGCGGCGATCGGCGTGGTCGACCGGCTGCTCGGCGGCGGTGGAGAGCTGCTCACGATCGTCACCGGCCAGGGCGCGGAGCCCGGTCTGGTGGTCGCGCTGGAGCGGCACGTCCGCCGGAATCGCAAAGATGTCGATGTCGTGGTGTACGACGGAGGACAGGACAGGTACCCGCTGCTGATCGGGGTGGAATAGCGGTGTTGACATGAAGGCGGACATGGACCGGAAGCTCCGCGACTTCCTCGGTGCCAGGACGGCCAAGACCTTCGCGGACGTTCTCGGCCTGGAGACCGTCGGGGAACTGCTGCGGCACTACCCCCGCCGGTACCTGAAGAAGGGCGAGCTGACCCCGTTCGACGAGCTCGAGGTCGGCGACCAGGCGACCGTGAACGGCCGGGTCAAGAAGGTCACCGTGCGTTCGCTGGACACCAAGGCCGAGATCCCGATCGCCGACGTGCAGAAGTGGGCCCGGCGCAAGACGCTGACCAAGGTGGTCGTCACCGACGGCCGGCGCGACCTGGAGCTGGCCTTCTTCAACCAGCCCTGGCTGGCGGCCAAGCTGCAGCCCGGCACCGCCGCCCTGTTCTGGGGCGAGGTGACGATGTTCCGCGACATCATGCAGCTGAAGAGCCCGGGCACCGAGATCCTCGACGACGAGGACCTGTCCGAGGCCGAGATCGAGCGCCGGGCCAGGCCGTTCCGGCCGCTCTACCCGGCCACCGCGAAGTTGCCCACCGCAACGATCGAGCGGAGTATCAAGATCGTCCTGGACAGCCTGGACGAGAGCCTGGACGACCCGATCCCGGAGCTGATCCGGCGTAAGGAGAAGCTGCTCGGGCTGCGCGAAGCGCTGCAGAAGGTGCATCTGCCGGACACCGAGAAGGACATCCGCGACGCACAGCAGCGGTTCCGGTTCGAGGAAGCACTGGTGATGCAGACGATCCTGGCCCAGCGCCGGGCCGTCACCGACGCGCTGAACGCGGTGCCGCGGCCGCGCACCGAGGGCGGCATGCTGGACGAGTTCGATCAGCGGCTGCCGTTCAAGCTCACCGAGGGCCAGGCCGAGGTCTGCGAGGAGATCTTCGCCGACCTCGCCCGTCCACACCCGATGCACCGGCTGCTTCAGGGCGAGGTCGGCTCCGGCAAGACCGTGGTCGCGCTGCGGGCGATGCTGTCGGTGGTCGACGCCGGCGGTCAGGCCGTCCTGCTCGCGCCGACCGAGGTGCTCGCGACCCAGCACCACAAGACGTTGACGAAGATGCTCGGCGATCTGGCCGAGGAGGGGATGCTCGGCGGCGCGGAGCGGGCGACGCGGGTCGGCCTGCTGACCGGGTCGCTCGGCGCGGCAGCCCGTCGTACGGCGATGCTGGACGCGGCCAGCGGAGCGGCGGGGATCGTGGTCGGCACGCACGCCTTGCTCGAGGACAAGGTGCAGTTCGCGGACCTCGGGCTCGTGGTCGTGGACGAGCAGCACCGGTTCGGCGTGGAGCAGCGGGCGGCGCTGAGCCAGAAGTCCGGCGACAACACGCCCCACGTGCTGGTGATGACCGCGACCCCGATCCCGCGGACCGTGGCGATGACCGTGTTCGGCGACCTCGCGGTGTCGACCCTGACCGAGCTCCCGGCCGGGCGCTCGCCGATCCAGTCGTCCGTGGTCCCGGCGAAGGAGAAGCCGGACTGGCTGCAGCGGGCCTGGGCGCGGGTCCGCGAGGAGGTCGGCAAGGGCCATCAGGCGTACGTCGTCTGTCCGCGGATCGGCGACGACGTGAAGAACGCGGCCGACGAGGAAGGCGAGTTCGTCGCGGGTGAGGAGAAGACGTCCAAGGCTCGGCCACCCATCTCGGTGGTGCAGGTCGCTGAGGCGCTGGCCGAGATCCTGCACGACCTGCGGGTGGAGATCCTGCACGGCCGGCTGCCCGCCGAGGAGAAGGACGCGGTGATGACCCGGTTCGCGGCGGGTGAGGTCGACGTCCTGATCGCGACCACGGTCATCGAGGTCGGCGTCGACGTACCGAACGCCTCGACGATGGTGATCATGGACGCCGACCGGTTCGGCATCTCCCAGCTGCATCAGCTGCGTGGTCGGGTCGGCCGGGGTCGCGTGCCGGGGCTGTGCCTGCTGGTGACGGATCTGTGGCCCGGGTCGAAGTCGTACGGGCGCCTGGACGCGGTCGCGTCGACCACGGACGGGTTCGAGCTGTCCCGGATCGACCTGGAGACCCGGCGCGAGGGTGACGTGCTCGGTGTGGCTCAGTCGGGCAAGCGCAGCAGTCTGAAGCTGCTCAGCGTGCTGCGGGACGAGGAGATCATCTTCACCGCGCGACACGTGGCCAACTCGATCGTCTCGGTGGACGCGGAGCTGGCCGACTACCCGACCCTGCGGTCGTTCGTCCGGAGCGCACTGGAGTCCGAGACGACCGAGTATCTGGAGAAGACATGACCCGGATCATCGGGGGAGCGGCCGGTGGGCGGCGGATCGTCGTACCGCCGGGGACTGGGACGCGGCCGACCGCGGATCGGGTGCGGGAGGCGCTGTTCTCGTCGCTGGAGTCGGAGTTCGGCAGCTTCGACGGGCTGGCGGTGCTCGATCTGTACGCCGGTTCCGGGGCGATCGGGCTCGAGGCGCTGTCCCGTGGAGCCGCGCGGGTCGTGCTGGTCGAGTCGGACCGGCGGGCGGCCGAGGTGATCTCCGCCAACATCCGGGCGGTCGGGATGCCGGGTGTGACCGTGCTCACGCGTCCGGTCGAGAAGGTCGCGGCGGGAGACAGTCCCGCGCTGTTCGATCTGGTGTACGCCGACCCGCCGTACAAGCTGGAGACCAGTGAGCTGCAGGACGTGCTGACCGAGCTCGCCGCGAACGGTTGGCTGGCCGACGAAGCCGTGGTCGTGGTCGAGCGCGGCAAACGGGAGCCGTGGGAGTGGCCGGCCGGATTCGCCGCGCTGCGGGATCGCAAGTACGGCGAGGCCCGGCTTTGGTACGGTCACCGCCATGAGTAAGGCGGTCTTTCCAGGCACCTTCGACCCGCCCACGAACGGGCATCTCGACATCATCGCCCGGTCGTCGGCCGCCTTCGACGAGGTGATCGTCGCGGCCGGGGTGAACCAGTCCAAGAACCGGCTGTTCGAGGCGGACGAGCGGATCGCGATGCTGACCGAGATCGCCGCGCCGTACCCGAACGTCCGGATCGGCACCTTCGAGGGCCTGCTGGTCGACTACTGCCGGGCCGAGGGCGCCGGCGTGATCGTCAAGGGGCTGCGCTCGGCCGCCGACTACGACTACGAGCTGCAGATGGCCCAGCTCAACCACGCGATGACCGGGGTCGACACGGTGTTCCTGCCGACCCGGTCGGAGAACGCTTTCATCTCCTCCAGCTGGGTCAAGGAGATCGCCAAACTGGGTGGCGAGGTCGCCTCCTTCGTGCCGCCGAGTGTTTACGCGCGGTTACTGGAGAAACTCTAGAATCGCCCCGAATTGGGCGACTGGCCGCGGTGTTGGTAATGTTGAGCACCGGTCTCGACGAGACCGAGATCTTGCCTGCCCACGCCTGAAAGGGATGTCCTGAGCGTCTTGGACCCGCGGTCCCCCCTCGTGATCGATACCCACGAGCTGACACGCCGCGCCGGGTCCCAGCGCGAAGTCTCCTTCACGGCACCGGCTCCGGCGGATCTCGGAATCGACGTGATCGGCGTCCCCGAGGGCGATCAGATCCAGTTCGATCTACGGCTGGAATCGGTTGTCGAAGGGGTGCTCGTCACCGGGACGGCCAGTGGTCGTCTGGTCGGGGAGTGCGCGCGGTGCCTGGTCGATATCGAGGACGAGTTCCTCGCTGACGTCCAGGAGCTGTACGTCTACCCGGAGAGCGAAGCCGAACCGGACGAGGCCAGCCGGATGGAGGGCGATCTGATCGACCTCGAGCCGGTGCTGAGGGACCAGGTGGTGCTCGCGCTGCCCTTCCAGCCCTTGTGTACGGACGACTGTCCGGGTCTGTGCCCCGAGTGTGGGGTACGCCTGGCGGACGACCCCGGCCACAACCACGGAGAGGCGAGCGACCCGCGCTGGGCCGCGCTCAGCGGCCTGCTCCAGCAGGACGAACGACCGCACGACAACTAGATACCGAAAACACGTCAGCCAGCCGGCCGGGTCCCACCAGGCCCCCGGCCGAACCGAGGAGTCATAACCGTGGCCGTTCCGAAGCGGAAGATGTCGCGCAGCAACACCCGCAGCCGCCGGGCCCAGTGGAAGACCACTGCCCCGTCGCTGGTCACCTGCGTGAACCCCGCCTGCCGCGCGAAGCACCTGCAGCACACCGTTTGCCCCACCTGCGGCCAGTACGGCGCCAAGGGCGAGCGTCGCCAGGTCGTCGAGAGCTAAACGGCACCAACCCAGTGAACTCTGCCAACGAAACGGGGCTCTACGCCGAGCTGAACCAGCGGCTCGGCGTATCGCTGGCTGACAATTTGCTGGAGCACGCCTTCACCCACCGTTCGTACGCGTACGAGAACGGTGGGCTGCCGACGAACGAGCGGCTGGAGTTCCTCGGGGACTCCGTGCTCGGCGTCATCGTCACGGAGTCGCTGTTCCGCAACCATCCGGACCTGTCCGAGGGCCGGCTGGCGAAGCTGCGCGCCGCTGTGGTCAACATGCGCGCGCTGGCCGGCGTCGCCCGCGAGCTCAAGCTGGGCAAGTACCTGCGGCTCGGCCGGGGCGAGGAAGCGACCGGCGGGCGGGACAAGTCGTCCATCCTGGCCGACTGCGTCGAGGCGCTGATCGGTGCCGTCTACCTGGACCGCGGCTTCGAGACCGCCGGCCAGGTGGTGCACACCCTGTTCGACGACCTGATGGAGTCCTCGGCCCGGCTCGGTGCCGGCCTGGACTGGAAGACCTCGCTGCAGGAGCTGGTCGCCCAGCTCGGCGTCGGGGTCCCCGAGTACGTGATCGCCGAGTCCGGCCCGGACCACGCCAAGACGTTCGAGGCGCGGGTCCGGATCGGCACGGACACCTACGGTCACGGCATCGGCCGGAGCAAGAAGGAAGCCGAGCAGCAGGCCGCCGAAACCGCCTGGAAGGCGTTGCGCGCCGCGCACCCGGACAGCACGGACCCCTCGCAGTCCTGAGGTGCCAGAGCTTCCGGAAGTAGAGGTCGTCCGCCGGGGCCTGGCGGAGTTCACCACCGGCCGGACCATCGACGCCGTCGAGGTCCTGCATCCCCGCCCGGTACGGCGTCATGCCGCCGGGCCGGACGATTTCGCTGCCCGGCTCAAGGGCCAGGTGTTCGCCGAACCGGCCCGGCGCGGGAAGTACCTGTGGCTGCCGCTGGAGTCCGGCGACGCTGTGCTGACCCACCTCGGGATGAGCGGGCAGTTCCGGGTCCAGCCGGTCGGCGCGCCGGACGAGCCGCACCTGCGGGTCCGGTTCCGGTTCGCCGACGACGGCGGAGAGGTCCGGTTTGTGGACCAGCGGATGTTCGGTGGTCTGTCGTATTCCGACGGTGGCGCGGAGTTGCCGCCGGAGATCGCCCATATCGCCCGCGACCCGTTCGATCCTTTGTTCGATCCGGACGCTTTCGTGGCTGGCGTGCGGCGGCGCAAGACCGGTCTCAAGCGGGCGTTGCTGGACCAGTCGCTGATCAGCGGCGTGGGCAATATCTACGCAGACGAAGCGTTGTGGCGGGCCAAGCTGCACTACGCCCGGGCGACCGAGACGCTGAAACCCTTGCAGATAAGGGAGATCCTGCGACACGCCCACGAGGTGATGGCCGAGGCGCTGGACGTCGGCGGCACCAGCTTCGACGCCCTGTACGTCAACGTGAACGGGGAATCCGGCTACTTCGAACGTGGCCTGAACGTCTACGGACAAGAGGGATCGCCGTGTCCGCGCGACGGCCGGCCGATCCGTCGCGAGCCGTTCATGAACCGTTCGTCGTACCGGTGCCCGAAATGTCAGCCGGTCCCTCGTCACGTCCGTTGGTGAGAGAGGTATCGTTAAAGAGTGTGGACCCAGGTTGACCACCGGGCCCGCCGGTGTCACCCTGAAAGACGGCACACATTTATAGGCGCTCCGGGGACAGGGGCGCTCACAGGCCAGAACCCTTCCGGAGGACAGCACAATGGCCAAGGCTCTTCTAGGGCACCTTGGAGGCACTGACCCGCGCATGCTCGAGCAGGTTCGACTGCTCAACCGGCGTGTCGCCGATCTGGAGGCGCACGTGATGCGCCTGCAGGCAGAGAACGACCACCTCGTCGCACAGGTCCACGAGGGCCGGCTGCTGACAGTCGACGAGGCTCTGCGCGCCCCCGCTTCGGTCTGAGGACCCGAGCCGCGACAACAGAGTTCCATCTCTACCGTCCGCACAACCACGGCGGTGGCCCCCGTCCGGGCCTCCGCCGGTTTCATGTCCGCTGAATGTTGAGCTCCCTGACCTTGCCGGCCATTCTGATCGGTCGGCCTCCAACGGTTCGCGTGCATGTCTTTGTAGACTGCGAAGCGGAACTACTTCCCCCGGGTAGCGGCAGCGTCACGAGCAGTTACGACGGTTCCTTGGGTATCGTCTGTCCTTTCACGGGTTGGAGAGCTTCGCTTTGTACCTGAAGAGCATGACGCTCCGAGGCTTCAAGTCGTTCGCGTCGGCCACGACGATGAATTTCGAACCGGGCATCACCTGCATCGTCGGCCCGAACGGCTCCGGGAAGTCCAACGTCGTCGACGCGCTCGCCTGGGTGATGGGCGAACAGGGCGCCAAGTCGCTGCGTGGCGGCAAGATGGAAGACGTCATCTTCGCCGGCACCTCCGGCCGCGCCCCGCTGGGTCGCGCCGAGGTGGTGCTGACCATCGACAACACCGACGGCGCGCTGCCGATCGAGTACGCCGAGGTGACCATCTCGCGGACGATGTTCCGCAACGGCGGATCCGACTACCAGATCAACGGCCAGAACTGCCGGCTGCTCGACGTCCAGGAACTGCTCAGCGACTCCGGTATCGGCCGTGAGATGCACGTCATCGTCGGGCAGGGCCAGCTCGACTCGATCCTGCGCGCCACGCCGGAAGGCCGCCGCGGGTTCGTCGAGGAGGCGGCCGGTGTCCTGAAGCACCGCAAGCGCAAGGAAAAGGCGATCCGGAAGCTGGAGGCCACCGAGGGCAACCTGAACCGCCTCGGCGACCTGATCACCGAGATCCGCCGCCAATTGAAGCCGCTCGGGCGCCAGGCGGAGGTGGCGCGCCGGGCGGTGACGATCCAGGCCGAGGTCCGCGACGGCCGGGCCCGGCTGCTGGCCGACGACATCGTCCAGGCGCAGTCCGCGCTCGAGGCCGAGCTCAAGGACGAGGCCGCGCTGACCCAGCGCCGGGCCGAGACCGAGGCCAAGCTGCGCGAGGCCCGCGAACTCGAGGCGGAGCTGGAGGACGCGCTCCGCGAGGACGCGCCGGCCCTGCAGGCGGCCCAGGACACCTGGTACCAGCTGTCCGGCTTCGGCGAGAAGATCAAAGGTACGGCGCGGATCGCGGCGGACCGGATCCGGTCGCTGAACGACGAGGCCGAGGAGCCGCGGGCCGGGCGTGACCCGGACGAGCTCGAGCTGGAAGCGGCCCGGGTCCGCGAGACCGAGGCGCAGATCGAGGCCGAGGTCGAAGCCCACTCCGAGCTGCTCGCCGAGGCGGTCGAGCGGCGCCAGCAGCTGGAGTCGCAGGAGGCCGAGGAGGAGCGCCGGATCGCGGCACTGATCCGGGCCGCCGCGGACCGCCGTGAGGGACTGGCTCGGCTGACCGGCCAGGTGAACGCGCTGAAGAGCCGCGCGGCCGCCGCGGAGTCCGAGATCGGCCGGCTCGCGAGCAACCAGCGTGAGGCGGAGGCGCGCGCCGCCAAGGCGCAGCACGACTTCACCGCGCTGGAGACCCAGGTGGCCGGCCTCGACGCCGGTGAGAAGGGCCTGGACGATCAGTACGAGGCAGCGCAGGCAGTCCTCGACGAAATGGACGAGCGGCTCGCCAAGCTGCGTGCCGAGGAGCGTGACGCCGAGCGCGAGCGGACCGGTCTGGCTGCCCGCAAGGAGGCGCTGGAGCTCGGTCTGAACCGCAAGGACGGCGCCGGGGCCCTCCTGGCCGCCTCCGAGCAAGTGAACGGCCTGATGGGCTCTGTTGCAGCGCTACTGAGCGTGCGGTCCGGCTACGAGACCGCCATCGCGGCTGCTCTCGGTGAGGCCGCAGACGCAGTCGCGGTCACCCACACCGACGCAGCCCTCGAGGCAGTCGGTCACCTGAAGCAGCACGACCTCGGCCGCGCCGGGCTGCTCCTGGGCGACGCCCCAGCCGACGACTACACGACCTGGCCGCAGCTGCCGTATGGAGCGTCGTACGCCGTTGATGTCGTGGACTGCCCGCAGAACCTGCGGCCCGCGTTGCGGCGACTGCTGCGCAAGGTCGCCGTGGTGGACGATGTACCGGCTGCTCAGTCGCTGGTGCGCCATCTCCCCGACGTCACCTGCGCCACGCGGGCCGGCGACGTACTGGGTGCTCACTTCGCGTACGGCGGTTCGGACGCGGCGCCGAGCCTGATCGAGGTGCAGTCCGCGGTCGACGAGGCGGCGGAGAAGCTGACCGAGGCGACGGCCCGGAGCGAGCGGCTGCGGTTCGAGCTGGCCGCGCTGGAGGACGAGCGGACGCGGCAGAAGGAGTCCGTCGAGATCACCCTGGCCCGGCTGCACGAGTCGGACGCGGCGATGGCCGCGGTGGCTGAGCAGCTGGCGCACTTCGGGTCGCTGGCGAAGGCCTCCCGCGGTGAGGCGCAGCGGATGGCCGAGGCGATCGCGGCGGCCGAGGAAGAGCGCGACCGGAACCTGACCGGACTGGCCGAGCTGGAGGAGCGCCTCACCGACGCCGAGCAGTTCGACGAGGACGGCGACGAGCCGGACACCACCGATCGGGACCGCTTGGCCGAGGCGGCCAAGGCGGGCCGTGCCGCCGAGATGGAGGCGCGGCTGGCGCTGCGGACCACCGAGGAGCGGGCCCGGGCACTGTCCGGGCGGGCGGACTCGCTGGAGCGGGCAGCGCGGCAGGAGCGCGAGGCACGTGCCCGGGCGATCGCGCGGGCCGCACGGCGGGCCCGGCAGGCAGAGGCTGCGCAGGCCGTGCACCTGGCCGCCGGACACGTGCTGGCCCGGCTGGAGTCCTCGTTGCAGCAGGCCGCCACCGAGCGGTCCGCGATCCAGGCCCAGCGGGCGGACCGAGAGCAGGCGCTGGCGCAGGCCCGGTCAGCCACGCGGAACCTGAGCTCCGAGCTGGAGCAGCTGACCAACACCGTGCACCGGGACGCGCTGGCGCGGGCCGAGCAGAAGATGCGGCTGGAGCAGCTGTACGAGAAAGCGCTGGGCGAGCTCGGTATCGAGGTCGACGCGCTGGTCGCCGAGTACGGGCCGGACCAGCTGGTGCCGCCGCTGCCGAAGGACGGGGACGACAACACCCTCGAGCTCGAGGGGGAGCCGTTCAACCGGACGAAGGTCGAGAAGCGGCTCAAGCAGGCCGAGCGGGCGCTGAACCAGCTCGGGCGGATCAACCCGCTCGCGCTGGAGGAGTTCGACGCGATGGAGGAGCGGCACCGGTTCCTGTCCGAGCAGCTCGACGACCTGAAGAAGTCCCGGCGCGACCTGATGGACATCGTCAAGGAGGTCGACGAGCGGGTCGAGCAGGTCTTCACCGAGGCCTACCGCGACGTCGAGGTCGCCTTCCAGCACGTGTTCAGCCGGCTGTTCCCGGGCGGTGAGGGCCGGCTGGTGCTGACCGACCCGGACGACATGCTTGCCACCGGCATCGATGTCGAGGCGCGCCCGCCGGGTAAGAAGGTGAAGCGGCTGTCGCTGCTGTCCGGTGGTGAGCGGTCGCTCGTCGCGGTCGCCTTCCTGGTCGCCCTGTTCAAGGCGCGCCCGTCGCCGTTCTACATCCTCGACGAGGTCGAGGCGGCGCTGGACGACACCAACCTCGGTCGTCTGCTGGAGATCTACGAGGAGCTGCGCGAGAACAGCCAGCTGCTCGTCATCACCCACCAGAAGCGCACCATGGAGGTCGCCGACGCCCTGTACGGCGTGACCATGCGCGGCGACGGGGTGTCGTCGGTCATCTCCCAGCGCATCCGGGAGCCCGAACCCGTCTGAGCGGTGATCGGCGATATCTCCTCGGGTTGAACCGGTCCGGGCCTCCGCACGTGTGGGAGGTGAAGATCGGCAACTATGAGGGGAACCATCATGAAGCGTCTGGGCATTGTCATCGGGGTGTTCGTGCTCGGTCTGGCCGGGTTGACGGCGTGCGGTGACGAGAGCGACACACCGGCGAGCGGGGGCACCGCGGCAAGCAGCGGCGCGAAGCTGGCCACCGCGGACGTCGGCGGCCTCGGCAAGGTCGTTGTCGATGGCAACGGACGGACGGTGTACATCTTCGACAAGGACACCTCCGGCAAGTCCAACTGCGAGGGCGACTGCCTGGCCAAGTGGCCGGTCGTGCCGGCCGGCGCAGGCACTCCGCAGCTCGACGGTATCGACGCGTCCCTGGTCGGCACGGTGACCCGCAGCGACGGCAGCAAGCAGCTGTCCATCGGCGGACTGCCGATCTACCTGTTCGCCCAGGACACCAAGGCCGGCGAGGCCAAGGGCCAGGCGGTCGGCGGAGTCTGGTGGGTCGTGGGCGCGGATGGCAAGAAGATCACCACGCAGCCGTCTGACAATGGCAATTCCGGCTACTGAGGCTTTCCCGATGTGGGCGCCCACCGTTACCGGTATCGTGCGGTCGGTGGGTGACTACCCGGGGCCGGAGGCCGCCGAAGCGCTTGTCCGATCCCTGTACGCCGAACACGGCCGCAGCTTGCTCGCGTATGCGACCAGGCTCACCGGAGACCGGGCTGCCGCGGAGGACGTCGTACAGGAGACGCTGGTTCGGGCGTGGAAGCATGCGGACGACCTGACCGAAGGCAAGGGGTCCGTGCGGGGTTGGCTGCTCACGGTGGCACGCAACATCGTCACCGACCGGGCC
The DNA here is from genome assembly GCF_037203805.1 of Kribbella sp. CCNWLW201. Classification (NCBI taxonomy): domain Bacteria; kingdom Bacillati; phylum Actinomycetota; class Actinomycetes; order Propionibacteriales; family Kribbellaceae; genus Kribbella; species Kribbella sp. CCNWLW201. The sequence goes on along the minus strand of NZ_JBBCBQ010000014.1, from coordinate 155,828 downwards.
AGGGCGCGTGCTGTTCGGCCGGTCGAGGTGGCGGACGTGGTGGACCGGCCGCCGATCGAGGGAGACCACTCCGAGTCGGTGGTGAACACCATGGTGGTGCTGGACGCACTGGACAAGGTGTCACCTGAGCACCGCGACGTACTGGTGCAGCTGTACTACCGCGGCCGGTCTGTCAGCGAGGCCGCCCAGGAGCTGGGAGTCCCGCCAGGTACCGTGAAATCGAGATCGTATTACGCCCTCCGAGCCCTGCGCGCGGTGATGGCAGGACAAGAAGCGGAGGTGGCCCGATGACCGAGCACGATCGCTCGCAGCTAGGCGCCTACGCCCTTGGCGCGCTGGAGCCCGACGAGGTCCGTGAGGTCGACGAGCACCTGGCCACGTGCGCGGAGTGCCGTGCCGAGCTGGTGGAGCTCGAGGAGATGAAGGAGTTCCTCGGCGAAGTGCCGCCGGAGGCTTTCCTGGAGGGCCCGCCTCCTGATGGCGACCTCCTGCTGCAGCGCACGCTGCGCGAGGTGCGTACGGCGGCGGCGCCTGCTGCTGCGCCTCCCGCCAAACGGTCTCGGTGGCTGCTGGTTGCCGCTGCGGTCGTAGTGGTGGCCGGTGCGCTCGGTGGTGGTGTCCTGATCGGGCGCCAGAGCGCGGACCAGGGCGACACCCCAGTGGCCGGGACCAAGCACGTGGCGGCGACTGATTCGACCACTGGTACGCGGATGGCGACCACAGTGGAGCCGCGGGCCGGGTGGAGCTGGATCCAGGTCGAGATCGACGGTCTGAAGGCCGGAGCCGAGTGCGAGATGCTCGTGACCGACACGGCAGGCAAGACCTGGGTAGCGGGCACCTGGAAGGTGTCGGAGAAGTCAGCACGCGAAGGCAGTGAGTTCGGCGGTGGTGTGCTGGTCCCGATCGACAAGGTGAAGTCGGTGGAGATCAGGACGCTCCAGGGCCAGCATGTGGTGACCACCACGATCTGAAAGTCACTTGCTCTGCCGGTTGGCGGGCACGAGAGGATGGGGGAGTGGCTACTACCTCCGACGACCTCCGGGCCCGCCGAAAGGCCGCGTCCGACAACTGCGACCGCTGGCTGTCCGGCCGCCGGGTGCCGGTGCCGGACAGGTTGCGGCAGCTCACTGAGGCCGCCACTGAGGACAAGCCCGACATGTACGGCGACGGGGGTGACGTCACCGCGCTGGAGCAGGAGGTGGCCGAGCTCCTGGGCAAGCCGGCGGCTGTGTTCATGCCGACCGGCGTCATAGCCCAGCAGAGTGTCCTCCGGGTGTACGCCGACCGCGCGGGGACCAGCCGGGTCGCCGTACACGGGCTCTCACACCTCCTGGTCCACGAGCTGAACGCACTGGAGGAAGTGCACAGGCTACGGATCGAGCGGCTGACGTCGGAGCCGCGGCAGCCCCGGCCGGATGAGCTGGCCGCCATCCCGGGCAAGCTGGCCGCGGTGACGCTGGAGCTGCCGCTGCGGGACGCCGGGTTCGTGCTGCCGACGTGGGACGAGCTGGTGGTGTTCGCCGAGTCCTGTGCGGAGCGCGGCGTACCACTGCATCTCGACGGAGCTCGGTTGTGGGAAAGCACGCCGTACCTGGAGCACAGCCTCGCTGAGGTCGCCGCACTGGCTTCGAGCGTCTACGTCTCGTTCTACAAGGTGTTGGGTGGGCTGAGCGGTGCAGCGCTGGCCGGGCCGGAGGACGTGATCGCCGAGGTACGGCGTTGGCAGCGCAGGCTGGGCGGGAACCTCTTCACGCTGTTCCCGTACGCCGTCTCGGCACGCGAAGGGCTGCGGGACGTGCTGCCGCAGATGGGAGACCTGTACCAGCGGGCGGTGGAGCTCTCGATGGCCTTGCAGAGCGAGGGATTCCGGGTGTTCCCCGAGCCGCCGCACACCAACTCGTTCCGCGTCTACGCGCCCCGGGCGGCCGACGCGATCGAGCGAACGGCGGTGGAGCGTATGGAGGCGACGCGGGAGGCGATCTGCCAGCCGTGGCAGCAGGCCGACGTACCGGGCTGGTCGTGGGTGGAGCTGGTGGTGACTCCGAACACGTTGCGCTGGGAAGTGGACGAAGTGGCAAAAGCGTATGGGGAACTTCTGGAACATTGAGGGCGTAAGACTTTCAGTGAGGTTTGGTGTGGGGATACGGGGAGAGCAGTGCTGACGTTTGTCATCACCATGGTGGTTCTGCTGGTTCTGTCGGGGCTTGTGCTCCTGGCGGTCGCTCGGGGGGAAGGTAAGAACTTCCTGTAACGACCGGGGCGGTGGGGTGGGATAGGACTGCGGGGTACCGTGCCTGGATGAGACGGTTGATCTTCCAGGAATACGTGACGCTGGATGGGTACGCCGCCGATCTGGATGGCGGGCTGGAGTTCTTCGACACGATCGCCGAGCACGCTGACGCCGACAATCTCGAGTTGCTCGAGAACGTCGACACGATGCTGCTCGGGGCCGAGACGTACCGGCTGTTCGTCGCCTTCTGGCCGACCGAGGCGTCGGCCGACGAAGCGATCGCGCCGAAGCTCAACGCGCTGCGCCTGGTGGTCGTGTCGAGGACCCTCGACAGCGCGCCGTGGGGACCGTACGAGCCCGGTCTGGTCGTCCGCGACCTCGACCAGGTGCGCGAGCTGAAGGCCGAGGCCGGCAAGGACATCATCCTGTGGGGCAGCATCACGCTGTTCCACTCGCTGCTGCTCGCCGGACTCGTCGACGAGGTACAGCTGCGGGTCTGCCCGGTGCTGCTGGGTGCGGGGAAGAGTGCGTTCCCCAGTAGCGGCTCACCGGTCGACCTCGAGCTGATCGAGGCCCGGCCGTGGGCGAAGGGCGGCGTACTGCTGCGCTACCAGCCGGCTAGCTGACCGCGTCGACGATCGCCTTCACGATCGGTGCTGCGACGGTGATCGTCGGCAAGACGAGCAGTCCGACGGCAACGGCGTACGTCCCGGCTGAGAGCCACGGGTAGCGCGGCTCGGGGTCAGCGAGCCGCTGGACCCGCAGTACGGTGGCTGACTTGGCTGCGGCCAGTCCAGCCTCCGGAGCGGGTGCACCTGCGAGTGCGACCAGGGCACGGGCGAGTGGGCGAGGGCCGTTGCGGCGGCGGGCGTCGTCGTCCGCCAGCAGCTCTACCAGCGTGCGTGCCTGCTCCAACGCCACCTCACTGCGCACCCAACGCGGGAAAGCCTGGTGCAGTGCGGTGAACGCTTCCAGAACCAGGTCGTGCCGTGCGCGCAGGTGAGCCTGCTCATGCGCGAGTACGGCGTGCAGCTCGCTCTCGTCGAGTCTCTCGAGAGCTCCGACCGACACGACGACCCGGGCGCCACGCAGTGCGGGCAGACAGTAGGCGAGCGGCGTCTCCTCGGACAGCACCCGCAGACCGGGGATCAGACCGTCTGGTGTGGCCAGTACGTCGACCAGGTCGCGGTGCCGTTTGCGACGGGCCCGCGTACCGACTGCCACTCGTCCGGCAGCCCACAGGAGCTTGACCAGGACCAGTGCGGTCATGGCGAGGATCGCAGCCGCCAGGAGGTCCCTGATGGAGGACGGGTCGAAGCTGGGCTCACCCGGCTGGCCCGCGGTGGAGTAGGAGAGGGCTATGCCCGCGCCGAGTGCCGCCAGGACCGCGGCCAGGGCTATCGCTTGCCAGAGTGCTACAGCGGCCCGGGGGATCCGGTAGGGCCAGGCGGAGCGGGCCAGCAGCGCTGGTGCCGGTCCGGTCAGCACCAGTGCCAGTGCGGCGAGGAGGACCGGGGTGATCACCCCTCCCGCTCCTCCAACCGCGCGAGAGCCTCGCGCAGGAGTGCGGCTTCCTCATCGCTGACCTGGCCGACGAAGCGGACCAGGGCCTCGCGACGGTCGCCCGCGCGTTCGAGCGCATCGCGCATGAGGTCGGCGGCCAGCTCCTCGCGGGGCGCCGCGGCGCGGTAGCGCCAGGCCTTCCCGTCGCGCTCCCGCTCGGTCAGCTTCTTCTTGGCCAGCCGGTCCAGCACCGTCATCACGGTCGTGTAGGCGAGCTCCCGGGTGATCGACAACTGCTCGTGCACCTCGCGCACGGTCAGCGCGGCCGGTGCGGCCCAGAGCTGCTCCATCACCAGTCGCTCGAGGTCGCCCAGGGGCCTCGGTGCCTTCTCCTCACTCGCCACGTGACCAGTATAACTACACGTTGTAGTAGATCCGCGTTAGCATCTACTACGTATCGTCGTAGACAGCTGGGGAGGACCTGGCGCGTGGACACCCTGGATCTGGCCCGATGGCAGTTCGCCGTCACCACCGTGTACCACTTCTTCTTCGTCCCGGTGACGATCTCGCTGGTCGCGATCACCGCCGGGCTGCAGACGGCGTGGTACCGGACCGGCAAGGAGAAGTACCTGCGGCTGACCAAGTTCTACGGGAAGCTGTTCTTGATCAACATCGCGATGGGCGTGGTCACCGGCATCGTCCAGGAGTTCCAGTTCGGGATGAACTGGAGCGACTACTCGCGCTTCGTCGGTGACGTGTTCGGCGCCCCGCTGGCGCTGGAGGGGCTGCTCGCGTTCTTCCTCGAGTCGACCTTCATCGGGTTGTGGATGTTCGGCTGGGACCGGCTGCCCAAGCGCGTTCACCTGGCCTGCATCTGGATGGTGGTGCTGGGTACGCAACTGTCGGCGTACTTCATCCTGGCGGCCAACTCGTGGATGCAGAACCCGGTCGGCTTTCGCTACAACGCCGAGCGCGGCCGGGCGGAGCTGACCGACCTGTGGGCGGTGCTGACCAACAAGGTCGTGCTGGTCACCTACCCGCACACGATCTTCGCCGCGTTCATGGTGGGCGGCGCGTTCGTCGCCGGCGTGGCGATCTGGCACCTGGTACGACGGCCATCGGTGGACGCCGATGTCTTCCGTACGGCGCTCAAACTCGGCGCCGTGATCGTGATCGCGGCCGGGGCCGGGGTGGCGCTGAGCGGGGACCAGCAGGGCAAGGTGATGACCGAGGTGCAGCCGATGAAGATGGCCGCGGCCGAGGCGCTGTACGAGACGGAGAAGCCGGCGTCGTTCTCGGTCTTCACCGTGGGCACGCTGGACGGGTCGAAGGAGATCTTCTCGGTCAAGGTGCCGTATCTGCTGTCGTTCCTGGCGACCGGGCACTTCGACGGTGAGGTGCAGGGGATCAACTCGCTGCAGGAGGCGTACGAGCAGCTGTACGGGCCGGGGTCGTACAAGCCGAACATCCCGCTGACCTACTGGACCTTCCGGCTGATGATCGGGGTCGGGATGGCGTCCGCGGCGATCGCCCTGTGGTTGCTGTGGGCAACACGCCGGGGCCGGGCGCCGAACCGGCGGCTGGTCTGGCTGGCGGTCCCGTTGCCGCTGCTGCCGCTGGTGGCGAACTGCTTCGGCTGGATCTTCACCGAGACCGGGCGGCAGCCGTGGCTGGTGTTCGGACTGTTGCCGACGGCATCGGGTGTGTCACCGGGGACGACCAGCGCGGAGGTGATCACCTCGCTGGCCGGGTTCACCGTGCTGTACGGCGTACTGGCGGTGGTCGAGGTGAAGCTCCTGTTCCGGACCATCCGGGGCGGGCTGGCCGGGACGGACGCGGCGTCCGGGCACGACTCGCCGGATGACGCACCCGAAGACAAGCCGTTGTCGTTCGCGTACTGAGAGGGCTGGGGACATGGAACTCACGACGGTTTGGTTCCTCGCCATCGCGGGGTTGTGGATCGGGTACTTCGTGCTCGAGGGATTCGACTTCGGCGTCGGCATGCTGCTGCGCGTGCTCGGCCGGAACGAGCCCGAGCGGCGCGCGGTGATCACCACGATCGGGCCGGTCTGGGACGGCAACGAGGTGTGGCTGATCGTGGCCGGCGCCTCGACGTTCGCGGCGTTCCCGGAGTGGTACGCGACCTTGTTCAGCGGGTTCTACCTGCCGCTGTTCGCGATCCTGGTGACGCTGATCCTGCGCGGGGTGGCGCTGGAGTACCGCGGGAAGCGCGACGACCTGGCGTGGCGCGGGCGGATGGACACGTTGATCACGATCGGGTCGGCCGTGCCCGCGTTCCTGTGGGGACTGACCTTCGCGAACCTGGTCCGCGGCGTCCCGCTGGACGCGTCCTACGAGTACGTCGGGAACCTCGGCGACCTGCTGAGTCCCTTCGCTCTCCTTGGCGCCACCGCCTTCACCGCGGTCTTCGTTGCCCACGGAGCGATCTTCCTGGCCCTCCGCACGACCGACGACCTGCGGGTCCGCGCCAACCGGCTGGCTTCCTGGGCGGGGGTGGCCGCCGCCGTCCTGGTGGTCGCGTTCCTCTGGTGGGCCCAGGCGATTCGCGGCGACACCGCCTCGCTGATCGTCGCGGCCGGTGCCGTGGTCGCCTTCGCCGGCGGCTTGCTCGCGAACCGCGTTCGCCGCGAGGGCTGGGCCTTCGTCGGTACGGCGCTCGCGATCGGGCTGGCCGTGACGTCGCTGTTCGCCGCGATGTTCCCGGCCGTCATGCCGTCAACACTTGATCCCGGATCAACATTGACAACAGTTGATGCCGCGTCAACGCCATACACGTTGAAGATCTTGACGATCATTGCCGCGATCTTCACGCCGCTGGTGCTGCTGTACCAAGGGTGGACCTACTGGGTCTTCCGCAAGCGCGTCACGGTCGAGCCGGTTGCGGTCTCGTGAAGCCGCTCGATCCGCGGCTGCTGCGGAGGGCGCGAGCGGCCCGGACCTTTCTGGCCGCGTCGGTGCTGATCGGCGTCGCCAGCGGACTGTTGATCATCGTGCAGGCCGCCTTGCTGGCACGCGGCATCGCAGGCGTGGTGCTGCATGGTGACGCGGTTGCAGGTGTTGCCTGGGGGCTGGGCGCTGTGGTCGTGGGACGGGCACTGCTGGTGTGGGGGCAGGAGGTGGTGGCGCAGCGCGCGGCGGCCACGGTGAAGTCGACCTTGCGGCGCCAGGTGTTGGAGCACTCGCTGAAGCTGGGGCCCGTGTGGCTGAGTGGCGAACGCAGCAGTGCCCTGACGACCCTGCTGACCAAAGGACTCGACGACCTGGACCCGTACTTCGCCCGCTACCTGCCGCAGTTGGTGCTGGCAGCAACAGTCCCCGCCGGAGTGATCGGCTGGATGGCGACCGGCGACCTGATCGCGGCGGGGACTGTGCTGGTCACCCTGCCGCTGATCCCGATCTTCATGGCGTTGATCGGTTGGGCGACCCAGGCACACAGCAGACGTCGTCAGCACGCCCTGTCCGTCCTGGCGCACCACTTCGCAGACGTCGTCGCCGGACTGCCGACACTCAAGCTTTTCGGACGCGCCAAGGCGCAAGAGGCAGCCGTACGACGAGTGACGGATAAGCACCGGGTCGCGTCGATGAGCAGCCTGCGGTTGGCGTTCCTGTCGTCGCTGGCGCTGGAACTGCTGGCCAGCATCTCTGTGGCGCTGGTCGCGGTCGGAGTCGGGCTCCGGCTGGTCGAGGGCAAGCTCGGACTCGAGACGGCGCTGATGGTGCTGATCCTCGCGCCCGAGGCGTACCTCCCGCTGCGACAGGTCGGCATGCACTTCCACGCCAGCGCTGACGGCGTTGCCGCGAGCGAAGAGGTGTTCCGCGTCCTGGAGACACCATTACCCGAGCGAGGCGATCGCACCGACGTCCCGGACCTACGCGTGACGTCCCTGCACCTGTACGACGTGACAGTGCGGTACCCGGGTCGCGACGAGCCGGCACTGGACGGCTTCGACCTGGACCTCCGGCCGGGCGAGGTGGTCGCACTCGCTGGCCCGAGTGGTGCCGGTAAATCGACCGTGCTGGCAGTGCTGCTCGGATTCGTCGAGCCGGAGCGCGGTGTGGTGATTGCCCGCGGGAGTGCGGCCGACGAGTTCGACCCTGCGGTGTGGCGGCGGCAGTTCGCGTGGGTGCCGCAGCGGCCGGGGCTTCGCCTGGGCACGGTCGCGGACAACGTGCGGCTGGGTCGCCCGGACGCATCGGACGACGAGGTGCGGCTGGCGTTGATCGGAGCTGGCGCGAGCGAACTCGAGCCGGACAAGGCAGTGGGGGAGCAGGGCCAGTTGCTGTCGGGCGGTCAGCAACGCCGAGTAGCCCTGGCTCGCGCATTGATCACCGATGCGCCCGTGCTGCTGCTGGACGAGCCGACGGCTGGGTTGGACGCCGACGCCGAAGCCACAGTGATCGCCGGTCTGCGTGCCAGCGGTCGGACGGTGCTGATGATCGCCCACCGGCCCGCACTGATCGCGGCCGCAGACCGAACAGTCACCGTAGGCGCGAGAGAGCTGGTGAACGCATGAGCGCTGAGAGAGCTGTTGGCGGGGCAGCACTGTGGGCCCTCGTTCGGCCGCAGGGGCGGGTGTGGGGCCGGCTGGGGTTGGCGCTCCTGACTGGTGTACTCGCGGCGGGGTCGGCGGTCGCGTTGCTGGCTACCTCGGCCTGGTTGATCACCACTGCGGCGGCTCAGCCTCCGGTGTTGATCCTGATGGTGGCGATCGTGGCAGTGCGGGCGTTCGGCGTCGGCCGGGGCGTGTTCCGGTACGTCGAGCGGTTGGTCGGCCACGACGCGGCGTACCGAGTGCTGGGGGAGACCCGGGCACGCATCACCGGACGGCTGGAGAAGCTGGCACCGGGTGGCCTGACCTCAGGCCGCAAGGGCGACCTCCTGGCGCGGCTGGTGCTCGACGTCGACGCAGTACTCGACCTGTGGTTGCGCGTCCTGCTGCCGGTCGCAGTCGCAGCAGTGACAGCAACCGCAACCGTCGCCCTGGTGGCACTGCTGCTCCCCACAGCAGGCGCCGCCGTAGCACTGGCAGTCCTCGTCGCGTGCACCGTCGTACCGTGGCTGACTGCCCAGACAGCGGCCCGGGCTGAGCGGAAGATCGCCGGCACGCGTGGCGAGGTGGCGGCCGCAGCAACCGAGACCCTGCTCACCGCAGGAGACGTGGTCGCCTTCAACGCAGTCGACGACGTACTCAACTCCTTCAGCGCCAGTGACGCGAAGCTGGCCAAGGCGGAGCGACGCTCGGCCTGGAGCGCAGGGCTCGGCAGTGCGTTGCTGATGCTGTGCGTCGGCGGTGCGAGCGTGGCCGGGCTGGTGCTCGGCAGCACTGCGAACACAACCGGCGCGGTGTTCGCCGTACTCGTCCTGACCCCGCTCGCGCTCGCCGACGTACTCGGAGGCATCCCAGCCGCCGCGCAACTCGCCATTCGCGTGCGGGCGTCACTCGGCCGAGTGCAGGAGCTCCTGGACAGTCCCGAGCCCGTGACTGAGCCTGCGAACCCGCTGCCGTTGCCAGCAGGGCGTGACCTGGCGGTCAAGCTGTTGAAGGTCGGGTACGGCGAGGACGACGTACTGGATGGGTTGAGTCTGGACATGCCGGCTGGGAGCCGGGTGGTCATCACTGGCCCGAGTGGTTCGGGCAAGAGCACGTTGGCGGCAGTGCTGCTGCGGTTCCTGGAGCCCCGAGCCGGTGAGGTACGGCTGGACGGTGTGGACCTGGCCAGGCTTGAGGGCGATCAGGTGCGGTCTGTGGTCGGGCTGCTGACGCAGGAGAGCCATGTGTTCGACACGAGCATCCGGGAGAACCTCCTGCTCGCCAAGCCCGGTGCGAGCGATCTGAGGCTGTGGAAGGCGCTGTACCGGGCTCGACTCGGAGTGTTCGTCGAGAAGCTGCCGGACGGGCTCGACACGATGGTGGGCGAGCACGGTGCGCGTCTGTCGGGCGGTGAGCGCCAGCGGCTCGCGTTCGCTCGGCTGCTGCTCGCCGATCGCGACGTACTCGTGCTCGACGAGCCGACCGAGCACTTGGACGAGGAGACCGGCCGGGCACTGCTCGAGGACCTGTTCGCCGCGGCAGGCCGCCGTACTGTGGTCCTGCTCACCCACCGGCCCGAGTTGGTTCCTCCTCACGTACCGCGACAGTTGGTGCGCCTGACGTGACGAATGCGGGTAGCGGGCTGGGTGTCTGTCAAGATGGGGAACCGTGTTGACTCCCCAGCTTGCCGACTCCGTCCTGATCGCCATCATCGTGGCCGCTGTCGTCCTGGTCGCCGGCTCGGCCGGCCTGGTCGTGACCCGGCGCCGCAAGGCCCAGCTGCCGTCGCGCACCCAGCCGGCGCCGCTGGACACCGCGGAGCCGCAGGTCGGCGACGACGCGGAGGAGCCGCGCGACACGCCGACCCGGACGCTGGAGGACACTGAGCTCCCCGAGGCGCCGGTTGCGACGATCGAGAAGCCTGAATCGGCGCAGGGCCGGCTGGTCCGGCTGCGTGCGCGGCTGGCCCGGTCGCAGGGCTCGCTGGGCAAGGGACTGCTCGCGCTGCTGTCGCGCGACAAGCTGGACGAAGAGGCGTGGGAGGACATCGAGACCACCCTCATCACCGCTGACGTGGGTGTGACGCCCACCCAGGAGCTGGTCGAGCGGCTGCGGACGCGGATCCGCGTCGAGGGCGTCGGCGGCGAGCAGGCCCGGCAGATCCTGCGCGAGGAGCTGATCGAGCTGGTCAACCCGTCACTGGACCGCTCGCTCAAGGTGAGCCGCAAGGACGGTCAGCCTGCTGTCGTCCTGGTGGTCGGGGTGAACGGCACCGGCAAGACGACCACAGTGGGCAAGCTGGCCCGTGTTCTGGTCGCCGAGGACAAGCACGTCGTACTGGGTGCGGCGGACACGTTCCGGGCCGCCGCCGCGGACCAGCTGCAGACGTGGGGCGAGCGGGTCGGTGTGCGGACTGTGCGCGGGCCTGAGGGCGGCGACCCGGCCAGCATCGCGTTCGACTCGGTCAAGCAGGGCATCGAGGAGGAGGCGGACGTCGTACTCGTCGACACCGCCGGACGGCTGCACACCAAGACCGGCCTGATGGACGAGCTCGGCAAGGTGAAGCGGGTGATCGAGAAGTCCGCGGAGGTGGGCGAGGTGCTGCTCGTCATCGACGCCACCACTGGCCAGAACGGCCTCACCCAGGCCCGCGTGTTCGCCGAGGTCATCAACGTCACCGGCCTGGTCCTGACCAAGCTCGACGGTACGGCGAAGGGCGGCATCGTGATCGCGGTCCAGCGCGAGCTCGGCGTACCGGTCAAGCTCGTCGGCCTGGGCGAGGGCCCGGACGACCTGGCCCCCTTCGACCCCGAACAGTTCGTCGACGCCCTGCTCGACTGAGCTTCAGCCTCGCCACCGCGCCGAGTCCGCGGGCACTATGAGGGTGGCGAGGGGGTTGGTATGGCGTCGTTCGGCGGACGGCCGGCTGTCTGGGTCGGTGCTGGGCTTGGGGTGGTGCTCGGAGGCGGACTGGTCGTCGGCTTCGTTCTCATGGCTGGTGGTATGAACCCCGGCTTGGCCGGCCTGATCGTCGTACTCACTGCGCTCTTTGCGTGGCGGCCACTCATGTCCCCGGATACCGGCGGTGTGAAACGCGGATTCGCACTCGGTACCGCGGTGGGCTTGACGGTCCTGAGCATCACGGCGGCGGTGTACACGGTGACCATCGGCACCGACCAGGACGAGGACCCGGCAGCGCTGGAGGCGCGGCTGCGGCAGATCTCGTCGGCCGGCAACCTGCAGGTCTGGTACCTCGGCTCGTCGTACAACGGCTGGGATCTGTCACACGTAGGCGTGATGCAGGACGGCAGTGAGATGGAAGGCGACACCGTCCTCGACCCCGGCCAGTATCTGTTCATCATGTACGGCGAGTACGACGAGATATGCTCGGACGTCGGGTGCGGTTCGGCGATCGAGGTCATCGTCCGCAGAGTCGGTTCGACCGCCAAGGTCACCGTGTGCCTGGACGGCGCGGCCGGGGACGACAGGTTGCGCGAGGCTGCCGACGCGCTGCGCCCACTCGAACCCACCGACCCTGCGCCGAAGGCGACCGCGCAGCTCAGGCGTTGTTTCGGCGGCTGAGCGGATGCGCCAAGATGGGGCCGGAGGAGGAGATGAGATGACCCGGTTCTTGCTGCTGGTGAACATGGATGGCGGGAACGTCGACACTCCGATGCTGGAGTGGGACGAGGCGGACATGAAGGCCCATATGCAGTTCCTGAACGATCACCTGGAGCGGTTGCGGGAGAGCGGCGAGCTGGTGGAAGCCCAGGCGCTGACGTGGCCCAAGCACGCCAAGGTGGTTCGTGCGGCGGACGTGAGCGCGCCGGTGGTGACCGACGGTCCGTACGCCGAGTCCAAGGAGATCCTGGCCGGCTACCAGATGGTCGACGTCGAGTCGGAGGAGCGGGCACTGGAGATCGCCGCGGAGCTGTCCTCGGCGCCCGGCCCGGGTGGCGTGCCGATCGAGCAGCCGATCGAGGTCCGCCGGCTGATGGACGCGGATACCGACCTCTACGACGTGTGACCGGCCACGCCATCGAGGACCTGCTGCGTGAGCTCACGCCGCAGGTCCTCGGCGCGGTCGTCCGGTGGTCCGGCGACTTCGCGGCGGCCGAGGACGCCGTCCAGGAGGCACTCCTGGCCGCCGCGACCACGTGGCCTCGGGACGGCACGCCGGACAAACCGAAAGCGTGGTTGATCCAGACCGCGTCGCGACGCCTGATCGACGAGGTCCGGCAGGAGCAGGCCCGGCGCCGGCGCGAGGAGCGGGCCGCACTGCGCGACGTGCCGCCCGAGGACGTCGAAGAGCAGGACGACACGCTGCGTCTGCTGTTCCTCTGCTGTCATCCGACGCTCACACCGGCCTCCGCGATCGCGTTGACGCTGCGTGCCGTCGGCGGTCTCACCACCGCCGAGATCGCGACCGCCTACCTGGTGCCTGAGGCGACGATGGCGCAGCGGATCAGCCGGGCGAAGCAGCGGATCAAGGGTCAGTCCTTCGAGCTGGACGCCAGTGAGGAGCGGCTGCGCAACGTGCTGCACGTCCTCTACCTGATGTTCAACGAGGGCTACACGACGAGTAGCGGTCCAGAGCTGCACCGAAGCGACCTGTCCGGTGAAGCCATCCGTCTGACCCGCACTGTGCACGCACTGCTGCCTGACAACGGCCAGGTGACCGGACTGCTCGCATTGATGCTGCTCAACGACGCACGCCGTGCAGCACGTACTGGCAAGGCGGGAGAGCTGATCCCACTGGCCGAGCAGGACCGCACGCTGTGGAACAAGGACTACATCACCGAAGGCCTCGCCCTGGCCGTAGAAGCCTTCGGTACGCCGCCACTGGGCGAGTACCAACTGCAAGCCGCCATAGCCGCGCTGCACGACGAGGTGGACCGCCCCGAGGACACGGACTGGCCGCAGATCCTCGCACTGTACGACCTGCTGGAGAACCTGTCCGGCAACCCCATGGTGAAGCTCAACCGAGCCATCGCAGCAGCCATGGTGGAAGGCCCTGACGCCGGTCTGAAGCTCCTGGAGCCGTTGGACAACGAGCTAGCGGGTCACCACCGCCTGGACGCCGTACGCGGGCACCTTTACGAGATGCGCGGCGACACCGAGCTCGCCGCACACCACTTCCGCGAGGCAGCCCGTCGTACGACGAGTAAGCCGGAACAGGACTACCTGGCCACCAAGGCCGCAGCTGTCACTGGTACTGCGCGAAAGCCGCAATGATGTCGTCATCCGTTGCCAACAGCAACCGCAGCAGCACCCGCGCCTTGTAGGGGTCCAGGAACCCGCCGTCGATCAGCCCACGCTGTAGCAGGTCGGACTCCGACCCCACTGACGTGTACGTGTTCCGCAGTACCGACCCGCCACCAGTCCGCGACGTCAGCACGACAGGCATCACCGCAGCCAGCTCACCCAGGACAGGAGCGAGTGCCGACGGCACGTGCCCCACACCGAACCCTGCAACCACCAGACCCTGGTGAGTGTCCGCCAACCCCTTCAGTAGAAGGCCATCGTCGTCCATCGTCACCGTGTACAGCGCCACCCGGGTCGCATCGAGCTCAGCCGGCTCAGCCCTTCCCTGTACGCCGTCCAGCCGCAGCGGACGCGTGAGGACGCGCACCCGATCCTCGACCACGTGGCCGATCGGACCGGTGTTGGGAGACACGAAGGTCGCCGTACTCGTGCTGTGCGTCTTGCGCACCCACCGGGCCGCGTGGATCTCCTCCTTGAACACGACCAGTGCACCGAGGTCACGGGCCGCAGGGGAGCAGGCAACGCGTACGGCGGCCAAGAGGTTCGCTGGACCGTCAGGACCGGCCAGAGTCGGGTTACGCATCGCACCGGTGAGGACGAACGGCTGCGGGTGCGGCCACACCTGGTCGACGAGGAAGGCGGTCTCCTCGAGGTTGTCGGTCCCCTGCGTGACCACGACGCCAGTGGCGCCGTCCGCAACGACCTTCGACGCGGCATCGACAACGTCGAGCATCTTCGCGGCGGTCAGGTTGGCGCTGGGGACCTTCTCGATGTCCTGGATCTCGACAGCGTGGCCGACCTCGGCCAGCCCGGGTACGGCCGCGGTGAGGTCGTCACCGGTTAGCCGGTGGTTACCGGCCATCGAGATGGTGCCGCCCAGCGTGAACAGCGCGATGCTCACAACAGTTCCTCCACAGTCCGGGATCGAACTGGCGAAGGCTACCGGGTCCGAGCGCGCACGTGCATCCGTTCGCCCTGCGGGCCGTACAGGCACAGCATCTCGGCCGCTCCGGGCCCCGGGTTGCTGAACCAGTGCGGCACCCGGGTGTCAAACTCCGCGGCCTCGCCCTCGGACAGCACGAAGTCCTTGTCGCCGAGCACCAGCCGGATCCGCCCAGACAGCACGTAGAACCAGTCGTAGCCCTCGTGCGTCTTCTGCGACACCTCACCACCCGGCCAGCCCTCCGGCACGATCTGCTTGAACGCCTGCAACCCACCTGGCCGCCGGGACAGCGGAATGTGCACCACACCGTGATGCTTGATCGGCTTCGCGTGGATTCGCGGATCACCTGTCGGTGGCGCGTCCACCAGCTCGTCCAGCTGCACCTGGTGCGCCCGGGCCAGCGGCAGCAGCAGCTCCAGCGTCGGGCGGCGCTGGCCGGACTCGAGCCGGGACAGCGTGCTCACCGAGATCCCGGTGGACTCGGACAGCTGGGCGAGCGTCGTCTTCCGCTCGGCCCGCAGTCTCCGCAGCCGCGGGCCGACTGCCTCGAGGACGTCGTCGAAGGTCTCCATGTTTGCCAGTATGGCAACAAATGTTGTCGAAAACGAAAACCATCGCGGATCCTCGAGGCACCGAACGAAGGAGTCCGAGAGATGAAGAAGTACGACGTGATCGTGATCGGCGGGGGAGCCGCAGGGCTGAGTGGTGCGCTGGCGTTGGTGCGTTCGCGCCGGTCGGTGCTGGTCGTCGATGACGGTACGCCGCGCAACGCGCCGGCCGAGGGAGTCCACAACTACTTGACCCGCGACGGCGTTCCGCCGGCTGAGCTGTACGCGATTGGCCGCCAAGAGGTCGCGGGGTACGGCGGTGAGTTCGCGAGCGGGACCGTGACCGCAGTCCGCCGGGACGAACTGTTCACAGTCGAGCTTGCTGACGGTACGACGTACCAGGGCCGGCGGCTGCTCGTCACGACAGGGTTGACCGACGTGCTGCCCGACGTACCTGGACTGGCCGAGCGGTGGGGGCGTGACGTGCTGCACTGCCCGTACTGCCATGGGTGGGAGGTGCGGGACCAGGCGATCGGCGTTCTGGGAGTCAGTGGGATGGCGACGTTCCAGGCGCTGCTGTTCCGGCAGTTGAGTGACGACGTCACGCTGTTCCTGCACACTGCACCGGAGCCGACCGATGAGCAGTGGGAGCAGCTCGCAGCTCGCGGAATCTCTGTAGTACAAGGGAAAGTCGAGCAGCTCGAAGTGGAGAACGACAAGCTGACCGGTGTCCGGTTGGAAGGCGGCAGAGTCATCCCGCGGCAGGCACTGGCGATCCAGACCAGCATGCGCGCCCGTGCGGGCTTCCTGGTCGACCTGGGTCTCGAGACGGTCGAGCAGGAGATGGCCGGCCTGGTGATGGGCACTGTCATCGCGGCCGATCCGACCGGTGCCACCGCCGTACCTGGCGTCTTCGTGGCAGGCAACGTGACCGACGCCCGCGCCACGGTCATGCCTGCCGCTGCGGCCGGCCTGCTGGCGGCCGGAGGTATCAATGCCGACCTGATCCAGGAAGAGACCCGTCTGGCGGTGGCCGCGCGCAGTAGTTGAGGAGTTGAATAGAGGCGGGAGGGTGGATGCAGGAATCGGTCGACCCGGACTTCGCCTCGTATGTCGACGCGCGGCAGGGCAGATGGCTCCGTACGGCGTATCTCGTGTACGGCGATCTGGAGCGCGCTGAGGAAGCACTGCTGCACGCCTTCACCCGGCTGGCATTGCGCTGGACCAAGGTGGACGACCCGGACGCGTTCGTCCAACGGCTGCTCTACCAACCGGTTCTGGTGCGGTGGAACCGGGTGAAGGCGTTCCCGGACGAGGACGACCCGGTGAAGCGCGCACTGGCCGAGCTGACTCCCACACAGCGCGCCGTGTTCGTGCTGCTGCACCTTGAGGAACTCACCGAGTTCGAGGTGGCCGACGTACTCAATCTGTCCCACACAACCGTGCACGGACACGGCCTCACCGCCTTCAGTCGCTTCCGTACGGCGCTCGGCGCTGGTGACTGGCGTGACGCGGGAGAACCGCGATGAGGCGCGAGGACATACAGCCGCTTCTGTACCAGGCCGGCGACCGCCTGCCCGAGCCGGACCTGGCTGACACGGCCTGGGCCGCCGGAGTGGAAACCAGGCGCCGCCAGCGCCGCAACGTCATGATCGGCTTGCTGGTCATCTTCGTCATCGCTGTGGTCACTGCGATCGGAGCGGGAGTCAGTGGGAGCAGGAACTCCGAACTGGTCCCACCACCGACCACACCGACGCTCCCACCCGGCTACGTCCCACCGGCCGGGCAGATCGCAGGGATCGACTACTGGGTCGCACCACCGGCCGGCAGCGAGCGCTTCCTCGACCGGATCTACACACCGCTCGGCGACCGCCTGAGGCTGCCGGACGACCCAGAGCCACTGACCGAGCATCCGATCGACAACCTGGCCGCCGTGGTGCTCGAGGAGCGCGGCGGCCGGTACGACGCGCTTCTGCTCGGAGCCGACTCCAGCTGGGCGCGTGCTGACGTTCAGTTGGCCCCGATCAGCAACGGGTCACCACTGAGCTCGGGAGCGATCTCGCCCGACGGCCGGACCGTTGCCTTCCCGCAGCCCGGCGAACTGGTCACGCTCGACGTCGTGACCGCGGAGGTGGCCCGCTACCCGTTGCCGGTGCAGGACATCCGCAGCGTGGCCTGGACGCCGGACGCTCAGCGTGTACTGGTGAGCGGACCCGGCAAGGCCTACCGCGTGCTCGTGCGCGAGGGTGACTTCGGCGAGAAGGCCGTGGTCGCGATTCCCCCGTCCTTGAACCCCGCATCGATCACAGCGCCGTTCCGGATCGAAAGCAACGCCGTACTGCGGTACTTGTCCACCGGCCACTGGACGGTGGACAGCGAGCTGCAGCTGCCGGTGCGGACCTGGGTAGGCCAGACGTTCTCGACGTACACCATGACGGCCCGGCTGTTCGTCGCGAACGACCTCCAGCAGGTGCCGACCAAGAACTCTCAGCCACAGGTAGTAGCGGCCATCTCCACCCTGCGTGCACTGCCGAGCAGTCTGCTGGTGCTGGGGGAGACGGACCGCAGCACACCGGCGATGGACCCGCAGTACCTCCGGGAGCCCGGCTGCTGCGCCGTACTGGGCTGGTACGACGACTACAAGCCGCTGATCCAGGTGCGTGGCTGGGTGCTCGCCTGGGACGTCCGCAGCGGCAAGGTGGAGCGCGTCACCGAGCTAGCCGTGGACGGTGTCGCCCTCGGTCCGGGTGTCCGTTCCTGAGCTCCCCTCCTCGGTGATCGAGAGCATGGTGAACCTCACCAGGCGGTCGGCGTCCTCCGGTGCGGGCATCGGCTCACCGGTCAGGGCGCGGACGACGAACACGCCGGCCAGCCACTGCACCATCAGCACCGGGTCCACGGTGCGCCGGATCGGTTCACCCCGGGCCCGGGCCCGGTCCAGTGCCTCCCGGGTCAGCTGGATCCGCCTGTCCAGGAAGGCGCGGTAGATCGCGGCGGACCGCTCGTCGCGGTTCGCCTCCGATACCGCCAGGCGGATCAGTGCCAGCCCCTCTTTGCTGTTCACGAACGTCAGAGCATCGGTGTAGACCTGGCGCAGGTCGCCCTCGATCGACCCTGTGTCGGCATCCGGGATCTCGATGTCGAACAGGTCGGCCATGGCGTCGTTGGCCAGTTGCTCCTTGCTCGCCCAGCGCCGGTAGATCGTCGCTTTGCCGACCCCAGCGGCCTCGGCGACGTCGTCCACCGTCATTCCGTCGAATCCCCGCTCCAGCAGCAGCTGGACGGCGGTCCTGCGGATCCTCGGCTCCGCATCCGGGTCCCGTGGCCTGCCGCGGCGTGGCCTCACCCCGTGGTTCGTCCCCATTTCGCGTTCCCCAGCTCGGACGGGTGCAGTGGCGCGGCTGCGGGCCCGTGTGGTCCAGGCCAGAGTGCCACACCTTTGCCGATGTCACGCCGATGTCACCTGAACGCCCTGTTTGTCACATGCCTGAAACAAACGGACCGATCGGCTGAAACGGCGCGCCGACACCGTGTCCGTTGTGGCTGAGCGCGGGCTCCCCGGCGTTGTGGAGTTCTCCCGACTGAGGACGCCGGCCACTCCCCAGATCGATGGAAGGGATGACGTTGATGGAGATCAACGCCGGCGATACCGCCTGGGTCTTGGCAAGCGCCGCCCTGGTGCTCTTGATGACACCGGGCTTGGCTTTCTTCTACGGCGGCATGGTGCGCGTCAAGAGCGTGCTGAACATGATGATGATGAGCGCCATCACCATCGCCGTCGTCACCGTGTTGTGGGTGCTGGTCGGTTACTCGCTGACGTTCGGCGGTGACACCGGGCACGTGATCGGCAACTTCTCCGAAGCCGGCCTGTCCGGCCTGATCGCGCCCGAGGCGGTGAGCGGGACGATCCCGACGCTGGCCTTCGTCGCCTTCCAGCTGATGTTCGCGATCATCACGCCGGCCCTGATCTCGGGTGCCATCGCCGACCGGGCCACCTTCCGTGGCTGGATCGCGTTCGTGGTGGGCTGGACGTGCCTGGTGTACTTCCCGGTCGCCCACTCGGTCTGGTTCCTGGACGAGGGCAACGGCGGCTGGATCGGCGACAAGTTGGGCGCGATCGACTTCGCCGGTGGTACCGCGGTGCACGTGAACGCCGGTGCGGCCGCGCTGGCCCTGGCGATCGTGCTGGGCAAGCGGATCGGCTGGAAGAAGGACCCGATGCGGCCGCACAGCCTGCCGCTGGTCGTCCTCGGTGCCGGTCTGCTGTGGTTCGGCTGGTTCGGCTTCAACGCGGGCTCGGCGCTGAGCGCCGGCACCACCGCCGCGGTCACCTTCGTGAACACCCAGGTCGCCACCGCTGCCGCCGTGATCGGCTGGCTGATCGTGGAGCGGATCCGGCACGGTAAGGCCACCACGCTGGGCATGGCGTCCGGTGCGGTGGCCGGTCTGGTCGCGATCACCCCGGCCTGTGGCGCCCTCACCCCGGTCGGCTCGCTCATCCTCGGTGTGGTCGCCGGTGGTATCTGCGCCTTCGCGGTCTCGCTGAAGTACAAGCTCGGCTTCGACGACTCGCTCGACGTGGTCGGCGTCCACCTGGTCGGCGGTCTGGTCGGCTCGCTGGCGATCGGCTTCCTGGGTACGGCGGCGGCCCCGTCGGCCGTGGACGGCCTGTTCTACGGCGGCGGCGCCTCGCAGCTGGGCAAGCAGGCACTGGCGAATCTCGTGGTCGCCGTCTACTCCTTCACCGTCGCCTTCATCCTCGGCAAGGTGATCGACCTGACCATCGGCTTCCGGCTCAAGGAGGAGGACGAGGTCGCCGGTGTCGACCAGGTCGAGCACGCCGAGACGGCGTACGACTTCCTCGGTGCGTCTGGTCTGCGTGGGCACACCCCGCTGGCCCGGCAGAGCGCCGAGGCCGAGAATGGCGCCACTGAGTCCTCGGAAAAGGAAGGTGCGCACGCATGAAGCTGATCACCGCGGTGGTCAAGCCGCACAAGCTGGAGGACGTCCGGGCCGCGCTGGAGACGTTCGGCGTCACCGGCATGACCGTGACCGAGGCCAGCGGCTACGGCCGGCAGAAGGGTCACACCGAGGTCTACCGCGGCGCGGAGTACGAGGTGGACCTGGTCCCGAAGGTCCGGGTCGAGGTCGTCGTCGAGGACGGCGACAGCGCGGACGTGGTGGACGTGATCGTCAAGGCCGCGCAGACCGGCAAGATCGGTGACGGCAAGGTCTGGGTGACGCCGGTGGAGTCCATCGTCCGGGTGCGTACCGGCGAGCTCGACGGCGACGCGCTGTAGATGGTCGATCGAGCAGAACAGCGGCGCGTCCGTGCCGAGGAGGCCGACGCGCTGCTGTACCTGCTCCTCTCCAAGGCTTGTGACGCCCTCGGTGTACCCACCGAGGGCGTCGCGCTGGTCGCTGTCGGCGGCTACGGCCGGGAGGAGCTGTCGCCGTACAGCGACCTCGACGTGATGCTCGTGCACGCCGAGGGGTACCCACGGGTGGACGAGCTCGCCGCACAGATCTGGTATCCCCTGTGGGACTCCCGGACCAAGCTGGACCACAGTGTCCGGACCGTCGACGAGGCCCGCAAGGCGGCCGCCGACGACATCCGGGTCGCTCTCGGCCTACTGGACGCACGGCACGTCGCAGGGGACTCACACCTCACACTGCAGTTGCGGTCCGTGCTGATGGCGGACTGGCGCCGTACTGCTCGCTCACGGCTGCCTGCCCTCGCAGAGGCGTGCCGGGACCGTGCGTCCACAGTCGGAGAGCTCGCGCACCTCGCAGAGCCCGACCTCAAGGAGGCGTACGGCGGTCTGCGGGATGCCGTCGTACTGCGTGCCTTGGTGGCTTCGTGGTTGATCGACGTACCGCACCCAGTGGTGGAGCGGGCGCGACTGGACCTGTTGGAGGTTCGGGACGAGCTACACACGGTTGCGGGACGTTCTACTGACCGGCTGGTCGCTGACGTGGCTGGAGAGGTCGCCGCGGGGCTCGGCATGGACGGCCGGGACGAGCTCCTGCGGCACGTGTACTCGACCGGTCGGACGCTCGCCCATGTGTGTGACGTGTCTTGGCGACGGATCGAGAGCCTGATGACCGGGCCGACTCGGTCCCGGCGTCGTCAGCGGACCGGGGGACCGGTGCTGCTGGCACTCGACGAGGGAGTCGGCCAGCACGAGGGTGAAGTCGTACTGATGCCCGACGCGCGGCCGGAGCGGGACGCAGTACTGGGCCTGCGCGCTGCTGCTGTTGCCGCCGACCGAGAGCTTGTCTTGTCGCCTGCTGTCTGTGGACGGCTGGCTAATCGTGCACTGGCGCTTCCTGAGCCGTGGCCTGGTGAGGCGCGGCGCCTGCTGTGCGCTCTGCTGGGTGCTGGCAGCGGTCTGCTCGAGGTTTGGGAGGCGCTGGACCAGTCCGGCTACATCTCGCGGATTCTGCCGGAGTGGGACACGGTGAGGTTCCGGCCGCCGCAATCGGCCATTCACCGCTTCACAGTCGACCGGCACCTGCTGGAGACGTGTGTCGAGGCTTCGAAGATGGTCCGCGACGTACGGCGGCCTGACTTGCTGCTGGTCGCCGCTCTGCTGCATGACCTCGGTAAGGCGGTCGAAGGCGACCACAGCGTGACAGGCGCGGTGATCGCGGGGACTGTGGCTCGTCGGCTCGGTTTCGTCGAGTCGGACGCCGACACGATCGCACTGCTGGTCCGGCAGCACCTGATGCTCGCGCAGGTCGCCACCCGGCGGGACCTGGACGACCCGATGACCGTAGAACTGGTCGCGGGCATCGTCCGCAACACAGAGACGCTCGACCTGTTGGAAGCCCTCACGTACGCCGACGCGCGTGCTGCCGGCCCTGCGGCCTCCTCACCGTGGCGGATGCGGCTGGTCGGTGAGCTGTGCCGACGGGTGCGCAGTGAGCTGGCCGGAGGCGGGGAGAGCATGTGGACCGAGGCTCCGCCGATCCCAGTACCAACACTGCAGCAGATCGTCGGAGTAGGACGGCTGGGCGTGACTGTCTCCGAGCATCTCGGTGACGTCCGGGTCAATGTCGCCGTACCCGATCAAGTGGGCACGCTGTCGACTGTTGCGGCTGTGCTGGCTGTTGAGCGGCTCCCCGTACGGTCCGCGGTCATCACGTCGGTCGAGGGTCTGGGCATCTCGCAGTGGACCGTTGCCGGGTCACCTGACCCGGTGCGGTTGCGCGACCGGCTGGCGGTGGCGCTGCGCGACGACACCGACCTGGTACGGCGCTTGGCCGCACGCGACTCGTCTGCGGTGAAGGCACGGGTCGCCAGCCGGGTGGACCTGTTGCCCGGTGCATCAGAGACGGCCACGGTGCTGCAGGTGCGAGCACACGACCGTCCAGGCCTGCTGTACGACGTCACGTCGGCGATTGCGTCCACTGGTGCTGACATCCGGTCCGCCCACGTGAGCACGCTGGGTGCTGAGTGTGTGGACGTCTTCTACCTCACCGACAACCAGGGCTCGCCCCTCGACGACGAAGACGCGCGTACGACGGCAAAGACGGTCCTGGATCGTTTGACCTTCTAGTGTCGGCAGTGTGCATGTCGTAGAGACACTTCAGCGTCAAGCGATCGCCTGCGAGGAGCTCGGGTCGTCGATGTACGCCGAGCTGTGCCGGCTGCTCGTGGACGACTACGAGGTCGGTGGCATGTCCACCGGCGTACTGGCCGGCTATGAGGACCGTCCGTTCGGTGACGCGATCGCACTGCGGTTGCTGGGCGCTGTGCACCGGCTGGTGCTGGCTGGCGAGGCGCCGGAGCTTGCAGGCTTCTATCCGAGCGTGGGTGGTTCGTGGGACCCGGTGCTGGGCTGGGAGGCGTTCGAGCAGGTGTTGCAGTCCCGGTCTGCGGAGCTGCGGTCGTTGCTGACCCAGCCGCCGCAGACCAACGAGGTAGGCCGGGCTGCCGCGCTGTACGGCGGTCTGCTGCAGCTCGTTGAGGCTGTGCCGCTCCCGGTGCGGCTCTTCGAGATCGGGGCGAGTGGCGGGCTCAACCTGCGGGCGGACCACTTCCGGTACAACCTGCCCGACGGGACTGGGTTTGGACCGGCTGACAGCCCAGTGGTCTTCGACAACGCGTGGTCGGGACAGGCGCTGAAGCCCCAGCCAGTGCGGATCGCTGAGCGGGTTGGAAGCGACATCGCGCCGGTGAACCCTCTGACCGAGGACGGTGCGCGCACGCTGACGTCGTACGTGTGGCCGGACATGCCGGTGCGATTGGCCCGGTTGCGCGGTGCCCTGGAGATCGCACGTGCAGTGCCGGCCGACGTACGGCGGGAGGACGCGGTCTCGTTCCTGCGGGGGCTGGAGTTGTCGGAGGGGCACGTGACGGTCGTGTGGCACTCGATCATGTGGCAGTACCTGACCCGCGACGACCGGGCCGCTGTGGAGTCGCGGCTGGCGGAGCTTGGCGCCACGGCGGGGGAGTCGTCACCGTTGGCGCGGCTGAGGCTCGAACCCCTGCCGCGGACAGCGGGCGGGCCGTACGACTTCCTGGTCGACCTGCAGCTGTGGCCGGGCGGCGTACGGCGGACCCTCGGCCGAGCCGAGCCCCATGGCCAAGGCCTGGTCTGGGAACTTCCCACCGAGGTCAGGTAAGCGGCTACGACCCGGCACTCGGGTACTACGTCGCACTGTGCGCCGTACCCGATCGCCGCCGACGGCACCTTCACCGCCCAGATCCACATCGCCGAGGTCAACTCCGGCCTCGACTGCAGCGACCCCGACATCACTTGCGCGATCGTCTCCCGACGCGACCACGTCGCATCGAACGACCGGACCGGCGACGTCTACATCCCCGTGTCCTTCAGCTGATCTTGTTGCCAGCGGCCCTCAACTGAGGGCGGCCACCAAGGTGTCGGTGAGCTCGGCGGCGTAGGTGCCGTCCGGGTCCAGGTCGGGGTCGAAGATGCCGATGTCGATCCCCATGCAGGTGGGTGCCGCGAGCAACGGTCGGAGCAGGGCGACGAGCTGGGCGTGATCGATGCCGCCCGGGTCGGGACTGTCGACCGCCGGCATGATCTCCGCGTCGAGGATGTCGACGTCGAGATGCACCCAGAATCCGTCGAGCTCCTGGAGATGCTCGAGTACGCCGCTCGCCGCGCTAGCCGGGTCCGCGGCGATCTTTTCGGCCGGCCAGACCGGGATCCCGGCCTCGCGCACATCCCCGACGTACTCGTCGTCCGCCCGGATGCCGAGCAGCGCCGCATCGGTGTCTCTCGTGTAGGGGCCCAGGTGTTCGAGATCGGTGAGATCCGCCTGCCCGCGCCCGGTGATCAACGCGAGCGCCTCACCGCCGGCGGCCCCCACGTACGGCGAGTTGTCGACCGTCCGGAAGTCCGAGTGCCCGTCCAGGTAGACGACGCCGTACCGCCCCCGCCGCTTCAACGCCAACGCCGGCCCGAGCAGATTGCTGCACTCGCCTCCCAGCAGCACCACGAACCGATCCTCGTCGAACAACTTCGTCAACCGATCCGCCAACTTCACCGTGTACGACGCCATCCCCGCCGCGTTGAACACCCCGTCCCCCGGCTTCCACCCCTCCCGGTCATACCGAGGCGGCGTCACACATCCCGCATCCTCAGCCCCGATCCGCTGGAGAAACCCCTGATCCCGCACCGCCCCCGCCAACTTGTAACACCCCGGCACCGCCCCCACCACAGGCGCCCGCAACCCCAAGTTAGAAGGCCCATCCACCACCACCCGCCGCTTCCCCACCCCAGCCTCCTAACCATTAATCACGTGCAATCCGGTTAGATCCTCACCGCCATCCACCCACCTGTCAACAACCCTCCTCCGACCGCCTTTGTCACTCTCGCCTATGGGCCTGGTTTGGCGTGGAGGTTGTGATTGTCCGCCGTGCACCCTGTCCTAGCATCGGTCTCCGCATCACCGCCCCAACGGCCGCCGCCTGCGCCTCCAGAAACTGCAATCCACCGGCCACGTCGGCCGCCGCACCCTTGGGTCGGTCCTGCCAACGCTCGACAGTCGGCCCATCAACATCAAACGGCCGCCGACCGCCGTACCGGTAATACCGCCGAATCTCGTCAACCTTCGCGTCCAACCCCATCCGGATCTCCTCCCCGACGCGTTCGCCGATGCTTGTCGGCTGGTCGGGCAGTTGAGGCCAGACGTCGTGCAGCATCGGCCTGATCAGCGCCGCTCGCACGGCCCGCTGGTGCTCCTCGTGATGCGGTACGACGTCCCACAGCCGATTGCGGACCACGCCGCCGGCGAGTCGATCGAAATGCATCGCGGCCGGGCCGGCGACGAGCTCGTCCGTCAGTTGTTCGCGTGACTTGAAGGGTCCACTGGCTTGATCGAGTAGCCGATCGGTCGCCGCATAGGCCCCTTCGTACTGCGGTCCGGGCAGCACCACATCCAGGTAGCCAGCCCGCCACGTGAAGGCGTGGAAATCTTCCACGGCTCGTACTTCGGCGACGCCTTCAGTCAGGCCGAGGCTGTGGTTGGAGTGCACGGCGTTGGGCTCGGTGAGGGCCTTCAACTCCATGCCGGTGTGAGTCGACTCATGCAGGACGGTTGCCAGCGCCTCGGCCTGCTCGACGGGGTGCTGATGCGAAGTCGATCCAGTCAGGTGCGGCAACACCAGCTTGGCCGAGAGGCGGACAGCGCCAGTGAGCGGGCTGACGCTGCCCCAGACGGCCGCGTCGGTGGCGTAGAGCTCGCCGTTCCACCTGTCGATCGGCGTCGGCCGGAGCACCCGGGCTATCCGGTACAAGCGCACGAACTCTCGGTGGACTGCGGAGCCCGGCGGGATCAGCCGGTCGCCGGCCGGCACGAGTCAGCCTTCTCGACCGGTGGGGCTGTCGTCGGTCCACGTCGGCTCGCGAAGCTCGGCCTCGAGGTGATCCAGGACGCGGGTCATCGCTCTGATGTGCGGTGCCTCGTCCTTGGCCGCGCGGTCGGCGATCGCCCAAATGCGGCGACGCGCCTCCTGTAGTGCCGCGATCTGCTCTTCCACGGAGTCGCCGGTGCGATAGGAACTGGCGTGGATCGCGCCGGCCTCGTAGTACAGCGGGCTCCATTGGCGCGGCGGCGGGGGTGCGACGGCCAGCGACTCGATCAGGCGCAGCGCCCAGTCACGGTCTTCGGCTGGATCGTCGTCGGACACCAGCGCGCGCAATCTGTCTTGCTCGCGGCCGACGTCGGCCTGCTCGGTCCTGATCCGCCGCCTGGCGGCGCTGAAGGCCGAATTGAATCCCGCGATGTCCATCCGTGGTCCTTACCCGCAGTCGGTCACTCTCTCCGGCTAACGGTAGTGACGAACGCCCGACGGCAGCGGAAGTTATCCACAGGGTGGGGTGGTCGGTAGACTCGGTGGGGTTGTGGTGGCGGTTTCTCTGGAGAACGGATTGTTTCGTGTTCGATACGCTTTCTGATCGGTTGTCGGCGACGTTCAAGAACTTGCGTGGCAAGGGCAAGTTGACCGACGCCGATATCGAGGCGACGACGCGGGAGATCCGGATCGCGCTGCTGGAGGCGGATGTCGCGCTGCCGGTGGTGAAGGAGTTCATCGCGGCGGTCCGGGAGCGGGCCGGTGGGGCCGAGGTGCGCGGCGGGCTGAACCCGGCGCAGCAGGTGATCAAGATCGTCAACGAGGAACTGGTCACCATCCTCGGCGGCGAGACCCGCGAGCTGCGGATGGCCAAGCGGCCGCCGACGGTGATCATGCTGGCCGGTCTGCAGGGTGCCGGTAAGACGACCCTGGCCGGGAAGCTGGCCAAGTGGCTGAAGGAGACCCAGCACCAGACGCCGATGCTGGTCGCGGCCGACCTCCAGCGGCCGAACGCGGTGACCCAGCTGCAGGTGGTCGGCGACCGGGCCGGCGTACCGGTGTTCGCGCCGGAGCCGGGCAATGGCGTCGGCGACCCGGTGGACGTGGCCCGCAAGGCGATGGACGAGGCGCGGACCAAGCAGCACAGCGTGGTGATCGTCGACACGGCCGGCCGGCTCGGCATCGACGAGGACATGATGAAGCAGGCCGCGGACATCCGCGACGCGGTGCAGCCGGACGAGGTGCTGTTCGTCGTCGACGCGATGATCGGCCAGGACGCGGTGACGACGGCGCGGGCGTTCGAAGACGGTGTCGGGTTCGACGGCGTTGTGCTGACCAAGCTGGACGGTGACGCCCGCGGTGGTGCCGCGCTGTCGATCGCGCAGGTGACCGGCCGCCAGGTGATGTTCGCCTCGAACGGCGAGAAGCTCGAGGACTTCGACGTCTTCCACCCCGACCGGATGGCGTCGCGCATCCTCGGCATGGGTGACGTGATGAGCCTGATCGAGCAGGCCGAGCGCACCTTCGACGCCGAGCAGGCCGCCAAGACCGCGGCCAAGCTGCAGAAGAAGGGCGGCAAGGACTTCACCCTGGACGACTTCCTCGCCCAGATGCAGTCGGTCCGCAAGATGGGTCCGCTGACCAAGATCTTCGGCATGCTGCCGGGTGCGGCCCAGTTCAAGGACCAGCTGGAGAACTTCGACGAGCGCGAGATCGACCGGATCGAGGCGGTCATCCACTCGATGACACCGGCCGAGCGGACCGATCCGAACATCATCAACGGCTCCCGCCGGGCCCGGATCGCGAAGGGTTCCGGGACCGAGGTCGCGACCGTGAGCGGGCTTGTCGAGCGGTTCTTCGAGGCCCGCAAGATGATGAACGCGATGGCGACCGGCAAGGGCATCCCGGGGATGCCTGGAATGCCGGGGATGCCAGGGATGGCCGGTGGCGGCGGCGCCCGGAAGGCGAAGCAGCAGGCGAAGAAGGGCAAGAAGCGCGGCTCGGGCAACCCGGCCAAGCGGGCCGGCCAGGCCGGTCAGCCGTCCGCTCCGCAGCCGGGCCAGCTGCCGGCCGCGTTCGGCGGCGGTGGCCAGAACGGCGACGACTTCGAGCTCCCGGACGACCTGAAGAAGATGCTCGGCGGTGGCCAGTAGGTGAATCCTGTCCGCCGTTCGCCCGACGCGGCGGTGAGCAGGACCCGCCTACTGTGGGTAGACGGGGTGATCGGCACTCGGTGACTGCGTGAAGTGGCGCACCGTTACCGGTTGTCCGTAACCCTCGGGCGACTAAGATCGTGCCTACGCCCGAAGGAACACGTACTGCGGAACACGTCGAAGGACGGCTCGGATGAGGCAGCAGTTCAAGAACCTGGACACGTGGCGGGGGAAGCTGACCGCCACCTGGGTCATCTTGGCTCCGCCGACCGCCATGGTTGCCATGTTCGTCGCGGGCGGTGTCACCTCGAACACGTTCATCGTCGACGCGCACGCGCTGGCCCAGCCGCGCCAGGACGCGCAGTTCGACGACCTGGTCGACGATCTGCCGACCCAGCCTGGTGCCGACGGCAGCCTGCCGACCCAGGAGAAGTCGCAGATCCAGGTGCCGGTGACCGGGACCGTCGACGGTCCGGTGCAGCCGATCCCGGGCGTCATCGGCAACCCGTCGGGCATTCCGGGGACAGTGCTGGCGGCGTACCAGAAGGCTGCCAACGAGCTGGCCGTGGCGATGCCGGGTTGTCACATCACCTGGCCGTTGCTGGCCGGGATCGGCAAGGTCGAGTCCGCGCACGCCAGCGGCGGCCGGGTGGAGACGAACGGGAACACCCGGGGCAAGATCCTCGGCCCGGTCCTCGACGGCGGTCCGGGAATGGCCGCGATCACCGACACCGATCAGGGCCTGTACGACGGGAACACGGCCTGGGATCGTGCGGTCGGGCCGATGCAGTTCATCCCGGGGACGTGGAAGGCGTTCGGGGCGGACGGCAACGGCGACGGGGTCAAGGACCCGCACAACGTGTTCGACGCGGCGCGGGCGGCCGGCGACTACCTGTGCTCGGGCGGGGCGAACCTGTCCGATCCACAGGGCCTGGTGCAGGCAGTACTGCGCTACAACCACTCGATGGACTACGTGTCCACGGTCCTGCGGTGGATGCAGACGTACGCCAACCAGACCGTGACGATCCCGGACACGCAGGGCAACATCACCCCGCCGGACGACGACAACGGCAACGTGGACCACTCGAACGACCCGACCCGGCAGGGATCGACCACCACGCCGACCCCGGTCCCGACCACGACGCCGACGGCGGCCCCGACGTCTCAGCGCAGTACGCCGGTCCCGTCGACGACCACCTCGACGCCGGTCACCACGCCGACGTCGCCGAAGCCGCCGATCTCGACCACGACGACGCCGCGGCCTTCGCCGACGAACACCCCGGGCACCCCGTCGCAAACGCCGACGCCGACGCCGACTCCCACACCGACGCCGACGCCCACGCCGACTCCGACGCCCACCCCGACTCCGACGCCGACTCCCACGCCGACGCCGACGCCGACGCCCACGCCGACTCCGGACCCGACCTGCACGGCGACGCCGACCGCGACGCCCACCCCGACCCCGGACCCGTGCGCGACGGCCCCGCAGGGCGAGACGACGTCGCAGTCCACCCCGGACCAGGCGCCCCAGCCGGCTGGCTGAACCAGCCGGGCAGACCGGGTTTCAGGCCGGGGTAACCGGGCAGATTACCTGCGTCCTCGCGCGACCGTCGCGGCCGATCCACGCTCGATGGGTGCCCGTTTTCAGGGGTGTTGGCGGGTCAGGTAACTTTGCGTCGACTTGATGTAACTTTCTGGCGTATAGATCGTTGAGGGGACTATGCGCCTAACCCGTAGTGGTAACCGTCGGGTCAAAATCATCATCGCTTCACTGTGCACGGCCCCGCTCCTGGTCGGGGCCATCGTGACAGTCGCCTCGGGCGGGGCCGGTGCCTCCGGTCAGCTCGCGGCGGACAGCCCGGTTGCTCCATCGCCTGGAGCCGGGCTGAACAGCGGTGAGTTCGACGAACTGACGATGATCGTTCCGCAGCGTCCTGGAGTGGACGGCCGGCTCGGTTCGGACAAGCCTGCCCGTGCCGACGTCCCCGTGCAGGGCGCGACCGACGGCCGGTCCGTGGTCCGGCCGGGACGACCGGATGCCGTCAACGGCATCCCGCGCGGGGTGTTCCCCGCCTATCGCCGCGCCACCGCGAACCTCGCCGTGGTCCGGCCGAACTGTGGGCTCACCTGGCCGTTGCTGGCCGGGATCGGCAAGGTCGAGTCCGACCACGCCAGCGGCGGCCGGGTCGACGTGGCCGGCACCACCCGGGGCAAGATCCTCGGCCCGGTGCTGAACGGTCGCCGCGGCAACGGCCGGATCACCGACTCGGACAAGGGCCGGTACGACGGCGATCTGACCTGGGACCGTGCCGTCGGGCCGATGCAGATCATTCCGCAGGTGTGGGACGAGTTCGGTGCCGACGGCAACGGCGACGGCTTCCGCAACCCGAACAACGTGTACGACGCGGTCACCACAGTCGCTGTGTACCTGTGCTCGGAGGGGGACGACCTGAAGCAGCCGCGGGATCTGGTCGCGTCCCTGCTGCGCTACCAGCACTCCAAGGACTTCGTCGCCACCGTGCTGAAGTGGATGCGGGTCTACAGCAAGAGCGCGGTGCTGATCCCGAACGAGAAGGGCAGCCTGTCGGTGCCCAAGGCGACCGGCAACGCCGAGCGCAAGGTGGACCCGCGCGAGGTGCCGGACGTCCCGGACGACAAGCCGACCACGTCAGCCACGCCGAAACCGACCGCGCCGACGACCACCGTCGACCCGACGCTGCCGGACCCGGTGGACACGCCCACCAAGGAGCCGACGCACAGGCCGACGAAGCCGACGACGCGTCCGTCGCCGACTCCCACGCCGACACCGACTCCCACGCCGACGCCCACCCCGACTCCGACACCCACCCCGACACCGACTCCGACCCCGACGGCCACGCCGACCGGTACGCCGTGTTCGACGAGTGATCCGACCACGCCCACCTGCACCCCGGGCGGCGGCTCGCACGGCTGACCGTACGCCGGTTAACGTCGCCGTATGACGGAAACCGGCGTACTCAGGCTCGTTGGCACGGTGTTGCCGGCCGGCGAGCGGCAGGAGATCCATCTCAGCGGTGGGCTGGTCGTGGACCGGCCCGCCGCTGCCGATGTCAGCACCGTGCACACCGGCGGCTGGATCGTGCCCGGCCTGGTCGACGCGCACTGTCACATCGGGCTGGACCAGCACGGTGCCGTCGACCGGGAGATCCAGGAGCAGCAGGCGGTCGCCGACCGGGAGGCCGGTGCGCTGCTGGTCCGCGACGCGGGGTCGGCCGCGGACACCCGGTGGATCGACGACCGCGAGGACCTGCCGAAGATCATCCGGGCCGGCCGGCACATCGCCCGGTCCAAGCGCTACATCCGCAACTACGGCTGGGAGATCGAGCCGGACGAGCTGGTCGCGTACGTCGAGCAGGAGGCGCGGCGTGGTGACGGCTGGGTCAAGCTGGTCGGCGACTGGATCGACCGCGATGCCGGCGACCTGACCGCCTGCTGGCCGGCGGAGGCGCTGAACGCGGCGATCGCGCGCGCTCACGAGCTCGGCGCCCGGGTCACCGCGCACGTCTTCGGCGAGCACGCCCTGCCGGACCTACTTGCCGCCGGCATCGACTGCATCGAGCACGGGACCGGCCTGCTCCCGGACATGCTCGACCGGATGGCCGAGCACGGGGTCGCCGTCGTCCCGACCCTCATCCAGTTGGAGAACTTCCCGCAGTACGCCGACCAGGCCGCCGCCAAGTTCCCGGTGTACGCGACCCATATGCGCGACCTGTACGACCGCCGCCTCGACCGACTCCGGGACGCCTACGAGGCCGGCGTACCCGTGTATGCCGGGACCGACGCGGGCGGGGTGCTCGGGCACGGCCTTGTGGCGCAGGAGATCCAGGCACTGACGAGCATCGGCCTGTCGGGGGAGCAGGCGCTGGCCGCCGGATCGTGGGCGGCGCGCGAGTGGCTGGGTGCCCCGAGCAACCTCCGGCCGGGTGATCCGGCCGATCTGGTCGTGTACGACGAGGATCCGCGGGCGAATCCCGCCGTACTCAGTCACCCGCGGGTGATCCTGTTGCGTGGCAAGGTGGTCTTCACCGCGTGATGGCCCGAGTTCACGCCGTGACGGGAAAAAGTTCACTCAAACACTGGTCCCGGCGGAAGATCTTGACCTAGCGTGGGCTCACGGGACCGCCGACGCCCCTCGGCGGACCGCATCAGGGAAGGAACCGCCCCATGGGGAAAACCGCCCGAGTACCCATCTCCAAACTCTCCGCACTGCTCGCCACCGCGGCCGCCGGCGCCCTCGCACTGAGTGCCCTGCCGAGCAACGCCGCCGAGCCATCCGAGCCGCCGAGAGCGACAGCTGACCTCGCCACCGCATTCCAGGAGGCGGCGGCCAAGTACGACGTACCAAGAGAGGTGCTCGTCGGCGTCGGGTACGCCGAGTCGCACCTCGACGGCCACAACGGGCTGCCCAGCCAGGCCAACGGGTACGGCGTCATGCACCTGGTCAGCAACAACAAGAATCCGACGATGTCCGAGGCAACAAAGCTCACCGGCCTGCCGGTCGAGAAGCTTGCCAAGGACACCGCAGCCAACGTCCTCGGCGCCGCCGCCGTGCTGGACTCGTACGCCGACGCCGCGAAGCTGACCGAGCGGTCGAACCTCGGCAAGTGGTACGAGGTGATCGCGAAGTACTCGCACTCGGCCGACGCACCGACCGGCCGGCTCTACACCGACGAGGTGTACCGGATCATCGGCCAGGGCGTGAACGCCGCGGGCGTCACCACCCAGCCGAAGAAGGTCACCCCGGACCGTGGCGCGTACGCGAAGGTCGCCCCGCTCGGCACGCGTACGCCGACCTCGGTCGCGGCTGTGGACTACCCGGGCGCGATCTGGAACGCGGCCAGCACCAGCAACTACCGGGTCGGCCGGACCGCGGCCATCTCCACGATCGTCATCCACGTGACGCAGGGCTCGTACGCCGGCACGATCAGCTGGTTCAAGAACCCGTCGGCCCAGGTGAGCGCGCACTACGTGATCCGGTCCAGTGACGGGCAGGTCACCCAGATGGTGGCCGAGAAGGACACGGCCTGGCACGTGCGGACCGAGAACCCGTACACGATCGGGATCGAGCACGAGGGCTGGGTCGATCAGCCGTCCTGGTTCACCGACGCGATGTACCGCTCGTCGGCCGCGCTGACCAGGAACATCGCCGACCGTCGCGGCATCCCGAAGGACCGGGCCCACATCCGGGGCCACAATGAGATGCCGAACAACGACCACACCGACCCGGGTCCGAACTGGAACTGGAACTACTACATGCAGCTGGTGAACGGCGGGAACCCGAACCCGCCGACGTACAACTTCACCACCTACGGCAGCGGTGTCCGGGTCCGTTCGGCGCCCAGCCTGTCCGCCTCGATCGTGACCACACTGCCCGGCCCGACCCAGGTGTACGTCACCTGCCAGGTGAAGGGTGATCCGGTCACTGCCGAGGGCACCACCAACGACTGGTGGGCCAAGCTGCGCGACCAGGGTGGCTACATGACCAACATCTACATCGACCACCCGGATCCGAAACTCCCAGGCGTCCCCGAGTGCTAGTCAGATCCTCCTGAGCTCGTACGGCGGGTGGTAGCGAGGCTACTGCCCGCCCGTACGATCCAGTGGGCACCCGCGCGAAGAGTAGAGCCTGCTGTACCGACTGCGGGGCGCTGGTGCCGGAGGATTGGGGACATGTTGACCAAGATCCTGTCCCGTGGCGGCAGAGCCAGCGGCTACCTGGCGGTCCGCTTCCTGACGGGCATGGGCATCCTCGCGGCGCTCCCGCTCGGTCTGCTGTTCAGCTGGCTTCCTCCAGTGCGGGCCGGTCTGGTCCGGCTGGCGAACTTCGAACGGTCCCAAGCCTCTAGGTACCTCGAGCTACCGGCTGATCCCGGTGGCAAGTCCTTCAAGCGCAGTCTGTGGCTGCTGTGGATGCCGCTCCTCATGGTGCCCGAGCTGTTCGTGGCGGTCATCGCAGTGATCGCAGCACCGGCCGCACTCGCCGGCATGCTGCTGTGGAGGCTTGACCCGGGCAACTTCTCGCTGATGGGCATGGACGTCGACAGCTGGCTCGACGCGCTCACACTCGGCCCACTACAGATCCTGGTCGGTCTGGCCGTGCTGGGCTGGGGAGCACCCGCAGTAGCGCGTCGGCATGCTCAGACGGTCCGCAACGTGCTGGCACCCGGTGAAGCCGAGCTGCTCTCGCTGCGCGTGGAGGAGCTCACCAGGAGCCGGGCAGGTGCCGTCGACTCGCACGGAGCCGAGCTGCGTCGCATCGAGCGGGACCTGCACGACGGCACCCAGGCACAGCTGGTCTCTCTGGCCATGCGCATCGGTATCGCCAAGCAGATGATGGCCGACGACCCGGAGAAGGCGGCCAGCCTCCTTGACGACGCCCGTGACGGTGCAGAGCAGGCCATGAACGAGCTGCGCGGCGTACTGCGGACCATGTACCCGCCGATCCTCGCCGACCGCGGTCTGGCCGGAGCGGTCTCCGCACTGTGCGCCCGCTGCCCACTGCCGGTAGAGCTCCGGCTGGGCGAGCTAGGCCAGGTCCCGGCGGCAGTAGAGGCTGCGGCCTACTTCGTCGTCGCGGAGTCCCTCACCAACATCACCAAACACTCCGCGGCCGGGCATGTCGACGTACTGATGGAACGGCGTGGTCCGGAGCTGTACCTGGCGATCACCGACGACGGGATCGGTGGTGCGCGGATCGCCGAGCAGTCCGACCTTCTGGGCCGGGGGAGCGGTCTGCATGGCATGCTCCACCGGGTGGAAGCGATCGACGGACGGCTGGAGCTGCAGAGCCCGATCGGTGGGCCGACCACGGTCGAGGTGGTGCTGCCGTGCGGGTCGTGATCCTGGAGGACAACCCGATCCTGGCCGAGGGGCTCGGCCTGTTGCTCGGCAACTCCGGCTTCGAGGTGGTCGCGGTCGCCAGTGACGCGGACGAGTTCGCCAAGGTCATGGCCGACAACGCCCCGGACATCGCGATCGTCGACGTACGACTGCCGCCCACCTTCACCGACGAGGGCCTGCGCGCCGCCATCGAGGCCCGCCGGGTCCGCCCGGGTCTCCCGGTGCTCGTCTTCTCGCAGTACGTCGAAGAGGTGTACGCCGCCGAGTTGCTGGCCGCCGGAAGTGAAGGCGTCGGCTACCTGCTCAAGGACCGCGTGTCCCGGGTGGACGAGTTCCTGGAGGCGGTACGGCGAGTTGCAGCCGGCGGGACCGTGCTCGACCCGGAAGTGGTCAGCCAGCTGATGGTCAAGCGGAGCAGTCCGCTGGATCGGCTGACACCGCGTGAGCGTGAGGTGCTTGCGCTGATGGCGGAGGGACTGGGCAACACGGCGATCGCGGCGAAGCTGGTGATCTCCGAAGGGGCCGTCCACAAGCACGTCGGCAATGTGTTCCTCAAGCTCGATCTGCCCCCGACCGACTCGGGTCACCGCCGGGTGCTCGCCGTACTCGCGCACCTCGGTCTCTGACAACGTCGGTCATTCGCTCTTGACGAGCTGTCCTCGGTAGGCCACTCTCAAGTGCGAGAGCGCTCTCACGCACCGAACCGCCCCTAGGTGAGGAGAGTCCGATGAAAGTCTTCCTAGCCGCCGTGCTCGCAGTGAGTGCGGTGTCCGTCCCCAGTCAGGCCGCCGCGGCCGAGCCCTTTGCGGTGCCGGCACAAGCGGCCGCCATGCAACAGGACTTCGGTCTGACCGAGCAGCAGGTGCAGCAACGCCTGAAGGCCGAGACGTCGGCCGCCAAGCTCCTGCCCGCTGCGCAGAAAGCTGCCGGTGCCGACTTCGGCGGCGCCTGGTACGACGCGAGCACGCAGAAGCTCGTGATCGGGCTCGCGCAGCCCGACCACGCGGCCGCCGTACAAGCCACAGGTGCGCAGACCACCTCCGTACCGGCAACTGCAGCGGCACTCGACAAGCGGAAGGCTGCTGTCGACAAGCTGGCCGGGAAGGCTGTGCCCGATGCAGTCAGTGGCTGGGCGGCGGACCCGCGCACCGGCAGCGTGGTGATCAATGTGCAAGCGGGCAAGCGTTCCCAGGCTGTCGACGCGTTCGTTGCGAAGGTCGCGAAGGCCGGTGCGGTCACGGTCCGGGAGGTGGCTGCGCAGGCGCCACAGACGTTCGCGGCCGGCACGGTCGGCGGCGACCCGTACTACGTCAGCAACATCCGCTGCTCGATCGGCTTCTCCGTGCATGGCGGCTTCGTCACCGCCGGACACTGCGGTCGCAGCGGCACGGTCCGCGGCTGGGACGGCTCGGACATGGGCAGCTTCCGCGGGTGGTCGTTCCCCGGCAACGACTACGCCTGGGTCTCGGTCGGCAACGGCTGGTGGACCGTACCGGTGGTGCTCGGCTGGGGTCAGACGAGCGACAAGCTGGTCCGCGGCTCCTGGGAGGCGCCGGTCGGCTCGTCGGTCTGCCGCAGTGGCTCCACGACCCATTGGCACTGCGGCCAGATCCTGGCGAAGAACGAGACCG
The DNA here is from genome assembly GCF_037203805.1 of Kribbella sp. CCNWLW201. Lineage (NCBI taxonomy): Bacteria > Bacillati > Actinomycetota > Actinomycetes > Propionibacteriales > Kribbellaceae > Kribbella > Kribbella sp. CCNWLW201. The sequence goes on along the minus strand of NZ_JBBCBQ010000014.1, from coordinate 119,295 downwards.
TGAACTACGGCAACGGCCAGTTGTTCTACGGCGCGACCAAGACCAGCGTGTGCGCCGAGGGCGGCGACTCGGGCGGGTCGTTCATCACCGGTGACCAGGCCCAGGGCGTCACGTCCGGCGGCTGGGGCAACTGCAGCAGCGGTGGCGAGACCTGGTTCCAGCCGGTCAACGAGATCCTCTCCGCCTACAACCTCACCTTGCACACCGCCTGAGAACGCCGATGTCCCGGATCCCCGCAGGAGGATCCGGGACATCGGTTCGGGTCAGGCCGGCTCGTTCGGAACCGGCTCGAGGGTGGGCTTGTCGCCGTTCTTCGGCGTGGCCAGCGAGTCGATCAGCTGCTTGGCCAGGGCGAAACCGGAACCGCCCATGGTGATGGTCTTTACCAGGGTGTCCTCGATGCCCTGGGCACCGTTCAGCACGACCATGTTGCCGACCTTCTCGAACGAGCTCGCCGCCGCGGCGACGATCTCCGGGTAGGCCTCGGCCAGCTGCTGGGCGACGACCGCGTCGGTGTTGGTGGCCAGCGCCTCGGCCCGGGCCTTGATACCGGCCGCCTCGGCCATCGCCTTCGCCTGGACGGCGGCCGCCTCGGCCTTACCGGTCAGCTCGGTCGCCTTCGCCTGCGCCTCACCGCGCAGCTGGACCTCGCGGGCCTGCGCCTCGGCGGAGGCGATCTGGGCGTCCCGGGCGGCCTGGGCCAGCGTGCGCTGCCGGTACGCCTCGGCGTCAGCCGGCTTCAGCACCGTCGACTCCAGCTGCTTCTCGGCCAGCGACGCGTTCAGCTTCGCGGTCTCCGTCTCGGCCACGACGACCTCCTGCCGGGCCAGCGCCTCGGCCAGCGGACCGGACTGCGAGGCCTTCGACTTCGCCTGGTCGACCTCGGCCTGGTAACCGGCCTGGGCGATCGAGCTCTGCCGGACGGCGGCCGCCTTGGCCGCGGCCGCGACCTGCTCGCGCTCGGTCGCCTCCCGGTCCCGCTCGGCCTGCGCGATCCGGGCGGCCGCCTCGACCGCCGCGGCCTGCGGACGACCCAGGTTCTTGATGTAGCCGGACTCGTCGTCGATCTCCTGGATCTGCAGCGAGTCCACCACCAGGCCGAGCTTCTCCATGTCGCCGGCCAGCGAGCCGCGGATGTTCGTGGTCAGCGTCTCCCGGTCGTGCAGCATCTCCTCGACCGTGGTCGAACCGACGATCGCGCGCAGGTGACCCGCGAACAGCTCGTGGATGGTGCTCATCACCTGCTCGTCGCTCTGCTCCAGGAACCGCCGGGCCGCGTTCGCGATCGAGCCGTAGTCGTCACCGACCTTGTACGCCGTGACGCCCTTGATGTGCAGCGGGATGCCCTGGCTGGACACGCAGGTCACCGTCAGCGGCGTGGCGCGGATGTCCAGCGGCAACCGCCGTACGGTCTGGAAACCGGGCAGCACCGCGGTACCGCGGCCGACGACGATCTTGAAACCGAGCGTCTCGTTGACCTGGTCCTGGCTCGAGTGCGCGCCGAGACCGGAGATGATCAGCGCCTCGTTCGGTTCCGCCACCCGCCAGACCATCCGGAACAGGATCAGCAGGACCACCAGTGCGACGGCACCGATGATCAGGTACGTCCAGAGCATTTCCCCTCCAAGGGAACAAAGATGTTTCAGAAGGCGCGAGCGACGTAGACCGTGCGCGGCGGATCGAACTCGACCACCACCACCTGGGTGCCCACCTCGATCACCTCGTCGGTCGCCGGGTAAGCGTAGAAGGCCTCGGTGGCACCCCGGACCGGCAGCATCACCTCGCCGACGGTTCCCGGTGCGATCCGGCCGATCACGCGTCCCCGCTTCCCCACCATGACGCCCCTCCGACGCAACTCAGCCAAGCCCAGTTCCCGAAGCCTAGTGCCATTACTCCTTGTCGCCGCGACGGTACAGGCGCATCGTTGGAGGTGTCGGCCTGGGGGTTGGGGGAGGACCGGATGGGAGCGGAAGTTCGGGTGGGGGTCGTCGAGGAGGGGTCCGACGACGCGCGGCTCGAGGAGCTGGCACTGGTACTGCGGCAGGAGTTGCTGGCCCTCGACGTCCGCGCGGTCGAGCCTTACCGCGAGGGCGAGGTGCCGGAGGGGTCGCGCGGGCCTGGTCTCGCGGCCATCGCAGGCGTGCTGAGCGTGTCACTTGCGCCCGGTCTGCAGGCGCTCGGCGCGGTCGTGTCAGTGGTGCGCGACTGGTTGCGGAGGTCCGGCACCGGGCGGACGGTGAAGATGACGCTCGACGGGGACACGATCGAGCTGAGCGGTGCCAGCGATGCGGTCCAGCAGCAACTGGTCGATGCCTGGGTCCGCAAGCACGCCGCTGCGGGCGGATGAGATGGACGGTTCGCGCGTCGCGCTGGTGATCGCGAACGATCAGTACGACGACCCAGGCCTGCGCCGCCTGGTCGCGCCGGCCCAGGACGCGGCCGCACTGGCGGAGGTCCTCGCTGATCCGTCGATCGGCGGCTTCGAGGTGCAGGTGCTGCACAACGCGGCAGCCCAGGAGATCCGGTTCGCTGTCGAGGACTTCTTCGCCGACCGGGCGCCCGAGGACCTGCTGATGCTTCACTTCTCCTGCCACGGGTTGAAGAACGCGGCCGGTGAACTGTTCCTGGCCGTCGCGGACACCAAACCGACCCGGCTGGCGTCGACCGCTGTGGCCGCGGACTTCGTCAACCGGCAGATGGCCGACAGCCGGGCCCAGCGGATCGCGTTGTTCCTGGACTGTTGCTACGGCGGCGCTTTCCCGCGCGGCATGGTCGTCCGCGCGTCCGGTGAGGCGCAGGTACGCGATGCCTTCGCGGGTCAGGAGCAGGTGGGTGGTGGACGCGGCCGGGTGATCGTGACGGCGTCCAGCGCGATGGAGTACGCCTTCGAGGGCGGCCAACTCGCGACGGATGCGTCCGCGCCGTCGGTGTTCACCACGGCGGTGGTCGACGGATTGACCACTGGTGAGGCCGATCGCGATGGTGACGGGTGGGTCGGCCTGACCGAGCTGGTCGGGTACGTCACCGATCGGGTCCACCGGGTGACCCCGAACCAGAACCCGCAGATGTGGACGTTCGGCTCCCAGGGCGAACTGCTGATCGCCCGCAGCGGCATCCGCCGGATCACCCCGGCACAGCTCGCACCCGAACTGCTCGAGGCGATGGAGAGCCCGTTGCCAGCGGCAAGGTTCGGCGTGGTCGACTACCTGCGCGAGCGGCTGGTGGGGAGCGATCTGGGCCAGGCGTACGCCGCGTGGCAGGCCTTGCAGCCGATGGTGAACGACGACAGCCGCCGGGTCGCGCTCGCAGCGACGAAGGCACTCGAGGAAGCCGTTCCGCGGGTGACACCTGCAGTGCTCGATCTGAGTACGACGGGAGAGTTACGACTGGAGGGACCGCCGATCACCCTGATCGCGGTGGCGTCGTCCAGTGTGGCGTGGCTCAAGGTCGAACAGGACGGGCAGACCATCCGGGTTCGCGCCGAAGAGCCGGCGGGCCAGGAGGCGTCGGTCGTCCTCAGCGGGCCAACGGGCGAGTGGACGGTCCCGGTCCGTTTGACGCTGCCGGACACGGAGTCCGAGCCACCGCCGCCCCCTCCCGAACCAGAACCCGGACCACCCCAACCCGTGCCACAGCCGGAACCTCCACACGCGGAACCGCGCCAGGAGAAGATCCCTCAGCCACTGCTGCAGCAGGTCCCGGAGCCGGTCCAGGAGAAGCCGGTGAAGGTGTCGTCGGCTCCGCCCTGGTGGCTGATCGCCGTACTGGTCGTGAGCGCGGTCGTCCTCGTCTACCTGAACTGGCCGGGCGAGACCGAGTCCCGCAAGATCTGGTACGACGAGGGCAACACCGGGTGGTACGTCTACCGAACCTCAGGCGACCCGGTGATCCTGGCATCGGTGGCCGTCCTGCTCGCAGCGCTGGCCGCCCGCTGGGCGGGAACCGTCGCGCTCGGCATCGTGGCCGGATGTGTCGCCTCGCTGCTCGGCGACGCTCTGCTGATCCTCGTCGGCGGGATCGCGTCCGAGGAGAGCGTCAAGCTGTTCGGCATCTGGACGAGCGAGACCACGGCGTGGGTGCTGACCGGTGCGATCGCCGCCGCGTTGGCCGCCGTACTGCTGACCGTACTGTGGCCCGGCGCCTGGCCGGTCTGGCCCGTCCCACCGGTGCCCGCGGTGCTGGCTGTTGCCGGCGGCATCCTTTGGCTGGCGAGCGCGCTGATCCGGCACTCCGACGGCATCTCCTTCTTCACCGTCACCAGGCTCGCCGTGCTGGAGCCGGTGATCGCCGCCGCCCTGGTCTGGCTCGCGGTGGCCGCGACCCAGGCCCGGATCCGGACCTGGCTCACGGCGGCCGCGGCGACGTACGCGCTGATCGGCATGATCGCGGTGATCCCCGCCCTGACCGAGGGCGACTCGTGGCCGGTGTTCCTGACCGCGGAACTCGGCAGCGTGCTGCTGGTCGCGGCCCTGATCAGCCGCGGATCGCACCTTCGGTCGCGCCCTTGATGAACTGGCGGGCGAAGATCCCGAACACGAGTACCAGCGGCGCCATCGCCATCAGCGCGCCGGTCATCACCATGCTGTAGTCGACGCCGTGACTGCGGTTCAGTGTCGACAGCGCCACCTGCAGGGTGAGGTGATCGGGGTTGGTGAGCACGATCAGCGGCCACATGTAGTCGTTCCAGGACGCGACGAAGGTGAAGATGCCGAGGAACGCCAGCGCCGGCCGGGCCGACGGCAGCGCCACGTGCCGGTACACCCCGAAGAATCCGCAGCCGTCCAGGGTCGCGGCCTCGATCAGTTCGTCGTGGATCGAGTTCTGGAAGTACTGCCGCATCCAGAAGATGCCGAACGCGTTCGCCGCCGCCGGAATGACCAGCGCCTTCAGCGAGCCGACCCAGCCGAGCAGCGCCATCGTCTGGAACTGCGGTACGGCGGCCAGTTGCGCCGGCAGCAGCATCGTCGCCAGCAGGATGACGAACAACGTGTTCCGGCCCGGGAACCTGAATTTGGCGAACGTGAACGCGGCCAGCGAGTCGAAGAACAGCACCAGCAGCGTGGTCGAGACGGCCACCAGCGCGGTGTTGGCCATCGACTGGAAGAACGCGACGTTCTCCAGCACCGCCCGGACGTTGTCGTCGAACTGCGACCCGAAGGTGAACTTCGGTGGGAACCGGTAGATGTCCGCGGTGCTGTTCGACGCCATGATGATGGTCCAGGCGAACGGGAACATGAACACCAGCAGGGCGCCGATCAGTACGGCGTGCAGCGCGATCCCGCGCAGCCGGTTGCGCATCACTTGGCCTCACCCCCACTCCGGAAGATCCGCCAGTTGATTGCCGTGAACAACAACACGAGCATGAAGATGCTGAGCGCGATGGCGGCCGCGTAGCCGTAGTCGTTGTCCAGGAAGGCGGCGCGGTAGAAGAACATCACGACCGTCATACCGCTCTGCCCGGTACCGCCGCTGTTGCCGACCATGACCTGCGGCTCGGTGAAGGTCTGCAGGCCGCCGATGGTCGAGATGATCACGGTGAACAACACGACCGGGCGCAACTGCGGCAACGTGATCGACAAGAACGTCCGCATCGCGCCGGCGCCGTCGACCTTGGCCGCCTCGTACTGGTCCTTCGGGATCGCCTGCAGGCCGGCCAGGTAGATCAGCGTGTTGTACCCGACCCACTGCCACACGATCATCGTCGAGATCGCGATCTTGATCCCCCACGGCTGGCCCAGCCAGTCCTGCTCGGGGATGCCGAGCGACCGCAACGCGGCGTTGACCAGGCCGAAGTTGGTGCTGAACACGGAACCGAAGAAGATCGCCATCGCCACCAGCGAGGTGACGTTCGGGATGAAGTACCCGATCCGGTAGACGTTGGTGAACCGTACGGCGGACTGCAGCATCACCGCGAGCAAAAGCGCGATGGCCAGGGTCGGGACGGTCGACATGAAGAACAGGACGACGGTGTTCTTCAGCGACAGCCAGAACGTCGGGTCCTCGACCAGGTACCGGAAGTTGTCGATCCCGGTGAACCGGCGCGGGCTGAGTCCGTCCCAGCGCTGGAACGCCAGCACGATCGTCGACAGCATCGGGTACAGCCCGAAGACCGCGAACAGGATGTAGAACGGCGACAGCGCGAGGTAGAACCGCCAGTACGACCAGACCCGCCGGCCCCGCCACTGACCGGCGGAAGCCCCGGTCGGTGACGTGGCCGGCGCAGTCGGCACCGTCGCAGTTCCGGTCACTGCACCCCCTGCCGCTTGGCGATGGCCTTCGCCTTGGAGACGGCGGATGCCCAGGCGGCGTCGGAAGCCTTGGCGCCGGACTGCACGGTCTTGAGCTCGTCCTTGAACGGCGCGGCGACAGCGTCGTCGGCCGGGGCCTGGTAGGCCACCGGGATGCCCTTGGCCGCCGGGCCGAACACGTCGATCGGCACCTGGCCGCCGAAGAACGGGTCCGCGGCCTTCAGCTCAGGCTTGTCGTAGGCGGCCGGGGTGGCCGGGAAGATCTGCGCGTCCTTGAACGCCTTGGCCTGGTTGTCGGCGTTGAGCATGTACTTGATCACCTCGAACGCCTTCGCCGGATCGGCGGCGTTCTTGGTGATGGTGAGGAACGAGCCGCCGAAGTTCGCCGGTCCACTCGGGGTCGGCGCGAGCCGCCACTTGCCGATGCTGGTCTTGCAGGCGTTCTTGACGTCCAGCGCGACCCACGCGGCGCCGACCAGCGAGGGGACGGTGCCCTGGTCCAGGCCGGCGTTCCAGTCCGGCGTACCACCGGGGGTCTTGCCGTCGATCTTCAGCGTCATCGCCTTGACACAGACGTCCCAGGCCTTGCGAATGTGGTCCTGGTCGCCGATGAACTTGTTGTCCTTGTCGATGTACCGATCCGGGCCCTGGCCGACGACGATGTCGTACAGATCGGTCGCGTCGGACACCATCGGCGCCTTCGGGTTCGCCTTCTTCAGCTCGACGCCGGCCGCGAGATAGTCGTCCCAGGTCTTCAGCTGCTCGGCCACCTTGGCCGGATCGCCCGGCAGGCCGCCCTTGGTGAACACGTCCTCGCGGTAGTACAGCGCGGTCGGCCCGATGTCGATCGGCAGACCGATCACCTTGCCGTCCAGCGTGGTGGCCTGCTTGACCTTCCACTCGACGTAGTCGCCGAGGATCGAGTCCGCGCCGAGGGTCTTCAGGTCGACGAACCGGTTGGCCTGCGGCAGCATCGAGGCGATGTCCTCACCCTTGATCCCGGTGATGTCCGGGATCGCCGTACCGCCGTTGAAGGTGGTGATCAGCTTCTGCTTGAAGTCGCCGCCGATCTCGGAGTACTTGATCGTCGGGTCGGGGAAGTGCGCGATGGTTTCGTCGAGCACCGTCTTGCCCAGGCCGCCGGGCCAGCACCACAAGGTCAGTGTGGTGGCGGTGTTCTTCTTCGGCTCCGCTGCCGTGTCCATCCCGGACGAGCAGCCGACGACCGTCCCGCCGAGCACGGCTGCGAAGCCCCCAGCGAGCAGCGTCCGACGTGAGAGCTCCATGGTTCTACCTTCCTGAGTGGGCGCTGATCAGCGCTTGGAGATGGTGGTCTTCGGGGTGGGCGGCCTGCCACGCGATCAGGTCGGCCCAGCGCGGCGCCGCCTCGGCGCCACTGAGCCGGGTCACCGACAGCGCGGCCACGAGTGCGGCGAACCGGACCCGCTGCTCCAGCGGCAGGTCCCACAACGTGGCCGCGATGAAGCCGGCGGCGAACACATCACCCGCCCCGGTGGTGTCCGCCGCCTGCACTGGATACGCCGGTACGACGACCCGTTCGCCGGTGGCGGCGTCGAGCGCCAGCGCACCGTCGGCACCGTTCGACACGACGACCAGCGGCACGAGGTCCGCCAGCCGGTCGAGGGCCTGCTCCGGGCTGTCCGTCCGGGTGTAGCTCATCGCCTCACCGGCGTTCGGCAGGAACACGTCGCAGTGCTCCAGTTGGTCGAGCACCTGCGGGTCCCACTGCTCCGACGGGTCCCAGCCGACGTCGGCGAACACCGCGCAACCGGCCGCCTTCGCCTTCGCCAGCCACTCGTTCGGCCAGGGGCCGATGTGGGCGGCGACGGCTCGGGCGGCCGGCGGCGCGGTGATCAGCTCGTCGGCTGACAGCAGGGGAGGGGTGCCCCGGGTGACCAGTGCCCTGTCGTTGTCATAGGCAAGGGCCACGGTCAGCGGGGTCTGCCAGCCGGCGAGCTTGCGGGAGAGAGTCAGATCGATGCCTTCACCGTCGGCGAGCCGGTCCCAGAGGCGGTCGCCGAGGTCGTCCGCGCCGAAGGCGGCGGCCAGCCCGGTGCGCAGACCGAGCCGGGCCAGCGCGACCGCGAAGTTGGCGATCCCACCCGGGCTCTCAAGCGAGTCGGTGGCCCAGACTTCGGTGCCTGGACGCGGCGGAGTGGGCAGCCCGAGCACCAGGTCCTGGAACAGCAGACCCGACACCACCACGTCCACTTCACTCATCCACGTCCTCGCTTCGCTCCGGGCGCGGATGAGGCACAAGTCCGCCTGTGTTTGACGGTGAACTCGCTCCGCTCCTTCACGCCTTCCCACACTCCTGCACCCTCGATCAAACTCGTGCATGAATTGTGTGGCGGGTCTGCAGGATCCGCAATACCTGATCAAGAATTTGAGTGAAAATGACGGAGTTTGCGTGATACGGTCTCTCCGTGTTGCCAAAGCAGCGGCAGGATCAGATCGTCCGCGCGCTTCGGGTCGATGGGGCCGGAGGCGTGAAGGTGTTGGCCGAGCGACTCGGCGTCAGTGAGGCGACGATCCGTCGCGACCTCGAGCAGTTGCACGCCGAGGGCCGGCTGACCCGGGTGTACGGCGGTGCGCTGGCAGTCGACGGCGGTGACGAGCCGTTCGCCGACGTGAACGCCGTACATGCCGCTCAGAAGGACCGGATCGCGCGGCGGGCCGCGGAGCTGGTGACCGACGGTGAGTCGGTGCTGCTCGACATCGGGACCACCGCGTTGCGCGTCGCGCAGCACCTGCACGGCCGGTCGTTGACGGTGGTGACGAGCAATCTCGCCGTACTCGAGGAGCTGCAGAACGACGAGCAGATCGAGCTGATCGTGCTCGGCGGGTTCGTCCGGCGGAGTTACCGGTCGCTGGTGGGGTATCTGACCGAGGAGAGTCTGCGGCAGATCCACGTCGACTGGCTGTTCCTCGGCACCAGCGGGGTCCGGCCGGACGGGCGGGTGATGGACAGCACGATGATCGAGGTGCCGGTGAAGCGGGCGATGATCCAGTCCGCCGACCGCGTGGTGCTGCTGGCGGACGCGACGAAGTTCCCCGGGCACGGCGTTGCGCGGGTCTGTGAGCCGGGTGAGCTGGACATGGTGGTGACCGAGCCCGACGCCGACGAGGCAACCCGGGCCCAACTGGCAGAGGCAGGCGTACAGGTGGTGTTGACGTGAGGCTGACCATCCTCGGCGGCGGTGGGTTCCGGGTGCCGCTCGTCTACCAGGCGTTGCTCGGAGATCGCGGCGACGGCCGGATCACTTCGGTGGTGCTGTTCGACACTGATGCTTCCCGGCTGGCGTCGATCGGGGCTGTGCTGCGGCAGCAGGCCGCAGCGGGTTCGCCGGGGGCCGGTGATGGCTCGGCGCTCGCGCCTCCGGTCGTGACCGAGACCACCGACCTGGACGAGGCCCTCCGCGGGGCCGACTTCATCTTCTCCGCGATCCGGGTGGGCGGGCTGGAAGGGCGGACCGTCGATGAGCGGGTCGCCCTCGACCTCGGCGTCCTCGGGCAGGAGACGGTAGGCGCCGGCGGGATCGCCTACGGACTGCGCACCCTGCCGGTCGCGGTGCACATCGCCCAGCGGATCGCGGCGGTCGCACCGGACGCGTGGGTCATCAACTTCACCAACCCGGCCGGGATGGTGACCGAGGCGATGATCCCGTACCTGGGCGACCGGGTGATCGGGATCTGCGACTCGCCGTCCGGGCTGGGTCGGCGGGCAGCGCTGGCGCTCGGCGTGGATCCGTCTACCGCGTTCTACGACTACGCGGGGCTGAACCACCTGGGCTGGCTGCGCGGGTTGCAGTCCGGGGGGGTCGATCGCTTGCCTTCGCTCCTGGAGTCGGGCGATGCGCTGGCGTCCTTCGAGGAGGGACGGCTGTTCGGGCCGGACTGGTTGCGGTCGCTGGGGTCGATCCCGAACGAGTACTTGCATTACTACTACTTCGCGCGCGAGACGCTGGCCGCCGTACAGGCTGTGCGGCAGACCCGGGGGACGTTCCTGCTGGAGCAGCAGTCCGCGTTCTATGCGGAGACCGCTCGGCACCCGGAGCAGGCGCTGGAGCTGTGGCAGAAGACCCGGGCCGAGCGTGAGTCGACGTACATGGTGGAGAGCCGTGAGGTCGCCGACGCGGGGGAGCGGGACGAGCGGGACATGGCCGCCGGCGGGTACGAGCAGGTCGCGCTGTCACTGATGCGGGCGATCGCCCACAACGAGCGGGCGTCGCTGATCCTGAACGTGCGGAACCGGGGCGTACTGCGTCATCTCGACGACGACGCGGTCGTGGAGATCCCGTGCACCGTCGACGCCAACGGTCCGCTGCCGGTCACCGTGTCCCAGCTCACGGACCACCAGGCCGGCCTCGTCTGCGCGGTGAAGGCCGTCGAACGCTCCACCATCGAGGCTGCCGCCGGTGGGTCTCGCGCCGCCGCCCTGCGAGCCTTCGCCTGGCACCCGCTGATCGACTCGGTCACGGCCGCGGGGAAGCTCCTGGACGCGTATGCTGACCAACTGCCGGATCTGGCGTCGTTCCGCGCTTGATCCCGGGTTGGTCGCTGTGCCGCGCATCTGGCACAATGGCCTGCTGAGTCCGTCCAGGTTCGTGCAGCCCTCTAACTCCACTGCCTGGCTCGGCCCATTCGAGTTGTCACCCGTTGTCCCCACGACGTTGTGCTGCTCACCCAGACATGTAATCAAAGGGAGTACCCACAAACGTGGCAGTCAAGATCCGTCTGAAGCGCATCGGCAAGAAGCGTGCGCCGCACTACCGCATCGTCGTGATGGACGCCCGGACCAAGCGGGACGGCCGGGCCATCGAGGAGATCGGCAAGTACAACCCGAAGGCCGAGCCGTCGTTCATCCACGTCGAGTCGGACCGGGCGCAGTACTGGCTGAGCGTCGGCGCGCAGCCGACCGAGGCCGTCGAGGCGATCTTCAAGGCCTCCGGCGACTGGCAGAAGTTCAAGGGCCAGGACGCGCCGCCGCCGCTGCGGGTCAAGGAGCCGAAGCGGGACAAGCAGGAGATCTTCAACGAGGCCCTGGCCGAGGCGCACGGCACGCTGAAGACCGAGGCCGTCACGGCCAAGAAGTCCGCGGCGAAGAAGGCGGCCCCGAAGGCCGACGACACCGCGAAGGACGAGGCCCCGAAGGCTGCCGACGAGGCTCCGAAGGCGGAGGCCGCTGAGGCCCCGGCCGAGGCCGCGCCGGCCGACGACGCCAAGGCCTGACCATGATGGAGACCGAGGCGCTCGAGCACCTGGTCCGAGGCATCGTGGACAACCCCGACGACGTCAGCGTCCGGGCCCGGAACCTGCGGCGTGGTCGCACGCTGGAGGTGCACGTGCACCCCGACGACATCGGCAAGGTGATCGGCCGCAACGGCCGGACCGCGACCGCGATCCGGACCGTCGTCGGCGCGCTCAGCTCCGAGTCGTCGATCCGCATCGACTTCGTCGACGAGTTCAACCGGCGTGGCCGGCGCTGACTCGTAGTACTTCCTTGGAGGGCCGCACCCGTCGCGGGTGCGGCCCTTCGCCATATTCTCGGTAGTGAGTAGAAGGGCTTGTGCGGGTGTTGGTGACAGTCGGGCGGATCGGCCGGGCGCACGGGATCAAGGGCGAGGTCGGTGTGGACGTCCGGACGGACGAGCCGGACCGGCGGTTCGCCGACGGCGCGACCCTGGTCACGACCTCCAAGGTGCCGCGCACCCTCACCGTGGAGGCCAGCCGGTGGCACAGCGGGCGGCTGCTGGTGAAGTTCGCCGAGGTGCCGGACCGGACCGCGGCCGAGCAACTGCGCAACCTGGTCGTGCAGTCCGAGATCGACGAGGACGAGCGCCCGGAGGATCCGGACGAGTACTACGACCGCGAGCTGATCGGCCTCGCGGTCCGCACTACTGACGGCGTCGAGGCGGGTGAGGTGATCGACGTCGTCCATCTGCCCTCACAGGACCTGCTGGAGATCCGCCGTCCGGCCGGCAACGCCGTACTGGTGCCGCTGGTCGAGCAATTGGTTCCGGAGCTCAACGTGGACAAGGGGTACGTCGTCGTGGCGGACCGGCCCGGTCTACTGGACCCGGAGGGCGCCGACGTGGTTCCGACCGAGCCAGGCGCGGACTGATGAGGCTCGACGTCGTCACGATCTTCCCGGAGTACCTGGCCGCCCTGGACGTGTCTCTGGTCGGCAAGGCGGCGAAGAGCGGCCTGCTGGACATCCACCTGCACGACCTGCGCGAGTGGACCCGCGACCGCCACCGGACCGTCGACGACACGCCGTACGGCGGTGGCGCGGGCATGGTGATGAAGCCAGAGCCCTGGGGCCAGGCTCTCGACGCCATCGCACCGCCTGACGGCCCCGCACAGCCCAGACTGATCGTGCCGACCCCGGCAGGTCGCCCGTTCACGCAGGAGCTCGCGTACGAGCTTGCAGCCGAGCCATGGCTCGCCTTCGCGTGCGGCCGCTACGAGGGGATCGACGGACGCGTCACGTCGTACGCGGGGGAGCGGATGCGGGTCGACGAGGTCTCCATCGGCGACTACGTGCTCAACGGCGGTGAGGTCGCCGTACTGGTCATGGTTGAGGCAGTCGCGCGTCTGCTGCCCGGTGTGATCGGCAACCCGGAGTCGCTGTCGGAGGAGTCCCACTCGGGTGACGGCCTGCTGGAGTACCCGGTGTACACGAAGCCGCCGAGCTGGCGCGGGTACGACGTACCTGAGGTGCTGCTGTCGGGCAACCACGGCCTGATCGCCACCTGGCGCCATGAGGAGTCGGTACGGCGTACTGCGGAGCGTCGGCCCGATCTGCTGGCCGCGTGGGGCGATGTGGTCGCCGGTAAGGACGATGCGACGTCGCAGGTCCGTGTGCTGCCCGCGACCGAGGCCGACGCGGGGGAGATCCACACCCTGCAGTTGGCAGCCTTCCTGTCGGAGGGACGGGCGTACGACGACCTGTCCATCCCACCCCTGGTGGAGGACGCGGAGGCGAGTATCCAGCGGCTGAAGCAGGGCGGCGTACTCAAGGCCGTGGCAGGCACCAGGATCGTCGGCTCGGTCCAGGTGACCGTCGACGGCGCCGTGGCGCGGATCGGCCGGCTCATCGTCGCCCCGGACTGGCAGGGCCGCGGCCTGGGCGGTCGGCTGCTGCGCGTGGCCGAACAGCTGGCACCCGCCGAGGTCACGTCGTACGAGCTCTTCACCGGTGCTGAGAGTGACCGCAACCTCGGGTTGTACCAGAAAGCCGGTTACCGAGAGGTACGACGGGAGCGGCAGACCCCGAAAGTCGAGTTGGTCCTGCTCACGAAGCGTCGCCGGCGGCGCTGATTTCGTTGTCGCTGGGGCGGTGTGGCAAGATTGTTCGCTGCTGCCCTTCGGTGCTCCTGCCACAGGGGGTGACCACCGACCGGCAGCCTCTTGATGACTTCATCACCACCGACATTCGTGGGTGACCTGTGGCACGCGCGAGGAAGAGACACCTGATGAGCAACGTCCTGAACGAGCTCGACAACGCGAGCAAGCGCGACGACATCCCCGCCTTCCGTCCCGGTGACACCGTCAAGGTGCACGTCAAGGTCGTCGAGGGCAACCGGTCCCGCGTCCAGGTGTTCCAGGGTGTCGTGATCCGGCGCCAGGGTGGTGGCCTGCAGGAGACCTTCACGGTCCGCAAGGTCAGCTTCGGTGTCGGCGTCGAGCGGACCTTCCCGCTGCACACCCCGATCGTCGAGAAGATCGAGGTCGTCACCCGCGGCGACGTCCGCCGGGCCAAGCTCTACTACCTGCGCGAGCTGCGCGGCAAGGCAGCCAAGATCAAGGAGAAGCGGGACGTCCCGGCCTCCTGAGCGTCTTAGCGACGACGGTCACCTATGGCGCCGAGCACTGCGACTCGCGCTCGCCCTCGCCCGGTAGCCAGGAGGGCACGTCGCAGCAAGGGACGTCACCGCAGGCTGAAGCAGCGCAATCCGCTGCTCAGCCTGCTGATCGAGATGAGCACCGTGACGGTGCTCGCGCTCGTCATCACGGTGGTGCTGCGGCTGTTCGTCGCCGAGGCGTTCTACGTACCATCGGAGTCGATGTACGACACGCTGACTACGAACGACCGGATCCTGGCCGAGAAGATCAGCTATATGCACCGCGACGTCGATCGCGGCGACATCATCGTCTTCAAGGACCCCGGCAACTGGCTGAACGAGGAGCAGGTCGAGCCAGGCCCGTTCCGGCGCATCGGTGAGTTCGTCGGCATCCTGCCGCGCAGCGGCGAGGGGCACCTGGTCAAGCGGGTCATCGGGATCGGCGGCGACCGGGTCATCTGCTGTGACAAGGCCGGCCGGATCACCGTGAACGGCATCCCGCTGGACGAGCAGGAGTACCTGCTCAAGGACGCCAAGCCGTCGCTGCAGCCCTTCAACGTTCAGGTTCCGCCCGGCCATCTGTGGGTGATGGGCGACAACCGGGCCGAATCCGCCGACTCCCGTGCCCACATGGGCGGCCCCGGCGGCGGATTCGTGCCGGTCGAGAACGTGGTTGGCCGGGCCTGTTGCGTAATCTGGCCGTCTGACCGGATGACGATGCTGCGTCCTCCGGAAACCTTCAAGAAGCCGGGGCTGAAGAAGTGACCGATACACCGACGAAGACGCCGGAGAAACCCGCCCACCGCTCGGGGTTCGCCGCGGCCGCCCGTGAGTTCGTCCTGATCGTGGTCGGGGCACTCATCGTCTCGTCGATCCTGCGCGCGTTCGTCGGGCAGATGTTCATCATCCCGAGCGAGTCGATGGAGAACACCCTGCTGGTCGGCGACCGGGTGGTCGTCGAGAAGCTCACCGACGTCAAGCGCGGCGATGTGGTCGTCTTCGAGGACCCGGGCGGCTGGCTCGGCCCGGAGGAGAGCGGCCAGAAGCGCGGCTCGATCGGCCGGTTCTTCGAGGTGGTCGGCCTGCTGCCGGACTCCAGCCACGGTCACCTGATCAAGCGCCTCATCGGCATGCCGGGTGACAAGGTCGCCTGCTGCGACGCGAAGGGGCGACTGCTGGTCAACGGGCAGCCGCTCGAGGAGACCAGTTACCTGTACCCGGGAGATGCGCCGTCGCAGATGGAGTTCCAGGTCACCGTCCCGGCCGGCCGGGTCTTCGTGATGGGCGACCATCGGTCCGCCTCCGGCGACTCCCGGGTCCACCTGAGCGACACCGCCAACGGCGGCAGCCCCGGCGACGCGGCGTTCGTCCCGATGGACAAGATCACCGGTCGCGCCGTACTGGTCGTCTGGCCGGCCGGCCGCTGGAGCAAACTCGGCGTCCCCGACACGTTCAAATCCGTCCCGGCCGCCGCCGAACCGCCCCCGGACAAACCCTCCATCTCCCTCACCGCACCCCCGAAGTGAGCGAGCCCCCGGTGCCCCTACCTCTCCATCAACCCCCGGCCCCGGCAGTCCTCCCAGAACACACCTCACCCCGCCTGTCACACCTGCTGCCCGCTCTGCCTAGGGTGGGAATTGTGGGTGGAGTTGGGAGGGCTGGATGAGCGTGTTGCCTCGGGGGAGCACGGTCCGGCGTGATGCCGGGCTGTACGGGTACGAGCGAGCGCTGCGCCGCGTCGGCCTGGACCCGATCGCAGGCGTGGACGAGGCCGGCCGCGGACCCTGCGCCGGACCCCTGGTCGCCGCCGCGGTGATCCTGCCGGACGGCAAGCGCGGCCAGATTCCCGAGCTCGCCGACTCCAAGCTCCTCACCGCCAAGGCCCGTGACCGCTGCTACGACGAGATCCGCAAGCGTGCGCTGGCCTGGTCGGTCGTCTCCATCGAGGCCACCGAGTGCGACCGCCTCGGCATGCACGTCGCGAACGTGGAGGCGCTCCGCCGGGCCCTGTTCCGGCTCGACGTGCGCCCGTCGTACGTGCTGACCGACGGGTTCGGCGTGGACGGTCTCGGCGTACCGGGCCTGGCGATCTGGAAGGGTGACCGCGTGGCGGCTTGTATCGCCGCGGCATCTGTGATCGCGAAAGTGACCCGTGACCGGGTGATGGAGCACTGGGACCAGGTGTACCCGCAATACGGGTTCGGGATCCACAAGGGCTACTGCACGCCTGAACACCAGGCGGCACTGGACGAATACGGCCCGTGCCCGCAACACAGGCGGCGGTTCGAGAATGTCCGCCGCAGTCTGCGACCCGATATGGGACAGAATGTGACCAGTCCCACCGGAGTGGAGAGCCGATGAGTGCCGATGACCTCGAGAAGTACGAAACCGATATGGAGCTGCAGCTCTACCGGGAGTACAAGGACGTCGTCGGGATCTTCAAGTACGTGGTGGAGACCGAGCGGCGGTTCTACCTGTGTAACGCGGTCGACCTGAAGGTCCGCACCGAGGGCGGCGACGTGTACTTCGAGGTGACGATGGCCGACGCGTGGGTCTGGGACGTCTACCGTTCCGCCCGCTTCGTCAAGAACGCCAAGGTCGTCACCTTCCGCGACGTCAACATCGAAGAACTCGCGAAGTCCGACCTGGAAGTCCCCAAGGACTCTGACTTCGGCCGCTGACTGCTCCGCCGCCCTATGGGGTTGGTGGAGTTGGCGGCGTGGTCGGGGTCAGGCGCCAGCCCGATTCGTCGTGCTGGATGAGCGTCAGGTCGGCGAGGGTTTCGAGGCATTCTTGGGTGCTTTCCAGGTCCAGGCCGGCTGTGGCGGCGATGCGGGTGACGGGGGCGGGGTTCAGAACGGGAACGGCGTCGAGCGTCCGGCGCAGATCGTGGTGCAGCTCGTCGGTCAGACTCTTCGGCGCCTGCGGGTACGGCGTGAGCCGGGTACCCAATGGGGAGATCGCCTCGATGATGTCGTCGACGTTGGTGACGAGTACGGCATTGCGTTCGCGGACCAGTAGATGGGCGCCTTCGGACATACGTGAGGTGATCGGGCCTGGTACGGCGAGCACCGCGCGACCGCACTGCTCGGCCCAACCCGCGCTGTTGAGCGCCCCACTCCGCACGGCCGCCTCGATCACGACCGTGCCGAGCGTTCCCGCGGCGATCAGCCGGTTGCGCGCCAGGAACCGCAGCCTGGTCGGCGAACACCCCGGCGGCAGCTCACTCACCACCAGCCCTTCCTCCACGATCCGGCTGAACAACGCCGAGTTCCGCTTCGGATAGCTGACGTCAACCCCGCACGCCAGCACCGCCACGGTCACACCCGAACCAGCCAGCGCCCCCCGATGAGCCGCCGCATCGATCCCGAACGCGCCACCGGACACGACGGTGATCCCGCCGTCCGACAGTCCGGACGACAGCTCAGCCGCGACATGCTCGCCGTACGACGAAGACGCGCGAGCGCCCACGATCGCCACGGACCGCGTGAGCACCTGCCGTAGATTCGCCGGCCCTCGCACCCACAATCCGAACGGCACCCCGGCCCGTCGCGTCAACTGCCCGGCCTCCGCGAGCACCTCCATCTGCTCGGGCCACTCGTCGTCTCCCGGGATCACGAACCGTGCGCCGGCCGCGGCGGCCCGTTCCAGATCGCGTTCCGGCTCGGCCTCAGCCAGCCGAGTGGTCCACCGCTCCGTCCCTGGAGACCGCTGCTGCAACAGCTCCCAGATCTCGAGTGCCTCGAGTCCTTCGAACGCCTTCAACGCCGCCAGATCCCCGGGTTCGACAACCCGAGACAGGCCTGCGCGAGCCAGCCGATCCCCATCGCCCGCGCCGGCAACCACGGCACCCGTCGGCCCACCGGTGCCTCCGACTCCCGCTTGATCTAGTTGCGCGGAGGGTGTCCCGGACGGGGGTCCACCGCCGACTGCAGCAGCGTGGTCAACGAACTCAGAGCCGGGAGGGCAATTGGTGATCATGCGGCGGTTCCTTTGAGGGGGCGAACGTCGGCGAGGTCGGTGAGGGCTTCGCCGGTGCGGAGTTGGAAGGCTTGGTGGGTGAGCTGGGCGGTGGGTCTGTCGAGGCCTTGGAGATCTGCCAGCGTCCAGGCCAGGCGGACGACACGATCGAAGCCACGGGCGGTGATGCGGCCGGCCGAGTACAGGTCCTCGAGCATCTTGTGGCTGGCGGCATCCAACGGGAAGTCGCGGCGCAGCACCGGGCCGGGGATCTCGCTGTTCAGGATCCATCCGGTATCCCGGTAGCGGTACGCCTGACGGTCGCGGGCCGCCTTCACCCGCTCGGCCACGACCTCGGTCGACTCGGGCTTCTCCCCGTCGGTGCTCGCGCGCGCCGCCGGCAGGATCTGTCTCTGGATGTCCAGCCGGTCCTTGATCGGTCCGCTGATCCGTTGCCGGTACCGCGCGAGCACCTGCGGCGTGCACGTGCAGATCCCACGGTTCGTGCCGGACAGCCCGCAGGGACAGGGATTCGCCGCGAGCACCAGCATGAACCGTGCCGGGAACTTGGCCACCGCCGCCGACCGGTGCACCTCGATGTATCCGGATTCCAGTGGCTGCCGCAGTGTGTCCAACGTCAGCGGATGCATCTCCGGCGCCTCGTCGATGAAGAGAATCCCTCGATGCGCGCAACTGATCGCCCCCGGGCGCGGCATCCCCGAACCACCGCCGACCAGGCTCGACAGCGACGCGGTGTGGTGCGGCGCGATGAACGGCGGCCGGACCACGAGTTCCGCATCGCTGGTCATCAACCCAGCCAGCGAGTGCACCGCCGACACCTCGAGCGAATCATCCGTGCTCAAGTCAGGCATCAACCCGGCCAGTCGCTCGGCGAGCATCGTCTTGCCTGACCCAGGCGGCCCGTGCAGGAGCAGATGATGACCACCGGCCGCGGCCGCCTCGATCGCTCGTCGCCCTTCGCGTTGACCGATCACGTCGTCCAGGTCGACCTCCGGCACTCGGGTCAGCGACTCGGACAACAGCCGCGGCTCGGCGCGAGGCGGCTCCTCATCCGGGATCTCGGTCCCGCGCAACATCGCCAGCACCTGCCGCAACGACCGAACGCCGTACACCTCGATGCCGGGCACCAGCCGCGCCTCACCTGCGTTCAGCTCGGGTACGACGATGCGCGCGAAGCCGGAGCGGGCTGCGGCCAACGTCATCGCGAGTGCGCCGCGGACCTCGCGGACCCGGCCGTCGAGTCCGAGCTCGCCGATCATCGCGGAGTTTCGCATCGACTCGCTCTCGAGGACCCCGGCGGCCGTGAGCAGCGCGATCGCGATGGCGATGTCGTAGTGCGAGCCCGTCTTGGGCAGCGTCGCCGGCGACAGCCCGATGGTGACCTTGCGGTCGGGGAATCGCTCGCCGCTGTTGACCACGGCGGCGCGAACCCGGTCGCGTGCCTCGGACAGCGACGCGTCCGGCAGGCCGATCAGAGTCGTCTTGGGCAGGCCCTGTGCGATATCGGCCTCGACTTCGACCAGGTGGCCTTCGAGACCGACCAACGCCACCGACCACGTGTGTGCGAGAGGCATCAGGCCACGCCCCTCACGTGGTCCACGCGGGGTGGTGAGTGGTGATCGAAGAGGACGGCGACGATGTCGATCCGGATCGTGCCCGGGTTGAGCTGATGAGTCTGCAGCCAGCGGCCGGCCAGCTTCCGCAGCGTGGTCAGCTTCCGGTAGGTGATCGACTCCAGCGGGCTGCCGTACTTGAGCCCGCGGCGGGTCTTCACCTCGCAGACGACAAGGGCGTCGCCCTCCCGCGCGACGATGTCGATCTCGCCCAGCTCGCAGCGCCAGTTGCGCTCGAGAATGACGAAACCTTCGGTCGTGAGATACCTGGCAGCGAGATCTTCGCCGTACCGTCCGACGGTGTTCTTGGTCCGCATCGATGACCACCTCCGGCTAAGAACATGCCGGGATCAGGCACCGATTCGGACGCGACTTTTCGGGCTGTGGACAACCGCGAAGACGTCAGCTGCGCATGTGTTTACCGCGGGTCGGCTTCTGTGGCGGCGTGCGGACCGCGCGCAGTTCGCCCTCCGGCCGGATCGCCTGCATCCCGCCCGTACCGGGGTCGGTGTCGCCGATGTCGAAGTCCCAGCTGTCCTCGTTCGCCAGGCGGCTGTGCCAGCGCCCGTACAGCCCGTAGATCAGCAGGCCGGCGACCATCCAGATGCCGAACTTGGTCCAGGTGCTGGTCTTCAGGTTGAGCATCAGCCACAGGGTCGAGCCCAGCGACAGCAGCGGGATCAGCGGCACCATCGGCACCCGGAACCCACGCTCGAGGTCCGGCTCCGACCGGCGCAGCGTGAGCACGCCGATCGCACAGAAGGCGAAGCAGAACAACGCACCGATGACCAGCAGCTCTTCCAGCTCGAGAACCTTCGGGTAGAGCGTCAGGAGCAGCGCGGCGAACCCGGCCGCTGCGGCCGCACGCGCGGGGGAGGAGTACACCCGGCTGACTCGGCCGAGGCTCTTCGGCAGCAGTCCGTCACGGCCCATGTTGAACAGCACACGGCTCTGCGCGATGAGCACCACCATGATCACCGTCATCAGCGCGAGCAAAGCGCCCAGGTTGACCACCTTCGCGGCCCAGCCCACCCCCACCGCAGCGAGCGCCTCCGAGACCGGTGCGCTGCCGCCCAGTTCGCCGTACGGGCGCATGCCGACCAGGACGACGGCCATCGCGATGTACAGGATCGTGACGGCGCCGACGCCGAGCAGCATGCCTTGCGGGACCGTCTTGCGCGGGCTGCGCGCGTCCTCCGACGCGGTCGCGATCAGGTCGAAGCCGATGTAGGCGAACACGATCGAGCTGGCCGCCGTGAAGATGCCCATCATGCCGAACGAGCCGAACGACGAGTCCAGGATCCAGCCGAGCAACGTCGGACTGGCGGTCGCGGGCGCGGCTCGGGCCATCGGCACGAACGGCTGGTAGTTGGCCGTGTCGATGTGCATCGCGCCGACCACCACGACCAGCAGGATCACGGCGACCTTCGCGATCACGACGACCGTCAGCACCCGGGCCGACAGCTTCGTACCGGTCACGATCATCGCGGTCAGGATCAGCAGCAGCAGCGGCGCGACCAGGTTCACCTTGGCGTCGGGGCCGAAGAACTGCGCGACGTTCGCGGGCAGGCTCACCCCGAATCCGTCCAGGGTGGCCAGGAAGTACGCCGACCAGACGCGGGCAACGATCGCTGCAGCCGTGACCAGCTCCAGCACGAGCGCCCAGCCGACCAGCCAGGCCCACATCTCGCCGAACGTGACGTAGCTGAAGGTGTACGCGCTGCCCGAGACCGGGATCGTGGACGAGAGTTCGGCGTAACAGGCCGCGGCCAGGACACACACGATCGCCGCGATCACGAACGACAGGATCACGGCCGGACCGGCGACCTTGGCCGCCTGGTTGCCGCTGATGCTGAAGATGCCGGACCCGATCATCACGCCCAGGCCGAGTACAACCAGGTCGCGACGACCGAACAGGCGCGGCAGACGGTGCCGCGCGTCCTCGACTCGAGTGAACGCCGACTCGACCGGCAGGCGCCGGCCTACGGTCTGTCCGTTCGCTGAGGGGGCCATGGTCAGGGGTGCCTCCGTTGCTACTAGGGCAATCGGGCCGAACAGTAGTCGACCGTCGGGCTATCGACCAGACCTCCTCTCATCGGCCTCCGCGCGGTGGCTTGCGATGCCGGGTCAGCTCCCGCATGGTCGAGGCATGGCGCCGGACGATGTCGGTACGAACCCTTCCTGGCCGGAAGGTTTCACAGTGTTACTGACCGACTACGAACGGCATCTGACGGCGGAAAGAGACCTCAGCAAACACTCGGTCAGAGCGTACCTTGGCGACGTCGCGGATTTACTCGAACATTTGATTCGGCTTGGTCACGATGATCTCGACGGCCTCGACATCCGCGGGCTGCGCTCCTGGCTGGCCAAGCAGCAGAGTCTCGGCAAGTCGCGCAGCACGATGTCTCGCCGGGCGACCGCCGCGCGTGTCTTCACCGCCTGGGCCCAGCGGACCGGCCGGATCAGCACGGATCCCGGTGCGCTGCTGGCGAGTCCACGGCCGCACAAGAGCCTGCCCGGCGTACTGGGACAGGCCGATACGCGGGCCGTACTCGACGCGGCGGCCGTTGCAGCCGACGACGGCAGTCCGATCGGGCTCCGCGACTTGGCCATCATGGAGCTCCTGTACGCGACCGGCATCCGCGTCGGTGAGCTCTGCGCACTCGACATCGACGACATCGACCCGTCGCGGCGAGTGGTCCGCGTGTTCGGCAAGGGCCGGAAGGAACGCTCGGTCCCGTACGGCGTGCCGGCCTCCGACGCGCTTCGCCGCTGGGTGGACGAGGCCCGGCCGCAACTGGTCCGGCCGGGGAGTGGTCCCGCGGTGTTCCTCGGAGCCCGCGGTGGTCGCATCGATCAGCGAGCGGTACGACGTCTTGTGCACGAGCGGATCGGGGTCGTCGACGCACCCGACCTGTCCCCGCACGGACTACGCCACACTGCCGCAACCCACCTGCTGGAAGGTGGCGCCGACCTCCGCAGCGTGCAGGAGTTCCTCGGTCATGCGTCACTCGCGACGACGCAGATCTACACACACATATCCACCGACCGCCTGCGCCGGGCCTACGAACAAGCCCATCCGCGAGCCTGAGACCGGCCTTTCAGGGTGTGTGTCGGGCGGGATGCGGCGCGGGGGTGGGGGAATGCGGCAGACTGCGGGGCATGCGGGTTTCGGCGAAGTCTGACTATGCGTTGCGGGCGCTGATCGAGATCACTCAGCGCTGGGTGGCCAACGACCCCTCGGTGGTATCGGCCGAGGAGCTCAGTCGCGCGCAGGGGATTCCGCACGGCTTCCTGCAGGGGATCCTGGCCGACCTCCGGCGGGCGGGCATTCTCGCGAGTCAGCGCGGGCAGTCCGGCGGCTGGAAGCTGGCGGTCGATCCGAACGAGATCTCGGTCGCCGACGTGATGCGCGCGGTCGACGGGCCGATCGTGAGCATCTCCGGCGTACGGCCGGAGAGTGTCGCCTACAACGAGCGCGCGGTCGTGCTCCAGCGCGTCTGGATCGCCGCCCGCGCCAGCCTGCGGGACGTCCTCGAGCACACCACCCTCATCGACCTCGCCAAAGGCAAGCTCCCAGCTGGCGTAGAACGCCGCTCCCGAGACGAAGACGCCTGGCAAGCCCGAGTCCCCGGCAGCTGACCACCCCGCTCAGTCCGTGACGGCCGCAAGCCCACGCGTCCTCCGGCCGGTGATGGGTCGGCGTCCGCGCTAGCTGACCCGCATGTGCGGCCGTCTGCCGACCAGCGACCCGGTCGGCCGGGTAGGCCGACCAGTAGGCGGCACCGAGTGCCCTGCTTGGGGCGGCGGCGCCGGCGTGACTGGTTGGCGGCGGCTCGCAAGCCTCCCCAGCACCTTGGCGCCATGACAAGCCGGCGACTGCGGGAGCGCGAGCAGTCGGCCCCTGGGCCGGTCTGACCAGCTGGCGACCGCGAGAGCGCAAGCAGTCGGCGCCCGGGTGATCTGACCAGCCGGCGTCTGCGCGGGCTGACCAGCAGGCCGGCGGGCGGGTCGGCCGAGCGTGATCACGCTGCCTTGCCAGGCGGGTGAGCGGCCGGAACGCCCGGCAGGCTGACCGGCCGTGTCCGCGGCTGCATGACGAGTTGGTGGCTGTTCTGGGTGGGGTGCTGGTGTTACAGTGTGGGCTTATATAAGTCTGGGGTTTTGGAGGAGAAGATGGCTGGGCAGAAGGTCACCACGTTCCTGTTGTTCGAGGGGGCGGCTGAAGACGCGATGAACTTCTATTTGTCGCTCTTCGATGACGCGGAGGTTGTGTCGATCAGTCGCTATGGGGCTGAGGGGCCGGGTGATGAAGGGACGGTGATGCATGCCGTGTTCACGCTGGCCGGGCAGCAGTTCATGTGCATCGACAGCCCGGACAAGCACGAGTTCACCTTCACGCCGGCGATGTCGCTGTTCGTCGACTGTGCGGACGAGGCCGAGATCGACCGCCTCTGGGCTGCGCTGTCCGAGAAGGGCGAGGCGCTGATGGAGCTCGGCGACCACGGCTTCAGTCGGAAGTTCGGCTGGCTCAACGACCGGTTCGGCGTCTCCTGGCAGCTCAACCTGCCTGCCTAGTGCCGTCGGATCAGCAGCCCGGCCGCGAGTGTCAGGGCTGCTGTGGTGGCGACGACAGCCGCGGCTGTTCGCTCGCCTCGCGGTGTCGACGCGTTGGCAAGGGCGCGAGCTCGGGGCTGGCCTGAGCCAGAGACACCTGCGCCGGGTTGGTCTGGAGCGCTTGGGCTGGCCCGGGCGTGTGGGGGTGGGGTGAGCGGGAGCAGGCGGACTGGGCGGTCCGGGAGCAGAGTCAGGGGGTTGAGGTACTGCTTGCCCTGGACGAGGCCCCAGTGGAGGCAGGTTGCGGGCGCGCAGTGGGAGCCGGCGGCCGAGAGCCGGCCGATGACGGTCCCTGGCGTGACGACGGCGCCGACCGCAACTGCCGGGACGACTGGCTCATAGGTCGTACGGCGAGGGCCGGTGGACAGCACGATGACGCCCCGGCCTGCGAGTTGGCCGGCGTACGTGATCGTGCCGGAGGTTGCGGCCAGGACGGGTTGGCCGGGGGAGCCGGATAGGTCGACGCCGCGGTGGCCCGGGAGCCAGGGCTTGGACGGTAGGTCGAATCCGCGCACGACTCGAGGTCGTGGTTGCAGCGGCCAAGCGGCCGTCTGTGGTTGGGCGTGCGCGGGTGGGCTGGCGGCTGCGGGCGCGACGCTTGCGATGGCTGGCGCGACCAGGGTCGTGCGGGGTGGCAGAGCCCTGGTCGAGAGGGCTGGCGCGGCGGTGGCTGTGACGGGTGGTGCGGCCAGGACCGGGAGGGCTGGAGTGGCTGCAGTCAGGGGGAGGACGGTGATCGGGGCGAGGAGAAATCGGATCGGGTTCATGCTGGAAAGGTGCCGTGGAGTCGGGGGTTCACGGACGGTGAGTTCGAGGGCTGTGGACAACCGGCGCCCGGTTCGCTTCGGGGTGGGGTGGTCCCGTACACTTCCGGTGGCGTCCCATGCGAATGGGACGACTTCGCACGCCCGCATACCTGTGCGTCCCCCTCGGTCCCGGTCCACGCCGGGATGGGTGCGCACACCGGGCGTCAGGCGCGGCGGACCACCCGGTTCGTCGCGGGACAACCGAGACAGCGCCGATCGGACCGGGTAGCCCGGCCACGGCGCGACAGGAGGAACACCTCATGGCCGTCGTGACCATGAAGCAGCTGCTCGAGAGTGGCGTGCACTTCGGACACCAGACCCGGCGCTGGAACCCGAAGATGAAGCGCTACATCCTCACCGAGCGCAACGGCATCTACATCATCGACCTGCAGCAGTCGCTGTCGTACATCGACCGCGCCTACGAGTTCGTCCGGAGCACCGTCGCCTCCGGCGGCGCGATCCTGTTCGTCGGCACCAAGAAGCAGGCCCAGGAAGCGATCGCCGAGCAGGCGACCCGGGTCGGCATGCCGTACGTGAACCAGCGCTGGCTGGGCGGCATGCTCACCAACTTCCAGACCGTGAACAAGCGGCTCCAGCGGCTCAAGGAGCTCGAGCTCATCGACTTCGACGACGTGGCCGCCTCTGGCGTCACCAAGAAGGAGCTGCTGCAGAAGCGGCGCGAGCACGACAAGCTGCTGAAGACCCTCGGCGGTATCCGCGACATGGCCCGGGTTCCGGCCGCCGTGTGGATCGTGGACACCAAGAAGGAGCACCTCGCGGTCGACGAGGCGCGCAAGCTGAAGCTGCCGATCATCGGCATCCTGGACACCAACTGCGACCCGGACGAGGTCGACTTCCCGATCCCGGGCAACGACGACGCGATCCGCTCGGTCGGCCTGCTGACCCGCGTGGTCGCCGACGCCGTCGCCGACGGCCTGATGGGCCGCTCGGGTCAGGGCGCCGCCGCGGCCGGTGAGGAGCTGGGCGCCGAGGAGCCGCTGGCCGCCTGGGAGCGGGAGCTGCTGGAGAGCCAGAACGGCACCACCGAGGCGAAGGCCACCGAGGCTCCGGCCGCCACCGAGGCCCCGGCCGAGGTCAAGGCTGACGAGGTCAAGGCCGAGGAGGCCAAGGCTGAGGAGACCGCCGAGGTCAAGGCCGAGGAGACCCCGGCCGCCGACGCCCCGAAGGCTGACGAGGCCCCCAAGGCCGACGAGGCCTGACAGCGCTGAGTGCCGCCCGGCTCCACGCCGGGCGGCACCCACCCAAGCACCAGGCCCACCACGAGGCCCAAGCACCAGGCCGCACGACAGAGGGCCGAAAGCACGGGGCTCCAAGCACCCCGGGCCGGGTGGGCACCGCAGAACCGCAGCGGAGACGCCCGCCGAAACCAGCAGGCCGCCCATCCAGCCGCACCGACAAGACGAGAGAACGAGGAATGGCGAACTACACCGCCGCTGACGTGAAGAAGCTCCGCGACGCCACCGGCGCGGGCATGATGGACGCCAAGAAGGCGCTCGAGTCCACCGACGGCGACTTCGAGAAGGCGATCGAGGAGCTGCGCATCAAGGGCGCGGCCAAGGCCGCCAAGCGCGGCGCCGAGCGCTCCGCCACCAACGGCCTGGTGGCCGCGGCGGAGAACGCGCTGGTCCAGCTCAACTGCGAGACCGACTTCGTCGCCAAGAACGAGCAGTTCCAGCAGCTGGCCGCCGACATCGTCGCGCACGCCGCCGCGAGCAAGGTGGGCGACGTCGAGGGTCTGCTCAGCGAGAAGCTGGCCGACGGCAAGAGCGTTGCCGAGAACATCGAGGCCCTGGCCGCGGTGATCGGCGAGAAGCTCGAGCTCAGCAAGGTCGCCGTGTTCGACGGCCAGGTCGCCGCGTACATGCACAAGCGTGCCGCGGACCTGCCGGCCCAGGTCGGCGTCCTGGTCGAGTTCGAGGGCGACAGCGTCGACGCCGCCCGCGGCGCCGCCATGCAGGCCGCCGCGATGCGCCCGCTGTACACCACCCGCGACGAGGTCCCGGCCGAGACGGTCGAGAACGAGAAGCGGATCGCCGAGGCGACCGCCCGCGAGGAAGGCAAGCCGGAGCAGGCGCTGCCGAAGATCGTCGAGGGCCGGGTGAACGGCTTCTTCAAGGAGGTCGTGCTGCTCGAGCAGCCGTCGGTCCAGGAGAGCAAGAAGACCGTGAAGGCCGTGCTCGACGAGGCCGGCGTGACCGTGAAGCGGTTCGCCCGCTTCGAGGTCGGCGCCTGACCGCAGGCGAGGACCGACAAGCACCGCAATCGACGAGGAGGCCGGAATCGTGACGGAAGCCCTGGGTACCGAGACGAGACCGGCCTCTTCGCCGTTCGCCCCGGCCTATCACCGGGTGTTGCTCAAGCTGTCGGGTGAGGTGTTCGGCGGCGGCAAGCTCGGCGTCGACCCCGACGTGGTGAACTCGATCGCCAAGCAGATCGCCGAGGTGGCCCGGTCCGGCGTCCAGGTCGCCGTGGTGGTCGGCGGCGGCAACTTCTTCCGCGGCGCCGAGTTGCAGCAGCGCGGGATGGAGCGCAACCGGGCCGACTACATGGGCATGCTCGGCACCGTGATGAACTGCCTGGCCCTGCAGGACTTCCTGGAGAAGCTCGGCATCGAGACCCGGGTGCAGACCGCCATCACGATGGGCCAGGTCGCCGAGCCGTACATCCCGCGCAAGGCCGAGCGGCACCTGGAGAAGGGCCGCGTGGTGATCTTCGGGGCCGGCTCCGGCATGCCGTACTTCTCCACCGACACCGTCGCCGCGCAGCGGGCGCTGGAGATCGGCGCCGAGGCGCTGCTGATGGGCAAGCAGGGCGTGGACGGGGTGTACGACTCCGACCCGAAGAAGAACCCGGATGCGGTGAAGTTCGACCAGCTCTCGTACGACGACTTCCTGGCCCGCGGCCTGCGGGTCGCCGACGCGACCGCGATCAGCCTGGCCCGGGACAACGCGCTGCCGATCGTCATCTTCGGCCTCGAGGAGGGCAACATCGCCCGGGTCGTGCACGGCGAGAAGATCGGCACGGTCGTCTCCCCGGGGCAGTAGCCGGGGTACGGCGTACGGTCCGCGACACGCCGGTGATCCGGGGCGGGCCGTCGTACCCGAGGACCGGGATCGGCCCGGCGGGGGACAACCACTAGGATCGTTCGACACGGGCGGTGACGTCCGTGGTCTGGTAGACCTGCGTTCGTAGGGTTTGGAGTGGCCGCGCCGAGGCGGCCCTGAGGAAGCGAGGAATGTCGTGATCGACGAAGCTCTCCGCGAAGCCGAGCAGAAGATGGCGAAGGCCGTGGAGGTCGCGAAGGACGACTTCGCCGCGATCCGCACCGGCCGGGCGCACCCGCAGATGTTCGCCAGCCTCCTGGCCGACTACTACGGCACGCCGACGCCGCTGCAGCAGCTGGCCGGTTTCCAGGTACCGGAGCCGCGCACCGTGCTCATCTCGCCGTACGACAAGGGCGCGATGAACGCCATCGAGAAGGCGATCCGCGACTCCGACCTGGGCGTCAACCCGGGGAACGACGGCGCGGTGATCCGGGTGGTCATGCCGCAGCTGACCGAGGAGCGGCGCAAGGAGTACATCAAGGTCGCCAAGACCAAGGCCGAGGAGGCCAAGGTCTCGATGCGCAACATCCGCCGGCACGCGATGGACCAGGTGCACAAGACCGTCAAGGACGGCGATGCGGGCGAGGACGAGGGCAAGAGTGCTGAGAAGCGGCTCGACGGGTTGACGAAGAAGTACGTCGACTCGATCGACGAGCTGCTCAAGCACAAGGAAGCCGAACTGCTCGAGGTGTGATGGGCGTCGAGAGCACGCCTGCGCCGAGTCCCAGCCCGAGCCGCGCCGGCCGCAACCTGCCGGCGGCCATCGCGGTCGGTGTCGGTCTCGGCGCACTGATCCTCGGATCGCTGTTCTGGCAGAAGGTCCTGTTCGCCGTCCTCGTGCTGGCGGTCGTTCTGGTCGCCGTCGACGAGATGATCAAGGCCCTGCGGACCGGTGGTGCGGTGATCCCGCGGATCCCGTTGTTCGTCGGTACGACGGCGATGCTGGTCGCGGCGTACTTCGGCGGCCCGATGGCGCTGCTGGTCGCGCTGGCGGGCACGGTGCTGGCGACGATCTTCTGGCGGATGCCGGGCGGTTCGGTCGGTTTCGTCCGCGACGCCAGCGCCGGGGTGTTCCTGATCGGCTACGTTCCGCTGCTGGCCGGGTTCGCGATCCTGCTGGTCCAGCCGGAGGCGGACGGCCCGCAGCGGGTGGTGACGTTCTTCCTGGTCGTGGTCGCCAGCGACGTCGGCGGCTACGCGGCCGGTGTCCTGTTCGGCAAGCACCCGATGGCGCCGACGATCAGCCCGAAGAAGTCCTGGGAGGGTTTCGCCGGTTCGACGCTGGCCTGCATCGGTGCCGGTATCGCTGCGACCGTCTGGCTGCTCGACGGGAGCTGGTGGGTCGGCGCGATCGTCGGCGCGGTCGCCGTCGGTACCGCGACGGTCGGCGATCTCGGCGAGTCAATGGTCAAGCGGGACCTCGGCATCAAGGACATGTCCAACCTGCTGCCGGGCCACGGCGGTGTGATGGACCGGCTGGACTCCTTGCTGGCAACGGCTCCCGCTGTCTGGCTGTTGCTGCACCTACTCGTCTGATGAGGACCCGATGACTGTTGCCCCCGACGGCCGGCCGCTGGTCGGCGACGTCGTACGCCTGGACCGGCTCGTTGCTTCTGACATCGAGCCGCTGTACGACGCGATCGCACACGCGGAGGTGTACGCGTCCGGCTTCGGCGGTGGTGTCGCCGGTCTGCCCGCCGACGCGGCGGAGATGGCCGAGCAGTGGATCGAGTCCTCCGCTCAGCGGGTCGCGTACGTCGTCCGGCTGGTTGCCGATGGCACCGTCGTCGGTACGACGAGCCTCGGAGATGTGGACCTGGGCAACGAGTCGGTGCACCTGGGCTGGACCGCATACGCGCCCTCGGTGTGGGGGACCGTGGTCAACCCGGAGTGCAAGCTACTGCTGCTCCAGCACGCTTTCGAGGACTGTGGATTCGGCCGGGTGAAGATCCAGACCGGTACGGCGAACACTCGGTCCCAGGCCGCGATCGCGAAGCTCGGGGCGACCCGGGAGGGCGTACTGCGCCGCCACAAGCGACTCGCTGACGGCTCGTTCCGCGACACCGTGGTGTTCTCGATCCTGGCGGACGAGTGGCCGGAGGTCCGCAAGCGGCTCGAGGACCGGCTCAGCTAACGGTGCTGCGGGTCCCGGCCAGTTCGGCGAGGGCGGCGTACGAGTTGAGCAGGTCTGTGCGGTCGTAGGTGCTTGTAGTGAGCAACACTTCGTCTGCCGCGGTACGACGTACCAGACCGGCCAGTGTGGAGTCGACCTCCTCCGGAGTGCCATAGATCTGGCCACGGAGGGACTGCTCGAAGAACTCGCGCTCCTTCTCGGTCATGTCCCGCTGCCGTACCGGCTCCAGCGGTGGGAACACGCCACGGGTGCGCGAGTAGGCGCTCGACCACGCCTCAGGCAGTAGCAGCCGCCGAGCCTCCTCAGTGGTTGCTGCAACAGCAGCAGTCGTTGCCAGTACGACGTAAGGCGTCGGAGCCCACGTGGACGGCTGGAACTCGCTGCGGTAGCGGTCCAGGAGTCGCAGCAGGTCTGACTCGGCTCTGACGCCGGCGATCACCAGGGGGAGTCCTAGCGAGGCTGCAAGGAGTGCGCCTTCTCCCACGGCGAGGATGAAGGGCGGGATGCGCAGGCCTTCACCGGGGCGGGCGTGGACCTGTGGGTGGTTCTGTTGCGTGCCGTCGAAGTACCCGAGGAGCTCCTGGACCTGTGCGGCGAAGTCCTCAGCCGCATCCTTCTCGACACCGAGTGCTCGGCGGATGCCGTTGGTGAAGCCCACTGAGCGGCCCAGACCCATGTCGATGCGGCCGGGGAAGAGTGACTCCAGCACTCCGAACTGCTCCGCCACCACCAGCGGGCGGTGGTTCGGCAGCATCACACCGCCTGTGCCGACGTGAATCCGGCTAGTACTGGCCGCGACAGCCGCTGCCAGCACAGTCGGCGCGGAACCGGCCACTCCGGGGACACTGTGGTGCTCAGACACCCAGAAGCGCTTGTAGCCAAGCTCTTCCACCTGCCGCGCGAGCTCGACCGTCTGCCGCAGCGTCTCCGCGTCCGACTCACCCACCCGAGTCCGGGACCGGTCAAGCACAGACAACGGAACCCCGGCCAAGGCAGACATACCTGGTCCAACTGCTCCACCGGGAACCTCATTCCCTTCGATCTGACCGGAAAGGTTGGTGAGTTTTCACCAAAGCTCACCGGTGAGCGCGGCTGTGATCCTGGGCACGTGGTGGATGTGAATTTGTGAAGCGCGTCGGTGGCGGGCGACAATGGGTCGGTTATGACTACCTCCCTCCCGCTTGTTTTCGATGAGCCGCGCCGTGCCAAGAAGCCGCCGCGGCACCTGGCCGACCTGTCCGGGGAGGAGCGGCGTACGGCGGTCGCCGCGCTGGGAGAGCCCGCGTTCCGGGCCAAGCAGCTGTCGAACCACTACTTCTCCCGGCTGGTCTCTGACCCGGCCGACATGACGGATCTGCCGGCCGCCACCCGGGACAAGCTGGTCGCGGAGCTGATGCCGCCGCTGCTGACCCGGGTGCGCGACCTGGAGTGCGACAAGGGGCAGACCCGCAAGACGCTGTGGAAGCTGCTCGACGGCTCCCTGGTCGAGTCTGTCCTGATGCGGTACACGGACCGCACCACGATGTGCGTGTCCTCGCAGGCCGGCTGCGGGATGGCCTGCCCGTTCTGCGCGACCGGCCAGGCCGGGCTGACCCGCAACATGACCACGGCGGAGATCGTCGAGCAGGTCGTCGACGGCGCCCGCGCGCTGTCCCGCGGTGAGATCGCCGGCGGTCCCGGCCGGGTCAGCAACATCGTGTTCATGGGCATGGGCGAGCCGATGGCGAACTACAAGGCCGTGATCGGCGCCGTCCGGCGGTTCACGGACCCGTCGCCGGAAGGCCTCGGCATCTCGGCCCGCGGGGTCACCGTGTCGACCGTCGGCCTGGTGCCGCGGATCAACCAGCTCGCCACCGAGGGCATCCCGGTCACGCTCGCGCTGTCGCTGCACGCGCCGGACGACGAACTGCGCGACGAACTCGTGCCGATCAACAACCGCTGGAAGGTCGACGAGGTGCTCGACGCGGCCTGGGCGTACGCGCAGCAGACCAAGCGCCGGGTATCGATCGAGTACGCGATGATCCGCGACATCAACGACCACGCCTGGCGCGCGGACCTGCTGGCCGAGAAGCTGGCGGCGCGCGGCGACTGGGGCTGGGTGCACGTCAACCTGATCCCGCTCAACCCGACGCCCGGCTCGAAGTGGACCGCATCGGATCCGGCCGACGAGCGCGAGTTCGTCCGACGCCTCCAGGCCGGCGGCATCCCGACCACCGTCCGCGACACCCGCGGCCAGGAGATCGACGGTGCCTGCGGCCAGCTCGCCGCGGCCGACAAAGCCTGATTCGGTGCTGACACCCGAGTTCGCCGTCCGCCGGTTCGGCGCGCGGTACGACCGCGCCGAAGTCGATGCCTTCGTCGAACGGATCCTGGCAGCGGCCCGGACGGCCTCGCCGAGCCTGACGGTCGCCGACCTCCGCAACGTCGGGTTCCGGGCCCCGGTGTTCGGCGCCGGCTACGCCGCCGACGAGGTGGACGCTTTCATCGCGGACGCCGAGCGGTGGATGCCGGACCGGCCGGTCGCAGGGCAGGTGCCCACCCCGGTTGCGACCGGGACGCAGCGACCGGCTCCCACGTTCAGCATGGTCCGGCTGCAGGACGGGTACGACGTCGAGGAGGTCGACATATTCGTCGACCGGGTGATGGCGACCGTCAACGGCCAGCCTGTCGATGGCCCGGTGACCGCACGCGAGATCCAGAACGTGCAATTCACGCCGGTCCGCTTCCGTGAGGGCTATGACGTGCTCGAGGTCGACCAGTTCCTTGAACAGGCCGAGGGCTGGCTCAGCGGGCGCCGCTGAGGATCTTTGCCAGGGCTGCTGGTTGGGAGAACATCGGCCAGTGGCCGGTTGGCAGCTCGACCAGCTCCCAGTTGGGTGACTTGAGTTGCTCGGCGACTGGCGGCGATGGCTCTGCGCCGTCCATCAGGCACTTGATGTACGTGGTCGGCAACTCCCCGATCGGCCGGACCAGGTGGGCCGGCTCAGAGATCGCTCGCCCGGGGTGCGGCGTACTGCGGCTGACGATCGTCGCGATCGCCTCGTCCGACAGGTCCTGGTCGGCGTAGTCCTCGGCCGTGAGCGGCGGCCAGAAACCGCCCGACTCCGCCATCTGCCCCTCGACCCAGGCGCGTCCCTCGTCCGACCACCCGTCGATGAACGATTTGCCGTCGACCGGGATGTTCGAATCGACGTACACCACTCGCCGCAGCCGGTCCCCGATCCGCGCCGCCGCCTGGCCGACCGGGATCCCGGAGTAGCTGTGCCCGGCGAGCACGACATCGCGCAGATCGTTGCCCTCGACCACCGAAACGATGTCGTCGACATGTTGCTGCTGCCCGGCGTCCTCGCCCTGTCGCTCCGCGAGCCCGCTCAGCGTCACGGCGTACACCTGATGCCCATCAGCTCGCAGAAGCCCAGCCACCTCGTCCCAAGCCCACGCACCCAGCCAAGCCCCCGGCACCAACACGAAATCCACCATGCCGCGCACCCTAAATGACCCCACCGACATAACTTGGAGCATGCGCATCCAGGGGTCACGCTGGAGACCGGTGCGGCGAACGCCTCGGCGCGCAGCTTCTACCTCAGCCTCGGCTTCGAGGAGGAGGACGTCCGGCTGACCAGGGTCCTCAGCTGACCAGGTCTGCGGCCTCTTCGATGGTGTTGACGAGGTGGATGGAGGTGGACAGGGGGCGGTTGGTGGACAGGGACTGGAGGAGGGGCCAGACGGGGAGGGTGGTGGTCCAGTATTTGGTGTCCACGAGGATCAGGGGGACCTGGGTGGCGGGGTCGCCGTAGTAGTTGGGGGTGACGGCCTGGAAGATCTCCTGGACCGTGCCGGCCGCGCCGGGGAGGTAGAGGATGCCGCCGCGCGCCCGACTCAGCAGGACGTCCTCACGCTGGGCGTTGGAGAAGTACTTCGCGATCGACGACGCGAACACGTTCGGCGGCTCGTGACCGTAGAACCACGTCGGGATCGACACTCCACCGTCGCCTGGGAACTCACGCCGTACGCCGAGACCCGCGGCAGCCCACGCTGCCACGGACGGATGGAACGACGGTACGGCGGCCAGCGCGGCCAGGGCCGTGTCGACGGCGGAATCGTCGTACCCGGACAGTGAAGAACCCAGGTTGGCCGCCTCCATCGCACCCGGACCACCTCCGGTGACGACGGTGTGGCCGGCCCGGGCCAGGGTGCGACCGAGGAGCACTGCGGAGCGGTACGGCGTACTGCCGCGAGCGATCCCGTGTCCGCCCATCACGCCGATCCACGGCTGGTCGTCGGGGAGTTCGGTGAGGGCGTCGGCGATGGCGTGGTCGTGCAGGGCCGCGGCGAGGGTGCGGCTGGTGTCGCCCTTCTCGTCGTGCTGCCGGGACCAGGCGTAGATTCGTGCGTCCGGGGTGGCGTCGTACCCGTTCTCCAGGCCGGCGTAGAGCTCCTCGGCGTCGTACAGCGTGCCGCGGTAGGCGTCGAAGGGCAGCGACGGGATGGTCGGGAAGACGAGCCCGCCGCCGTCGCGGATCCAGGTCTCGGCCTTCTCCTCCAGCGCGCAGCCGAGGAACAGCGAGCCTCGCGGGTCGAGTCCGAGGAGCTCCGCCGTACGCTCGGACAGGTCCACGGACTGCACCCGCCACCCCTCCATCGAGGCGGCCCCGGCGGCCACCACCCGGTCGAAATGCCCCAGCGACTCGATGTCGACGTGCGGAATGCTCGGCAGTGTCACGAACAGCACCCTAACGGGCCGGAACGCACCCGGAACCGAACCGGCATTCTTCACGCACTTTCATAGACCTCCCCTATCAGGCGGGGGTCCGATGAGGTAATTCTTGGGGCATGACACATGCGGAGCTCTGGGAGCGTCACAAGGCCGTCATGCCGGACTGGCTCGCGTTGTACTACGAGGAGCCGATCGAGATCGTGAAGGGATCCGGGCGCCGGGTCACCGACGGCGAGGGGAACACGTACCTCGACTTCTTCGCCGGCATCCTGACCAACGCGATCGGCTACGACATCGCGGAGATCTCCGACGCGGTGCGCGAGCAGCTGGCCACCGGTATCGCGCACACCTCGACGGTGTACTTGATCCGCAAGCAGATCGAGCTGGCCGAGCAGATCGCGGAGCTGTCCGGCATTCCCGACGCCAAGGTGTTCTTTGCCAACTCCGGCACCGAGGCGAACGAGGCCGCCCTGCTGCTCGCCACCCAGAACCGTCGGTCCAACCAGGTGCTGGCGATGCGCAACTCGTACCACGGCCGCGCGTTCGGCACGGTCGCGATCACCGGCAACCGCGGCTGGTCCGCGAGCAGCCTGTCGCCGGTGAACGTGCAGTACGTACAGGGTGCGTACCGGTACCGCAGCCCGTTCCGCGACCTGCCCGACGCCGAGTACATCAAGGTCTGTGTCGACGACCTGCGCAATGTCATCGAGACCACCACGTCCGGCGATGTCGCATGCCTGATCCTGGAGCCGATCCAGGGCGTCGGCGGGTTCTCGTCCCCACCGGACGGGATGTACGGCGCCTTCAAGGAGGTGCTCGACGAGTTCGGCATCCTGCTGATCGCCGACGAGGTGCAGACCGGCTGGGGCCGGACCGGTGAGCACTTCTGGGGGATCCAGGCGCACGACGTGGTGCCGGACGCGATGACGTTCGCCAAGGGCCTGGGCAACGGGTTCGCGATCGGCGGCGTGGTCGCGCGGCCGGACCTGATGGACAGCCTGAGCGCCAACTCGCTGTCCACGTTCGGCGGCAACCCGATCTCGACCAGCGCGGCCAAGGCGACCATCGATTACCTGCTCGACCACGACCTGCAGGCGAACGCGGCCAAGCGCGGCGCCCAGCTGGCCGACGGGCTGCGCGGGATCTCGGAGGAGTTCCCCGAGCTCGGCGACGTTCGCGGCAAGGGCCTGATGCTGGCCGCCGAGATCGTCAAGCCGGACGACAACAGACCCGACCCGGCCACCACCGCCAAACTCCAGCAGGAGACGAAGAATCGCGGCCTGCTCGTCGGCAAGGGCGGCCTCTACGGCAACGTCCTCCGAATGGCCCCACCCATGACCCTGACCGAAGCCGAAACCACCGAAGCCCTGGAGATCATCCGAGACTCCTTCAACACCCTCCGCTGACCTACCGGCGAACGTGACAGTGCCCCCGGTGGGAACCGGGGGCACTGGGGGTTAGAGCGGGGCTTCGGCTGAGGTGGCTGCCTCGGCGATGTCTGGCGGGGGAGTGCCGCGCGCCTTGCGCTGGCGGCGGGAGCGGCCCTCGAGCCAGCGGGCCAGGACCGACAGCAACGAGCAGAGGCCGATGTAGATCACCGCGACGACGATGTACGTCGGGATGTACGGGAAGCCGTACTGGAGCCGGCCACCCATCTGCTTGGCCAC
Organism: Kribbella sp. CCNWLW201; assembly: GCF_037203805.1. NCBI lineage: Bacteria > Bacillati > Actinomycetota > Actinomycetes > Propionibacteriales > Kribbellaceae > Kribbella > Kribbella sp. CCNWLW201. The sequence continues at coordinate 82,519 of NZ_JBBCBQ010000014.1, read as the reverse complement.
GTAGAGCAGTTCGGCGTAGGTGATGATGAAGCCGAGCGCGGTGTCCTTCAGCAGCACGACGAGCTGGCTGACGATGGCCGGCAGCATCGAGGTGATGGCCTGCGGCAACAGGATCAGCCGGACCACCTGGTTCTTCCGCAGCCCGGTCGCGTACGCGGCCTCACGCTGCCCCTTCGGTACGGCGGCGATACCGGCCCGGAAGATCTCCGCCAGCACCGAGCCGTTGTACAACGTCAACCCGAACACGACCGCCCAGAACGGGGTCAAGCCGAGCCCGTACTGCAGGCTGCCGTAGTAGAAGAAGAACATCAGGATCAGCAGCGGGATGGCCCGGAACAGCTCGACGACGAAGGTCGCCGGTGCCCGGAACCACCAGTGGTCGCTGATCCGGGCCGCCGCGAACACGGCACCGAACAGGAGTGCGAGCACCGCGGCCAGACCGGCCGCCTTGAGCGTGTTGAGCAGGCCGTTCCACAGTTCCTGCTGGATCGACGAGTAGGTGAACTGGATCCAGCGGCGTTCGGCGAACTGCCCGCTCTCGTTCAGCCGGAAGAGCACCCAGCCGATGACGGCCAGCAGGCCGAGGATGACGACCACGTTGAGGATCCGGTTGCGCGCCCTCGCCCGCGGGCCGGGTACGTCGTACAGGACTGCACTCATCAGGCCACCGCCGTCCGTCGCTCGGCCCACCGCTGCAGGAAGACCAGGGGAATGATCAGGATCAGGAAGCCGACGGTGATCCAGACGAGCGTGGCCATCTGGTTCTGACCGCGTTCGGCCATCACCGCCGGGATCGCGCCGGCCTCCGCGACGGAGAAGCCGGCCGCGATCGTGGTGTTCTTCAGCAACGCGATCATCACGCTGGTCAACGGCGGCACGATCGCCCGGAAGGCCTGCGGGAGTACGACGATGCCGAGCACCTGGATGAACGTCATGCCGACCGAGCGGGCGGCCTCGGCCTGGCCGGGCGAGATCGTGTTGATACCGGACCGGACGATCTCGCAGACGAACGCCGACGTGTAGACCGTCAGCGCGACCACCGCGGACCAGAAGAACGTCGGCAGCGAGATCTGCATCTTCGGAGCGCCGAAGACGAGGAACGCGAACACCAGGGTCAGCGGGGTGTTCCGCACCACGTTCACGTAGCCGGTGCCGATGGCGCGCATGGCCGGCACCGGGGAGACCCGGAACCCGGCCAGTAAGGTGCCGAGCGCCAGGCTCAGCACCGCAGCGATCAGGAACAACCTGAGCGTCGTCCAGAAACCGTCGACGAACAGTTCCCAGTTGTCGGTGAGGACCGAGAGCATCGCGACCTTCCAGAATCAAGTGGAGCGCAATCCCCAGAAATGAGCGGAGCGCAGGCCGGCCGCGACGCCCTGGAGGACGCCGCGGCCGGAGTGGATCAGTACTTCTCGAGCGGCGGCGGCGTCGAGTCCGAACCCGACTTGCCGAGCGTCTCGTCGTACAGCGACTTCCAGGTGCCGTCGGTGGCCGACGTCTCCAGGATGGAGTTCACCTTGTCCCGCAGCGGCTTGTCGGCCAGCGGCAGGCCGATGCCGTACTTCTCGGTGCTGAACGGCTTGCCGACCACGCGCAGCTCGTCGGGTGCGGTCGCCGCGTAGCCCTTGAGGATCGCGTCGTCGGTGGTGACGGCGTCGACCTTGCTGTCCAGCAGCTGCGAGACGCACTCGGAGTAGGTCTTGAACTCGGAGATGTTGCTCGCCTCGGTCAGGTTCTCGTCCTTGACCCGCTGGATCGGGGTCGAGCCGGTGGCCGAGCAGACCTTCTTGCCCTTCAGCGCGGTCTTGCCGCCGTCCATCGAGGTGTCGGACTTGCGCACCAGCAGGTCCTGGCCGGCGATGAAGTACGGACCGGCGAAGCCGACCTGGGTCTTGCGCTTGTCGGTGATCGAGTAGGTGCCGACGTAGTAGTCGATCTCACCACCGGCCAGCGCGGTCTCCCGGTTCGCCGACGGGATCTCCTTGTACTCGATCTTCTCCGGGTCGAAGCCCAGGTTCGCCGCCACCATCCGGGCGATCTCGATGTCGAAACCGCAGCGCTTGCCGTCGGCATCCTTGTAGCCGAGGTTCGGCTGGTCGGCCTTGACCCCGACGACCGGGTTGCCACGCGTCTTGATCTTGGTGAAGGTGGCGCTGCCGGCGACGTCGACGCCGCTGGCCACGTCGAACTTGTGGAGGTCACCGCAGGCGTCGGAGGCCGCGTTGCCGCCGCCACCGCCGCCCGTCGCGGGCTCGTCCCCTCCACAGGCGGTGGCGGTCAGCGCGAGCGCCGCGACGCCTAGGCTGGCGACGAGGTTGCGCATTCTCATGATCTGGTTCCCCTTCGTGTGGTTGCTGGTACGGCAGCGGGCGGACGTCAGTGCTTCAGGATCTTGCCGAGGAAGTCCTGGGCACGCTGCGAGGTCGGGTTGGTGAAGAAGGTCTCCGGAGTTGCCTCTTCGACGATCTCGCCGTCGGCCATGAACACCACCCGGTTCGCGGCGGTGCGGGCGAACCCCATCTCGTGCGTGACCACGACCATCGTCATTCCCTGCTTGGCCAGGTCGATCATCACGTCGAGGACCTCCTTGATCATCTCCGGGTCGAGCGCCGAGGTGGGCTCGTCGAAGAGGATGACCTTCGGGTCCATCGCCAGCGCCCGCGCGATCGCGACGCGCTGTTGCTGGCCGCCGGACAGCTGAGCCGGGTACTTCGAGGCCTGGTTGGCCACCCCCACCCGCTCCAGCAGTTCCATCGCCCGCTTCTCGGCCGCCTTCGGGTCCGCCTTGCGGACCTTGCACGGACCGAGCGTGACGTTCTGCAGGATCGTCTTGTGCGCGAACAGGTTGAACGACTGGAACACCATGCCGACATCGGCGCGCAGCCTGGCCAGGGCCTTGCCCTCGCTCGGCAGCGGCTGCCCGTCCAGCATGATGGTGCCCTCGTCGATCGGTTCCAGCCGGTTGATCGCGCGGCAGAGCGTCGACTTGCCGGACCCGGACGGGCCGATCACGACGATGACCTCGCCCTTGTCGATGGACAGGTTGATGTCCTTCAGGACGTGCAGGTCACCGAAATGTTTGTTGACACCGGTCAGTGCGACCAGACCGGTTTTCGTCAGAGTCCCGGAATCGCTCATGGCCAGAACCTAGCGGAGCCTTGGGTTCCGTCGCAGCGCTGGTCGGTTCCACGGTGGTAACGATCTGCAATATAGCCAAGCAGACTGTGACCACCTGGTCACAGCCTGCTCGAAAGCTGCGTCAGCAGCATCCACCGGGGGCGATCGTCGCCGCCGTCGGGGGTTCCTTGACCGCCGCTTCCACCTCGGCCAGCATCCGCTGCCGGGCGGCGGGCGAGATCACCCGGCCGCGGGTGACGACGGTGTGGATCCGGCGGGTGTTGCGGATGTCGGCCAACGGGTCCGCGTCCAGTACGACGAGATCCGCGAGCTTCCGGGGTTCGACCGAGCCCAGGTCCGCCCGCATGCCGAGGAACCGGGCCGGCTCGACGGTGGCGGCGTACAGGGCCTGGCGGGGTGTCGCGCCGGCGCCGACGAGGAGCTCGAGTTCGTCGTGCAGGGCGAAGCCGGGGACGGAGTACGGCGTCCCGGTGTCGGTGCCGGCCAGGATCGGGACGTCGTACGCGAACAGTTCGCCGACGAATCGTTGCCGCCAGGCCCACATCTGGCGCTGACGGGCGATCTCCTCGGCCGGCCGGTTGGCCTTGTAGAGGTTGTTGAGCGCGTAGTCATAGGAGAAGACGGCATCCGCGCTCAGGTACTTCGTCAGCGCTGGATCGAGGGCCGCGTAGTCGGGCTGGTCGAGAACGGTGTGCATGGTGAGCGTCGGCGTGACCCGGGTGCGGTTGCGTCGCAGCGTGCCGAACACGTCCGCGGCGCGGGCCTGGCTGAAGGTGTGCGCCGCGAGCCACTCGATCGGGTGCAGTTGCCGGAACCACGAGTTGTAGTCGCCCGCTGTCACGCTGATGTCGAGGAGCATCCGCCGTACCTCGGCTTCGCGGCTGGAGACGGCGAGACCGAGTGAGTGGATGTGCTCGATGCTGCGCTGCCCGGCGTTGCTGACCTGTTTCGAGGTGAGCTGGTCAGGCCCGTGGCCGTGGACGGTCAGGCCGGTCTTGCGGGCCTCGTCGAGGATCGCGGCGTACGACGTGGGGCTCAGGCGCGAGTAGACCTTGACGAAGTCGGCGCCCTCGGCCTTGACCCGGCGTACGGCGGCCCGCGCGGACGGCTCGTCGTCGACCACGATGACCTGGATCAGGTTCGGGTCCCACAGGGTGGGGTCGCCGTCGATGATGTTGCTCGCGACGATCATCCGTGGGCCAAGCAGGGTGCCGGCCTCGATCCGATCGCGCCAGTCGTACAGCGCCGGATTGTTGCCGGCCATCTCGCGGACCGTGGTGACGCCGTTCGCGAGGTACAGCGGGGGAGACACCCGCTCGTCGCCGAGGCTGTGGACGTGCATGTCGGCCAGACCGGGGATGACGAACTTCCCCGTCAGGTCGAGCTCGACGGCCCCGCGCGGTACCGGGAGGTGGCGGCCGACGCCGATGATCCGGTCGCCGCTGATCAGGACGGTCTGGTTGCGGTCCCGGCGGCCGGTCGCGACGTCGACGACGGTGACGTTGGTGAGAGCGGTGATGGGTGTGGCGCCGACGGCCGCGAGGGGCTGGACCAGGCCGGTGCTGACGGAACCTCCGGCGATGACGGCGGCACCGGCGGCGGTGCGGGCGAGGAACTGACGACGAGAACTGTTCATACCCTTCACTATTCTCGTCGCCCCGCCGCGGGTCAGGGGTGCAGCCCCGCGCATCCCAAGTAGGGAAATGTCTACCGCGGCACGTACTCTAGGTGGCTGTCATGCGTACTTATGAGGTCCGCACCTACGGGTGCCAGATGAACGTCCACGACTCCGAGCGCCTGCGCGGGCTGCTGGAGGACGCGGGCTATGTCCGCGCGCCCGAGGGTGACCAGGCCGACGTGGTCGTCTTCAACACCTGCGCGGTCCGGGAGAACGCCGACAACAAGCTGTACGGCAACCTCGGCCACCTGGCGCCGGTGAAGGCCAAGAAGCCCGGGATGCAGATCGCCGTCGGCGGCTGCCTGGCGCAGAAGGACAAGGCCACCATCACCAAGAAGGCGCCCTGGGTGGACGTCGTCTTCGGCACCCACAACATCGGCTCGCTGCCGGTGTTGCTGGAGCGGGCCCGGGTGCAGGAGGAGTCGCAGGTCGAGATCCTCGAGGCGCTCGAGGTGTTCCCGTCCACGCTGCCGACCCGGCGCGAATCGCCGTACTCGGCCTGGGTGTCGATCAGCGTCGGCTGCAACAACACCTGCACGTTCTGCATCGTCCCGTCGCTGCGCGGCCGGGAGAAGGACCGCCGGCCGGGTGACGTGCTGGCCGAGGTCGAGGCGCTGGTCGCCGAGGGCGTGATGGAGGTGACGCTGCTCGGCCAGAACGTGAACTCGTACGGCGTCGAGTTCGGCGACCGGTACGCCTTCGGCAAACTGCTCCGCGCCTGCGGCACGATCGACGGGCTGGAGCGGGTCCGGTTCACCTCGCCGCACCCGCGCGACTTCACCGCCGACGTGATCGAGGCGATGGCCGAGACGCCGAACGTGATGCCCTCGCTGCACATGCCGCTGCAGTCCGGGTCCGATCGTGTCCTGAAGGCGATGCGGCGGTCCTACCGGCGTGATCGGTACCTTCGCATTATTGAGGACGTACGCGCGGCGATGCCGGACGCGGCGATCACCACCGACATCATCGTCGGCTTCCCGGGGGAGACCGAGGAGGACTTCCAGGGCACGCTCGACGTGGTCCGGCAGGCACGCTTCTCGGGCGCCTTCACCTTCCAGTACTCCAAGCGTCCGGGGACGCCGGCGGAGTCGATGGAGGAGCAGGTCCCGCGCGACGTCGTACAGGATCGATACGAGCGGCTGGTCGCCCTGCAGGACGAGATGGCCTGGGCCGAGAACAAGTTGATCGTCGGGCGGTCGCTCGAGGTGCTCGTGGCCGAGGGGGAGGGGCGCAAGGACGCCGCCACCCACCGGCTGAGCGGGCGCGCTCGGGACAACCGGCTGGTGCACTTCGCGCTGCCCGAGGGTGTCGAGGCGCCGCGACCGGGTGACCTGGCAACGGTCGAGGTCACCTACGCGGCTCCGCACCACCTGGTCGCGGATGTCTTCGGTTCGGTACGGCGGACGCGCGCCGGCGACGCGTGGGAGCGGGCGCAGGACGCGCCGGCTTCCTCCGGCCCAGGTGTGATGCTCGGCATGCCGACCCTCGGCGCCAAGCCTTTGGAGCCGGCCGTCGGCGGCTGCCAAGCAGGGTGACCGACCAGGCCGACGCCGTCGGCGACCAGCCGCAGTCGCCTGGCGAGGACCCTCGCGCTCCTCTCCTTCCGGCCGATGCCCAGCCGTTTGCGGCTGGGCGGGACGCCGACGTCTACGCGTTGGACAGCGATTGGGTGCTGCGGCGCTACCGCAACGGGCACCCGGTGCGGGACGAGGCCGACTTCATGCGGCACGTCGCTCAGTACGACTACCCGGTTCCCGCGGTCCGCGAGGTAGACGGGCCAGACATGGTGATCCAGCGACTCGACGGTCCGACCCTCGGCGACGCCGCTCTCGCCGGCGACGTGACCGCGACGGAGGTCGGCGAGATCCACGCCGACCTGCATCGCCGGCTGCAGGCGATCCCTACGCCCAGCGGGACACCGGGTCTGGTCGTCGTACACGGTGATCTGCATCCGCTGAACGTGATCGCGACCGCCGACGGACCGGTCGTCATCGACTGGCGGAACGCCGTCGAAGGCACGGCGGCCTTCGACATCGCGATGACCGCGATCATCTTCGCCCAGGTCGCCCTCGACCCGTCGTTCGAGGCGCTCAGCCCGCTCCTGCGCAAAGGTCTCGGCGCCTACCTCGCCAACTCGATCGACCCGACACCGGGTCTCGCCGACGCCCTCGCCGTACGCGGCAGGAACGTCACCCTCACGGCTGAGGAGTTGGCGCTCCTGCCGGCGCAGGAAGAGCTGATCCGCTCGTATCTCTGAGTGCTGGCGTACCGAAGAACGGGTAGTAGTCGGCCGGCGCGCAGGATGGCCGGCGTGTTCAGGCGCGCCCAGCGGTGATGGAGCCGACCACTACCCGTTCTTCGGTACGGATCAGGCGTTCAGGAACTGTGACGGCTCGAGGGCACGGGTGACGATGCGGAGCTCGCCGATGTGGCCGGCGAAGGCCTGCTCGATCACGTTGTCGTAGTGGTTCGCGCCGACCAGCCACGGCTTGCCCGCGGTCGCGAGCCCGTTCGACGGAGTCGCCGGGTTGCGGAGCAGCGGCGACGAGTCGACGTACAGGGTGGAATGCCGTCCGTCGTTGACGACCGCGAGGTGGAACCACCGGCCGGCGACCTGCTCGTGGCCCCAGTTGGTGAAGGTGTCGTTGCGGTCGAGCGGGTACACCGCCCACTGCAGTTGACGGCCGCCGGAGAACGCGAGGTTGACGACCGGCTCGGACGGGTCGCTGCCGGTCTTGCCCGCGTCCGCGCCGGTGCCCATCCGGCTGAGCAGGCCCTCCCACGAGTGATCCGCGTCGTCGTCGGCCAGCTTCACGAAGGCCTCGATCGTGTAACCCTTGGTGAACGTCATCGCGTTGAGCGGCGCGTTGTCCGCCGTACGCAGGTATCCGCCCCGAGCCGGGTTCTTGCCGCCGGCAAACAACCAGCTGGCGTGCCCGGGCTGGTCCGGGTGGAACTCTGTGGACGCGGAGATCCCGTTGGCGGACAACTGGGCCCGGGTCAGGTGGTTGCCTTGACCCGAGTGGTCGGTGACCTGGTCCGAGAGCGGCCCGTCGAATCTCCAGTACGCCGCCGTACCCGGGATGACCAACTGCTTGGCCGGCCGGGCCGGGCGGACCGGAATCGGGGCGAACCCGGCGAACCGTTGGTCGAAGTCGATCGGCACGCTGAACCGGTTGGTGTCGTCGGTCAGCTCGATCTCGCCCTCGGCCAACTCACTGCGCCGGGCCGGGTCCTGGTCGAGGATCCACGGCGCGATCGTCTCGACGTCGATCGTGTTCCGGGCCAGGTCGAAGTGGTAGAGCCGGATCATCGCCGACCCGCCGTAGTACCGGTCCTGGTAGTTGGTCAGGTGCAGGTGGACGTCGTTGCCGGCGGCATTCTTCCGGATGGTCCGGCCGGGGGGCCAGAAGTGCCCGTTCAGGGTGAGGAAGATCTGATCGTTGCCCTGGATGAGCTGGTCCCAGACGCGGTTGCCGTGGCCAGTGAAGTACGCCGTTGGGTTGCCGTGGTCGGCGTTCACCAGCTCATGGGTCGTGAGGATGACCGGCAGCCGCGGGTGCGCCGCGATCACCCCGCGGGCCCAGGCGAAACTCGCGTCGGACGGCCGCCAGTCCATGGCCAGCAGCAACCATTGCCGGCCGGCCGCGCGGAACACGTGGTAGCTGTTGTAGCCGTTCTGCGTGGAGCCGCCGTACGTCGTGATCCGGCGGAACCGCTGCGGCCCGAAGGTCCGCAGGTACGGCGAATCGCCCCGAGTGTCGTCCTTGGACGCGTCGATGTCGTGGTTGCCGGCCAGGACGGAGTACGGCATCCGGGCCCGGTCGAGGATCTGGAACACCGGATCGGCCTGGGCGAACTCGGACGCCTGCGCGTTCTCGACCACGTCGCCTAGGTGCGCGGTGAACACGATGTTCTCGGCCGAGCGCTGCTCGATCAGATACTCGAAGCTCGCGATCAGCGGCGCCGCGTCGCCACGGTCGAGGTCGAACAGGTACTGCGTGTCGGGTACGACGGCCAGCGTGAAGCGCGGGTGCTCGGTGTCGATCCTGGATCCGGTCGTTGCTGCGGCCGTCTTCGCGTCGGCCTCTCCGGCGCTCAGCACACCAGGTGCGATCACCGCACCGGCGCCGAGTGCGCCCGCTTGCAGGAGCCGCCGCCGGCTCGTCCCGTCGTACCGCTCGTCCATGCCGCCTCCAGGGTTCTCTGACACAGCAGGGAACTCTAAAGCGGTTCAGCCCCGTGAATGGTGAACAGGAGAAGAAACCTGGACGTGCGGCGGATCAGAAGCCGTGCGTGATGACAGGTGGTACGCCGCCGCCGTACAGGCCGGCCAGGACACGGGCCTCGTGTGGCACGACCGGATCGGGCAGTTCGTCGAGCGCGAACCAGTCGAGGCCGTCGGCCTTCCCCGGCTCCATCAGCCGCGGCTCGCCGGTCCACTTCGACGCGGTGAAGAAGAAGTCGACCCGCTCGTCGATCGGATCCCCGTTCGCACCGGTCCGATGCATCGCGGTGACCGGCACCAGGTCGGCCGGATCGATCTCCACCCCGGCCTCCTCCCGAGCCTCCCGGACCGCCGCCTCGAACACCGACTCACCCTGCTCGACATGGCCCGCCAGCACCGCCCAGTGCCCGTCCATGTACCCGGTGTTGGCCCGCAGCAACAACAACACCTCATCCGCCCGCCGCAACACCACATAAGCCGCCGGCACCACCCGAAACCGATCCATACGAGCACCCTAATCAGCCCCACCGACACCACCAGAACCCGCCCAAACGCCACCGCCCTCCGGCGGGCCCGCGAACTGGGGTTGTGGATCGGCGTGCTGGGCGGGCGGACCGTGACAGCCGGCTGCCGTCGAAGGACACCGCCTTCGGAGGCGGCTGCCGCCTCCGGCCGGTGCGCGGACTGGTGTTGCGGATCGGCGTGCTGGGCGGGCGGACCGTGACAGCCGGCTGCCGTCGAAGGACACCGCCTTCGGAGGCGGCTGCCGCCGCCGGCCGGTGCGCGGACTGGTGTTGCGGATCGGCGTGTTCGGCGGCCGGACTGTGGAGAGCGGTCGGCGGCGCAGGACAACACCTTCGGGGTCGGCTGACCGCCTGCGGCGGTGTGGCGCCCCACCGTGGAGAGGAGGCGGCGTAATCGGCGGCCCGGCTGGTGCACAGCTGGCCAGCGGCCCAACGAGTCCGCCCTCGGCGGCGGCTGTTCTTTGATCACCTCCGGCCTCGGGGCGCCCGCCGTGGAGACAAACCGGCGCGATGGGCGAATGCAGATGGTGTGTGGTGGGGCCGAAGGACAGGACATGTGCGCCGGGGGAATGGTTGGGTAGGCGGGTCCACGCGGGGCCGAGGCACTTCACGTCGTATACCTCCTGTCCTTCGGCCCACTCTGGCAGCGGGCCGGCGCGTGGGGGCCCACTCTCACCGAACCGGATCAGGTCCTGGCACAACTCCGTAACCAGGCTTCCGACGGAGGTAGGTTGCAGCCCTGTGGAAGGAGGATTTGTGGGCGCCATGAACTCTGAACCTGACTACCTGGAAGCGCTGGCTCAGTTTGCAGGTATGTCTGGGGCTGATCTGGCCGATGAGCACGTTCGCTGGCAGGTCTACAGTCGGGTTCTTCCTCTGCCTGCGGCGCGAGACCCGCTGCGGGTGGCGCTGTCCGTTGAGCTGGTGCGCAGTCTGGCCTCAGCTGTGGTGGTGGAGATGTTCGGCCACCTGTCGCCGGGCGACCGCGCTGACTGGGTAGCGCTTCTGCCGCCCGAGTCGCGGGCGTTTCCTGCGCAACGCATGGCGGAGCTGGAGATCATCGACCGGTACCAGACTCGCCCGCACGAGACCACTGCGACGGACGTCGCGGCTTGGTCGGACTGGCTTCAACGGCAGATCGCCAGCACGACGTTTGCGCCGGCCGTCCTCGGTGAACTCGCCGCCGAAGGTCGTACCAAGCGAATCCGGGCGATCGCCGCGAGACGACTGGCTGCTGTCCGAACGGAGACCACTGCCCGCGCCGATGCGACTTTCCGCGCTCTCGTCGAGGCCATCATCGAGACAGCCGACGCGTCGGTCGGCGTCGAGGCGCTCGAGCCCGGCCTCGAGCGCGCACTCCAGCTGGTGCGACAGAACCCAGACCAGCGCCCACAGTTCGAAGCCGAGCTCATCTCCTTGCTCAGCCCCTCAAAGCAGGCGTGATTGAGCTGGTCTCCTTCCTGATGCACGAGCTTCGTTGGCCGGCCGTCGAGCTCGCGATCCGCGAAGGGCTCGCCGGTCCTCCCGATGTCAGCACCGTCCGCCACTACTCGGCGATGCTCGACTCCTTCTCCGATGCGTGGCGAGACCGCGACCTCTACGCGCGATTCGAGGACTGAGCGCGGCTCGTCTGCACACTTGTCCGTAGTCGGCCGAGCGGCGTCGCGATTTGTGAGCTGACCGAATACCGTTCTGCCAGGGCCTGCCTCCGGTGGCGGCCGAGGAGCGGCACAAGGAGGCTGATGAACACGACCCGGCTGCCGCAGCTGGTCGGTCGGCATCGTGAATGCGCGGTGCTGGACGACCTGCTGGCCGGTTTGCGTGCGGGCGACTCCGCCGTGTGCGCGATCCGGGGCGAGGCGGGTGTCGGGAAGTCCGTGTTGCTGGAGTACGTCGCCGCTCGCGCCTCGGAGGTCACGGTGACCCGGGCGCAAGGCATCGAGGCCGACATGGAGCTGGCCTACGCGAGCCTGCACCAGTTGTGCGCGCCGTTCCTTTCCGTGATCGACGGACTTCCGGGCCCGCAGCGCAACGCCCTGCAGGTCGCGTTCGGTATGGCGGCGGGCGACACTCCGGACCGCTTCCTGGTCGGGCTGGCCGTGTTGAACCTGCTCACCCGGGCCTCCGAAACCCGGCCCGTGCTCGTCGTCGTCGACGACGCCCAATGGCTCGACCAGGTGTCCCTTCTGACTCTCGAGTTCGTGGCCCGTCGACTGCTGGCCGAGGCCGTCGCCATGGTGTTCGCGGTGCGCGACCCCGCGGGGGAGTCCGCGCTGATCGGGCTTCCGGAGTTGCTGGTCGGCGGTCTGGACCCGGTCGCGGCCGGCGAGTTGCTGGAGGCGGCGGTCGACGGGCGACTGGAGGAGCGGGTCCGGGACCGGCTCGTGGCCGAGACGCGCGGGAACCCGTTGGCGCTGCTGGAGCTCTCTCGCGGTCGCAGTGCGGCCGAATTGGCGTACGGCGTGGAGTCGGCCGACCCGGGCTCGGTGTCGAACCGGGTCGAGCAGGACTTCGCCCGCCGGCTGGGCACGCTTCCGACGCAGACCCGGACGCTGCTGCTGATCGCGGCCGCGGAACCGGTCGGCGACACTCGGTTGCTCGTCAAGGCGGCCGACGTACTGGGCATCACGCCCGATACTGCACCGGCCAAGGCGGCCGGGCTGATCGAGTTCGGTGAGTCCGTGCGGTTCCGGCACCCGCTGGCGCGGTCTGCGGTCTACCGCGAGGCGGACCCCGACGAACGCCGTACTGTGCACCGCGCGCTGGCGACGGCCACTGATCCAGTCCTGGAGCCGGACCGTCGGGCCTGGCACGCCGCGCAGGCATCCGACGGACCGGACGAGGAGGTGGCCGCCGGGCTGGAGCAGGCCGCCGACCGAGCCAGGCAGCGCGGCGGCATGGCCGCTGAGGCAGTCCTGCTCGAGCGCGCCGCCGTACTGACGCCGGACCCGTGGCAGCGCGGCCGCCGGGCCCTTGCCGCGGCCGAGGCGCACTTCTCGGCCGCCGCTCCGGATCGCGCCACTGAGATGGCCTTCCTTGCCGACGTCTGTCCGCTCAGCCCGCTGGACCGGGCACGGCTGGCTCGTCTGCGTGCCCGCATGCTCTTCGCCCGGAGCAGGAGCGACGAGGCGGCGCCGCTGCTGTTGGAGGCAGCCGCACAGTTCGCTGCCGCGGGCTCCCCGCTGGAGCGGGAGACGTACCTCGAGGCGATCAGCGCCACGGTCTTCGCAGGTCGGGTGCATGGTCCGGCCGGTGCCCGTGCCGCAGCGATCGCCGCCCGCGCATCCGGTACGGCGGCATCGAGCTCCGACCCGTCCGACCTGCTTCTGGACGGGGTGGCCACGCTTCTCGCCGACGATTACGAGCGAGGGGTTCCGGCGCTGCGCAGGGCCTTCGAGCCGTTCGCACATGAGGAGCTCGACGGCCGGGAGGCGACGATGCGCTGGCTCCTCCTGGTGCCGGTAGCCCTGGAGTCCTTCATCCACCATGCCTGGGACCTGCCCGCCTGGGACACGCTGGCAACTCGCGCGGTACGCCTGGCGCGTGAGATCGGCGCTCTCGGCGTACTGCCGCCTGCGCTCATCTACGCCGGCGGCGTACACATCCACCACGGAGACTTCGCGGCGGCCACCAGGATGATCGAGGAGGCCGACACGATCGCCGCCGCGACCGGCCAGGCCCCGCATACCTATGCGGCGCTCGTCCTGGCCGCGTGGCGTGGCGAGGAGGAGGCTGCCGCCCCCATCATCGAGGAGGCCCGGGTGAGCGCCACGCAGCGGGGCGAGGTCTCGCTACTCGGAGTCACCGGCTACGTCCAGGGCGTCCTGTACAACGGCCTGGGGCGCTACGACCAGGCCCTCGTCGCCGCGTGGGCGGGCATCGACCACGATGGGTTCAACTTCACGGGCTTGTCGTTGGTCGAGCATGTCGAGGCCGCGACCCGTTGTGGGGAACTCACCCAGGCCAGGGAGTCTCTCGCCCGGCTGGTCGAGCTCACGCGCGCCGCCGACACCGGGTGGGCCCGTGGCATCAGCGCGCGCAGCCAGGCACTGCTCAGCGACGGGGAGGAGGCCGACCGCCTGTATCGGACCGCCTTGGAACAGCTCAACCAAGACCGCGTGATGGTCGAGGTGGCGCGCACCCACCTGCTCTACGGCGAGTGGCTCCGTCAGACCCGGCGCCGGGCCGAGGCGCGCGACCAGCTCCGGATCGCCCACCGGATGTACGACGGAATGCGTGCCACCGCCTTCGCAGAACGGGCCCGGCGCGAGCTGCTTGCAACCGGTGAGCGCGTCCGGACCCGGACCACCGAACCGGCAAGCAGCCTCACTCCGCAGGAGGCTCAGATCGCTGCCCTCGCCGCTAGCGGGATGACAAACCCGAAGATCGGCGCCGAGCTGTTCCTCAGCCCTCACACCGTCGAGTGGCACCTCCGCAAGGTCTACTCAAAGCTCGACATCACCTCCCGCCGGCACCTCCCCGCAGCCCTCGCGTCCGCTGGCCCAAACCCCTCAGCCCCCGCCTGACCCCGCTACTCGTGCCGGTTCAACCGGCACGAGTAGCGTCGCATCACGCGACGGCGGTGGCCTCGAGTTCGACCAGTTGGCCCGGGATTGCCAGCCGTGTCACCCCGAGCATCGTGGTGGTCGGCGCCACCTCGGCGGCGCCCAATCGCGACGCCAGCACCCCGTAGTGCTGGAAAAGCAGGTCGACATCAGTGGTGTAGACGTTGAGCCGGACGAGGTTCGAGAGAGACATGCCGGCCTCGCCGAGCACGGCCTCCACGTTGTCGAGGCTCAACGCCAACTGTGCCGCCATGTCCCCGTCATGCTGCGGCTTGCCGTCGCCGTCCATCGCGGTCTGCCCGGAGCAGTACAGCGTCCGGGCATGCCCCGAGACGACCTCCCCCTGGTTGAACCCCATCTCCATCGACCACGTCACCGGGTTCACTGCCGTTCGTTCCATTGCCACCTCAGATCCACTCGATTCATCAGAAGTACGACGCCTGCCGGCTCGGTAACCGCCATCGGCGACGTCGTGGAAGCGAGCCTCCCAACAAACCACGACACCCTCTGTCGTGTATGCCGAGAGAACTTCGTCTGGTCGACCTGAGGTGGTCATAGGCTGCCGGACGTGACCGACTTAGACGACCAGGGTCGGCCGGAGCCTCCGCTTGCGTCGGATGAGGTGGAGACTCTGGTGGGGTTTCTGGAGTACCAGCGGGCGACGTTTGCCTGGAAGTGCTCCGGGCTGGACGCGGCCGGGCTGCAGGCGACCGTGGGCGCTTCGTCGATGACGCTGGGCGGGATGCTCAAGCATTTGGCGTACTACGAGGACCACTGGTTCTCCCATCGCATGCGGGGGAACGCGCGCCAGGCGATGTGGAACGACGACTACTGGGACGCCGACCCCGACTGGGAGTGGAACTCGGCCGCCCAGGACCGCCCGGAGGACCTGCACACCCTCTGGCAGGACGCGGTGGCCCGCTCCCGCGATCTCCTCTCCGAGACCCTGGCCGACGGCGGCCTCGACCAGCCGGCACGGCGTAGCCTGCCGGACGGTCGCATGCCCAGCGTGCGCTGGATCGTGGTTCACATGATCGAGGAGTACGCCCGGCACAACGGTCACGCCGACCTCATCCGGGAGTCAGTCGACGGCCTTGTCGGCGAGTGACGCGCCATCGACGCGAGTTGAGACGGTGAAGTCGATGAGTTCGATCGTGCCGTCGGTGACGAAGAGGCCCAGGCGGCCTTGGCGGTGGCCGTAAAGGCGGAAGCTCAGCGCGACGGATTGGTCGACCACGACTTGGCCGGTGGTCGCTTCCACCAGAACCTCCACGGTGTGGCGGCCGGGTGGGAGTCGGCAGGGCCGTTCGAGTTCCACGGCATGCGGGACGTCGCCTTCGACCTGCCACTGAGCCGGACCGGTTCGCCTGCGCGGCCAGCGGTCGAAGACGATCCGGCCGCGTTCGGGCTCGAGCCGGATGATGGCGGCTTCCTCACCGTCGGTGGTGGAGTGCAGCAGAAGTCCGAACGCCTGCGTACCGGCGGCCACCTCGACCGTGAGCGTGATCATGCACCGTTCGGGAAGCGGGTCGCCGATCCAGGCGGCGTACCGATCGGCAGCTCCTGAGCCGGGCTCGGCTGCCGCACCGTCGATCGGTGCCAACGAGACGGGACGTGGGTCGGAGTGGGCCGCGAGAATCTCCACCGGGAACGCGAACGCGAGACCGCCGTCGTCCTCCTGGTGCGCCTCCAGGACCGCGAGTTCGCCGGCCCACTGCCACGCACCGGCATCGGATTCCCCTTGTTTTGTGGGGATCCAGCCGATGAAGAAGCGCCGGCCTTGATGCTCGACCGACTTGGCTGCGTAGAACGCGCGCCCGTCGACGGTGTCGCGGCTGGGCGCGAGCCACGGGCCTTCGGGTTGGCGGGCGATCCGGTAGCGCGTCTGGAATGCGTCGCTGAACTCGGAGTACACCAGGTACCACCAGTCGCCCCACTGGAACACGTCGGGACATTCCTGAGTGATGAACCGGTGTGGCTTCCACAGTGGCTCCGCGAGCGTCCAGTGCTCCAAGTCCTGCGAGGTCAGCCGGGCGACGACACCGCAGCGCCGATCCAGACCGTCGGCGTACCGCGCCGCCAGCACCATCTGCCACGGTTCATCGGGGGCCGGACGGAACACGAAGGGATCTCGCCAGTCCTGGGGCCGGTATCCCGGCGGCGCGCCGAAGGTGTGTTCGGGCTGCTTCTTCCACTGTTTCGGATCACCGTCACTGGTCGCGTGGCACACAACCTGGAACGAGCCGTCCGGCGTACCTCGGCGCGGGTTGTGGCCGGTGTAGAACAGGTGCAGCTGGTCGCCGTCGGCGATCACGCTCCCGGTGTAGCAGTCGAAGTCGACGGCATCCCTGTCTCCACCCGGCAGTACGACGCCATGATCGGTGAAATGCACGAAGTCGGTCGTCGACACCAACGCCCACGGCATTCCGCTCGGGCCTGCTGTCGGGTCGTCCGGACGCTCGTCCAGCAAGTAGAACAGCCAGATGCGACCGGCGTGGCTGAAGGGGATGACGTCACCGACATAGCCACGCCCAGGACGCCAGTGGAGGGCGTCGATCATGTACGGCGCCTCGCCGCCGGATCCGGGCGTGGTCGACGCCGACGCTTTGGGGGGTCGCCGACCGAGTCCCGCTCGATCAGCTCGCAGTCGACGATCACCCGCTCAGGCGCGCCTTCGGGATCGGCCAGTAGCAACTCCCCGGCGCGGCGGCCGAGCATCAGGTGGGGCAACGCGGCAGTGGTCAGGCCGGGCCGGACCTGGTCCGCGACGTCGGGCTGATCGTCGAAGCCGACGATGCTGACGTCGCGCGGGCACTCCAGCCCCATGGCGTGCAGTGCCAGCAGTGCCCCGATGGCCATTCGGTCGTTCCCACAGACGAGCGCTGTCGAACCATGCTCGGTCACCACCTCGGACGCCAGGTCGTAACCGGATCCGATCGAGTAGTCGCCGTACCGCTGCACCAGATCGGCCGGCCGCAGACCCGCCTCGCGGGCCGCATCGGCGAAGCCCCGCCGGCGTTCCTTGCAGGCGTAGTCGTTGCGCGGGCCGCCGATGAAGGCCACCTCGCGATGTCCGCGGGTGAACACCGATGCAGCCGCCGCACGACCGCCGCCGTACTCGTCGGCGAGCAGGACCGTGTCGGCCGCACCCTCCTCCGGCCAGCAGTTGACGAAGATCGTCCGCGTACCGTCCAGCCGCGGGCTCCGGTGCAGCGGCTCGGGCGACAGAGAGGCGTACATGATCGCCGCGACGCCCTGCGCCACCAGGCTCGCGACCGCCCCGTCACCCTTGTCCGGGTCGCCCGTCGTGTCGACGACCATGCACACGTAGCCGGCGGGCTGGACGACCTGCTGGATTCCGAGCACGATCAGACCGGCGTACGGCTGGGAGACGATTCCGTTCGTCACCACGCCAACCGTGAAGGACCGGTTCGACCGCAGCAGTTGCGCGGCCCGGTTCGGTACGAAGTCGAGCTCGGCCGCGGCCTGCAGCACCCGGCGCCGGGTCTCCTCGGCGACCGCGACGTCGCGGCGGTCGTTCAGGACGAACGAGACGGTGGGCTGGGACACCCCCGCGCGGCGCGCGACATCGGTCATCGTGATGCGCTTCGGCCGGTCGGCCGGCTGCTTCGCCATGGTCCCCCTTCAGCAGGGCGGCGTCGTCGCCGCGGTCGCACAATTCAATATCACAGCACGGGCCAATACGTATTGACCCTCACCGTACACCGCTGCTACGGTCACCGGTCAATACGTATTGGGTGGCGCGCCGGGCCACTCATCGGTCAAGGAGGCAGACCCATGACAGGCATCCATTCACCGGGTAGCTCGATCGCTCGCCGTACCCTGCTGAAGGCCGGAGCCGGCGGCCTCACGCTGGCCGCGCTGGCCGATCTGGTCGCCTGCGGCAACAGCGGCGGCGGCTCGTCGTCGAAGACACTCAAGATGCTGTACTTCGGTGAGCAGGCGAGCGCGACCGAACTCCAGAACAGGTTGCAGCCGCAGATCACCAAGCTGGACTCGACCATCAAGTTCGAGATCTCGGCCATCAACGGCACCGACTGGAACGACTTCCTGGCCAAGGTGCTCACCCAGATCGCCGCCGGCACCCCGCCCGACATCATCAGCGTCGCCACCGAGGGCCTGCAGTTGATGGCGTCGAAGGAGCTGGCGGTCCCGCTCGACGACTACGTCACCAAGGACCTGGACGCGCTGAAGGACTACTTCGCCGACATCCACCCGGCGCTGGTCGAATCGATGATGTACCAGGGCCACCTGTGGGAGCTGCCGGACAGCTTCAACGCCGGGAACATGTTCTACAGCACCAGCCTGTTCCAGCGCGCCGGGGTCGCGCCGCCGAGCGAGGACTGGACGCTCGACGACTTCGAGTCGGCCGCGACCAAGATCGCCAAGTTCAAGGGCATCAACGCCTTCGGCTGGGTCGTCCGGCTGTGGGGCAGCTGGACGTCGTTCATGTACGCCAACAACGCCAACCTGCTGGAGGAGGGCAAGTACGACGGCGGCGACTGGCTGTGGAGCAAGGCGTACGCCGGCAACCCGGCCGCGGCGGGTCGTCAGGGCGGCTGGAAGTGGGGCGCGCCCACCGCCAACTCCGAGGGCACCGTCGAGGCGCTCAACTACATGATCGAGCTGACCAAGAAGGGACTGTCACCGTCGCCCGACGTCGGTGGCGGTGGCACGCTGCAGGGCCTGTTCGCCTCGAACCGGATCGGCATGTCGATCGGCGGCGGGTTCTGGGCCGGCGGCCTGACCAACGCGGGGATGAAGAACGGCAGCTTCGACGTCACGATGTTCCCCAAGTGGAAGAGCCAACGGCACCTGTTCGGTGCGGGCGGGTACGCGATCTTCAAGTCCTCGAAGAAGAAGGATCTCGCCTGGGAGGTCCTGAAACTGCTGGTGAAGCCGGAGTCGTTCGATCTGGTCTTCCCCGGGAACGTGACGACGCCCGGCCGCAAGTCCCTGGTGACGGCCGAGCGGTACGCGAAGACCGGTCCGAAGCACTGGTCGGTGTTCTACGACACGCTGACCAAGCACCCCGAGACCGCCCCGATCCCGGCACCGCCGTACTACAACGCCCTCGCGACGGCGCTCAACCAGCGGACCACCCAGGCGATCTCCTCGGGTAACGCCAAGGAGGCCCTGGACGGACTGCAGGCCGACCTGGAGAAGGCTGCGGGGGCCAGCTGATGTCTGCCGTCACCGCTGAGGTGCGGGCCACCGCGACGAAGCGGCGAGGGCATCCCTCCTCCCACCGGGAGGCCCCGTTCGGCTTCGCGATGATCGGGCTGTCCGTCCTGTTCGTCGCGGTGTTCACCGCCATCCCGATCGTCGCCTCGCTCGGGCTGTCGTTCTTCTCCTGGGACGTCATTTCGAACCCCGAGTTCGTCGGGCTGGAGAACTACCAACGGCTGCTCCACGACGGCCCGGTCCTCAAGTCCTTCGGCGTGACGCTCGGTATGTCGCTCGCCATCGTCGTACTCCAGCTGACCATCGGCCTCGGCCTGGCGGTCCTGGTCAACCAGCGCAAGCTGGTGTGGGTGCGGACCCTGTTCCGGACCGCGTTCTACCTGCCCCTGCTGGCGTCGACAGCCGCCGTGTCGATCTTCATGGGTTACCTGTTCGACTACAAGTTCGGGGTCGTCAACTACTACCTCGGGCTGCTCGGGATCTCGAACGTGCCCTGGCTGACCAGCGGGTTCGGCGCGGCCGCCACCATCGTGCTGATCACGGTGTGGCAACAGGCCGGGTTCACGTTCGTCCTGTTCGTCGCGGCCTTGATGTCGGTACCCAACGACGTCCTGGAGGCCGCGCAGATCGACGGCGCCGGTGGCCTGCGCACCCTGTTCGGGATCAAGATCCCGCTCATCAGCCCGACCATCCTGTTCGCGGCAGTGGTCGCCCTGATCAATGCGATGCAGCTGTTCGACCAGCCGTACATCATGACCAAGGGCGGGCCGGGGTCGGCGACCACGACGGTCACGATCGCGATGTACCAGAAGGGCTTCCAGAACCTGCAGTTCGGGTACGGCTCGGCGATCGCCATCGTCTTGCTGGCGGCGATCCTGGTCATCACCGGGCTGCAGTTCCTCGCGGCACGGAAGCTGGTGTTCTACCAATGAGCACGATCCAGACGACAACTTCGATCGCCCGGGTCGGCCGGATCGCCGGCATCGCGGTACTGATCGTCGCGGCAATGGTTGCCCTCGGCCCGTTGCTCTGGACGGTCACCACCTCGCTGCGGACGCCGGCCGAGGCGTTCAGCAACCCACCCCAGTGGATCCCGTTCCACCCGGACTTCTCCAACTACAGCGCGGTGTTCGACCGGATCCCGATCGGCCGGTTCTTCGTCAACAGCCTGATCGTGACCGGGCTGATCGTGGTCGGCCAGACCATCACCTGCACGCTGTCCGGCTACGCGTTCGCAATGGTGAACTTCCCCGGCCGCTCGGTGATCTTCGCGATCTTCCTGGCGACCATGATGGTCCCGCTGCAGACGATCATCATCCCGGTGTTCGTGATCATCCGGTACCTCGGGCTGTCGGACAGTCCGATGTCCCTGGTGGTGTCAGCGCTCGGCAGCGCGTTCGGCACGTTCCTGATGCGCCAGTACTTCATGCAGATGCCCAAGGAACTCGGCGAGGCGGCCCGGATCGACGGCGCGGGCCATTTCCAGACGTTCCTGCTGATCTACGCCAAGATGGCCGGCCCGGCGATCGCCACCCTCGCGATCCTGAACTTCTCCGCCTTCTGGGCAGAGTTCTACCGGCCGCTGATCTTCCTGCAGTCCCAGGACAACTTCACGTTGCCGCTCGGACTGGTCGGCCTGCAAGGGAACTTGGGCACCGGATCGATCTCGGTGGTACTGGCAGGCGTGGTGCTCGCCATCCTGCCGAGCGTAGTGCTGTTCATCGTCGCGCAGAGGTACTTCATCGCAGGAATCACGGCAGGAGCATCAAGGTGACCCAGACCCAGTCCGCGCCCCGGTCGGCCGAGACGGTGGCACACCACCGCCCGGCCTTCCATGTCCGGCCGCCCCGCGGATACATCAACGACCCGAACGGGCCGATCGAAGTGGGCAACGACGTACATCTGTATTTCCAGTCTCGTCCGACGCTCGACCTGGAGGTACCGGTCGAATGGGGTCACGCGACCTCGTCGGACTATGTGCGGTGGACTCTGCACCGACCCGCGATGGCTCCGCTGCCCGGCGGGCCGGACAGCGACGGCTGCTGGTCCGGCAACACTGTGCGGGACGGCGACCGGATCCGCGCCTTCTATTCCGGAAGGATTGACGGCCATCCTTACGAATCAGTGCTCACTGCTGTCTCCGACGACGGTGGCAACACCTTCGGTCCACCCCGCCAGTCGATCCCCGATCCGCTGCCCTCCGAACAGGCGATCATGTTCCGCGACCCGTTCGTGTGGCGTGAGCACCAGGCATGGTGGATGGCCGTCGGCGCCGGCTACGCCGACCGGGGCGCGAGCATCGCGCTGTACCGCTCGACCGACCTACAGGATTGGACGGCCGAGGGGGCGCTGGCAGAACTGCCGCGAAGCCACGCGGCCGGCGAGGATACTGGAGCCGCCTGGGAGTGCCCACAGGTACTCACGCTGGACGGTCGCCGGATTGCCGTCGTCTCGTCATGGTCACCCGAAGGTGGCCCCAGCCAGGTGCTGTCGTTCGACGTGGACACCCCCGCGAACCCCCATCGGGTCGACCATGGCACCAACTTCTACGCAGCATCGGCATTGCGGGACAGTAGATTCGGGCCCTTGCTCTTCGGCTGGCTGACCGAGGGGCGCGACAGATCCGGTTGGACCGACGGTTGGGCCGGCGTCATCTCGCTTCCCCGGGTCGTCTGGCTCGGCGCGGACTCCTCACTGCGCAGTGCACCGGTTCCGACCATCGACAGTCTCCGAACCGGATCGGCGTTGGCCGCCGACGGCGCCAGGACAACGCCGTACTGCGAGATCGAAGTACCGACCGGGTCCGGGCGAGTCGTCGTACGCTTCGGCGATCAGGAATTCCTCGAGATCGAGCTCGACGAGGCAGCCAGCACCCTCGCGATCAACCGCAGCCAGGCCGGCATCGATCCGCAGGCCCACGACGGTTGGATGCAGGCAACCGACGCGTTCGACCGGACCTCTGGGCGCCCGGCAGCCCGAGTCATTCTGGACGGCTCCGTAGTCGAGGTCTTCACCAGCGCCGGCCGCGTACTCAGTACCCGGATCTACCCGACAACCCCGCCCCCTTGGCGAATCGAAGCCCCACCCAACACGCGGCACTGGACACTCGCCCGCTGAGCCACGGCTTAGCGGTGGCGGTCGAGGAAGGTGGTGAGTTCCGCGAGGTACTGCGGGCGGTTGTCGCGGCGCACCGAATGGCCGGCGTTGGCGATGTGTACCGCGCGGAACTCGCCGGCCGCGGCTTGGGCGCAGCTCTCCGCGTAGTCGGTGGAGATCAGCGAGCCGCGTTCAATGTCCCCGTGGATCAGCAGTACCGGGCACGTTGTCGCGGCCAGCAGTTCGGTCAGCGGGACCGCTTCCTGAAACGGCAGATCGAACAGCTGCGGGTTGAGTTGTGCCTTCGACGCGGCCCAGGGCTCGAGTTCGTCCTCGGGCCAGTCGGGCTCCTCGGATCGGCCCCGCGCGATCCGTGCCGGCAGATCGAGTGCTCGGAGGTCCGCGAGCCAACTCGGCTCGGACCACGCCTGGGCCTGTTGGCCGGCCGGCGGCGCTCCCGTCGGCGGGTCCTCCAGCACCACCGCACGGACCAGGTCCGGCCTCGACGCGGCCAGGTAGGCGGCCGACATCGCGCCCATCGAGTGCCCGACCACGACCACCCCGCCGTCACTGGGCTGGCTCGACAGCACGAGGGCGGCATCGTCGCGGTGTGCGGTATAGCGCAGCGGTTCCTCGGGAAGCCCGGACTCACCGTGCCCGCGCGCGTCGATCGCAACCGCCCGAACCCCAGGCATCGCCCGGATCAACGGCTCCCAGCACTGCGCAGAGTCGGAAAACCCGTGCAGAAAAGCAACCTCAGCCGCCGCCTCCCCGGTCCGATACCACGCCAGATGCCCCGCCCTACCTCGCACACCGAACATGCCTGCGCACACTAGCCCAAACCCCCACCCACCCAGCCTGCGGGCCAGGCCGGTGACCGCTTCTCCTCAGCTCGTCACTCAGCCAGCGGCAGCCGCCAGTTGGTGAGTCGTCCCGCGCCGCTGGGAGACGATCAGGCCGCTGCCGAGGAGCACGTGCCCGATCATGATCGGGTAGATCACGCCGCGTTCGAACATGCCGATGTTCCACATCCAGCCGGTGAACACGTCGACCATGAAGAGGGGGAACGCAACCAGGCCGACGATGCCGAGTACGACGCTCGCGGTCGACCGGCCGTGGTCGAGCCCGATGCGGGATCCGTTGGCGCCGACGACGATCGCCATCGCGTTGCCGGCGAGCATGACACCTTGAGCACCGAAGGTGTGGAAGGCGATCAGGCCGTTGGCCACGTTCTCGTTCGACCCCTGGAAGAGCCCGACGAGTGAGACGCCGACCCCGGCGAGGACCGCGAGAACGACGATGACGATCGGCCGGGCACCCGTGCGGAGGTCGAACACGAGGAGCGTGCCGACGATCAGCAGGACCCCGTAGATCACCCAGCCTGCGTCCATGACCGCGCCGAGTGGGGAGTTCCCGACCTGCCCGAACGCGGTCTGGGCCGGTCCGGTCAGGCCGAGGTGGCTGACCCAGTTGTGCACCGGCGAGTACGGCGGGTCCTGCCAGGCTGCTGCGGTGACGATCTCGGCGGCCCAGGACACGAGTGGACCCAGAAGGAGCAGAAGGGCTCCGGCCTGAGCAGCCGCGCCGAAGCGCGTGATGCGGTTCACGACAGTGCCATTCCTGGAACACGCCGGCGGATGGCTTCCAACTCGGCCTCGTCAGAGATGCCCTGCCAGTCGTACCGCGGCGTGTAGGGGGCTTCGAGGGCATGCACGTCGTCGTCGCTGAGCTCAACGTCCAATGAGGCCACAGCCTCGTCGATCTGCTGGATCGAGCCGGCCCCGACCAACGGCGCGGTGACGACCGGCTGACGGCGCAGCCAGGCGAGTGCGACCTGTGCGCGGCTGACGCCGTGGCCTTGGGCGACCTGTCCGACCGCGTCGATGATCGCGCGGTTCGACGCCTCCTGCTCAGGCGAATAGAGCATGTCCGCAAAGGCGCCGTCGGTCTCGGATCGCGCGGTCGACTTGGCATCGTCCCACCCGCGGGCGAGGCGGCCGCGGGCCAGCGGCGACCAGATGATCGTGCCGACGCCCTCGTCCAGGCACAGCGGGATCATCTCCCGCTCCTCCTCACGAGCGAGCAGGTTGTAGTGGTCCTGCATCGACACGAACCGCGCCCAGCCGTTCTGCTTCTGCAGATGCAACGCCTTCGCGAACTCCCAGGCGTGCATCGACGACGCACCGACGTACCGCACCTTGCCGACTTTCACGAGATCGCTGAGCGCCTCGAGAGTCTCCTCCCACGGGGTCGAGTGGTCGTTGCGGTGAATCTGGTACAGGTCGATGTAGTCGGTTCGGAGGCGGCGCAGCGAGTGGTCGACCTCGGTCATGATCGCCTTCCGCGACAGACCGCGGCCATTGGGACCGATCCGCATCGGGTGCCGGAGCTTGGTCGCGATCACCACGTTGTCGCGGTCGGCGAAGTCCTCGAGCGCGCGGCCGAGAATCTCCTCGCTGGACCCGTTCGAGTACATGTTCGCGGTGTCGAAGAAGTTGATCCCCGCCGCCAGCGCGTGCTGGATCAGCGGCCGTGCCTCCTCTTCGCCCTTCGACCACACCGGGTGCCCGCGATCGGGCTCCCCGTAGGTCATCGCACCGATCGCGATCGGTGACACGTCCAGGCCAGTCGTGCCGAGCTTGATGTACCGCATGATGCTCCTCTAAGCTATGTGGAGAGTTCTCCAGATACATTAGTGGAGAGCTCTCCACTTAGCAAGATGAGGTTTCCATGGTCCGTTCAGACGCCCGCGAAAATCGGGCCCGCATCCTCGCGGCGGCCCGCGAGGCCTTCGCCGAGGACGGCGCGACGTCCATGAACCAGGTCGCTCAGCGCGCGGGCGTCGGGGCGGGCACCCTCTACCGCAACTTCCCCACCCGGGAGGCGCTGGTGCTGGCCGTCTATCAGGACGAGGTCGAACGGATCGTTGGCGCCGTGCCGGGACTGCTGGCCGAGATGACGCCGCTCGAAGCGCTCCGGGACTGGACGACCGGCCTCGTCGAAGCGATGCGCAGAAAGCACGGCCTCGGCGATGCTCTCAGTCCCACAGCGCACCAGGCGATCACCGAGCAGACCTACGGGCCCGTCGTCGCCGCGATCACGGAACTCCTCGACGCAGGCAAGAAGGACGGCAGTATCCGCACCGATGCCGACCCCGGCGACTTCCTGCAGCTCACCGGTGCACTCTGGCGCACCGCGTCCGGGCCCAAGGACCGCTCACCTCGCATGCTCGCCCTCATCCTCGACGGCCTCCGTCCCCAGCCACAGCGGTAGTGACGGCACATCGAGACCTCCGCCGAGGTCGCCGGCGCCGAGCCGCTATCTCAGGGGACGACAGATTCTTGTCGAGCGTCAGTGCCTCTTCGCGACACGGTTCAGCCCTGCGGCGGTCGCCTCGTCGATCACGTGTTGGGCGGCTCGTCTGACTCCACGCCATTGGGGCGCGGCAGTGAGTGCTCGGGTTGTCCACAGGTCCGCGTTCTCTGGCCCTGAAAAGGACAGAAGTAGTTCGTCAAGGCGCTGCACGGCGCTCGAGAGTCCGTTGGGAATATCGCTCTCAGCCAGCCTCGCGTTCAGCGGCTTATAAGAGTCGTCGAACTCGAGCGCCAACTCATCGGCGTTCGGGGCCGTGCCGAGTTGCTCGAGATAATGCGTCTGCGCGTCGACTCCGGCAGCCAAGCGTCGTACGGCACCCATAGTCAGGCCCAAGGCCCGCTCATCGTCAGCGTTCACCGATCATCCCAGCGACATCGCCATTTGGTCCGACCATCCTCCAGTACGCCCCAGCCCGACGAACTCCACCACCCGGGTGCCAGGACCTGTGGGCTCGCCTTTGGCGCCGCAGTCGGAGGCTGTGTGCTTTGGACGTGCCGGAGGGCCGCAAGGGGTGCTTGCGGCCCTCCGGGTGGTGCGGGTCAGGCGGGGCGGTTCGGGTTGTCGGGGATGTCGTCGTTCTGGCCGTCGAGGCCGTCGAGGCCCTCCTTGGCCTTGTCGACACCCTGGTCGATCTTGTCGCCGTACTTGCCGCCCGTCTTCTCGTCGACGAGGTCACCGGCCTTGTCGAGACCGTCGCCGACCTTGTCGCCGTGCTGGTCGACCAGGTCGCCGGCCTTGTCTTTCAAGTCCTCGGCCTTGCCCTTGAACTTGTCGAAGATGCCCATCGCGGGGCTCCCATTCCTGCGTAGTTGAATGCTTACAGACAGCTAGCGGCGATCTTCGCATCTACTACACCGGAACTGTGGGATCTCCGCGAGTGCCCTGCGGACCGGCTCAGACGCCCGACCCTGGCTCGGACTCTACGTCCCCACCGGACTCCACGTCGCCACCCGACTCGACGTCGCCGCCGGACTCCACGTCCCCACCGGACTCGACGTCGCCGCCGGATTCCACATCGCCACCACTGCGCTTCGCAGCCGCGACGTCCTCGTCCCCTCCCAGACCCAGTGCGTCCTTGGCCGCGTCGGACTCTTCCTCGAACGGATTCGTCACTTGTTCATCCTCCCGTATGAGTGTTGCGATCTGCAGCGTTCCTACCGAACATCCCGGGTCAACCACAACCCCACCCCGACCCTCTTGTCCGAGACTTCATCAGCAGCCTGACCGGGGCGGTGGGGTGGGGACGGAGCTGACACTGTCAGACTGGAGCGATGGCCGAACCACTCGTCGTCGCGGTCGTCGGCCCCACCGCGGCCGGCAAGTCCGACCTGTCCGTTGCCCTGTGCAAGCGCCTGAACGGCGAAGTCGTCAACGCCGACGCGATGCAGGTCTACCGCGGCATGGACATCGGTACGGCGAAGATCAGTACGGCGGAGCGCGACGGCGTACCGCATCACCTGCTCGACATCCTCGACGTGACCGAGACCGCGACCGTGGCCGAGTTCCAGCAGTTGGCCCGGGCGGCGATCGACGACTGCATCACGCGGAGGGTGGTCCCGGTGCTGGCCGGCGGCTCCGCGTTGTACGTCCGCGCGATCCTCGACGACTTCGCCTTCCCCGGCACCGACGCAGCAGTCCGCGAACGACTGGAGAACGAGCTCGAGCGCGACGGTTCCGGAGCGCTGCACCAGAGACTGGCCGACAAGGACCCGGCCGCGGCGGCGCAGATCCTGCCGAGCAACGGGCGGCGGATCGTGCGGGCGCTGGAGGTCATCGAGATCACCGGCGGTCCGTACGTCGCGACCCTGCCCGAGCACCACTACGTCTATCCGGGCGCGGTGCAGATCGGTCTCGACGTACCGCGGCCGGAGCTGGACGAGCGGATCGGCCGCCGGGTGGACCGGATGTTCGACGCCGGTTTCGTGGCCGAGGTGCGAGATCTGCTGAACAAGGGTTTGCTTGAAGGGAAGACGGCAAACCGTGCCCTCGGCTACTCGCAGGTGATCGCGATGCTCGGCGGTGAGATCAGTGAGCAGGAGGCGCGGGAGCGGACCGCGCAGTCCACTCGCCGGTTCGCGCGGCGACAGGACTCGTGGTTCCGTAAGGACCAACGCATCACTTGGCTGCGGTACGACGACCCCGACCTTGTGGAGAAGGCAATTGCGGTGATAGCCGAAGGCAACCGACGGGGGATCGGCGGCGTAGTCGGGGTGGAAGAAGGCCCAAGGGTCGACACAGGGGCCGTCGATGCGAGGGGGTGACCGTGAGGCCGAGTTCCGCGAGTACCTGCTCGCGGACCGCACCCGACTGATGAGGACGGCGCTACTGCTGACCGCGGGGGACGTGCACACCGCGGAGGATCTGGTCCAGACCGCGTGCACCCGGGTGTACGTGCACTGGCACCGGATCCGGCACGAGGGCGCCGGGCCGTATGCGCACCGCATCCTGGTCAACGCGTTCCTGGACGAGCGGCGCCGGGCCGGCCGCCATCCGGAGGTGGTGACCGCCGAGACGTTCGAGCCGAGGCTCACCGACGAGGTGGACCCGGTCGACACGCTCGCGGTCCGGCGGGCGCTGCTGGAGCTTGCGCCGCGGCAACGCGCGGTCCTGGTACTGCGGTACTTCCAGGATCTCGACGTGGCCAGTTGTGCGCGGATCCTGGAGTGCACCGAGGGGACCGTGAAGAGCCAGACCGCCAAGGCGTTGAAACGACTGAAGGATCTGATGAGCGAGGAAACGGATCCTGCGACGGGGAGTAGCTGAGAAGTGGACGAGGTTAAGAAGCTGCTGGAGGGGTTCGCCGACCGGGCGGCCGACGGACTCCCGGCCGCGGACATCGAGGCGGATGTCGCCCGCGGCCGGCGTGCCCTGCGCCGGATCAAGCGGCGCCGCCGGGTGACCGGTGTGCTGTGCGTCGCCGCGGTGTCGACCGCCGTACTCGCGATCGGGAACCAGGTGAAGTGGTGGAACAACGGGGGGACCGAGGTGGCTGCCGGCGAGGGTGAGACGACCGCGCCGGCGATCGCCTCCGAGGCCGCGACACCGACGCCGATGATCGCCGAGGGCACCGGGACGCCGTCGACGTACATGGCCGGCTCGCTGGTCGAGCTGGTGGCGAACCGGCAGCCGTGGAACAGCATCGGCTGCACGCTCGCCCCGCGGGGCTGGACCGCGGAGACCCCGATCGCCGCGGACCGCGTGGTGTTGTCCGGGCCGACGGTGCGGACCGCGGACGTCGCGACCAAGGTGGTGCTGCAGGCGGCTCCGGCGGCGAAGACCTTGAGGGCGGTCCGAGTCACCGATTCGGGTGGCAAGACCTTCCACATCGGCACGCTGAACGGCCGCCTGACCGGTCAGGTGAAGCTCGCGGACCAGTGGCTCCTGGTCGAGCTCCCGGCCGGAACCATGGACTGGAACGACGGACTCCTGCAGCGCTTCCTGGCTTCTTGCACCGTCAACTAGCCGCGCCACAACTGGCGCTCGCGCCGACTTCGGGATAGGCAAGGGCTTGTCCCTCTACGTCGACGCCCACGGGAGTATCCGGTGACACCGAAGAAGCTGGTCGCATCCCTGTCTGCTGGTGCGCTTGTCCTGTCCGCTCTGACAGCCGGTACGGCGGTCGCACGCCCACCGCAGCCGCCGGTCAAGACACCGACCTCGATCGGGTTCGGCGGCGCCGTCTCCTCGGTCGACCCGGAGGCGACGAAGATCGGGTTGGGTGTACTGCGAGGTGGCGGCAACGCGGTGGACGCCGCCGTGGCCACCGCGGCCGCGCTCGGGGTGACCGAGCCGTACTCCGCCGGGATCGGTGGCGGCGGGTACTTCGTCTACTACAGCGCCAAACAGCGCAAGGTGTTCACGATCGACGGCCGCGAGACCGCGCCCGCGGAGATGAAGATCGACTCGTTCGTCAACCCCGCGACCGGTACGCCGTACCCGTTCGCGCAATTGGTGACGTCCGGCCTGTCGGTCGGCGTACCGGGAACGCTGGCGACGTGGGATTCCGCGCTGCGGCAATGGGGCTCGCTGTCACTCGGCAAGGCGCTCAAGCCGGCCGCGGATCTCGCCGATCGCGGCTTCGTCGTGGACCAGACGTTCCGCGGTCAGACGCTCGACAACAAGACCCGGTTCGCGCAGATCGTGCCGACGGCCAAGCTCTTCCTGCCGAACGGCGATGCGCCGCAGGTCGGCTCGGTGTTCAAGAACCCCGAGCTCGCCGACACCTACACGCTGATCGGGAAGCAGGGCCCGTCCGCGTTCTACGGCGGACCGCTTGCCGCGGAGATGGCGGCGACGGCGCAGAACCCACCAAAGACCGCGGACGCCGCGCTGCCGGTGTTCCCTGGCCACCTCACCACCGCCGATCTGGCGTCGTACAAGGTGATCGACCGGGAGCCGACGAAGGTCCGGTACGACGGTCTGGACGTGTACGGGATGGCGCCGTCGTCATCCGGTGGGACCACGGTCGGGGAGGCACTGAACATCCTCACACCGCAGCACCTGAAGCAGATGACGACTCCGCAGGCGCTCCACACCTACCTCGAGGCATCGGCGCTGGCCTTCGCCGATCGGGGCGCGTACGTCGGTGACCCGGCGTTCGTGAACGTGCCGACGAAGGAACTGCTGTCACCTGGCTTCGGCGCCGAGCGGTCATGCCTGATCGACCCGGACAAGGCGTCGGTGAAGCCGCTCCTGGCGGGCTCGCCGGACGGCTCTTACGAGGCCTGCGCGCCCGGCGTTGCGACCGCCGACCGGCCAGACAGCGAAGGCCTGTCGACGACGCACCTGGTCGCCGCGGACAAGTGGGGCAACGTCGTCTCCTACACGCTGACGATCGAGCAGACCGGCGGTAGCGGCATCACGGTCCCCGGCCGTGGCTTCCTGCTGAACAACGAGCTGACCGACTTCTCCGCCGTCCCCAACGTCAACGACCCGAACCGGATCGAGGCGGGCAAGCGGCCGCGGTCGTCGATGTCGCCGACGATCGTGCTGCGCGGCGGCAAGCCGTTCCTGGCGCTCGGTTCGCCGGGTGGCTCGACCATCATCACCACCGTCCTGCAGACGCTGACGAACCGGCTCGACCGCGGCATGACCCTGCCCGAGGCCGTCGCCGCGCCGCGCGCCTCGCAGCGCAACACGGCGAACGTGACGGCCGAGCCGCCGTTCATCGACGCCTACAAGAGCGCGCTCACCCCGTACGGCCACGTCCTCGTCCCGTCCGGTGACGCCTTCACCTCGGCCGCCGAGATCGGCGCGGTCGCGGCGCTCGAGTTCCTGCCCGGTGGAGCGATCCTGGCGGCGGCCGAGCCGACCCGTCGAGGCGGTGGATCCGCAGGGACAGTGAAGGAGATCTTCCCGGGCTAGATCGTCGTCATGATCGCGGCGACCAGGCCAGCCCGCTTGGCCAGGCTCGCCGCGATCACCTGCTCATGTACGGCGTGCGCGCCCTTCCCCAACGGCCCTAAACCGTCGAGCGTCGGCACACCAAGCCAGCCGGTCAGATTGGTGTCGGCGGCACCTGTCGCCGCCGCACCGCCGACAACCTGACCGACCGAGCGACCGGCTTCAGCCACCTTGGCAAGCAGTTCGCCGACGGCCTCCGAGGTTTGCCAGGCCGGCCGATTCGACAGCACGGACACCTCCAGTACGGCGTCACGTCGTACCGGCTGGAGTCCGGTCACGGCATCGAGGACGGCCCGCTCCTTCTCCGGATCGACGAACCGGAACCCGAGATCGGCCGACGCATGCCCTGGTACGACGTTCGTGCGCCCGCCGCCCGTGATCGTGCCGACGTTGCACAACACATCGTCGTACTCCGAGACCAATGCTCGAACAGCGATCAGTTGGTCGACGAGTTCGTCGATCGCGGAGACGCCGCGGCCGGGGTCGAGCGCCGCGTGCGCCTCGCGGCCGGTGACCTCGATC
The DNA here is from genome assembly GCF_037203805.1 of Kribbella sp. CCNWLW201. Taxonomy (NCBI): domain Bacteria; kingdom Bacillati; phylum Actinomycetota; class Actinomycetes; order Propionibacteriales; family Kribbellaceae; genus Kribbella; species Kribbella sp. CCNWLW201. The sequence goes on along the minus strand of NZ_JBBCBQ010000014.1, from coordinate 50,785 downwards.
CGGACCCGGCTGCTGCCGCGCCGGGACGTCTTCAGGTCGCCGTTGGGATGCGGCGGTTCCAGGCCGAATGCCGCGACCACGCCCGCCGACTCGGCCGTGACAAGCTCACGCGCCGAGGGTGAACCGACCTCCTCGTCAGCGACGACCACGACGCGCACCGGACGGTGGTCGCGATCGGCGACCTGCTCGAGCGCCGTCTCCAGGACGACGAGGCCGCCCTTCATGTCGAAGACGCCCGGGCCGTGGATCACGCCGTCCTTCTCGCGCCACGGCATCGCGTCCCGCACTTGGCCGATCGGCCAGACCGTGTCATGGTGCGCAAGGAAGAGCAGAGGTGCTTCCGCGGCGCGTGAACCTCGGCCGGGGAAGTCGGCGACGACGTGGTCGCCGGTCGGCGCGGGTACGCGTCGGGCGGTGCCGCCGAGTTCGCCGTACCGAAGGACGAGGCGGTCGGCGAAGGCATTCAACTCCGCCACCGCACCGGTCGGGGTCTCGTGCTCGACGTACTCGCGCAGCCGATCGATCATCCTCATGGATAGTCAACGTATCATCATCCGGTCATCGATTGACGCCCTCTGATCGCGAGGGATTTACTCAGGACAGCATCAAGATCCGTTTCGTATCTTTGAGGAGGCCGCCGTGAGGTTCCGCCCTGTCACGCTCACCACCGCGGAGCGGTTCGCGGAGGCGGCTGTGCTGTACCGCACGGTGTTCGGCTATCAGGACCCGGACTACGCGCTGAACCCGCGGCTCCTCGGTGCGCTGGTGAGCAACGGCGGCTCGGTCGTCGGCGTACTGGATGAGGACGATCGGCTGGTCGCGTTCGCGTACGGCTTCTGCGGCACCGACCGGCGCGGCTTCTACCACTACTCGCAGTCGGCCGTGGTCGCGGCGGATCAGCAGGGTCACGGGCTCGGGCGCCTGCTCAAGCAGACCCAGCGCGAGGTGGCGCTCAGCCACGGGATGACGCGGATGCGCTGGACCTACGATCCGTTCCAGATCCGCAACGGGCATTTCAACCTGGACGTGCTCGGCGCCCTCGGCCGGTGGTACGCACCCGACATGTACGGACCGGGCGGCGACCGGGTGGTCATCGAGTGGGACCTGCGTGCTGAGCCGCCGGCGCTCGAAGACGTCGAGCTGGACCTGTCCGAGGCGGACTGGGGAATCATGGGCGGCGGCGACCGTCCTTGGCTGGCGCTGCCATCCGATCCCGCCGCCGTCACGCCTGAGATCGCCGAGCGGGTCCGTCAGGGCTTCACCGATCTGCTCGGCAAAGGGCTGGCGGCCGAGTCCTGCCGCCGGCTCTCGAACGGGACGGCGGTCTACCTCTTCGGGATGGTGGGCGATGTCTGAGGACCTGAAGGCACGCAACCGCGAGCTCGCCAGCCCACACGAGCGGTACGACGCCCGCCTGCAACGTCGATCGTCGACGCAGTTGCAGCGCCGCGTGGTCGAGCAAGAACGGGCGTCCATCGAGGCGGCACTCGACCAGATCCTGGCCGACGACTCGATCGCCCAGGCGGCGGCCCGGATCGTCGCCGCCCGCCGGCGGTTCATCGTCGGCTCGGCGAAGTCGTTCTCGTACGCGTCGCTGCTCGCCTTCGACCTCAGCGCCGGCCTGTCCCAGGTGACCCTGATCGACGGCACGGTCGTACGCGGCGTCGACGTACTGTCCGACGTCCGGTCGAGCGACCTTATGGTGGCGTTCTCGCTGCGCCGGTATCGCCGCGACACGGTCGAGATCGCTCGCCAGTTCGTCGAGGCCGGTGGTGAGCTCGTGGCGGTCACGGACTTCGAGGACGCGCCGTTGGCGAAGATCGCGGACCAGTGCATCTACGTTGCGACCGGCAGTGCGTCGTACGTCGACTCGCCGACCGTCGTCGCGTCCGTGCTGCACGTCCTGGCGACGCTGACCACGGCGAGCGCGAAGGGTGCCCGCCGGCGACTCGGTGAGCGCGACCGGTTGAACACGGAGTTGGGACTGTATGTCAACTGAGCTGAAGGTCACCGCCGCCCGGCTGCACCGCGTCAGATTGCCGCTGGTGCACGCGTTCCGGACCAGCTCGCACCGCAAGACCGAGCTCGACCACATCCTGGTCGAGCTAGAGGACGCGTCCGGCGCGGTCGGCTGGGGGGAGATCGCGTCGTCGTCCGCTCCGTACTACGCGCCGGAGACGGTCGAGACGTGCTGGCACATCGCCGAGCGCTACCTTCTCCCGGCCGTGCTCGGGCAGTCATGGGAGCGGCCCGAGCAGGTGCCGGAGTTGTGGGCCAAGGTCCGCGGCAACCAGTTCGCCAAGGCCGGTGTGGATGTCGCCGCCTGGGTCCTGTGGGCCTCCGTGCAGGATGTCCCGCTCGCACAGGCACTCGGCGGGACTCGGGCGGAGGTCGTCGCCGGTGTGTCGCTGGGGATCGAGCCGACGATCGACGACCTGCTCACCGAGGTACGACGCCAGGTCGCGGCCGGCTATCCACGAGTCAAGCTGAAGATCGCGCCGGGCTGGGATGTCGAGCCGGTGCGGGCCGTCCGGGCCGACTACCCCGATCTGGACCTGCATGTCGATGCCAACGGCATCTATACCGAGTCGGTCGAGCACCTGACCGCGTTGCGCGCACTCGACGAGTACGAGCTGACCATGATCGAGCAGCCGTTCGCGCCGCGGAACCTGCTCGCGCACGCTCGCCTGCAACAGCACCTGGTCACGCCCATCTGCCTGGACGAAAGCGTGGAGACGCTCGACGACCTAGAGACCGCGCTGTCCATCGAGGCGCTACGGGTGCTGAACATCAAGGTGTCGCGGATGGGCGGACTGACCGCAGCCCGCGCCGCCCACGACCGTGCTCAGCAGGCCGGCATCCCGGTCTGGTGCGGCGGGATGCACGAGTTCGGCATCGGCCGGGCCGCCAACGTCGCCATCTCCAGCCTGCCCGGGTTCACCCTCCCATCGGATGTGTCCGCCTCGGAGAAGTACTACGCCCGGGACCTGATCACCCCACCCGTCACCGCCGAGCACGGCGTCGTACAGGTGCCCAAGGCAACTGGCCTCGGTCATACCGTCGATACTGAGCTGATCGCGGCGAACACCGTCGCCACGCTGTCCCTCTGACCAGAACAGGAGCGGCTCCATGCGCACGGCACTGACCGGTGGGCAGGTGGTGGATGGGACCGGTGCGGAGCCGGTGGCCGGGACGGTGCTGGTCGAGGACGGGCGGATAGCCGCCGTACTGCCGCCCGGCGCGGACGTGTCCGGCGCTGAGGTGATCGATGCCACGGGCAACATTGTGGCACCGGGGTTCATCGATTTGCACTCGCATGCGGACTTCACCGCGCAGACCTCGCCGGACGCGCCCACCCAGCTGTATCAAGGCGTCACCACACTCGTGACTGGGAACTGCGGCTGGTCGCCGTTCCCGATCACCGACCTGGGGCAAATGAAGGCCGGTACGGCGTTCCTGGCTCCCGAGCACGACTGGTCGTGGCACGACACCAAGGGCTTCGCTGATGCGGTCGAGCGGGATGGACTCGCCGTGAACGTCGCCCTGCAGGTCGGCCATTCGTCGCTCCGGCTCGCGGTCATGGGTGGTGCCGAGCGGGCGCCGTCATCGGACGAGCTGCGGCAGATGCAGGACCTGCTTCGCGAGGCCGCCGACCAGGGAGCGGTCGGGTTCTCGACCGGGCTGATCTACGCGCCGGGCACGTTCGCCGACGAGGCCGAGGTAGCTGCGTTGGTGGCGACGGCGGGGGAGCGCGGTCTGCTCTACTCGACGCACATCCGGAATGAGGGCGCGCAGCTGCTCGAAGCGCTCGACGAAGCGATCGCGGCCGCCCGAGCCGGTGGTGCCCGCTTGGAGGTCTCCCACCTGAAGGCTGCCGGCAAGGCCAACCACGGCTTGGTCACCGCCGCACTCCAACGTCTCGACCAGGCGCGGGCCGACGGGCTGGACGTTGCCTGGGACGTCTATCCGTACACAGTTTCCAGTACGACGCTCACCGCCTGGCTGCCCACCTGGGCGATGGACGGCGGGACTGCCTCGCTGCTGGCCCGCCTCGCGGATCCGGTCGACCGGGAGCGGATCGCGGCCGCGATGCGCACCGGCGAGCGATTCGACCCTCGAGCCCTCGTGATCGCGTTCCTGCCGCCTGGACGGTACGAGGACTGCCGCGGCCTGAGCGTTGCCGACATCGCCGACCGCGACGACGTGGACGGGGCGGAGGCCGTCCTGCGCGTCCTCGAGCACCACGATGCCGCGGTCAGCGTGGTCAACCACGCGATGAACGAGGACGACGTCGTGACGGTACTGCGGCATCCCTTGACCAGCGTGGCCAGCGACGGCTGGATCCTCAGTGCGACGGGCCCCGGTCACCCGCATCCGCGCAACTTCGGCACCTTCCCCCGCGTCCTCGGCCGCTACGCCCGGGACCAAGGCGTTCTGACGTTGCCCGAGGCAATCCGCCGGATGACCTCGCTCCCCGCATCGAGGCTGGGGATCGACGACCGGGGTGTGGTGAAACCAGGTGCGGTCGCGGATCTCGTCGTACTCGATCCGGCTCAGGTTGCCGATCGATCGACGTACGACGATCCGTGGCAGTTGTCGGTCGGGATCGAGCACGTGCTCGTGGCGGGCGAGCCGGTTCTCGCGGACGGCGTACCCACGGGTCGTCGGCCGGGTCGGGTGCTCAGGTCCGCTTGAACCGGCGTGGACCTTCAGGCAACGGCGGCGGTGCGGCAGCCGGCGACTCCACGGCTGTCTCGAGCCAGCCGTCGTACTCGGTCAGGAGCTCGTCCAGGACGGCGTGGTCAACCTCGGTGAGTACGACGACCCACGGGTGGTCCTCGTCGTCGTCTTCTCCGTGGAACCGCCCGCGCCGTACCTCACCGTGCAGCCGGGCAGCGACTGCCTCCGCGTCCTCCCGTTCCCAGAAGCACACGGCGATACCGTCGGTCATGCCCAAACCGTACGACACCTCGGTGGGTGGTCCAGCCGAGACAATTCAGGCCGACCGGACGTGTTCGTGGCCAGCGGTCGCCGCATTCCTACGCGTGGAGATCTACGCGGTTGACAGCTCTGGCGAACGGCTTGACTCTAGGCCTAGAGGGTAGATGTTCGGAGTGCGTCGTGATCGTCATCCTGGGGCTCATCATCTTGCTCGCCGCGGTGATCGTCGGCGTGGCCGGTGTTCTCGGCAACGGTGGCGGCGCCCAGACGCTCGGCGATGACGCGTTCGCGGTGTTCGGCTACCACGTGACCGGCTCCACCGGCACGCTGTTCCTCTACGGCATCGTGGTCGGGGCGGTAGCCCTGTTCGGGTTGACCCTGCTGCTGGCCGGGGCGCGCCGCACCTCCCGCCGCGGCAGCGCGGCGCGCCGCGGGCTCAAGGAGTCCCGCCGCGAGACCGCCGCTGCCAGCCAGGCTCGCGACGACCTCATCGAGGAGCGGGAGACCGCCCGCGCCTACACGGCGAGCGCGTTGGGGAACGGCACGCCCCGCGGCGACCACGAGCTCAACCCAGACGACGGACGCCGGGGCAGGCTGCACCTGTTCGGGCGCCGATCCGCTGCCCGGCAGGCCGACGCCACACACCAAGAGCCGCCGACCGGCAAGCCGCCCCCCAATGCCCCCGGCGACCCGCCCGCTCCTGGCTGAACCTCGCCGTAGTGGCGACGCATGTCGCGCAGTGGCTCGAAGGCCGGCGACGTGCGGGTCTGCGGTCTGCCCGTAGCATTTCGGTATGACCACCTTTCCCTGGCTCAAGGGTCACGGCACGGAGAACGACTTCGTGCTGCTGCCCGACCCCGACGGATCGATCCACGGGGAGCTGGACGCGAGCCTGGTGCGGTTCCTCTGCGACCGGTACGCCGGGATCGGGGCGGACGGTGTGCTGCGGGTGATCGAGGGCGGCAAGCAGTCGTACGTCGAGGACGGCGGCGACTGGTTCATGGACTACCGGAACTCGGACGGCTCGATCGCGGAGATGTGCGGCAACGGGATCCGGGTGTTCGTCCGGTATCTGGTGGACGCCGGGCTGGCCGGGGACAAGCCGGTCCGGGTCGGGACCCGGGCCGGGATCAAAGAGGTCGTGCTGAACGACGACGGCACGCTGACCGTGGACATGGGCGAGCCCGTGCTGCCCGGCCCGGCGGGCATCGTGGTCGAGGCGAACGGGCACCAGTGGCCGGCCATGCACGTCGACATGGGCAATCCACATGCCGTTGCCTTCGTCGACGATCTGAGCGAGCCCGGTCATCTGATCGACCAGCCGGGGTGGTCGCCGGCCGAGGCTTTCCCAGCGGGCGTGAACGTCGAATTCGTCGTACGCGAAGGGCCTCATGAGGTCGCCATGCGGGTGCATGAGCGTGGGGCGGGGGAGACACGGTCGTGCGGGACAGGTACGTGTGCGGTCGCGGTGGCGTCCGCTCGGCAGGCTCACCAGGAGCTGCCGGTTACTTACCGTGTTGATGTACTCGGTGGTTCTGTCACCGTGACGTGGCGTGCAGACAACCACATCGAGATGACTGGACCGGCCGTCGTGCATGCTCGCGGGGAGTTCGACCGGGCCTGGTTGCCCGCCTGAACGGGAATTCAGTCCGGGCGTGGGGCGTTGACGTCTGAAATCGGGTCGCTTGTACTGGTGGCCCGTGCCACGATGGAAGGTATATGACGACCCATTCGAACTTTTACGACGAGACCACCGACGTCGAACTTGACCTCGTAGAGGGCGATGACTCCGGCGATTCGTTGACGGGTCACGACTCGGAGCCGAGCGAGGAGCTGGGCACCGAGGGCCTGGAACTCGAGGAACGCCAGGCGCTACGCCGCGTCGTCGGCATGTCGACCGAGCTGACCGACATCAGCGAGGTCGAGTACCGCAAGCTGCTGCTCGAGCGGGTGCTGCTGGTCGGCGTCTGGACCGAGGGCAGCGCCGAGGACGCGGAGAACTCGCTGGCCGAGCTGAAACTGCTCGCCGAGACCGCCGGTTCCGAGGTGCTGGACGGCGTGATCCAGCGGCGGAAGAAGCCCGACCCGGCGACCTTCATCGGCTCCGGCAAGGTGTCCGATCTGCGCAACCTGGTCGCGTCGCTCGGCGCGGACACGGTGATCGCCGACGGCGAGCTGGCGCCCGCGCAGCTGCGCAACCTGGAGGACAAGCTCAAGGTCAAGGTGGTCGACCGGACCGCGCTGATCCTGGACATCTTCGCCCAGCACGCGAAGAGCAAGGAAGGCAAGGCCCAGGTCGAGCTGGCCCAGCTGCAGTACATGAAGCAGCGGCTGCGTGGTTGGGGTGGCAACCTGTCCCGCCAGGCCGGTGGACGCGTCGGCGCGGCCGGCGGCGGTATCGGCGGCCGTGGTCCCGGTGAGACCAAGATCGAGACCGACCGGCGCCGGATCAACACCAAGATCTCCAAGCTCCGCCGTGAGCTGAAGGACATGAAGGGCACCCGCTCGACGATGCGGCAGGAGCGCCGCCGGCACTCCATCCCGTCGGTCGCGATCGCGGGCTACACCAACGCCGGCAAGTCCTCGCTGCTGAACAGGATCACCGGCGCGGGGGTGCTGGTCGAGAACGCGCTGTTCGCGACCCTCGACCCGACCACCCGTCGTACGACGACCTCGGACGGCCGGGTGTACACGTTCACCGACACCGTCGGGTTCGTCCGGCACCTGCCGCACGACATCGTCGAGGCGTTCCGCTCGACGCTGGAGGAGGTCGCCGACGCGGACCTGCTGCTGCACGTGGTGGACGGTTCGCACCCGGACCCGCTGGCGCAGATTCAGGCGGTCCGTGAGGTGCTGCACGAGATCGGTGCCGCCGACGTCCCGGAGATCATCGTGATCAACAAGGGCGACATCGCGGACCCGATCGCACTGGCACCGATCCTGCACCGCGAGTCGCGTTCTCTGGTGGTGTCGGCGCACACCGGCGAGGGCATCGACAAGCTACGCGCCCTGGTCGAGGCGGCACTGCCTCAGCCGGACGTCGCACTCGACCTCCTGCTGCCGTACGAGCGCGGCGACCTGGTCTCCCGGATCCACTCCGAAGGCTCGGTCGACCAACTCGAACACACCCCCGACGGCACTCGAGTCACCGCCCGGGTCCACCCCGACCTGGCCGGCGACCTCACGCCGTACCAGGTAGCGGCAGCCAAGTAACACCAGATACAGAAGACGGCCCCGGGAGATCCCGGGGCCGTCTCTTTGGTGCTCAGGGCACTACTTGCGCTTGGAGACCGCGACCTTGATGGTCGTTCCGTTGCGCTCGAGAACCTTGATGTTGACGCCGTTGTTCGGCACCTTCACGCCGGCACTCGGCTGCTCGGCGAACCAGTACGTCTTGCTGTCGTTGAAGGTGGACACACCGGCCTGGCCACGGATGTAGCTGCCTTGGCCGTTGGTGTGCAGGGTGAACGAGTCCGCCTTCTCCAGGCCGAACGGAGCGTCGTACCCGCCGACCCGCGGCCGCCAGATGGTGCCGTCGAGCTTGTTGATCGGCACCGGGTGCGAGTCGATCGGCAGGATCTCGCCCTCGCCCGGGTGCTGGCTGGTGTTGTTGTCGGACTGCGAGGTGTCCCAGTACCAGAGCAGCAGACCGTCCTGGTACGGGAAGTGCTCGACCCAGTCCGGCTTGGTGTTGGCGAAGCCGAAGTTGTACGGCCCCGTCTTCAGGTGCTGGTCGTAGCCCACGTAGTTGATGTGCGACGCCAGGTAGTAGTTGTCGTGCAGGCTGATGAAGCTGGCACCCTGTGCGCTGAAGCCGTCCAGTGTCCAGCCTTCCGGTGCGGCCTCCGCACCGGACTCGACCAGCGTGGTCGTGCCCGAGGTCACCTTGATGTCGTCGGCGAAGAAACCCTTCTCGACGGCTGCCGGGTCGGTCGTGTAACGGAACCGCAGGCCAACCGTCTTACCGGCGTACGCCGACAGGTCGAACGTCGCCGGGACCCAGCCGTTGCTGGCGCCGTCGATACCGTTGCCCTCTGCGGCCTTGGTGATGTTGCCGGCGATCGGCTTGTAGCCGGTGCCGTCGTCCACCTCGACGTAGGCGTAGTCACAGGCCGTCGTACCGCAGTCCTCGATCGTCCAGTTGGCCTGGAAGGTCAGGGCGGCTGGGCCGGCCGGCAGGGTGACCTGACGGCTCATCGTGTGGGTGAACGAATTGCCCTGGCCGCTCCACCAGGACTTGCTGCCCGCGGCCGGCGGGACGAGCTCGTTGACCTTCTGCTTCTTCGGCAGGGTCACGACCAGGCCCTGGGCCTTGTTCGAGTTGTACTCGTGCGGGCCGAGCTCGACGGTCCGGTTCTGGCCGGCCGCGACGATCTCGTAGTCCAGCCAGCCGAGCTGCAGCTTGTCCCAGGCGCCGAAGTCGGCCGCCTGCTCGCCGATCCCGCCGTCGGTGGGCTTGCTGACCCGGCTCTGGGCCATGATCGACCACCAGTTGACGCCGTTCTCGACCGGCGGGCCGGAGGTGTCGTAGTGGTCCGGCAGGCCGAGGTCGTGGCCGAACTCGTGCGCGAAGACGCTGATGCCGCCGTTCTCCGGCTGGATCGTGTAGTCGCCGACCCACAGCCCGGTGTCGCCGAGCTGGGTGCCGCCGGCCGGGTTGTTGGCCGGGCCACCGGCCAGACCGACGTACCAGCGGTGCGACCAGATCGCGTCCTCACCCTGCCACGGGTCGCCGTCGGCCTGGTCGCCGCCGGAGTGGACGATCTGGAAGTGGTCGATGTAGCCGTCGGCCTCGTTGAAGTTGCCGTCGCCGTCGAAGTCGTAGCGGTCCCACTGGTCGAACGTCTTCAGCTCGGCGGTGATCTCCGCGGTGGTCCGCCCGGCCGCCTTCTGGTCGAGCACCCACTGGTTCACCGCGTCCCGGACCAGGGCCCAGGTGTTGTTGCAGACGTTGCCGCCGCACGGGTACCCGTTGGAGCGGCCGTAGCGGGCCTCGTTGTACTGGACCTTGACCCAGTCGGTGACCGTGCCGTCGACGCTGTACCGGCCGGAGGACTGCTTCTCGTAGTACTTCTTCACCGAGTTGCCGGTGCCGAAGTACATGTCCTCGAAGTACTGGCGGTCGTAGTTCGGGTGCCAGACGGTCGAGTTGTCGACCGAGCGGTCCGGCTCCGGGATCGCGTTGTGCAGCGGTCCCTCGAAGGTCGCCGGGCCGGGGAAGTTCGGTGAGGTGTCCTGGTCGGGGTAGTTCGGGTGCCGGGTGTTACCGAACTCCGCGAGGACGACGAAGATCCGGTCGGTCTTCTCCCGGCCCAGCTCGACGTACTGGTCGACCCGTCCGGCGGCGTTCGTCACCCCCTTCGCACCGACCTGCTTGGCGCCGAGGTTGACGACGGTGCTGGCACCGCGCTTCTCCGGCTTGGCCTGGCCGTTCAGCACCTTGGTCAGGGCTTCCTGGCGCAGCTCACGACGCTTGTCCTCGAGTGGACTGGGCAATTCGTCCGGCGCGGACGCCTCGCCCGCGACTTGCGCGACGTCCACCTCCCGGGGCGGTGTGGCGGCGTTGCCGGCCGAGGCGATACCCACCCCTGCCGTCGCCGCCAGTGCCAGGCTGAACAGCCCGACGGGTAGCTTGCGCACGATTCCCCTCCGTACCTTTCGTCGATACTCTCCGCGCGTGGTGACGCGGCGTGTTCAGAGCTCCCCCGAGCGTGTTTCCGCGCGACAGTACGGGGAAATCCGCGATTCCTGAAGTGGAACCGGGAAATGTCGGGAAAGGTGCGGGGAAACCTGCACCATCGGTGGAACTACTCACGCGCGCGGGCCGGATCGATTGGCAGACTGTCCGCGTGGAGCGTGACTCGGTCGACCTGCTGCAGCCGTTGTGGCGTGCGCTCGTGGTGTTCCGGCTGATCACCTGGGTCTTCGCCTGCTTCGGCGTCTGGAGCCGCTGGGACGGGATCGTCCGGCCGTCCGGGGCGGTGCTCCAGCTGGCGATCATGGGGGTCTGGACGGTGATCTCCTCGATCGGCTACAGCCGGCGCTGGGGGCGGCGGAACACCCGGCTCGCGTTCGCCGACCTGATCGTCACCGTCGGTTGCATGTACGCGACGCTGCTCGCGCAGCCGCTGCTCGACATCCGCGCCGGTGCCTCCGTGCTGACCTCGGTCTGGGCGGCCGGGCCGGTGATCGCGCTGGCGATCTCCCGCGGCCGCGACGGCGGTCTGCTCGCCGCCGCGACGGTGAGTCTGGCGCTGCTGTCGCTGCGTGGCGTCGACAACGCCGCGAAGATCCTCGCCAACGTGCAACTGCTGCTCGTCGCCGGTCTGGTCGTCGGGTACGCCGCTTCCACCCTGCGTCAGGCGGGAGCCCGGCTGCGGAAGGCGATCGCGACCGAGAGCGCGACCGCGGAGCGGCTCCGGCTCAGCCGGTCGATCCATGACGGCGTACTGCAGGTGCTGGCCCAGGTGCAGCGCCGCGGCACCGCGATCGGCGGCGAGGCGGTCGAGCTGGCGCGGTTGGCCGCCGAGCAGGAGGTTGCCCTGCGCACCTTGATGTCGTCCCGGCCGACCGCTGCCGAGGGCGACCGGGTCGACCTGTGCGGACTGTTGTTGCCGTTGGCCACCACACGGGTGGACGTCGTCGTACCGGCCGGGCAGGTCTTGTTGCCTGCTGCCACGGCGTCGGAGTTGGTTGCCGCGGTCAAGGAAGCGCTGAGCAACGTGGACAAGCACGCGGGTCCGGGGGCACGCTCGTGGGTGGTGGTCGAGGACCTGGGTGACGAGGTGCTGGTATCGATCCGCGACGATGGATCCGGTACGACGCCCGCCCGGCTGGAACAGGCCCGGGTCGACGGGCACCTGGGCGTCAGCCAGTCGATCCGCGGCCGGATCGCCGACCTGGGCGGATCAGTGATGGTCCGGACCGCCCCGGGCGAAGGAACCGAGTGGGAGCTGAAGGTGAGCACGGCATGACGCGGGTGATGATCGTCGACGACCATCCGATGTGGCGCGAGGGCGTCGCCCGGGATCTGGGTAGCCGTGGGTACGACGTCTGCGCGACGGCCTCCGACGTGTCGGGTGCGGTGAAGATCGCGTTGGCGACCCGGCCGGACGTGGTGGTGATGGACCTGCAGTTGGGCGACGGCTCCGGTGTCGACGCGACCCGGGAGATCACCACAGCGCTGCCGGACACGCGAGTCCTGGTGTTGTCGGCCAGCGCCGAGCAGGACGACGTACTGGCCGCGGTGAAGAACGGGGCATCCGGGTATCTGGTCAAGTCGGCCTCGTTGGACGAGTTCGACGACGCCGTACGACGTACTGCGGAAGGCGACGCCGTGTTCAGCGCCGGTCTGGCCGGACTGCTGCTGGGGGAGTACCGGCGACTGGGAGCGAGCGGCCCTGAGGTGCCGCAACTCACCGAGCGGGAGACCGAGGTGCTCCGGCTGGTCGCGCGTGGGCTGACAGCTCGGCAGATCGCCACCCGGCTAGTGCTGTCGCACCGGACGGTGGAGAACCACGTGCAGAACACACTGCGGAAGCTGCAGTTGCACAACCGGGCTGAGCTCGTTCGCTACGCCATCGAGCACGGAATAGACGACGCCCCCGAGTAGGACCCGGGGGCGTCGGCTGGTGACTTACAGGCCGTTCGAGTACAGCAGGCGGTTCACGGTGCCGCCGGTCGTGCCACCGCTGATCACGTTGGGCGTAGCGTTGGTCTCGATGTAGGACTTGACCGTGGCGGGGCTCGCCGACGGGCTCGTCTGCAGGTAGAGGGCCGCGACACCCGCCACATGCGGCGTGGCCATCGAGGTGCCGTTGTAGGACCCGGTGGTGTTGCCGGGCAGCGTGGACACGATCGCCGAGCCCGGTGCGTAGATGTCCACGCAGGACCCGGTGCTGGAGTACGACGCCCGTGCATCGGTGCTCGTGGACGCAGCCACAACCAGTGCGGTCGAGATCTTGCGCGGCAGCCGGTCACACGAGTTGGCACCGGTGTTGCCGGCCGACGCGGCCAGGAACACGCCGGAGTTGATCATGGCGCGCAGCGAGTTCTCCAGCGTGGTGTTGGCGCTGAAGTTCCACGAAGCGTTGGCCACTGCCGGCTTCACAGCGTTGCGGGTCACCCAGTCGACCGCTGCGATCGCGGAGGACGCCGTACCGCCGCCGCTGCAGTTCAGCCACTTCACACCGTGCAGCCGGACGCTCTTGGCGACGCCGTACGACGTTGAGCCGATGGTGCCGGCCACATGGGTGCCGTGACCGTTGCAGTCGGTGTTGTTGGAGTCGATGCCGTTGAAGTCGAAGGTGGCCCGGCCGCCGAAGTTCGGGTGCGACGGGTCGACGCCGGAGTCGATGATGTACGCGTGCACGCCGGAGCCGGTCCGGGTGTAGGTGAACGAGTTCGACAGCGGCAGGTTGCGCTGGTCGATCCGGTCGATCCCCCACGACGGCGGGTTGGTCTGGGTCGTGTCCAGAACGTTCTGCACGTAGACGTCCTGCGAGATCGCGACCACGTCCGGGTTCTTCTGCAGGTCGGCGAGCTGGGCCGGGGTGAGCTTGGCGCTGAACCCGTTGACCGCCGTACTGAACTGGCGCTGCGGCGCGATGCCGAGCCCGCTCTTCAGCCGGACGCCCTTCTTCAGCTCGACGATGTAGGTGTCCTTGACCGCGGACACACCGGCCTCGGCCTTGGCCAGCTGGACCGCGACGATGCGGGCTGACGGCTCGGGGACGGGCGCCGCGCCGGCAGTGCCGGCGGTGGTCAGGGCGAGGGCCGGCACCAGAGTGGCGGCGGCGAGGGACAAACGGATGCGATGACGCACGGTTCCTCCTCAGGGAACTCATCACCCACCGGGGCGGAGGGGTGATCACCGTCGGTCCGCAATTGGCTACGGAACGACGAGTGCTGAGAAGCTAGGGCGTGCTCACCTGACGCGTCAATCAGTTCGGTTGCGACCTGATGCCATGGCACTCCCGGGCCGCGTCGATGGGTTTGAATGGCTCCATACACTGTGCGTTCCACGTCGCGTGGTGTGCTCTCTGTCACGACACCCGTACGGCGGGTGCCCAGCTCCGGAGGAAGTTGTGAACCGGTCGTCCCTCGTCCGTGCGCTGCTCGCGCTCGTCGTCCTGGCCCTGTCGACGTACGTCGTCCTGACGGCCACGCCCAAGCTCGGGCTCGACCTGCGCGGCGGCACACAGATCGTGCTGCAGGCGAAGGACTCGCCGACGGTGAAGGCGACCAAGGAGACCACCGACCAGGCGACCTCGGTGCTGCACCGCCGGATCGACGCCCTCGGTGTCAGCGAGCCGAGCGTGACCCGCCAGGGCGAGAACCGGATCATCGTCGAGCTGCCCGGCGTCCAGGACCCGCGCGAGGCCGCGAAGGTGATCGGCAAGACCGCGCAGCTCACCTTCCACCAGGTGCTCGACCAGGTCGCGCAGAAGCCGGCCAAACCGGCCGCCGGCGAGGTGTACCTGCCGCCCGAGGACGGCCAGGGCTTCCTGCGGATGGCCAAGCCCGCGATGACCGGCGAGATGATCGGCAGCGCCGAAGGGCGACTCGACCCGCAGCAGGTCGCCCAGGGATGGTTCGTCGAGCTGAACTTCAAGGGTGACGGCGGCAAGATCTGGGCCGACATCACCGGCAAGGCCGCCTGCCAGCCGGTCAACACGCCGCCGCGGATGATCGCGATCGTGCTCGACAACGAGGTGATCAGCGCCCCGCAGGTCGACCCCGACGGCGGCAACAACCTGTGCAACATCGGTCTGACCGGTGGCACCAGCACGATCAGCGGCACCTTCACCGAGACCGACGCCAAGGACCTGGCCGCGCTGATCGAGGGCGGTTCGCTGCCGGTCCCGGTCGAGGTGATCGACCAGCGCACCGTCGGCCCGTCGCTCGGCAAGGACGCCATCCAGGCCAGCGCGACGGCCGCGATCATCGGCCTGGCGCTGACCGCGCTGTTCATCATCCTGGTCTACCGCCTGGTCGGCCTGATGGCCGTGTTCGGCCTGGTCGCCTACTCCGGTATGTCGTACGCCGCTCTGACCGCACTCGGCGCAACGCTCACCCTGCCCGGTCTGGCCGGGTTCGTGCTCGCGATCGGTATGGCGGTCGACGCGAACGTGCTCGTCTTCGAACGAGCCCGCGAGGACTACATCGAGGGCCGTACGGACGGATTGGCGCGGTCGCTGCGCAGCGGCTTCCAGAACGCGCTGTCCGCGATCGCCGACTCGAACATCACCACGTTGCTGGCCGCCGGTCTGCTGTTCTTCCTGGCCGCCGGCCCGGTCCGCGGCTTCGGCGTCACGTTGAGCATCGGTGTGATCGCGTCGATGCTGTCCGCGCTGGTGCTGACTCGTGTCCTGGCGGAGTTCTTCGTCTCCCGCAAGTTCGTGCTGAAGCGTCCGGGGATGAGCGGTATCGCCGGGCACGGCCGGGTCCGGACCTGGCTGGAGGCGCGCCGGCCCTCGCTGATGCAGCACAGCCGGCGCTGGCTGCTGATCACCGCCGTGGCGATCGTGATCGCCCTCGCGGGTGTCTTCGTGCGCGGGCTGAATCTCGGGATCGAGTTCACCGGTGGGCGGCTGCTCGAGGTCAGCACGGCGCAGCAGATCACGCCGGACCAGGCCCGCGCCGTGGTCGCCGAGGCCGGGTATCCGAACGCTGTGGTTCAGGCGTCCGGCGCCGACGACATCACCGTCCGGACCGGGACGATCAGTGACGACGAGGCCGAGAAGATCCGCGAGTCGATCTCCCGGATCGGCGGCGGGACCGAGCTGATTCGGAACGAGAGCATCGGCCCGTCGCTGGGCAGCGAGCTCCGGAACAAGGGTCTGATCGCGCTCGGGATCGCCTTGCTGGCGCAGTTGCTCTACCTGGCCGCGCGGTTCCGATGGACCTTCGGTGCGGGCGCCGTACTGGCTCTCCTGCAGAACGTCGCGGTCGTGGTCGGAGTGTTCGCCTGGACCGGCAAGCCGATCGACGGCATCTTCCTGGCCGCGATCCTGACCATCATCGGTTACACGGTGAACGACTCGGTCGTCGTCTTCGACCGGATCCGGGAGACGCGCAGTGCGCGCTCGACCGAGAGCCTCGGGCCGGTGATCGACACCGCGATCGTCAACGTGCTGCCGCGGACCATCAACACCGGTATCTCGACGCTGTTCATCCTGAGCGCGCTGCTGTTCCTGGGCGGTGACTCGCTGGCCGACTTCGCGCTCGCGCTGTTGCTGGGCATCCTGGTCGGCACGTACTCGTCCAACCTGACCGCGGCCCCGCTGCTGCTCGAGCTGGAGCGTCGCTACCCGGCGCCGCCGCCGCGTCCGAAGCGCCCGCAGGTGGACCGGGACGCACAGCCTGACCGCGGCGCTGTGGTCTAGGGGGTTATCCACAGCCCTGGCCCGCCGAACGGAAATCTGTCCGTCGCGCGGGCTAGGGTGTGGCGGTGGGAGTTGACGTACGCGAACTGCTCGAAGCCGCTGTCTCCGGAATCAACGGTCAGACCCGGCCTGGTCAGGTGGAGATGGCCGAGGCCGTCAACACCTCCATGCACGACGGCTCCCATCTGCTCGTCCAGGCGGGCACCGGCACCGGTAAGTCCCTCGGCTACCTCGTGCCCGCGCTACTGCACGCGATCGAGGACCGGCGCGTCGTGGTGTCCACCGCGACCCTGGCGCTCCAGTCCCAGCTGGTCGATCGCGATGTACCGGCGTTGCTGGACGCGACGGAGAAGCTGCTCCCGCGCAGACCGACGTACGCGATCCAGAAGGGCCGCAACAACTACGCCTGCCTGCACCGGATCCGTGAGGGCGCTCCGGATGACGACGGCATGCTCATCGACGTGCCGCCGCCCGGTCAGATCGGCCAGCAGGTGCTGGAGCTGCGCGACTGGGCCGAGCAGCAGTTGCTCGACGGTGAGGCCGGTGACCGCGACCACGCGCCCTCGCATCAGTACCAGGCCTGGCAGCAGGTCGCGATCGCGGCCCGCGAGTGCCTCGGCGCGCAGAAGTGCCCGTACGGCGAGGAGTGCTTCGCCGAGAAGGCCAAGGAACAGGCCCGCAAGTCCGACATCGTGATCACGAACCACGCGCTGCTGTCGATCGACGCGTTCGAGAACCGTACGGTCCTGCCGGAGCACGATGTGATCATCGTCGACGAGGCGCACGAGCTTCCGGCCCGCGTCACCGGTGCCGCGGGAGACGAGCTGTCGCCGCAGATGGTCGAGCGCGCCGCGAAGCGGTCCCGCCGGTTCGTCGACGACGACAAGGCGGATGACCTGATCGACGCCTCGGACGCGCTGCGGGCGGCGCTGGACGGGACCCGCGAAGGCCGGATCGAGGCCTCGAACGGTGCGGTGCTCGAAGCGGCCGCGCTGGTCCGCGACGCCGCCCGCTCGCTGTACTCCGATCTCAACAAGAAGTCCGACGACAAGGACGACGACCCGGATGGCGCCAAACGGCAGTCGAAGGGTGCGGTCAAGGAGATCTTCGACGTCTCCGAGCGGGTAGCCGCGCTGAGCGATGCCGACGTCGTCTGGATGGTCGACCGCGAACGCTTCGGCCGCGAGCTCCGGATCGCTCCGCTGACCGTCGCCGGCCTGCTCCGCGAGCTCGTGCTGAAGGACCGGACCGCCGTGCTGACGTCCGCGACCCTCACCCTGGGCGGCGACTTCGACTCGATCGCCCGGCAGGTGGGCCTGCGTCCGTCGGACAAGCTCGCTGACGACGATGAGATGCCGGAGCTGGATTCGTCGTCCGAGACCGGCCCGCTCCCTTGGCGCGGCCTCGATGTCGGCTCGCCGTTCGAGTACGAGAAGCAGGCCATCCTGTACGTCGCCAAGCACCTGCCGCCGCCGCACCGCGACGGACTGGGGCAGAAGCAGTTCAACGAGATCATCGACCTGGTGACCGCCGCCGGCGGCCGGACACTCGGGTTGTTCTCGTCCCGCCGGGCGGCCGAGGCGGCGACCGCCGCGGTGCGGGAGGCGACCGATCTCAAGGTGCTGTGCCAGGGCGACGCGCAGCTGGGGGAGTTGGCCCGCGAGTTCGTCGACGAGCCGGAGACCTCGCTGTTCGGCACGCTGTCGCTGTGGCAGGGCATCGACGTACCAGGCTCGACCTGCAACCTAGTGATCATCGACCGGGTGCCGTTCCCGCGTCCGGACGAGCCGTTGATGGCCGCTCGTCAGCGCGCGGTCGACGAGGCCGGCGGGAACGGGTTCATGGCCGTCGCCGCGACCCATGCCGCGCTGCTGCTTGCCCAGGGCACCGGCCGGTTGATCCGCCGCAGCAGCGACCGCGGCGTGGTCGCCATCCTCGACCCCCGCATCGTCACCCAGCGGTACGGCGCCTTCCTGCGCGCCTCCTTGCCGCCGATGTGGCCGACCGCCGATCGTGAGAAGGTGCTCGGCGCCCTGAAGCGGTTGCAGTCGTCATGAGTCCGGCGACCACTCCACCGGTGCTGCCGATGATGGCGGCGTCGGGGGAGATGCCGTCGGGAGCCGGCTGGTCGTACGAGATGAAGTGGGACGGCATCCGGGTCATCGCCGAGGTGGACGACGGCGTCTGCCGGTTGTGGTCGCGCAACAGTCGCGACGTGTCCGGCGGGTACCCCGAGCTGATCGGTCTGGCCGAGGCGCCGGGGCTGCGACTGCCCGCCGTGCTGGATGGCGAGATCGTCACCCTGGACGAGAACGGGGCACCGTCGTTCGGCCTGCTGCAACGGCGGATGCACGTCCGGGATCCGCGTCAGCTGCGGCACCTGATCACCGAGGTGCCGGTCTCGGTCCGGCTGTTCGACCTGCTCCGCTTCGACGGCAAGTGGTTGCTAGAGGCAACGTACGACGACCGCCGCGGGCTGCTCGACTCGCTGGAGATCGGCGACCTGTTCTGGGAGACCCCACCCGCGTACGACGACGCCGACGCGGCGCTGGAGTTGTCGGCGTCGACCGGGCTCGAAGGCGTGGTCGCGAAACGCCGGAAGTCGCGCTATCTCCCGGGCCGTCGCAGCGCCGACTGGATCAAGGTCAAACCGGTGAAGACGCGTGATGTGATCCTGTGTGGGTGGCATCCGGGCGAAGGAAACCGGTCCGGCCGGATCGGATCCTTCTATTGCGGCGCCTACACCGAGCCTGGTGGCGACCTCGTCCTGATCGGGAAGGTCGGCTCGGGTCTGGACTTCGCCACGCTCGACGTGCTCAGCGCCGAACTCGCCGGCCTGGAGATCGACCGGCCACCCTTCGACCCGGCCACCATCCCCACCTCGGACCGGCGTCGGGCCCACTGGCTCGACCCCGTTCTGGTCGCCGAAGTCACCTACTCCGGCTGGGCCGCTGACGCCCGCCTCCGCCACCCCGTCTGGCGTGGCCTCCGCTTGGACATCGACCCGGAATCGGTCGTCGTCTGACGTGGGCTCGGCCCGCGGTGGGGGACGACTGTGCGAATGCACGGGAATGTTCTCGTGCGTCTGGGGCTGCACCGCGGGAATGAGCAGACACGGCGGGGCCGGGCAAATGTTCGGAATGCGGTGCGAATGGTGTTGCGCTGCGACGGATGATGTTCAGGTGTCTCATTTCCGCCGCGATTTCAGGCAACGCCGAGATGAACTCTGGTGCTGTTCACGTCGGTTACTGCCGCCACGCGGAATCGCCGCCACGATTCCGCCTGGGTGGGTCAGTCGTTCGCTTCCCGAGATGGCGCGGGAATCGTGAGGGCCGCCTCGATCTTGTCGGCCAATTTCTCGGGGGAATGGGTCGGCGCGTACCGTGCGATCACCCCGCCATCCCGCCCGATCAGGAACTTGGTGAAGTTCCACTTGATCCGTCCGCCGAGCAGGCCGCCCTGCTCACGCTTCAGCCAGTTGTACAGCGGAAGCGTCTTCGAGCCGTTGACGTCGATCTTGGCGAACATCGGGAACGTGACGTGATAGATCGTCGAACAGAAGTTCGCGATCTCGTTCTCGTCACCAGGCTCCTGGTGGCCGAACTGGTCGCAGGGGAAGCCAAGAACCGAGAAGCCCTGCCGGCGATATGCCTTGTAGAGCTTCTGCAGTCCGGTGTACTGCGGGGTTTGGCTGCACTGCGACGCCGTGTTCACCACCAGGAGCACCTGGTCGCGGAAATCGGCAAGAGACTGTTCATTGCCTTCGATCCGCCGGGCGCTGAAGTCATAGACAGTCGTCATGACTCAATGCTGACACGACACGCCCGACTTCGCGCGTCGTCTGAGATGTCAGACTCGGCGCAGAACTGTTACGACCTTTCCGAGAATGATCGCGTCCTTGCCGTCGATCGGCTCGAAGGCCGGGTTGTGTGGTAGCAGCAGGATCTCGGTCTTGGTCTTCTTGAACGTCTTCACCGTCGCGTCGCCGTCGATCATGGCAGCGACGATGTCACCGTTCTCCGCGGTCGGCTGCTGCCGCACCACGACCCAGTCGCCGTCGCAGATGGCCGCCTCGATCATCGACTCACCCTTGACCCGGAGCATGAACAGCGTGCCCTCGCCGACCATTGCCTTGGGCAACGGGAAGACCTCTTCGATCTCCTGCTCGGCCAGGATCGGCCCACCGGCGGCGATCCGGCCGACCACCGGCACGTAGGCCGCGTCCGGGTGCGCGTCGCCCGCACCGGTCTCGTCGTACGTCGTCTGTCGCACTGAGCCGAGCGCGGACCGGCGGGCGGCGGCGTCGACCTCGCCCGGGTAGCGGACCTCGATCGCGCGCGGACGGTTCGGGTCGCGGCGGAGCAGGCCCTTCTGCTCCAGCACGCGGAGCTGGTGCGACACCGACGACGAGCTGGTCAGGCCGACCCGCTCACCGATCTCGCGCATCGACGGCGGGTAGCCGCGGCGGTCCACCGAGTCGCGGATGACGTCCAGGACCCGGCGCTGACGTGGCGTCAGCCCGGTCGCGTCGGCCGGACCGTCGGGCAGCTCGGCCACGGTCTGGTCCGTGGCGGTCTGCTCCGTGCGCGGGTCGTCCTTGCTGGAACCGCTCGGCGTCCTGGCCATCGGTGGTTGCTCCTCGGGTCGGGCCGGCGGTGCACCGGCCGAGCTTGCTCGACTGACACGACCGTAGACCGAATCCTGAGATTCTTCAAACATCTGTTCGAAGGCGTGTCGGTTCGCACGCCTGTTCGTGTGTCGGGTTATAAGGCGTGCGCGAGCTCGGGAATTTCCTGGGCGTGTCCCGGTTGGAGATGGTTGCGCAACGGGGGTCGGTCGGTTAATCATTCGTACAGGCGTTCGATCGAACAGGTGTTCGGGCCGGTCGCCGCGGAGGTCGGCCTCGGAAACTGTCGGAGGCGGCCGGTAGACAGGGATCGACACCGCAGGACGAGGTCTGAACGAGGTCTGGAGGATCCGATGAGCACAGCGGCTCTCGCGGCAGACGCACTGGTGGCACGCCAGGCACCCGAGGCGGTGCCCGACGCGCGCCCACGCCGCCGGCCCAGGATCGCTGGGACGACGACGGAGCGCCTTCCGGTCCGGGCCTGCTCCGGTGACGACCTCGGCCGTCAGGTCGCCGACGGGCAACGAGTTCGGCGCCGGCGGGTCACCGAGGCTGAGGCGCCGGCGTTGCGGCTCATCCGACGCGGGCGACTGCTACTGACCGCCTTGTCGGTGATCGTGTTCGGCTCGGCCGTCGTCGTACTGGGCCTGCGCGTGACCGGCGTGCTCGTGCCTGGTCCGAGCTTCACCCACACGGTCCCCGTCCAGGTGGCCCCGGGGGAGACCTTGTGGTCGATCGCCCAGAGCACCAACCCGTCGCAGGACCCGGCGATCGTGGTCGAGCGGATCGCCGACCTGAACAAGCTCGCGACCCCGGCCGACGTCGTACCCGGCCAAACGCTGCAGATCCCGATCGCCCGCTGATCGGTCGCGGCGGTCAGGTGGCCTTCGTGGCGTAGCCCATGTAGGAGATCGCGGTGTCCTTGACCTGACCGACGTCCATCAGGCGGCTCAGCTGGCCGAAGGTGAGGTGGCCGCGTCGGGTCTGGATGAAGTTCCACAGCAGTGTCGCCTTGCTCGACCGCGGCCCGAGGCCGGCGATCTCGCCGAGGCGCATTGCGTGCCGGCGCAGCGTCTCCTCAAGTTCCGTCGGCTTGATGAACATCTCCCAGGAGTGCAACTGGGTGTCCACCAGCCGGGTCAACCGCCAGTCCTGCGCCACCTTGATCGCGAACACTTTGCTCGCGGTCGTCCGGTTGATCGTGTCGAACAGATAGAGACCGCCGGGCTTGAGAATACGGGCCGTCTCCTTGATCACGAGGTCCAGATCGGCCACGTGTTCGAGCACGTCACAGCAGTACGCGAGCTCGAACCGCTCGCCATCCAACGGGAGCTGCTCACCGGTTGCGACGACGTATTCGATCTCCAGAGCGGACGAATCCGCGTGTCGCCGGGCGGTCTCGATCGACACCGATGACGGGTCGACCCCAACCACCCGGCACCCGAGTCGCGCGAACTCCTCCGCCATGAATCCGCCGCCGCACCCGAGGTCCAGCGCCCGCAGTCCGGCCGGATCCAGTCCAATGCGATCGAGTACGGCGCGGAAGTAGGCGAACCGCCCGGGCGTGAAACTCCCGTTCAGCATGTTCAGCGGGTTGGCCTCGTCCCACCAACTGTCGCCGATCCGGTCGTAGATCTGGTTGTCGATCCCCATCGCAACCACCCCCGAGCCCAGTAAAGCAGCGGGGTCAGGCGCGCCATTCGTCCGCGCGGAGGGCGTAGACGTACTCGCTCGCCCATTCACCCTTGAAGAACGTGCACTCGATCAGGTGCCCCTCGCGACGCATGCCGAGCCGTTCGAGCAGCAGCGCCGACGGGGCGTTGCGGTCGTCGAGTACGGCGCAGATCCGGTGCAGCCCGAGGTCGTCGAAGCCGAGCCGCAGCAGTTCGCGAGCGGCCTCGGAGGCGAATCCCTTGCCGTGGTAGTCGGTGTGGAGGGCGTACCCGATCTCGCCTTGGCGGTCGGTCTCGCTCGCCCATTTCAGCAGGGCCTCGCCGATCACCCTGCCGGTCTCGCGCAACTCGATCGCGAGTACGAGCCACTGGCCCGGCTCGGTCAGCGCGTCCTGGTTGAGCTTGACCTCGAGTGCGGCCCGGGTCTGCTCGCGATCGCGGACCGGCCAGGGCGTATAGCGCACCACCTCCGGCCGGGAGTGGAACGCGTACAGGTCGTCCAGGTCGTCCATCCGGTGCGGCCGAAGGTCGAGTCGCTCGGTGCGCAGCGGATAGGTCGGGCGCAGTCCAGACACGGGTGCCGTCCTCGAGTAGGCTGTCTAATGCTGTTAGACAGCAACCTAGCCCGTGCCGAACCGCGCCGACAATGAGGTTTCCGTGAGCAGACGCGATCCGTCATCACATACGGCGGCCGGGATCTCGGCCGCCGCGATCGCCGACGCCGCGCTGGCGATCATCCGCGCCGACGGAGTCACAGGCCTGACCATGCGATCGGTCGCTGAGCGCCTCCAGGTCCGCGCGCCGTCGCTCTACCACCACGTCCGCAACAAGGACGAGTTGCTCGAGTTGGTCGCCCGGAACGCGTTCGACCAGTTCGCCGCCGATCTCACGGCGTACGACGAGATCCACACCGTCGACGACTGGATCGCGGTCACCACGGCCGGCTCGCTCGAGTTGCGAGCGTTCTACGCCGACCATCCCGGTCTGGCCGGGCTGATCCAGGCGAAGGCCACGCCCGATCGCGACCAGGGCGACGGATCGCGCGCGGAACTCGTCCGCGCACAAATCCGATCCCTCGTGGACCTCGGCGTACCCGAGCCGCAGGCCCGCGCCATCTTCGAGACCAGTGCGCACTGGACGCTCGCAGCCGTCGTGGCGGAACCGACAGAGCCTGACCGCTTCAGTGACGGACTCGACCTGTTCATGGTCGGCGTACGCGCCCGGCTGAACGACCTGCTTGCTACTTGACCGTGCTCATCCAGAGATCGGCGTACCGCGCGCCGTCCACCGCGGTTGCCACCTGTACGACGGTCGGCGACGGGCCATGGGGATCGCTGGTGAGGTCGGCGGACCGGTCGCGCGTGTCGACGATCGTCCGGCCACGGGACCAACTGCCGGAGAGTTCGACCCGCAGCGGGAACGACTGCGTCGTGAGCCCGGCCGGATCGATCACCGCGCACACCGCGCCGCCATCGCCGATGCTCGCGCCGTCGGACCGGCGGTAGAGCTCGCTGCGCTTCTCGATCAGCTTCCGCGCCAGCTCGGCCGACGGCGAACCACCCAGCGACCGTGCCTGATCCAGTGAGATCACTACGTCGTAGAACACGTCCAGGCCGTACATCGTCACCGGTACGCCGAGCTCCGCTGCAGCAGTGAGAACGATCGCGGCCGCCTCAGGGTCGGTCCAGATGTTGAACTCCGCCGACGCAGTCGCGTTCCCGATCCCGGCCGCGCCACCCATGAAGACGATCTCGCGCAGTCCGGCCGCGGCGTCGGGGTAGGTGCGGAGCAGCAGTGCGATGTTCGTCATTGGTGCCAGCGGGATCAGCGTCACCAGCTCACCTGATGCGGCGGCTGCACGCAGTACGTCGCGTAGCAGTTCGACCGCATGCCCGGCGCCCGCCGTACGAGTAGAGCGGGGCCAGTCGAGGTTGCCGAGTCCGTCGACGCCGTGCACGTGCGTAGCCGCGCGGACGGGCTGGAGCAGTGGTACGGCGGCGCCGGCCGCGACTGGCACGTCAGAACGCCCTGCGGCTTCCAGCACCGTTAGCGTGTTGATCACAACGTCGTCCAGGCCGACGTTGCCGCCTGCACACGTCACAGCCTTCAGGTCGAGATCGGGGTGGCGGGCGGCGAGCAGTAGTGCACAGGCGTCGTCCAGCCCAGTGTCGACATCGAGAATCACCGGCTTCATGCCGCCATCCTCACCCATCGGTCGATCCACCCTGCGTTGGCGGTCAATTCATCACAAGCTCTGGTGCTGTTGGTGTCGGTTTCCTACGTTCGGTGGCCATGATGCTGATGTCACGCCGCCCCCGTGCAGTACTGGCCGCTCTCGCCACCGGAGCCACCATTACCGCCTTCCTCACCACGCCACTGCCGGTCGCAGTCGCTGAACCGGCCGCGCCCACACCGACGGTCGACGAGACCTTCGACGGTACGACGTTGCCGGCCGGCTGGTCAGCCGTCGACGGGACCTGGAAAGTGCAGGGCGGCCGGCTGATCGGTACATCGACCAGCTCCAGTCAGCAGAGCCGCATCACGTTCGGCACCCCGCTGACCGACTTCCGGATCGAGAGCCACCTGCGGTTCGAGTCCGCGCTCGACGGCGGCCGCTGGGTCGCGTTCGGGCTCGACCTCGCCCCGAGCGGCGCCGTCCCGTGGTCGATCGCGACCCTGCGGAACGGTTCGACCGCCACCAACGGTCTCGAGTTCGCGCAACGTACGGCGGCCAACACCTGGAACGTCACCGACACCGCAGCCGCGCCGATCCAGGTCGGCGTGGGCAAGGAGGTGGCCGTCGCGGTCGAGGTCCGCGGCACCCGCGCCACCTGGTACGTCGACGGCCGTGAGTCGCTGCGCACCACGATGGTGAACCGCAGTACGACGGGTGTGCAGGGACTGCTCGTCAACGGCGCGACCGTCTCGTTCGACGACCTGACCGTGACGCCGCTCGAGAAGGAGTCGTTCATCCGCAAGCCGGGTGCGCCGCTCCGGGTCTGGGCGCACCGCGGTGGCTCGTCGTCCGCGCCGGAGAACACGGCCGCGTCGGACGAGGTCGCCCGTCGTGCCCGGGCCGAGTGGATCGAGAACGACGTACAGCCGACGAAGGACGGCGTACCCGTGATCCTGCATGACACCACCGTCGACCGGACGACTGATGGGACCGGCGCGGTCCGGTCGCTGACGGCGGATCAGGTGGCCGGGTTGGATGCGGGGTCGTGGTTCGCGCCCGCGTACGCCGGTCAGCGCGTACCGACCTTGGCGTCGCAGCTCGACGGACTCAAGACGCGCGGCGGCAACCTGTTGCTCGAGGTCAAGGGTGAGCACACCCGCGCGTCGGTCGAGCGGATCGTGCAGGAGATTCACAGCCGGGGGATGAGCAGCCGGGTCTTCGTGCAGAGCTTCGAGCCGCAGCACCTGCGGTGGGTTCGTGAGCTTGCGCCGGAGCTCCCGCTCGGTCTGCTGCGTTCGACGCTCGACCCGGATCCGGTCGCGATCGCCAAGGACCTGGAGTTGTCGGCGTACAACCCGTCGGACGCCGCCTTCCAGACCCGCCCGGGCATCGTCGCCGAACTGCACGCGGCCGGCGTCGCGGTGAACGTATGGACCGTGGACGACGCGACCCGCTGGAACGCGCTCGAGAAGGCCGGCGTTGACGGCATCATCACGAACCGGCCGGCCGAGTTGGCGGGCTGGAACGCCGCCTTCGCGCAGCGGGTCAAGCCGGCCGCGACGATCCTCAGCCCCGGTGCGGGGGAGCGGATCGACCGGGCCCAGGTACTGCGGATTGCGGTCGGCAACAATTCGCCGGAACCGCTCGCGATCACGCTCGACGGAGTGGCGATTGTCAACGGGTCGATTGTCGACACGACGACGATCGCAGCCGGCAGGCACACGCTGACGGCGACTGTCGCTGGGGCGACCGTTCAGAGCACGTTCGACGTGGTCGCCACTCCGACGGGGCTGGCCAACCTCATCCTGACCTCGGGGGCCACGCCGTCGACGGTCTCCACGATGACGACGCTGCTCGGTCAGAAGCAGTACGCCGTACTCGCGTCGTACGCGAACACCCCGGCGGCTCGCGGCCTCACCGCCGTACGCCGCCAGCACATCGTCGCCGAGGCAACAGCCCTCACCGCTCGCTGAACCCCCGACCTTGAGAAGCCACCGACCACTTTTCCGCCGTCGGAATGGTTGGTGGCTTCTCAAGGTGGGTCAGTTGGTGTGGCGGGCCTCGATGAGGCGGTGGTAGGCGCCGGTGAGGTGGTTGTCGATGGCCTCCACGGCGGCTGCCGCGTCACCGCTCGCGATGATGTCCCGGATCGCCTTGTGCTCGGCGTACGCGATCTCGTGGAAGTCCGGCCGGGCGACGTGGCGTGAGTACAGGAACATGGCGACCTGGCTGCGGATCTGCTGCCAGGCGCGGTCGAGGCGAGCATGCGCGGCGGCCCGGTACAGCACGTCGTGGAACGCGAAATCCAGGTCCAGCGCGGTCTTCGGCTCGTAGTCCGGCCCGAGCGCCCGCATCTTCTCGAGTACGTCGTCCATCGTCGACAAATGGACGTCGGTCAACCGGGGGAGGGCCCGCTTGATCGCGAGTTGCTCCAGGCTCAGCCGGAGCGTGTAGATCTCCTCGACATCGTCGTCGGTCAGTGCGATCACCTGAGCACCGCGATGCCGGCGCAGTACGACGAGACCCTCCCGCTCGAGCTCGATCAACGCCTCGCGGATCGGACCGCGGCTCATGTCGAGTGCGGTCGCCAGCTCGCCCTCGCGCAGGTGCTGGCCGGGCGGCAGGGCACCGCTGACGATCATCTGACGAATCTCGGGTACGACGGTCGCCCACAGCGCGGGGCTGCGCTCGGTCTGCCGGGCGAGTTGATCGAGCGGTCCGGCCACAGCCGTCCTCCATCGGTGTAAATTGTCGATTGTTAACCATTGACTTTTGACAACGCCGAGATCAGGCTAACCGGTAGACCCCCAAACGGCGAGACCCGGCGCCCGGCGATCCCGGCGCCGCCCTCCCCCCACGCCGGCCCGGCTGCCCGGCCCGCAATCCGCTCGACCTCCACTCGCGTCCGAGGGAGAACTCCGTGCTGCCCACTCCGCCCGCACCTCCCCACCTCCATCCACCCCTCACCCCGTCGCTGCCACCCACCGCCCCACCTGCCCGCCCCCCGACCACCTCTGGTTGGCTGACCCACCAGCGTGTGGGTTCGCACCCTGAAATCCGGTTGGCCAACCCGCCCTCTGGTGGGCGAGCCCATCAGAGGGCGGCCCTCCTGACCGCTGCCCCGGCTGTCCCACCCGCCGGCCCACGGCGACCCGTCGGCGTGAGCGGCTCGCGCGCCGACGCCAGGCCGCCAGGCCGGTCGGCCAGCGCCCTGTCCCGGCGGAAGCTGCTCGCCCTGGGCGCCGGCAGTGCGGCAGCTCTGGCCGGTTGCTCCTCGCCCTTCGACGACACCACTCGTGGTGGTGGACGGGTGCTGGAGTTCACCACCTTCTACACCGGTCCCGACGGCGCCTTGATGCAGACGATTGTTGATCGATACAACAGTTCGCAGGACGACGTCGTCGTACGGTTCTCCGCACCGGCGTACGGCGGTGACTACCTGACCAAGATCCTGACCGCCTCGCTGGCCGGCGCACCGCCCGCGATCATCGCGCTGCACAGCTACGAGATCCCGCCGCTGCGCCGCTTCCTGCACACGATCGACTTCAAGGATCTCGGCTTCAGCCAGGACGACTTCATCGACGGCACCTGGCAGCTCGCCAACATCGAGGGCCGCCAGTACGGCGTGACGATGAGCACCGGACCCGCGGCCCTCGGATACAACCGCGCCCTGTTCGAGAAGGCCGGCCTGGACCCGGATCATCCGCCGACCACCAAAGCCGAGTTCATCACCGCCGCCCAGGCGCTGAAGAAGTCTGGCCCGTGGGGCTTCATCCGCGAGACCGGCACCTTCAACCCCTGGCTCACCTTCAACTGGCAGGCCGGCGGCGACCTGATCGACGCCGACAGCCGCGCCCTGTTCGCCGAACCACCGGGTATCGAGGCCGGCCAGTTCGAACGCGACCTCGTGCACCGCTACCAGGTCGAGCCGGCCCAGCTCGCCGGGCCGCAGCTCGGCGCGCTGTTCCGCAACCAGAAGGTCGGCATGGTCTTCACCTTCCCCTGGGTGCTGTCCCAGCTGATGAAGACCAACGCCCAGCAGGGCACCCAGCTCGACGTCGCCCCGCTGCCGCAGTTCTTCGACGGGCCGCGCTCGGTGGTCGCGACCTCGCACATCTACTGCATCCCGAAGCAGCGCAAGAACGACGAATGGATCCAGGCCGAGGCACAGAAGTTCATCGGCTGGCTGGTCCGCGAGGGCAGCGCCGCCTGGGCCGGCGCGCAGGCACCCGCGAGCCGGGCCGCCGCCGACGCCATTGCCAAGAGCAACGACCCGGTGGTGCGCAAGATGGGCCTGTTCATCGACGAGGCCAAGCACGCCCGGTTCGCGCCGTACGCCTATCGCTGGAACCAGGCGTTTCAGTATCTGAACGACGCGCTCGACGACATCGTCTACCAGGGCGCGGACGTGGTGACCGAGCTTCGCCGGGCCGCGACCCGCGCGACCGAGAGCATGCGGGAGCCGAAATGAGCGTCCTCACTTCGAGAATTCCCCTCAGCCGTACGGCGGCCGAGCGGGAGAAGCCGCGGTCCTGGTCGGCCCTGATCTTCCTGGCCCCGTTCGGGATCCTGTTCCTCTTCCTCTGGGCGGTCCCGGTCATCCGCGGCTTCTATCTCAGCCTGACCGACGTCAACGTTGCCGAGGGCACCGGTGGCTTCGTCGGCCTGTCGAACTACGTCAACCTCTTCGGCGACGGCGATTTCCAGGCGGCGCTCGGTCACACCGTCCTGTTCGTCGTACTCAACGTCCCGGTTCTGGTGGCCGCGGGCCTGATCCTCGCTCTCGTGCTCAACCGCGATCTGTCCGGCCGCAACATGCTCCGCGCAGCCTTCGTCGGTCCGTACCTTCTTCCCGGTGCGGCCGTCGCGCTGATCTGGACCCTCGTTCTCGACCCGGTCGACGGTTCGCTCAACACGGTCCTCAAGGCCGTCGGTCTCCCAGCACAACAGTGGTTGACGGAACCCGGTCAGGCGATGGGGGCCGTCGTATTGTTGACACTCTGGTGGCGTGTCGGCTTCCCGCTGCTCATCCTGCTCGCCGCGCTCCAGGACATCCCCAAGCAGCTCTATGAGGCTGCCCGGATCGATGGTGCCAGCAGGTGGCAACAGTTCCGCTACGTCACGTTGCCCGGCATCGCACCCGTACTCGGTCTCGTCGTACTGCTGCGATTGATCGACTCGTTCAAGGTGTTCGAGCAGGTCTACCTGCTGACCCAGGGCGGTCCGAGCGGCAGCACTCGCGTCGTACTGCAGATGCTCTACGAGACCGGCTTCCGCGACTTCCGGACCGGGTACGCCGCCGCGATCGGCTGGCTGCTCGCACTCATCATCCTCCTGGTCACGATCGTCCATCAGGTCGTCAGCAGAAGGAGCGCCCGATGACCGCCCAACGCCGCCGCGCTCGCTGGCTCGCAACGGCCGCGGCTCTCGTCTTCGCGATCCTCTGGGGCTTGCCGTTGCTATGGACGCTGTCGTCGTCCTTCGAAGGCTCGACCACACCGGGCAGCCGGTTGTTGCCGAGTGATCCGACGCTGGCGAACTGGGAGATGCTCGTCGATCCCGGCGGTCGTGCGGTCAACATCTTCATTGCCTTCTTCAACAGCACGGTCGTTGCCGTGGTCTCCACAGTTCTCGCCCTGCTGGTCTGCTCGATGGCCGGCTACGCCCTGGCCAAGCTGCCGTTCCGCGGCAACGCGGCCGTCTTCGGGTTGCTGCTGGCAACGATGTTGATCCCCGGCGAGGTCGTCCTGGTCCCGCTCTTCCAGCAGTTCCGCGAGCTCGGCCTGCTCAACACGTACGGCGCCCTGGCGCTGCCACACATCGTCTCGCTGGTGGGCGTCGTACTCGTGCGGCAGTTCATCGTGAATCTCCCGCCCGACCTGATCGACGCGGCCAAGTCCGACGGTGCGAACGCCTGGCAGATCTACCGGTACGTCGTCGTACCGCTGATCCGACCGGCCCTGGCAACCCTCGGGATCCTGGTGTTCCTGGGGAGTTGGAACGACTTCCTCTGGCCGCTCATCTCGACCAGTTCGCCGAGTATGCAGACCCTCCCGCTGGCCCTCGTCACGTTCCGATCGGCGTACGGCGATGTCGACTACGGCGTCGTGATGGCCTCGGCGGCGCTCGCGATCACCCCGCCGCTTCTCGTCTTCCTCTTTGCCCAGCGATTCATCATCGCCGGCATCAGCAATACCGGACTGAAAGGCTGACATGACCAAGAACGCCTCTCCCAGCGACGTTCAACGCCTCCCGTATGCCCCCTCCGACCCGGACGCCACCCCTATCCGCACGGCCCGGGTGACCGTCGACGCTCAAGGCGATGTCGGCGTCCTCGCCCGCCCGTGGGCCAGCCTCGGGTACGACGAGATCAACTGGACCTACACACCCCAGGGCCGCCGGACACTGCAGACAATCGGCGGATTCGCGGAGATGCCGTACCACGTCCGGCCGCACAACATCTTCAACAGCGGCACCGGGCTGGGCCTGCCGCACTGGGGGAGTGGCAACGTCTACCACGAGGATGCGGACGGCAAGCCGTACTACGACTTCACCATCGCCGATCTGACGTACGACGCGATCGTCGGCACCGGCCACCATCCGCTGGTCGAGCTCGCCTTCACCCCGCTCGCGCTCGTGCCGGAGGAGGCGAAGACCGAGTTCCCGTTCGAGAACAGCCCGAGTCAGTACAGCGCCTACGAAGCCGGTTGGTGGTCCTACCCGCCGAAGGACTACGCGAAGTGGGGCGGCCTGGTCTCGGCCCTGGTCGAGCACTGTCTGGAGCGGTACGGCGTCGACGAGGTTCAGCACTGGCTCTGGGAACTCTGGAACGAGCCGGACATCTCCTACTGGCGCGGCACTCCGGAACAGTTCCACGACCTGTACGACGCGACCGTGAAGGCGATCCGCGACGTCTACCCGGCGGCTAAGGTCGGTGGTCCGGCCGTGACCGGCGGGGACCAGGGAGCGGTCTTCCTGCACGGCTTCCTGCAGGCCTGCGCCGACCGTGACCTGCCCGTCGACTTCGTGTCCTTCCACACCAAGGGCTCACACTTCACGCCCTGGCGCACGTATGGCCCGATCGGTGCTCCGGCGCCGGTGAAGGAGTCGCCGTCGACCCCGAAGATGCTCCGCGAGATCGATCGTGCCTTGCGCGTCATCGAGGAGTTCCCGCAGTACGTCGGGGCGCCGGTGATCGTGGACGAGTGTGACGCCTCGGTGCCGGCGCACTGGGGGATCTACGACAACGCGAACTTCGCCTACCGCAACAACGAGTACTACCCGGTGTTCCAGGCCAAGCTGATGAAGAAAGTCCTCGACCTCAACGAGCAGCACACCGCGAAGGTGCACGAGGCAACCACCTGGAGCTTCTCGATGGAGGGGGAGCGCTACTTCGAGGGCACCAGAAGTTTCGTCACCGCGTCCGGTATCGAGAAGCCGCTGATGAACGCCTACCGGGCCTTCGCACACCTCGGCGACCGTCGCCTGGCCGCCACCTCGGATCAGGCCGCGGACATCTCCGACATCAGTGCCTTGGGCAACGGGCTGGCCGAGGAGGTCGACGTCATCGCGAGCCGCGACTCGACCGACGGGACGGTTGCTGTCCTGGTCTGGCGGCACCGGGACGATCAGTACGCGGACGACCCCGGCACGACCCGGGTCGAGGTCCAGATCAACGGTCTCGACACCAGTGAGTGGACCGTGCAGCACTACCGGATCGACCACAGTCACAGCAACAGCCACACCGTCTGGCAGGACCAGGGCGCGCCGCAGGACCCGACACCTGAACAGCTCGCCGCGATCACCGCGCGCCAAGGTCTCGAGCGATTCGCGGATGACACGCAGGTTGCTGTTGACGGCGCTCTGGGCCTGGAACTCGAGCTACCCCTTCCCTCGCTGAGCCTCGTCGTCCTGACCAAGGTGGCCTGAATGTTCATCGGTGGTGCCTGGCGGGAAGCCTCGGACGGCCGGACGATCGACGTACTCAATCCGGCCACCGAGGAGGTCGTTGCCCAGGTCCCCAATGCGTCCGACGCGGACCTGGACGACGCCCTCGCCGCAGCCGCGTCCGGCTTCGCGACCTGGCGTCGTACGGCGCCTGCCGACCGGGCGGAGGTACTCGACCGGGCCGGCCGGCTCCTGCTCGACCGGGTTCCAGACATTGCCGCGATCTTGAGTGAAGAGCAGGGCAAACCGGTCGCTGAAGCCGAGGCGGAGGTCAAGCAGTCGGCTGAGTACTTCAGCTGGTTCGCCGGTGAGGCGGTCCGGTCCTACGGCAGGGTGTTGCCGACGGCTCCGGGCCGCCGTTCCTGGGTCGAGCGGCGGCCGATCGGACCCGTGGCCGCCTTCACGGCCTGGAACTTCCCGGCGTCCCTCCCGGCCCGCAAGCTCGCACCGGCAGTCGCGTACGGCTGCAGCATCATCGTCTGCCCGGCGATCGAAGCCCCACGTACGGCGGCCGCACTCGTGCGAGCCCTGGCGGACGCGGGTGTGCCGGACGGCGTGGTCAACCTGATCACCGGCGATCCGCCGCGGGTGAGTGAACGGCTGATCGGCTCGGACGTGATCGCGAAGATCACGCTGACCGGCTCGGTGCCGGTCGGTCAGACGTTGGTGCGGTCGTCTGCCGAGCGGTTGCAGCCGCTGACCCTCGAGCTCGGCGGTCATGCGCCCGTCCTGATCTTCGACGATCTCTCGGAGGACCAGCTTGGACGTGCCGCCGATGCGCTGGTCCGGGCGAAGTTCCGCAACGCTGGGCAGGTGTGCATCTCACCAAGCCGGATCTTTGTCCAACGGTCGATTGTCGACAATCTCGTCGCTGCCGTGCTCGAGCGAGTCGACGGGCTGGAGATCGGCCCGCTGGCCAACGCCCGTGGACGGGACGCGGTTGCGGCGCTGGTCGAAGGCAGCGGTGCCAAGGTGCACTGCGGTGGCACGAGACCCGACGGGCCCGGGTTCTTTTATCCGCCGACCGTGCTGACGGACATCCCGGCCGACGCGGCGGTGCTCCGGGATGAGCCGTTCGGACCAATCATGCCGATCCTGCCGTTCGGCGAGATCGAGGACGGGCTGGCTCAGGCGAACGCGGTGCCGTACGGCTTGGCGGCGTACGTGTTCACCACTGACCTGCAACGCGCCGACACCGCGGTCGCGATGCTGGAAGCGGGCATGATCGGTGTCAACGAGGTGGCACTGGCGGCCGCGTCCTCGCCGTTCGGCGGCGTGAAACTGTCCGGCTACGGCAGGGAAGGTGGCACCGAGAGCCTGGAGGCGTACACGGTGGCCACCGCGGTGACGACGAGAGGAGCGCCATGACGTTGGATCCCGGGGTGTGGGGTGTGCTGGCGACGCCGTTCACGGCGGACGGCTCGGCTGTCGACACCGAGTCGCTGGCCCGGCAGGTCAGGCACTACGAGGCGATCGGCGCGACCGGGCTGACGGTGCTCGGTGTCTTCGGCGAAGCGGCCCGGCTGACCCCGGTGGAACGCCGTACCGTGGTGGAGACCGTCGTAGAGTCTGCCGGCCTTCCGCTCGTGATCGGCATGAGTGCACTCGACTTCGAGGGGGTCTGTGCGGAGGCCGCGAATGTCCTGCCGGCGGTCGGATCTCGGCTCGCCGGACTGATGGTTCAAGTGAACTCCAGCGATCCGGATGCCCTGAGCAAACATCTGAACGATGTTGCCGACCGCACCGAACGACCGCTCGTGGTGCAGGACTACCCAGTGATGAGCGGCATTCCGATCGCCACGGCCGACCTGGTCGCCGCCGTACGCAAGGTGCCCTCGGTGGTCGCGGTGAAATCCGAGTCGTCGCCGAGCCCGCCCGCGGTCGCCGAGTTGGCGGCCGGACTCGACGTACCGATCTTCGGAGGACTCGGCGGTACCTGTCTGCTGGACGAGCTGGCCGTCGGTGCGGCCGGCGCGATGACCGGCTTCTCCGTCCCTGAAGGACTCCTCGCTTGCGTCGGAGCCTTCAGACGAGGTGGTTTCGAGGCAGCACGTGAGGTCTGGCGCGACTATCTGCCACTGGTGAACTTCGAGTTCCAGGCCGGTATCGCGCTCGGTCTGCGCAAACGCAGTCTGGTGCTGCGCGGTCTGATCTCGTACGACGCGGTCCGCCCGCCGGCCGCCGTACCGCCGGAGAGCATGTTGCGGCTGCTGGCCGAGCATCTCCGCCGTACGCCGGGTGCCCCGTGAGCGGGATCTACGGGGGCCTGG
Source organism: Kribbella sp. CCNWLW201 (assembly GCF_037203805.1). Lineage (NCBI taxonomy): Bacteria > Bacillati > Actinomycetota > Actinomycetes > Propionibacteriales > Kribbellaceae > Kribbella > Kribbella sp. CCNWLW201. Next base: position 15,764 of record NZ_JBBCBQ010000014.1, on the reverse strand, counting down.
TCAGCTACGGCGACCGGGAGTTCTCGCGCTTCCTGCGGCGGGCGTTCCTGCATGCGAGCGGCCGGTCGCCGGAATCGCTGGACCGGCCGGTGATCGGTATCGCCACGTCCACCAGTGACTTCAACCCTTGTCACCGGCAACAACCCGAGCTGGTCAAGTCTGTTGCCCGCGGCATCATCGCCGCCGGCGGACTGCCGATGGAGTTCCCGACCATCTCGCTGGGGGAGAGCTTCCTCGAACCGACCGCAATGGTCTACCGCAACCTGATGGCGATGGACGTCGAGGAGCTCGTCCGGGCCCAGCCGATGGATGCCGTCGTACTGGTCGGTGGTTGCGACAAGACCGTGCCGGCGCAGCTGATGGGCGCGTTCTCGGCCGGCCGACCGGCGATCCAGCTCGTCACCGGTCCGATGTCGACCGGCCGCTACCAGGGTGAGCGGCTAGGCGCGTGTACCGACTGCCGTCGGTTCTGGGCGCGCTACCGGGCGGGCGAGGTCTCCGAGACCGAGATCGGCGAGGTGGAGCGCAACTTGGCCACCACTGCGGGGACCTGTGCGGTGATGGGGACCGCTTCCACCATGGCCTGCATCGTGGAAGCGCTCGGCATGGCGCTGCCGGACAGCGCTGCCGCGCCTGCTGTACACGCCGACCGGTTGCGGCTCGGTGAGGCGACTGGTGCCGCGGCGGTATCGATTGCGGTAGCGGGTCGTACGCCGGACCAGGTCGTCACGGCGGCGTCTGTCCGGAACGCGTTGCGCGTGCTGTTGGCGATCGGTGGGTCGACCAACGCGCTGATCCACCTGACCGCAATGGCTGGCCGGCTGGGCCTGGTGATCGATCCTGATGAGCTGAACGAGCTGAGTGAGACCACACCGGTTCTGGTGGAGCTCAAGCCGACCGGTGCGCACTACATGGAGGATCTACATGCGTCTGGCGGCCTCCCCGCCGTACTGCATGAGCTGAGGGACCTGCTGGACCTGTCTGCGCTCACTGTGACGGGAGAGACGCTGGGGGAGCGGCTGGGGGACGGGCCTTCCTGGGTAGACCGGGACGTCGTACGGCCGTTGAGCGAGCCCAGCCGGGAGAAGGGCGGGCTGGTGTGGCTGCGGGGGTCACTGGCTCCGTCTGGTGCGTTGATCAAGCGGTCCGCGGCTGATCCGGCTCTGTTCGAGACGACTGGGCGCGCTGTGGTGTTCAGCTCACTGGAGGACCTGGCTGCCCGGATCGACGACCCCGACCTGGACGTAGAGGCGTCCGACGTACTGGTGCTGCAGAACGCGGGTCCACTGGGTGCCGGCATGCCCGAGGCCGGCTATCTGCCCATCCCCGGCAAGCTGGCGCGGGCGGGCGTCCGCGACATGGTCCGCATCTCTGACGCGCGGATGAGCGGTACGGCGTACGGGACGATCGTGCTGCACGTGACACCGGAGGCCGCGCTCGGTGGACCGCTCGCCCTGGTCCGGACCGGCGACCAGATCCGGCTCTCGGTCTCCGAAGCCCGCCTGGACCTGCTCGTCTCGCCCGAGGAGCTGGAGAAACGCCGAGCCGACCTGCCGGCGCCCGCCGCACCGCCGGTGACCGGCTACCGAAAGTTGTTTCGCGACCACGTTCTGGGTGCGGACCAGGGCTGCGATTTCGACTTCTGCCGACCCGGTTCCTGACCGCCTCGGCGGGCCGTAGTTTGCGCCTCCAAAGGGTCATCCGGGCGGCGCCACGCGGGACTACACGGGGCCGCGCGAGTGTTGGAACAAAGAGACGCGCGCGGGATCTGGGCGTTCTTGCAAACTGTCGGAGCAGCGATCTAGGATCCCTAGATGTAGTGGTTACACGGGTGTAATTTTCCACAGGTAGTGGTCGGTTACACACAAGTTGTCCCCAGGCTGATCCACAGGACGCCCTCGCGGCGGCCTCAACGGGAGGAGTGATTCGTCGTGCACTGTCCGTATTGCCGGCACGTCGATTCCCGTGTGGTCGACAGCAGGGTGGCCGAGGACGGCGGAGCGATCCGCCGCCGCCGGCAGTGCCCGGTCTGCGAGAAGCGGTTCACCACTGTCGAGCAGATGCAGCTCACGGTGGTGAAGCGTTCCGGCGCGACCGAGCCGTTCAGCCGGGAGAAGGTCATCAACGGAGTCGGCAAGGCCTGCAAGGGCCGGCCGGTGGACGTCGACGCACTGGCCCGGCTGGGCCAGCAGGTCGAGGACGCGCTCAAGGCGAGCGGCTCGCCGGAGGTGCCCGCGCACGAGGTCGGACTCGCGATCCTCGGGCCGCTGCGGGAGCTCGACGAGGTCGCCTACCTGCGGTTCGCGAGCGTGTACCGGCAGTTCGAGTCCGCCGACGACTTCGAGACGGAGATCGCGCTGCTGCGGGCGGAGAAGGAGCCGGAAGGCACCGAGCCGCGCCCGCTGAAGCCGACCCAGCAGACGTAAATCGGGGAACAGCACCACCACGCGGTACCGGCGTTACTCAACGGGGCGGTCCCGACAGACCGCAGTAGTGCAGACACAGGGCGAGGAGCAACCATGACAGAGACGGTGACCGGCCACTCGGGGTCGACCAAGCGGTCGGCGGCCGGGTTCCGCGGGCGGAAGAACGCGCCCACGGGACTCACCATCGAGCGCATCTTCACGACCGAGGGAGTACATCCGTACGACGAGGTGACGTGGGAGCGCCGCGACGTCGTCCAGCAGAACTGGAAGACCGGTGAGACCGTCTTCGAGCAGCGCGGGGTCGAGTTCCCCGACTACTGGAGCGTGAACGCGTCCACCATCGTCACCACCAAGTACTTCCGTGGCGCGGTCGGGCACGACAACCGCGAGTGGAGCCTCAAGCAGCTGCTCGACCGGGTGGTCAAGACCTACCGCAAGGCCGGTGAGGACTACGGCTACTTCGCCACCCCGGCCGACGCCGAGGTGTTCGAGCACGAGCTCACCTGGATGTTGCTGCACCAGTACTTCAGCTTCAACTCGCCGGTCTGGTTCAACGTCGGGACGTCCTCGCCGCAGCAGGTGTCGGCCTGCTTCATCCTCGCCGTGGACGACTCGATGGACTCGATCCTGAACTGGTACAAGGAAGAGGGCCTGATCTTCAAGGGCGGCTCCGGCGCCGGCCTGAACCTGTCCCGGATCCGCTCCTCCAAGGAGCTGCTGCAGTCCAGCGGCGGTACGGCGTCCGGCCCGGTCTCCTTCATGCGCGGTGCCGACGCCTCGGCCGGGACGATCAAGTCCGGCGGTGCCACCCGGCGCGCGGCCAAGATGGTCGTGCTCGACGTCGACCACCCCGACATCGAGGAGTTCGTCGAGACCAAGATGCGCGAGGAGGAGAAGATCCGCGTCCTGCGCGACGCCGGCTTCGACATGGACCTCGGCGGCCGCGACATCACCTCGGTGCAGTACCAGAACGCCAACAACTCGGTCCGGGTCACCGACGAGTTCATGCGCGCGGTCGAGGAGAAGGGCGAGTTCGGGCTGCGGGCGCGGCTGGACAACTCGGTGATCGAGACCGTCGACGCGCGTGAGCTGTTCGACAAGATCTCGCACGCCGCGTGGGCCTGCGCCGACCCGGGCCTGCAGTACGACGACACCATCAACGACTGGCACACCACCCCGGAGACGGGCCGGATCACCGCGTCCAACCCGTGCTCGGAGTACATGCACCTGGACAACTCGTCCTGCAACCTGGCGTCGCTGAACCTGATGAAGTTCCTCCGCGACGACGACCTGTTCGACTCGGAGAAGTTCGTCAAGGCGGTCGAGCTGATCATCACCGCGATGGACATCTCGATCTGCTTCGCCGACTTCCCGACCGAGGCGATCGGCGAGACCACCCGCGCCTACCGGCAGCTCGGCATCGGGTACGCCAACCTCGGCGCGCTGCTGATGGCGACCGGTCACGCCTACGACTCCGACGGTGGTCGCGCACTGGCGGGCGCTATCACCTCGCTGATGACGGGAACGTCGTACCGGCGCTCGGCCGAGCTGGCCGGTGTCGTCGGCCCGTACGACGGCTTCGAGCGGAACAAGGACGCGCACACCCGGGTGATGCGCAAGCACGCCGCGGCCAACGACGCGATCCGGACCATCCACGAGATCGACAAGGACGTCCAGAAGCACGCCACCGCGGCGTGGGACGGCGTCCTGAAGATCGGTGCGAAGAACGGCTGGCGCAACGCCCAGGCGTCGGTGCTCGCGCCGACCGGCACCATCGGCTTCATGATGGACTGCGACACCACCGGGATCGAGCCGGACTTCTCGCTGGTCAAGTTCAAGAAGCTGGTCGGCGGCGGCTCGATGCAGATCGTCAACCAGACGGTGCCGCGGGCGCTGCGTCAGTACAACTACACCGAGGAGACGATCGAGGCGATCGTCGAGTACATCGCCGAGCACGGTCACGTGGTCGACGCCCCGGGCCTGAAGCCGGAGCACTACGAGATCTTCGACACCGCGATGGGCGAGCGGGCGATCAAGCCGATGGGCCACGTGCGGATGATGGCGGCCGCGCAGCCGTTCCTGTCCGGCGCGATCTCGAAGACGGTGAACCTGCCCGAGACCGCGACGGTCGAGGAGATCGCCGACGTCTACTTCCAGGGCTGGAAGCTCGGCCTGAAGGCGCTGGCCGTCTACCGCGACAACTGCAAGGTCGGCCAGCCGCTGGCGGACGGGAAGTCGGCGAAGAAGGCCTCCGACGCGGTCGCGGCCGAGGCCGCCGTCGCGGAGAAGATCGTCGAGAAGGTGATCGAGTACCGGCCGACCCGCAAGCGCCTGCCGAAGTCGCGTCCGTCCCGGACCACGTCGTTCAGCGTCGGCGGCGCCGAGGGCTACATGACCGCCGGCTCCTACCCGGACGACGGTCTGGGCGAGGTCTTCCTGAAGATGGGCAAGCAGGGCTCGACCCTGGCCGGGGTGATGGACGCCTTCTCGATCGCGATCTCGATCGCGCTGCAGCACGGCGTACCGCTGGAGACCTACGTCCAGAAGTTCACCAACCTGAAGTTCGAGCCGGCCGGTCTGACCGACGACCCGGACGTCCGGATGGCGCAGTCGATCATGGACTACATCTTCCGCCGGCTGGCCCTGGACTACCTGCCCTTCGACGAGCGGGCCGCCCTGGGCATCTACTCCGCGGAAGAGCGGTCCCGGCAGCTCGACACCGGCTCCTACGAGGCGGCCCCGGTCGAGGTGTCCGAGGCGGAGTCGCTGAAGTCCGTCGAGCCCACCCCGGAGCCGGTAGCCGAGGCGGCCGTCGCCAAGCCGGTCAAGGGTGAAGCGCACACGACCGCCGAGATGTTCGAGCTCATCACCGGCACCTCGGTCGACGCACCCCTGTGCTTCACCTGCGGCACCAAGATGCGCCCGAGCGGCTCCTGCTACGTCTGCGAAGGCTGCGGCAGCACCTCCGGCTGCAGCTAACCGCTAGCTGAAAGCGCCACGGCCCCCGGGAACTTCCCACTTTCCCCGGGGGCCGCAGCGCGTCTACCGTCGAGCTGTGGAGGAGATCAGTGGTCTCCTTGCGGCCGGGGAGAAGGCGCTCGGTGACGGGGACTGGGTGGCGGCGCGCGCCGCGTTCGGGTCCGACGGGGTCAGAGAGACCGCCGCGGGCCTCGCCGGGCTGGGGAGCGCGCAGTGGTGGCTCGGCGACGTGCGGTCCGCGTTCTCCTGCTGGGAACGCGCCTACGCGCAGTACCGCCGTAGCGACCCGGCCGAGGCCGTCTTCATGGCACTCGGCCTCAGCCTCCTGTACGACGCCAACTTCGGCGACCGTGCCGCGGCACAAGGGTGGGCGGCCCGGGCAGTCCGCGTAGCTGCAGAGGTCGGTGACCCCCTGCTGTCGGCGTGGGCCTCGCTGGCCCGAGCTGGGTCGGTGGACGACCCAACAGACGCTGCAACCTTGGCCGAAGCCGCGTACGGCGTCGCAGCCGAGGTGGAGGACCGGGACCTCGAGCTGTGTGCTCTCAGCATGTGGGGCTCGGCTCTCCTCAACCTGGGCCAGGTGATCGAGGGCACTGCCTTGCTCGACGAGGCTCTGGCCGGTGCACTAGGCGGTGAGGGCGCCCGGCCCGACACGGTCGTCTTCACCAGCTGTCTGCTGATGCGGTCGTGTGTGCGTGGCGCCGACTTCCTACGCGTGGTGCAGTGGACCCGCTCACTCGACGACTTCATCGAGCGCTACGGCTGCCCATACCTCCACGCCACCTGTCGAGCGTCGTACGGCGCCGTACTCGTTGCTACTGGCGACTGGCCACGAGCAGAGGACGAACTGGTCGCAGCAGCGGAGTTGGCGCGGGAGGCGCTACCAGCGGTCCAGGCGGAGGCTGCTGCGTTCCTTGCGGACCTCCGACTCGGACAGGGCCGCGTCGGCGAGGCACGTAGTCTCCTCACCGGCTTCGAGGACCGCACCGTCGTACGGCCCGTCCTGGCAGCTGCCTACCTGGCTGCAGGGGAGGTAGCGATGGCTGTCTCCCTGGTACGACGCCAACTCGACAACACGTCCCCGCTAGAGGAGGCCCGACTCCGTGAGGTGCTCGGCTCAGCCTGTCTGGCGACCGGTGACGTTGCAGGAGCGGTCGCCGAGGCAGAGCGGTTGTCTGCACTCGGTACGACGACCGACAGCGGACTGATCGCAGCACGCGCCGCCCGTCTGTGCGGACGGGCCCTTCTGGCACAGGGGAAGTCGCACGAGGCCATGTCCCGGTTGACGGCGGCCCAGACGTGGTTCGGCCTGCTGGAGATGCCTCTCGAGGTCGCCCGTACTCGGATGATGCTCGCGCACGCCATGGCTTCCGACGACCTCGCTCCTGCGGTGGCCGAGGCTCGGATCGCTCTCGCCGTGTTCGAGGACCTGGGTGCCGCTGTTGATGCTGACGCGGCTGCTGCCTGGCTGCGGGCTGCTGGAGCCACGGCCGCCCGTGTCGGACCCCGTGGTCTCGGTCTGCTGACCAAGCGGGAACGCGACGTCCTCGCCGTACTGGCTGAAGGGCTGCCCAATCCGGAGATCGCGGCCCGGCTGTACATCAGTCGCCGTACCGTCGAGCACCACGTGGCCAGCATCCTGTCCAAGCTCGGCGTACGGAACCGCACCGAGGCCGCCGCCTACCTCACCCGGGTCGGCGAATAGGCGAGTTCACCGATGCTCGCCGTGACGTCGCAGTGCGACGCTGCGGATGGCGAAGGGAGCTCATCATGACCGAGACATTGCTGGACACGCCCCGGGTGGAGGCCTTCGGGCAGCAGATGGTCGACGTGTTCAACCACGGCACCTTGGCGCTGTTGACGAGCATCGGCCATCAGACCGGCCTGTTCGACACGCTCGCCGAACTGCCGCCGTCCACCAGCCACGAGATCGCGGGTGCCGCGGACCTGTACGAACGCTATGTGCGTGAGTGGCTCGCTGCGATGACGGTCGCGCGGATCGTCGAGTACGACCCGGGACCTCGCACGTACTGGTTGCCGCGTGAACACGCCGCGTTCCTCACCCGAGCCGCGGGACCGGACAACCTTGCCGCTGCGACGCAGTTCATCTCGCTGGTCGCCGTCGTGGAATCGCAACTGGTGGAGTGCTTCCGCCATGGCGGCGGCGTGCCCTATTCGGAGTACACGGAGTTCCACCGGTGGATGGCCGAAGACAGCGGAGCGGTCTTCGATGCGGCATTGCTGGACGGCATCCTGCCGCTCGTACCCGGCCTGCCGGCGCGGCTGCGGGACGGCATCGACGTGGCCGACATCGGGTGTGGGAGCGGGCATGCGATGAACCTGATCGCTGCCGCTTACCCGAACAGCCGGTGCGTCGGCTACGACTTCGCCGAGGACGGGATTCTCGCGGCCCGGGCGGAGGCGGGCGATCTGGAACTGCGGAACGCGGAGTTCGTCGTACGCGATGTCGCCGAACTGGGGGAGTACGCACGGTTCGATCTCGTCACCGCTTTCGACGCGATCCACGACCAGGCGCATCCGGCCCAGGTCCTCGCCGGCATCGCGGAATCGCTCCGGCCCGACGGCGTCTTCCTGATGGTCGACATCCAGGCGTCGAGCAACCTCGAGGACAACCTGGACCACCCGTTCGGCACCTTCCTGTACGCCGCCTCGACCATGCACTGCACGCCGGTCTCGCTGTCACTCGACGGGGACGGGCTCGGGACGATGTGGGGCGAACAGAAGGCCCGGCAGATGCTGGCCGACGCCGGCTTCACCTCAGTCGAGGTCGCGCACGTCGAGGCCGACGCGTTCAACGCCTACTACATTGCCCGGAAGTAGGCAGATAACTGGAAGCGCTCCCAGTTATGATCGCGCTCCAACCTCATACCTGGGAGCCGCCCCGATGCCCACTCTGCTCAGACGCTTGTTCGCCATTGGCGCTGCCGGCGTCTTGACCACCGCCGTGTTGTCGACCGCCCCGGCGTACGCCAACACGCCCGCCAACTGCTACCACAATCCGTCCAAGGAACTCGTCAACTCCCGCCTCAGCGCAGCGGTCTACTGCACCGACGGCGAATGGCTCGGCGTCCACGACGACCAGGTCGACGGCCACAGCGCCCGCGCCGCCATCCAGCTCTACCAGAGCCAGGTCGGCTTCTGGTACGACGCCCACGAATGCTTCGACGACACCACGGTCGCCGACTACCAGGGCTGGTCCTTCTGCAACTTCTCCGTCACCGACGGAACCCTCGTCCGCATCCGCCTCTGGTCCCAGAAGAACGGCGTCGAGTCCTACTCCGTCGTCACCGGCTCCTTCACGACCTGAGGTGCTTCGCCCGGTACGACGTACGCCGGTTGTCGTCGGCGTGCGTCGTACCGGCTCTCAATGACCGGCTCTCAGTGACCGGCTTTCAGTGTCCGGAGCGGTCGGAGTCGGCGGCGGGTCGGGCCGTGCCGTCCAGCGCTGACAACGCTGCAATCTGCGCGTCGGTCAGGTCGAAGTCGAACACAGCCAGGTTCTGCTCGAGCCGCGCACGGTTCACCGACTTGGGAATCGGTACGACGCCCTGCTGCGTCTCCCACCGAAGTACGACCTGGGCCGCTGTCCTGTCGTGCGCCTTCGCGATCTCCTGGACCGTCGGGTGATCCAGCAGGTCAGTGCCCTTCCCCAACGGACTCCACGCCTCCGTCACGATCCCGTGCTTCGCGTGGAACTCCCGCTCAGCCTGCTTCGCCCACACCGGGCTCAACTGCACCTGGTTGACCTCCGGCGCCACCCCGGTCTCGTCGATCAGCCGCTGCAGGTGCGCCGGCTTGAAGTTCGACGTACCAATCGCCCGAACCAGACCGTCCTCCCGCAACGCGATCAGCCCCTGCCAAGCATCGACGTACCGGTCCTGATCCGGATTGGGCCAATGAATGAGCAACAGGTCCAGGTACTCCACGCCGAGCTTCTCCGCACTCGCCTCGAACGCCGTCCGCACCCCATCAACGCTGTGCCACCGCTTGTTGAACTTCGACGTCACGAACACCTCATCCCGAGGCACCCCACGCAACGCCCGCCCCACACCGACCTCGTTGCGATAGTTCTCCGCGGTATCCACCAACCGATACCCGACCTCCAACGCCTCCACCACAACCCGCTCCGCCTCCCCATCCCCCAACGGCGAAGTCCCCACCCCAACCCGAGGCATAACCACCCCACCCACCAACCGAACCCCATCCACCACACCAACCACCCTCTCCATCCCAACCCCCGCCACCGCACGCCGCCCCCCACCCACCCTGCCCCACTCCAACCCAAGAACGCACGCCACCACCCGAACCCCCCAGGCCGCCCCCAGCCCACAACCAGGCGACCCACCTCACCCCACCCCCGAGGTCCCACCCAACACCCGCCTCACCCCAATCCCAGGACCCACCCAACTCGAGGACCCGCCCCACCACCACGACTCGAGGACCCGGCCACCACCCCAACTCGAGCCCTCAGGCAGCCCGATCCGGCTCCGCCCCTTGGCGGCTTGCCGGGGACCGTACGCCGTACGGTGGCGGAAAACCCTGTGTGACAAGGCACACCGCGCACGGCGCGATCGTCTCAGCGCCGCGGAAGGGGGGCGCGAACTGTCGGGGCCGTGGTTCATCATGGGTGCGGCGGGGTCGGAACGTGCGGGAGGGGTGGGCGAATGAAGAACCGGCTGATCACTCTGGTGGACCTCGGTCTGGACAGCTCCTTCGACGCGTCGATGACCTTCGTCCAGGGCATCACCGGAAACATCAACGCCGGCTGGGACCAGCCGGTGATCGACGTGAACTTCGTCCGTACCCGCGACCACGAGACCGCGTTCTCCGCGCTCACCACCCCCTCGACCGTCCTGCACGTGATGGCACACGGTGACCACAGCGAGGAGCCGTCCTTCCTCTCCACCGACGGTCAGACCCAGGTCTCGCTGAAGTCCCTGGCCGACTGGTTCCTCGACCGGCAATGGGGCATCGCCAGCGGTGTCGTTATCGCCGACGGCTGCAAGACCGGCATCGGCAAGTGGCAACGCGCCATCCGCGACTGCCTCCAGGACGACATCACCTACATCGGCACCAGCACCGTCATCGGCTGGTACGAGGCAACCGTCTTCTGCTCCGCCTTCTACGGCGCCCTGGTCCGCAACCGCGGCCTCGGCCGCACCCCCGCCGAACAAGGCTGGGACGCCGCCAACCGAGCCATCCGCGCCTACGAAACCCTCACCGACGCCCGCTGCCCCTACAAACCAGTCCTCCTAACCCCCTCCCGCCGAGCCCTCCGCTCCCTCACCGGCTGAGCCCAACCGACACGCGGACGGGCGGCTACTTTGGGTTAGGGGTGGGAGACTTTCTGGTGGGCTCGTCGCGTGGCGAGGTTCCGTGCTCTGGGTTGTCGGTGCCCGGGTGGCGGGAGGACGGGGGAGCCGTCCGGTACGCATTGGCCGACCTGCTGACGTCCGCCCGACGTGGTGAAGGAACGCCACCATGAAGCTCCATCGCAACTCCCTCCTGACAGCTGCCGCCATCGTCTTGGTCTTGTACGTCGTCTGTCTCATCGTTGGTCTGCCGGGCTGGGCCGCCGTCGTGCTCTCGGTGGTGCTGCTCGTCCTGCTGGCCGTGGTCTGGAAGCAGCCCGACCCGCCTCGACCTGTCGTGACCACGCCGCCGTCCGCGCCCTCCGTCGTACTGCCGGATCGGGATCCCGTCTTCACCGGACCACCGTCGCGCACGGTTGCCGACGTACGTCTGCCGTCTGCCTCGCCCGACTTCCAGTTCAGCTTCTCGGCCGTCGTGCAGTGGTCGACGGTGCTGTCCGGTGCGCGGCATGCGGACCTCGGGGCGGTCGCCGTCGACGCGTTGCTCGAGCGCGCCCGGGCACTGACCGCGACCCAGCAGGTGACCGAGGAGTCGCTCAATCAGCACCGCCTGGCCGCGATCCTCGGAGAGCCTGCGCTCGACGAGAAAGGGCAGGTGCGCAGTTGGGCGACCGAGGTACGCCTTCGCCTGCCGGACGCGGACCAGAAGCACCTCCAGCACCTCGCTGCCCTGCATCGCCGGGAGCAGACCGCGTTGCTCGAACGCCGGATGGAGCAGGACAAACGCGCGTACTTGAAGGAGGACGTCTTCGCCACGCCCGGTTCGGCCGCCGTCTGGTGGTTGGTCAACAACCCCGGTGAGGTCGAGACCGCGCTCGGCCTGCTCGACACCCTCGCCGAGCTGTCCGCTGCGGCCAACGATCTCCCGGTACGGCGCTCGTCCGCCGACGTCATCGATCGCGCGAGGCCGACCCGTGCCGAGCTCGACTTCAACTCAGCCGTCGACCACCTCCTCGAAGCAGGCGAACCCGCACCTGGAAGCCCGACCACGGAGCCAGGCACCAGGTCCGTCCCGAGGCATGCCGGCCGGGAGCAATCGAACAGCATCAGCCCGAACAGCGGCGAAAGCACCGAGCAGCCACCGAACGACCGGACCAGCACGCGCCCTACCGACCATCGGCCCGACAACGGGGCCGTCCCGCCGTCGGCCAATGACGACACCGCGTCGAAGTCCGCCCGCAACGGCAGTACGAAGTCGCCGAGCGAGGAACCCGAAGGCAAGTACCGGGAACAGTTCTATTCGGAGTAGGTCGGTGAGGCGGGCCGGCTGCAGGGTGGGCCCGCCCCACCGAGTTCGGGTGCGCATGTCACCCATCCAGCCACTGGATGGTGGTCGCGCCGCTGTGACCATGGATCGCGAGGAGCGCGTCGATGCCGTCCGGCCAGACCGTGGTGGTCGGGTAGCGCCCACCCCAGTGCAGGGCCACCGTCCCGTCGGTCCACTCGACGCCCTCGGCGACGACGCCCGTACCGCTGACACCGGAGACGTCGACATGGCGGACCAGCTGGAAACAGCGTGGCCCGGTCTTGTTCGCAACTTTCAGATGACGCCGTCGCGGGATCGTCCGCGGCAGCGTGGTGGTTCGACCGCTGATCTCGTCCATGCCCCACAGTCAACGCCCGCGGCGGTGACCTCACCAGGAACCGAACCGGTATCCACAGGGCAGAAATTAGGCACTCTGCCGATCACCTGATCGCCGTAATCTGATTGCAAGGAGTGATCAACGCGCAAGGGGAGATACCGATGACGATCGTCGAGAAATGGACCGGCCGGCACGCGCATGCCCTGCGGGATGCGCTCCGGATGACCAACGAAGCCTTCGCCGAACACCTCGGCATCGCGCCACGAACAGTCACGAAGTGGCGCGAGCGCCCGGACATGGCGCCGAGCCCGCATCTTCAGCAAGCACTAGACACCTCACTCAGACAGGCGCCTAGTGACGCCCAGGTCAGGTTCGCCGCAAACCTCGGCCTGGACGAGCCGCAGATCGTGCTCGACCACACTGCGCTCAGCCAGCTCAACGTCGCACTCGGAGACCTGGCTCGCGCTGTGGCACGCCTCGAGTCTGCCGAGCCCGAGCGATCACCGGCACACTAAGGCGACGTACGTCGTACCGAAGGGAGCGCGGGTGAGGCGACGACTGGTGAACTCGTCGAGTGTGCGATCGGTCGGCTGGTCCGACGGCACGTTGGAGCTCGAGTACGTCAACGGCTCCACCTACCAGTACTACGACGTCCCGCAACCCACCTTTGCCGCTCTGCTCGCGGCGCCCAGCATCGGCGCGTACATCAATACCCACATCAAGCCGTACTACGACTACCGCGAGGTCTGACCAGGAACGTTTCTGTAGGCGTGGCGGCGGGAACCGGAGTGGCGATCAACACGGGGGTGCGCCCAAGCCCCAGGAGGTGGACATGCGCACTCGTAGAGCGTCTACGACCAGTTCCCGCACGGTGGCGATCATTGTCGTTGTCTGGCTGCTCATCGGCCTGGCGGCCGCCGCCCAGCGGAACTACTTCGCGGGGTCCGACGCGACGTGCGCCAAGGTGGGCACAACGCTGGTCACGATCGTCGTCGGCCCGCTCAACTACCTCGGTGCGAACCCGAAGATCGACTGCGCAACGCCACAGCCGTCGAGGTAGTGAGGATCACGAGCCTGCCGTGGACATGCCGCGGCAGGCTCGCGTTCGCACCGCGCCGACGAACCCACGCGCCGACCCGTCACGTCCGTAGGCTCCGAAGAACGAAGCCGAGGAGGGCGGGATGAGCGTTCTGTACGACGAGCTCGCAGCGGATCTCGAGAAGTTCCAGGTGCCCGGGGTCAGTTGGGCAGTGATCGATGGCGGCGAACTCGTCGACACCGGTTGCGCCGGCGTCGTCCAGGCCGGCGAGTCGGCCGCTGTCGTACCAGGAACGCTGTTCCAGGCTTGCTCGATCAGCAAGCCCGTCGCTGTGTTCGCAATGCTCCGATTGGTGGACCGCGGACTGCTGGACCTCGACGAGGACGTGAACCGTCGACTCACCTCATGGCAGGTCCCGCCCACTGGCCACTGGCAGCCGGTGGTCACGTTGAGACAGCTCGCCAGCCACAGCGCGGGGCTGACGGTGCACGGGTTCCCGGGCTACCGCCAGGGCGCCGCTTTGCCAACCACTGTTCAGATCCTCGACGGGACAGCGCCGACGAACACCTTCGGCGTCCGCGTCGACATCGTGCCTGGTACGCAGTTCCGGTACGCCGGTGGTGGCACCGTCGTACTGCAGCAGCTCTTGGAGGACGTGACCGGCACACCGTTCCAGCAACTCGCGCGGGAGCTCGTGCTTGAACCACTTGCCATGTCCAACAGCGACTACGCGCAGCCGCTGCCGCCAGCTCTTCATGACAAAGCGGCGACTGCCCACGACGAGTTGGGCCGGCCTATCCCGGGTCGCTGGCACAGCTACCCGGAGCTGGCCGCTGCTGGGCTGTGGACGACACCGACGGACCTTGCGAAGTTCGCGACTGCGGTCCAACAGACGTACGCGGGTGCGGACGGCGCTCTGCTGTCGCCGGCGCTTGCGCGTGAGCTCCTCACGCCACAGATCGCTGCAACCGACCGGATCGGTGGACTGGGCGAGCTCGGACTCGGTTTGTTCCTTGGCGATGGGGGAGTGCGATTCGGGCACAGCGGGGGCAACGCGGGGTTCCGCTGCCATCTGCTGGCTTACCGGGACACCGGACAGGGTGCAGCAGTGATGACCAACGGCGACAACGGCAGCTGGGTTGTCCAGAGAGCTCTTGCCGCGATTGCTAGGACGTACGAGTGGGACGGCTACCCGCAGGACATCGACGAGCCGGACCTGCCCAGTGACGAGGCGCTGGCGACTCTGGTCGGTACCTACACGCTGGACGGGCGACTGCAGTTGGACGTCGACCGCTGGGGGAGCGGCCTGGAGGTGACCTTCGCCGGTCAGCCTCCTCTTCGCTTCAGCGCGTCGTCGGCTACAAGGTTCGCTGCGGTGAACACCGACACCGAGCTCGAGGTCCGCGACGACGGCAGTCGGCTCGTCTTCATCCAGGGCGGAGCCGAGCTGGATTGCACGCGGGAACCGGCCGGCAGCCGGGAATAGTCGTCGACGGGGGCCGGTTACACCTGATGCCGTCCGGTACATGACCCCCGGGCCTCAAACTCAGCCGCTACGAGCGGCCACTCGCCGAGAGGCGTCTGCTGGACGGTGCGGTACGTGACAGGTGGGAGTCGGTTGACCGGCTCCCACCTTGTCTTGGACCCCGCGTCCTCCAGTACGGCGCGACGCGAGGACCGACGCGTACGACGCTGGGCTCGAGATAACCCGTGGAGCCACGCTTGTGTGGTGCGGCATCATGGGAGACGTCGCTCGCGGAGACGCGAGTGAGTGATGTGACCAGAGGGACGACCACTGCTTCGCGGCAGGTGCCGGCTGACCGGTGCCGAGGGCGCTTCGCGAGGGTTCGGACAAGGTCCGGGACCCCGATTTGCATCTGCACCGCGAATGTCAGTAATGTTCTTCTTGTTGGAGCGAGTGCGGGACGCGAAAGCGGCCGGTCACTCCAACAAACTCCCTGAAGGTCTCGGAAGCCGAAACACGCCTCGGCGGGTTTCGGTCACTGGGTCGCGCAGGGAGACTGGGACGAAAGAGGCCGATTTGACCGGCCCCGGACGAAACAGTAAAGTTGGGCGAGTTGCCCCGGAGCTTCAAACGAAAGTCTGAAGCGCGGTGTGCGTCCGATTCTTGAGAACTCAACAGCGTGCCGAAAGTCAATGCCGAAATTAGCATTAACCCCGTACACAGGCATTGGATGACTCTCTGCCCTTGGTCTTTGATCTTGGGTGTTGGTTGTCTGTTGTTCTGTGTCGGATTCCTTTGAAACATTTTTGATTCAAGTCAGTTTGATTGTTTCTGATTCAAAGGATCACTCGATGTGTCGACTCACCGGGTAACTGGTTT
>NZ_JBBCBQ010000013.1:0-213716 GCF_037203805.1 Kribbella sp. CCNWLW201 | reverse complement strand
CTGCAATGGACCACACCCCACGGCTTCACCTTCCACGTCACCCCCACCGGCACCCACCGAGTACCGGCACCGGGCAGCCACCCAACTGCCCGACCTAGCTGAGGCTCTCCGCCAACGGTGCGAGCGAAGAGCTGCCGCCTTAGTCTGGGAAACCGGTGGTCAAGGGAGGGACGCGATGGCGGGAGTTTGGAGCCTGGGTGGTGAGGGGCGCTGGCGGCCTCTGACCTCCACCGGATTCGTGAGTGAAGCGGACCTTCATAGCCTGATCGAGGAAACACCAGCCATGCTGCCTCTCGCCGGCACACCAAGGCTCGCGGTCGTCGGCAGGGAAGTTATCTGCGGGCGGGAGCGCGCCGACCTCCTTGCGGTTGAGGTGGAGACGGGAAGACCGGTCGTCATCGAGATCAAGCTTGCATCGAACACCGATCGCCGACGGTCACTGACACAGGTGCTCGGCTATGCCGCTTACCTGCGTCGGCTCGATGGCAGCGGGCTGAACGCGCTCCTGCGAACTTACCTCGACGAACACAGCTACGGCTCCATCGCCCACGCAGCCAAGGCTGCGGCTGAGGCCGATCCCAATTTTGACGAGGCCACGTTCCAGGCTCAGTTCGAGGAGGCTCTCGCGGACGGACGGCTGCGAGCGGTGATTGTGCTCGACGAAGCACCAGCTGATCTGGTCGACCTGGTTGGCTACTTGCAGGATGTGACGAGCGATCGGTTGGCTCTCGACCTCGTTGTCGTGACTGCGTACGAAGTGGCTGGCCAGCGCATTCTCGTTCCACAGTTGATCGAGCCCGACCGCTCACAGCTGACCGCCGAACTGGCCGGTTCGAGCAAGCCAACGACCGCGAGCGAGATCGTCCGCGGATCGGACGCCTTCGCGGCAACTATCGAAACGGTGCCTCCTGACCAGCAGGCACCTTTGCGCCGACTCTTGGAGTGGGCTCGCGAACTGGAACGCGACGGTCTTGCGACGCTCTACACCTCGATCGGCAAAGGTCGATGGGTGCTGAATCCCCGATTGCCAGGGCAGTCGCGCGGGATGGTCTCGATCTGGAACGACAAGGGCCCCTACCTGTCGCCCTACCGCAGCGTTTTCGAACAGGAAGCGCCGAACACACTCGTCAAACTCGATCAGACGGCACCGAACGAGATCGGCCGAGGCAACTACATCAAAACCGCCTACGACGACAGTTTGCTCACGCTACTGCGCGAGGCCTACCTCGAGGCTAGAAACAGCCGAGCGTGATGCCCACGCGCCGCCTTGTGCTGCGGTGCGGCGGGTCCACAGCTGTCAATTACGGGCCGGCGAGTTTGGTTATTTCGGGGGTGGGGGTGGCGTGGAAGGCGCAGGCTCGGGGGTAGCCGGCCAGGCAGCCTCGGGTGGTCATGAGGGCTGTGTAGTAGTCGATGTAGCGGAAGCCGTAGGTCTCGCCTCGGGCGAAGGCCTGGTGACGGATGGCGGAGACCCAGCGGTAGAAGGCTTCGTCGGGGATCGGGACGTACATCGTTGGCTGGAAGCCTTCCATGTCTTCCCAGTTCTCGGCGTGCAGGAAGGTCCGGACCGAGTGGCGAGGTAGCTGAGGGTCCTCTGACGGATCCATCGGGAGGCCGGCCAGGAAGCGGGCGCGTTCGGACAGGCGGGCGGCGTGTTGGTGGTCGCGGTGGATGCTGTGCTTCCAGTGGGTGATCAGAGTGTCCGGTTGCTTCTCCCGGATGATGGTGGCCAGTTCCAGGGCGACCTCGTCCGTGTCGGGCAGGAAGCCGTCGCTGTGGTCGAGCACCATGAAGTCGGCGCCGATGGCGGTGGCGAAGGCCTCGCCCTCGGCGATCTTCTGCTTCTTGTACTCCGACGGCGAAAGCCGGGGGTGACCACGCTCCCCCGGCGTCAACGCGATGATGGTGGCGTTGGCCCCGTCCAGGACCAGTTTGGCCAACGTCGGACCGGCCGTCAGATCCATGTCTCCGATGTGCGCCCCGATGGCGAGCACTGTTCTGGTCACAGGCAACTCCTCACTTCACTTCAGGCCAGCCCGGAGGATGGTGAACTTGCGGGTGATGGTGAAGCCGGTCTTGAGATAGAGCTGCCCGGCCGCGGACTGCTCGCCGGTCCAGAGGAACCACGCACTGTGCGCGCCGAGCCCGGCCATCCGCTCCAGCGTCAGATGCAGCAGCACCTTGCCGAGCCCGGTGCCACGAGCGGCCGGGAGTACGCCGAAGGGTCCGAACCGATCGATCACGCCCTCGTACGCGCCGTGCATCGCCCACCCCAGCACGCGACCACCGGGATCACGCGCCAGCACGATCCGCTCCAGCGGCAGTCCGGCGACGACGGCTTCCCGGATCGCGCGTGCCCAGTCCGGGTTGAAGTCCGAGCCCGCGATCGCGATCAACGAGGTCAGCTCGTCTCCTGTCGGCGTACCGAAGCTGTAGCCCTCCAACCCGCGGATCAGCTCCCTGACCTCCGCGGGAATCTCGTACCCGACCAGACTCCGGTCCATCGCGACCGCGTCGTACTGCCGCTCGAAACCGAGAGCCGAGAGCAGCCGGAAAGCAGACGGATAGCGAGCGACGTCCAGACCGGGGAGGAAGTAGTTCGGCGTGTACGACGAGAAGAACGCAGAAGTCCTCCCCTCCGAACGGAGCCAATCGAGCGCCGAGGTCAGCAACTCGCGTCCGAGCCCACGGCCTCGGTGATCCGGATGCACGAAGAAGAACGGGATCCATCCCGTCGACGGCTCCAGGTCGTCACCGGCGGCGGCGACCAGCCGTCGTACGGCGTAGGCCGCGCCGATCACCTGGTCGCCGTCCGCGGCAATGTGAAGACCGGCGGGATCGAAGTTGCGGTCGAGCAGGAAAAGGTCACGGAACCGCGGATAACCGATGGGGTCCGCCGGCGCCGCTGCGGTCCACACCGAAGCGAGGGCGGGCCCGTCGCCAACTTCGAAGGCTCTGATCATCGCGCGGCCGACCACCACCCAGATCGTGGATCATGCAGGAACTGGGTAGAAAACTTACCTATCCATTCAGGCAGAGGTCAATGGATTACAGATCCGGTCAGGTCTGCAGTGTCGCGAAGTACTCGGAGACGCGAGCCTTGATCTCGTCCTGGGTGAACTCGCGGGTCTTCAGTTCTTCGAGCCAGCCGGCCATCACCTCGTTCGAGACGCTGAGCTCGAGGGCGATGTTGTCCGGGTCCCGGAAGTTCAGGTGGGACCCGAACTCCATGTCCCGGATCGGCGTATACGTGACCCCGAACTCGTCGAACCGGCGTTCCCACTCGACCAGTTCGTCGCGGCTCGACGCCAGCAGCCCGATGTGGTCGAGCCCGGTGGTGAGCTCGGTGAACGGAGCCGCCGTACCCGCCTGGTGCTTGGCCAGTCCCAGGATGAACCCGGTCGGCCGGTCGATCAGCGTGCGCACGGTGCCGAAGTCGAACAGCGGCATCAGCCCTAACACCTCGGTGTAGAAGCGCTCACTCCGGTCCAGATCCGTGACCGACAGGCAGAGATGGTCGATCCCCCCAAAGTTCGGCATCTCGTCCCCCTTCCCCTACCACCGACGGTAAGGGATCAACGGGAGGACAAGTAGGTCAGAACAGCCATCACCCGGCGGTTGTCGTCCTCCGACGGCGGCAGGTCGAGCTTGGCGAAGATGTTGTTGGTGTGCTTGCTGACCGCCTTCTCGGTGACGAAGAGCGCGCTCGCGATCGCCGCGTTCGAGCGCCCCTCAGCCATCAGCCCGAGCACCTCGGCCTCCCGCGGCGTGAGCCGGCCGATCGGCTCGTCCCGGGTGTTGCGGGCCAGTAGTTGGCCGATCACGTCCGGGTCCATCGCGGTCCCGCCGGCGGCAACCCGTCGTACCGAATCCAGGAACTCGGCGACGTTCGAGACCCGGTCCTTCAGCAGGTAGCCGACCGCACCTCCGCCGCCGGTCAACAGTTCGCGGGCGTACAGCTGCTCGACGTACTGCGACAGCACCAGGATCGGCAGACCGGGGACCTGGCGGCGGGCCTCGATCGCGGCCTTCAGGCCCTCGTCGGTGAACGTCGGTGGCAGGCGTACGTCGACCACGGCCACATCCGGCCGGTGTTCCACCAGGGCGGGCACCAGCCGGGGACCGTTGTCGACTGCCTCGACGACCTCGAAGTCGTGCGCCTCGAGCAGGCGGATCAGGCCGTCCCGGAGGAGGGCGTGGTCTTCAGCGATGAGGACTCGCAAGGCAGCTCCATGATCACGGTAGTCGGCCCGGCGCTCGGGCTGACCACGGTCAACGTACCGTCGAAGGCGGCCAGCCGCCGCTCGATACCGTACAGACCGCCGCCGGGCCGGATCACCGCACCGCCGATCCCGTCGTCACCGACCAGGATGTGCAGTTTCTCCTGCTCGTGGGTGATCTGGATCCAGGCGTTCGTCGCGGCCGAGTACTTCACCGCGTTCGCGAGCGCCTCGGCCACCGCGAAGTACGCCGCCGATTCGACCGGCGCGGGTGGTCGGCCGGGGATGTCGATGGTGACGTCGACCTTGAACGGGCAGGACAGCGCGAGCGCCTTGACCGCACCTTCCAAGCCGCGGTCGGCGAGCACGGGCGGGTGGATCCCGCGGACCAGGTCCCGCAGCTCGGAGAGCGCCGTACTGGCCGACTCGCGGGCCTCGGTCAGCAGGGCGGCTGCCTGGGCCGGGTCGCGGTTGACCATCTCCTCGGCCATGCCCAGGTTCATGCTGAGCGCGGCCAGCCGGGCCTGGGCGCCGTCGTGCAGGTCGCGCTCGATCCGGCGCAGCTCGGCCGCCTGGGTGTCGACGGTCTCGGCGCGGGACTCGGCCAGCTCGCGGACCCGCAGCGCCAGCTTGGCGCTCTCGGTCGGGCCGAGCAGAGAGCGGGCCATGAACGCGTTTGCCTTCAGCAACCGCTCACCGGCCGCCTGCCAGATCATGAAGGCGATCAGCGCGACCGGCGTGACCAGGAAACTGGTCCAGAAGTTGACCGTGAGCAGCCCGCCGAACGGCTCGGTGAAGACCCCTTCCGGGGTGACGCCGACCAGCAGCGGGTAGACCAGGTAGAACAGCGTGGCCAGGAACAGTACGGCGGACAGCAGGTTCAGGGTGAACCCGATGGTCGCGTTCACGATCAGCCAGACGATGTCACGCCAGGTCGCCGGGTCGGTCAGCGTGGTCCGCAGCCACATCAGGATGCCGGGCATCGGCGGCTTCTTGTACGGGCGCGGGATCGCCTCACCGGTGAGGCGGGCCAGCATGGTCCGGTGGCAGTTCGCGAACCAGCGGGTGGCCGGGACGAACACGAGCAGCATCGGGATGCCGACCCAGACCGCGATCAGCGGGACGGCCACCACGTTGAGCACGAAAAAGGCGATGCCGATCTCGGCCAGGATCGCCAGGAACAGCGCGATCCACGGCTGCGCCAGCTTGGGATAGCGCATCGGCGGCGCCTGGGTGGCGATTGTGGTCATGGATCCATCATGACCGAGGGTGAGTCCGGTCTCAGTGGTGTTAGCTCCACTGTCGCTGGGGAACTGTCTCCCCATCGAGTTCGGGTAGTAGCACTCATGTCTTCGGCTGTTAGTGCGATGAGGCTTGATGACGTACGCTGGCCGTGGCTGTACGCCTAGGCCCCCACCGCCGCTTTGAGACGAGGACCTGAATGGCTCAGCCATCGGTATCACCCCCTACTGTCACGCGCCCCGCCGCCAAGGGCAGCGACTTCGCTCCCCTCCTCCGCGAGATCAAAGCCGCCGGACTGCTGGAGCGGCGGACCGCGGCCTACGCGATGGCGATCGGGATCAACGTCTTCCTGATGGCCGCGACCTGGGCCGGGGTGGCGATCCTCGGCAGCTCGTGGTGGGTGCTGTTCCTGGCGATCCCGCTCGGCATCCTGAGCACGCGGGCCGCCTTCTTCGGGCACGACGCCGGCCATCAGCAGATCGCCGGCTCCCGCAAGCTGCACGACTGGATCGGCCTGGTCCACGGCAACCTGCTGCTCGGGATGAGCTACGGCTGGTGGAACGACAAGCACAACCGCCATCACGCGAACCCGAACCACACCGACAAGGACCCCGATGTCGGCGAGGGCATCCTGGTCTGGACGCTCGAGCAGGCCGAGGGCCGCACCGGCCTGCACGGCTGGCTGAGCCGCCATCAGGCGAAGATCTTCTTCCCGCTGCTCACCCTCGAGGGCTTCAACCTCACGGTCTCCAGCGTGCTCTACCTGCTCGGCCGCCGCCCGCGCCGCGAGGCCCGGCTGGAGCTCGGCCTGATCGCCGCCCACCTCGGCCTGTACTTCGGCGCACTCTTCGTGATCATGTCGCCGGGCCAGGCGGTGCTGTTCGCCCTGATCCACCACATGATCTTCGGCCTGCACCTGGGCAGCGTGTTCGCGCCGAACCACAAGGGCATGGAGATGCCCGATGCCGACACCCAGTGGGGTCACCTGGAGAAGCAGGTGCTGACGTCGCGCAACGTCAACGGCGGCCTGGTCACCGACTGGATGATGGGCGGCCTGAACTACCAGATCGAGCACCATCTGTTCCCGAGCATGCCGCGGGCCAACCTGCGATTCGCCCAGCCGATGGTCCGGGCGTACTGCGCCCAGATCGGCATGCCGTACGTGAGCACGACCCTGATCGAGTCGTACCGGATGGGCCTGAAGCACATGCACGAGGTCGGCAGCGAGCTCCGCGCGCAGCAATAGTCGCGGTACGGCGTCCGTCGTACCGACCGAATGCGGGATTCCCCTACCTGATCAGGAAAAATCTTCACGAAGTGCAGCGCCCCGGGTGATGGATCGGTTACGGTCTCTGCACTCGGGGCCGCCCACCTTGTGAGGAGACCTGCATGACCGAAAGATCCGGCTTGAGTCGTCGTGGACTGCTCGGCGCCGTCGCCGGAGTGACCGCCGCCACGGCTCTACCCGCCGCCCCTGCCTGGGCCGCGGACGACCTGCGGCCCGGTGCGGTGAACCGCCCGAATCTCGACCGGTACGACAAGCAGATCGTGTCGAACCTGTCGTCGGACAAGGCGCTGCGCCATCTGCAAGTTCTGTCCGAGCACATCGGACCGCGGATCGGCGGCACTCAAAGTGAGAAGCGGGCGGCTGACTACATCGCCGGCCAGTTGGACAAGTTCGGCTACAACACCAAGCTCGAGCCGTTCCCGGTGGCGGACAAGTTCATCGCCCAGATCGAGGACGTCCGCGACATCCTGCCGAACGACCTGTGCTGGCAGGCGGGTGCCGCTCCCGGCGGCAAGCTGGACGTCACCGTCGAAGGACCGGTCCGGGACGTCGGTCCGGCCACGGCGCCGGTGTGGCCGGCCGACGTCGCCGGTGCGATCGTGATCGCCGATGACACCGCGGCCGCGCGCCCGGCCTTGGTCGCGGAGGCCGCGGCGCGAGGCGCTGCCGGTGTCATCCTGTTGCCCGCCGACCTGGTGTTCCCACGCCGGGCGTCCGCGTTCCAGCCGGCCGGGCTGACCAACGCGCCGATCCCGGTGATCGGGGTGGCTCAGGTGCAGAAGCGGCTGATCCGCGAGGCACTCGCGGTGGTGAACTCGCTGCCGCTGCGGATCAGCACCAAGGCGCACCGCGGACTGATCTCGAACAACGTGATCGGCGAGCGGCGCGGCAAGGGCGGCGCGAACTCGCCGATCGTGGTGGTCAGCGGTCACTACGACTCGGTGATCGGTGCGCCGGGCGCGAACGACGACGGCTCCGGCACTGTGCTGACGTTGGAGCTGGCCCGCGTGTTCAGCCGGATCCCGACCAACGCGACCTTGCGGTTCGCGCTGTGGGGTTCGGAGGAGCAGGGCCTGATCGGGTCGCGGTACCACGTGGCTCAGTTGGCGCAGGACCAGCGGGACCGGCACGCGGCCGTGTTCCAGAACGACATGGTCGCGACCAGCTGGGACCCGGCGATCACGTACTGGCTGCTGTCCTTCACCGGCCTCGCCAACACGGCGACGGACGCGGTCCGGTCAGCTGGTCAGCGGCTCGGGTACGACCCGCAGATGGTCGGCCCGGTGCAGCGTGGCGCGTCGGACCACCAGTCCTTCCAGGAGGTCGGCATCGCGTCGGCCAACTTCTCCTGGCGGGGTGAGATCTCGCCGGCCTTCCTCGAGCCGCCGTACCACTCGCCCGAGGACACCATCGCGAAGAACGTCAGCCTGGAGCGGCTCCAGGTCTCGATGGAGCTGATCGGCACCGCGGCGTACGCCGTCGCCCGGGCCTGAAGCAGCGTGGGGCAGGTCCGGGTGACCTGCCCCACACGGCTAGCCTTGAGGCGCTATGTCGCGCCGGAAACCTTCCAAGTGGCAGCGGCCCGTCAGCGACCGGCCGCTGGTCGGCGGTACCCAGGGCCGGGAGGTTCGATCCGACGGCGACTGGATCGTCCGCCGCGTGTCCGGCTCCGGATCCTCCAAGTCGTACCGCTGCCCGGGATGCGACCAGCAGATCCCACCCGCCACCCCGCATGTCGTGGTCTGGCCGGAGAACCCCAGCCTGCTCGCCGCGATCGGCGGCGCCCAGTCCCTCGACGAGCGACGCCACTGGCACTCCGCCTGCTGGCAGCGCCGCCGGTGAGAGGTAAGAGATGAAGCTTCCGGTCACGTCGTACGGCGAAACTGGTACTCCGGTCGTGGTCATGCACGGCCTGTTCGGCTCCGGCCGGAACTGGATGACCGCGGCCCGGCGACTGTCCGGTGAGCACCGCGTGTTCGCCTTCGACCTGCGCAACCACGGCTCGTCGCCGCACACCGACACGATGAGCTACCCGGAGATGGCCGACGACGTCCGGGAGACGATCGAGTCGCTCGGCGTCGGTCCGGTCGCCCTGGTCGGTCACTCGATGGGCGGCAAGACCGCGATGCTCACGGCACTCAGGTACGCCGAGGTCGTCGAACGGCTGATCGTGGTCGACGCCGCACCGGTCGCCTATCCCCCGGCCTTTGTCGAGTACGCACAGGCGATGCGCACCGCCGACCTGTCCGCAGTCCAGCGCCGGGCCGACGTGGACGCCCAACTGGCGACCGCGGTCCAGTCCCCCGGCACCCGCGCGTTCCTCCTGCAGAACCTGATCCTCGACGACCAGGGTGCCCGTTGGCGCCCGAACCTCCCCGTGATCGAGGCCGCGCTCCCCGCGATCTCCGGCTGGCCGTCGGACGCGGAGGGCTTGCGGTACGACGGACCGACGCTCTTCATCTACGGCGGCAAGTCCGACTACGTCCAGCAGGACCACCGCGCCACCATCGCCTCGTACTTCCCCCGGGTCCAGTACGCCGAAGTCCCCGAGGCCGGCCACTGGGTCCATGCCGAGCGCCTGGACGACTTCCTCGCCGTACTGACCCCCTTCCTGCCCTAGCCGCGGCGGTACGTCCCGACCGCCGCTCGACCACGCTGTCCGAAGCCATCGGCGGTGGCCCCTGTGGCGACTACGCCGAGTCGGAGCCGTAAGTCCGGACGAGCTCGCGCAGCCAGTGCTCGGCGTGCACGGTCCAGGCCGCGCACTCGACCTCGTCGGCGTGCTCGAGCAACCGATGCCAGGACACCATCTTGTGGACCGTGTGCAGGGGCTCGGCGACCTCCAGTTCCCTGCGGAGCACGTCGAGCGGCGCCAGGTCCGACCACATCTCCAGGTACGCCGTCACGATCGCTTCGTCGACGTCCTCACGCACACTCGCCACGGTCGCGAACGGATGACCCCAGACCGAGTCACCGAAGTCGAAGAACCGGAACGGGCCGGCCGGATCGGGTCTGAACACGTTCCCCGCGTGCAGGTCGTTCTGATCGAGAGCCATCGGTACGACGCCCGGCAGCAACTTCTCCACCTCGGACACAGCGTCGGCCGCCCGTCGTACGCCGGTCAGCGTCACCGCATCCGGTCGGAGCGGATGATCGGCCGCGAGCCCGGTGAACCAGTCGGCGACGTGGTGCACGGCCCCGGACAGGTTGGACGGCGCGAGTGAGGTCAGACCGCTGCCGAGCAACGCGTCCTGCAGCGGAACGGTGTCGCGCTGGAGCCTGGCGTACTCGATCACGAGCCGGTGCCAGTCGGCGTCCCCCTGCTCACCGAGTGTCAGCCCTTGGTCCGCGGTCAGGAGCCAGCCACGCTCCGGGTCGATCGCGAGCGGCGCGACGACATGCTGCGGCAGCGCTTGCGCCATCGCTCCGACCAGTGCGGCCTCGAAGGCCTGACCGGGGTTGTTCTCCTTGAACCAGAACAAGCCTTGGTCGGTCGGATAGCACCAGACGGCGGCCCAGAACCGGATCTTGTACGGCACCGGCTCACCCGAGACCCCTATGGTGCCCAGCTGCTCTCGCACCCAGCCGTCCGCTTCGGCGAACCAGTCGTCACCGGTCCAGCGCCGTACCCACTGACCTTCGGCGTCGGGCATCAACGACCTAGGCTGCGGCGCGGGCCTCATCATCACCCGGTAAGACTAGGCCGCCGTTTCGGAACCAGCACGCAGATTATGGCGATGCCCAGCAGGACCCCGACGGCGCCGAGCAGAGTGCTGACCGGATGCGGTGGGTCGAAGTCCGGCTCGGTCGCGGCGGCGGCCAAGCACGTCAGCAACGTCAGGCCGAGCAGGCCGGTGGCCATCGCGGTCAGGCGGGCCAGGGCCGCGATCCCCGACAGGTCCAGCTTGGGGCCGCTGAAGCGAAGCCCGCGGGTGGGTTGGCCCGCGTGCTGACCCCAGTCGTCCAGCACATGACGTGGGATGGTGATCCGGTCGAGCGTGGCCAGGCCGCGGGTGAGGGATTCCGGGGTCAGCGGCTGGTCGTCGTACAGGATCAAGGCTGTGCTCGCGATCGCCAGCGAGACCGGGCGGGCGTCGAGCAAAGCCTGCATGGTGCGCGGATGCAGTACGGCAGTCAGGTAGCGGGCATCGTTGCCGATGACATCGAAGCTGCGATTGAACTCCGCACTCTCCAGCGTGATGTCGGACCTGGACAACCCACCCGGCCGAACCTCCATCGACGGCAGCGCGGCGGACAGTCTCGGCGCCACGAAGACCGACAACCGACGCCGCCGGCACAACAGCCCGTGCCACTGCAGCCAGCGCACCTCGAACGCCGTTCCGTTCGGAGTCTGTACGACGTTCCGCACGCTCCATGCCCGTCCGACCGGCAGAGGCAGCGCCGGCAACTCCAGCTCACGCGGATCGAGCAGCTGCCAGCCGTTGCGCTGGGCAACGTCCCGCAGTGCCCGCGTGGTTGCCTGCGGCCACGAGTAGACGAGGACCACGGCAGCGAGCACGAGTAGCGACAACAGCGGCAGTACGGCGATCACGACCGCCGGCCCCACGTCGTACGCGGACCAGATCAGCCGGACCAGTACGGCGCCGACCGCGGCCAACGCGATCCACCGGGCGACCGTCGCGGAGCCGGACGTGAGCCCGAGCAGCACCCAGACGACCGGTAGCACCAGGATCGCGACGAAGATCATCAACGACGACCAGCCGGGCCAATCGGCGCCGACCGCACCGGGCATCATGATCAAGCCGAGCCCGGTGACGACCAGCAGTAACGTCCCGCAGACCGCCACCAAGTCCCGCTGGTATCTCATCCTCCGCATGCCGGGGCAGTCTTCCAGCTCAGCGGTCCAGGGACTCCCCCGACGGCGACCGTCCGGAGTGTCCGCCACCCGACCCACGGACGGGCTGTGTCGACGAAGGGGGTCGCATCGTGTGCGGGGGCGCGATCCCGGAACTGGTCAGCCT
This sequence comes from Kribbella sp. CCNWLW201, assembly GCF_037203805.1. NCBI lineage: Bacteria > Bacillati > Actinomycetota > Actinomycetes > Propionibacteriales > Kribbellaceae > Kribbella > Kribbella sp. CCNWLW201. The sequence goes on along the minus strand of NZ_JBBCBQ010000013.1, from coordinate 201,984 downwards.
CTGCAGATCGATCAGCCGCTGGTCGAGCCGGTTCTCGGGTGCCGGCTCGTGCGAGGTCGGCGCCGCGGCGGGCCGCTCGATCTGCTTGCGCATCGCGGACCGGACCATCTCGTCGACCGGAGGCTCCAGGTCGTCGCCGCGCTGACGCAGCGGGAGAGCGGTCTCGACGAAGCGCTGATGCTCGGCCGGTGTCGGCGGGCGGTTGCGCTCGGCAATGATCGTGTCGCGTGCGCCCGGCGGCTTCTCCATCGTGCCGTCGGCCTCGCGGTGGTTCTCCCACAGCACGTTGCCGTTCCGGTCGACCACGTAGATGTCGTCGACGTAGCCCTGGGACTCCAGCGCGTGGGCCGCATCGGGTACGCCGCGGTAGGCGTGATTGTGGTGTTCTTCCTTCACCCACCGGCCGACGCCGGTGTCATCCTTGGCCTGCTGGTACCGGTTCGCCACGCCGAGCGTGCTCTCGGCCTCGTTCGTCGCGACGTAGACGACCGTGACCCGGTAGCCGGCGTCCCGGAAACCGTCGATCCACGCCTTGGCCGCGTCCTCCGACTGCATCGGAGCGCTGGCGACGACGTCGTACTGCGGATCGGAGCGAAGATGGTCCAGCAGTTGGCCACGCAGCTCCGGCGGCAGGCTCCGGTCGACGATGTCGTTGCCGTTGACACCATTGGCCCGCATGATCGCGTCGTACCGAGGGTGCGCGGCGGGATCGTCGTCGAAGTCGTACGACGCCGTGCTGTCGGCACCGAGTGCGGCTTGGACGAGTTTCTGGTTGGTCGACTTGCCCGCACCCGGCTGCCCGGCGAGGAGCACCACCATCGGCGGCTGCCCGGGCGCCCTCGCGGGCAGCACCAAGGGAGTGATCTCGGCCTTCCGAAGGGCCAGGATCTCGGCGGCCTCCGCCGGGGTCAGTGCCGGATCGGCCGAGGTCATGCGTCGAGCTCGGCTCGCAACTGGCGCAGCAGCGCCGGGTACGTCTGGATCACGTCGCGCCGCTGCTGCGCCGACATCGTGGTGTGCCGGCGGAACTCGGCCTGGTAGAACGCGCGCTTCTCCGTCAGCTCGGCCTTACGCGCCGGGTCGGACTCCTGGCTGACCAGCGAGTTGTAGCACGACGCCACGCTCTGGATCAGGTTGCGGACGCGCTCCTGCTCCACCCGCTCCTCGTCACTCAACGGCGCGACATGGCGGCCGCCGAGTGCCTCGGTGATGTGCTTGCCCGGCTCGTCGGCCATGCTCGTTCCCTCCGTCGCTCCGCCAGCCCCAAGAGTAGCCGCGACTCAGGTGTAGTCGCGGAAGCCTCGGCCGGTCTTGCGGCCGAGGTACCCGGCGGTGACGAGGTGCTCGAGGAGCGGGGCCGGGGCGAAGCCGGGCTCGCGGAACTCCAGGTAGAGGGTGCGCTGGATGGCCAGCGAGACGTCCAGACCGACCACGTCGAGGAGCTCGAACGGGCCCATCGGGAGGCGGCAGCCGAGCTTCATCGCGGCGTCGATGTCGTCGACGTTCGAGTAGTGCGCCTCGAGCATCCGGACCGCGTCGTTCAGGTACGGGAACAGCAGCGCGTTGACGATGAACCCGGCCCGGTCGCCGCACCGCACCGGGTGCTTGCCGGCGGCAACGGCCAGCGCCGCGACCGTGTCGGCCACCTCGGCGGACGTGCTCACGGTGCTGACGACCTCGACCAGCTTCATCACCGGCGCCGGGTTGAAGAAGTGCAGGCCGACCACGTCGCTGGGCCGCTTGGTCGCCATCGCCAGGTCGATGACCGGTAGCGACGAGGTGGTCGTGGCCAGGATCGCGCCCGGCTTGCAGATCTCGTCGAACGTCTCGAACAGGGCCTGCTTGACGCTCAGCTCCTCGACCACGGCCTCCACGACCAGGTCGACGGTGGCCAGGTCGTCGAGTTTCGCCGTACCGACGATCCGGCGCAGGGCCGCGTCGCGCTCGTCCGACGAGAGCTTGCCGCGCTGGACGCCCTTCTCCAGCGAGCGTTCCAGGGCGGCCCGGACCCGGTCGACCTTCTCGGTGCCGCGGGCAACGTAGAGGACGTCGTACCCGGCCTTCGCGCAGACCTCGATGATGCCGACGGCCATCGTCCCGGAGCCGACCACGCCGACCTGGCGGACCGGACGGACCGGGGTGTCCTTCCCGTTCGGCTGCGGGGTGTGCTCGTCGTCCACCACGACCGGGGAGTCCGGGGACTCGTAGGTGTAGAAGCCGCGGCCGGTCTTGCGGCCGAGCAGGCCGGCGGTGACCATCTGCTTCAGGATCGGGGCCGGCGCGTGCAGGCGGTTGCGGCCCTGCTTGTACATCGTGTCGAGGATCTCGTACGCCGTGTCGAGGCCGATCAGGTCGAGCAGCGCGAGCGGGCCCATCGGGTAGCCGCAGCCGAGCCGCATCGCCGCGTCGACGTCCTCACGGGTCGCGTAGCGCGACTCCACCATCGAGACCGCGTGGTTCAGGTAACCGAACAGCAGCGCGTTGGCGATGAAGCCGGCCCGGTCGGCCGCGACCACCGGGACCTTGTCCAGCCGGCGGGCGAGCTCCTGCACCTCCTCGACCACATGCGGCTCGGTGACGACGGTCTTGATCACCTCGACGAACTCCTGCACCGGAGCCGGGTTGAAGAAGTGCATCCCGACCACGCGGCGCGGGCGCTCGGTGGCGACCGAGATCTCGGTGACCGACAGGCTCGAGGTATTGGTCGCCAGGATGGCGTCCTCGCGGACGACCTTGTCGAGCGCGGCGAAGATCTCCCGCTTCAGCTCGAGCCGCTCGATCACCGCCTCGACCACCAGGTCGCAGTCGGCGAGAGCGTCCATCGAGGTGGCGAAGGTGACCCGGTCGAACAGCGCCTGCTGCTCCTCGACCGACAGCTTGCCGCGCTTCACCGCCCGATCGGTCGAATGCTGGATGTGCCCGCGGCCGCGCTCGGCCGCCGCCTCGTCGCGCTCGACGCCGACCACGGTCAGCCCGTTGCGCGCGAACACCTCGGCGATCCCGGCGCCCATCGTGCCGAGACCGACCACACCCACCGTCTTCAAATCCCGAGCCATGGGCCGAACTATGCCAGTCCACCCAGTGGTCCGCCCATGAGCTGAGTCACCCGGGAGGCCAACCTCACACCTCCTCGAACACCACCGGCGACCCCAGCCACCCGTCCAGCAGCGTGCGCCTCCCGCCGGGCAGGACGTGGTACGTCGTCCCGTCGCGCACCCGCTCGATCGCGGCTAGTCAGCAGCACGATCCCCGCCCGCATCACGCGCGCCTCGCCAGCACGTGGAACCAGAACCCGATCTTCGACTCACCACGGCTGAGCTGCTCGACCTTCCAGCCGACGGCGGTGAGCAGGTCGCGCAGCGGTTCCTCCTGCCACATGACGAAGTGCCGCGGCAGGTCGAGGTTCCGGTTGGACCACTCCTCCCCCTTGCCCTCCCGGGTGGCGAAGGCGAGCACCGGAGCGGCCCGCGCCGCCTTCCGCAGTACCTCCGCGAGTTGGGCCCGGTCGAAGTGCAGGAACACCGCGTCGGCGAACACCGCGTCGTACGGGCCGCCGAAATCGTCGGTGATCGCGTTCAGCCGATCGGCGTCGTACCCGTCGGCGCGCATCATCTCGAGGAACGCCTGCGTCGCGTCGGTCCGCCGTACGACGAAACCGCGCCGCTCCAGCTCGATCGCGTCACGACCCGTCCCACTGCCGAGCTCGAGCACGCGTGCACCGGGCTCGAGGGCTTCGGCGAGCAGGTCGATCAGCAGCGCGTTGGGCTCGGTCGGAATCGACTCCCGGAAGCGCTCCGCGGCCTGCTCGTACGTCGCCAGCGTGACCTCGTTGTCGCTCGGCACCCGGGCCCACCCGTCGCCATTGTGCTCGACGATCGCCGGCAGCCGCAGCCCGAGATCCACCCCGAGCACGACCACGGTCTCGCCTCGATGCAGGTCCGCGATCGCCTGCAGCTCGTCGTCGGGACGCCGTACCAGCTCCGGTACGACGGTCAGCCGCACGCCGAGCCGCTCCGCCAGCCGCGCCCCGGCCGCCGCCTCGAACGGTCCCGCGTAGACCTGGGCGATCCGATCCTCGACCACCGCCTCCACCACATCGCCGGGCAACAGCAGGATCCGCGCGGGGCACATGAGGTTCATCCGCGCACGTACTCCAGTGCCTCGGCGGCATAGTCCGGCCAGACCGCGGACTGCGCCAGCGGGATCACCACCCACTCCTTCATCGGCCGGCCCATCCCCGGGTCGAACGGCTCGACACCGGGCAGCGCGAGCGCCTTCTCCCGGGGCTCGGGCGGGAGCTTGAACGTCATGGCGTCGCCGAACATCCCGGCGAGCACCTTCTTGCCGACCTTGAGACAGGGCATGCCGAACATGCTGCCCCGGATCGCTCCGGCCGACTCCAGTCCCGCCGCGACCGCGTCGTACTTCGCGACCGCCTCTTCGCTGACCTTCGGCATCATGCCGACCAGCCTGCCACTACCGACGGCCAGGCGGCATAGGTCACGGGGCGGTTGTGGACTACGGTGCTGTCTCGTGCGCTTGGTGATTGCTACCTGTTCTGTGGACTACTCCGGCCGGCTGACGGCCCATCTGCCGATGGCACCCCGGTTGCTGATGGTGAAGGCGGACGGCTCCGTGCTGATCCACGCCGACGGCGGCTCCTACAAACCGCTCAACTGGATGTCGCCGCCGTGCAAGCTGACCGAGTCCGACGGGGTCTGGAGCGTCACCAACAAAGCCGGTGAGGAGCTCCGGATCACGCTCGAGGAGGTGCACAGCGACACGGCGTACGAGCTCGGCACCGACCCCGGCCTGATCAAGGACGGCGTCGAGGCACACCTGCAGGAACTGCTCGCCGAGCACGTCCACACCTTCGGCGAGGGCTGGACCCTGGTACGGCGCGAGTACCCGACCGCGATCGGGCCCGTCGACCTCCTCTGCCGCGACGCCGACGGCGCGCATGTCGCGGTCGAGATCAAGCGCCGCGGCGAGATCGACGGCGTGGAGCAGCTGACCAGGTACGTCGAACTCCTGAACCGCGACCCGCTGCTCGCCCCGGTCCGCGGCATCTTCGCCGCTCAGCTGATCAAGCCCCAGGCCAAGGTCCTCGCCACCGACCGAGGCCTGGAGTGCCTGACCGTCGACTACGACGCCCTCCGCGGCATGGAGTCCGACGTACTCCGGTTGTTCTAGTCAGCAGGCGACCACCGCGTCCACCGTGAAGCCCTGGGCGACCACCGATCCGTCGGTGGTGAGGCGGACGGAGCCGGTCGGGGTGCTGATGCACGGTGACGTGGCGCCGTTGCGGTCCAGGCCTGTGTAGCGGGCCAGTTCGTTGCCTTCACCGTCGTACACGATGACGTAGTCGAAGTTCTTCTCCGTGTCGAGCAGGCTGAAGTGGAAGGCGAATCCGCCGGTCCCGTTGTCGTAGGTCCAGGTGCAGTCGCCGTTGTTGCCGTACGGGTGCGGCGACTCGAACGGGATCTCCGCGTCCTCGTCACCCACGCACGGTGGCGGAGGCGGTGTGGCAGGCGTACATCCGGCGTGGACACCGACGGCATCCCAGGCAGCCGCACCGGCCGCACCGCCGACCGCTGCGGTGGCGTTGCGGGCGTCGCAGAAGTTCGCGAACTCGGGCAGGCTGGTGAACGCCTGGTAGAACACCGACCTCGCGGTTGCCAGCCCCATGGCCGGCACGGTCACGTTGCAGTCCAGCGTGTGCGTGTGACCGCTGAGGCTACCGGGGGCGCAGCCCGCGTTCTTGCCGCCGTTGACGGCCAGGTAGTAGGCGTGGTTCGGGATCCCGCTGTTGGAGTGCACGCCGCCGTTGTCCGCCTCGGTGACGATGAACTCGCTGTAGTGGTCCGGATCCGCATCCTCCTGCGGGTCACCCATGTTCCGGAAGCCCGGCCTGATGTCGGGTGTCAGAATGACGTCCTCGCCGATCAGCCAGTCCGGTGACCCGGCCGGGTCCAGACCGTGCTGAGCCGCGTAGAACTCGATCGTGTTGCCCATCATGTCGCTGAAGGCCTCGTTCAGCGCACCGGACTCGTCCTCGTAGATGAGGTTCGAGGTGAACTCGGTGACGCCGTGGGTGAGCTCGTGCCCAACCACGTCGAGACCGCCGGACAGCGGGAGGCAGGTCTTGGCGTCGCCGTCGCCGTACGTCATCTGCTCGCCGTTCCAGAACGCGTTGCAGTACCGGTTGGCGAAGTGCACGGTCGAGATGATCGTCATGCCGTTGTCGTCGATGCTGTTGCGCCCGAAGACCTCGGCGTAGAAGTCGTCGGTGACGTTCGCGTAGTAGTGCGCGTCCACGCCGGGCGCCTGGCTCGGCGACCGCCACGTCGGCAGGTTGAAGTTCCAGTGGTCGTCTGCGTCGGTCATGATCGTGCCGGGCAGGACCTGCTTGTTGCCCGCGTCGTAGGTCTCCTGACGCTTGTCTTGCGAGCGCAGGAAGAACGTGCCGCCGATCCGGGTCGTGGAGAACACCTTGGTGTCGCCCTTCACACCGGTCCCATCGCCGTGCGCGACAGCGTCGTACTGCTTCTTCACCGCACCGGAGGAGGCGTCGACCCACTGCACCCAGCGCTGATCGGGTCGCTGACTGACGATCTGGTGGAAGAGCCGGCCGTCCCTGGGGTCGATCTTCAGGCTGGACGACCACTTACCGGCCGTGCCGACCCGCTTGGCCGCGATGCCGCGGGCGCTCGCGGTGGACACGGTCGCGCTGTTCTTGGCCTTCAGGCCTGGGAAGTACGCGCCGATCACGGCGTCGGTCCGGCCGGATTTGTCCTTCAGGACGGTCACCTGACCGCCGAGGACCTGCGCGGCACCGACCATCTGCTGATAGCGGGTCTGGGTACCGCCGCCGGCCCGATCGGCCGTCCAGAGCTTCACCATCCCCGACGGTACGGCGAAGGCGCGGGCGTCGGCCCCGGACAGGGCGATGGACCCGCCCCGGAGCGGTGTGGTGGCCGTCTGCCCAGCGGTCGCGGTGGCGCCGCCGGCAGTGACCAGTGCGAGGGCCGCGAGGGCGACCACGACGGTTGATCGGTGCATGACAGGGACCCTCCCCAGTCGAGCGGATATCGCCGGGGCGGCCGAACCCCAGCCCCGAGGGTCGTCCCGATACAGTGCCAGTCCTACGCTCGGCCTCCGGCACCGGCAAGACCGGGCGCGCCGAGCGAGGGATTTCCCTCGGGCTGGACGGCAGGAGTAAGGTCCACGCCCGGTACCGGTGTGATCACCTGTTGCCGAAACAGCGAAATTTGCCCGATTTCGGGCAGATCCTTTGCTTTGACCCGCGAAACGCTGCACAGTTGACGGGTGATCAGTGCGGCGGTTTCGAGACCAGAGGACGAACTCGCCGAACAGATCAGCCGGACCACCGGCCTTCCGCCGGACGACGCGCGCCGCGTGGTCGCCGACGTCCTGGCCTACTTCACCGAGACGACCGAGGAATACGTCCGGCGCCGGCACCGTGAGCTGCAGACCTACGGTGCCCGCAACGACGAGATCTTCGCCCGGCTCGGCACCGAGCTCCGGCACTGGCCGGTCCGCTCACCCGAACTCTCCGCCCGCCAGCTCCGACGGATCGTCTACGGCTGACGGGCACAGACACGTGCGTCCGCCGAGCGGCGGGCCCTCCTTCGACAACCTCCGAAAGGCATGAACACATGTGCGGAATCGTCGGGTACGTCGGCACCAAGCCGGCCGCGCCCATCCTCGTGGACGGACTGGCGCGGCTGGAGTACCGCGGCTACGACTCGGCGGGTGTCGCCGTACTCGGGTCGAGTGAGCTGAAGGTGCACAAGGACGCCGGCCGGGTCCGCGAGCTGGAGGCGTCGCTGCCGAAGCGGTTCGGCGGCAAGCTCGGTATCGGCCACACCCGGTGGGCCACCCACGGCGGCCCGAGCAAGGACAACGCGCACCCGCATGTCAGCGGCAACGAGCGGATCGCCGTCGTCCACAACGGCATCTTCGACAACGCGGCCGCGCTGCGCGCCCAACTGGAGGACGCCGGCGTCAAGCTGCGCTCCGAGACCGACACCGAGGTGCTCGCGCACCTGATCGAGCAGGCCGAGGGCGACACGCTCGAGGACAAGGTGCTGGCCAGCCTGCGCCGGATCGAGGGCACCTACGGCATCGCGGTGATCGACCTGGAGTTCCCGGACCGGATCGTGGTCGCCCGCAACGGCAGCCCGCTCATCCTCGGCATCGGCGACGGCGAGATGCACGTGGCCTCCGACGCGGCCGCGCTGATCCGCTACACCCGTCAGGTCGTGTACTTGGACGACGGCGAGCTGGCGACCGTCCGCGCCGACGGCTACCGCACCTTCACCCAGGACGCCCGGTCCACCACCAAGACCGCGAGCACGGTCGAGTGGACCGCCGACGAGTACGAGCGCGGCCTGCACGAGCACTTCATGATGAAGGAGATCCACGAGCAGCCGGACGCCGTCGGCCGGGCCATCCGCGGCCGCCTGGACGAGCGTTTCCACACCGTCCACCTGGGCGGTCTGAACATGGACGCGCGGGAGGCCCGGGAGATCAAGCGGGTCAAGATCCTCGGCTGCGGTTCGGCGTACTACGCCGGCCAGATGGGCGCGCAGTTCATCGAGGAGGTGGCCCGGATCCCCGCCGACGCCGAGCCGGCCTCGGAGTTCCGCTACCGCAACCCGGTGGTCGAGCGGGACACCCTGTACATCGCGGTGAGCCAGTCCGGCGAGACGCTGGACACCCTGGTCGCGGTCCAGGAGCTGAAGCGCAAGGGCGGCCGGGTGATCGGCCTGGTCAACGCGGTCGGCTCCAGCATCGCCCGCGAGGTGGACGGCGGCGTCTACCTGCACGCCGGCCCGGAGGTCTCGGTCGCCTCGACCAAGGCGCTGACCAACATGGCGGTCGCGTTCGCGATGCTCGGCATCCACCTCGGCCGGATCCGCGACGTCTCGCCGGCCGACGGCCGCCGGCTGATCGAGGGCCTGAAGAAGATCCCGGCGCAGATCGCCGAGATCGTCGCCCAGGAGGAGGAGCTGGCCAAGATCGCCGGCAAGCTGGCCCAGCACGAGAGCCTGTTCTTCGTCGGCCGGACCCGCGGCTACCCGGTCGCTCGCGAGGGTGCGCAGAAGCTGAAGGAGATCTCCTACCGGCACGCCGAGGCGTACCAGACGTCGGAACTGAAGCACGGCCCGCTGGCGCTGATCTCGCCGGACGTGCCGAGTGTCGCGATCGTGCCGCAGGACGAGCTGCTCGACCGCAACATCGGAGCGCTGCACGAGATCGGGGCCCGCTCCGGTCCGCTGTACGTCGTGACGCACCCGGGGGTTGAGGTGCCGGACGGGGTGGCGGCGAAGATCGTCGTACCGAAGAACGAGCCGGAGCTCGACCCGATCCTGCTCACCATCCCGCTGCAGATCATCGCGTACTACGCAGCCGTTGCCCTCGGCCACGACGTCGACAAGCCCCGCAACCTGGCCAAGTCGGTCACGGTCGAGTAGGTCCGGACCGCCAAGCCATCACAATCGCAACGCAGCAGCCCCCGCCACGCTCACCGTGGCGGGGGCTGCTGCGTTGTGATGGCCTGGCGGTCCGGCTATCCGATCTCGTTGACCTTGCGGTGCCGGCCGGTGCCCTTCGGCTCCGAGGCCGCCGGTGTCGCAGTGCTCGGGGAACCTGCGCTCTGGGCAGCACGAGACTTCGGCGCCGGTACTCCGCCGAAGGCGAGGTACGCCGGGTCGGACCGGCGCTCGAAGGGTGCCGGCCCTGCCTGCGGGCCGGACCACGTGGCACCGGCCTCCCGCCCGCGCTCGGCGCCCTGCCGCCGGTAGGGGTGCAGGTCGAAGTCGTGGACCAGCCGGCGGCAGACCTCGACGCCCCGCACGGAGTTGCCCGCCTCGTCCAACCGTGGCGAGAACACCACGACAGCGAGCCGCTTCTCCGGCACCACCATCATCACGTTGCCCGAGACGCCACTCTTGGACGGCAGGCCGACCTGATCGGCGAACTGGCCTGAGTCGTTGTACATGCCGCTGTGCTGCATCACGGACAGCACCCGCCCGACGGTGTCCGCGGAGAACACCCGCTCACCCGAGTACGGCGCGACACCACCGTTCGCCAGGGTGGCACCCGCCGCCGCCAGACGCTGTGCGTCCACCTCGAGCGAACAGATCTGGAAGTAGAAGTCGGCCGCCTTCCGGGGGCCGTCAGGGTCCTTCGGGTCCACCATCAGCATGTCCTCGGCGGCCATCAGGCTGGCCAGCGCGCGGTTCCCGTGCCCGGTGTCCCGCTCGGCCAGGAACGTCTGGTTGTCGAAGCCCGGTGGTTTGCCCATCATCTGGGCGAAGGTCTTCTTGACCCCCTCGAACCGCTGGTTCACCTCGCTCAGGGGATCGACCAGTGCGAGGGTCGCAATCGCCCCGGCGTTGATCATCGGGTTGTGCGGCTTGCGGCCCGCGCCCAGGGACAGCTTGTAGTCGTTGAAAGTCCCGCCACTCTGCTCCTGGCCCACCCACTGGTGCACGCCCTCGGGGCCGTGCTGCGTCAGCGCCATGGCGTAACTGAACGCCTTCGAGGTCGACTGGATGCTGAACCCGACGTCGGTGTCGCCGATCTGGAACACCTGGCCGTCCGCCGTGCAGATCGCGATCCCGAACTTGTCCGGGTCGGCGTCCCGAAGGGTCGGGATGTACTGGGCGACCTGGCCGTCCCGGTTGTCCAGCAGATCTCCGTAGATCTGCGTGATGCCCTGGCTGAGTTCCGCGAACTCCGAGTGCGGCAGCACCAGCCGGCCTTGCAGCGCCTTCGCGATCACGGGCTCCTGGGCGACGCTCGCGAACTGCTCCCACTCCAGCCATTCGGGCTGTCCCGGCTCGAAGGGGCGACCGGCGCTCAGTGCCTCGCTGACGGCGCGCTCGACCCGTGGATCGTCATTCGCGAGCCCGGACTCCTTCAGCTCCTCGAGCAGCTTCCACTTCCAGACCACATTCGTCCGGTCGGTGTCGAGGGAGCGGAACAGGCTCTCCATAGTGAACTCTTCGGCGGCCATGGGCTGCAGCCTTTCCGGTGGTTGTTTCCGGTGTGGATCCGCGCTGTTAACGCAGGATCAAACGCGCGTTGGCCAGTACCGGAAACTGTCCACTTCTGACCTGTCCGGGCGAGGTCGCGGCATCCCACCCTGGAGCCGACCGCCCCGCCCCAGAGAGGTCAGCCCATGCCGTATCCCCGGACCTGTTTCTCGCGGCCGTATCCGACTCGACGATCGGCCCGCTGGATCGGCATCATCGCCGGTCTGGCCCTGACCGCCGCCGTACTCGACACGCTGCCGGCCAAAGCCGCGCCAGCAGCCGAGGCCGACGCAGTGCCGGCCGCCAACGTCACCACGCAGACCCTGGGTGCGAACTTCGACACCTTCGTGCAGAACACCTTCACGAGCGACCAGTCGACGACGACCGAACTGAAGATCGGCACGTACGACGGCGGCTCCACCAAGGCAAGGTCGTACCTGCGGTTCGACAACCAGGAATGGCTGTGGGACAAGCAGATCCAGTCCGCCACCCTGAACCTGTGGGAACACCATTCCTTCTCCTGTACGGCGAAGGAGTGGCAGGCCTGGCGCACGCCCGACGTGACCAACACCGTCCGGTGGTCGAACCAGCCGACCTGGATCGAGAAGGTCGGTACGTCGACGCAGACCAAGGGGTTCTCCAGCTCGTGCGGCGACGGCTGGGTGACGATCCCGGTGACTGCCGCCTTCCAGCACACGGCGGCGAACCGGCTGTCGAAGACGACCATCGGTGTGCTGGCCGCGAACGAGACCGACAGCTACGGCTGGAAGCGGTTCAACTCCCGCGAGGCCGCGTCCAACCCGCCGTCGGTCACGATCGTCTACCAGACCAAGACGGCCGTGAACGCGCAGGCGACCGCACCCGAGACCGTGTGTGCGACCGGCGCCGACCGCCCGTACATCCGCAGCCTCAATCCACAGTTGCGCGCGCAGATCAGCGACGGCGTCGGCGCTCAGGTGTCCGCGACGTTCGAATGGAAGCCTGTCGGCGGAACCAGCAGCACTGCGACCGCTGGTCCGGGCGCGTCCGGTTCGTGGCTCGCGGCAACTGTCGGGCCATTGACCGAAGGCGGCAGCTACGCCTGGCGAGCGCAAGGATCAGACGGTACGACGGCCGGCGACTGGTCGCCGTGGTGCGAGTTCACCGTCGACACCGTCGCGCCGTCATCGGCTCCGACGGTGTCCTCGACGACCTACCCGGCGGGACAGTGGTCGGGCGGATCGGGGATCGCCGGGACGTTCAGCTTCGGCGCATCGGGGGTGTCCGACGTCGTCGCCTACGAGTACGGCGTGGACAGTAATCCACCTGATCAGGTCGTCAACGGTGGTGCAACCGCCTCGGTGTCGATCACGCCGACCGCGGATGGGCCGCACACGTTGTGGGTACGGACGCGTGACCGTGCGGGCAATCGGTCGCCGCTGACGTCGTACAACTTCTCCGTCGGTGGCGGGGCCGTGATCGCGCCGAGGAACGGTGATGTGAGTGCGGCGAAGACCTCGATCGTCGGCGTCGGTCGGTCTACAGCGACCGGGGTGACCTACCAGTGGCGTCGCGGCGACACCGACGCGTGGACGACCGTCCCTGCGGCTCACGTGACGGTGGCTGCCGGTGGTGGCGCTGTCAGCTGGCCGCTGTCGACTTCCGGTGGTGGTGAGTTCCCGAAGCTCAACTGGAACCTCGAGGCGACCCTGGCCGCCGCCGATGCGCAGTCGATTCCCCGGGATGGACCCGTGCAGCTTCGCGGCTCCTTCACCGGCGGTACGGCGGCCTCCTCGGGCGTGGTGAAGTTGACGTTCGACCGCAATCTGGCGGGTGCTGCTGCCAGTGTGGTCGGGCCTGGTGAGGTCAACCTGCTGACGGGCAACTTCACCATGTCTGACGCGGATGTCACGGTTGATGCCTATGGCAGCGATCTGACGGTCAGCCGGACGTACAACACCCGCCGGGCCGGTCAGACCGACCAGTCCGGCATGTTCGGTCCGGGCTGGATCTCTGGTGCGCTGGTTGACGAGGCGGAGACGCCGTACACCTCGCTGGGAGTGTTTGGGTCGCTGGTGCAGGTGGGGCTGCCTGACGGGGACACTGTGGGCTTCACCGCTCGCAACGGCACCGACTTCGATCCAGAGGTCGGGCAGGAGTTCCTTCGGCTGACCTACGCCAGCGCGACCGACTCCTACAAGCTGTCCGATCACGATGGCACGTCGGTGACGTTCTCGCGGGTGACTGGTTCTGCGGCTGGTACCTACTACCCAACGGCGACCACACAGCCCGGGAGCAATCAGACGACGACCTATGTGTGGGAGAAGGTCGTTGTCGGGGGCACCGAGGTCGTCCGGCCGACGCAGATGCTGGCGCCGGTGCCGGACGGTGTCAACTGCACCACTCTCTCGCGCGGGTGCCGGGCATTGAGCTTCACGTACGCGACCGCAACCACTGCGACCGGGTCGACCCTTGGTGACTACGCCGGGCGGGTTCGGCAGATCTCCTTTACTGCTTGGGATCCTGACACCGCTGCGATGCGTACTGTGCCGATGGCTGCGTATGAGTACGACAGCACCGGACGGCTTCGTGGTCAGTGGGATCCGCGGGTGGGGTCGGCAGGCAAGGAGACCTACACCTACCAGGCCGACGGGGTGCTGGCTTCGGTCAAGCCTGCCGGTCAGGAGCCGTGGCAGTTCAGCTACACGACGGTGGGCGGTGACGTAGGCGCCGGACGGCTGCACAAGGTCACTCGGTCGACTGCTACGACGACAGTTGGCTACAAGGTGCCGCTGTCCGGCGCAGGTGCACCGCACGACCTGTCACCTGAGCAGACCAAGCGCTGGGGACAGCTCGAGGCACCCACGGACGCCACTGCGATCTCTCCGGCCGACGAAGCTCCTGGCGGTTGGGGCCGGACCACGGTGAGCTACCTGGACGCCAACGGCCGATTGGTCAACGAGGCCAAGCCTGGCGGCACCATCAGCACCAACTGGTACGACGGGTTCGGCAACGTGATCCGCTCACTGACAGCAGAGAACCGAGCGCTTGCGCTGAACGACAGTGACAGCGCAGTGGTGGCGTTGGCGAGGTCGACGCTGAACACCTACTCGCTGGACGGGCTGCGCCTCGAGACCACAGCTGAGCCCGAGACCGACGTACAACTTGCCGACGGCACCCTGACGCGTGGCCGGCAGGTTGTGCGCAGCACCTACGACCAGGGCGCTCCGGCCACCGGCGGGCCGTACGACTTGGTCACGACCGAGGAGACCCTGGTCCGGCACTGGGGGACGAACGGCACCGCGATCGAGGCAGACCGCCGGGTCACCACGACCGGCTACAACTGGTCGCTCCGTGAACCGACTGTCACGACCACAGACCCCGGAGGACTCAGCCAGACCGTCCGCAACACCCTGGACCCGGTCACCGGGCTCGTGACGTCCACAACCCAGGCCGCAGGCGGTACGACGACTAACACGCCTGCCACCCGCAAGACGATCTACTACCGGGCCACAAGCGGCTCTGGCTATCCGGAGTGCGACCTGCGACCGGAGTGGGCCAACCTGCCCTGCCGAGTGCAGCCGGGTGGTCAGCCGACCAGCGGTCCAGAGTTGCCCGTGACAGTGACGACATACGACGTCTATCACCAGCCGCGGGTGAAGACCGAGAAGACCAGTGCGGGCACGCTGCGGACGACGACCACGTCGTACGACGCCGCCGGGCGGGTCTTGGAGACGGCCGTGTCGGCAACCATCGGAACGGCCGTGCCGATCCAGCGCAACGTGTACGACGCGGTGACGGGTGACCTACTGCGCAGCCAGTCTGTCGTGGGTGGCACGGTCACGGCGGAGGTCGTGCGCGGCTACGACACGCTCGGACAGCTCACGTCATACAAGGATGCTGACGGCAACGTCTCGACGACCGGATATGACCTGCTCGGTCGGGTGGCTACCAGCTTCGACGGCAAGACCACGCGCACCTACTCGTACGACGCACGTGGTCTGCTCACTGCGGTCGACGATGGCGATGCGGGCACCTACTCGGGTAGCTACGACGCGGACGGCCGACTGACGAGCGAGACGTGGCCGAACGGTGTGAAGGTCGAGACGTCGTACGACGAAAGCGGGAACGAAGCCGGTCTCACCTATAGCAAGCCGGGGTGCGCAGCAGCGGACTGCGTGCTGTTCCGGGAGTCGCTCACCCGCACACCGCATGGTCAGACAGCGAAGCGGGTGTCGACGCTGTCCAGCCAGAGCTACACGCACGACAAGGCTGGTCGGGTCACCGCGGTGGAAGACACCGTGGGTGAACAGTGCACGACTCGCACCTACGGCTTCAACGTCGCCGCCGACCGTCTGACGAGCTCGCAGTACGCACCGGCAGCGGATGGCTCATGCCAGTCGGGCACCGCTGCCTCTACTCGTGGCTGGACGTACGACGCCGCTGACCGCGTGACGTCAGCCGGCTACGCGTACGACGCGCTGGGACGGACTACCACCGTTCCGGCCGTCGACACCGGCGTACCCGCTGCTGGAGCCGCGACAATCGGCTACCACGCGAACGACCTCGTCGACACGATCACGCAAGGCGGACGCACCACCGACTACACCATCGACGTCGCAGGTGATCGGATCCGCTCGTGGACCGACAACGCGACCGGTGTGGTCGAGCAGAAGACCCAGCACTACGACAGCGACGACGACAAGCCGGTCTGGACGCAGGAAGGAACGGACCGGTTCACTCGGTACGTCGCCGGGCTCGCAGGGTTGACCGCAGTCGTCAACAGTGACAGCGGTGTGCCGGAGTGGCTGGTCACCGACCTGAGTGGGGACGTCGTTGCCACCATCCACGCTGGGGACACTTGGCTGTCCACGACGAGCGAGGCCGATGAGTACGGCGTCTCGCGGGATCCGGAGGCGGTCGGGAAGCAGCGGTACGGGTGGCTCGGTGGTGAGCAGCGCGCCGCGGACAGTCCGGGTGGTCTGGTGTTGATGGGAGTGCGGCTGTACAGCCCGGTGACCGGTCGGTTCCTGCAGACCGATCCGGTGTACGGCGGTAGCTGCAACGCCTACGAGTACACCTGCGCCGATCCGGTCGACACCTTCGACCTCGACGGCAAGAAGGCCAAGAAAAAGAAGAAGAAGTGGAAGTCGGACCTGCTCTTCTGGGTCGGGCCGCTCAAGCGGTTCGGCAAGGCGGCCGCGAAGAAGGCGAAGTGGCTGTGGAACGGCTACAAACGGGGCTACGTCGGGTTCCACAAGTGGTTCTACAAGCAGCACCGCAACGTGGCCCGGTGGTCCTGGAAGTGGACGAAGCGGGGGTGGCGGAAGCTGTTCGGCTGATCCTCGTCTAGTCGTCAGACAGGTTGATGACTTGTATGATGACTGGATGCCGAGTGATCAGATCCGCCACGTCCGTCTCTCGTCCGTCGTCCTCCCGCTCGACCGGCCGGTCAGCGATGCCAAGGTGCTGACCGGCCGGCAGAAACCGATGACCGAGATCGTCTTCCTGTTCGCCGAGATCGCGACCGAGCAGGACCAGCGCGGGATCGGGTTCAGCTACTCCAAGCGGGCCGGTGGGCCGGCGCAGTACGCCCACGCGAAGGAGGTCGCGGCCGGGTTGATCGGTGAGGATCCGTCGGACATCGCGAAGGTGTACGACAAGCTGCTCTGGGCCGGCGCGTCGGTCGGCCGGTCCGGGGTGGCGACGCAGGCGATCGCGGCGATCGACATCGCGTTGTGGGACCTGAAGGCGAAGCGGGCCCAACTGCCGCTGGCCAAACTGCTCGGGGCGCATCGCGACTCGGTCCGGGCGTACAACACCTCGGGCGGGTTCCTGCACGCGCCGATCGAGGAGGTCAAGGAACGCGCGTCCAAGTCGCTGGCGGACGGGATCGGCGGGATCAAGATCAAGGTCGGCCAGCCGGACACCCGGATCGACCTCGAGCGGGTCCGCGCCGTCCGCGAGCACCTGGGCGACGACGTACCGCTGATGGTCGACGCCAACCAGCAGTGGGACCGGCCGACGGCACTGCGGATCGGGCGGGTGCTGGAGGAGTTCGGCCTGGTCTGGATCGAGGAACCGCTCGACGCGTACGACGCCGAGGGACATGCGCAACTGGCGGCCGCACTCGACACCCCGATCGCGACCGGCGAGATGCTGTCCAGCGTCACCGAACACGTCCGCCTGATCGACGCTCGGGCCGCCGACATCATCCAGCCGGACGCACCCCGGATCGGCGGCATCACCCCGTTCCTCCGGCTGGCCGCCCTGGCCGACCACAACGGCCTCCAACTCGCGCCCCACTTCGCCATGGAGATCCACCTCCACCTGGCGGCGGCGTACCCTCGCGAGCCGTGGGTCGAGCACTTCGAATGGCTCAACCCCCTGTTCAACGAGCGCTTGGAAACCCTGGACGGCCGCATGCTCGTCCCCGACCGCCCCGGCCTCGGCTTCACCGCCTCCGACCAGTGCGCCGCCTGGACGGTAGACGCGTGCGAGTTCGGCACCCCATGAGCGCGGAGAAGCGCCCGCTCCACGCGCAAGTGGGGAAGCCCACCGCCACCACCCCCACCACAGATCGCGCGCGCGATCTGGACCGTGGCAGCGGGCGGGGGCTGGCGCATGAGTTGGTGGAGCGGTTGAAGGAGCGGATTCTCAGTGGGGCGATTTCTCCTGGGGAGAAGTTGCCGGCGGAGAGCTCGTTGGTGGAGGAGTTCGGAGTGAGTCGGACGGTGGTGCGGGAGGCGGTGTCGCGGTTGCAGGCGGCTGGGCTGGTGGAGACCTTCCAGGGGCGTGGATCGTTTGTGCTGGAGGTCCCGGAACGGCCCTCCGGGCTCCGGGAGGTGCGGTCGCATCGGGATGTGCTGGAGTTACTCGACTTCCGGATCGGGGTGGAGAGCGAGGCGGCCGGGCTGGCGGCGGGGCGCCGTACCGATCATCAACTGAAGGCGATCGAGCGAGCGCTGGCCGACTTCCGGCGGATCGGTGACGATCCGAGCCGGTCGGTCGAGGCGGACTTCGCGTTCCATCTCAAGGTCGCGGCGGCGGCCGGGAACCGCTTCTACCGCGAGCTGATCGGCTCACTCGGCCCGATGATGATCATGCTGCCGCGCACCCGCCTGGACCCGGCCTACGAGATGTCGGACGCCGCCCACCTCAACCGGGTCGCGCTCGAGCACGAGAACATCTACGCCGCGATCGCCCGCTCCGACCCCGAGGCCGCCCGGGCTGCGGCCCGGGTGCACCTGTCGAACACCCGGCACCGCCTCCAGCAATAACCCCGCGCCCGCCCGCCACCGAAGCCAACGTGCACCCGCACACGCGCCACCGAAGCCACCGTGCACTCGGGTGATCGAGTGTGTGGACCGTGGTGTTGGAGAGCGCTCACCGGCAACCGTCTCCTTCCACTCGATGAAGGCGGCCGGGAAGCGGCGCGCTACCACCGAGCCGTGTTCGGGGTGAAGTCCGGCTCCACGGTTCGCATGTACGACGTGTCGTCGCGCTTGCGGATGCCGGCCGACAGGTATTGCTCGTGCAGCCGGCCGAGCTCGTCGAGGTCCAGCTCGACGCCCAGGCCGGGTCCGTCCGGCACTCGTACGCTGCCGTCGACGAAGGAGAGGACACCCGGCTTGATCAAGTCCTCGGTCTTCCATGGGTAGTGCGTGTCGCAGGCGTAGGTGAGATTCGGCGTGGCCGCGGCCAGGTGCGTCATCGCGGCCAGGCTGATCCCGAGATGCGAGTTGCTGTGCATCGACAGCCCCATCCCGAACGTGTCGCAGATCCCGGCCAGCAACTGCGACCGCCGCAACCCACCCCAGTAGTGGTGATCCGACAGCACCACCTGCACGGCGTCCGCCAGCACCGACGGCTTCAGATGCGCGAACGCGATCACACACATGTTGGTCGCCAGCGGGATGTCGATCTGCGCGGCAACCGCGGCCATCCCGTCGATCGTCTCGGTCGGATCCTCCAGGTACTCGATCACGCCGGCGAGCTCTTTCGCCACCCGCACCGAGGTCTCGACCGTCCAGGCACAGTTCGGATCGATCCGCAGCTTGTGTTCCGGGAACGCCGCCGCCAGCGCGCGCACCGCCTCGACCTCCTGCGACGGCTCGAACACCCCGCCCTTCAACTTGATCGCTGTGAATCCATAGTGATCAACCATTGATCGTGCTTGATCAACGATTCCAGCTGGATCAAGAGCCGCACCCCAGGAGTCCGGCTCACCACCCGGATGCGCGGCCCACTTGTAGAACAGGTACGCACTGAACGGCACCGACTCCCGCACCGCGCCACCCAGCAGGTCGACGACCGGCCGCCCCACCTCCTTGCCCTGCAGATCCAGCAGCGCGACCTCGAACGGCGACAGCACGACATCCGCCGGGTCCTGCAGGTTGAGCATTCCGCCGACCTGAGCAGCACCCTCGCCGGCCGTCAGTACGTCGACCACCAGCCGCCGCAACCCGTTGACGTCGAAGATGTCCAGCCCCGGCAGTACGTCGGCCACCGCACGGAGCCGGACCAGATGAGCGTCATCGGCGTACGTCTCCCCCAGCCCGACGCTCCCGCTGTCGGTGTGGACCTGCAGAATCGCGCGCAACGCGAACGGCTCGTGCACCCCGACCACGTTGAGCAGCGGCGGGTCGGCGAACGCGACCGGCGTGATCTCAACCCGGGAAACCTTGCTCACACCAGCTCCTTGTCCCGCGACTTCTTGCGTACGACGTACCGCACGGCCGGCAGCGCGAGTACGACGATCAGCGCCACGAGCACCGTCCCCGAGATCGGCCGGGTGAAGAACCCGGCCGGGTTGCCGCCGAAGATCAGCAACGACTGCCGGACCGCGATCTCCATCACGCTGCCGAGTACGAACGCCAGCACCAGCGGCCCGGGCTCGAACCCGAACTTCTTCATCAGGTAGCCGACCACACCGAAGACGATCACGAGGAAGACGTCGAACACCTGGTTGGCCACCGTGTACACACCCAGCAGCGTGATCAGCACCGTGATCGGCGCCAGGATCGCCGGCCGCACCCGCAGGATCCGGACGAACAGCCCGACCATCGGGATGCTCATGATCAGCAACAGGATGTTGCCGATGTACATCGAGTTGACCACGCCCCAGAACAGGTCCGGGTGCTCCGACACCAACTGCGGTCCCGGCGGGATGCCCTGGATCAGCAGCGCGCCGAACATCAGCGCCATCGTCGCGTTGGCCGGGATACCCAACGTCAGCAACGGGATGAACGACGAGGTGGCCGCCGCGTTGTTCGCCGTCTCCGGCGCCGCGACACCCTCGATCGCGCCGCGACCGAACCGTTCCGGCTGCTTGGCCCGCCGCTTCTCCACCGCGTAGGCGACCAGCGACGAGAGCGTGGCGCCACCACCCGGCAGCACGCCGAGAACGAACCCGATCACCGAACCGCGACCGATCGCACCTCGCGACTGACGCAGATCCTGACGCGACGGCCACACGTTCGCGACCTTGGCCGGCGCCTGCACCTTGTGGTGCCGCTCCTCCAGGTTGTAGAGGATCTCGCCGAGTCCGAACAGCCCCATCGCGATCGGCACGAAGTCGATGCCGTCAGCAAGGTTCAGGCTGTCGAAGGTGAACCGGCTGGCGCCGGTGAACGTGTCCCGCCCGACCGTTGCCAGCAGCAACCCGAGCCCGGCCGCGATGACCGACTTCAGCCGGCCGCCGTTGCCCACGGTAGCCACCAGCAGTACGCCGAACAGCGACAGCGCGGCGTACTCCGGTGGACCGAAGTCGAGCGCCACCTCGGCCACCAACGGCGCCAGCAGCGTGAGCCCGATGATCGAGACCGTGCCGCCGATGAACGACCCGATCGCCGCGATGCCGAGCGCCGTACCGGCCTTGCCTTGTTTGGCCAGGGCGAAACCGTCGAAGACCGTGACCACGGAGGAGGCTTCACCGGGTAGGCGAAGCAGGACGGACGTGATCGTGCCGCCGTACTGGGCGCCGTAGAAGATGCCGGCCAGCATGATGATCGCGGAGACCGGCTCGACGCCGTACGTGATCGGCAGCAGGATGGCGATGGTGGCGGCCGGGCCGAGACCGGGCAGCACGCCGATCAGCATGCCGATGACCACACCGGCCAGGCAGTAGAGCAGGTTCGCCGGCTGGAGTACGACGCCGAAGCCGTCGACCACTGGATTGAAGAAGTCCATCAGATCAGCCTTGGCAACGGAATCTGCAACAGCAGCACGAACAACACATAGAACGCGGCCACCGTGCAGACGCTGATGATGATCGACAACCCCCACGACTCCTTGCCGAGGAACCGCAGCCACACGAACGTCAGCAGCAGCGACGGGATCTCGAACCCGATCAGCGGGAGAGCGAAGGCGAGCAGCACCAGCGTGAGTACGGCGATCGCCGTACTCACGCTGGCCCGGGAGAACTTCTCGGTGTCGGTCCCCTGCCGCCCGGTCAGCGCCAGCACCACCGACAACACGGTGATGACGACGCTGACCACGAACGGCCACAGGCCCGGCCCGGGTTGAGTGAGCTGCCCGAGCCCGAGCTTCAAAGAACCGATCAAGCCCGCCAGACCGATCAGCCCGGTGACGACTGCCGCACCCAGTTGGGACCACGGCCCGGCGGGCGGCGGACGGTCCTCAGCCAGTTCCGCCTTCAGCGCCTCCTCGTCGAAGACTTCGGACATCTACTTCTTGCCCGCCAGCGAGATGCCGTACTGGTCGAGCTGTGCCTTGTACTTCGTCGCGTACTCGTCGAGGATCTTGCGCACCTCGTCCGGCGTGACCTCGATCGGCGTCAGGCAATGCCCGTCGTTGAACTTCTTGTACGTGTCGGTCGCGTAGACCTTCTTGGCCGCCTCGGCCAGCTTCGTCTTCACGTCGTCCGGCGTACCTTTCGGCGCGGTCAGGAACCGGTACTGCGACACGACGACGTCGTACCCCTGTTCCTTCGCGGTCGGGACCTCGGGCAGGAACTTGATCCGCTCGGGCGAGAACACCGCCAGCGGGACGACCTTCTTCGCCCTGATCTGCTCGATGCTGTCGCCGACCTGGATCGTTGCCACGTCGACCTGACTGCCGAGCAGCGCGGTCAGCGCCGGGGCACCGCCGTCGAACGGTACGTCGGTGGCCGGGATGCCGGCCTGCTTGAAGGCCAGCGTGGACGCAAGCTGCGCGCCGGTGCCGACACCGGTGGTGCCGTACTTGATGTTCTTGCCGGTCTTCTTCAGGTCGGCGATGGACTTGTAGCCCGAGCTGAGCGGCGCGATCAGGAGGTAGTCGTCCTGGGAGATGCCGCCGATCAGGTCGAAGTCGTCGAGTTTGACCGCCTCGTTCGCGGACACCGCGAGCGGGGTGATGGTGAACAGCGACGCGTTCTGGACGGCGATCTTGTACCCGTCCGGCTTGGCCGACTGCAGTTCCTTGGCGTTCAGCGCGCCGTTCGCACCGGGCTTGTTCACCACCGGCACCGAGACACCCAGCTCCTTGCTGAGTCCCTCCGCGATGGCCCGGGTGATCAGGTCGGTGCTGCCGCCGGGCGAGGCGCCGACGCTCATCTGGATGTTCCCGGTCGGATAGTCGCCCGCACCGCCGGTGGAGGTCGTCTTCACTCCTCCACAAGCGGTCAGTACGACGGAAGCAGTCAGGCCGGCGGCCGCGCTCACCAGGGCGCGGCGGCTCAGCTGGGTGGACATCATCGGAGATCCTCCTCCTTCGCGGGGAGTGTTTGGGCGGGCCGATTGCCGTGAGCGTAGGGAGGCCCGATAATGCGTGTCCAAGGCCGATAAGGCATCGAGTGATACCTTTCGGGAATCATGTTCTCGCTCGACCAGTTGAGCGCCTTCGTGGCGGTCGCCGAGGAGTTGCACTTCGGCCGAGCCGCCGAGCGGCTCAACATGACCCAGCCCCCGCTGAGCCGGCAGGTGCAGAAGCTGGAGCGTGCGGTCGGGGTCCAGCTGCTCGAACGCGACAACCGTCGCGTGGTGCTGACCGAGGCCGGCCGGGCCTTCCTGACCGAGGCGCGCCGGGTGCTGGCGCTGGTCGAGACCGCCGGTGATCTGGCCCGCCGGGTCGACCAGGGCGCGGCCGGGACACTGCGCCTCGGGTTCACCGCGACCTCCGCGATCAGGACCCTCGGCCCGTTCCTTCGCCGGATGTCCGAGGAACTGCCGGACGTGGACGTGATCCTGCACGAGCGCGTCACCCCGGCGCAGATCGACGGCCTGCTCCGCGGTGAACTGGACCTCGGGCTCGGCCGGCCGCCGTTCGACGCGCAGGTGCTCGACTCGCGGGTCGTGTTCCGCGAGCCGCTGTGTGCCGTTGTCCCGGGCAATCATCGGCTCGCCCTGCTCGGCCGGCCGCTGACCCCGGCCGACTTCGCCGGCGAACAGGTGATCAGCTACTCGCCGACCCAGGCCCGCTACTTCCACGAACTGACAGTCCGGTTCCTGGCCGACGCCCATCCCCGGATCGAGCAGCGGGTGCAGCAGATCCTGACCGTGATCCTGCTGGTCGCGGCCGGCCGCGGGGTCGCTCTGGTGCCCGCCTCGGCCCGCAGCCTCGGCGTCGAGGGGGTCACGTTCTGCGAGGTCGGCGTACCCGGAGAGCCGGTCGAACTGCACGCGATCTGGAACCGCGCCTCGACCAACCCGGTCCTGCACCGCGTGCTCACGATGCTCCCAGAGCATCAATAGATCCAAAAATGATCTTGGACAGGCATCTGAACGGGTTCTTAGCCTGACCGCGTGACCCACTACTCCCCCAGCGAACTGGCCGCTCAGCTCAAGACCGGGCTCCTCTCCTTCCCGGTCACGCACTTCAACGACGACCTGAGCTTCAACGAGACCGGGTACCGCGAGCACCTGGCCTGGCTGAGCCAGTACGACGTGGCCGGCCTGTTCGCGGCCGGCGGCACCGGGGAGGGCTTCTCACTCACCCCGGCCGAGATCGACACCGTCGTCCGCGCGGCGGTGTCCGAGGTCAACGGCAAGCTCCCGGTCATCGCCCCGGCCACGGGCGGTACGGCGACCGCGATCGCCCAGGCCCAGGCCGCCGACGCCGCGGGTGCGGACGGTGTCCTGCTGCTTCCGCCGTACCTGACCGAAGCGGGTCAGCGTGGTTTGATCGAGCACGTGTCCGCCGTCTGCCGCAGTACGTCGCTCGGCGTCACCGTCTACAGCCGGGCCAACGCGATCCTCAACGACTTCTCCGTCGCCGAGCTCGCGGACCGCAACGAGAACCTGGTCTGCCTCAAGGACGGTGTCGGGAACATCGAGCTGATGACCCGCACCTACGCCCGGGTCGGCGACCGGCTCACGTACATCGGCGGCCTGCCGACCGCGGAGACCTTCGCGTTGCCGCTGCTCCAGCTCGGCGTCAGCACCTACTCCTCGGCGATCTTCAACTTCGTGCCTGAGTTCGCCCTCGGTTTCTACGCCGACGTGCTGGCCCAGGACCGCGAGACCGTCTACCGCAAGCTCAACGAGTTCATCCTTCCGTACCTGGACATCCGAGACCGGACGAAGGGGTACGCCGTCTCGATCGTCAAGGCCGGCGTCACCGCGATCGGCCGCTCCGCCGGCCCGGTCCGCCCACCCCTGCAGAACCTCACCGACGAAGAACTCGCCCAACTCACCGACCTGATCGGCAAGATCAAGTGACACCCACGATCGCGTCCGTCGAGGTCGTCCCCGTTGCCGGGTACGACAGCATGTTGCTCAATCTGAGTGGCGCGCACGGACCGTTCTTCACCCGCAACGTGGTCATCCTGACCGACAGCTCCGGCAACACCGGGGTCGGTGAGGTCCCCGGTGGCGGGAAGATCGCGTCGACGATCTCCGAGGCCGCGGAGTTCCTGGTGGGCAAGGAGATCTCGCGCTATCGCCAGCTCCTGCGGACGGTGTCCCAGACGTTCGCCGACCGCGACTCCGGCGGCCGTGGTCTGCAGACCTTTGACCTGCGTACGACGGTGCACGCGGTGACCGGGATCGAGTCGGCGCTCCTCGACCTGTTCGGGCAGCATCTCGGCGTACCGGTTGCTGAGCTCCTGGGCGACGGGCAGCAGCGAGAGAGCGTGCCCGTGCTCGGCTATCTCTTCTATGTGGGTGATCCCGCCCGCACGGATCTGCCTTATCTGACCGGTGACGGGTTCGGTGATCGGTGGTCGCAGTTGCGGCGCGCCGAGGCGGTCACGCCGGACGCGGTGGTGGCGTTGGCCGAGGCGGCGCAGGAGCGATACGGGTTCGCCGACTTCAAGCTCAAGGGTGGCGTGTTCGCCGGCGCGGAGGAGATCGAGGCGGTGACCGCGTTGGCGAAGCGGTTCCCGTCGGCGCGGATCACGGTCGATCCGAACGGCGCCTGGCCGGTGCGCGAGGCGATCGCGTTGTGCTCGGGGCTGGACGACGTACTCGCGTATGTCGAGGACCCGTGTGGCGCCGAGCCGGGGTTCTCCGGCCGCGAGACGATGGCGGAGTTCCGGCGGGCAACAGGTCTGCGTACGGCGACCAACATGATCGCCACCGACTGGCGCGAACTGGCGCACGCGATCCGGGCCGGTGCGGTCGACATCCCGCTGGCAGATCCGCACTTCTGGACGATGGCCGGGTCGGTGCGGGTGGCGCAGTTGTGCAACGACTTCGGGCTGACCTGGGGGTCGCACTCGAACAACCACTTCGACATCTCGCTGGCGATGTTCACCCACGTCGGTGCGGCCGCGCCGGGTGACGTCACCGCGTTGGACACGCACTGGATCTGGCAGGACGGTCAGGCGTTGACAAAGGAGCCGCTGCAGATCGTCGACGGTGCGATCGCCGTACCGACGACTCCTGGACTCGGCGTCGTACTGGACCGGGAGGCATTGCAGGCCGCGCACGAGCTCTATCTTTCGCATGGGCTCGGGGCCCGGGACGACGCGATCGCGATGCAGTACCTGATCAAGGACTGGTCCTTCGACCCGAAGCGGCCCTGTCTGGTGCGCTGATGTTCACCTGGTGTTGCCCGGGGTAGGTTTCGATCGGTTGCAGTCGTCCAGACCTCGCCGGAGGAATGTCAATGCGCTGGCAGAAGCCACTCGCCGCTGCTGTTGTCCTGACCGCTCTCACCACCACGTTGACCGCTTCGGCAACGCCAGTCAGTGGTGGTGGTGATTGCTCGCCGGACGCACGGTTCCTCGGGTTCAGCGACGCACTGGACAAGACGACGTTCGACGGCCAGCCGGTCGCCGGACTGTCCGCGCTCAACGTGACCGGCCGGGACAGCGCGGTGGCGTTGGTGGACAACGTCGCGACCACGCCGGCGCGCGTCTTCGACCTGAAGATCAGCAGCAAGCCGACGGTCAGCGTGGACGGGATGACGATCCTGCGGCGGCCGGACGGTACGCCGTACACGGGTGCCGACTTCGACGGCGAAGGACTGGTCGTCGAGCGGGGTGAGCGGACGATCCTCGCGACGTCCGAGCGGGAGCCGTCGATCCGCCGGTTCCGGTTGTCGGACGGGCTGCAGCTCGGCTCGCTGCCTGTGCCCGCACGGTTCCAGGTCGCGCCGGCCGGTGAGGCGACGACCAACGCGACCTTCGAGTCGCTCGCGGTGTCGCGCGACGGGCTGTCGCTGTTCGCGGGGATGGAAGGGCCGCTCGCTCCCGACGGCCCCGGCCGGAACCGCATCATCCGGTACGCCGGCCTGCCGGGACACGATTACACGCCGGTCGCGCAGTACGCCTACAAGACCGACCCGGGTCTGTCGCTGGTCGAGCTGGCCGTGGTGGACCGGGACGAGCTGGTGTCGATGGAGCGCACCTTCACACCGGGTGTGGGCAACACGATCCGCGTGTTCACCGTGTCGCTGCGTCGCGCCGCGGACGTGACCGCGCAGGCCTCGCTGGCGGATGCGCCGGACAAGGTGTTCCTGCAGAAGAAGCTGCTGTTCGACCTGGTCAACTGCCCGCCGTCGGGTGCAGTCGCCAAGCAGCCGCAGCCGAACCCGCTGCTGGACAACGTGGAGGCCCTCGCCCTCGGCGGTTACCTGCCCGGTGGCCGGCGGCAGCTGTATCTGCTGTCGGACGACAACAACGGCGCCACCCAGATCACCCGCTTCTACTCGCTGGCAGTCGACCTGGATTGACGCACGCGTCACAATGTGTGAATGCGCGTGATCGTGGTGGGTGCGGGCGTGATCGGGCTGAGCTGCGCCGTCCGGCTGGCCGAGGGTGGGTACGACGTGGCCGTCCTCGGCCGCGACCTGCCGTTGGAGACGACGTCGGCGGTGGCGGCCGCGATCTGGTACCCGTACCTGTCCGCGCCCGAGGACCGCGTCGCCGCCTGGTCCAGGACGTCGTACGACGAGTTCGCCAAGCTGGCCGAGATCGAGCCGTCAGTCCGGATGCGGCACGGGCGCGAGTTCCTGGTGCACCGGATGCCGGATCCGCGCTGGGCCGACGTACTGCCTGATCTGACGAGGGTCGCGTCACCGCCGACCGGGTTCGAGGATGGGTGGTCGTTCACCGCGCCAGTGATGGAGATGCCGCTCTACCTGCAGTCGCTGGTCAAGCGCCTCGAGCACGCCGGCGGCACGCTGACCCGCGCGGCGCTGTCCGCGCTACCCACCACGGCCGACGTGGTGGTGAACTGCACCGGTCTCGGGGCCCGCCTCACGGCGTCGGACCCGACTGTCACGCCGATCCGCGGGCAGGTGATGACGGTCGAGCAGTGCGGGTTGACCGACTGGCTCATCGCCGACCGGGCGCCGGACGACCTCACCTATGTCATCCCGCGCGAGAAGGACGTCGTTGTCGGCGGCACCAGCGAGCCCGGCAACTGGAACCTCGCCGTCGACCCGAAGACCGCGGACCAGATCATCGCCCGCGCCTCCGAACTGGTCCCCCAACTCCGCAAGGCCAAGGTCCTCCGCCACCGTGTCGGTCTCCGCCCGTCCCGCCCGACCATCCGCTGCGAACTCGTCCGCACCACCACCGGCGAGCCGGTCATCCACTGCTACGGCCACGGCGGCTCCGGCGTGACGCTGTCCTGGGGCTGCGCCAATGAGGTCTTCGAGCTGATCCATGGCATCTGACCGGCCGATCATCCTCGACGGCGGCATGTCCAACGCGCTGGAAGATCGGGGCAACGACCTCTCCGACGCGTTGTGGTCGGCGCGGCTGCTGCGGGACGCCCCGGAGGAGATCGCCGCGGTCCATCGCGCGTACTACGAAGCCGGCGCGATGGTGGCCACGACCGCGAGCTACCAGGCAAGCGTGGCGGGCTTCGGGCGCTTCGGAGTCGCGCGGGACGAGGCTGAGCGGTTGATCGGCGACAGCGTCCGCATCGCCCGCGAGGCCCGCGACTCGTATGCCGAGGGCGGACTGGTGGCGGCATCGGTCGGGCCGTACGGCGCTGTGCTCGCGGACGGCTCGGAGTATCGCGGCCGGTACGGCGTGAGCGCGGCGACCCTGAGGGACTTCCACGGCCCTCGGCTGGAGTTGCTGATCGGTGCCGGTCCCGATCTGCTGGCGATCGAGACGATCCCCGATGTGGACGAGGCGATCGTGCTGGTAGACCTGCTGCGCGAGCTTGACTTCCCGGCCTGGTTCTCCTACTCGATCGCAGGCTCGCAAACCCGGGCCGGTCAGCCGCTGGCCGACGCCTTCGCAGTAGCCGCCGTCGACCAGGTGGTTGCAGTAGGCATCAACTGCTGCGCACCAGAAGACGTCCAGACCGCGGTCGAAACAGCCGTCGCAGTCACCGGCAAACCGGCCGTTGCCTACCCCAACAGTGGTGAGTCGTGGGACGCGGGCGGACGCCGCTGGACCGGCGACGCATCGAACAGCGCGAGCCTCGCCTCAGGTTGGCTCGACGCCGGAGCCACATACATCGGCGGCTGCTGCCGAGTCGGCCCGGCCGACATCCGCGCTTTGTCTCAGGCAGTCAGCTAAGTTCCGCCGTGCCCCGGGGCCGTACCGACCAACGGGTAGTGGTCCCGCTCAACCCGACCAACTCCACCCACCACCCGCCTGCGCACGCCCACGCCGTCCGAACACCACCCGTCTGTCGGTACCCGACCACCACCGCCCACGCCACTGAAGCCACCGTGCGGCCGCCTCATCGAGTGGAACCAGTTGGACATCGGAAAGCGCTCGCCGATAGCACAGACCCCACACTCGATGGTCGATCGCACGGTGGCTTCAGTGGCGGAGGTCTGGGTGGGGTGGGCGGCGATGTGGCGGCTAGACGCCTAGGACCTGGCACAGCAGGTCGAGGGCGCCAGGGTAGGCGTGGTCGGGTGGGGTGCCGTAGCCGACGATTACTGCTTGGCGGGTGGCTGGGGTGGGGTTGAAGTGGTAGGTGCTCAGAGTGGTGAGGCCGAGGCCTTGGCGGGCGGCCCGGGTGACGATGTCTTCGGCGTCGCCGGGGACGTCGAGGAGGACGTGCAGCCCGGCGGAGATGCCGGCGACCTTGACCTCGGGTGCGCGGACGGCGAGGAGTTCGACCAGGCGGTCGCGGCGACGGCGGTATTGCAGGCGGGAACGTCGTACGTGCCGGTCGTAGTGGCCTGAGGCAATGAATTCCGCGAGGGTCAACTGGTCCAGCGTCGCGGTCTGGTAGTCCGCGGTCCGTTTGGCCGCGACCACCGGCTCGATCAGCCGCTGCGGCAACACCATCCAGGCGAGGCGCAGCCCCGGCGCGAGACTCTTGCTCGCCGTCCCCGTGTACACGACCCGCTCGGGATCCAGCGCCTGCAAGGCACCCACCGCCTGCCGGTCGTACCGGAACTCACCGTCGTAGTCGTCCTCGATCAAGACCGCCCCGGCCTCCCGGGCCCATTCGACAGCCGCCGTACGACGCTCAGGCGCGAGCGGAACGCCCGTCGGCATCTGGTGCGCGGGCGTGAGCAACGCACCCTGTCCCGACAAGCCGGAAACCCGTGCACCCAACTCGTCGACCGGGACCGGCACCGGTTCGAGACCGCGCGACCGGATCACGTCCAGGTGCAACGCGTACCCGAACTCCTCCACCGACACAGTCGTCCCGCCCTGCGTCTTCAGCACCTCGCTGAGCAGGCTCAACGCCTGCACATACCCCGAGCAGATCAGGATCCGCTCCGGATCGGCCCGTACGCCGCGAGCTCGGGCAAGGTAGTCGGCGAGCATCCGCCGCAACTCGATCCGTCCGCGCGGATCGCCGTACCCGAAGGCCTCATTGGGTGCCGCCGGCAACGCCTTCCGCGCCGCGGCCAGCCACTCACCGCGCGGGAACGTGGACACATCCGGCGCGCCCGGCGTCAGGTTGTACCGGAAGCTCTTTGCCTCGGACAACGAAGGAGACAACGGCGGTACGGCGTCCGGCGGCGTGCTGGCGCGGTTGGCGACGACCGTGCCGGACCCTTGACGCGCGGTCAGCCAGCCCTCGGCGACCAGCTGCCCATAGGCGTCGGCGACCGTGTTCCGGGCGATCCCGAGGTCGCGAGCGAGCGACCGTGACGACGGCAGGCGGGTCCCGGCCGGCAACCGCCCGGTCCGGATCGAGTCGTGCAGCGCCCGGACCAGGTCGTTACGCCCTCGCGTCGCCGCCAGATCCAGATGCAGGTCCGCCCCTGAATCCTCCATGAACCGGACCTTATCCGGGACCGGTGAGCGACTCTTCGAGCATGTCGATCATCGCCGCGTGGCGCTTGTCCGCGGTGTCGGACCGGCCGAGGGCGATGATGTCCAGGAACACGCTGCTGACGATGAGTTCCGCGGCGGTCCGCACCCGGTCCGGGTCGGCGACGATGTCGTCGGCACCGCTGAGTACCTCGGCGACGGTAGCGGCGGCCTCGTCGAACAGCTCGGCTGCCCGGGCTGCGATCTCGGGACGGGCCTGGGCCTCGCGGAAGACGATCAGCCGCACCGAGCGGTTGCGTTCCAGTTCATCGGCCATCACGGTGACCACCGCAGTCAGCCGCTGGTGAACCGAGCGCCCCCGCGCGGCGGTTCGGAGCACCTCGGCGGGTGTCGGCCGCTCGCGGACGATCGAGAGCAGGAGGTCCGTCTTGGTGGCGAAGTGGTAGAACACCAGACCGGACGGAACTCCCGCCTCGTGGGCGATCCGCGCTGTCGACGTCGCGTCGTACCCGCATTCGGCGAACAGCCGCTCGGCGGTTTCGATGATCGCCTGCCGCTTGGTGCTGGGTGCGGCGGCGTGCGTGGTCATGGTTCGCTCCGTCCAGCGGCAGGCCGGTGATCCCCCTTCAGGTCCGCGGCTGCCTCGGCGGCGCGCCGGAGTGCCTTGAAGACGTAGTCCGGCACCCGCAGACCGCGCCGGTGGGACCACAACAGCTCATGCTCGACCCGTCCGATCTGGCGGGCGTAGTGCTTCAGATCTTCGGGGTCGCCGGTGCTCATCTCCAGCGCGCGCATGACCTCACCGAACTCCGCCTGCTGCCGATCGTTGTAGACGCCGACCGGCTCGAAGGTCCGCCGCCGCAACGCGCGAACCAGCCCCTTCTGCCAGGAACCCAGCTGCGTCCACAGCTCGCGTGCGGCGATCTGGTAGTACGCGAAATGCCCCGGTTCCTGCCGCTTGATCGGCGCGACCACGGTGGCCGCGATCGCCTTCTCACCCAGCTCGGCCAGGCCGGCGTGAAGCTTGTTGTAGGCAAGCACCGCCGACCGCTCGGTGGCCAGCCCGGTCAGGTAGTAGAGCATCCGGCTCACGTCCTGTACGCCGGGCACCTTGCCGAGGGCGCCGAGCAGCTTGAGCTTGAAGGACACATCGGTCAGGTTGGGCTCGGACGCGTCCAGACCGGCCAGCACCTGCAGCCGATCGAGGATCAGCCCGTGATGCGTCTCCTGCGGAAGCCACACATCGGCGTAGAAATGCCGATCCACCTCCGGCGGATCGGGCAGCAGGATGTTGAGCTCGAGCACGTTGCGCTCCACCTCGAGCTCGACCCGCGACATGAAGGACAGCACCGGCCCGAACCGCTCCGCGAGCGCGTTGGGCCGTTTCATCGTGTAGTCGACACTGTCGAGCGGGATCGGCGGATGCTCCTCCCCCAGCCGATCGACATGGTCGGCCAACTTCACCTGGTTTCGCCGGCGTTTCCCCCGCCGAGCGACAGACACATCCACCAGCGCCATTGCGGCACCTCACCCCATCGAAGGAATGTCCGATCGATCACTCCCATCGTAGCGAGTACCTGACTGATCAGTCAGTCAATTGTTGTGAGGTCTACGACAACTGCTCAGACGGTGATGGCGATCTTTCCTCGCACCCGGCCGGCATCGAGATGGCGCATGGCGTCCGGTGCCTGCTCGAGCGGGTAGGTCCGGTCGATGCTCGGGGTCACCTTGCCGGCCTCGATCAACTCGGTGAGGCGGGCGAGATTGCTGCCGCTCTCCTTGTTGAGCACGCTGGTCAGCCGCTGGCGGACGAACAGCGACACGATCCGCGCAGTCAACTGCCGGCCCATACCGCCGGTCAGACTGCCGCCCTCCTCACCACCGGTGAGGACCGCCGTCCCGGTGTCCGTGAGCGCGCGCCGCAGCCGGGACAGCGACGGGTTGCCGGCGATGTCGATGATCAGGTCGTAGCGGATCCCGGTCGCGGCGAAGTCGTCGCGGGTGTAGTCGATGACGTGGTCGGCACCGAGGTCCCGCACCAGGTCGAGCTTGCGGGTGCTGGCGACACCGGTGACTTCCGCCCCCAATGCCTTGGCCAGTTGTACGGCGTAACTGCCGACGCCACCCGATGCCCCGATGATCAGCACGTGCTGGCCCGGCTGGATCCGGCCCGCGGTCAGCGCATCCATGGCGGTGAGCGCGGAGATCGGGACGACCGCGGCTTGCTCGAAGGACAGGTTGGCCGGCTTCGGAGCGAGCTTGGTCTCGCGAGTCACGGCGTACTCGGCGAACGAGCCGGGTGCGACGCCGTACACCTCGTCACCTACGGCGAACTTGGTCACGGCCGAACCGACGGCCTCGATGGTGCCGGCGACATCGCGGCCCGGCACGGGATTCCTCGGTCCGCGGAGCCCGAAGGCGAGGCGGAGGAGATACGGCTTGCCCGTCATCAGGTGCCAGGTGCCGCGGTCGAGACCCGCCGCGTGCACCCGGACGAGGATGTCCTTGTCGCCGATCTCGGGCCGGGCGATCGTTCCGGGGCGCAGGACGTCGGCCGAGCCGTACGCGTTCTGCAGGATGGCCCGCATGGTGGTCTGGGTGGCGCTCATGGCCATGGTGTTCCTCTTGGCGTGTTGAGGGGCGGTGCTGATCGTCGGTGCCCCGTGCACCTTTCGTACTTAGTACGGCGAGCGTAACGTACTTTGTACGAAACTGCTATGGTCCGGGGATGGAAAGATCGGAGCGCGGTAAGACCCAGGAGCGCGTCCGGCTCAGCCGGGACCGGGTGCTGAGCGCCGCGGTCGCGGTCGCCGATGCGGGCGGGCTCGGATCGCTGACGATCCGCTCGCTGGCCCAGGAGCTCGGCGTCAAGCCGATGTCGGTGTACTACCACGTCGCCAACAAGGACGAGATCCTCGACGGCATCGTCGACTTCGTCTTCAGCCAGATCGAGATGCCGTCCACCGACGGCGACTGGCGCGCGGAGATCCAGCGGCGCGCGGTGTCGGCCCGCCGGGTCCTGCGGCGGCACAGCTGGGCGATCGCGCTGATGGAGTCGCGGACGACCCCGGGGCCGGCGACGCTGCGCCATCACGACGCGGTCATCGCCACCTTCCGAGCGGCGGGCTTCTCGATGGCGATGACCGCCCATGCGTATGCCCTGCTGGACGCGTACGTGTACGGGTTCGCCGTACAGGAAGCCGCCTTGCCGTTCGAGGGGCCTGACAGCGTGTCCGACGTGGCCGAGTCGATCATGGCGCAGTTCGCCGCCGGCGACTATCCACATCTGGTGGAGATGACGACCGAGTTCTACAGCCGGCCCGGCTACGACTTCGGCAACGAGTTCGACTTCGGCCTCAAGCTGATCCTCGACGGGCTCGCGGCGTCGATTCCCGGCCACCGCGAGTGAGCTTTCCGGTCCATACAGGCGTAGTGTGGGAGTAGTTCCGGAATCGACGACATCCCATTTGAGGCTGCCAGCCACACCGGCCCTCCCGTAGGGGATGTCATGTCTGTACTTCACCGCACCCGCAGCACGCCCAAACCCGCTGCACCAGTCACGCCGGCACCTGTCGCGCCGGCACCTGTCACGCCGGCGTCGGCCGTCGACGAGCTCTCGAAACCGCTACCTCCCAGGCCGCCCCGGACCCGGATGAGTGCCGCGTGGTTCGGGATCTGCGCCGCCGCGGTCGGTCTCGTCGTACTCATCATCTTCATGTTGCAGAACACCGGCAGCGTGGACGTCCACTTCCTCTGGATGGACGGCTCCCTGCCGCTCGCGCTGGCCCTGTTCATCGCCGGCGTCGCCACGACCATCGTGGCCACGACGATCGGCGCCGCCCGGATGACCCAACTGCGCCGCCTCGTGCGTCGCCGTGGAACTGAGGCCTCGTCATGACGCTCACCGCCAACGACGGCAGAACCTTCTTCTCCGCCACCGAACCGTCGACGCCACGGCTGCGACTCCAGGCCGGTGCCGCGCCGGAACTGCTCGACGGCGGCTGGTGGCCGCGCTCGACCGATCCCGTCGCCGAGATTCCCGGCCTCGTGCTGGCCATCGACGGCCTGCACGGGCCGATCACCCGGCTGATGCTCCATGGCAACGACTGGGACAGCCAGCCGCGCCGGATGGCCATCGCCGGACGGCTCGTGCGGCTGGGCTACTTCGCCAGCCAGCCCGTTGGCCTGCTGACCGCACTGTCCGGGAAAGCCGGCGCCCGTGTCGATCTGGTGGTCATCCCGCCGGACACCGATCCGGACACAGCCGAGACCGTGATGACACTCGCCGCAACCAACGGCAACCACATCCACGCCCAGGACCTCGTCGCGAGCGTCGTCAACGGCCAGAAGGCACCCGAAAAGGCCTGAGAACCGAGGTATCAGGCGGCTTGACCCTCCGGTCACCGGAGGGTGGAGCGTCGGTGGGGACATCACCGAGTGATTGGACCTGCCGTGATCACCAGCATCTTTCCGGTCATCTGCGCCGACGACGTGCCGGCCACGCGTGACTTCTACGTCGACCACCTGGACTTCAAGGTCACCTTCGACATCGGCTGGTACGTCCAGCTCGAGGCTCCGAGTGGCAGCCGGCCGCAGATCGGGATCGTCGAGCGGGAGCACGAGAGCGTTCCGGAGCGCTTCCGGCTCCGCCCGGCCGGGGTGCTGGTGTCGATCGAGGTCGACGACGTCGACGTCGTCCATCAGCGGGTCAGCGCGGCCGGTCGAGAGATCGCGCTGAGTCTGCGCAGCGAGGACTTCGGCCAGCGCCACTTCATGACCGTCGATCCCAGCGGCACGCTGGTCGACGTGATCACGCCGATCCCGCCGTCACCGGAGTTCGCCGCGGCCTACGCGCAGTACGCCGCGGACTGAGGATCTGCCCCGGGTGGACGATCCGGCGGTTAGCATCGCCGGGACTGTCAACGAGGGGAGATGCTGTGACCGATCAGACCGCTTCAGCGCCGGTGACCGGATATGCACCGGTGAACGGGCTGCAGATGTACTACGAGATCCACGGTTCCGGGGGGACGCCGTTGCTGCTGTTGCACGGCGGGTTGTTCAACATCGACCTGCAGTTCGGCGAGCTGCTCCCCAGCCTGGCAGCGAACCGTCAGGTCATCGCCGCCGATTTCCAGGGGCATGGGCGAACGAACGACGTCGACCGGCCCCTGGGGACGGAGTCGCTGGCCGGTGACGTCGTGGGTCTGCTGCAGCATCTCGGCGTACCGCAGGTCGATGTCTTCGGCTTCAGCGTGGGCGGCGCCGTGGCGCTGCATATCGCGATCCGCAACCCCGAGCTGGTGCGCAAGGCAATCATCTCCTCGGTCTCGTTCCATCCCGACGGGGACCGGCCCGAGAACGCCGCGGTGGGCGAGATGAAGGTCGAGATGATCGCCGGTACGCCGATGGAGGCCGAGTACCTCGCGAAGTCGCCGCACCCTGACCTCGAGCACCTGCAGGTGCTGCTGGACAAGCTCGGCGGCTACGACCGCGGCGCCGGCGGCTGGTCCGACGACGACATCCGCGGGATCGCCGCACCGACCTTGATCACCGTGGGCGACTGCGACGCCGTCAAGCTGGAGCACGCGGTCCGGTTCGCGCAGTTGCGCGGCACCGACGTCAACGGCGACTTCGTCGGCGTACCCGCCTCGCAGCTGGCGGTCTTCCCCGGTACGACGCACTTCTTCGGCCTCGCTCGCACCGACCTGGTCCGCGACGTCGTACTGACGTTCCTGGACGCACCGATGCCTGAGGCCTAGGGATTGGCCCCTGGAATAACCCTGGAAGTGGCCCAGGTATCTGGGCCGGTCGGGACCTAGGTTGGCTGTATGAGCACAACGACGCGGCGGGTGAAGCTCGCCAACCTGGTTCCCGACTTCTACCAGGCGATGATCGCGCTGGACGCGGTGTCCGACACCGGGCTCGACCCCAAGCTGGCCCACCTGGTCCGGATCCGTGCGTCCCAGCTGAACGGTTGCGCCTATTGCACCGACATGCACTCCCTCGATCTGCTGCATATCGGCGACGACCAGCAGCGGATCAGCCTGCTTCCGGTCTGGCGTGAGGCCCGCAAGTTCTACTCCGAGCAGGAGCAGGCCGCATTGGAGCTGACCGAGGCGATCACGTTGATCAGCGTTGACCACGTTCCCGACGAGGTGTACGACGTCGCCGCGAACGCCTTCGACGACAAGGACCTTGCACAGTTGATCGCGTTGATCATCACCATCAACATGTGGACCCGGGTCGGCGTGACCGGCCGGATGGAACCCGGCCACTACAAGCCGAGCTGAGGACCCGATGGCATCCGCAGCCGAACTGTTCCGCGCGCTGCACCACGGCGGCACGCCGCTGATCCTGCCGAACGCCTGGGATCCGGTCAGCGCCCGGCTCGTGGCCGAGGCCGGCTTCCCCGCGGTCGCGACCAGCAGCGGCGCGGTCGCCCGCGTCCTCGGGTACGACGACGGGCAGTTGACGCCGGCCGAGGAGATGTTCACCGCGGTGGCGCGGATGGTCCGAGCCGTCGACGTACCGGTCACCGCGGACATGGAGGCGGCGTATGGCCTTCCGGCGAAGGAGTTCACCGAGCGCCTGCTCGAGACCGGAGCGGTCGGCTGCAACCTGGAGGACTCGGTCGACGAGGTACTCGTGGATCCGGCACAGCAAGCGGACTACCTGGCCGAGGTCCGAGAGGTCGCCGGTGCGGACTTGGTGATCAACGCGAGGGTGGACAGCTTCCTGTACGGCAAGGACGTTCCCGACGCGATTGAGCGAGGGCGTGCCTACCGCCGGGCCGGAGCGGACTGCGTGTACCCGATCTTCGCCCCGGTGGACGATCTACCCGACGTGGTTGCCGGGATCGGCGGACCGATCAACGCGCACGCCGCGCCGGACGGCCCGACGCCGGCCGAACTGGCCGCTGCCGGAGCCATCCGGATCTCGTACGGGACCAGCGTGCACAAGCAGCTGATGCAGACACTGCGGCAACTGCTGCCGACGCTTGCCTGACGAAGGTGGGGCCGCCCCCAGGACGGCCCCACCTCGTTCACTGCGTCAGATGGTCAGGGTCACCACCAGCCGCGCTGCTGGCGATAGCGGTTGGCCACCGACACGAAGCAGCCGGCGTAACCCCACTTGCGCCACACCTTCTTGGCCTTCTTCCAGTCGTTCTTCAGGAAGTCCCCGATGATGCCGATGCCGGAGCCGCCCACACACGCGCGGACGTACTTGTTCTTGTAGACCTTCTTGCCGAACCGCCAGACCTTCCGGACGTACTTGTTCTTCCGGATCTTCTTCTTGGCCTGCTTCCACTTCTTCGCGGCCCACTTCAGCGCGCACTTCTTGCTGAAGCACGGCCACTTGCCGTCCAGGTCGGTCTTGTCGACCGGGTCGGCACACGCGTACTCGTACGCGTTGCAGCCGCCACCGACGACCGGGTCCGTCTGCAGGAACCGGCCGGTGACCGGGTTGTACAGCCGGACACCCATCAGCACGATGCCCGACGGCGCGTCCGCGGCCCGCTGCTCCGCACCGAGCCAGCCGTACCGCTGTTTGCCCACGGACTCCGAGTCACCGAGTACGCCGTACTCACTCGACTCGCTCGTGGTCGACAGCCCCTGCTCGCCGGCGTGGATCGTCGCCACGATGTCACCGGAGAGATCGGCGAT
Organism: Kribbella sp. CCNWLW201; assembly: GCF_037203805.1. Taxonomy (NCBI): domain Bacteria; kingdom Bacillati; phylum Actinomycetota; class Actinomycetes; order Propionibacteriales; family Kribbellaceae; genus Kribbella; species Kribbella sp. CCNWLW201. Next base: position 163,681 of record NZ_JBBCBQ010000013.1, on the reverse strand, counting down.
CTGCCACTCGGCCGCGGCCGAGTCGCTGTCCAGGATGGCCGTCATGCCGGACAAGCCGGGGATGACGCGGGTGTACCGGTCCGGGCCCTCCTGGGTCCATGCCGGCGAGTCGCCGTCGTCGTCGTAGTGCTGCACGTTCTGCACCACCGCACCGGTCGCGTTGTCGGTCCAGGACCGGATCCGCTCCCCCATCACATCAATGGTGTAGTCGGTGGTCCGGCCACCCTGGGTGATCGTGTCGACCAGGTCGTTGGCGTGGTAGGTCGCGGTCAGGTTCCCGGCCGCCGGCACACCCGTGTCAATCGCCGGCACCGTCGTCGTACGGCCCAGTGCGTCGTACACGTAGCCGGCGCTCGTCACCCGGTTGGCGGTGTCGTACGTCCAGGTCCGCGACGACGCCGCAGTACTGGTCTGGCAGCTGCCGTCAGCCGCCGGTCCGTACTCCGTGACGCTGTTCCGGTCGCTCGCCGCGCTGAGCCCGTACGCCCGGGTCACACACTGCTCGCCGACCGTCTGCTGCACCGTGGTCACCCGGCCGGCCTTGTCCTGCGCGTAGACCTCACTGGACAGAGTCGACACGCGCTTGGCGGTCTGCCCCTGCGCCGTCGAGGTCAGGACCTCGCGGAACAGCGTGCAGTCGCTGGAGGCACAGCCGGGCTTGCTGTAGGTGATGCCGGCCTTGTCACCGTTCTCGTCGTACGTGGTGTCGACCTTGACCCCGTTCGGCCAGGTCTCGCTGACCAGCTTGCCGTCCGGATCGTAGCTGCCGGTGTAGTCCCCCGCCTGGCTGTCGTTCACCGAGGTGGTCAGGCCCCGGAAGTCGTAGCCGTAGGTGCGGGTTGCCTTCCCGTCACTGGTGGTCGCCGTCCGCGAGAGCAGGTCGTACGTCGTGGACGACAGGTTGCCATCGGCATCCTTGTACGACGTGAGCCGGCCGAGTGTGTCGTACGTGCGCACCACTTCCGCGATCACCGTGCCACCCGACACGGACTGGGTCCGCAGCGTCTGGCCCGACACCGGGTCGTACACGTTCCGCTTGATCGGCACCGCCGTACCGGGACCGGTCACGCTGGTCTCCAGCACGCGCCCGGCGGCGTCGTACGTCGTCGTGGTGGTGCGCAGCGTCCCTGCGCTCGTCTTCTCCGTCTCCGTCCGTTCCTGGTTGTACATGTCGTACGTCGTGACGACGGCCGGGATCTCGGGTCCGGACACGGCCTGGCCGCCCGGCTGGATCCGGCAGGGCAGGTTCGCCCACTCCGGGTGCAGATCGCACTCGGCGTACCCGGAGCCGGAGCCGGATCGGTAGTTGATCGTCTTCCGGGTGGCCGGGGTGTTGGTCGTCGTACCGCCGGCTGCCTGCGTTGTCGAGGTCACCAAGCCCGTGACCGGGTCCAGGGTCGTCCGCTCGGTCTGACCGAGTCCACCCGGGTCCTTGGTGACCACAGTGGGCTGGCGGAGCGACCAGTTGTAGGCAGTGGTCGTCGTACGGCGGTCAGCCTCGACCGTCGTACCACCGGTGCCCCACACCCGGACCGACGCATCCTCGGTGGTGATCAGGTTGTAGGGACCACCGCTCGTCGGCGCGCCCTGGTCGTACGCGTTGCGAGTCAACTGACGCCCGCGAGTGGTGGTGCCGTTGGCAAGGCGTACCTCGGTCTCAGGTGCCAGCACGGACTCCAGCCGGACACCGTCGAGCGAGTAGGTGTTGACGGTCGAATAGGTCTGAGCCAGTGCCTGCTCAGCCACATCGTTGTCACTCGACGATTGGTTCAGCGCCCGGGCCCGGTTGGCCGCGGTGAGCTTGCGCACCTCGTTGCCGAAGCCGTCGTACCAGGTGGTGGTGAGGTGGCCGCCAGGAGTGGCCTCGTTGATCTCACGCCCGTTGGCGTCCAGGTAGCTGACGGTCGCCCGCTCGTAGCTGGAGCCGTTGGGGATCTGGTCGGCCGGGAACACCGCGGTCGCGTCCGTCGGCGCCTCCGGCTGTCCCCAGCGCTTCGTCTGCGCAGGCGACAGGTCGTTCGGTGCGCCGGAGCCCGAGACCGGCACCTTGTAGACCACTGTCTCCACAGCGGTCCCGGCAGACAGCGCCGACCGGGTCACCTTCTGCAGACGACCCGCACCGGGATCAGTCGCTGTTGTCGTGTAGCTGAGCTGCGCCGGCTCTTCACCAGCAGGCTTCACGGACGACAGCACGCCGTCAGCCTGGTACGTGTACGACTCCTTCGCCGCAGCACCCACTCGTGGGTCCCACGTGGCCCGAAGCCGTCCGGTGCTGTCGTACTCGTACGCGGCCATCGGCACTGTACGCATCGCAGCCGTGTCAGGATCCCAAGCAGTAAAGGAGATCTGCTGCACCCGTCCGGCGTAGTCACCAAGCACCGAGCCGCTGGCAGTGGTAGTGGTCGCATAGGTGAAGCTCAAGGCCCGGCACCCACGGCTGAGAGTGCTGCAGTTGACCCCGTCCGGCACCGGCGCGATCACCCGCGTCGGCCGCACCACCTCGGCACCTGCGACAACCACCTTCTCCCACGCGTACGACGTGGACTGGTTGCTACCCGGCAGAGTGGTGGACGTCGGGAAGTACTTGCCCGCCGCCGAACCGGTCACCCGGCCGAACACCACACTCGTACCCTGGTCATCGGTCAGCTTGTAGGTGTCGGTCGAGCTGGTGTAGACGAGCTTGAGCGTCTCCTGACCGACCTCCGGATCGAAGTTGACACCGTCCCGGGCGGTGAAGCCGACGACGTCTCCATCCGGCGTACCGACCTGCAGGAGCGAGCCGAAGACATCCAGCGAGGTGTACGGCGTCTGGGCCTCGTCCACGATCGCACCGGAGATCCAGCCCGGGCCGAACATGCCGGACGGGTCCACCTTGGCCGCCTGCCGGCTGTTGTACGTGCGGCTGACCGTGAGGTCACTGCCATAGGAGTCGACCGTCACGTCGGTGTCGGTCAGCGTCAGGTTACCGGTCAGCAGGTTGACTTCACCCGGCCCGATCTCCTTCGACGCCGCGGTTGCCAGGTTGCGGTCGAAGGTGATCTTCACGGCGCCGGAGTTGGCCGCCGTACCTCCGGTGAAGGCACCGCGGAGTTGCAGTGGTCCGTCGCGCGGGATCGACTGCGCGTCGACCGCGGCCAGCGTCGCCTCGATGTCCCAGTTGAGCTTGGGGAACTGGCCACCGCCACTGCTCGGCAGCGGCCACGTCACGGCACCGCCACCGGCGGCCTGGGTCACGTGCGCAGCCGGCACGTTGGTCCAGGTGTCGGTGTCGCCCCGACGCCACTGGTACGTCACACCGGTCGCCGTCGAGCGGCCGGCACCGGTGATGGCTGTCTTCGCCGCACTGATGTCACCGGCCTTCGGCGTCAGTACGGCGCCCCCACCGACAGCGAACTGGTACGCCGTCAACGGCGACCTGTTGCCCGCACGGTCGCGAGTACGGACCCACAGCGTGTGCGGACCGTCAGCGGTCGGAGTGATCGACACGGAGGTGGTCGCCCCCAGGCTGGCCGCGTTCACGACCTCGTCCGGCGGGTTCTCGTCCACGCCGTACTCGTACGCCGCCACGTCGCCGACCCCTGATGCGCCGAAGGTGAAGGAGCCCGCCGTACCGGCGCTGCCCGACCACTCCGCGACCGGGTAAGTCGCCGACGACACAGTCGGAGCCACTGCCGGGGACATAGTGTCCACGGTGAACTCGCACCAGTTGGACCACGCGCCGGGCGTCGTACCATCGCTGCCCTGGACTCGCCACGCGTAGCTGCCACCCTCGGCGAACACGCCGTCAGGGATGTAGGTGCCGAGCCAGGAACCGGACGCACCGGGTCCTTCGGTCACTGTGGTGCTGGTGGCCGCGCCGACCTGCTTGTACTCGAAGTTCGCGTACACCTGGGAGCTCAGGCCGTCGCTGACCAGTGCTCGCAGTTGCGGCGTCGTACTCGAGATGTACGGGCGGGTCACACCGGTCGCACAGGTCGTGTCCGGTGCCGTCGCCACAGCGTCGACCGAGGTCTTGGTCTGGTAGGTGATCGTGACCGACGGCGGGTTGGACGCGGCGTCGCGGGAGGCGAACCGCTTCCAGCCGTAGCTGTCGGACTCACTCGCCGCCTTCACCCCGATGCTGGTCTTGGTCAGCTTGTTCGTCGCCGTGTGCTGGAAGGCCGCGGTCACCGGGATCGTCACCCAGCCGTCACCGCAGGAAGACGAGAAGCCCTTCGTCTGCGTCGATGTGCCGACCCGCTCGACCCAGGCAGGCTGGTTCGACCAGCGCACTGTGTTGGTGACGTCCGGTGTACGCCAGGCCTCCCATCCCTTCGCCGTACACGAGTACGAGTGGTGCTCCCACAGGTTCAGGGTCGCGGCCTGGATCTGCTTGTCCCACAGCCATTCCTGGTTGTCGAACCGCAGGTACGACCGGGCCTTCGTGGACCCGCCGTCGTGCGTGCCGAGCTTCAGTTCGGTCGCACCCGACTGGTCAGTGGTGTACGTGTTCTCGACGAACGCGTCGAAGCTCGCACCCGAACTCTGCGACGGGTCGATCGTCACCGGGTACACGGTCTTCGGATCGTTCAGGAACGCCGCGTCCGGGGTCAGCACGACCGCGTTCTTGGCCAGCTCGAGGCCGACCGCGGCCCGCCGGGTGTGCTCGCCGGAGGCCTCGTCGACGGTCGCGTCCCACATCATCGGCGCGGGTACGTCGTACGCCTCGGCGCCGGCGCGGACCGACAGACCGCCCTTGCCGTCCGGCTTCGCGGTCAGACCAGCGGTCTTCCACGGCATCCGGATCTGCTTCAGCTGCGCCGCGGCCGCCCGGTCCTTGACCAGCAGGTGCTGCTCGTAGCCGGTCCGGGTGGCCTCGACGACCAGGTCGACGCCAGGCTTGACGTCCCGATAGGTGGCAGTGGTGCCGTCCAGCTCAGGGGCGGGGAGCGGGCCGGACCAGCCGAGGGCGGAACGCTTGCCCTCGGCCCCTATCGAGACGAGTTCGTGGTCGCCCTTGCCGGCCGGGCCGGACAGCTTCAGGCCGTACGGGTGGGCGAGCGACTCGACCGTGCCGTCGGGCATCCGGACCAGGGTCACGTCGACGTCGATCCAGGTCCCGGACTCGTCGCGCATCCGGACCGGGCCGGCCGACATCGTCGCCTCGATCTTGCCGTCGGGCATCGCGCGGTATTCGGTCGTCTCGGTGGTCCGATTGGTGATGATGACGGGCTTGCCGGTGACGCGGGCGGTGACCGCGGCGGATGCGTCGTCGGGCCGCTGCAGCGGTACCTCTGCCGCGGAGTTGATATCGGTCTCTTCCGTCGGTGCGGCCTCGGCGCCACCGGACTCCTGGAGGACTCCGGCGACCAAGGCCAGGCCGAGCGTCACGCCGATCCAGCGCGCCGAGCGGCGCCCCGGATAGACGCGCAGCAGGCGCGATCTCGGGAATGCGGACATGGTTGACCTCTCTTGCGTTACCATTCCCGGACACGAGGTATCGGCCGAAAACACCTGCAGGAGCAGGCGCCTCGGCTACCTGGGACGACGTGAACGGGAACTCGGGGCGGACCTCACCAGCGTGCGGTGCACTCGCCACCACCGACAGAGAAGAAGTGGACAACTTCCTCAACTGGCCAGTTGTGCAACGTTCAAAAGAGGTCTAACCGAGCAGGCCGAGGCGTTGGGCCGCGGCTCCGGCGGCGAAGCGGGTCGGCGCGTCGACGAACTCCATCACCGTGGCGATGTGCCGTCGTACCGTGCGAACGCTGAGCTTCAGGTGCCGCGCGATCGCCTCGTCCTTCAGCCCGTGCACCAGCAGGGCGAGGACTTCCCGCTCGGTTGCGCCGAGTCCTTTGGCCTCCGGCGATCGCGCCGGTACGACGGGAGTCGCCGAAGCCCACAGTTGGTCGTAGTACTGCGTCAGCGCGCCGATCAGCACCGACGACCGGACGAGCAGCGCACCTGTGGTGCCGGTCGGGACCAGACCAATCAGGGCGAAGTGGTCGTCGACGATCACCATTCGGGCCGGCAACGACTGGACAGTTCGCACCTCGACCCCCGCCTCCACCGCGGCCTGGACCGACTTCGCGCCGCGTGGGTCCGCGAGGAATTCCGGCGTACACAACTCGCGGAAGTGCATGCTGGAGCACTGCGCATTCAATTGGGACGGCAATGGCAGGTCGGGATCGTTGACCGCGATCGAGCGGTACGTGCACTGCACGGTGTGGATCGAGGTCTTCCACCGTTCCGCGATCTCGTCGGGATCGGTCAGTACCTGCGCCAGAACCGACGGCACCTCCCCCGCCTTCCGGTCATGCAACTGGAGTTGGTGCACCTCGGCGGCGGCGACGTACCCCTGCAGCAGGCGGTCGTGCTGTCTGGTCAGCTCGCGATGCACCTGGGTGAGCAGACCGGTGACGGCGATCAGCGGATCGACCGGCCGCAACAACACTGTGTCCGGACCGCGATGCAAATAGGCCAGGTGACGGTTCACCAGCTCCTGATCGACCGCGTGACGTTCACGCGCCGGGCGTTCGCCGATCGCGGTCAGCTCCAGATACGAGTCCGCGACCTCGTCCGGCAGCAGCTCGCGGACCAGCTTCTCGTGCTCGGACGGTTCTTGCAGATGCCGGCTGAGGCCGGCGGTTACGTTGGCAACCACGCGACATCCCCCCACCACGGTCAGCCACCGGTTGGTGGCGTTCAGTTGTGGCGAAGAAGCTACCAAAGAGTTATCAGATTTGGTAGTTATCTTACCTAAACTGCTCGTGACATTCTGAGGGCGTAGACGAGAGCCCAGTCCTGGTCGTTGGCCAGCGGATCCGCAACGTGGGCAGGCTGCCCGTTGACACAACTCGGGTAGACGAAGGCACACGTCGCCGAACCGTCTGCCTCGAAATTGACCAGATTCGAGCGCAGGATCGCCTCGGCCGCCGCATCCAGCCACGCCGCCTGCTTCTCGTCGACCAGCTCGCGCGGCCAACCGCCGTACACGGCCGCACTCAGGACAGACCAGTAGTGCGGGAAGACGTCACCCCACAACCGCAACCGGCCGAACCAGTACCCGTCCCAATGGCGGATCGACACATGCCGCAGCCGTACGTCGGGTTGATCGGCGGCGAACGAGGTCAGCCAGGGCAGGCGCCGGGTGAGTTCGGCACCGTCGATCTGGTCGGGCGCGATCCGGTACGCCGCGACGAGGAGTTCGAGCAGTGGGGCGACCATCGACTGCTCGTAGTTGACCTCGTGCGGCGGCAGTTCATCGCCGTACTCGATGAACGTGCGCGCGTGCTGGACGAGGTGGTCACGCATCCCGAGTTCGCTCAGCAGTGGACCGAGGTCGAAGGCGAGGAAGTGCGAGCCGCCGAGTTCGTAGTACCGCTGGAGAATACGCGTCGCGCCGGCCCGATCGCCTTGGCCGAGCAGGAACCGTGCGAACCACGGGAAGTTGTAGAGCCGCACATGGCCCTGGTGAATGCTGTCGTCCTGGACCGTCCCGTCCTCGTCCACCACGTGCTCGCGGACGAACTGCTCATATCCGGCGAGCGCGTCGTCCAGCTCGGCCCGGTCGCCCCAACCGCGGTCGCGAACCTCCTGCAGCAGAAGCGCCATCCCGATCCGTTCGCGGGCGTCGGAGTAGTCCCGCCACGCGCCGGACAACACGGTGAGCCCACTGTCGTTGTCGTACGGCACGAACGCGTACTTGCGGCTGTCCGCTAGCTCCGGCCGGCGTTGCTCGTCGAGGATGAACCGCACCCGTCGTTCGGCGATCTCTTTGAGGGGCTGATGGAACATGACGGCGATCCTTGCGGTCCGTTTGCCGTCGGTCGCGTCGACGTGCACGACGCCCGGCTCGTCGCTGGTGATTGTGGTTGGGCCGATTCCGGTGAGGTGGATCGTCTCGCCGACCTCGGCGGCCAACGTGTCCGCGCCGATCAGTGGCTGCCGATCCGCGTGGAAGCCGGGCAGGTCGTCGTACCAGGAAAGCTGCCAGGTCCAGCGGTACGACTGGTTGGACGCCAGCGTGATCGACGGCTGACCGCCCAGCGCGTGTGGCGAGCGGGCGTGGTCGGTGACGTGGAGGTAGAGGTGACCGCGGATGTTGCTGCCGGTCCCCGGCTCGCGGGACTCGACCGAGTACGCCCACAGCTCACCCTCCTTGAGCTGCAACCCGAGCCCCGGACCACTGCCGTCCATCGGGACCGCCCACACCCACGCATCGGCGCCACCGGTCCACACATGCGCATGGACCGCGCCGGTGAGGCTCTCCCGACTCGACCGGTAGATGTCCCGGTACGGCGTACTGATCGCGATCGACCCGACCTCGACGGGCTCGGCACCGGTGTTGCGCAGCTCGTACGTCTCGACCCACTGCTCGCCGAACCGGCGGCCGACCCGCAGCTCCAACTCGCCGAACTGGTAGAGCAAGTCGATCCCGGTCTGCCGCCAGCGAGCGCTCAGCGGGGTGTCGAACCGGTGGCTGCCACGGTCCGTGATCACGAACCCCTTGCCCCACGCGTGCAGCGTGTCGTGCACCCCGCCGTCGTGCTCCAGCAGCACCTGCCGTCCGCCTGGGTGGACCACCTTGGCGACCGACCCGTCGTCGTCGACGTGGACCTGCCCCGCACCGAATCCGAAGATTTCCACGATCGGTCAACCTATCCATGTCGAGGATCCGTCCGCGGCTCCGTCCCACTGGTGAGAACGCCCCGAGACGGAAGGATCCCATCATGACCAAGGAAGAGATCGCGGAGATTCTGGCCAAGCCGTACGCCCAGCAGCTCCTGAACGGCCCCGAGCCGGCCCGAATGGCCTACACCGGCCTCGACGGCGACCCGCGGGCGATCCCGATCGGCTTCTGGTGCGAAGGTGAGCAGATCCTGATGGCCACCGTGCCGAAGTCGGCCAAGGTCGCGGCCCTGCGGAAGAACCCTCGCGTGGCACTCACGATCGACACCGGCGCCTTCCCGCCCAAGGTGCTCCTCATCCGCGGCACCGCCCAGGTCGAACTGGTCCAGGGCGTCCCGGACGGCTACCTCGAAGCCGGCCACAAGGTGATGACCGACGACCAGTACCCCGGCTGGGAGGCCGGCGTCAAAGGCCTCTACGACGAGATGGTCGTCATCACCATCACCCCCACCTGGACCAAACTCCTCGACTTCGAAACCACCATCCCCAAAGCCGTCGAAGACCTCATCCAGGAAAAGTCAGCCAACTGACCCACGCGAGCTGGCATCCGCTCCGCCCGCTCACAGCCGAGTCGGGGTGATGCCGCCGTGGGTGGGTCAGCCAACCAGAGTGCGGGTTGGCCCACCGGATTCTGGTTGGCCAACCCACCTCGAGGTGAGCTGACCCACTAGACACACTTGCCGGGCAGCATCGCCGAGTCGTGGATTCCTGCTGGAGATCGTGGCTGGGATCGACGCAAATCCACGACTGAGTGAGGACTCAGCCGTGGGGTTGTTGCGGTCAGGACCACCATTTCTGGCGTTGGGCTAGGGCGTCGGGAGTTTGGTTGGTGGTGTCGAGGGCGTCGAGTGCGGAGACCGAGTCATCGTCGAGTTCGAAGTCGAAGACGGCGAAGTTTTCTTCGATGCGGGTCTTGTGGGTTGACTTGGGGATGACGGACAGGCCCTTCTGGATCGCCCACCTGATCAGGACCTGCGCGGGTGTGCGTCCGGTGGCCGTGGCGATCCGCTCGACGACCGGGTCGTCGAGGTGGCGGCCGGTGCCCAGTGGGCTGTAGGCCTGGGCGACCACGCCCGCGTCCTCGCAGGCATCGACCAGAGCCCGGCGGTAGTCGAACGGGCTGAACAGGATCTGGTTGACCGCCGGCGGGATCTGGCTCACCTTGAGGAGTTCCTGGAGCTCCGCGGAGCCGAAGTTCGAGATCCCGATCCCGCGGGTCAGCCCGGCCTCACTGGCCGCTTCCATCCCGGGCCAGGCCCACGTCGGCCCGCCCTGCGGCCAGTGGATCAGATAGAGGTCGAGGTACTCGGTACCGAGCCGCTCCAAGCTCTTCTCCGCCTCGACCCGTGCGTCCCGCCGCCCCGGGTAGAACTTCGTCGTCAGGAAGATATTCTCCCGAGGAATCCCGCTGCTCCGGATCGCCCGCCCCACACTCGACTCGTTCCGGTAGGCCTGCGCCGTGTCGATCAACCGGTAACCACACTCGAGCGCCGCGGCAACCGCGCGCTCACACTCAGGACCGTCCGGCACCTGCCACACACCCAGACCCACCACCGGGATCTCCGCACCATTGAAGAGCTTTCGGGTCACCTGAGCGTCAGCCATGCATCCCTTCTACCACCCGAGCTCAAAACCCAACCCAAACAGGCAGGTCGGGTCGGCAGGATCGGGCAGCACGCAAGGAACGCGGGGTGCGCGTGGGTAGGTGGTTAGAGCTTGTTGGCTTGGCGGATTACGTCTACGACGTTGGACATCATGCTGGTGAGGTCGTAGTCCTTGGGGGTGTAGACGGCGGCTACGCCGGCGGTCAGGAGGGTGCGGGCGTCGGTGTCGGGGACTATGCCGCCGACGACGACCGGGACGTCTTCCAGGCCGGCTTCGCGGAGGCCGGCTACTACCTGGGGGACGAGTTCCATGTGGGAGCCGGACAGGATGGACAGGCCGACGCAGTGGACGTCCTCGGCGACGGCTGCGGCGACGATCTGTTCGGGGGTCAGCCGGATGCCCTGGTAGATCACCTCGAAGCCGACGTCACGAGCCCGTACGGCGACCTGCTCCGCGCCGTTCGAATGACCGTCGAGCCCCGGCTTGCCGACCAGGAACCGCAGCCGTCCGCCCAGCTCCTCGGAGGTCGTCGCGACCTTCTCGCGTACGGCGGCGATCGCCTCGCCGCCCGCTGAGACGCCGACCGATCCGGAGACCCCGGTCGGGGCGCGGTACTCGCCGAACATCTCCCGTAGGACGCCCGCCCACTCCCCCGTCGTCACGCCCGCCCGGGCGCATTCGAGGGTGACCGGCATCAGGTTGTCAGTTCCCTTCGCCGACTCGCGCAGCTTGCCGAGCGCGACCTCGACCGCCTTGTGGTCCCGGTCGGCCCGCCACCTCCGCAGTGACTCGAGTGCGGCGCTCTCGGCGGCCGGGTCGACGGTCTGGATCGCGGTGTCGAGGTTCTCGATCAGCGGCGACGGCTCGGTGTTCTCGAACTTGTTGACGCCGACGACGATCTGCTCACCCGACTCGATCCGCTGCCGGCGTTCGGCGTGGGACGCGACCAGCGCCTGCTTCAGGTAACCGCTCTCGACGGCCGCCACCGCACCGCCCATCGCCTGCACCCGATCGATTTCTTCCCGGGCACCAGCGACCAACGAGTCCACCTTCGCCTCGATGACGTGCGATCCGTCGAAGATGTCGTCGTACTCGAGTAGATCCGACTCGTAAGCCAGCACTTGCTGCATCCGTAGCGACCACTGCTGGTCCCACGGGCGGGGCAGGCCGAGCGCCTCGTTCCAGGCCGGGAGCTGGACCGCGCGGGCGCGGGCGTTCTTCGAGAGGGTGACTCCGAGCATCTCGAGCACGATCCGCTGGACGTTGTTCTCCGGCTGCGCCTCGGTCAACCCCAGTGAGTTCACCTGGACGCCGTACCGCAACCGACGAGCCTTCGCGTCCGTCACGCCGTACCGCTGCAGTGTCAGTTCGTCCCAGAGACGGACGAACGCGCGCATCTTGCAGGTCTCCTCGATGAACCGCACCCCGGCGTTCACGAAGAACGAGATCCGCTGCACCACGTCGCCGAACCGCTCGGGCGGCACCTGGCCGCCGTCCCGGACCCGGTCCAGTACGGCGATCGCGGTCGACAGGGCGAACGCGAGTTCCTGGACCGGCGTGGCACCGGCCTCCTGCAGGTGGTAGCTGCAGATGTTGATCGGGTTCCACTTCGGCACGTTCGCCACGGTGTAGGCGATCAGGTCGGTGGTCAGCCGCAGCGACGCGTCCGGCGGGAACGCGTACGTGCCGCGGGACAGGTACTCCTTGACGATGTCGTTCTGCGTCGTCCCGGTCAGCTCGTCCGGCAGCGCACCCTGCTCCTGCGCGGCCACCTGGTAGAGCGCGAGCAGCCACATCGCGGTCGCGTTGATGGTCATCGAGGTGTTCATCTGCGCGAGCGGGATCTGGTCGAACAGCGCGCGTACGTCGCCGAGATGCGCGATCGGTACGCCGACCTTCCCGACCTCACCCTTGGCCAGCGGGTGATCCGCGTCGTACCCGGTCTGGGTCGGCAGATCGAACGCGACCGACAGCCCGGTCTGGCCCTTGGCCAGGTTCCGCCGGAACAACGCGTTCGACTCCGCCGCGGACGAGTGGCCCGCGTACGTCCGCATCACCCACGGTCGATCCTTCTCGGTCGCCATGTACCCGAGAGTAGGACTCCGTGCGCTTGTGAGTCCTACTCTCGTGACCCGAGTCACCAGGGGCTTAGATCACAGTCGGGTTCACGCGCTGATCGGGAGCGGCATGCGCTCGACCCGCAGAATGCGGTGCAGCCGGGTGACCGCGAGGATGCGGACCACCGACGGCACCGGGTGCCAGAGGACCAGTTGGCGGCCCAGCAGCTGCGTACGGCGATGGGTCGCCACCAGCAGACCCAGGCCGGTGGCGTCGACCGCGTCGACCTCCTCCAGATCCACGATCACGTCACCGTCGGAGGTGTCGATCAGGTCGTTGAGAGTTTGACGGACGTCGCCCACCGTCCGGACGTCCAGGATGCCGGTCAGGTGTATGACGTTGTTCGGTGCTGTGTTGTCGTGGGTCGGTGCGAGCATGTCCGTGCCCTCCGCTCTCCCGGCGGCCCCCGAGAATCGGCCGCACTGCAGCGTGTGCCTGCTTGTGATCGTAAAGACTCCCTGGGGACACGGAAGGTTGCCAAGACCTCGCGACCTTTTATTTCGCGAGACAATGTGTCCGTGTTCGCCGAGCAGTACTTCTTGTTCCCTCTCGTGGCCATCGCACTGGCCGGGCTGATGGTACTGCTCTGCCGCTGGGCCTTCTCGAAGGCGAAGGGTGGCTCGCTGGTTCGGCGTGTCGATCTGGGCCCGGCGGAACGGGACTCCTTCGGGCTCCTGATCGACGTCCGGACGGTGCACACCTACAACGAGGCCCGGGTCAAGGTGTCGATGCTGAAGGACTTCGGGATCAAGGCGACCGCGGCCCGGACCAAGGACGGCTGGACCGTCTACGTCTGGCCGCAGGACGAGGCCGCGGCCCGCGGACTGCTCGACGCTTCCTGACCTCTCGTCCCCGAGAGCTGTCCTCCGGAGAGCGTTCTCGCGCGTCTATCTGCCGGCAGCTCGGGGTCGCGAGAAGGGGTCTGGGGACATCGGACAAGAAGAGGGTGAGCCGACCGGCACACCAGACGTGAGGAGTCCGATGACGCCCGACCTGGCCTTGGCGACCCTTGCGTTCCCGGGGCGGTTGCCGGCTGCCGCCGTACCCGCGACCGAGGCTGACGAGGACGGACGGGTGCTGGAGGCGTCGGTGCGGGAGCCAGACCGGTTCACGCTGATCTTCGACCGGTATTTCGCGCAGGTGCACTCGTACGTCGCCCGCCGGCTCGGCGCGGATATCGCGGACGACCTGGCGGCGGAGACGTTCCTGATCGCGTTCCGGCAGCGGGACCGGTTCGACCGGCGGAACGGGGTCGTCCGCGCGTGGCTCTACGGCATCGCGACGAACCTGATCCGCCGGCACCGCCGCGACGAGGTGCGGGCCTGGCGGGCGGTCGCGAAACTCCCGCTGCCGACGCCGTCGGGCGGGCATGAGGACCGCATCGCCGCCCAGGTCACCGCGCAGGGTGCGAGTCGTGAGCTCGCGACCGCGCTCGCCAAGGTCTCCGCCAAGGACCGCGAGGTCCTGCTCCTGGTGGCACTCGGCCAACTCACGTACGACGAAGTCGCCGAGGCACTGGGGATCGCCTACGGAACCGTGTGCTCCCGCCTGTCCAGGGCCCGCCGCATCCTCCGCGAGTCCCTGGGCCCGATCGCGGGTGAGTCCTGATGAACGAACTCGAGTCCCTCCGCAAGGCGTTCCCGGAGCAGGAGGAGCCGTCCGCCGAGGCGAGGACCGCGGCGCGGCGCCAACTACAGCTGCTGATCCAGGAGGCAGAAACCAGCGTCAGTTGGCGGCAACGCTGGTGGATTGCTGCTCGGTCAGGGCGCGTCGGAGTCGCGTTGACGGCAGCCACCGCCGTCGTGACCGTCGTGGCCTTGGGGGTGCCGCTGCTTCGGGGAGCCGACGGGTCGCCCGGAGCGGCGCCGGCGACCGTCATTCCGACCACCCCACGGCTGGCGACGGCGAGCCAGGTCCTGATCGCGGCAGCTGTGCTGCAGGAGACCAATGAGAAGGTCTCGGGGAAGTACTTCCGGGTGCGGAATCTGCACCTCAGTGCGGCGACTCGGGTGGGGAGCCCGAGGTACACGCTGGAACGACGGTCGATCAGCGAGAGCTGGATGCCGATGAAGCCCGGTGTGCAGTCGTGGTTCGGCTGGGTGAACCTCGGCTACCGACCCGCCACACCGACGGACGTGGCCAAGTGGCGAGCGCAAGGTTCACCCCAATCGTGGCAATTGGCCTACGAGGACGACCCGATCACCATCGCCCCCTCTGAGCCGGTGGTGAACAAGATGGCCTTCGACGAAGTCCCACCCGGGTACTACCTGACCGGAGACAAACCCCTGACCGCGCAGCAGATCGCGGCCCTCCCGACCGACCCGGTCAAGCTCCGCGCGGTTCTCGCCCGCGGCGCCGACCGCGACGCGACCGCGAGCGAGCTCAACTACGTCGTCTTCGCCGCCGCCGGCCGGCTGCTGTTCGAGATGCCCTCGCCCCCGAAGCTGCGCGGCGCGGCCCTCCGCGTGCTGGCGGCGCTGCCCGGCACGCACGTCAGCACCGGCGTCAAGGACCCGATCGGCCGCATCGGCACCGAGATCACCATCGACATCGACCCGACACTCCCGAGCGGCAGCAAGACGTTCATGCTGCGCAGCGGCGCCGCCTACATCATCGACCCGGCCACCGGCCGCCTGCTCAGTTCGACGTACGGCGACCGGAAGCCCGGCGCGACTATCGTCCTCGAATCCGGCTGGACCGACGAGCGCCCCACACCACCCTCACCAGCGATCCGCTGACCCACGACACCCCCAGTCCCTGGGGTGAACTCTGCCCACTTTGAGAGGTGAACCTTGCCCAGATTCCGCCCCCGACGGCTGCTCCCGGCCGTCGCACTCGCCGCGCTCGCCGTCACCGCGATCGCCTTCCCCGCCGCCGGAGACCAGACCGCCACCGCTACGACGACCAACGTCACAACCACCCGTGGACCGCTGACCTTCACCCTGATCACCGGTGACAAGGTGATCGCCCGTCCGGGTCCCGGTGGAACCTTCGCCACCGAGGTCCGCCCCGGCCCCGGCCGCTCCGGCATGCTGTTCCACAAGATTGCTCTAGGCAAGCAACAGTCGGTGATCCCGTTCGACGCGATCCCGCTCGTCACCGCGGGAGTCGTCGACCCACAACTGTTCGACGTCGCCCTACTCGCCGACCTCGGCCTGGACGACGCCTCCTCCCCCGCCCTCCCGCTCCTGGTCAAGTACACCGGCCAGGCCCGCGCACTCGCCCTCCCCGAAGGCAGCGAGGTCAAGCGCGAACTCCCCCTCGTCGACGCGGTCGCCCTGCGCCAGGACCGTCGTACGGCGAACGACCTCTGGCAGTCCTGGATCGGCCCGCAGACCAAGCTCGGCGAAGGCCGCCAGGTCACCAAGGTCTGGCTCGACGGCGGGATCAAGCCGGCCCTCGACCGCAGTGTCGCGCAGATCGGCGCGCCCGCGGCGTGGCAGGCCGGTGCCACCGGGAAGGGTGTGAAGGTCGCCGTCCTCGACTCCGGGTACGACGCCACGCACCCTGACCTGAAGGGTCGGGTGATCACGTCCAAAGGCTTCACCAGCGACAACGACGTCGTCGACCGGATCGGCCACGGTACGCACGTCGCGTCGACCGTCGGCGGCAGCGGGGACGCGTCCGGTGGCAAGTACCGCGGGGTCGCACCGGGCGCCGACCTGATGGTCGGCAAGGTGTGTGGAGCCCGGAACTGCGAACTGTCCGACATCATCGCCGGCATGCAATGGGCCGCGGCCGAAGGCGCCCGGGTCGTCAACCTCAGCCTTGGCGGCGGGCCGTCCGATGGCACTGACATCGTGGCCCAGGCAGTCAACGAGTTGACCGCAAGCACCGGCACCCTGTTCGTCGCCTCGGCCGGGAACTTCGGCGCCGAGTCCACCGTGAGCAGCCCAGGTGCGGCCGACGCGGCCCTGGCGGTCGCCTCGGTGACGAAGTCCGACACCCTCAGCACCTTCTCCAGCCGTGGACCGCGCGTCGGCGACCTGTCCGTCAAGCCGGATCTGGCCGCGCCGGGCGACCGCATCGTCGCCGCCCGCGCCGCCGGCACGTCACTGGATCCGATCGCGATCAATGCGTCGTACGCCGAAATGTCCGGGACCTCGATGGCCTCGCCGCATGTGGCCGGCGCGGCCGCGTTGCTGGCGCAGTTGCACCCGACCTGGAAGGCGCCGGAACTCAAGGCCGCGCTGATGAACTCGGCGCTCGGTCTCGACGGGATCGGCGTCTTCGGTCAGGGCGCCGGCCGGGTGGACGTCGGCCGCGCGATCAAGCAGTCCGTCATCGCGACGCCGGCCAGTGTCAACCTCGGCCTGCAGAGCTACCCGCATGACGACGACAAACCCGTCACGCGGACAGTCACCTATCGCAACGTCAGCAGCAAGCCCGTCAGCCTCAAGTTGCGGGCCACCAACAAGGCTTTCGCCCTGAGCCGGTCGACTGTAGTCGTACCCGCGCGGGGCACCGCGACCGTCGACGTCACCGCCGACACGTCCACGCCGGGACCCGACGGCGCGTACGCCGGCTGGCTCGTTGCTACTGGCAACGGTACGACGATCCGGACCACCGTCGGCGTGGGCAGGGAGGTGCCGAGCTTCGAGCAGAAGGTCACCATGCTCGACCGCACCGGGCAGCCGGTGATCGGTGACGAGAAGCAGTTCGGCGCGGTGTTCCTGGTCGATGTCGACCACCAGCAAGGCTATTTCGTCGAGCCGGGCAGCACAGTGCGTCTGCCCCAGGGCCGCTACGCGATGGACGGGCTGCTGGCCAAGTACAACCCCGGCGGTCAGGGCTACTCCGAAGGCACGTACTTCGGGGAGCCGGATCTCGTCATCAGCAAGGCCGGTGAACTCGTCCTCGACGGCCGCAAGGCCAACAAGGTCGCGGTCCAGGCGCCGGTCGCCGGGGCTGATGCGGCGACCGCAGGTGTCGGCTACACCCGGCCGCTGGGCGACACCACGTTCCTCGGCGGTATCGCGGTGATCAACTCGCTGGAACCAGGCTTCTCCCCCGATCTGTACGTCGTACCGAACACCACCGGTACGTCGAAGACCTTCACCGGGTTCGCGCACATCGTCTGGGCCGAAATGCCGCCGGACCAGTCGCCGGAGGGCGGCTTCTACCTGGACAGCCCGTACCTCTACCACAACGTGGTCACCTGGCCTGGCCGCTTCCCCACGAACCCCTCTCTGGTGACCAACGACTACGCCCAACTGGACGCGTCGTACGCCGGTGAGCCGGGCACGCGGGCCAACAACTACGGCTTCCCCGCGCTGCCGAAGAAGGACCAGGGCGGGCATGTGGTCGGCCTGTTCCTGTTCACGCCCGCGGTGGAGATGAACCTGCCGTTCCGCCGGAAGGAGTACTACTCCGCGAAGGGTGTCCACTGGGGATTCGAGACCGACGTGTTCCGCCTTGTGCCCGACGGGGTCGAGTACACCGCGATCGTCGACTCACAGCACGTCGCGTACCCGACCGGACGCACCACACCGGTCCGCTGGCAGCACGGCGTCTTCGGACCGAGCCTGCCGGACAACCGCGCCGGCATGCCCGGGCGGGATCCGTCGCCGTTCGTGTTCCGCGATGGCGACAGCCTGACCGTCAACGTCCCGCTGTACGCCGATGGCCGTGCCGGACGACTCGGCGACGCCACGATGGAGTCGGAGCGTACGACGTTGTGGCGAGACGGGCTCGAGGTCGGGAACAGTGACTCGTTCCGGTTGCAGACGTTCGCGCTGCCTGCCGGTGACGCGCAGTACGTGCTGACCAAGAAGGCGACCCGGTCGCCGGAGCGCTACAAGCTGTCAACCGAGATCGAGTCGGCCTGGACGTTCCGTTCGAAGCGCACCCCGGACGGGCAGTCGACCGCGCTGCCGCTGATGAACGTGCGCTACGAGCCCGCGCTCGACGACCGCAACCGGGCCCCGGCCGGCCGGTTCGACTTCCCGTTCACCATCGAGCACCAGTACGGCGCCACGCCGCGTCCGGTGGTCTCGGTGACGATCCAGGCGTCGTACGACGGTCAGACCTGGCGCACTCTCCCGGTACGGCGGACTGGCTCGGGCTGGATCGCGACGGCCGACCAGCCGGGCGGCGGGTTCGTCTCACTGCGCGCCCGCGCGGTCGACAGCGCCGGGAACGAGGTGGAGCAGACCATCCAGCGCGCGTACGAGGTGAGGTAAGAGTTGTGGGCGGCGTCTAGGGTCGATGTATGGGGATTCTGCTGGAGCTGGATCTGACCCGGGGTGTGCTCGAGACGCCGCCCTCCTCGCCGGTGGCCGCGTTCCGGTCGCGGCACCTGCCGACCCTGCGTGAGCTGGTGGCGGCCCTGCGGAAGGGTGCGCGCGACGACACGGTCGTCGGTCTGGTCGCCCATCTGGGCGGCCAGCGGCTGTCGCTCGCGCAGGTCCAGGAGCTGCGGGAGGCGGTCGCGGACTTCCGGACGTCGGGCAAGACCGCGGTCGCGTGGAGTGAGTCCTTCGGCGAGACCGGCCACGGGACCGTGCCGTACTACCTGGCCACCGCGTTCGACGAGATCTGGCTGCAGCCGTCCGGCGACCTCGCGATCACCGGCATCTCCGTGCAGGCCGTCTTCGTCCGTGGCGCACTGGACAAGGCCGGCGTGATCCCACAGTTCGGCAAGCGCCGGGAGTACAAGACCGCCGCGGACACCTTCACCGAGAAGGAGATGACCGAGCCGGCCCGCGAGATGGCGTCGCGGCTGGCCGAGTCGGCGTACGAGCAGATCGTCGAGGGCATCGCCGTACGACGCCGACTCGACACCACCCGGGTGCGGGAGCTCGTGGACAACGCACCGCTGCCGGCGCAGACCGGACTGGAAGTGGGGCTGGTGGATCGGCTCGGCTACCGCTCTGACGTGTACGACGAGTTGCGTAAGGGACTCGGCGAGACCACGCGGCTCCTGGCCGAGCGATACATCCGCCGTGGTCCTCGGACGCTGCAGGACCTACGCAAGCAGCTCCCGTGGCCGCAGAAGCCGGTGGTGGCCGTCGTACGGGTCTCTGGAGCGATCAACGTGGGCCGCAACTCCAGTAGCCCGCTCGGTGGTTCCAGCTCGGGCTCTGACACGGTCGGGGCCGCACTGCGTGCTGTGGCCGACAACGAGAAGGTCAAAGCAGTCGTACTGCGGGTGGACAGTCCAGGCGGCTCGTACGTCGCCTCGGACGCGATCCGGAACGAAGTACTGCGGCTGAGGTCCACTGGGCGCCCTGTGGTCGTGTCGATGGGCAGTGTGGCCGCGTCCGGCGGGTACTTCGTCGCCATGCCGGCCGATGTGATCGTCGCGCAACCAGGCACGATCACCGGCTCGATCGGCGTACTGACCGGCAAGGGCGTCGTACGCGACGCGCTCGGCCGGATCGGTATCACGCAGCAGGCGGTGTCGGAGGGTGAGAACGCGCGGATGTACTCGGCGCAGGAGGAGTTCACCGAGGAGCAGTGGGCGCGGCTGGAGGAGACTCTCGACCGCATCTACAAGGACTTCGTCGCGAAAGCGGCTCAGGACCGCGGGCTGCCCGTGGAGCAGCTGGAGAGTCTCGCTCGCGGCCGGGTCTGGACGGGAGCCGATGCCCACGCCCGCAAGCTCGTCGACGAGCTGGGCGGGTTCCAGCACGCGCTCACCATCGCCTGCAACCGGGCCGGCCTGGACCGCGACAACATCGCGCTGGCCACGGTCCCGCACAAAAACCTGCTGGACCAGCTGCGTGCGCCCACGACCACTGACGACCTGGCCGTCAAGGCTCAGCCGGTCACGCTCGACGGTCTGACCACCGGCATCTACGCCGCGCTCGGCCTGCCGCCGGAAGGACTGTTGCGGATGCCACTCAACTGGCAGTTGGGCTGATCGACTGCGGGAAGGCGAAGAACCCGTCCGGGTCGTAGGTCTGCTTGACCTTGCGGAGCCGGTCGAGGTTCTCGCCGTGGTACGCCGTGAGCGGGTCTTCGAGGGTGGGGTCGGGGAAGTTCGGGTAGACCCGGCCGGTGCCGTAGGGCTCGAGTGGCGTGAAGACTTCGGCCAGCTTGGCGCGCAACGCGGCGTCTTCCGTCGCTGGTGCGCTTGCCATGAGTTCCAGCAGGAAGGCCGTGTCGCGGTGGGCGAACGCGGTCGCGTCCGCGGGGAAGCGGTTGTAGGCGCCGCCCATCGGCGTGAAGTTCACCTCGCCCGGCGCAGCCCTGAGCACCTCCTCGAGCACGGGTGCTGGGATCGGCTGAGCGAAGAACTCCGACTTGCTGACCTCGATCGTCTCGACGGTGCCATCCTCCGCGCCGAGACCGACGAACGATCGCTTCAGCTGCCGGTAGGGCAACTCTTCGACGGTCGCCTCCACCGGAGGGAGGTCCACCGGCACTGCGAACTCGCCGGTGGTGAGCCCGAACAGGTGGACCGCGTCGGCGGCGACGCGAACGTTGGCGTTGAGTTCATCCGCGGCGTACGGCGCCCACCGCTGCCACGCGTCGACCACCGCAACCGCGTCTGCGCGCGACCACGTGAGGTGGAACCGCGTCGCAACCGGAGCGGGCAGAGTCGAGAACCACAGCCGGCTGACGACGCCGAACTGCCCGCCACCCGCGCCCCGGAGCGCCCAGTACAGGTCGGCGTCCTCATCGGCGGAGCAGGTGATGACGCGACCGTCGGCCAGGACCACCTCCGCCGCCACCAGGCTGTCGCAGGTGAGGCCGTGCATCCTGCCGAGCAGGCCGATCCCACCGCCCAAGGTCAACCCCACGACACCGACCGTCGGACCACAACCACCCGGGATGGTCACGCCGGCCGCGTCGAGAGCGTCGTACAACTCGTTGAGCCGGACGCCTGACCCCACACAGGCCACGCCGTCGGTGATGTCCACCGAGGTCATCGGTGAGACGTCGAGGACGATTCCGGTCGTGGACGATCGGCCGGCGAAGCAGTGGCCGCCGCTGCGTGGCACGACTGGCATGCCCGTACGGCGTGCTTCGGCCAGAACGTCGACCACGTCGGCTGTGGATGAGCACTGGGCGATCGCGGCCGGGCGGATCGCGCCGTACTGGGGCATGGCCGGCCGCCGGGCCGCCTCGTATCCGGCGGAACCCGGCCGGAGCCACCGGACGGTCACGAGGTCCGTTCGCCGCCCGGGACCCAGAGGATGTCGCCGCCGGAGGAGAGATTGGCCACCCGGCCGAGGATGAACAGCAGGTCGGAGAGGCGGTTGAGGTAGGTGAGCGCGAGCAGGTTCACCGACGGGCCGTGCGCCTCGACGGCGGCCCAGCCGGCGCGTTCGGCCCGCCGTACGACGGTCCGGGCGACGTTCAGGTAGGCAGCGCCCTCGGTCCCGCCGGGCAGGATGAACGAGCGGAGCTTGGTCAGCCGGCTGTTGTAGTCGTCGCACCAGCCTTCGAGGCGGTCGATGTACTCCTGGGTGATGCGCAGCGGCGGGTACTCCGGATTCGGCGTGATCGGGTTGCACAGGTCGGCGCCGACGTCGAACAGGTCGTTCTGGATCCTGGTCAGCAGGACCACCAGGGTGCTGTTCAGGTGCCCGGCGGCGATGGCCACTCCGATCGCGGAGTTCGCTTCGTCCACCTCGCCGTACGCCGCCAGCCGCGGATCGGTCTTCGAAGTCGTCGAGTTGTCGCCCAGGCGGGTCTCGCCGGCGTCGCCGGTCCGGGTGTAGATCCGCGTCAAGTTCACAGCCATGGCAAGGACTCTACGCAAAGGCTGGGATCGTTAAACGCTACAGTCGGCGGGTGGAACGGTTTCGGATCGCGGGTGAGGCACGGCTCGAGGGAGTCGTGGAAGTTGCGGGCGCAAAGAACAGCGTGCTCAAGCTGATGGCGGCGGCTCTGCTGGCGGAGGGTACGACGCTGCTACGGCAGGTACCGAGCATCCTCGACGTCACGTTCATGGCCCAGTTGCTGGACACCCTCGGTTGCTCCGTCAACGTCGACGCGGACGAGCGGACCGCGACGATCGCCGTACCGGGTGAGGTCGGACACCAGTGTGATTACGAACTGGTGCGCAAGCTGCGGGCGTCGATCTCGGTGCTCGGACCGCTGCTGGCCCGCTGCGGTCAGGCGGAGGTGGCGCTGCCGGGCGGCGACAACATCGGCTCCCGCGGGCTGAACATGCACGTGGCGGGGCTGGAGGCGATGGGCGCGAAGGTGCACATCGAGCACGGTTTCGTCATCGCCGAGGCGCCGCAGGGGCTGCACGGCGCCGAGGTGTGGCTGGACTTCCCGAGCGTCGGGGCGACCGAGACGATCATGATGGCCGCGGTGCTGGCACGCGGTACGACGATCATCGAGAACGCGGCCCGGGAGCCGGAGATCCAGGACATCGCCGCGATGCTGGTCGAGATGGGCGCCCAGATCGACGGCGCCGGGTCGCCGCGGATCGAGATCACCGGTGTGACCGGGCTGCTCAAGCCGGTCGAGCACGTCGTCGTACCGGACCGGATCGTGTCCGGCAGCTGGGCGTTCGCGGCCGCGATCACCAAAGGTGACGTGACGATCACGAATGGCCACGCCGAGCACCTCGAACTGCCGCTGGACAAGCTGCACAAGGCCGGCGCGGAGATCACCGTGCTGGAGTCCGGCTTCCGGGTCCGGATGAACGACCGGCCGAAGCCGGTGGACGTGGTCACGCTGCCGTACCCGGGGTTCGCGACCGACCTGCAGGCCTTCGTGATCGCGATGAACGCGATCAGTGACGGCGCGGCGATGGTGACGGAGAACCTGTTCGAGGGCCGGTTCACGTTCGCGCAGGAGCTGACCCGGCTCGGTGCCCAGATCCAGACTGACGGTCACCACGCCGTGGTTCGTGGCGTCCCGCGGTTGTCGGGTGCGCCGGTGGTGGCCAGCGACATCCGCGCCGGCGCCGCCCTCGTGCTCGCCGGTCTTGCGGCCGAAGGCGAGACGCTCGTGTCCGCCGCGCACCACGTGCACCGCGGTTACACCGACTTCGCGGGCAACCTGCGCCGCCTCGGCGCGGACGTCACCGTGGAGCCGGACGACGCGGAACTGTACTGGAACTGACCGCGCATTCTCGGTGCATTCTCTGAGCACTCAGGCCTGGTAGCCCGATCGAGCGGGTTAGGGTCATCGACATGAGTGAGCGCGTAGTCAAACCTGTAGGCCGTGGATTCCTGTTCCTGGACTCGCATCCAGGCGGGTGTGCCCGGCTCGTCCGTGACCTGGCCGGCCAGGTCGAGCGTCGTACGCCGGAACGCCGCGTCGCGCTCGTGATCGGGTCGAGCTCCGGCTACGGCCTGGCCGCGACGATCGCGGGGCTCGCGCGCTACGGGATCGACGGGGTCGGTGTCTCGTTCGAGAAGGCGCCGACGGCCCGTCGGACCGCCACGGCCGGCTGGTATCGGACGGCCGAGACTGCCGCGTTGGCTTCGGAGCTCGGCCGGGACTTCTCGTTCGTCAACGCGGATGCCTTCGCGGACACGACGAAATCCGAGGTGCTCGACCTGATCGCCGAGCGGTTCGGCGGGGTCGACCACCTGATCTACAGCGTCGCTGCACCACGCCGGGTGGATCCGCGGACCGAGGAGACGTACCAGTCCGCGATCAAGGCGATCGGCGCGCCGCACACCACCAAGAGCCTCGCCTTCGACGGCGGCGACCCGGTGCTGCAGGAGGTCGGCATCGAGGTCGCGACCGACGACGAGATCGCGCAGACGGTGAAGGTGATGGGCGGTGAGGACTGGTCCCGCTGGATCTCCGCACTGGACGAGCGCGGGTTGCGGAAGCCGGGATTCAGCACCGTCGCGCTCACCTACATCGGTTCCGAGCGCACCGGCCCGATCTACCGCCAGGGCTCGATCGGTGCGGCGAAGGCCGACCTCGAGCAGACCGCGCTCACGCTCAGCAAGGACGGCGTCCAGGCGATGACGTCGGTCAACGGCGCCGCCGTCACCCAGGCCTCCTCGGCGATCCCAGGCATCGGTCTGTACGTCAGCCTGTTGCACAAGGTCCTCGGCGACGGCCTGCAGACCCCGATCCAGCAGTCGATCGCCTTGTGGGATCAGCTCACCGGCGACGCCCCGCTGGACCTCGACGAGGAGGGCCGCATCCGCCTCGACCGCTGGGAACTGACCGACGACGTCCAAGCCGCCGTACGCACCGCCTGGGAAGCGGCAACCCAGGACAACATCGCCGACGTCGCCGACACCACCTGGTTCTTCTCAGAGGTACGCCGCCTGTACGGCTTCGACGTACCGGGTGTTGACTACGAGGCCGAAACCGAGGTCGACGTCGCCTGGCCTGCTGAGCCTTCTACAGGGGCTTGAAGGAGACCATTTCGAGGACCAGGTCGCCGGCCTCGTCGGAGGCGGCTAGGTCGACGGTGGCGGTGATGCGCCAGTCGTGGTTGCCCTCGGGGTCGTCGATGATCTGCTGGACCTCCCAGTAGCCGGGGTGCTCCTCGACGATGAAGAGGGCCGGGCCGCGTGCTCCCGGGCCGGTGTTGAGGGTGGAGTGTTCGGCGTAGTACGCCGTACCGGCCTCGGCCCAGCGGGCGGCGTCCCAGCCGGCGTCGGTGTCGAGCTGGCCGAGCTCGGCCCAGCGGTGCAGTGAGACCAGCTCGACGCGGCGGAACATCGCGTTGCGGACGAGCACCCGGAAAGCCCTGCTGTTCAAGGTGATCCGGCGCGGCCCGGCCGGGGTCGGCGCGACGACCACCTCGTCCGTCGGGTTGGTCAGTTCCTCCCACTCGTCGAGCAGGCTGGAGTCGGTCTGGCGAACCACCTCACCGAGCCACTCGACCAGATCGGTGAGATCCTCGTTCACCAAGGCCTCTGGCACGGTCTGCCGGAGTGCCTTGTAGGCATCGCTGAGATACCGCAGTACGACGCCTTCGGACCGAGCGAGCCCGTAGAAGCCGATGAACTCGCCGAACGTCATCGCCCGCTCGAACATGTCCCGGACCACCGATTTCGGCGACAACCCGGCGTCCGCGATCCACGGATGCGTCTGCCGGTACATCTCGAACGTTGCCTCAAGCAACTCATTGAGCGGCTTCGGCCAGGTCACGTCCTCGAGCAGTTCCATCCGCTCGTCGTACTCGATCCCCTCGGCCTTCATCGCGTTCACGGCCTCGCCCTTGGCCTGGTGCTCCTGGGCCCAGAGCACCGCCCGCGGGTCCTCCAGCGTCGCCTCGATGATGGAGACCACGTCCAGCGCGTACTCCGGGCTCTCCGGGTCGAGCAGGTCCAGCGCGGCCAGGGCGAACGTCGACAACGGCTGGTTGAGGCTGAAGTCCTTCTGCAGATCGACGGTCAGCCGCAACATCCGGCCGTACTCGTCCGGCTCGTCCAGCCGCTCGACAACCCCTGCGGTCAAAAGGGTCCGGTAGATCTGGATCGCACGGCGAATCAGGCGGACCTGGGTCTTCGCGTCCTCGTGGTTGTCACGGAGCAGATGCCGCATGCTCGCGAACGCGTCGCCGTCGCGGGCGATCACGTTGAGCAGCATCGCGTGGCTGACCCGCATCCGCGACCGCAGTGCCTCGGGCTCGGCCGCGACCAGCCGGTCGAACGTGTCCTCGCCCCAGGTGACGAACCCCTCCGGCGGCTTCTTCCGCTGCACCTTGCGCTGCTTCTTCGGATCGTCACCGGCTTTGGCGAGCGCCTTGACGTTCTCCACCACATGATCCGGCGCTTGTACGACAACGGTCCCCGACGTGTCGTATCCGGCCCGGCCCGCGCGACCCGCGATCTGGTGGAACTCCCGCGCCTTCAGGATCCGTTGCCGGCGTCCGTCGTACTTGCTCAGCGCGGTCAGGACGACGGTCCGGATCGGTACGTTGATGCCGACGCCGAGGGTGTCGGTGCCGCAGATGACCTTGAGCAGACCGGCCTGGGCGAGCTGCTCGACCAGGCGGCGGTACTTCGGCAGCATGCCGGCGTGGTGGACGCCGATCCCGTGTTTCACCAGTCGCTGCAGGGTCCGGCCGAAGCCCTTGCTGAACCGGAAGTTGCCGATCAGCTCGTTGATCTTCTCTTTCTCCTCCTTCGAGGAGACGTTGATGCTGGTCAGCGCCTGGGCACGTTCGAGGGCGGCGGCCTGGGTGAAGTGGACGACGTACACCGGCGCCTGGTGGGTGGTGAGCAGCTCCTCGAGCGTCTCGTGCAGCGCGGTGGTGACGTACTTGTAGATCAGCGGCACCGGGCGCTCGGCGCTCGACACGATCGCCGTCGGCCGGCCGGTCCGCCGGGACAGGTCGATCTTGAACCGCTCGACATCGCCGAGGGTCGCCGACATCAGGATGAACTGGGCATGCGGCAGCTCGAGCAGCGGCACCTGCCAGGCCCAGCCGCGATCCGGCTCGGAGTAGAAGTGGAACTCGTCCATCACCACCTGGCCCACGTCGGCGGCGGCGCCCTCACGCAGCGCGACGTTGGCGAGCACCTCGGCGGTGCAGCAGATGATCGGGGCACCGGCGTTCACCGACGCGTCGCCGGTCAGCATGCCCACCTTCTCGGCCCCGAAGATGTCGCACAACGCGAAGAACTTCTCCGACACCAGCGCCTTGATCGGCGCGGTGTAGAAGGTGCGCTTGCCGTTCGCCAGCGCCGCGAAGTGCGACCCGGTGGCGACGAGACTCTTCCCCGACCCGGTCGGCGTCGACAGGATCACGTTCGACCCCGTCATCACCTCGATCAGCGCCTCCTCCTGCGCCGGGTACAGCGAGATCCCCTGCTCCCCCACCCACCCCGCAAAGGCGTCATACAGCGCGTCGGCATCAGCAGTCGCAGGAACTTGCTCGGTCAGCGTCATCACCGACCATTGTCCCTTACTGCCTAGAAGAGAGCCGCGACCAGGTCACCCGGGTCGCGAGACGCCGGCCAATCGCTCACCTGCCCGTCGCCGAGCTCGACCACCCGCCAGGCACCATCGCTCCGCTTCACCAGGTCAACGGTGACGAACGGTAGCCCGAGGTCGGCCACCAACGGCTCGACCTCGATCAGATCCAGCCCTTCTGGCAGCTCGTCCGGAGTATCGGGATGCGGCGTGACCAACGCACAGCGCCCGCCGATCCACCACGTCCGCGCCTCGGCCCCGGTGAAGCTCTCGAACCTGCGCACCACGAACCCACCGGTGAACGAGTCCTCCCGCAACTCCAGGAACCTCCGCGCAACCCGCTCGACGGCCCGCGGGTCAGGCACGTACGCCGCCTCATCCCAGTAATGCTTCATCGATTTCACGTAGTCCCGCAGCACCACAGGCCCCTCACCAAGCGCCCGCGCCGCCGAGACCACCGCCTCGACATCGTCGCCCGTGGTCCAGACAGACTCCGGTGTCACTGCATTCAGCGCGTCGTACCAGCCCGGCAACTCATGGGCAGCGCGGTAGGCAGCCGCCGTCGTCCGCAGTGTCACCCCACGACCAGCGAGAGCCTTCGCGAATCCGTCGTACTCGACCGCCGTCATCATCCACCCGCGATACACGGCATCCTCGCCCGCCGGCACTCCGGCAACCGCACGCTCGGGGTCGTCCAGCGCATCGTGGTCGATCCGGGCCACCACGATCCCCCGCTCCCGCGCAGCCGCGGCCTGATCCGCGAAGTGCGGATCGACGCGACGTGGGTTGAGCGGATCCCCAGGCACCAGCAACATCCCCCAATTCTCTTCGCTTCCCAGGTGTCGCGCCCCCTATTTAGTGCGAGGGGACCTAAGGACTGGAAGTGTGCCGTGGCGGTCACCTTGTTCCCGCGTGGATCGGGCGCTGCACCGGCTGATCCGGGTGATACGTCCTGTCCTTCGGTCCCCTGTGGACAACCGGAAGCAGCGTCGGGCCGAACTCGGGCAGCATTTCCGGATGGAGTCTGTTGCCGACGTCCTCCGGCGTCTGGGGCGTGCGGCAAGCTCGGCGGAACTCGTGGCTGCCACTTCCAAGAGGGCCCTGGCCTCGGCCGTGCGCCGTGGTGAGGTGGAGCGGCTGAGGCGAGGGGTCTACACCCTGCCAGGCTCGGCAACGGACCGGATGACCGCAGTTGCTTATGACGGTGTCCTCTCGCACCTGAGTGCCGCGCAGGTGTGGAACCTTCCGCTGCTGGTGGCGCCGTCGAAGCCGCACATCATCGTTCCGGTGAAGCGCAAGCCGCGTCGTGGTCCGCCCGCCGTCCTGCACTGGGCCGAGGTCACGGCGGACGAGCGCCGGACCGGGACGACTTCACTGCTCCGGACAGTCATCGACTGCGCGAGACTGCTCCCGTTCGGCGAGGCGCTCGCGGTGGCTGATGCCGCGCTGGCCAGCGGGCTGATCGCCCCGGACGAACTGCTCCGGGCGACCGTCGCGGCACGCGGTCCCGGCTGCCCGAACATCCGCCGGGTCGCCGCCTGTGCGGACGGTCGGGCCGGCAGTTTCCTCGAGTCGATGCTTCGAGCGCTGCTGATCACCCACGGCGTGGATGGGTTCGAGCCGCAGGTGATGGTGCGCTCCGGACCGTTCCGGGTGCGCGTCGATCTCGGCAATCGGGGGGCGCAGGTCGCACTGGAGGCAGAGGGTTACGAGTTCCACGGATCGCCGAATGACTTCGCCGCAGACTGCGGGCGGTACAACGAACTCGTCAGGGCGGGTTGGGTGGTCCTGAGATTCACCTACCAGCATGTGATCGGGGACCCTGCGTGGGTCGTCGACACCACAAGGCGGACGTTGGCGCAGCGGATTGGCGTGCCGAACGACAGGAGGTAGTCGCGCCTTGCCGCGGTCGGCAAGCGTTCGTCGGCGGGCGGCCGGGCACGCAGCATCCATACCTCCTGTCCTTCGGTCCCCCCGACCGCTTGTCTCCGGGAACGGGCCGTTGGGCGCTGCAACAACTGCAACTCGTTGAGTCATATCTATTCAGCGGTGACTTGGCAGTATGAATACTGGTGGCGCCGAGTGGGCGCGAGTGCGCCGGTGATGGCGGTGGGTGCGGCGCGGCGTTCATCCGGACCAGCGGTGAGTTCGACGGCTTCGTCGACTTCGACGCCGCCACTCGCGACCCCGCCGACCCGACCCGACCCGCCTGCAACGTACGACGGGGGCGACGGCCTCCACCCCAACGACGCGGGCAGCCACGCGATGGGTCACACGGCGGACCTCGACACCCTCCGCTGCGACTGAGAGGAGCCGTTGGTGGTGCCGGGGCGAGGTTGCCCCGGCACCGCGTTACTTCCTTCCTTGGGTGGCCATGGCCTCCTCGAATTCGTGGCGGATGGCGTCGCCGCCGGCCTTTCGCCAGTCGGCGACTGCCTTGTCCCAGGTGGAGAGGTCGGCCCGGCCGAGCTGGATGTCCTTGGTGAGGGCGTCGAACTTGGTGTCGAAGACCTTGAACTTGGTCGAGTGGGTCGGCGAATAGAGCCCGTACGTCGGCTGCTGGGCAGCGGTCGGCAGGATCGCCTTGAGGTGGTTGTACGCCACGTCGACCGCCTCCGGACGGCCCGGGAAGTAGACCGGGAAGCCGCCGTCGGCCAGGTACTGGATCGGGAACTCGCCCAGGCAGACCTCGCTGCCGCCGGTCTCGGTCAGCACCGGGTCGGTGCCGTTCAGCGTGTAGTGCCGCCCGGGCAGACCGAACTTGCGGAACAGGTACTCCTCGGTGCCGAACGGCGCGGCCATCCAGTTCAGCACCCGCAGCAGCATCTTGGTGCGCTCCGGCGAGCTGGGCTTGACCGCCGCGATCGAGTTGACCGGCTTGCCCAGCAGGACCCGAGCGGTCTTTCCGGCCTGGTTGCGGACGACCGGGATCGCGATCGCGAAGTCCTTCACGACACTGCGCCGGTAGAAGCTCTGGATCGAGGAGTACGTGTCCGACGTCATCACCGCCGAGCCCTGGCTGAACCAGACCTTCTGGTTGTTCTTCGCCACCCCGTCGGGATGGATCAGCCCGTCGACGACCAACTGCCGGCCGATCGCGACCATCTCCTTGTGCTCCTCGAGTTCCCAGGTGTGCACCAGGCGACCGTCGCGGACCTCCCAGTCCCTGGGCAGCCCCAGCATCGCGGACAGCGCCCACCTGGGCGGAAGGGCGAACGCCCAGCGATTCTTCTTCTCGTCCGTGACCGCCTTCGCGACCTTGATCAACTCGTCCAGATTGGGCGAACCGAGCTCGACGCCGAGCTGATCGAGGATGTCCTGCCGCGCCAGCAGCAGGTCGGTCGACATCACCCCGCGCTGGATCGGCACCGCCCGGATGCCGCCGGAGAACACGCACCCGCGCCAGGCGTCGGCGGACAGGTTGGCCAAGAACGGGTACTCCAGGATCGCATCGCCGGACAGGTGCTCGGTCAGATCCTGGGCTCTCGCCTCGAGGAACTGCGGCAGATAGGCGAAGTCGCCGTACACGTTGAACAGATCGCCGAGGGTGTCCCCGGCGACGGACGTCGCGAACTTGTCGTCGTAGTCACCGGCCGCGGTGATGGTCAGCTCGAGCGGTGAGCCGAGCCTGCGGTTCAGCTCCTGCCAGTACTGGTTGCGGTCGGCAGTCGGTGGGATCGGATTCGATGTCGGCACGCTCCCGGTCAGGTCCTCGCCGTCACCGGGTACGCCGTCGGTGACCCGAGCCGGCTGGGCCGGGAACCGGTAGAAGCAGTCCGGCATCAGCGGATGGCTGCGCGGCAGGTCCGGCTTCGGTCCGTCGAAACGCCGGTACGTCGGCAGTTGTACGGGCTTGTTCAGAGCCGCGATGTCCGTCGACCGGGTCACCGTGGCACAGCCGCTGAGGCTGCCGATGGCGGCGGCGGCCAACGACCCGCCGAGGAGAGTTCGTCTGCTGATCATGGTCATCCCTTCACCGCCCCGGTCAGCATTCCCTTGGCGAAGTGCCGCTGCAGGAACGGGTAAACGATCAGGATCGGCACCAAGGAGACCACCAGGATCGCCATCTGGATCGACTCCTGCGGCGGAAGCTGGTCGGCGGCCGCGCCACCGAGGTCACCACTGCTGAGCTCGGTGTTGTTGATCACGTAGGTCCGCAGTACCAGCTGCAGCGGCCACTTGGCGGTGTCGCTGATGTAGAGCATGGCGCTGAAGAACGCGTTCCAGTAGCCGACCGCGTAGAACAGGCCGATCACCGCGAGCACCGCCTTGGACAGCGGCAGGATGATCGACCAGAAGATCCGGAAGTCGCCGGCGCCGTCGACCCGGGCGGAGTCGATCACCTCGTCCGGGATGCTCATGAAGAACGAGCGGAGGATGATCACGTTGAACCCGCTGATCGCGGTCGGCAGGATCAGTGCGAGCAGCGAGTCCAGCAGGCCGAACTGCTTCACCACCAGGTAGTTCGGGATCAGGCCGGGGCTGAACAGCAGGCTGAACAGGACGATCATCAGCATCGGCCGCTGCCCGAACGAACCCGGCCGGCTGAGCGCGTACGCCAGCATGGTCGACCCGGCCAGGCTGATCAGGGTGCCGCCGATGGTGATCGTGAAGCTGATCAGCAGTGCCTGCAGTACGACGCCACCGTTGAAGATGGTCCGATACGCGTCCAGGTTGATCCCGTCCGGCCACAGCACGAAGCCGCCGGAATTGGTCACATGCGCCTGACTGGCGATGCTGGTCGAGATCACCCCGATGAAGGGAATGATCACGACCAAGCAGCAGAGCACCAGCACGATGCCCTTGATCGCCCGAACCGGCATCCCCGGCCCGTCGATCAGTTCCGGCCGCCCGGAGGTGGGCCGTTCAAGGTCTGTTTGGGTACTCATGATTTTCTGTACACCCCCGCCTCGCCGAAGATGTGGGCGATCTTGTTGGCGCCGATCACCAGGGCGACGCCGACCAGACCCTTGACCAGGCCGACTGCGGCCGAGACGCCCCACTGACCCGCGAGCACGCCGTTGTTGTAGACGTAGGTGTCCAGGACTTCGCTGGCCGGTCTGCCGACCAGGCTCTGCTGCAGGATGATCTGCTCGAAGCCCACGGTGAGCGAGTCGCCGAGCCGCAGGATCAGCAACAGCACGATCAACGCGCGGATCCCCGGCACGGTGACGTGCCACAGTTGCCGCAGGCGTGAGGCTCCGTCGACTCTGGCTGCCTCGTAGAGCCCGGGATCGATCCGCGTCAGCGCGGCCAGGAACAGGATCGTCCCCCACCCGGTGTCCTTCCAGATCACCTGACTGCTGAGCAGCGCGATGAAGGTGTCGGGATTGCCGAGGAAGTCGATCGTCGACCAGCCCTGGGACCGCAGGAAGTTGTTGATCATGCCGCTGCCGCCCAGCACCTGCTGGAAGATCGCGATCACGATCACCCAGGACAGGAAGTGCGGCAGGTACAGCACCGATTGGACGATCCGCTTGATCCGCTCCGACAGCAGGCTGTTCAGCAGCAGTGCCAGCGCGATCGGTGCCGGGAAGACGATGATCACCTGGACCAGGGTGATGAGTAGCGTGTTCTTCAGCGCGTTGAGGAACTCCGCGTCTCCGTTGAAGATCACCGCGAAGTTGTCCAGCCCGACCCACGCGCTGCGCCCGAGCGGCACGAACGGCAGGTACTCCTGGAACGCGATCAGGTTGCCGAGCAACGGCAGGTAGTGGAACGCGAGCATCAGGCCCAGGCCGGGCAGCGCCATCAGCAGCAGCACCTTGTCGCGCCGCGCCCGCGCCCACCAGGTGAGCTTCCCACCGCCCGACGGAGGGGCGGATCTCCCGGAGGCGGACGTCGGCGGCGATCCGGAATCGGACACCCCGGCTGGATCGATCGGCTTGGACTTGTCGGTTTCCGGGCGGAGGATTCCGTCTGTTCGAGCCACGCGACACACTCCCTGCGTCGTTGTCGGACGCCGCTCTCCCGGCTTGGAGAGCGCTTACCGTTCCAACGTTGTATCGTGTCTCGGCCCGTGACGCTAGGTCGAACGGTGCATCTTTTTGAGTTAAGTCAGGTGCCAGCGGGGTTCGGCGAGGTGCTCGCGGGACAGTACTTCGAGGTGGGCACGGGCCATCTGAACCGTCTGCAGGCAAAGCCCGCCGAAGTCGCCCAACTGGGTGCCGAGCTCCCCGGCCAGTTCACGGACTGTGAGGGAACCGCGGATGCGGAGGAGCTGGCGGGTGAAGGTGTCGACGTCACTCACCCACTCGATGCTCTCGCTGATGCGGCGCCGGCCGGCGGCGGCGTCGAGCGGGTCGCCGTGCGAAGGGACGAGGGCGTCGAAATCCAAGCCCAGCAGGCGATTGAGGCCGTCGACGTAGTGGTTCACGTTGGTGTATAGCCAGCTCAAGCCCACCGCCGTACGCGTAACCGTTGATTGCCGCGATGACCGGCGTACGCAAGCCGCGCAACCCGTCGCAGTAGTCGCGGCGGTTGCGGAAGTGCCACGGGCCGTCGTAGGCGTCGAGTTCGCGGACATCGCTGGCCGACCCTCCACGGCCCGGGAGCCAATCCCTAGCAAGCTCCCGGGCCAGCGCCGGCGGGTGGCATCCGGCACCTGTTCGTGCGCGGGAGCCCTACTTCACCAGGAGCCGCCGCCT
Organism: Kribbella sp. CCNWLW201; assembly: GCF_037203805.1. NCBI lineage: Bacteria > Bacillati > Actinomycetota > Actinomycetes > Propionibacteriales > Kribbellaceae > Kribbella > Kribbella sp. CCNWLW201. The sequence goes on along the minus strand of NZ_JBBCBQ010000013.1, from coordinate 129,836 downwards.
CCGCCGCCGGAGCCGCCGCCGACGCCGCTGCTGGAGCTCCCGCTGTAGCTGCTGCTGGAGGACGACCCCCCGGAGCCGCCGGAGGCTGACCTGGCGCTGTCGGTGGCCATCGGCAGGTACAGGCCCAACTGCCAGCGGACGTGGTCGTACTCGGGCTGGGCCTGACGGGCCGAACCGCCCTGCTTCGTTGCGCGCTCGGCTTCGATCGTCCAGGAGGTGGTCTCACCGAGTCCGGCGGCCCAGGCGGTGAGCAGGTCCTCGTCGCGGCCGTCCCACCCCTCAAGGCCGGCAAGATAGAGGCGGTACGCCTCGGCCTGGCACCACAGCTCCGAGCCGCGCGCCGTACGGGCCCTCAGTTCCCAGGACCGCAGCACCGCCGCGAGACCACCACCAGCCAGTGCCGCGCCGACGGCGGTCGGCGTGCGCCAGGCCGTGCCCGAGTCCAGCGCGCCGTCGGCCGTGAAGATCAAGACGATCACACCGGCGACAGCGGCCAGCACACCGGCGATCAGGGCCACGCGGCGCGCTCGCTCCGCACCTGGCACCCAGAGCTCCATGTCATCGGACAGCCGCCAATCGTTCAGCCCACTCTCCAACTCGCGCCAGGCCTCGGCGAAATTCTTGCTGTACTTGCGCAGCGAGACGTCCGGATTCCTGGCGAACAGGGTGCCGACGACTCGCTCGGTCAGTTTGTCGGCGTTGCCGGGCTCCTCGACGGCTCTACGCAGTACCGGTTGGGTCGCCCCGGTGATGCGCAGGTGGCCATCCAGTGCGGCGCCGAGCAGCCACGCGACCAGATGGTTCTTGCGAACCTGTCCGGTCAGGAGGATGCCGCCTTGGGCCGGGCCGAGCTCCGCCGGGGGGACGGAGGACGGCCGAACAGTCCGGGCCAGCTTGCCCAGGTCCATCCGGCGTCCGCCCCGGACACGCTGACGTCCCGCCAGCCGGAGGAGTTCTGCGATCACCAGGGCGGCCAGGACGGCGATCCCCGTGATCCACAACCAGCCCTGTGCGAGGTGCCCCTCGGGCTCGGCGGGCGCCGGTCCGGTCGGCGGCTCGGGCAGTGTCGCACCGCCCCCGCTGGCCTCCGTGAACGTGCCGTACACGGTCAAGCCCTGTCCCTTGTCCAGGCCGCCGTGGCCGGCATCCAACTGTCCCGGCCGGGGCTGTTGCGTCGTCGCGCAGGGATCTCCCGAGCCGTACGAACCCGCGTTGCAGTGCACCGACCGCAGCGCGTACGGCGTGGCGACGTGCACCTCCACCCGCCTGATCGGCACCTCCCACTCGGTGCCCACGGCGTCCCAGGCCAGCCGCTCAAGGTTTCCCAGCGTCCGCAGGGTGTACTCGATCCGGTACCGGTGTGTCCCCGTCACCGTCGACGCCGGGTCGCCGATCACCATCTCGGTCACGAGGGACCCGTTGAGCCGGAACGGGACCTCCGCACCGTCCATCGTGATCGAGACGTCCCGCAGATCGCCACGCTCGTCCAGTGGCACGGTCCGGTAGATCCCGTGCTTGTCCTTGCCGGCGAAGTCGTAGTCGATGACCTCGGTGATCCGCGCGCTTCCGTCCGGGCGCACCTCGGCCCCGACCCACATCCGCGCGACCTGCTCCCCTGTTTGTGCGAGGAGCCCGACCAGCAGCCCGACCAGGCCGATCAGCAGGACACCCGCGACCAGCCAGAGGGCGTCCTTCTTCCTGCGCCTTGCGACCGAACCCGCCATCGTCGCACGTCCTCTCCTGACCCCCGGTGCCGGCACGGACGGTCCATCATCCTTCCAGTCCCAGGGGTGCATCACCCCAGCGCATCGGTACGGGCGCGGTACGGGCAGAGCGTCAGCAGCGGCGGTTCGTAGGGGGTCGGCGGGTCCCACCTGCCCGGTACCGCGGTGCGGCACGTCGTCCTGAGCACCGCCGCCACCAAGCCCGCGCACGCGACCAGCACTCGAACCGGGTATGCGCGAAGATGGCGAGGGTCGAAGGACAAGCGAGCGGAGTGTCATCGCATGTTCAACCACGAGCCTGACGACTATGAGTGCCCGTTCTGCCTGGTGGCGGCCGGCGGTGAGAACGGCTACTCCGGGCAGCAGGACATCGTGCTGCGCACCGAGCACGCGATGGCGTTCGTCGCCGCCCGGTGGTGGCCGAACAACCGTGGGCACGTGCTGGTGGTGCCGACCGCGCACCACGAGAACCTGTATGACCTTCCGGCGGTCTACGGGCACGCGGTACACGACGTCGTACGGGAGGTGGCTATTGCGATCCGGCACACCTACGACTGCGCAGGGGTGTCGACTCGGCAGCACAACGAGCCTGCTGGGTATCAGGATGCGTGGCACTACCACGTGCACGTGTTTCCGCGGTACGACGGGGATGAGCTCTACAACACGCGGCACCTCGCCGAGCCCGCTACTGCCGAGCAACGGTTGCCTTATGCGCGGCGGCTCCGGGAGTACTTCGCCCGGAGTTAGCCGGCTCGGCGACGAGGATGCGGGGGTGCTGCCCGGCGACAGCGACGTCGTACACGTCGAGGACCCGCCAGGCAGCATCCCCGATCATCCTGTCGCCCTGTTCGTGATTGAGGATCGCGACGACGAGGCCGTCCGGTCGCACGACTTGTCGCCATTGGTTCAGGTACGGCGTCAGGTCGCCGATGCCGAGCCGGATGTCCCAGGGCGGGTTCGTCACGATGCGATCGACTCGACCGCGTAGGTGTCGCGCGTCGCCGACAGACCACGTGACGGGTGCGTGTTCAGGCGTGTTCGCGCGAGCGGCCGCGATCGTTGCCTTGTCGATCCCCAGGTACGTCGCCCCCGGCATGAGCGCGTGTGCTTCTAGCAGGAGCGTTCCCGCACCACAGAAGGGGTCGAGCACTCGATCACCGGTCCTGATGCGAGCAAGCCTTGCCATGGCCGCGGCGACCGGTGGGTGCAGGCTGCCGGTGACTGTCTGACGGCGCCACTCGCGGCGGTGAAGCGGTACGTCGAAGGGGCGGATACCGACCCACATCGTCGTACCGTCGAGCACCACCCGCCAGTCGACCCGCTCGTCCGGTGGGGCTGTGCCGGTCCGGCGGGAGTGATACCTGGAGCCGGAGAGCCGCCGCAGTGCTTCACCGATGAGATCTTCGACGTCGAACCTGTTGTAGTTGCGCCTTCCCTGGAATGACGCGCTCACCGCGAACCGGCCCGGCGGGCAGGCTGTCAGCTGACGTTGGACAGCAGCGACGGCCGCTGCCAACGCCGGCCTGGTGTGACCTGGATCAGCCACGGCTGCCTGGATCACGAAGAGGTCGTCGGCCAGTCGTGGTGGGGTGGTGATGATCGTCGCGGAGGTGGGTTCGACGATGAGTTGTCGTTTGGACAGGTCGATCACGCGGTGACTCGCCGCGGCCAGTTCGGCGGCGGCGAGCCGCTCCAGGCCAGTGACGGTACGCACCAACACCGTCGGCTGGTCGCCGAGGTTGAGCGCGCGGGTGATCGACTCTGCCGCGCCGAGGCGCACAGAGGGCATGAAGGTTTCTCCCGGTCAGCGTTCGGGAGCGCCCAAGGGGGTCCGCTCCCGCGTCGCCGGCTGCGGGCAAAGCCACGAACAGGCCAGCGGGAAGCTAGCCCACGCGGAAGAAGTATGTCTCCATGGCGGCCGATGATGGCACAACTGCTTCGCCGTTCCCACCGATTTACCCGCCCGGTGGTTGAGCTCAGTGCATCAGCAGGCGTGGCAGCTTGTAGTCGATCCGGTGGATGACCTGTGCGCCGAGCCGGACATGCTCATCAGAGTCCCACTCGAAGTCGAAGGCGTTGGCCAGCCGGTTCATGACGTTGAAGATCAGGTTCACGTACAGCGCGTCGACAATGGCATCGTCGGGCACACCTGCCGCCCGGACGGCATCGACGTCGGATCGGGTGAGGCTGTCCGGCTGGTGGGTCGTCTTTTCCAGCAACGGCAGCACCGCCGCCAGCTGCGGACGAACGGAGCCGATGTCGTCGACGTCCAACTGCCCGGCCGACTCGACTCGGGTCGTCTCGATGTGGATCCGCACGCAGAAAGGGCATTGGTTGAGGCGAGACGTGAACACCGCGAGGAACTCGCGCTCGGCGGCAGTCCAGTACGACGGACCCCGCAGTACGTCGCTGCCGAAGGCAAACATCGGCGCGCCGAAGTACCGGGGACGGTAGAGCGCCAACTGCGCGACCGGATCCAGTCGCTGGCCACTCAGTCGCCGTACCGAGCGGATGAACAACCGCGCCCGCAGTCGGTGCCCGCTCTCCAAGATCGGCAGCCTCATCGTCAGGCCTCTTCGCGCAGAACACGCAGGCCGGCGTCCAAGCGGTGACAGGCAGCGCCGAGTGCGGCCGCGACAGTGATCTCGAAGATCTCGTCCTCGCTGACCCCGACCGCTCGGAGCTCCGCGACATCCGCATCCGTCACGCGGTACGACTCATCGCGGACCTTGGCGGCGTAGGACCGCAGCGGCTCGGCCAACGGGCCATCACTCGCGGCAGCCGCGCGGACAGCTGCGCCGGATCGGGCCGGCGCCTCGAAGACGACGCGCCGAAGCTCAGCCAGCAGCGCGGCTCTCCGCGCCGCGGGCCCTTCCACGCCGGATCGCCGTCCCAGGCCCATCGTCCCCGTCCTCGAGCCTCAGTATCTCCGATCAGCGCGTTCGCCGGAAGGTCAGGACGGCGGCGGGCGGTCAGTTGGAAGTGCGGTGCTCCTTCCACTCGCAGGCCGTTGCCGTCGGCATCAGTCAGCTCGGCCCACCGCACGTCGCTCCGCACGCCGTTCTCCTGCGGTACGACGAGCACCGGCCGGATCCAGTCGAGCCCGAAGACTCCGTCCCGCGGCTCCCACGTCGACCAGACCGACTCCCCCACCCGGATCACACCGATCCCCGCCGCGCTCATCAGATCCAGGTCTGTATCAACCCGACCATGCAACTCCCGCGACAGATACTCCGGGTAATAAGCCGTCCCCAACACAACCCGCGGCGGCGGCATGAGAAGAAGTTGACCCAGACAACGCCTGAATGCAATCGTTTGCACGCGACGCGACAGGACACGTGGCGTGGTTCGGGATGAGGTCAGGTGGCGCGGATGCGGGCTCGTCGGCGAGCCGGGCCGGTGCTGGCGCGGACTACCAGTTCAGGGGTCAGCAGGTCTGGACGCGGCCAGTCCTCACCCGAGAGTCTTGCGGACAGCTGTTGCCAGGCCAGCTCTCCCAACCGCGCGCGTTCGTTGCGGAGGGTGGTGAGTGGGGGGCGGGCGTAGGCGGCGATGGGGATGTCGTCGTAGGAGGCGACCGACAGCTCGGCGGGGACCTCGACGTCGTTGTCGTGCAACCAGCTGAGAAGGCCGACGCCGACCAGGTCGTTGAAGGTGATGACGGCGGTCGCGCGACTCCGCAGTACGGTCGGCCCGGCGTCGTACCCGTGGTGACCGGCCCAGCCGCCCTCGATCTCGTCCAGCGTCACGTCGAGGGCGCGCGCCGTACGACGCAAGGTCCGCCGGCGCTCGCCGTCCGACCAGGACGTAGCCGGGCCGCCGACGTACAGGACTCGCCGATGACCTAGACCGGTGAGGTGTTCGAGCAGGATCCGGCTGGCGGCGCGGTAGTCGATCGCGACCACACCGGCGTGCTTCACCGTCCGGTTGATACAGACAACCGGCACCGGGAACGCGAGCGCCTTCTCCAGGCCGGCCCGGTTGAGCCGCGAGCTGCAGAGCACGAGCGCACCGGAGTGGTCCACCAGCTCCTCGACCAAGCGCAGTTCCTCGGCGGGATCCTCGCCGCTCTCACCGATGAGCAATCGGTAGCCGCCGGCCCGGGCCGCGGCGGCGAGCCCCTTCAGCACCTCGGAGAAGAACGGGTTCGTCAGGTCCGGCACGGTCACCCCGACGGTCAGCGGCCGGCCGAGCTTGAACTCCTGCGCCCGCTTGTCCGCACGGTACCCCAGCTCCCCCGCGACCGCCCGCACATGCGCGACCACCTCGGGTGAGATCAGGTCGGAACCGTTCAGCGCCCGGGACACCGTCGACACCGACGTGCCCGCCTCGCGTGCCACGTCGATCAGCCGAACCCGCTCCGCCACGCTCACCTCTCATCTGCTGAGGGGGTGGGACGCCGTCACCCCACCTGAGTGTCTCCGATCCACACATTCCGGATCGTCACGTCGTCGGCGTACTGTACGACAGCTTCCGCCGCAACCACGTCGAACCGGCTGTTCGTGACAGCGACGGAACGAATCCGCAGACTCTCCGCTCCCACCATCCGATACGCCCGCTCGGCCCGCGCCACCCGGACCCATCGAACCGGATGTCGCTTGAGAGACCGTGTCGCTGCGGATCGGGTTCCGCACCGCGTCTGGGTGACTCTGGACGCACTGCAGCACGCCCTCGGCAGCCCGACCAGTGGAGCACCGATCCTGCCGCCGTACGACCTGCAGCCCCGCGCTCACCGCGTCCGATTCACCCTCAGCTGAAGTGCAGCCAGGTGCCGGCCAGGGGTTGCTGGGCGATGCCCGGCTTGGTGTAGTCACAGACGCCGGTCGGGAAGATGGCGAGCAGGCGATTCCATTGGGCGTCGGTGAAGCTGGAGTAGTCGCTGCGGACTGGCGTGTGGAGGCGGCACTTCACCACGTCAGCGGCCACCCCCGCGCCGGCGACCTCGCGCGGGAACGACGCAGACGGGAACAATTGCTCGCAACGCGACGAGGGATTGCGGTTGAGCGGCTGCGCGATGAAACCTTCGGGCCCACGGCAACCTTCGACCAACGTGGACGGACGCGCGTCGACGATCTTGTCGATGCGTGGGCGGGACGAGTCGTCGGCGCTCAACGCGGTCAACCAACGGTCGAGCGAGTCGACGGCGTGTTGAAGCAGTGGGCTCGCAGTGCTGAAGAGGCCGTACTGCGCGTTCTCCAGCAGGCTCACCTGATTCGCCGACGTCCCGTTCGCCTTCTCCAGCCGCGCACGCATCGAGAACGTGTGGTACCTGACGTGGATGTCGCCGTACGACTGATCGTCGTAGTACGCGCGATAGTCGATGATCGGTACGTCGGCCAGCCCTCCCCCGCCGCTGGTCAGTCGTCCGGTCCGGTACGCCGTACGCAGCGCCTGCGGATCCGCCACCGTCCGGGCCGGCACCAGGTTCGCGTCGGCGTCGAAGCCGCCGACCCGCTCGTTGAGGTCGAGGAACTGCTCTGCCGTGATCACGCCGGACCGCAGTACGCCGAGGCCGTACTGCACGCCCACGTTGTCCAACGGCCGGCGGGCGAACCCGGTCGCCGGGTCAGCGCCGTACGCGTTGATCGCGTGGTCGTAGACATCGCAGCGGACGCCACGCGGGTTCTGCAGCGGGTCGTAGCGGTCCGCGGCCGGGATGATGTCGCAGTTGCGGCGTGGATCGATGCGTCCGGCGCTGATCGCCATACTCGGAAGGGTCGCGTACGTCGCGAAGCCGGAGACCTGGCGCTTCTGCTCCTGGGTCCAGGGGACGCTCGCGCGGGAGGTGAAGTACGAGTCCAGCAGCCAGGCGTCGCTGATGAACGTGACGGTCCCGAACCCGACGTCCGGGAACGAGCAGCCCACGATGATCCCGTCGAAGATGCCCGGGTAGTTGTCGGTGATCTGATGGGCCTGGTACGAGCCACCCGAGCAGCCGAAGCCGACGGTGTACGCGGGTTGGCCGTAGTGCTCGACGAACAGTTCCTTCGTCATCATCGCCGACTCCGCGGCCGTCAGATCGTTGCAGTTCTGGCCGAAGACGTTCAGCGACGACGACATCAGCGCGTAGCCGCGGCCGAGCAGGAAGGCGTCCGTCACGCCGCCGGTGGTGCTGCCGGAGCGGTACCAACCGCCCGCGCAGCCGCCGCCGAGGGTGAAGATCGCGCGGCCGTTCCAGCCGGCCGTCCGCTTGACGGGCGTTGGCGCGGGCTCGCTGAGCGGGTCGTGCAGCATGCTGGTCTGGACGACGGCCCGGTTGGCGCTGCCGGTTTCCATCCGTACGACGAACGGAACCTTCACGCCGAGCGAGTTGGTGGTGCGGGCAAGGTCAGCCGGGTATGACGTGGTGCCTTTGGGCCACGTGGCCCACTGGCCCGTGGTCGTCCGGTAGAAGTAGTCGACCCGCGGCGCGACGGTGCAGTTGGCGTCGAGTGGGGCGCCCAGGGTTCCGCCGATGACGGGGATGGTGAACTTCGCGGTCTCGCAGACGAACGGTTGCTGGTGCGGGCCCGAGAACACCGGGCCTTGCCGTGGATAGTTGCGCACTTCGAGGGTCGTTCGTTCGTCGGCGGCCGACGCTCGCAGAGTGTTCGAACCCACCCGCATGCCCCCGACCAGACCGGTCAGTCCCTGCCCGTCGGCGGTGAACACCGACGTCACGTCCCTGCCGTTCAGCGTCACCTGCACACGCTCGGCGCCAGCCGGCACATCGACGTGCACGAGCGCGTCGCCACCAGTCACCGTGTCCGGGCGACCGGAGAGGACCTCGACCCGCAACTCATCGGCAGCCGAAGCCGGCAACACCGCCACAGGCAGACCCACCACAAGCAGGCACGCGATCAGCCCGATCGGCCGGGAGCGATTCACGACTCCTCCCGAATCAGCCGCGCCTCGCCCCAGAAGACGGCCCGAACGGTGCCAGTGGCAACGTCCGGGTACCCGCTGTAGACGCCGATCCGGTTCACGTCCCTGAACGTACCCAGATTCAGCGTCACTACCGCCGCCGTGGTGGCTGAGGCTCACCCGGCGGCGGCTGGACCTGGCCTCAGTGGTAGGTCTGGCTGCTGGGTGGGGCGGATTCCATCCAGGCCAGGACGCCGGTGAGGGCCTCTTCGGTCATGGCGAAGTGGACCGTGCGGTCGCGGAGCTCGGCGTCGACGATGACGTGGCCGGCGTAGGTGACCAGGGGCTCGTTGCCCATCGGGCGGCGGGTGGTGACGCCTTCGAGCTGGCGGCGGTTGACCACCAGCTTGGGCCACCAGGCGAGGCTGAAGACGCGGAACCACTGGAGCTCGTCGCCGACGTACCGGGCCAGGCCGAGGGCCCAGCCGCGTCCGTGGTCCTTCTGCGCCAACTGCAGGCTGCAATCGAACGTGCCGCCGTCCCTGGACAACCAGCGACGGCGGCACGCGAAAGCGATGATCAACAGTACGGCGGCAAGCAGACAGACCCCGACGACATCGAGGACTGTCCTCATACCTTGCCGACCCCATTTCCGGTGCCCATTGTCCGGTACTGCCCCGGGCACCGCCGGAGAACCGTACTGTCAGTGACGATATTCAATTATGACAGGTGGGGTCAGTCCGCCTTCTCGGCGGCCCTCACCCTCGCTTCGGCGAGCCGGACGTCTTCCTGGGCACCCTCGGTGTCGCTACCGGTGGCCAGGGCCCGCTCGAGATCGCGACGGGCCTCCTCCAGGTCGATGTCGTGACCCATCTCGGCGTTCTCGGCCAGGATCGAGACCCGGTCGTTGGCCACCGAGATGAAGCCGTCGGGTGCGGCCGCGACGAAGTACTCGTCGTCGACGGTCCGCACCTGCACGGTGCCACCCTGCAGCAGGCCCAGCAGCGGCGCGTGGCCGGGCAGGATACCGACGTCACCGTCCGTGGTCCGGGCGATGACGATCTTGGCCTGGCCCTGCCACACCGTCCGCTCGGCCGCGACCAGCGCGACCTCGAGGTGCTTGGCAGAATCCTCGGCCATCTCAGTTGTCCTTCTGCAGCTCGGCCCACTTGCGCTCGACGTCCTCGAGCGAACCGACGTTGAAGAACGCCTGCTCGGCGATGTGGTCGCACTCGCCTTCGGTGATCTTCTTGAAGGACTCGATGGTGTCCTTCAGCGGCACGGTGGAGCCCGGGATGTTGGTGAACTTCTCCGCCATGTAGGTGTTCTGGGAGAGGAACTGCTCGATCCGGCGCGCGCGGGCGACGGTGATCTTGTCCTCTTCGGAGAGCTCGTCGACACCCAGGATGGCGATGATGTCCTGCAGTTCCTTGTTCTTCTGCAGGATCTGCTTCACCCGGACGGCCACGTCGTAGTGCTCCTGGCCGATGTACTGCGGGTCGAGGATCCGCGACGTGGAGGTCAGCGGGTCGACGGCCGGGTACAGACCACGCGACGCGATGTCACGGGAGAGCTCGGTGGTCGCGTCGAGGTGGGCGAAGGTGGTCGCCGGCGCCGGGTCGGTGTAGTCGTCCGCGGGCACGTAGATCGCCTGCATCGAGGTGATCGAGTGACCCCGGGTCGAGGTGATCCGCTCCTGCAGCACACCCATCTCGTCGGCCAGGTTCGGCTGGTAACCGACCGCGCTCGGCATCCGGCCGAGCAGGGTGGAGACCTCGGAACCGGCCTGGGTGAACCGGAAGATGTTGTCGATGAAGAGCAGTACGTCCTGCTCCTTGACGTCGCGGAAGTACTCCGCCATCGTCAGCGCCGACAGCGCGACGCGAAGACGCGTGCCCGGCGGCTCGTCCATCTGGCCGAACACCAGCGCGGTGTCCTTGAAGACGCCGGCCTCTTCCATCTCGTTGATGAGGTCGTTGCCCTCACGGGTCCGCTCGCCCACGCCGGCGAACACCGACGTACCACCGAAGTTGTGGGCGATCCGGTAGATCATCTCCTGGATCATGACGGTCTTGCCGACACCCGCACCGCCGAACAGGCCGATCTTGCCACCCTGCACGTACGGCGTGAGCAGGTCGAGCACCTTGATGCCGGTCTCCAGCATCTCGGTCTTCGACTCGAGCTGGTCGAAGGCCGGCGCCTTGCGGTGGATCGGCCAGCGCTCGGCGATCTCGAACTCGGACTCGTCCTGGCTCAGGCACTTGCCGGTGACGCTCCAGACCCGGCCCTTGGTGACGTCGCCGACCGGCACGGAGATGGCCGCGCCGGTGTCGCGCACCTCGGCGCCGCGGACCAGGCCGTCGGTCGGCTTCATCGAGATGGCCCGGACGATGTTGTCACCGACGTGCAGGGCCACCTCGAGGGTGATGGTCTGGGTGACGTCGCCGAGCGTCAGGTCCACCTCTAGCGCGTTGTACATCTCAGGCATCGCATCGGCGGCGAACTCGACGTCGACGACCGGGCCGATCACCCGGGCGACGCGACCGACGCCCGCGGCGCCGGCCTCGTTGTTCTTCTCGGTAACCGTGGCAGTCATCTCTCTCACTCGCTCCCGGCGGATGCGTCGGCCAGCGCGCTGGCGCCACCGACGATCTCGCTGATTTCCTGGGTAATTTGGGCCTGGCGGGCCTGGTTCAGATCCCGCGTCAGCTTCTCGATCAGATCCTGCGCGTTGTCCGTCGCCGACTTCATCGCGCGCTGCCGGTTGGCCAGCTCGGAGGCCGCCGCCTGCAGCATGCAGTAGTGGATCCGGCTGGCGACGTACTTGGGCAGCAACGCGTCCAGGACGTCCTCGGCGGACGGCTCGAACTCGTACAGCGGCAGTACGTCGTCGGCCGCGGGGGCCTCCTCGCCCTCGACGACCTCCAGCGGCAGCAGCCGGATCACGTCCGTGCGCTGGGTCAGCATCGACACGAACCGGGTGAAGACGATGTGGATCTCGTCCACGCCGCCCTCCTCGGTCGGGGTCAGGAACGCCTCGATCAGCGCGTCGGCGATCTCCCGGGCCCGGGCGAAGCTCGGGCTGTCGGAGTCACCGGTCCACGACTGCGCGATCTCCCGCTGGCGGAAGGTGTAGTACGCCAGGCCCTTGCGGCCGCTGATGTACGGGACGATCTGCTTTTCTTCCTCGCGCAGCAACGTGTTCAGCCGCTCGCCTTCGCGGATCACGTTGGAGGAGTAGGCGCCGGCCTGGCCGCGGTCGGAGGTGATCAGCAGCACCGCCGCCCGCTTCGGGTTCGGCTTCTCGGTGGTCAGCGGATGGTCGACGTTCGAGAACGTCGCCACCGCCGACACGGCACGGGTGAGCTCACGCGCGTACGGACCGGCCGCCTGGGCGCGTTGCTGCGCCTTGACGATCCGGGACGCCGCGATGAGCTCCATCGCGCGGGTGAGCTTCTTGATCGTCGAGACCGAGGCCTTACGCTCGCGAAGCTCCCGCAGACTGGCTGGCACGGTTGATCAGCCCCGCTTCTGCCGGACGATCTGCTCCTGCTCGACGTCCTCTTCGTCCATCGCCTCGGCCGGCGCCTCGTTGGCGGCCAGCAGCTGGCCGTCCGAGGTCTGGAAGGTCGGCTTGAACGCCTCCAGCGCCTCGGTCACGGCCGCGGCTGCGTCGTCGTCGAACTGGCCGGACTCGCGGACACTGTCGAGCACCTTGCTCTCGCGCCGCAGGTAGTCGAGGAAGTCCCGCTCGAAGCGGAGTACGTCGTTGGTCGGAACGTCGTCGAACTTGCCCGTCGTACCGGCCCAGATGGAGACGGTCTGCTCCTCCACCGGGTACGGCGAGTACTGCGGCTGACGGAGCAGCTCCACCAGACGCTGACCACGGTCGAGCTGACGACGCGAGGTGGCGTCGAGGTCGGAGGCGAACATCGCGAACGCCTCCATCGCGCGGAACTGGGCCAGGTCCAGCTTCAGCGAGCCGGAGACCTTCTTCATGCCCTTGACCTGCGCGGCACCGCCGACCCGGGACACCGAGATACCGACGTCGATGGCGGGGCGGATGTTGGCGTTGAACAGGTCCGACTGCAGGAAGATCTGGCCGTCGGTGATGGAGATGACGTTGGTCGGGATGAAGGCCGACACGTCGTTCGCCTTGGTCTCGATGACCGGCAGGCCCGTCATCGAACCGGCGCCGAGCTCGTCGGACAGCTTCGCGCAACGCTCCAGCAGGCGGCTGTGCAGGTAGAAGACGTCACCCGGGTACGCCTCGCGGCCCGGCGGGCGGCGCAGCAGCAGCGACATCGCGCGGTACGCCTCGGCCTGCTTGCTCAGGTCGTCGAAGACGATCAGCACGTGCTTGCCCTGGTACATCCAGTGCTGGCCGATGGCCGAACCGGTGTACGGCGCGACGTACTTGAAGCCGGCCGGGTCGGACGCCGGGGAGGCCACGATGGTGGTGTACTCCATCGCGCCGGCCTCTTCCAGCGCACCGCGGACGGCGGCGATGGTCGAGCCCTTCTGGCCGATCGCGACGTAGATGCAGCGGACCTGCTTCTTCGGGTCGCCGGAGTCCCAGTTGGCCTTCTGGTTGATGATCGTGTCGATCGCGATCGCGGTCTTGCCGGTCTTGCGGTCGCCGATGATCAGCTGCCGCTGGCCGCGGCCGATCGGGATCATGCCGTCGATCGCCTTGATTCCGGTCTGCAGCGGCTCGCGGACCTCCTGGCGGTCCATCACACCGGCCGCCTGCAGCTCGAGCGCACGGGTGCCCTCGAGGTCCTTGATCTCGCCCAGGCCGTCGATCGGCTTGCCCATCGGGTCGATGACGCGGCCGAGGTACCCCTCGCCGACCGGCACCGACAGGACCTGCCCGGTCCGGCGGACCTGCTGGCCTTCCTCGATCCCGTCGAACTCACCGAGGACGACGACACCGATGTCACGGACGTCGAGGTTCAGCGCGATGCCCCGGGTGCCGTCCTCGAACTCGAGCAACTCGTTCGTCATCGCCGAGGGCAGACCCTCGACGTGCGCGATACCGTCACCGGCGTCGACGACCGTGCCGACCTCTTCCCGGCTGGATTCGGCCGGTTGGTACTCGTTGACGAACTGATCCAGGGCGTCCCGGATCTCCTCCGGCCTGATCGTGAGCTCAGCCATTGTGTTTCCTGCTTCCTTGACCTTGCTGGCCTGTTGTGGCCCTAAAGGCTTTCCCGACCCTTAGCACCATAAGGTTTATGTCGTTAAGAGCCGTCAGCCCGCGATGCGCCGTTGCGCTTCGTCGAGCCTGGCCGCGATGGTTCCGTCGATCACTTCGTCGCCGATGTCCACCCGGACGCCGCCGACGACATTGGGGTCGACGATGACGTTCAGCTGGATCTCCCGGCCGTACTGGCGGCCGAGCGCCTCGGCCAGCCGGGTGCGGTCGGCCTCGGACAGGTCGGTCGCGACCCGCACGGTGGCGATGCTCGCGCTGCGGCGAGCCGCCGCGGCGACCTGGTAGGCCCGCAACGAAGCGGCGAAGCCCCGTCCCCGGCCGTCCACCGCACGCTCGGCCAGCCGCACCGTGGTGGGGTCGGCCTTGCCCTGCAGCAGTCCGTGGATCAGTCCCTGCCGGGCGGTGACCGGAAGGCGGCGGTCGCTCAGCATCTCGCTCAGCGCCCGCTCGACCGCGACCACCCGCTCCAGCCGGAACAGCTGGTCCTCGACCTCGTCCAGGGTCCGCTGGTTGTCGGCGTACGCCACCTCGGCCTCGACACTCAACTGGTCCAGCGCGTTGCCCAGATCCCGGCCGCTGACCCAGCGGCCGGCCACGGCGGCGGTCAGGATCCCCAGCGCCTGGGCGGAGATCTTGCCGCCGAACAACTGCTCGACCAGTGCGGTGCGCGCGGCCTGCGGACGGGCCGGGTCGGTCAGGGCGCGCCGGAGCGAGCCGTTCCCGTCCAGCAGCCGGGCGACCGAGAACAACTCGGTGCCCAGCTCCTCGGCAGCGGTGACACCGGCCAGGGCCTCTTCGGCCCGGGCGAGTGACTCCTTCGACGCGCCGCGCATCAGCCGTCCGTTCCGACGGCCTGACGTGCGGACTCCGACGCCTCGAGCTCCTCCAGGAACCGCTCGACGGTGCGACGCTGACGCGCCTCGTCCTCGAGCGACTCACCGACGATCCGGCCGGCCAGGGTGGTGGCCATGTGGCCGACCTCGCCGCGCAGCGAAGCGACCGCCTGGGCCCGCTCCGCGTCGATCTGGGTCCGGGCGTGGGTGACGATGCGCTCGGCCTCGACGTTCGCCTGCTCACGCATCTCCGCGATGATCTGCGCACCCTGCTCGCGCGCGTCCTCACGGATCTTCGCAGCCTCCTGGCGGGCCTCCGCCAGCTGCGCGTTGTACTTCTCCAAAGCCGCCTTCGCCTCGGCCTGGGCCTGCTTGGCCTCGTTCATCCCGCCTTCGATGGCCGCGGTCCGATCGGCGTACGCCTTCTCGAACTTCGGGACGACGACCTTGGCAAAGGCGATGGCCAGCAGGACCAGGAAGACGAAGCCGAAGATGATCTCCGCGGTGTGCGGCATCAGCGGGCTGGGACCCTCAGTCGCCGCCTCGGTCAGCGGGAGCACTTTCGTCAACATGTCTGAGTCCTGTCAGTCAGGGGAAGGGATCAGGCGCCGCGGAAGACGAAGGCCAGGGCGATACCGATGATCGCCAGCACCTCGGTCACGCCGAAGCCGATCCATGCGATCGACTGCAGCTTGCTCTGGGCCTCGGGCTGCCGCGCGGTGCCGTTGATCACGGCGGCGAAGATCAGACCGACACCGACGCCCGGGCCGATCGCGGCGAGGCCGTAGCCCAGGACGGCAATGTCGCCGGTGATCTCGAGAGCAGTCATTGCAGTGTGTTCCTTTCGGTACGGATAGGGGCTATCCGGGTTTCCGTTACTACGGTCTAGGGGTACTGCGGGTGATGCGGATCAGTGCTCTTCGGCGATCGCGCTGCCGATGTACTGCGCGGTCAGCACGACGAAGATGTAGGCCTGGATGCACTGGACGAACAACTCCAGCCCGGCGATCGCCAGGCCCATCAGCAGCGTCAGGATGCCGACGCCGCCGAGCGCGATGCTGCCGGAGTGCAGCAGCATGTACTCGCCGCCGAGCACGAACACCAGCAGCAGGATGTGGCCGGCGAACATGTTCGCGAACAACCGCAGGCTCAGCGAGACGGGCCGGACCAGGATGTTCGAGATGAACTCGATCGGGATCATCAGCGGCATCAGCCAGCCCGGCACACCGGCCGGCATCGTCTGGAGCTTCAAGTAGCCCCCGACGCCGTGCTTCCTGATGCCGGCCGCGTTGTAGATCACCCAGGTCATCACCGCGGCGACGTACGCCCAGCCGACGTGGCTGAAGGTCGGGAACTGAATGAACGGGATCGACGCGGCGACGTTGTTCAGCAGGATGAAGAAGAACACTCCGCACAGGTACGGCACGTACTTCATGTGCTCGTGGCTGCCGATCGCGTCGCGGGCGATCGAGTTCCGGACGAAGTTGTAGCCGAGCTCACCGGCGAACTGGAGCTTGCTCGGGACGATGTCCGCCTTGCGGGACGCGCCCCAGAAGAACCAGACGATGACGACCACGGACAACGCGGCCACCAGTACCGGCTTGGTGAACCATTCGACGCCCGAGAAGATGGGCGGAAGGTCGAAGTCTGCTGGACCGGGTGGGTTGAACTCGGTCGAAACGCCGGCGATCACCGGGTCTCCTCTCGCGTCGTGCTCAAGTCGGACGCCTTGTGGCTAAGGGCAGGGCGGCTCAGGGCATGGCGGTCAACAACGTCAGACCCGGCAGGGCTCAGGACCGCGACCCGTACCGGAAGTGCAACATCACAATGCTCAGCGCGGCACCGAGGACGATGCCCACCGGGAGTAAGAACTGGGTGCCGAGCAGGCGATCCAACCCGAACCCGATGCCGCCGTACACCACGACACCGCCGATCAAGTAGGACAGGACCCGCCAGCCGTCGCCCGCATTCGGGGGTGATGGCTTCGGATCCTGATGCTCGCTCATTGGCACCCGAAAGGTACCAGTCCAGAACAGATCCGGTCACATCGGCACCCGTAACCCTCAGCACAGCAGGCAAACCACTACGCAGGGTGCTCATCCGGTGACCTCGCCGTCCAGGTCGTAGATCGGCACGCGCAGCCGCGACCAGGCCCAGATCTCGCCGGCCATCCAGCCCATCACGACGACCAGGGCGCAGACGCCGAGCACAGTCAGATTCACGTGCCGGGCCAGGCCTTCCGAGTTCAGCGCGAGGGCGAGCAGGCCGCCGAAGATCGCGATCCGCCCGGTGTAGGAGGCCATCGCGATCGCCAGTTGCATGGTCGGCGACGTACCGCGGGACAGGTGCAGCGCGACCAGGCCGGCGCCGGAGAAGACGACCACCATCAGCAGACCGAGCAGAGCACCCCAGAGTCCTTCGAGACCGGCGGCAACCGTCGAAACGGCGGCGGCGTTCACGCCGACCACGAGCGCGGCGACGAGTGCGCCGCGCAGCATGACCAACGCCGGGTGCCTGGTGGCCTGGCCGGCGACTTTCGGACTCTGAGCCGAGGGAGCCATCTGGTGGTTCCGTCCTGCTGGCGACCGGGTCTCACAGCCTGGTCGTCGGGTGGGCGGGGTCAGGGGTGTCGCTGTTCTTTGCTGGTGCTTGTGAAAACTAGCACAAAGTCTGCGCGGTCAGCAAAACGAGCCCCTTGCCGCTGTACAGGCACACCCTATCGGTAGGCCACGCTGACGAGTGGTCTGGTCCCCACCCGTTTGCTCCCAGACCCCGCTCGGACCCGGCTCAGACCCGGCTCAGACCTTGGCGAGCGGTTTCCGGGAACGGCGTGGGAGGCCGGTGGTGAGCAGGATCGCGGTGACCGTGACCGCCAGCACGATGAGGGCGGTCCACCAGAACAACACGAGCCCGAGGACGACGACGCCGTACGCGATCAAAGCGGTCCAGAGGTACATGAGCAGGACCGCGCGGCGGTGTGAGTGGCCGCGTTGCATCAGGCGGTGGTGCAGGTGCAGCTTGTCCGCGGCGAACGGCGAGCGGCCGGCCTTGGTACGGCGGATGTACGCCATCGTCAGGTCGAGCGCGGGGATCGCGAGGACTGCGATCGGGAGGATCAACGGGAGCAGCGCCGGCAACAGGCTGGAGCCGCCGGGCTCGTACGGGACCGCGTTCGGGTCCATCTGACCGGTCAGGCTGATCGTCGACGCGGCCAGCATCAGCCCGATCAGCAGGGCGCCGGAGTCGCCCATGAAGACTCTGGCCGGGAAGAAGTTGTGCGGCAGGAAGCCGAGACACGCACCGGCCAGGGCGACCGTGATCAGGGTCGAGGTGGTCGCCCGGTCGAGGTTCTGCTCGACGTTCAGCAGGTACGAGTAGGTGAAGAACGCGGTCGCGCCGATCGCGGTCACGCCGGCGGCCAGGCCGTCCAGGCCGTCGACGAAGTTCACCGCGTTGCAGGACACCAGCAGGATGCCGGCGGTGAGGACGGCGAGCTGTGCGGGCGGCGGGGAGACGACGCCACCGGGGAGCGGGAGCCAGTACAACTGGATGCCCTGGACAACCATCACGCCGACGGCGAGGACCTCGCCGGCCAGCTTGGTGATCGCGTCCAGCTCGTACAGGTCGTCGACCACGCCGACGGCGCAGATCACCACGCCGCCGATCAGGATGGCGCGGGCGTCGTGGGCGACCTGCAGGCTGTCGCCGAGGAAGGGCAGGCTGGAGGCGACCGCGAAACCGGCGATCAGGCCGCCGAGGATGGAGATGCCGCCGAAGTACGGGATCGGAACCTTGTGCACATCCCGGGCCCGGACCTTCGCGACAGCGCCGTACCGCAGGGCGATCTGCCGGGCCACGCCGGTCAGCAGGAAGGTCGTGGCCATGGCCACGAACAGGACCAGCAGGTACTCGCGCACTAGTCCGCAGGCCTCACATCGGGTTCGGTCGGCTTCTCGTCCTTCTCCGCAGACTTGGACGCCTCGGCCACCGCTTCGGTTGGCTCGTCACCCTCAACCGGCTTCTCGTCCTCGACCGGCTTCTCGTCCTCGACCGGCTTCTCTTCGTCGGCGGGCTTGTCGTCCTCGGCCGACTTGTCCTCGAGGGGCTTCTCGTCCTCGGCGGGCTTCGCTTCGTCTTCGGGCTTCTCGTCGTCGTCGGCCTCGAGGTCGCTGGTGACGTCGGGTACGACGGCGCGGAGTTGGGCGAGGGTGAGGGCGCCGAAGCGTACGACGTGGGGCGTGTCACCGGTGATGTCGACGATGGTGGAGGGCTGGCCGCCGGTTGCCGTACCGCCGTCGAGGTAGACCGCGACCGAGTCGGCCAGCTGCTCCTCGGCGTCGTACACGTCGAGCGCCGCCGGCTGGCCGCTCAGGTTGGCCGAGCTGACCGCGAGCGGGCCGGTGCGGGACAGCAGTTCACGGGTGTTCTCGTGGTCCGGCACGCGCAACGCGACGGTCCCCTGGGTCTCCCCCAGGTCCCACATCAGCGACGTCTGCGCGTGGCAGATCACCGTCAGCGGCCCGGGCCAGAACTCCTGGCAGAGCTTGCGTCCGGACTCGGGGACGTCGGTTGCGAGCGCGTCCAGCGACTCCACCACCGAGATCAGCACCGGCGGCGGCATGTCCCGGCCCCGGCCCTTGGCGTCCAGCAGTCGCTGGACCGCGTCGGACTTGAAGGCGTCCGCGGCGATCCCGTACACGGTGTCGGTCGGAAGGACGACCAGGTCGCCGGCCTCGATGGCGTCCACGGCCGCTCGATAGGCCGGTGCCAGCTCGTCGCCGGTGAAGTCGAAGCGCTCACTCACGCACCGAATCGTGCCACTCACGCACCCACCCGCTCCACTCGGGCTACCTCCGGCGTGATCTGACAAATGATTGTCAGCTTTCCAGCGCGTCCCGGTCGGACGTCTTTAGGATCCCGGACATGACTGTGTCGCGAGAGTTCCTCGCCGGCCTGCCGAAGGCCGAGCTGCATGTCCATCACGTCGGATCCGCCTCGCCGCGGATCGTCGCCGAGCTCGCCGCCCGGCATCCGGAGTCGCGGGTGCCGGCCGACCCGGCCGCGCTGGCGGAGTACTTCGAGTTCAGCGATTTCGCCCACTTCATCGAGATCTACCTGAGCATCGTCGAGCTGATCAAGACGCCCGAGGACGTCCGGCTGCTGACCTACGAGATCGCCCGCGAGATGGCCGGGCAGAACCTGCGGTACGCCGAGCTGACGGTGACGCCGTACACCTCGGTGACGCGCGGGATCGCGGCCGAGGCGTTCTGCGAGGCGATCGAGGACGCGCGGGTGGCGGCCGAGAAGGAGCTCGGCATCACGCTGCGCTGGATTTTCGACATCGCCGGTGAGGCCGGGCTCCCGGCCGCCGACGAGACGCTGCGGATCGCGACGAAGATCCGGCCGGAGGGACTGGTCGGGTTCGGGCTCGGCGGGCCGGAGATCGGCGTACCGCGGCCGCAGTTCGCCCCGCACTTCGAGGCGGCCATCGCGGAGGGGCTGCGGAGCGTGCCGCACGCCGGTGAGACGACCGGACCGGAGACCATCTGGGACGCGCTGCGCGTGTTGAAGGCGGAGCGGATCGGCCACGGTACGTCGACGATGCAGGACCCGGCCCTGGTCGACTACCTGGGCGAGCACCGGATCCCGCTCGAGGTGAGCCCGACGTCCAACATCGCCACCCGCGCGGTCGCGTCGTACGACGTCCACCCGCTGCGCGCGATGGTCGAGGCCGGGCTGGTCGTCACCATCAACTCCGACGACCCGCCGATGTTCGGCACCGACCTCACCAACGAGTACGCCGTCGCCGCCGAACTGCTGGAGCTGGACGAGGCCGGGGTCGGCGAGCTGGCCAAGACCGCCGTCCAGGTCTCGTTCGCCGAGGACTCGGTGAAGACCGCGCTGGTCGCGGAGATCGACGAGTACGTCGCCAACTCGTCGACGTAGGTCGAGCGTGGTTCTCTAGGTGGGGTGCGGAGAGTTCCAGGAGTGCTGGCGGTGCTAGGTGTGTTGCTGGGTGTGACAGCCTGCAGCGACGTGCCTGGCGCCGCAGCACCGAGTGCCACTCCCCCAACGTCGACCAGCCCGTCGCCGAGCCTTCCACCTCCTCCTGCTGATGGGGACCTGCCGCGAGGCGGGCGGACGATCTTCCCGAAGTACCAGCTCGTCGGGTACGTCGGTCTGCCCGGCTCACCGGCTCTCGGGCCACTGGACAAGGACCTGGACGTCAAGGCCGCAAGGCTGGAGAAGCTGTCGCGTGCGTACGCCGCCGGCCGGACACCGCTGCCCGTGATGGAGCTGATCACGGTGGTCGCGAAGGCAGGACCGGGCAAGGACGGGATGTATCGCGGCCGGCTGCCGGACGCGAAGATCCAGGAGTACCTGACCGTCGCGCGCAAGCACAGAATGCTGTTGCTGCTCGACATCCAGCCGGGCCGGGCCAAGATCCTGCCCGAGGTGAAACGGCTCGAACGCTGGCTGAAGGAGCCGGATGTCGGGCTGGCGTTCGATCCGGAGTGGGCGGTCGGTCCGAACCAGGTGCCAGGCCAGGTCTTCGGCCGTACGACGGGCGCCGAGCTCGACGGCATCGCGTCGTACCTCTCGGGTCTCGTGCGGACGCATCAGCTGCCGGAGAAGGTGTTCGTCTTCCACCAGTTGTCGCCGCGGATCGTGGCCGGGGAGCAGGCGCTGAAGAAGCACCCGGGTGTGGTGACGATCAAGTCGGTCGACGGGATCGGTGCCCGCGAGGACAAGCTGAAGACGTGGGGCAAGCTCACCCAGCGCTTGCCGGCCGGAGTGCATGCAGGCTTCAAGGTGTTCCGGGTCGAGGACGCCCGCCACGGGCCAGTGATGACACCAGCGCAGGTGCTCGCGCTGAGACCCCGGCCGGAGTTCGTGGTGTACGAGTAGCTAGATCCGCCGGCCCGTTGCGAAGCGGGGGCGGGCGGCGAGGTCTTGTTGGTCGCGGACCTCGGCGAAGAGGCCGGTGGTGGCGAAGACGGCGGGGGCGGACCCGCCCTGGACGTCGGCGTGTTCGCAGGCGAACCAGCCGCCGGGCTTGAGCAGGCGACCGGCGGTGGCAGCGACCACCTTGATCTCGTCGAGGCCGTCGTCACCCGACCACAAGGCCAACGCGGGGTCGTGGTCGCGGACCTCGGCGGTGACGGATTCCCACGCGGTCAACGGGATGTACGGCGGGTTGGAGATCACCGCATCCACCCGGCCGTCGAACTCGGGCAGGCAGCCGTCGATATCGCCCTCGTGCAGGACCGCACCGGTCCCCGCGAGATTGCGGCGCGCCCAGACACAGGCGTCTGGCGACAGCTCGACCGCATGTACGACGCTGTCCGGCCGCTCGGTCGCCACCGCGCCGGCGATCGCACCAGAGCCCGTGCACAGGTCCACGACCAGCGGTTCCTTGACGTCAGCCAGCTTGTCGAGGATCCAGCCGACCATCACCTCGGTCTCCGGCCGCGGCACGAAGACGCCTGGTCCGACGACGAGTTCCCGGTAGCGGAAGGCCGCCGTACCGGTCAGGTGCTGGAGTGGTTCGCGAGACGCGCGCCGGGCGATGAGCTCGTCGTACCGAAGCTTCTGCTCGGGGGTGGGCTCGGCGAGGTTCAGGCGGCTCGAGGCGGTGACGAAGGCGAGCAGCTCGGCGGCGTCGAAGTCGGGTGACGCAACGCCCGCTTCCCGCAACCGGTCCGCCGCCTCGGAAACCAGGGCCTTGGCACTCACTGTGACTCGACGGCCTCGAGGCGGGCGGCGAGGTCGGCATCGGTCAGTGCCTGGATCACCGGGGCCAGCTCGCCGCCGAGGACCTGGTCGAGGTTATGCGCCTTGTAGCCGACGCGGTGGTCGGAGAACCGGTTCTCCGGGAAGTTGTAGGTGCGGATCCGCTCGG
The DNA here is from genome assembly GCF_037203805.1 of Kribbella sp. CCNWLW201. Taxonomy (NCBI): domain Bacteria; kingdom Bacillati; phylum Actinomycetota; class Actinomycetes; order Propionibacteriales; family Kribbellaceae; genus Kribbella; species Kribbella sp. CCNWLW201. Next base: position 107,315 of record NZ_JBBCBQ010000013.1, on the reverse strand, counting down.
ACCGGTCGACGGTCCGGATCTGCGAGCGGCGGGCGTCCGAGGCCTCCTGGTCGGCGGCCTCCTGCGCGGCCGCGAGCAGCCGGGCCCGCAGGACGCGCATGGCCTGCTCACGGTTCTGCAGCTGGGATTTCTCGTTCTGCATCGACACCACGATGCCGGTCGGCAGGTGGGTGATCCGGACCGCGGAGTCGGTCGTGTTCACGCTCTGCCCACCCGGGCCGGACGACCGGAACACGTCGATGCGCAGGTCGTTCTGGTCGATCTCGACGTCGACGTCCTCGGCCTCCGGCAGCACCAGCACACCGGCCGCGCTCGTGTGGATCCGGCCTTGCGACTCGGTCACGGGGACGCGCTGGACACGGTGTACGCCGCCTTCGAACTTGAGCCTCGCGTACGGCGCCTCACCCGGCTCCGGCGTGCCCTTCGCCTTCACCGCGACGGTGATCGACTTGTACCCGCCCAGGTCGGACTCGGCCGAGTCGAGCACCTCCGTCTTCCAGTTCTGCGACTCGGCGTACTTCAGGTACATCTTGAGCAGGTCGCCGGCGAACAGCGCGGACTCGTCGCCGCCCTCACCGGCCTTGATCTCGAGGATCGCGTCCTTGTCGTCACTCGGGTCGCGCGGGACCAGCAAAACCTGCAGCTTCTCCGCCAGCTCGTCGCGGCGGGCTGCCAGCTTGGTGGCCTCCTCGGCGAACGACGGGTCCTCGGCAGCCAGTTCCCGGGCCGCCTCGATGTCGTCCGCGGTCTGCAGCCATTCGTCGTACGTCCGCACCACCGGCGCGAGCGCGGCGTACCGCTTGCCGACCCGGCGGGCATTGGCCTGGTCGGAGTGCAGCTCCGGATCCGACATCTGCCGCTCCAGCTCGGCGTACTCCGCCTTGAGCGTCTGAACCGCCTCGAACATTGTGCACTCCTCCCTTCGAAACTACCGCTGACAACACAAACCGCGCGCCGGTCCACTGAGCGTGAGCTCGTGGACCGGCGCGCGGTGAGACAGCTACTTCTTGGCGTACCGCTTCTCGAAGCGGGCCACCCGGCCACCGGTGTCGAGGATCTTCTGCTTGCCGGTGTAGAAGGGGTGGCACTGCGAGCACACGTCGGCGTGGATCACGCCGTTCTCCGCGGTCGAGCGCGTGGTGAACGTGGCGCCACAGGTACAGGTCACCGTGGTGTCGACGTACGTCGGGTGGATGTCGCTCTTCAAGGGTTCTCCTAGGTTCAGGTGCCCCGGGTCGCCCGCGGATGCGGACGTGAACCGGAACCGACGTACCAGTTTGCCACCCGAGGGCGGCAAACTGGTAATCGAGTGCGTCTCAGTTGCCGTCGTCAGTGCTGCGGCCACCGGCCGACGGGGTGGTCTTGTTGACCTGCAGCAGGAACTCGATGTTCGACTTGCTCTCCTTGAGCTTGCCGATCAGGAGCTCCAGCGCGGCCTGGCCGTCCAGCGCGGACAGCACCCGGCGGAGCTTCCACACCACCTGGGTCTCGTCCTTGCTCATCAGCAGTTCCTCGCGGCGGGTACCGGAGGCGACCACGTCGATGGCCGGGAAGATGCGCCGGTCGGCGAACTCGCGGCGCAGCCGCAGCTCCATGTTGCCGGTGCCCTTGAACTCCTCGAAGATGACCTCGTCCATCTTGGATCCGGTCTCGATCAGCGCGGTGGCCAGGATGGTCAGCGAGCCGCCGTCCTCGATGTTGCGGGCCGCACCGAAGAACCGCTTCGGCGGGTAGAGCGCCGACGAGTCGACACCACCGGACAGGATCCGGCCGCTGGCCGGTGCCGCGATGTTGTACGCCCGGCCCAGCCGGGTGATCGAGTCGAGCAGTACGACGACGTCGTGGCCCAGCTCGACCAGGCGCTTGGCCCGCTCGATCGCCAGCTCCGCGACCGTGGTGTGGTCGTCGGCCGGCCGGTCGAAGGTCGAGGCGATGACCTCACCCTTGACGGTGCGCTGCATGTCGGTGACCTCTTCGGGCCGCTCGTCCACCAGCACGACCATCAGGTGCACTTCGGGGTTGTTCGTGGTGATCGCGTTCGCCAGCGCCTGCAGCACCATCGTCTTACCGGCCTTCGGCGGCGAGACGATCAGGCCGCGCTGGCCCTTGCCGATCGGGCTGACGATGTCGACGATCCGGGTGGTGAGCACACCGGGTTCGGTCTCCAGCCGGAGCCGCTCGGTCGCGTACAACGGGGTCAGCTTGTTGAAGTCCTGCCGCTGCTTGGCGATCTCCGGGTCCGACCCGTTCACGGTGTCGATCCGGACCAGCGGGTTGAACTTCTCCTTGCGCTCGCCCTCCTGCGGCTGCTTCACCGCACCGGTGATCGCGTCACCCTTGCGCAGGCCGTACCGCTTGACCATCGACAGGGCGACGTACACGTCGTTCGGGCCGGGCAGGTAGCCGCTGGTCCGGACGAACGCGTAGTTGTCCAGTACGTCGAGGATGCCGGCCGCCGGGACGAGGACGTCGTCCTCGCTGATCGTCGGCTCCGGGTCGAACCGCTCACCGCGGCCACGGTTGCGGGTGTTGTCCCGCGGGCCCTGGTTCGGTTCGCGGTTGCGGTCCCGGTCGCGGCCCCGGCGGCGCCGGCGACGGCCCTCGCCTTCCTCGCCGCGGTCGTTCTGGTCCTGCCGGTTGCGGTTGTCGCGGTCACCACGGTTGTCGCGGTTCTGCTCACCACGGTTGTCGCGGTCGCCACGGCTGTCGCGGTTGCCGTCCCGGCTCTGGGTGTCCCGGTTGCGGTCGCGGTTCTGCTCACCACGGTTGTCGCGGTCGCCACGGCTGTCGCGGTTCTCGCGGTTCCCGTCCCGGTTCTGGGTGTCCCGGTTGCGGTCGCGGTTGCGGTTGTCGCGGCCCTCCGCGGGCTCGGCGACGGTGGTGCCGTTCTGCGACGCGACGCCGTTCTGGGTCGCGACCTCGGCGGCGGGCGCCTCGGCGGCGACGGCCGGCGCGGCAGCGGGGGCGGCGGTGGTCTCGGCGGCCGCGGCGCCGTTCTGGCCGGCGTCCTTCTCGGCCGCGGCGCGGGTCCGGCGGCTGCCGCCCTCGCGCTTGGCCGGGGCCGCGGCCTTGGCCGCGGGCGCCTCGGCGACGCCCTCGTCCAGGGTCGGCTGGCTCGCCTTCGGGCGCGAACCGCCCGTCGAGCCACCCGCCTGGGCGGCCTTGATCGCCTCGATCAGCTGGCCCTTGCGCAGTGCGCCGGTGCCCTTGATGCCGAGCGTCCCGGCGAGCTGCTTGAGCTCGGGGAGCAGCATGCCTTCGAGGCCGCCTCCGGCCTTCCGGCGACGCGTCGCGGTGGTGGCCGCAGCGTCGGTACCCGGGGCCGGCGTGGTGCCGGCGCCGCTGGAGGCTTCAACAGTTTCTGTCACGTGAGGTCCTTCCCACACGGATCGTCGATGTCAGATGTGCGCATCGACCGTTTCATCACCCACGACCGACGCGGTGCCGACTGGTCCGGCTTCGGCGGCGACGTGGATACAAGAGGCTCTCGCTCGATCTGAGTCCCCCCGGACCTCTCCGGCGCAGGCGGCGCAAGTTCAATCCACAGGAGGGTCGCCACACAACACAGGGTGCCGGGAGCACAGCCCGGATCGTGGCGAGAGTTCACCGATCACCTGGAGGGGATCGGGTGAGTCGAGACTAGCACCACTCCGGGTCGTTCTGCTGACTCGAGGGGTTCAACGCGTGTCAATTTCAGATCATTCCCAGCGGCCGGAGGTAGCTAGCCCGCCTCCAGCGACCAGACCTGTACGCCGACTGGATCGATCCCCAGCTCGTACCGCGTCCAGCCGTCCGGCGGGGGCGGCGCGGTCCACGAGGTCCCATCTGGGCGGCCCAGTACGACGACGGTCGGGCCGGCGCCGCTCACGATCGCCGGCAACCCGCTCCCCCGCAGTTTGTGCACCAGCGCCAGGCTCTCCGGCATCGCCGGCTCGCGATACCCCTGATGCAACCGATCCTCGGTCGCCGTCAGCAGCAACTCCGGCCGCCCGGTCACCGCCGCGACGAGCAAAGCCGCCTTGCCCGCGTTCGCGGCCGCATCACTGTGAGGTACGACGCCCGGCAGCAACCCGCGCGCCTCCTTTGTCAGCACACGATTGTCGGGTACATAGGCCACCGCACCCAACCCTTCCACGGTGTCCAGCCGCACGGCCCGGCCAGTTTCGCCTTCTGTCCAAGCGATCGTGAACCCACCCAGCGCGGCCGCGGCCACGTTGTCCGGATGCCCTTCGATCTCGTTCGCCAGTACGACGAGACGCTCGCGGTCCGCCGGTTCACCGGCCAGTGCGTACGCCGCCGCGAGGCCGCCGACGATCGCGGCCGACGACGACCCGAGCCCGCGGCCGTGCGGGATACGGTTCTCACACCGCAGCGTGAAGCCGGGCACCGAGGCACCCAAGGCCTCGAGACCGCGACGGATCGACCGGACCACGAGATGCGACTCGTCCAGCGGCACCTCACCTTCACCGCAGCCGGTCACCTCGACCGTGACACCGGATCCGCCCGGGGTCACGATCAGGTCGTCGTACAAGGTCAATGCCAGGCCGAACGCGTCGAACCCAGGGCCGAGGTTGGCGCTGGTCGCCGGGACCCGCACCCGCACCTGGTCGCACGCCCGGCGGTCGTCCTTGCTCTCCACCGCGGCCGCCGTCAGACGAGACCGGCGACGCGGGCGACGGCGTCGGTGTCGGCGGGGGTGACCGGGGACTCGATCACCTTGGCGTGGTCGAGGGCGGTGTCGATGTCCTTCAGGCCGTGGCCTGTGACGGTGATCACCACGGTCGAGCCGCCGTGCAGCCAGCCGTTGGCCTTCGCGTGCAGCAGTCCGGCCACACCGGCCGCCGACGCGGGCTCCACGAACACTCCCTCACGGGCGGCGAGCTCACGCTGCGCGGTCAGGATCTGCTCGTCGGTGACCATCTCGATCCGGCCGCCGGACTCGTCCCGGGCGGCCTCGGCCAGCGTCCAGGAGGCCGGGTTGCCGACCCGGATCGCGGTCGCCGCGGTGTCCGGCTTCTCGACGATCGCGCCGCGCACGATCGGCGCCGCACCCTCGGCCTGGAAACCCCACATCCGCGGGGTCTTCGTGGCCAGCTTGTCCTTCGCGTACTCCTGGTAGCCCTTCCAGTAGGCCGCGATGTTGCCCGCGTTCCCGACCGGCAGCAGGTGCAGGTCCGGGGCGTCGCCGAGCGCGTCGCACACCTCGAAGGCCGCGGTCTTCTGGCCCTCCAGCCGGACCGGGTTCACCGAGTTCACCAGCGCGACCGGGTAGTGCTTGCCGAGCTCGCGGACGATCCGCAGGCAGTCGTCGAAGCCACCGTCGATCGACACGAGCTGGGCACCGTGCACGATGGCCTGCGCCAGCTTGCCCTTCGCGATCCGGCCGGCCGGGATCAGGACCAACGGGATCAGCCCGGCGCGGACGGCGTACGCGGCCGCCGAGGCCGAGGTGTTGCCGGTCGACGCGCAGACCACGGCCTTGTCGCCGGCCTGCGCGGCCAGCGAGATCGCGACCGTCATACCGCGGTCCTTGAACGAGCCGGTCGGGTTGTTGCCCTCGACCTTCAGCCAGACCTCGCAGTTGGTCTGCTCGCTGAGCCACTGCGCGGCCACCAGCGGCGTGCCGCCTTCGCCGAGCGTGACGACCGGGGTGTCCGCCGAAACGGGGAGCCGGTCTCTGTATTCCTCGATCACGCCCTGCCACTGGTGAGCCATTGTGCTCAGTCTCCTTCTACCCGCATCACACTGCTGACTTCCCGAACGATGTCCATGTCACGCAGGGCCTCCACGGTCGCGGACAACGCGGCGTCGGTCGCGGTGTGGGTGACCACCACCAGTTGCGCGTCACTGCCCCGGCCTTCTTGGCGGACGGTCTGGATGGACACGTCGTGCTCCGCGAAGGCATGGGCCACCGCCGCCAGCACACCGGCCTTGTCGGCCACGTCCAGCGACACGTGGTAGCGGGTCATCGCGTCGCCCATCGGCCGCACGGCTCGCTGGGTGTACGACGACTCGCCGACCCCCGGCACACCCTTGAGCCGGTTGCGCGCGGCGGACACGAGATCCCCGAGGACTGCACTGGCCGTCGGGGCGCCGCCGGCACCACGACCATAGAACATCAGCTGGCCGGCCGCTTTGGATTCCACGAATACAGCGTTGTAAGCGTCCCGGACACTTGCCAGCGGGTGGGTGGCGGGGATCATCGCCGGATAGACGCGGGCGCTGACCGAATCGGTCGCCTCGTCCAGCTCGCAGATCGCCAGCGACTTCACCACACAGCCCATCTCGCGGGCCGAGGCGATGTCGGTCGCTGACACCTCGGTGATGCCCTCGCGGTGTACGTCGGCGATGGAAACCCTGGTGTGGAAGGCCAAACTGGCCAGCAGCGCGGCCTTCGCGGCCGCGTCGAAGCCCTCGATGTCCGCGGTCGGATCGGCCTCGGCGTACCCGAGCGCCTGGGCCTCCTCGAGCGCCTCGTCGAAGCCGGCGCCGGTGCTGTCCATCTTGTCGAGGATGTAGTTCGTGGTGCCGTTGACGATGCCCATCACCCGGGTCACGTCGTCACCGGCCAGCGACTCGCGCAGCGGCCGCAGGATCGGGATCGCGCCGGCCACCGACGCCTCGAAGTACAGGTCGCGCTGGTACTTCTCCGCGGCGGCGAACAGCGTCGGGCCGTCCTCGGCCAGCAGCGCCTTGTTCGCCGTGATCACCGAGGCGCCGTGCTCGAGCGCGGTCAGGATCAGGCTGCGAGCGGGTTCGAGCCCTCCGATCACCTCGATCACGATGTCCAGGTTGCCGCGCTTCACCAGCGCCTGGGCGTCGGTGGTGATCAGCGCGGGGTCGACGGCGATGTCGCGCACGCGTCCCGGCCGCCGTACCGCGATGCCGGCGATCTCCAGCCGCGCGCCGACCCGGGCGGCCAGGTGGTCGGCCTGCTCGGTGAGGATCCGGACCACCTCGGTCCCGACCACGCCACAGCCCAGCAGGGCGACCTTCAAGGGTTTGTCGTTCACTCCGCCCCCATGTCGAGTGCCAGCAGATCGTCTTCGGTTTCCCGCCGTACGACGATCCGCGTGTGACCGTCCTTGACCGCGATCACCGGCGGCCGCGGTACGTGGTTGTAGTTACTCGCCATCGACCGGCAGTACGCACCGGTCCCTGGTACGGCGACCAGGTCGCCGGGCTGCACGTCCGAGGGGAGGAACTCGTCCTTCACCACGATGTCACCGGACTCACAGTGCTTGCCGACGACCCGGGCCAGGGTGGGCTCGGCGTCGGAGTACCGATTGGCCAGCGTGCAGGAGTAGTCGGCGTCGTACAGCGCGGTGCGGATGTTGTCGCTCATCCCGCCGTCGACGGAGACGTAGGTGCGGGAGGCACCGGCGTCAAGCTCGACCTCCTTGACCGTGCCGACCGTGTACACGGTGCAGACGGCCGGGCCGACGATCGCGCGGCCGGGCTCGATCGACACCTGCGGCACGTCCACCTCGAAGGCGCGGCACTCGTGCTCGACGATCTTGCCCATCTCGGTCGCGAGCTGCGCGGGGTCGGACGGATCGTCCTGGGTGGTGTAGGCGATGCCGAAGCCACCACCCAGGTCGAGCTCCGGCATGTCCACGCCGAGCTCCTCGGAAACCCTTGCGTGCAAGGCGATCACGCGCTTGGCGGCGATCTCGAAGCCGGACGCGTCGAAGATCTGCGACCCGATGTGCGAGTGCAGTCCGAGCAGCTCCAGCTCGGGCGCTTCGTTGACTCGGGCAACGGCTTCGTAGGCCGCGCCGGAGGTGATCGAGAAGCCGAACTTCTGGTCCTCGTGCGCGGTCGCGATGTACTCGTGGGTGTGCGCCTCGACGCCGGCGGTCACCCGGACCATCACCGGGGCGGTCGTGTCCCGCTCGCGGGCCAGCTCGATCAGCCGGTCGATCTCGTACAGCGAGTCGACGATGATCCGGCCGACGCCGGCGTCGACCGCGCGGGCGAGCTCTTCCTCGGACTTGTTGTTGCCGTGGAAACCCAGTCGCTTGGGGTCGGCGCCGGCCCGGAGAGCGACGGCCAGCTCTCCCCCGCTGCAGATGTCGAGGTTCAGCCCCTCTTCCATCACCCAGCGAACGACCGTCGTACACAGGAAGGCCTTGCCGGCGTAGTAGACGTCGAAGTCCTTGAACGCGTGCTTGAAGGCGCGGGCGCGGGCCCGGAAGTCGTCCTCGTCCAGTACGTACGCCGGGCTGCCGTGCTCGGCGATCAGGTCACGGGCGTCGACACCGCCGATGACCAGCGAGCCCTCGGCGGTCTTCTTGGCCGTGGACGACCACAGCTGCGGGACCAGGTCGTTGACATCGCGGGGTGCGCGCAGCCAGGACGGGCCGCGGTGGCCGATGTCCGCGTGCAGCGCGCCCGCCTCGTGCGCCCTCACATCCGCTCCGGAGCGGAGACGCCGAGCAGGTCCAGCCCGTTGGCGAGTACGGTCCTGGTCGCGCCGACCAGGGTCAGGCGAGCCTTGTGCACCGGCTCCACCTCCTCGTCGCCGCGCGGCAGCACCCGGCAACTGTCGTAGAACTTGTGGAACGCCGACGCGGTGTCCTCCAGGTAGCGGGCGATCCGGTGCGGCTCGCGCAACTCGGCCGCGGTGGCGACGACCCGCGGGAACTCGGCCAGCGCCCGGAGCAGGTCACCCTCGCGCTCATGGCTGAGCAGCCCCGGGTCGAACTCGTCCAGCTTGATGCCGAGCTCGTCGGCGTTGCGCAGGATCGAGGCCAGCCGGGCGTGCGCGTACTGCACGTAGTACACCGGGTTCTCGCTGACCTGGCGGGTCATCTCCTCGATGTCCAGGGTCAGCGGCGAGTCCACCGGGTAGCGGCAGAGCGTGTAGCGGAGCGGGTCGACGCCGCCCTCCTCGACCAGCTCGGCCAGCGTGACGATGGTGCCGGCCCGCTTGGACAGCCGCATCTCCTCGCCGCCCTTGAGGATCTTCACCAGCTGACCGATCAGGATCTCGATGTTGTGCTCCGGGTCGTCACCGGCACAGGCGGCGATCGCCTTCAGCCGGTTCACGTACCCGTGGTGGTCGGCGCCCAGCATGTAGATGCAGACCTCGAAACCACGCTCGCGCTTGTTCACGTAGTACGCGGCGTCGGAGGCGAAGTACGTCGGCTCGCCGTTGGTCCGGATCAGCACGCGATCCTTGTCGTCGGTGAAATCGGTCGTCCGCATCCACAGCGCGTCGTCGGCGTCGTACAGGTGACCCTGCTCGCGCAGCTTCTCGATCGCGTGGCCGACACCGTCCTGCTCGTGCAGGCTGCGCTCGGAGAACCAGACGTCGAAGCTGGTCCGGAAGTGCTCGAGCTGGGACTGCTGCTCCTTGAGCTGGCGCTCGTACCCCGCCTCGCGGAAGGCGATCACCTGCTCGGCCTCGGGCAGGTCGGTGATCCCGGGCACCTCGGCGACGATCTGCTTCGCGAGGTCGACGATGTACTCACCGTGGTAGCCGTCCTCGGGGATCGGCTGACCGTGCGCCGCGGCCTGCAGGCTGGCGCCGAACTTGTCCATCTGGGCGCCGCGGTCGTTGATGTAGAACTCGCGGGTGACCACGGCACCGGCCGCGGCCAGCACCCGGGCGAGCGCGTCGCCGACAGCGGCCCAGCGGGTGTGACCGAGGTGCAGCGGACCGGTGGGGTTGGCGGAGATGAACTCCAGGTTCACCGCCTGACCCTGCAGGGTGTCGGTGTGGCCGTAGCGCGGCCCGGCGTCCACGATCGCCTGCGCGACCTTGCCCTGGGCATCGGCCGCAACCCGGATGTTGATGAAGCCCGGCCCGGCGATCTCGACTGCGGTGATCGCGGCGTCGTCCGTGAGCTTGGCGGCCAGCAGCTCGGCGAACTGGCGCGGGTTCAGCCCGGCGCGCTTGCCCAGCTGCATGGCGACGTTGGTGGCGTAGTCCCCGTGCTCGGGGTTCTTGGGTCGCTCGACCTTCAGCTCGCGCGGCAACCCGCCCTCGACGGTGATGCTGCCGTCGTCGGCGAGAGCGGTCAGGGCCTGGAGGATCTTCGCAGCGAGCTGTTCCGGGGTCACCGGATCAGCCTAATGGCCGCGCCCCCAAACCCTTGACTCACCATCCACAGCCCGGTACGGCGGTCACTCCCAGGGGTTGAGCAGCTCCACCCCGGTCTTGACGAAGTCCTTGGTGTTCCGGGTCGCGAGGGCCGCTTCCTCCACCAGACAGATGGCTGCGATTTGCGCGTCCAAGGGCGCGATCGGCAGACCAGCCCGGCGCCGGTCGGTCATCACCACCGGGTACGCCATCGCGGCCTCGGCGGTGAAGGACAGGACCTCGTCCTGCACCAGGGCGAAAATCCCCCCGGCAGCCTCCCGGACCTGCTTCCGCAGGCGTCCGGCCGGCAGCTGCTCGATGCCGTTGTGGATCTCGGCGGCGGTGATCGCCGTCGTGTACAGCTCCTCGCCCAGGTTGTCGTGCAGCCATTGCCAGACAGCAGTGTCCGGCGACTCCTTCATCAGCTCCGAGATGACATCGGTGTCCAGGACGATCATCAGTCGAACTCGACCACCCGGTGGTCGTGCGTCCGTGGCGGTATGTCCAGCTCGACCCCGCCGATCGCGGCGCAGCGCTCATGCAGCAGGAGAAGCCAGTTCTTGGGCTCCTCGTCCTCGGCCACGGCGTCGACGAGGATCGCTCGCACCTCGGCTTCCATCGACCGGCCGTGTTGGGCCGCCCGGATGCGCAGTCGGCGCTTCACGTCGTCGTCGAGACTTCGCACAGTGATTGCCGCCATACTCGATCTCCTCCCTGCGCACAGTGCTAGCAGAAAGACTAGCAGTGATTGCACTGTCAGTGGCGGGCCGCGATCTGGATGTGCGCTTTGGGCGTCATCGGTGCGTCCCAGGAGGCTGTTTGGTTGTTGACGACGACGGTGAGCGACTTGCAGGCGTCGGCCAAGCACTTGGCGTCGTACCGGATGCCCCAGAGGGTGAAGAACTGGGCGAGCGTCGGGCGCTCGGCCGTGGTCTTGGCCTCGACGTAGACCAGGCCGTCGGTGGTGTGCGTGTGTACGGCGGCCTGCTCGGCACGGATCCGGTCGACACCGATACCGGCCGGGATCTGCACCGGGGCACCATCGATGGCGACCGAGAGGGTCAGGGTGTACGGCGAGGGGCCGGAAAAGTCGAGCGGGAGTCGTTCGAAACCGGCCTTGTCGATGTACGAGACCGCGTCGCGGGGAGCGTCCCACGGCGGCGGCCCGGTCCGGAGCTCAGCCGGACCGGGCGGCGCGGGACCTACCTGGCAGCTGCTGATCACACTGCTGACGAGGAGCAGAGCGGCTGCCGTCGCAGCCGCCCGGCGCCACCTGCCTGCTCTCACGAGGAGTCAGGTTGCCATGCGGCGCCTGAGCGGGTTGTCGCCGGGGGTCAGCGCTCCGACGGCATCAGGATCCAGAGAACGATGTAGATCAGGATCTGCGGGCCGGGAAGCAGGCAGCTGATGACGAAGATGAGCCGCATCGTGTTCGCGGACATACCGAACCGGCGAGCCAGTCCGGCACAGACACCGCCGATCCAACGACCGTCGGACGGGCGGACCAGAGTGCTAGCCATGGGTACCGATTTCCTTTCAGCTGATGGGCTTACAACCACTATGACGCCACCGTGGGCACTCGCGATCCCGCCGCACCGCTGTTCCAGGGTCCCGTCAGGGAGTCCCCTGCCCCCGTCTCCGGTACCCACCCGACGCACCACAACCCGATTCGGGATTCGCAGAAGTTTCCTGCTACTGTTCTGACCGTTCCTGAGCCCCCGTAGCTCAGGGGATAGAGCACCGCCCTCCGGAGGCGGGTGCGCAGGTTCGAATCCTGCCGGGGGCGCGAACGATCTGGGCGATCCTTGCTCGCAGAAAGCGCGAGCCTTGGATCGCCCTTCGTGTTTGTGGGGGTGCAACCCCCACACCCCGCCCGGCGGGGCTTCGCCCCCCCGGACCCCCCTTGGCTGTGGTTGCTGTGGGCTGTCTGGTGCGGGTTGCTGCTCTGTTTGCTGTCCGCTGTCTGGTGCGGGTTGCTGCTGTGTTTGCTGTGGCCGTCATGCCTCCTGCGTCGGGGGCACCGCCGTTCTGCCTTCGGTTAGTCGTCGGGGAGAGCTATGAGGGAGAGGACTACTCGGTCCTTTCCGGGGGCTGCTTGGAGGTGGGGTTCCAGGAGGGCGTTGATGGCTTGGCGGAGGGTGGCCAGGTCGGTGGGGTCTACGTAGAGGGCCAGTTGGGCGTAGGTGAGTTGGTTGAGGCGGGGGTAGAGGTCGCCTCGGTCGACCAGGCGGTCGAAGTCGGCGGCCAGGCGGGTGAGGAGCAGGAGGAAGGCTTGGCGGTGCTGGTCCGGGGTCATCGCCCGGGCCTCGCGTTCGTCGATGCGGCCGACCTTGGTTTGGTCGAGGGTGAGGGTGCGTTCGGTCGTGCCGCGGATCTTTCGCTCGCGGACGACTGTCAGGTAGCCGGCGTCGATCAGGGCGGCGACGTGGCGGTAGAGGGTTGTGGCGGGGACGTCCGGTAGGTCGCGTTTGAGCTCGGTGGTGGTCAGCTCGCGGCCCAGTACGCGTTGGACGATGCGCCACCGGATCGGGTGCAGCAGGACATCGAGCACTGGCGTCGGCGACTCATCCATGACACGCTCCCATTGGTTCCAAGTTTGGTAATAATATCTTAGATGGAAGCATTTCCCTTCGCCCCGAGGAGAAGTCGCCGTGTCTGTTTCTCGTCGAACCGTGCTCCGTGCCGCCGCCGTCGCCGTACCGCTGACCGCCGTACCCGCTCTGCCTGCTGTCGCCAGTGAGCCCGCGTCGATTCGGCGGCTCGCGGAGAAGATCGAGGCCGGGATGGCGAAGTACGCGATCCCGGGGGTCGGTCTGGGCCTGTGGTACCGCGGCCGGGAGTACATGCGCGGCTTCGGCGTGACCAGCGTCGACACCCAGGAGCCGGTCACCGCCGACACCGTGTTCCGGGTCGGCTCGACCACCAAGACCTTCACGGGTACGGCGCTCATGCGACTGGTCGAGCGTGGGCGGATCAACCTCGACCGGCCGGTGCGCGCCTACCTACCGGACTTCCAGACCGCCGATCCGTCGGTCGCCGCCCGGGTCACGGTCCGCCAGCTGCTGAACCACTCGGCCGGTTGGCAGGGCGACTACTTCGAGGACACCGGTCAGGGTGACGACGCGCTGGCCCGGTACGTCGCCGGCATGTCGAAGGTGCCTCAGCTCACCCCACCCGGCACGGTGTTCTCGTACAACAACGCCGCGATCGGTATCGCCGGCCGCATCCTCGAGGTCGTCACCGGGAAGCCGTACGAAGCAGCCGTTCGTGAACTGGTCATCGATCCGCTCGCGCTCGACCACAGCCGGTTCTTCCGTAGCGAGCTCGAGGGGTTCAGCGTCGCAGCATCGCACAACGTGGTCGACGGCAAGGCTGTGGTGGAGCCGTCGTTCGACGCGATGCCGCGCAGTCTGCACGCGGCCGGCGGCCTGATCTCCAGCGCCCGCGACCAGCTCCGCTACGCGCGTTTCCACCTCGGCCACGCCGGACTCCCCCGGCTGCTCAGCGATCGCGCACGTGTCGCGATGCACTCCAAACCAGGTCCAGGCGGCACGCTGTTCGTGGAGTTGGACGGTGTCGGTGTCAGCTGGATGCTGCGGCCGACTGCCGAGGGACCGACCGTCGTACAGCACGGTGGCGACTGGTCCGGCCAGCACTCGGGCTTCCTGATGGTTCCGCGCCGCGACTTCGCCATCACCCTGCTCACGAACTCCGAGAGCGGTCCGGCCTTGGTAGCAGAGCTGTTCGCGGACGACTGGGCGCTGCGGGAGTTCGCGGGCGTGAGCAACCTGCGTGCGGTGCCGCGTGAGCTGCCGCCTTCTCGACTGGCGCAGTACGAAGGCCTCTACGTCGCGCAACAGATCGGCTTCGACGGACAGCCGAGTGAGTTCGGGCTCGAACTGACCGCCGACGACGGCGAACTGGTCGCCCGACTGAACGGCGAAGTCGCCCTACGCCTGGCCTTCTACCGCAAGGCCTACGTACTCGCCCTCGACCCAGCAGGCCAGCCCACCCACGTCCGAGCCAACTTCGTCCTCGGCCCCGACGGTCAACCCCAATGGCTCCGCTACGGCGGCCGCCTCTTCCGCCGCGAACCCGCCGGACGTCGTACCACCGCACTGAAGCCAGCCAAGCTGCCCCGGTTGCTCTGACCGTCAGGCGGGCTGCTTCGTGAAGCGGGCGGCAGGTTTGCCGGTGAGGTGGCCGGTGGGGAGGGTTCGGCCGCAGAGGACGAGGAGGAGGTCTTGGGCCAGGCCGGTCAGGACCTCCGAGCCGGTGCCGTGGGTCCAGTCGAGGTCGGTGGCGCGGAGTTGGATGTTCGTGAGGTCGACGCCGAAGTACTTGAGTTGGCGGGGTTTGAGGTCGCCGAGGATGTGCTGCAGGCGGTCCGGGGGTACCTGGCGGTCGATGCCTAGGGCAACGGTGATGTCCAGGCCGTGGATGACGTCGTGGGACAGTGCGCCCTCGTAGCCGCCGCCCGGTGGTTTCCAAGGGTGGTTGATGTTCTGCCGCAGGCACTCCGTCAGCTCTTGCGGGGAGAGCTCGGCGGCGTCTTGGCGGGCCTGGCGATCGGCGTAGCGGTCGAAGTTACCGCGGGCCCTGATCATCCCCAGCAGGAAGCGGGGCATGGACATCCGGTACGGCATGGTGATGTGGGCAACGAGTTCGCGAACCCGCCACCCCTCGCACAGCGCCGGCTTGTCCCAGTCCTCTTGCGGTAGTCCGGCCAGCAGGTCAGCGAGGTCGGTCCGCTCCCCCGCCACGGCCACTCTGATATCTGTCATACCCCACCGACGAACGGGTCCCGCTCAGACAGACACCTCCTCCAGCCGTTTCGTCAGATATCGGCGCTCGGCATCGGTGGCGGCGAGTTCTATTGCTTCGCGGTACGACGTTGCGGCGTCGACGTACCGTCCGAGGCGCCGGAGGAAGTCGGCGCGGGTGGCCGGGAGGAGGTGGTAGCCGGCGAGTGGGCCGGCTGCGAGGTCGTCGACGAGTCTGAGTCCTACGGCCGGGCCGTCTGCCATGCCGATGGCGACTGCGCGGTTGAGTGCGACTACTGGGGTCTGTTTGAGCTGCCCGTACAGTGCGGCGATCTGCGGCCAGTCGGTGTCGGCCGCCGTACGTGCAGAGGCGTGGCAGGCGGCTATGGCGGCCTGCACTTGGTAGGGACCGGGTGAGCCGCGTCTGAGGGTGGACTCCAGCAGGTCAACGCCTTCTGTGATCAGCGTGTGGTCCCAGCGGGAGCGGTCCTGGTCTTCCAGCGTCACCAGCACACCGTCAGCGCTCAGCCGGGTGTCACGGCGTGAGTCGTGCAGCAACATCAGTGCGAGCAGTCCGGCCGCCTCTGGCTCGTCCGGCATCAGTTGCACGAGCAGGCGAGCCAGTCTGATCGCTTCACTGGTCAGACTGCTCCGGACGACATCCGTGTACCCCTCGTTGAACAACAGGTAGAGCACAGCCAGTACGGCGGGCGTCCGCTCCGGCAGGAGGTGCGCAGGTGGGACCCGGTAAGGGATACCGGCGTTCTGGATCTTCTGCTTGGCCCGGGTGAGTCGCTTCGACATGGTGGTCTCCGGGACCAGGAAGGCCCGCGCGATCTCCGCCGTACTCAGGCCGGCCAGCGTCCGCAGCGTCAACGCGACCCGAGCCTCCATCGCCAGCGCCGGGTGGCAGCAGGTGAACATGAGTCGCAGCCGATCGTCCGGTACGTCGTACGGCTCGTCGGGCTCGTGAGACATGACAGCCACCTCCTTCAGCTTGGCCGCGCCCACGGCCTCCCGGCGCAACCAGTCGACGGCCTTGTGGCGCGCGGTGGTGGTCAGCCAGGCACCGGGCTTGTCCGGTACGCCGTCGCGCGGCCAGCGTTGCAGCGCCGCGGCAAACGCCTCCTGCGCGCACTCCTCGGCCAACTCCCAGTCACCGGTCAGGCGAATCAGTGTGGCGACGACCTGTGCCCACTCCTGCCGGTAGATCTGCTCGAAGGTCACACAACCCCCGGCGGCGGCTCCAGCACCGGCCTGATCTCGATCGTTCCGTAGCCGGCCGCCGGATGCTTGGCCGCGATCTCGATGGCCTCGTCCAGATCGGCACAGTTGATCAGCACGAACCCGCCGATCTGCTCCTTGGTCTCCGCGAACGGACCGTCGGTCAGCAGCAGTTCGTCGTTCCGCACCCGCACGGTCGTCGCCTCCGACGGCGGCCGCAACCCGGCCCCGCCCTCGACCACGCCGCGCTGCTCCATCTCCTCCGACCAGCCGCCGCACCCGTCGTTCGCGTGCGCCTCGGCGGTCTCGTCACCAGCGATCATCAGCAAGTACTTCACGGTCCTCCTCCAGAGAGTCTCACCCCACCGACGAACAGCCCCGGCGGAAACAGACACCCCCACCGTACGAGTCGCCACGCCCTTCGGCCCCTGGACACACGAAGGCCCAGGTCACGCGGGGACCTGGGCCTTGTCCGCCATCCGCGAAACGAACGCCGGCGGCCTCAGCTACGGACCTCCTTACGAGGCGACTCGATCGTTGCGGCGGTGGGCCGGTGGTCGAGGCGGTGCTGGTAGACCAGGTAGATCAGTGCCGCGGTGAGCATGAAGTTCGGCGCCCGCTCGACGACGTCCCAGACCTCGGGGTAGAAGTCGCCGACGGCGGTGACCCGCGAGGCGGCGGTGGCGAATCCCCAGAGCGCTCCCCAGGCGTAGATCGCGATGGCGACCGGGCTGTAGGCCAGCCGGTACAACGCGCCCTGTCCCTGAATGGCACCGATCAGCATGGCCAGCATGACCGCGCTCACCGCGAGGTCGAACCAGCCGATGCCCTTGACCCAGTTGGTCGCCGTACCGGTGCTGACGGTGACGCCCAGGACGTGGTCGAACGAACCGCTGAACAGCTTCACGAACGACTCTTTGCCGTCGATCGCCCACATACCGTGTCCGAGGAAGGCGCCGATCGCGCCGACGGACAACAGGCTGTAGAGAACCTTGTCTCGCTTCATGGCTTCTCCTGTGATCGTGTGCCGATGAGTTCTCTGCTCTCAGCGTGCGCACAGCGAATTCACAGCGAACGAGTCGAAGGACTCCAGTCGGCAGGTCCATAGACCCCCTCCCGGCGCGGCTCCTCGGCCGGGAGCTGGTTCCAGGTGCTCAGGCGGCCCACTCGCCGGCGGCCGCGCCCTCGGTCTTGATCAGGAAGCGGAAGGTGGTGGCGTCCTTGACGTCGGTTGCGATCACCGTCCACTCGTCGACCTTGGCGAAGGTGTCGGCCGACTGGCAGCCGCCGTTCTCGAAGCAGACCTTGATCTCCAGGCCCTTGAGGCCCGGCTGGCTCCTGAGCTTGAGGTTGATGTCCCTGCACCTCCGCCCGGTTTCTGTGCGCTTTCCGGTCAGCCCATGCCTTGGAGGTGGCGCATCGGGCCGTAGCGGTCGATGAGCCGGCTGAAGTCGGGCTCGTCGTACAGGGAGATGGTGCCGGCGCCGTACGACTTGGCGGTCTCGATGCAGAACCGGGCGGCCGCCTCCACGCTGGTCAGGTCGGTGGCGCCGGTGCCACAACCGGGTACGGCGGTCTCGGTGGTGATGGCGACACCGACCACCGGGGCAGCGGTCGCCGTACAGGGCTGGAGGATCGAGTTGATGTGGTAGACGTCGTTGCCGTACGGCGTGATGTCCTGCATGGTCAACGGCAGTACGACGGGCAGCCGGCCGGTCACCTGGGACGCCAGGTCGAGCAGGTCCTCGGAGACCCGCAGGATCCAGCCCTCCTTGACCGTCGGCGAGATCGCGAAGCCCTGGTGGTTGACGACCCGGTTCCCCTTGGTGGTGTCGACCGAGAGGATCGCCTCCATCGCGTCCTCGACCTCGTGCCGGTTCATCGCGTCGACGTCCACCGGCGAGTCCATGAACGGCACCGGATCGTGCGGGCGGGTCGGCGCGTCCGGGCAGACGTGGGTCGCCACGATCACGTCACCGGGCAACTGGTCGCCGCGCTGCCGCATCGTCCCGAGTTTGCCGGCCACCGCGAGCGAGACCAGGGCGCCGTCGCCGTCGGACACGAACCCGATCCGCTCCGGCCGGGCGCCGAGCCCGCCGAGGCGGCCGATCACGCCGAGCGTCGGTGCGTCGCCGCCGGCCAGCCGGCCCCGGCTGCCCGGGATGACCGCGCGGACGAAGTCGGTGCTGCCCTTGTCGCCGGTCACCGTGGTCACGCTGACGTCGTCGACGCCGTGCTTGCGCAGCCAGGCGGCCACCCCGTCACCGGAAGCGGAAGCGTCGTCGAGCAGGTCGTAGAGGGCGAGAACTTCGCGCCATGCCATATCTGTGGATCTCCTGTCAGAACTTGGTTTTCACGAGACTGTTGCCGAAGCCCCAGAGGGCGTCGCCGGCGATGAAGCCGGCCGCGGCGATGGTCATCTGGGTCTCCGCCTCGGCGCCCTTCCAGCGCCGGTACGCGAGCCGCAGCACGATGCCGGCCAGTACTGTCCAGCCGGCGATCGGGTTGACGATCAGCGTGCCGGTGGCGAGCAGGATGCCCATCTGCCGCTTCGGGCCGCCGATCGCCTGGATGATCGCGCCGGGCACGGCCCACAGCAGCAGCTTGCCGATCAGGCCCGGATCGACCCCGGCCTGGATCGTCTTGGCGTACACCTGGACGATCGGCGGGAACAGGTCGCGGTCGAAGTACACGTGGTAGGTCAGCGCGACCACCACTCCCGCGACCGCCATCCCGACCAGGCCGGCGAAGAGTTGTTGCCTGCGGCCCGCAAGTTCGAAGGCCGGATCCGCGCCACGGCCGCGCAGGATCCAGCCGGCCTTGAAGTCGTAGCCGGCATCGGCGAAGGCCGGGCCGCCGGCGGCGATGAAGCCGACCAGCAGCGCGAGCGCGATCGCCGGGAACCCGAGCAACATGCCGATGGTGAGGAAGATCAGCGAGGTCGCGAACGACGGGAACCAGCCCGAGTGCATCGCGGACAGGCCGACGATGAACTCGGCGATGATGCACGACACGGCGGCGTACAGCACCCAGAGCACCAGTTCGCCCAGGCCCAGGTCGCTGACCAGTCCGCCGGTGACCGCGAGCAGCACCGCGGCTCCGACGTACAAGGCAAGACCCCGGCCGAGGCCGCGCCCGACGTACGAGTCGTCCCGCGTGTACGACGTGGGTTCGGCCACGGGTCGCTGGACTCGCCGGCCGCGGATGACGACCACCAGGGCCTGGGTCAGCGCGACTAGGCCGGCTCCGATCATCAGCCCGTGCGGGATGTACAGCTCGGCGATGTTCACGCCGAACACGTCCGCGCTGTAGCCCCGTGCCAACAGCCCGATCCCGAACATCGTGAGCGCGACGACGTTGCCGATGAAGGCGACACCGAAGGCGGACATCGGTACGCCGAGCCAGGCTCCGGCCAGGCCGACCGCCGTACCCGCACCGAGCAGGGCGGCCCGCTTGCCACCCTCGTCACCGGCCTTGATCGCCTCGGCCGCGGCGACACCGGGCGGCCAGGCCGCCTGCCCCGGGAAGACCTTGGAGTCGAAGAGCCAGTACAGCATCGCGAAGTCGATCAGCATCGCCAGACCGGCCCCGATCAGCATCGGCCAGACAAGTCCCGGCCGGCCGAGGACGACCGGGATCGCGATCGGCAGCAGCAACGAGTTGGCCGCCGCGAAGGTCGCGGTGGAGATGTTCGACTGGACCAGGTTCTGCCGGTGCACGGACCGGAACGGGCGCAGTACGGCGAGCGGCACCCGGCTCAGCGCGATCGCGACCAGGACGCCGATCAGCGCGGTGTTCGGCGTGACCCCGAGTGTGGTGATGATCTGCAGGCCGATGATCGAGCCGACGGCGGCGCAGATGACCAGCAGTACCAGGGTCGCCGGCTCGAAGGTGCGCGGGTGCCGGGTCGACCGGGATTCGGTGGGCAGCGTGTCTGACATGGCTCTCTCCAGGTTCAGCAAAGCTCGGCGGTGAGCCGCGCGACAACAGATCGGGACAGCACCACCGGCCGGCCGGCCGCCGCGGCGGCCGCCTCGCGATGCGCCTGCGTGTAGCCCATACAGTCGAGCACCAGGATCTCCGCGCCGTCATCGGCCAGGCTGCGCGCCGCCTCCTCGACAGCGGTCATTCCCGGCTGGTACGGCGTCGCCCAGGCCACCTTCACCTTCTGCTCGAGGTGGCTGAACTTCTCGTACGACTGCTGTTCCTGCTCCGCGAGCGGACAGATCACCCCGACCACCGAGTCACCGGCGATCGCGGACAGCCCGGCGGTCAGCAAGGGTCCGGCCAGCAACAACGGCCGGCTGTGCCGGAACGCCGGGAACTCGCCGGTGCAGACGATCAGTACGACGTCCGCGCCGCCGGCCTCGAGTACGTCGATCTGGTCCTGCAGCCGAGGCAGGATGCCGGCCCGCCCGATCACGACCGACGAGCCGTCCCGCATCCGGGTGGTGAGCGTCTCGTCACCGGGAACCGGGGCCAGCGCCTCGATCTCCGCGGCAGTCAGTCCGTCCAGCGCGCCGCGTTCGCGCACTTCGACCTCCGGCAGCCAGTCGATCAGCTCCGGCACCATGTCGGTGCGCGGTGCCTGACCGATGGTCACCACACCGAGAACGGTCATGCGATGGCCTCCTTGAGTCCGGCTTCGACTAGCTCGCGGCGCTGGGCGCGGTCGAGCCGCGCCCTCGGGTCGGCGGACGGCACCGCGGCCAGCAACGCCTTCGTGTACGGGTGCTTGGGCGCCGCGAACACCTGGTCGACCGTGCCCTGCTCGACGACCTTGCCGCGGCTCATCACCAGCACCTCGTCGGCGACCATCTCCACCACGGACAGGTCGTGCGAGATGAACACATAGGTCAACCCCAGTCGCTCCTGCAGGTCCTTCATCAGCTCCAGCACCTGCGCCTGCACCGAGACGTCCAGGGCGGACACCGGTTCGTCACAGACGACCAGCGACGGGTTGAGCAACAGCGCCCGGGCGATACCGATGCGCTGGCGCTGACCGCCGGAGAACTCATGCGGGAACCGGTGCAGATGATCGGCCTCGAGCCCGACGAGTTCCATCACCTCGACCGAGCGGTCGCGGATCCCATCGGCATCGAGGTCGGTGTGCAGCCGCAGCGGCTCCGCCAGGGTGCGCGCGATCGTCCAGCGCGGATCCAGTGACGCGTAGGTGTCCTGGAAGACGATCTGCATCCGGCTGCGCATCGCCCGCAGCTCTTCCGCGGACAACGCGAGCAGGTCGACCCCGTCGAACCTGACCGACCCGGATGTCGGTTCATGCAGCCTGAGCAGCGCCCGCCCGGTCGTCGACTTGCCCGAGCCCGACTCCCCCACGATCGCCAGCGTCCGTCCCGGCGCGACGCTGAAGCTCACTCCATCGACAGCCGTCACCGGCTCGTCCCGACGCCGACTCGGGAACACTTTCCTCAGGTCGGCCACCTCGAGCAGCGGGCGTTCGTCGTCCACCGGAAGCACCGGCGCCACGTCGTACGACGAAATTCGCGCCAGCGGTTCGCCGACGGGCTGGAGGACTCGTTGCCGTCCGGACGGAAGGAAGCTCAGCAGTCGTTGGGTGTACTCGGCCTGTGGGGCCCCGAAGAGCTGCTCGACCGGGGCCGTCTCCTGGACCCGACCGTCGTGCATGACGGTGACGTGGTCGCACGTCTGCGCGACCACCCCGAGGTCATGGGTGATCAGCAGGACCGACGTACCGTGGGTGCTCTGCAGATCCATCACGAGCTCGAGGATCTGCAGCTGCGTGGTCACGTCCAGCGCGGTCGTCGGCTCGTCCGCGATCAGCAGCTTCGGCTCGCAGGACATCGCCATCGCGATCATCACCCGCTGCCGCATACCGCCGGACAGTTGGTGCGGGTAGTCCCGCAGTACCCGCTTGGTGTTCCGGATGCCGACCATGTCGAGCAGCTCGGCCGCCCGGTCCGCGGCCTGCCGCCGGTTCAGGCCGAGGTGGATCCGCAGCGGCTCGGTGACCTGGTCGGCGACTGTCAGCACCGGGTTGAGTGCGGTCATCGGCTCCTGGAAGATCGTCGCGATCTCCTTGCCTCGGACCGCCCGCAGCGACCGGTCGGACAGGCTGGTGAGCTCGCGTCCGTCGAACACGATCCGGCCGCCGGTCACGTGCACCGACCGGCGCGGCAGCAGCCGGGTGATCGTCATCGCGGTCACGCTCTTGCCGCTGCCCGACTCACCGACCAGACCGAGCATCTTCCCGCGCGGGATGCTCAGGCTGACGTCGCGCACCGGGGTGATCGGACCGCGCGAGGTGTCGATCCGGACGGTGAGATCGGTGATCGTGAGCAGATCAGTCATCGCTCAGCCCCAGGTAGCGGATCGTGGTCAGCGCGTAGGTCTTCGCCGCCAGTACGACGTCCTCGACCGGAGCCCGCTCGTCGAAGCCGTGGATCGTGGACAGCTCGGCCGGGCCGTACTGCAGCACCGGGATGCCGTGACTGCGGAACGTCCGCGCGTCCGACGACGCCCACTGCAGCACCCCTTCGGCCGGCTCTCCGGTGAGATCACGCAGCGCACCGACGAGCTCGGCCACGATCGGGTCGTCGGGCAGCGTCCAGTTGGGTTCGCTGCGGAATCCGATCGGCTCGACCGTTGCCTCGACACCCGCTTCGGTCATCAGTTCGTCGACCTTTCGCAAGACCTCTGCGCGGGTCAACCCGATCGGCACCCGGGTGTCGATCTCGACGACACAGGTGTCCGCGACGACATTGGTCGCACTGCCGCCGGTGATCGTGCCGATGTTGATCGTCACGTGGTCGAACACCGCCCCGATCCCTGGCGCGTAGCCCTCCCGCTCCTCGGCGAACAGCTGCGATCGACGGACCAGCTCGCGGACCTCGGGCGGCGCGTCCGGTTCCAGCTCCCACAGGCGTTGCAGAGCGAGGACCGCCTTCGCTGCCTGAAGATTCGCGTTGGTCCCGTGCAGCGGTTGCAGGCTGCCGTGTCCCGGCCGGCCGGCCACCGTCAGGCGGAACCAGTTGCTGCCCTTCTGCCCGATCGTCGGATGGGTCCGTTCGGCCGGCTCCGCGATCACCGCTCCGGTCGCGCCGTCCAGCACGCCCTGGTCGAGGAGCCAGTCGGCCCCGAGCGGACCACCGGCCTCCTCGTCCGGCACGGCCGCCAGCGACAGCCGCCCGGCCAGTGGTACACCGAGCCGGTGCATCACGACGTACGCCTGGATCACTCCGGCGAGCCCGGCCTTCATGTCGCTGGCGCCGCGACCGCGCAGGTACCCGTCCACGACATCGCCGGCGAACGGCGGGAAGCTCCAGCGGCTCACATCGCCCACGGGTACGACGTCCGTGTGGCCGGCCAGGACCAGATGACGGTCACCCGCCGGGCCCTGGTGCGACACGACATTCAGCCGTCCCTGGCCCGCGTCCAGGACATCCACCTCGACGCCGGCCTTCCGCAGTACGGCGGCGACGTACTCACCGATCTCGGTGCAGTCGCCCGGCGGGTTCTCACTCGGGATCCGGATCAGCTCACCGGCGAGCTCGATCAGCTCGTCCGCGGTCCGGTCCAGCTCCGCGAGGACTGTCCCCTCCCAACTCATTTGGTCGCGCTCAGCTGGAAGAAGCGGACGATCCCGTCCGGGTACGACGTGTAGCCCTCGATGCCGGCGCGGTGCGCGACCACGATGTTGTACTCGTACAGGTAGGCCCACGGTGCCTTGGTGTTGATGACCTGTTGCGCCTCGCCGTACAGCTTGTTGCGCTTGGCGGCGTCCGGCTCACGCGCGGCCTGCTGCCAGGAGCGGTCCACCGTCGGGTCGGAGAAGTTGGCGTAGTTGCTGGTGCCCTGGCTGGTGAGCAGCAGACCGAGGTGGTAGCCGGGGTCGTTCACGAACGACGTCCAGCGGCTGATGTACGCCTGCACCTTCTTGGTCTCGAGCGCGTCGAGGAACTGCGGCCGGGCCATCTTCTTGATCTTCATCGTGACGCCGATCTTGGCCAGCTCGGCCTGGATCAGGACGGCGTCGTCGTTCCAGTCGTCGAACCCGGAGCCGAGGGTGAAGTCGAAGCTGAACCCCTTGGACAGGCCTGCCTCGGCCAGCAACGCCCGCGCCTTGTCCAGGTCGTAGGTGTAGGTGTAGCCGGCGTCGGTGGAGCCCGGCGTCGAGCTGGCCACCGCCGACTTCATCGGGGACGCCTCGCCCTTCATCACGTCGTTGATCAGCTTCTCGTACGGGATCGCGTACGACACGGCCTGCCGGACCCGCGGGTCGTCGAACGGCTCGATCTTGTTGTTCATGGCAAAGAACAGGATCTTGTTGCTGGCCCGCGAGTCGATCACGACATCCTCGGTGTCCTTCAGCGACTGGACGTCCTTCGGCGGCACCTCGAGGGCGAGACCGACCTCCCCCTTGCGCAGCAACTGCACCCGGTTCGAGGCCTCGGCGATGAACTTGACGTCGACCTGCCGCAGCTTCGGCTTGTCACCCCAGTAGGCGTCGTTGCGGACCATCGTGGCCTCGGTCGACGGGTCCCACCTCGTGATCTGGTACGGACCGGAGCCGGCCGTGTTCGTGGCCAGCCACTTCGCGCCGCCGTTCTTGGTCACCTGGTCCATGTCGATGATCGAGAACGAGTACATCGGCAGGATCTGCAGGAACAGGTGGTTCGGCGCGGTCAGGTCGATCTTCACGCTGCGCTCGTCGACCTTGGCCACCTTGGCGATCCCGGCCATCTGGTAGAGAAAGCTCGCCGAGCTGGACGCCTTGATGTGGGCGAACGTCTTGACCACATCGTCGGCCGTGAGCGCCGAGCCGTCCTGGAACTTCGCGCCGGCCCGCAGGGTGAAGGTGTACGACGTGTTGGTGGCGTTCGCCTTCCAGGACTCGGCCAGCATCGGCACGATCTCCTCGGTCTTCGCCCGCGGCTTGCCGTCGGCCTCGGTCCGGGCGTAGGTGACGAGCTGGTCGTACGCCGCCAGCACGAACGTGTCCGAGGTGACGTCGTTGGCCTCGGCCGGGTCGAGCGTCTTGCCGCCCTCGGAGTACGCGGCGACCAGCGTGTCGCCCGCGCCGGCGTTGTCACCGCCGGCGCTGTTCGCGTTCGCGGCACAGCCGGAAACCGCGAGGACGACCGCTGCGAACGAGAGAACTGTGCGCTTCACAGGGATCTCACCTTTCAGGGGATGGTGGGTCATGGGGCCTCCCGGCCTGGACTGAGGAGTGGAGGGAGCGAAGCGACTGGAGCGACGAGGGAAGGCCGGGAGTCAAAGCCCCATGACCACGCCGGCGCCGGAGGCCCGGCCAAAAGCACAGTCATTTGCTCGTCCGCAACCGGGGGTCCAGAACGTCCCGGAGGCCGTCGCCGAGCAGGTTGAAGCCGAGAATCGAGGTGGCGATCGCGAGCCCCGGGAAGGTGGTCATCCACCACTCGCCGCTGATGATGTAGCCGCGGCCGTCGGCGATCAGCACGCCCCACTCGGGGTCGGGCGGCTGCGCACCGAGGCCGATGAAACTGAGCGACGCGGCGGTCAGGATCGCGTAACCCATGCCGAGCGTGGCCCGGACCAGGATCGGCGCCATCGCGTTCGGCACGATGTGCCGGGCCAGGATGCTGCGCCCGGGCAGCCCGATCGCGTGCCCGGCCTCGACGAAGTCCCGCTCCCGCAGCGACACCGTCTGGCTGTACACGATCCGGGCGAACTCCGGGATGCCGACGATGCCGACGGCAACCATCGCGCTGACCATCCCCGGCCCCAGCGCGGCCGCGATCGCCATCGCCAGGACCAGCGACGGGAACGCCAGCAGCATGTCCATCACCCGCATCACCAGCCCGCCGGCCCGGCCGCGGACGAACCCGGCGAAGGCTCCGAGCGGTACGCCGACCAGCAGCGAGATCGCGACCGCGATCAGTCCGGTCCACAGCGAGATCCGGCCGCCGGCCAGCACCCGGGCGAGGATGTCGCGACCGAAGTTGTCGGTCCCGAACGGATGCGCGAGCGACGGTGGGCTGAGCAGTCCACCAACGCCCGGCTGCGTCGCGCCGTACGGAAGGAGACCGGACAACAGGGCGCCGAGCGTCCACAGGGCGATGAAGACGAGGCCGACGACGGCGAGACGATTGCGCAGCAGCAGGCGGGCGGTCGTCCGGGGTTTCAGCGCGGTCTCAGGCATCGGCGATCCTCGGATCGAGGCGGGCGTTGACGAGGTCGACGATCAGGTTCGCCGCCAGGTAGACGACCGCGGCCAGCAAGGTGAACGCCTGCACCGGCGCGTAGTCGGTGGCCAGGACGGACTGCACGACGTACGAACCGATCCCGGGCCAGGTGAAGACGGTCTCGGTGATCACCGCACCGCCCATCAGCTGGCCGAACTGCAGCCCGGTCACCGTGACGATGACGGGCGCGGCGTTCTTCAGCGCGTGCTTGAAGGTGACGACAGCGGGCTTCAGTCCTTTCGACACCGCCGTACGGACGTAGTCCTGGCCGATCACCTCGAGCATCGCGGACCGGGTCATCCGGGCGAGGATCGCGGTGCTGCCGGTGGCCAGGCAGAGCGCGGGCCAGATGATGTGGGACAACGACGACCGCAGGGCCACGGTGTCGCCGGTGAGCAGCGAATCGAGGACGTAGAGGCCGGTGATCTGGGTCGGCGGGTTGACCCCCTGCGCGACCCGGCCGAGTGGCGCCGGCGCCCAGCCGAGCTGGTTGTAGAACACCACGATCACCATCAGGCCGAGCCAGAACAGCGGCATCGACGCGCCGAGCAGCGAGAAGACCCGGCTGACGTGGTCGACCGGACGGTCCCGCCGGGTCGCGCTGACGATGCCGATCGGGACACCGATCAGGATCGAGAGGAACAGGGCGGCGAGCGCGAGTTCGACGGTGGCCGGCAGCCGGGACGCGAAGTCCGAGGCGACGCTGTGACCGGTGTGCCAGGCGAAGCCGAGGTCACCGTGCAGGAGATCCGCGAAGTAGCGGACCAGCTGGAGGTGCAGCGGCTGGTCGAGTCCCATGTCGGCGCGGATCCGCTCGACCACACTCGGGTCGGCCTGGTCGCCGGCCAGCGTGCGGGCCGGGTCGCCGGGGAGCACCCGGGTGAGCACGAAGATGCACACGACGACGCCGACCAGGGCGGGCACCATCGCGAACATGCGACGCAGGACAAGGTTCATGACGACTGAGGCTCGGGGACGGGCGGCGACATCTGCAACGACTTCTCTCTATATGAGAGGGGAAATCATTTAACGGTCCGTGCGTTAGGGTTGCCGGATGCTGGATGATGCGGTGCGGTCGCCGTTGCAGACCGTGGACCGGGCCTTGCTGATCCTGATCTCGTTCTCCGAGCAACGCCGCGACTGGGGCGTGATGGAGCTCGCCGAGGAGCTCGACATCGACAAGTCCACCGCGCAGCGGTTGCTGGCCGCCCTCGCGTTCCGCGGGTTCCTGCGGTCGGATCCGATCAGCCGGCGCTACAGCCTGGGGCCGACGATGTGGCGGATGGCCGCGCTGTGGGAACGGACCGGCGGCCTCGCCGCGCTGGCCGACGGCGTCCTCGCCCGCCTCGCGCAGGACACCGAGCGGACCGCGACCTTCACCATCCCGGACGGTTTCCACGTGCGCTGCATCGCCGCGGTCGACGGCGGCGGCGGTCCGCTGCGCAGTCACCCACTGGTCGGCGACCTCTACCCCGCGCACGCCGGGGCGACCTCGCGGGCGTACTTCGCCTTCCTCGATCGCAACGAACGCCGCGCGCTGCTGTCCGGCCGCCCGTTCGCCCGTTTCACCGAGCTCACCGAGGTCGACGAGGCCGCCCTGGAGCAGGTGTTCGAGCAGACCGTGCAGACCGGCTGGGCCTTCTCGGACGGCGAGTACGACGCCGGCACCCGGGCGATCGCGGCACCGGTCCGCCTGGGCCGGCGCCCGATCGGTTCGCTCACCCTGGTAGAGGGCAAGACCGAAGAACTGCCCGGCGACATCCGGGACCTGGCCCCACGGTTGCTCGAGGCAACCGAAGAGCTGAGCAACCTGCTCTCCCATCGCGCCCCGGCGGCTCGCGCCCGCCGCTGAACCCCTGTGAAACAAGGAGAATCCATGCAACTGCTGCTGCTCTCGAACTCCGCCACCCACCAGCGGCCGTACCTCGAGCACGCGCTCGACGCGCTGACCGACATCCTGCGCGGCATCGACGAGTTGGTGTTCGTCCCGTACGCGCTCGCCGACCACGACGGCTACACGTCGACGGTGCGGAAAGCCTTGGAGCCGATCGGGGTGTCGGTCGTCGGTGCGCACACCGATCCGGAGGCGCTGCGCAAGGCAGCCGCGATCTTCGTCGGCGGCGGCAACACGTTCCGGCTGGTCAAGGCCCTGCAGTCGAGCGGCGACCTCGACGTCATCCGCGACCGCGTCACGAGTGGCACGCCGTACATCGGCTCGAGCGCCGGGACGAACCTCGCGGCCCCCAGCCTGCGCACGAGTAACGACATGCCGATCGTGCAACCGCCGTCGTTCGAGACCCTCGGGCTGGTCCCGTTCCAGATCAACCCGCACTACCTCGACCCGGACCCGGACTCCGAGCACCAGGGCGAGACCCGAGAACTGCGCATCACCGAGTTCCTCGAGGAGAACGACGTACCGGTCCTCGGCCTCCGCGAAGGCACCTGGCTCCGCCTCCGCTCCACCACCCTCACCCTCGAAGGCTCCGCCGTCGGCGCCCGCCTCTTCCGGCGCGGTTCGGCCGCTGAAGAGATCGCTCCCGGCACCGACCTGTCCAGCCTGCTGGAGACCGCCGCCGCCTTCGACGCCTGAGGGCTGGCCGGGGGTCGGCGAGCGGGTCTAGCGTCGAACCAAACCCGGTTCCAAGGGGAGGACTTGTGATGGCCGGACGAGTGGTGCATTTCGAGATTCCGTACGACGACGGGGAGCGGGCGCGGGCGTTCTACGCCGACGTGTTCGGGTGGCAGATCAACGTGATGCCGGAGCTGAAATACACGAGTGTGTCGACCGGGCCGGTGACCGAGGAGGGCTACCCGACCGAACCCGGCTACATCAACGGCGGCATGTTCGAGCGGGCTGGGGCGCCGGCCACGCTGCCGGTGATCACCCTCGACGTCGACGACGCCGACGCGGCGCTGGAGTCGATCGAGCAGCACGGCGGCAAGACGGTGGCCGCCAAGTTCGCGGTCGGCGAGATGGGATTCGCCGCCTACTTCGAGGACTGCGAGGGCAACGTCCTCGGCCTGTGGCAGAGCGCCTCCGGCGGATAAATCGTTCGCACTGCGCTGGGCTCCGCCGTAGCGTAGTGGCGACACCACAGATTTGCTCCGGGAAAGACTTCGCTGCCAAACGATGCACCCGGAGCCGGGAGACACACGTCTCCTGGCTCCGGGTGCTTTTGGTTTTCCGGGCCGAGATTTTTCGGGCTGGGATTTCCGGGCTGAGAGGAGTGATGCGGATGTTGACGGATGCTCAGCGAGATGAGTTCGAACGGACCGGTCTGGTGCGCCTGGCCGGTGCGATCCCGGCGGCCGACACCGTCCTGATGTGTGACCGGATCTGGGAGCACGTCGAGGCCGAGCACGGGATGCGGAGAACCGAGCCGGCCACCTGGCTGATCGAGCAACGACTGATGGGCCTTCAGCAGGTGGCCCGCTGCGACGAGTTCGAGCGGATCGGAACCCAGGCGGTCCGGACGTCGCTCGACGAGCTGCTCGGCGAGTGGCAGGAACCCAACCGCTGGGGTGGATTGCTGGTCACGTTCCCGCTCCGGGAGAAGACGGAGTGGGATGTTCCGCTCTCCGTGTGGCACAACGACTTCGAGCGGTTCGTCGAGCGGCCGGGGCTTCGGGCGGTGCAGCTGTTCGTGCTGCTGAACGACGTCCGGCCGCGGGGCGGTGCGACGCTCGTACTGACCGGGTCGCATCAACTGGTGGCGACGTACGCCGATCCTGCCGAGGACGGGCCGCATCCGAAACGGCTGCGGCGTGAGCTCGGCGGCGCCCATCCGTGGTTGCGCGAGCTGTGGGGCCGGGACGGCAACGGCGACCGGATCCAGCGCTACATGGTCGACGGTTTCGAAGTGGACGGCGTACCCCTGCGGGTGGTCGAGCTGGCCGGCCGAGCGGGCGACGTGTTCCTGATGCACTGCGACACGTTCCACACCGCGGCGCCGAACTGCCTCGATCAGCCGCGGATGATGGCGACCACCATGATCCGCCGGGCGACCGGGCCGGGTGCCTAGACTTCTGGGTGTTGGCTCCGGTGTCCGTGGCTTAGGTGTTCGTTGGAGGACTGCATGCCTGACCGTACTCAGACGATTGCCTATCCGGCGCCGGGGTCGCGGCCGTCGCGACGGGATCCGGAGCCGCTCGCGCCCCATGTGATCGTGCTGTTCGGGGCGACCGGGGATCTGGCCAAGCGCAAGCTGCTGCCGGGGCTGGCGTATCTGCAGCTGTCCAAGTTCGCGCCCGACGTACGCATCATCGGGATGGCGACCGAGCAGCTCACGTCAGACGAGTTCCGGGAGCGGGCCCGCAAGGCGGTGGAGACGTTCGGCACGCACCGGATGAGCGACGAGGAGCTGACGCAGTTCGCCGAGCGGCTCGAGTATGTGCCGGCGACGGCCGGGCCGGAGGCGCTCGCGGCCGCGGTCAAGGCGGCCGAAGCGCTGCTCGGTCCGGAAACCTGCCGGCTGCACTACCTGTCCGTGCCGCCGAAGTCCGCGCAGGCGGTGATCGCGATGCTGCGCGACGCGGACCTGGTCGATCGGGCCCGGGTGGTGATGGAGAAGCCGTTCGGCGACGACCTGGCCAGTGCGATCCAGCTGAACAACTTCGTGCACGAGACCTTCGACGAGTCCCAGGTGTTCCGGATCGACCACTTCCTCGGCAAGGAGGCGGCGCTGAACATCCTCGCGTTCCGGTTCGCGAACGGGTTGTTCGAGCCGATCTGGAACCGCAACTTCATCGACCACGTGCAGATCGACATCCCCGAGTCGCTCGGCCTGGACCAGCGGGCCACGTTCTACGAACCGACCGGCGCGTTCAAGGACATGGTCGTCACGCACGTCCTCCAGGTGCTGTCGTTCGTCGCGATGGAGCCGCCGACCGCCCTGGAACCGCGGGCGATCTCGGAGGAGAAGAACAAGGTGTTCCGCTCCATGCTCCCGATTCAGCCGGCCGACGTGGTGCGCGGCCAGTACGGCGGCTATCGCACCGAGGACGGGGTCGCGCCGGACTCCGACACCGAGACGTTCATCGCGATGAAGGTCGGGATCGACAACTGGCGCTGGGCCGGCGTGCCGTTCTACCTGCGCACCGGCAAGCGGATGGCCGAGGGGATGCGGATCATCTCGATCGCCTTCAAGGAAGCACCGAAGACGATGTTCCCGGCCGGCTCCGGGGTCGGCTCACAAGGCCCCGACCACCTGACCTTCGACCTGGCCGACTCGTCCCGGGTGTCGCTGTCCTTCTACGGCAAGCGCCCCGGTCCGGGGATGCGGCTGGAGAAGCTGTCGATGCAGTTCTCGACGCAGGAGACGGAGAGTGCGGGCGACGTACTCGAGGCCTATGAACGCCTGATCCTGGACGCGATGCGCGGCGACCACACCCTCTTCACCACCGCCGAAGGCATCGAATCCCTGTGGGACCGCTCCGCCCTCCTCCTCGACGACCCGCCCCCGGTCAAGCCCTACCAACCCGGCACCTGGGGCCCCAACGCCATCCACCAACTCATCGCCCCCCGAGCCTGGCGACTCCCCTTCGAACGAGAATGGCGCGAATCCAAGCAGTAGGGGTCCCTCGAACACTGCCCGAAAGGACATTGACGCTCTGCCACCGCCCGGGCACTCTAAGACTCCACGGGGTGAGTCTGGGGTTGGGGCTGGGGGCGGATCATGCTGTGGCGACGAATCGTTGTGCCGGTGGTGATGTTCGGTGTGCTGGCCGCCTGTGGGGCGGACGCACCCGCGGCGAGCGGCGACGGGGAACCGAGCACGTCGAAGAGTTCCGAGGGCAAGGCCGGCGGGTGGCTGTCCTGGGTGCCGTTCGGGCCGAAAGATCCGAAGTCGCCGACACCGGGCTGGCCGGCGTACAACGCCTTCGCCAACGGCAAATGCTCCGAACTGCGCACCTACCTCAAGAGCAGCGATGCGGGCGAATTCGGTAGGTCTGACTTCGCGAGCGCCATGCTTGCAGTGTGCCGGGCCGCCGTCGACGGGCAGACGAAACAGTGGGACATCGCGGCAAAGCACGCGGACGCGGATTCCTCGCTCCTCGGACACGGCTGCCTGGAGCCACTGATCAAGAGCATGATCGATCGCGCATTGGCGTGGCACAAGGCCCACCCGGGCGAGACGCCCAAGGTGACGTTCAAGCGGGCCAAGGGCGGTATGACGGAGTGCGGGAAGAAGGACGGCGAGTCCGAGGAGCCGACCACGGAGCCTACTGACGAACCGTCGGTGACGGAGGAGCCGACCGACGAGGAGTCGCCGACGTCCGGGCCCAGCGAGGCGTCGTCGTCCGGCGAGACCACCGAGCCGACCGGATGACCGACTCCGCCCAACTGTCTCCTGCGACTGTGCCGGATGGTCGCCCGGATCCTCCTGCCCCAGCTCCCGCCGAGCCATCCGTACCTCCGCCCGCCGGCGCGCCTGACGAAGGCCCGCTGCAGGCCGTGTTGTCGGTGGTGACGACACTCGGCCCGCCGTTGACCATCGCGACGGCCCTGCTGTTCTACTTCGGCTGGGCGCGCAGTGATGCGCAGGCCGAGGAGCTGGGGCTCGACGTCAGCCTGTTCGGCTACTCGACCCAGGACTACGTGCTGCGGAGCATCAGTACGCTCTACCTGCCGCTGCTGTTCATCGCCGCGCTCGCGCTGGCCGGCCTGGCTGTGCATCGACGGCTGGATGCGGCACTTCGCCGTACCGAAGCTCACGCCGTACTGCGGAAGACCGGGCGGGCCGCGCTGATCGCGGGGCTGGTGGCTGTCGGCGTCGCCGTGATCGCCGCCGCGGCGTTGGGTGATGCGGTGGATCTGCTCGCGCCGCTTGTCGTTGCCGGCGGCACCGTCGTTGCGGCGTACGGCGCCTGGCTTCGGACCAGCGCGGACGGGGCGTGGGTGCAGCCGGCGTGGCACCGGGCGTTGCGCATGTTTCTCGTCGGTGGTGTGGTCACCTCGGCGCTGTTCTGGGCGGTCTCCGACTTCGCGGCGATCGTCGGCCGAGGCTACGCACAGCAGCTCCAGGCGAAGGTGACCGAGCTCCCCCGCGTGACCGCCTACAGCAGTACGCCGCTCGGCCTCGAAGCACCCGGGGTGGTTGAAACGCCGATCACCGAAGGCAAGGCGGTGCGGTACCGAACCACCGGCCTGCGCCTGCTGGTCAGCTCCGGCGGCCGGATGTTCCTGCTGCACGACGGCTGGAAGGCGGGCGCGGGCACCGTCATCGTGCTGCCCGACAACGACCAGACCCGGTGGCAGTTCTCCCGCTGACGCCAAGGCATTGCCGCGTTGTGGTTGGGGGGCGCACTATCTAGGTGTGATGTGAGTCACAAACACCTGGAGTGTGTCTGGAGGTGGGCGAATGACCGGGACCAGGACGCATCTGACCGCGGAGCGGGCGCCGTGTGGGCGGATGGGGGACGCGGACCGGAGCCAGGAGGACGACTTCGAGGGCTTCCGGATGGATGACATGCACTACGCGTGCGGGTGTCGCCGGATCCGGCACGAGTTTCATGACGGCAGTGTGCGGATCCAGACCGTGCGGCACGACGGCAAGATCCTGATGGACGAGCACAGCGGCGACCACGAAGCCTGAGACGGGGAACGGATGACATTCCACGACGTCGTGGTGGTTGGGGGCGGCGGCGCGGGGTTGCGGGCTGCTATCGCGGTGGCGGAGACCAATCCGGCGTTGCGGGTGGCGGTGATCTCGAAGGTCTATCCGATGCGCAGCCACACCGTGTCCGCCGAGGGTGGAGCCGCGGCCGTTGCCGCTGACGACGACACGCTCGACGAGCACGCGTACGACACGGTCTCCGGCAGCGACTGGTTGTGCGATCAGGACGCGGTCGAGGCGTTCGTCGCCGAGGCGCCGCGTGAGCTGCTCCGGCTGGAGCACTGGGGTTGCCCGTGGAGCCGGCAGCCGGACGGACGGATCGCCGTCCGCGCGTTCGGCGGCATGAAGAACATGCGCACCTGGTTCGCCGCCGACCGGACCGGGTTCCACCTGCTGCACACGCTCTTCCAGACCGCGCTCTCGTACTCCGACATCGTCCGGTACGACGAGTGGTACGTGACCAAGATCCTGGAAGACGACGGACGCGCGTACGGCGTCGTCGCGATCGAACTGTCGACCGGCCGGATCGAGACCATCACGGCCAGCGCGGTGATCGTGTGCACCGGTGGATGCGGCCGGGTCTTCCCGTTCACCACGAACGCCAACATCAAGACCGGGGACGGGATGGCGCTCGCGTACCGGGCCGGCGCCGCACTGAAGGACATGGAGTTCGTCCAGTACCACCCGACCGGGCTGCCGTTCACCGGCATCCTGATCACCGAGGCGGCCCGGGC
This sequence comes from Kribbella sp. CCNWLW201, assembly GCF_037203805.1. Taxonomy (NCBI): domain Bacteria; kingdom Bacillati; phylum Actinomycetota; class Actinomycetes; order Propionibacteriales; family Kribbellaceae; genus Kribbella; species Kribbella sp. CCNWLW201. The sequence continues at coordinate 72,689 of NZ_JBBCBQ010000013.1, read as the reverse complement.
GGAAGGCGGCTGGCTGCTCAACAAGGACGGCTACCGCTACCTGCAGGACTACGACCTCGGCACGCCGACACCGACACCGGTCCTTCGCAACATGGAACTCGGACCACGAGACCGGCTGTCGCAGGCCTTCGTGCACGAGATGGAGAAGGGGAACACGATCGATACGCCGTACGGGCCGGTCGTGAACCTGGACCTGCGGCACCTGGGCGCGAAGCTGATCGACGCCAAACTGCCGTTCGTCCGCGAGCTGTGTTCGAAGTACCAGAACATCGATCCGGTGACGGAACTCGTGCCGGTCCGCCCGGTCGTGCACTACATGATGGGCGGCATCCACACCGACATCCGCGGCCAGACGTCACTCGAAGGTCTGTATGCCGCCGGCGAGGTCGCCTGCGTCAGCATCAACGGCGCGAACCGGCTGGGATCGAACTCGCTGCCCGAGTGTCTCGTCTTCGGCAACCGCGCCGGCCGGGCCGCGGCGGTGTTCGCCGGCCGATACCGCAACGTCGTACCCAAGGCTGTCGAAGCTCAGGGGCGGGACGAGGTACGACGGCTGTCGGAGGAGCTGACCCGGCACGCCGAGGGGCACGAACGGATCGCGGACATCCGCACCGAGATGCAGACCACGATGGAGAACGGCGCCGGGATCTACCGCGACGGCGACTCGCTGGCGAAGGCCGCCGACCAGCTGAAGGAGCTGCAACTGCGGTTCAGCCATGCGGCGATCGACGACCACAGCACCAACTTCAACACCGAGTTGATCGCGCTGCTCGAGCTCGGGTTCATGCTGGATGTTGCCGAGAGCATCATCGCGTGCGCGCTGCTCCGGGAGGAATCGCGCGGAGCACATCAGCGCACCGACTTCCCGGCCCGCGACGACGATCGGTTCCTGGCGCACTCGCTGGTACGACGTGAGCCGGACGGAACGAGCCGGATCTCGTACCTGCCGGTGACGATCACCCGCTGGCCACCGGGCGAACGCGTGTACGGGAGGTAGGGATGGCAGACGAGATCACCCTCGAGGTCGCGCGTTACCGGCCCGAGCTGGAGTCCGAACCGGTGATGCAGTCCTACCAGGTGCCGCTGCGCGAGCACTGGGCCGTTCTCGACGGTCTGACGTACATCAAGGACCACCTGGACGGCACGTTGTCGTTCCGGTGGTCGTGCCGGATGGGGATCTGCGGCAGCTGTGGGATGACCGTGAACGGCGAACCGCAGCTGACGTGTGCGACCTTCCTCACTGACTACGCACCCGGTCCGATCCGGGTCGAGCCGTTGCGGAACTTCCCGGTGATCCGGGACCTCATCATCGACATCGACGACTTCATGACCAAGCTGCCGAAGGTCAAGCCGTGGATCGTCCGAGAGGTGCACAGTCCGGTCGAGGAGGGCGAGTACCTGCAGACGCCGGAGGAACTGGACGAGTACAAGCAGTTCAGTATGTGCATCAACTGCATGCTCTGCTACTCGGCCTGCCCGGTGTACAGCCTCGAGCCGGAGTTCATCGGTCCCGCGGCGATCGCGTTGGCCCAGCGGTACAACCTCGACTCGCGTGACGAGGGGGCCGAGGAGCGTCGCGCCGTACTGTCGTCGCCGGAAGGGATCTGGGCCTGCACGTTCGTCGGTGAGTGCAGTGCGGCGTGCCCGAAGGGTGTGGACCCGGCGGGCGCGATCCAGCGGTACAAGCTGACCGCGGCTACGCAGACGATCAAGGATCTGCTGATGCCTCGGAGCCGACGGTGAGCACCTACCAACGGCCGCTCGCTCTGTTCTGGTGGCTCGAACGCCGGTCCTACCTGTTGTTCGTACTGCGTGAGCTGAGCAGCGTCTTCGTCGCGTGGTTCGTGGTGTACCTGCTCCTCCTGGTCAAGGCGGTGAGCGACGGCGCGGCGTCGTACCAGGACTTCCTCGACTGGAGTGGGCGGTGGTGGGTGCTCGCGATCAATGTGGTCGCGATGCTGTTCCTCCTGCTGCATACGATCACGTGGTTCGCGCTGGCGCCTCGGGCGATGGTCATCAAGGTGCGCGGGCGCCGCGTGCCGCCGGCTCAGATCGTTGCCGCGCACTACTTCGCGTCGTTGTTGCTTTCGGCAATCGTCGCCTGGTTGGTACTGCGATGAGCCGCCGGCCCGCTCCCGAACCGCTGCTCTGGATGCTGTTCAGCGCCGGCGGCATGGTCGCCGCTCTGATGATCCCGATCCTGCTGTTCCTGTTCGGTATCGCGTTCCCGCTGGACCTGCTGTCGCCACCGGACCACTCGCACGTGTTCGCCGTACTGCGGAATTGGATCACGCGGCTCGTGTTGTTCGGGTTGTGTGCGCTGGCGCTGTTCCACTGGGCGCACCGCTTCCGCTACACCCTGTACGACGGGTTGCAGCTGAAGCGGTACGACGTACCGATCGTGCTGCTGTGTTACGGCGGCGCTGTGGCCGGAACCGTCATCGCCGCCGCACTCCTGCTGACGATCTGACTCAGTTGGGGTTGAAGGTGCCGACGGCGCAGAGGACGAAGCCGTAGGCGTCGATCTGGTCGTCGGTGCTGCCGCTCGCGAGCTTGCTGAATGACGCCTCGAAGATCCAGCCGTCGGCGGAGTAGCGGGGCATCGAGGTGTAGAAGGTCAGTCCGCGACCGTAGTTGCTGCCGCCGGAGAAGCCTCCGCTCACCGCGACCTGACCACTCGGGCACATCGCCTGCCAGTTCGCGTGCTCGCCGTCCCGGATGGTCTTCTTCACCAGGATCGGCGGGCTGACGGACAGCCCGGACGGGTCACCCTTCGGGCCTTGCGGACCTTGTTCGCCTTGCGGTCCGGGGACGCCCTGCGGACCTGCCGCGCCCTGTGCTCCTTGCGCGCCTTGAGGTCCTTGGGGGCCGGTCTCGCCCGTGGGGCCCTTCTGGTTCCAGGTGGTGGCGACCTCGTAGAAACGGCACTTCTCGCCCTTGGCCGGGTCGATGATCCGGACGTCGCCGAAGTTCTTGTCCACGCAGGCGCTGATGACGGCCGGCGCCGGTTCGGCCGCCGACGCGACCAGCACGCTACTGCCACCGACCACGACCGTTGCCCCCAGCACCATCGCGATCAGACCGTGCCGCCCGAGTCCCCGTGCTTTGCTCTTGAGTCCCATGCGTTCGATTGTGGGAATCGGGTGCTGCCGGCAACAGCTCCGTTGACGCCGGCGGTGGTGCCAGGTCACCTTCACCATCGGGCAATCTGGTCGCGATCGCTCACCGAGCGTAGTGACATAGGGTGCGGGGCATGCGGGAGATCGTGGTGATCGGCGTCGGTGCGGGCGATCCGGAGCAGGTGACGATGCAGGCTGTGTCGGCACTCAACCGGGTCGACGTGTTCTTCGTGCTGGACAAGGGCGAGGTCAAGCAGGAGCTGGTCGACCTGCGCGAGGAGATCCTCCGCCGGTACGCCAAGGACAAGGACTACCGGGTCGTCGTCGGCCGCGATCCCGAGCGGGACCGGACCACCGACGCGTACGTCGAAGCCGTCGACGACTGGCGGCGACGCCGAGCGGACGTGTGTGCGGACCTGATCGCGACCGAACTCGGCGAGGACCAGGTGGGTGCGTTCCTGGTCTGGGGCGACCCTTCGCTGTACGACAGCACGCTGGCGATCCTGGACGACATCCAGGCGCGGGGCGACCTCGCGTTCGAGGTCGAGGTGATCCCGGGGATCAGCAGCGTGTCGACGCTGGCGGCGCGGCACCGGGTCGGGCTGAACCAGGTCGGCCGGCCGATCCAGATCACCACTGGGCGACGGCTGGCGAAGGGGTGGCCGGAGGACGTGGACGACGTGGTCGTCATGCTCGATGCGCACACGGCGTTCACCGAGCACCTCGATCAGGACGCGACCATCTATTGGGGCGCCTACCTCGGCACTCCGGACGAGATCCTGATCTCCGGTCCACTGCGCGAGGTCGCCGCGCAGATCGAGAAGACCCGCGCCGAAGCCCGCGACCGCAAGGGCTGGATCATGGACACCTATCTGTTGAGGCGCGCTTAGACCAAAGGTGTAGGTGGCGTGGCCGTCGGGCCGAAGCGGGCTTGGGGTTGTCTGGCTGAGGCTGCTGGGCATGACGAGATTGCGAAAGCTACTGCGGTTGGCCGTTGGCCTGGCGCTGGTGCCGGCTGGGTTGGTGGCAACCAACGCTTCGGCCGAGACAGACGTCGTACGGACTGATGCCGGGCTGGTGAGCGGGACGTCCGCCGACGGGGCACGGGTGTTCAACGGGATTCCGTACGCCGCTCCGCCGGTCGGACCGTTGCGGTGGAAAGCACCACAACCCGTGCGGCCGTGGGACGGCGTACGAGAGGCCGTGGACGTCTCGAGCGCGTGCCCCCAGCAGGCCAACCCGGAGGCGCCCGACGGGTCCAGCAACGAGGACTGCCTCTATCTGAACGTGACTGCGCCCGCCAAGCCGTCCAGCAAGCCGCGGGCAGTCGTGGTCTGGATCCATGGTGGCGGGTTCTTCTCGGGAGCGGGTAGCAGCTACGACGCCGCGAAGTTCGCCACCAGGGGTGATGTGGTCGCCGTGACGGTCAACTACCGGCTCGGCATCTTCGGGTTCTTCGGCTACCCGGGTCTGCCCGGCTCTGGCACGTACGGCATCCAGGACCAGCAGGCCGCCCTGCGCTGGGTGCAGCGGAACGCGCGTGCGTTCGGTGGCGACCCCCGCAACGTCACGGTCGCAGGTGAATCGGCCGGCGGCATGAGCGTCTGCGCACAACTGACCTCCCCCACCGCCACCGGCCTCTTCGCGAAGGCGATCATGCAGAGCGGCTCCTGCGCGTTCAACTGGGACGACAACAGCCAGTACCCGGGCCAGGCCGCCGACTCCCCCTGGGTCCCACTAAAGACGGTCCAGACCACCGGCACGCAGTGGGCAGCCGACAACAAGGACAAGCTGTCCTGCAAGCCCAGCCAGTCCATGCTCGACTGCCTGCGCGCCGCGAAGTCCGACGTACTCGTGCAGGACACTCTGCAGTTCACCCAGGTCGCCTACGGCCGTACGGCGACGGTCCCACTGAGTCCCGCGATGGCGATGAAGGCCGGACTGTTCCACCGGGTGCCGATCATCTCCGGCAACAACCACGACGAGGCGACACCGTGGTTGGCCGCCTTCGGCGAGATCAAGGACTATCCGCAACTGGTGACCAACATGGTGGGCGCGGACCAGGCGGCCGAGGTACTGCGTGAGTACCCACTCGACCGGTATGAGTCACCGGCCGCAGCGTGGGCCGCAGTCACCACAGACCGGATCTGGTCCTGCACACAGGCAGCCACAGACCAGCAGGCGGCTCGCAAGGTGCCGGTGTACGCGTATGAGTTCGCCGACAAGCACTCACCACTCGCACAACCCGGTCAGGGCGCGGCACACGCTGTGGAGCTCCCGTACCTGTTCCGGCTCGGCGGCTGGGACGCCCCGCTGTCAGACACCCAGCAGGTGCTGTCCAACCAGATGATCGACTACTGGACCACCTTCGCCCGCACCGGCGACCCGAACGGCTCAGACCGACCACGCTGGTCCCCCACCAACAGCCACTCGGTCACAGGCCTCTCCCTGGCCCCCACCGACCAGGGCGGCCTCGAGCGAGCAGACCTCACCACCGAACACCACTGCACCTTCTGGTCAGGCATCAACTGACGCCAGCAGCGCCCGGTGCCGTCGGCAACGACGGACCGGGCGCGTGCTGCTACTTCTGAGGCGTGCGGAGCAGAGTCGCGGTGAGGACGAGTGCTGCGACCACGAAACCGGCTGCCGCGATGAAGGCCGCGCTGTAGCCGTCCCGGAGTGCCAGTACGGCGTCCGCACCTTCGCTCAGCCGGTTCGTCGTAGTGGACGCGGCCAATGTCGCCAGTACGGCGGTTCCGACCGCAGCACCAGCTTGTTGTGCGGTGTTGTTGAGACCCGAGGCCAGTCCAGCGTCACCCGGCTGAGCGGCCGACATGGCCAGCAGGATGGCCGACTGGATACCTATGCCGACGCCGATGCCCATCACCGTGAGCACTGGCGCGACGTTGACGACGTACGAGCCATCGACCGGAGCCTGGCTGAGCCAGAGCAGTGCGAGCAGGAATGCGGTGAGTCCGGCCAGCAGCATCGTGCGGCCGCCGAAGCGGACGATCAGCCGCGGAGCGACGAACAGAGACATCACCGCTCCCATCACGGGAGCCGGAAGGAACGCCAGGCCGGTCGTCAGTGAGTCATAACCCAGCACTCGCTGCAGGTAGAGCGCCGTCATGAACTGGAAGCCGAACCCGGCCGCGAAGAGCAGGATGACCACAACGTTGGACACACTCACCTGACGGTTGCGGAAGATGTGCAGTGAGAGCAGCGGGTTCGTGCTGCGTGCCTGACGCAGTACGAACGCTGCCAGCAACACCACCGAGATCACCGCGAGGACGAGCGTGCGCGGCAGTTCGGCGGATGGCTCAGCGGTCTGCACGATCGTGTAGACGCCCAGGGAGAGGCCGGCGGTCACCAGTACGGCGCCGAGGACGTCTGCGCCCTTGCCGAGCCCCAGACCGCGCTGCCCTGTCAGCAGCCGTACGGCGAGTGCCACGGAGACGGCACCGATCGGAACGTTGATGAGGAACGCCCAGTGCCACCCGACGGTCTGGGTGATCACACCGCCGAGGATGAGGCCGATGGACGCGCCACTGGCCGAGGTGAAGCCGTAGACACCCATCGCCCGGGCCTGCTCACCGGGAGCCGGGTAGAGGCCGACGATCATGCCGAGGATGACCGCGGAGGCCAGTGCGCCGCCGACGCCCTGCAGGAACCGACCCGCGATCAGGACCTCCGCACTGGTGGCCACACCACAGAGCAGCGACGCGGCGGTGAACAGGCCGAGGCCGGCGAGGAAGACCCGCTTGCTGCCGATCAGGTCGCCGATCCGGCCGGCCAGCAGCAGGAGTCCGGCGAAGGCGATCAGGTACGAGTTCATCACCCAGGCCAGGCCGGCCTGCGAGAACCCGAGCTCTTCCTGGATCGTCGGCAACGCGACCGTCACCACAGTGCCGTCGAGGATGATCATCAGCTGCATCACGCACAGCACCATCAGCGCTTTCACCCGGCTCCGAGCCGGGTGGTCGGTCGTCGGCGGAGGGGTTACCTCAGAGGTCGTCATGAGAACGACCTTAACAGATAGTTTTGTAGCAGACTATCTCTTTGTGGATCAGCTGACGCGCTGCCGTGCCCGTCGTACCGGCTGCGCCTCGACCGGAGTGGACAGGTGGCCGTCGACGAGCTCGATCAGGGCGTCCACGAACGGCTTGCGTTGGGTGGCGGCGAGCACCTCGAGGGCCTCGGCGTGGACGCGGTCGACGATCCGCTGGCCCTCCTGCGCGATCGCGGCGCCGGCGTCGGTGACGGCGATGATCCGGGCCCGGCGGTCGGTTGCGGACGGCTTGCGTTCGGCGTACCCGGCCTTCTCGAGCGCGTCGACGGTGACGACCATGGTCGTCTTGTCCATGTACGCCAGCTCGGCGAGCTGGATCTGGGTCCGCTCCGCCTCCAGCGCGTGCCGCAGTACGCACTGCATCCGCAACGTCAGCCCAACCTCCGCCAGCGCGGCAGACAACTGGGTCTCAAGAACATGACCGGCATGCGTGAGATACCCGGTGAGGTCAGGAACCGTGCGCGGTGGAGTCTTCGCCATACCTTCGAGGATAGCCCGGGATTATCCGGTGCCAGATGATCCCGTGACGGATCATTCGCCCTTTCCGCGGGATGGCGGGAATGCGACGTAGTGCGTGTTGCGTGAGGGCTAGCTGCGCCGGTCTACTGGCTGGAGTTGGTGTCGCGGATCTTGGTTGGGCTGGTGATCGGCGGGTTCTGGTCGATCGGCGCGGGTCTGGCCGGGAGGCTGGTGGCGCAGCGATCCGCGGTGCTCGGCGTACCAGCGGGGACCTTCCTCGGCGAACTCGCCGGCTGGCGCACGTCATTCGTCGTACTCGGGCTGCTAACGCGCGACGTTCCTGACCTGCGCAGGCCTCATAGCCGCCGCCACACTGCTGCTGCCGGTACTAGGACGCAATACGGCGGGCGCACTGGTCCTGCTGGTGGTGTGGGGACTCGGGTACGGCGGTGTGCTCGATGAGCTGGTTCGCCCGCGCCGTACCGCACGCCCGTGAGGCAGCCACCGTGCTGTTCACGTCCTCTTTCCAGGCCACGCTGTCCGTTGGTGCACTGCTCGGCGGACTGGTCGTAGACGCCTGGTTTGTGTCGGTGGCGATGGTCTGTGGCGGCCTGTGCGCGCTGCTGATGGCCGCCGTACTGCTGTGGTCCAGCACACAACGGGAGCCGGGCACGTAGCATCTCGGCTGTGGCGAGGACTCAGACGGACCGGTGCCCCGGCGTACTGGCGGTGCATCAGGCGGCCGACGGAGGCCTGGCCCGCGTGCGCGTCCCAGGTGGAGTGCTGAGCGTCAGGCAACTCGAGGTGCTGCGGCAGGCCGCGCTCGAGCTGGGTGACGGCCGGCTGGAGCTGACCTCGCGTGGAAACGTGCAGGTCAGAGGACTGACACCGGACGGCCCGCAGGAGTTGTCGGAGCGCCTGTACGACGCCGGACTGCTGCCCTCCATCACGCATGAGCGAGTCCGCAACATCCTGGCGTCGCCCCTGTCCGGACTGGACCACGAGAGCCGGTACGACGTCCTGCCGGTGGCAGCCGCGGTCGACCGGGCGCTGTGCTCGCGTCCGGAGCTTGCAGAGTTGCCGGGGCGGTTCCTGTTCGCGCTGGATGATGGCCGCGGGGACCTGGTCAGTGCGCAGGCGGATGTGCTGGTTCGGGCGGTGGACGACCATGAGGCGATCCTGAGCCTCGGGGGTGGATTCGGAGCGCGGGTGGGCTGGGCTGACGCGGCTGAGGTGATGGTTGGCGCAGCGGAGGCGTTCCTGGCGGAGCGTACGGCGCAGGGGTCGCAGGCGTGGCGGGTCGCGGAACTGGAGGACGGGGCTGATCGGATCCTCGACAGGCTCGGGCTGGACGCCACAGGAGTGGATCAGAGCTGGGCACCAGCGGTGGCGGCTGGGGCGCACGGGGAGAGTGCGCTGGTGGTGACGGTGCCGTTGGGGAGCCTTGGACCTGAGCAGGCCGACGTACTCCAGCAGGTCGCTGCGGGGCAGGTGCGGATCACGCCCTGGCGCTCCGTTGTACTGCCGGGGCTGCCGCAGGACCCGAGTGCGCGGCTGGATGAGGTTGGGTTGGTCACAAAGGCGGACTCGCCGTGGAACGGTGTGACAGCGTGTGCAGGTCAGCCCGGGTGCGCCAAGGCGCTGGCGGATGTCCGGGCGGACGCGAAGCGGGTGACGCCGCGGTTGCCCCGACACGGGCGGCCGATGCACTGGTCCGGGTGTGAACGGCGGTGCGGCAAACCGGCCGGCGAGTTCGTCGACGTGCTTGCCATCGGCAACGGATATGTGATCGACGGTGAGCGGATGGGACTGCGGTGAAGCACGAGTATGTGAAGGACGGGGCCGAGATCTACCGGCGGTCGTTCGCGACGATCCGGGCCGAGGCGGCGCTCGGCGATCTCCCGGCGGACCTCGCGCAGGTCGCCGTACGGATGATCCACGCCTGTGGCATGACCGACCTGGTCGCCGACATCGAGGCGTCGCCCAACGTGGTCAAGAACGCGCGAGCGGCCCTGCAGAACGGCGCACCGATCCTGTGTGACGCGCAGATGGTGGCGGCCGGCATCACCCGGAAGCGTCTCCCCGCGGACAACCAGGTCATCTGCACGCTGCAAGACCCACAGACCGTCCAGCTGGCGCAAGAGCTCCAGACCACCCGCAGCGCCGCCGCGGTCGATCTCTGGCGCGATCACCTCGACGGCTCGGTTGTTGCTATCGGCAACGCTCCGACCACGTTGTTCCGGCTGCTCGAGGTAATCGCCGCGGGCGGGCCGCGACCGGCCGCGATTCTCGGCATCCCGGTCGGGTTCATCGGCGCGGCCGAGTCCAAGGACGCGCTGGCCGCGAACGACCTCGGGCTGGAGTACCTCGTCGTCAAGGGCCGCCGGGGCGGTAGCGCGATCACCGCGGCCGCCGTCAACGCGATCGCGAGTGAGGCGGAGTGACGGGCCGGCTGTGGGGTGTCGGGCTCGGCCCGGGCGACCCCGAACTCGTGACGGTGAAGGCTGCCCGGCTGATCGGTGCGGCGGAGGTGATCGCGTTTCACAGCGCGCGGCACGGCCGGAGCATCGCCCGCTCGGTCGCGGCGCCGTACCTGCGGGAGGGACAGCTCGAGGAGCACCTGGTCTACCCGCTGACCACCGAGACGACCGACCACCCCGGCGGCTACCAGGGCGCGATGGACGACTTCTACGCCGACTGCGCGGCCCGGCTCGCCGCGCATCTCGATGCCGGCCGCGATGTCGTCGTACTGGCTGAAGGGGATCCGCTGTTCTACGGGTCCTACATGCACATGCACAAGCGGCTGGCCGACCGGTACCCGTGTGAGGTGGTTCCCGGCGTAACGTCGGTGAGCGCTGCGGCCGCCGTACTCGGGCGGCCCCTGTGTGAGCGGGACGAGATCCTCACTGTGCTGCCTGGCACGCTGCCCCCCGACGTACTGGCGGACCGGCTGCGCAACACCGACGCGGCAGCGGTGATGAAGCTCGGGCGGACGTTCGACAACGTCAGGGAGGCGTTCGAGCTCGCTGGTCGAGCAGACGAGGCCTGGTACGTCGAGCGGGCCACCACCGAGGCACAGCGGACCGCTCCTCTGGCTGACGTCGACCCGGACGAGGTGCCGTACTTCTCCCTCGCCCTGCTCCCCAGTCCGATCAACAACACGTTCACCGCACCGGCGACCAGGACCGAGTCGGAAGGCTCCGTGACCGTCGTCGGCCTCGGACCGGCCGGACCGGAGTGGATGACACCTGAGGTGCGTGCGGCGATCGCAGGTGCCGACGACTTGATCGGCTACGGCCCGTACGTCGACCGCCTGCCGGACCGCGCGCGGCAGCGCAAGCACGGCTCGGACAACCGGGTCGAGTCAGAGCGGGCCGCCTTCGCCCTGGACCTCGCCCGCAAGGGCTCCAAGGTGGTTGTGGTCTCGTCCGGTGACCCGGGTGTGTTTGCCATGGCCAGTGCGGTCACTGAGGTCGCGTCGGAGCCTGAGTACGCCGACATCGCCGTACGGGTGCTGCCAGGGATGACCGCCGCCCAGGCCGTCGCCAGCCGGGTGGGTGCACCACTCGGGCACGACTACTGCGTCCTGTCGCTGTCGGACCGCCTGAAGCCGTGGGAGGTGATCGCCCAGCGGCTGTCCGCGGCCGCCGCGGCGGACCTGGCGATCGCGATCTACAACCCCGCCTCGAAGTCCCGCACCTGGCAGGTCGCCGCCACTCGCGACCTGCTCCTCGAACACCGTTCGCCCAGTACGCCGGTCATCGTCGGACGTGACGTGGGCGGTGCCGAGGAGGCGATCACCGTCACAACGCTGGCTGAACTGGACCCGGAAGCGGTTGACATGCGTTGCCTCCTGGTGGTCGGCTCGTCGCAGACCCGCACCGTGCCCCGCCCGGCCGGCCCTCTGGTCTTCACTCCCCGCCGATACCCGGCGACAGGGAGTGAAAGTGCGCCAGAGGCCGGTTAAGACCGGCGTCTGGTTGTGTCAGACGCTCACTGGGCGGGTAGGGATCGCGCGAAGCTGACCAGTGAGGAGAAGCCGACATGGCTCAGCAGTACGGCGACACCGCCATTGCCCCCGTGACGGAGTCGAGTGCCGACCCGACCACCCAGAGCTATGAGGAGGCACGGGCCCGAGCCGCCCGGGCGATGAGCAGCGTCACGCTCATCCCGGACAAACCCCTCCCCCCGTCGGTCGAGGGCACTCAGCCGATCGAGCCCGTCGTCGATCCGGACCTGCTGTCTTACCGGGGCTTCAAGTTCGGAGCCGCGTTCTTCGGCTGGCTGATCGCAATCGCCATGTCGGCGCTGCTCTCGCTCGCCGTCTCCGCGGCCGCCCTCGGTACGGCGGAGATCCTCGACTACACCCGTGCCGACGCCGAGGCCCAGCCTGGTGCCGCCGGTATCACCGCCGCGGCCGTCGGCGTCTTCGTGCTGACCCTGGCCTTCTACACCGGTGGGTACGTCGCCGGGCGGCTGGCTCGGTTCGACGGCGGCCGGAACGGGTTCGGCGTGTGGATGTTCGCGTTCCTGTTCTCCGTGCTCGCGGCCGGGGCCGGTGCGCTGGTGAACAGCCAGTACGGCCTACTCGACGAGGTGAACCGGCCAGACGTGTCGGTGTCGACCAACACCATCACCACCGCAGGCATAATCGCCGCCGCGGCCCTGGTGGTCCTGACGCTGATGTTCTCGATCATCGGCGGCAAGGCCGGCAAGCGGTACCACGACAAGATCGACCGCCTGCTCGACTGACACGCAGTTATCACCTCGCCACGCATAGCCAGCGTTCCGACGGGTACCGGAGGAGCACACGGGGCTGTCTGGCGAGGAGAACTGACATGGCCCAGCAGTATCGGGACGACGTAGACGCAAACGCACAGTTACCCCATTTCTCGGACGACGAGCCGGGAACCACCACTCAGCAGCCGCAGCACCGGGCCCGCATCCGGACGTCGGCAGCCGATGAGGTCCACCCGGCGTACCGCGGGTTCAAGGGCGGTGCCGCGTTCTTCGGCTGGCTGGTCGCGATCGGCCTGATCGTGCTGCTCAGCGGGATCGTCGGCGCGGTCGCGGCGGCGGTCGACTACGCGGTCACGATCGACTGGAACGCAGCCCAGTCGGAGGCCGGCACGATCGGCATCGTCTCCGGCGCGGTGCTGCTGCTGATCCTGGCGATCGCCTACTACAACGGCGGGTACGTCGCCGGCCGGCTGGCCCGCTTCGACGGTGGCCGACAGGGCCTCGGCGTCTGGCTGCTCGGCGTACTGGTGACTGTGGCCGTCGCGGCGATCGCTGCGTTGGCCGGTTCGCAGTACGACGTACTGGACCGGGTGGACCTGCCGACCGTGCCGTTCACCGACGAGACGCTCACCACCGGCGGGATGATCGCGATCGGCGCGGCGGTAGTGGTCACCTTCCTCGCGTCCGTGATCGGCGGCAAGGCGGGTCAGCGCTACCACCGCCACATCGACATCAGCGGCGACTGATCCTCAGCGGACCCGGACGGCGGATGACCCCTATCCGCCGTCCGGGTCTTCGTTGCTCGACGCGCCGAAGCCGAGCAGGATGCCGCACATGGCCCGGACCGCACTCGTCATCGGAGGTACGAGCGGGATCGGCGCGGCCACCGCACTCCGGCTCGTCATCGACGGTGCGACCGTGATCGCGGCCGGGCTCGGTACGTCGACCGCCTCACCCGAGCTCCGGAAGGCGGCCCGGCTGCACGAACTGGACCTCCGGGATCCACAGGCCCTGGAGGACCTGATCGGATCTCTCGACCAGCTCGACGTACTGATTTATGCGGCCGGCATCATCCGGCGCGGCGACGAGCACCGGCCCGAGGTGTTCCGGGAGGTCGTCGAACTCAACCTCACCGGTGCGATGCGGGCGGCCGAGGCGGCGCACGACCTGCTCGCCGCCAGCCGCGGTTGCATCGTCAACGTCGCCTCGATGCTGAGCTACTTCGGCGGTCCGCTCGTGCCCGGATACAGCGCCAGCAAGGGCGGCGTCGTCCAGCTCACCAAGTCGCTCGCGGTCGCCTGGGCCGCCGACGGAATCCGGGTGAACGCGGTCGCGCCCGGCTGGATCGCCACCGACCTCACCGCCGCCCTGCAAGCCGATCCGGTCGCCGCCGACCGGATCATCTCCCGTACGCCGATGGCCCGCTGGGGTACGCCGGAAGAGGTCGCCAGTGCGATCGCCTTCCTGACCGGTCCCGACGCGGCCTTCGTCACCGGCGCGGTCCTGCCCGTGGACGGCGGCTACCAGAGCATGTGAAGGAGCTTCGATGATTCCGGTTTCGGCAGGGGTTCCGGCGGAGATCGCCGTACCGGCGGTGCCCGAGGACGATCGACTGTGGGTACCGCAGGCGCCCGACGTGTGGTTCCGGCCGCTGATGCTGAACACGATCACCGGGCAGTGGTGCAACCTGCTCAAGGTGACCCGCTCCGGCATCGTGTCGCGGCACCGGCACCCGAGCGCGGTGTTCGGCTACGTGATCAAGGGCAAGTGGCAGTACGACGAACACGACTGGGTCGCGGAGACCGGGTCGTTCGTGTACGAGCCGCCGGGTGAGATCCACACGCTCCGGGTGCCGGAGGACTGCACCGAGATGATCACGTTCTTCAACATCTCCGGCGCGATGATCTACGTCGACGACGAGGGCAACCAGACCGGGTACGAGGACACCTTCACCAAGATCCAGCTGTGCCGCGACCACTACGGCTCGAACGGCCTCGGCGCCGACTACGTGGACCAGTTCATCCGGTGATCTCGCGGATCACGTCGATCACCTGATCCAGCGCCGGTGAGTAGAGGCGTTCCTTGCGGCAGAACAGCGCGACCTGACGCTCGACGCCGGCGTCCTGGATCGGGACCAGCCGTACGCCGGTCAGGTTCGCGGTGGTGACCGCCAACTCGTTGGTGACTCCTACGCCGAGGCCGTGCCGGACCAGGGACAGCAAGGTCTGCGGCTGGTTGGTACGGAAGGCGGACTTGGGATTCAGGCCGGCGGATGCGAAGGCCAGGTGTGATTCGAACTGACGGGGTCCGGAGCTCTCGCCGATCGAGATGAGCGGGAGTTCGGCCAACTGCTCGAGGGTGACTATGTCCGCTGCCGCCAGCGGGTGTGATTCGGCGAAAACGGCGACGAGCGGCTCTCGCCAGAGCACCTCATGCTCGAGGGCCTGGTCGGCGACGAGTGGGTGGACTGGGCGGATCGCCAGGTCGATGTCACCGCGGAGCAGCGCGCTTTCCAGGTCGATGCTCGGCCCCTCGACCAAGTGCAGCGTGATGTTTTCCGGCAACCGCCGTACGACTTGCGGAAAGAGCCAGGCGGCCGCGCTGGGATAGGTGCCGAAACGGACCTCTCCCCCACCGGACGACAGGTCGCTCAGCCGGTTGAGAATCTCCTCGGCGTGTGGGAGGAGCGTCCGGCCTTCGGGCGTGAGCCGCGCCGGGTGGGCCGTCCGGTCGAAGAGCTGTACGCCGAGAGCGCGCTCGAGATCGGCCACATGCTCGCTGATCCGGGACTGACCACGGAACACGGCCTTGCCGGCGGCCGAGAACCCACCGTGCCGGGCGACCGCGACAAAGCTCACGATCCAGTCCATCCGAAAGCCATACGCCGCGGTCAGATCCATGGGCTCAGTATTCAGTCCACCCTCGTACGACGACACGCCGCCAGAACTCCAGCCCCCCGACGGGACCTGAGACAGGAAATCGTGACCAGGGACCTGAAATATGAGGTCCCAGCCCAGAACTTCCTGTCCCAACTCCCCACAGTTGCACGGTTCTGGGCCGGTGGTCTCGGTATCCGGACCCCTCCGGCCGGATGCTGGTCAACGCGGGTCCTCGTACACCCGGCGGGGACCTCGTACATCTGGTCAGGTGTCCCAGGTCCCCATCAGGTGTCCGAAGTTCTGCTCGTCGTCTGACCGCGAGCGCTGAACCGATCCACGACACGGGCTATACGTCTGCGCGGGATCCGCACAGCTGCGTCCTTCCCAAGCACCATCACGCAGCGGAGCCCGCGACATCACGATCCGTCTTCCCCGTAAGACAACCGGCACCCACCACAAACCTCCCGCAGGGAAGACCTGGCAGTTCCAGACTGTTGACTCCCGATGTGAAGGTCGTGGTGATCGGGGCAGGTCAGGCCGGGTTGTCGGCTGCTTACCACTTGGTTCGGCTGGGATTCGCGCCGTACGACGAGGTCGTCGTACTGGACCGGAATCCGGCGCCGGGAGGGGCGTGGCAGCACCGGTGGGACTCGCTGACCATGCACGACGTGCACGGGATCGCGAACCTGCCGGGTGTGCCGGTGCCCCCGAGTGCCGCTGGTGACCGGGCCAACGAGTTCGTGCCGGCGTATTTCGCGGACTACGAGCGGCGCTTCTCGCTGCCTGTCCTGCGGCCCGTCGAGGTGACGAGTGTGCGGCGGGTGGACGGGCTGTTCGAGGTGCGGACCTCAGGTGAGACGTACTTCTCGGAGACGATCGTGAACGCGACAGGGACGTGGAATCGGCCGTTCATTCCTTGGTATCCGGGAATCGAGTCGTTCCGTGGGCGGCAGTTGCACACGGCGGACTATCGCGGTGCCGACGAGTTCGCGGGTCAGCACGTGCTGATGGTCGGCGGAGGTGCGTCGGCGGTGCAGTTGCTGGCAGAGATCTCCGAGGTCGCGACGACGACGTGGGTGACGCGACGGCCGCCCGAGTGGCGGACGGGTGAGGAGTTCGGGCCGGAGCTCGGGCGCCGCGTTGTCGCCAAGGTGGAGGAGCGGGTGCGGGCCGGGCTGCCACCGCGGAGCGTGGTCAGCGTGACCGGGTTGCACCTCCGCGAGCAGGAACAGGACGCGCTGCGGCGCGGCGTGTACGAACGCCAGCCGATGTTCACCCGGATCACCCCGGACGGCGTCGAATGGTCCGACGGCCGAACCCTGCCCGTGGACGCGATCCTCTGGGCCACCGGCTTCCGCGCCGACCTGGCCCACCTGGCCCCACTTCGCTTGCGCGAACCCTCCGGCGGCATCCGCATGGACGGCACCCACACAGTCCTCGACCCCCGCATCCACCTGATCGGCTACGGCCCCTCAGCCAGCACAATCGGCGCCAACCGAGCCGGCTTCACCGCCGCCCGAGACCTCCGCAACCTCCTCCGCGAGGCCGCCGCCTGAAGCGTCTCCGGATCAGCTCACCTGGGCGGGTACCTCTTCGGGTTTCTGTTGGGTGCTGGACCAGTGCTGGTGCCGCCGTACTGCGATTGGAATGAGCAAGCCGGCGGTGAGGAAGATGAGGGCGGTGAGGAGCCAGCCGGGCCAGCCCCAGCCGATGGCGATGGTGGTGAGGATGAGGGGAGCGATCATGTCGCCTGCCTGGCGGCCCATGGCGTAGGCGCCCTGGTACTGACCCTGGGCGCCGGGTGGGGCAAGTTCGAAGCTGATCCCCCAGCCGCCGGCGGACTGAAGCATTTCGCCGAACACGTGGACGAGTGCGGCCACGATCAGCAGTCCGATGGTGACCGCGCCCGAGGTGACGTCGGTGAGGGCCAGCACCACGCACGCCACGGCCAGCAGCAGGCCCGCTCGCCGGCCGGCCCTCGCTGCGCCTGTCAGGTGTTCGGTTCCCCGGGCTACCCGGATCTGCAGGAGTACGACGGCGACCGAGTTCAGCACCATCAGGCCGGCGATCAGCCAGCGCGGCGCGTCCGTCGCGGTCGCCACCCAGAGCGGTATCGCGACCTGGGCCATCGCGGCGTGCATGGTGAGCACCCCGTCCAGCGCGACGAACGCGAGGAACGGCCGATCCCGCAGCGCGGTCAGCGCGGACGGACCGGTCGCCGCCGCCACCCGTTCCACCTCCGGCATCCCGAACCGGACCAGCCCGGCAGTGACCAGGTACGTCGCTGCGTTCGCGAGCAAGGCGATCACGTACACCTCACGCCGGTCGACCGCCAGTACGATCCCGGCCAGGCCCATCCCGACCGCCATCCCGACATTCGTCGCGACGCGCAGGATCGCCCGGGTCCGGACCCGCTGATCGGCCGGTGACACTCCGGCGATCAGGGCACCCTTGGCACCACGCTGACCGGAGTCCGCAACCGCGGTCACTGCAGCGATCACGACGTACACGGGAAACGAACGGACCTGGGTCAGTGCGGTCATCGTGACCGCCTGTAGGAGCAGGAAGCCTACGTACGCGCGATTAGGCCCGAGCCGATCCGCGATAGTACCGAGCGGCGTGCTGGCCACCAGCCCGACGAGGCCCGCGACAGTCAGGCCGATGCCCACGTGGCTGACGGACAGACCAGCCGCCCGAGTCAGATAAAGGGCACCGATCGCAAAGTAGAGGCCGTTTCCGAGAGTGTTGACCAGCGTGGCGAAAACTAGCCGACGTACAGCGGGCGGAAGAGATGAGGTCACAGCCGTCCACTCAACAACCCCTCGGCCGACCGACCCGTTGGACTGCAGGAATCCGTCAGCTCACCAGGTCCGCCGGGTCAGCACCTCGCCTCAACCAACCACGGCAGCCCGAGACCACCTGCGGTTGACCCGCGAGCAGCGCGAGCGCGAAAGGGTGGGTGGGGCTGCAGGCGTAGCACGCGTCGGAGGAGGGTGCGGAGCAGGCTGCGGGGGTCGGGGTCAGCGCATGACTAGGTTTAGGAGGTCTTTGCCTAGGTTGTGGAGGGCGCTTTCGTCCAGGCGGTAGGCGACGAAGCGGCCTTGGCGTTCGGCGGTGACTAGGCCGGCTCGGGTGAGGGCTCGGAGGTGGCGGGTGACCTGGGTGGGGTGGAGGCCCCAGAGGCCGGCGATCTCGCCGGCGGTGCGGGGTTCGCTGGCTACGGCTCGGCAGACGAACAGGCGCTCCGGGGCGGCCAGGGCCTCCAGGCGCGCGCGGACCTGTTGGGCGGTGGGTACGACGGGTCCACGTCCCACCGCGGGGTAGATGACGGTGAGCGGCTCGCCGGGGACCTCGCCGAGGAACAGGTGCGGTGCGATGTAGTTGCTGGGGACAAGCAAGAGAGACCTTTCGGCCAGGTCGATGCGTTTGTTCTGCACCTTCTGCACCAGCAGGCTGTCCTTGTCGCGCACGCTGATCGCACCGTCGAGCGAGCACAGCATCGCCGCCACCCCGTCGCGGACCGCCAGATCACGGTCCTGCCGACCACGCGCAGCCAACGCGTCGCGCGACTGCTCCCACACGTCCTCGAACCACTCCGACCAGCAGTCGTCGAGCAGCTCGAGGAACCGCCGTACCGGCTCCGCTGGATCAGTCAGGAGCGCCTCAACGAGCGCTCCGACGGATCGGCCTCGGCTACGCGCCCAACGCAGTACGGCGTCTGTGTCGGTGGTCCTGCTGTTCGACGGCAGGCCGCGCAGCGGGCGAATCAGGTCGGCCGCCAGGTCCTCGGGATTGCGCGACCTCAGCCCCTCCAACTCGTCCTGCCAGGTCGGCATCCCGGTCGCTGAACTCGTCGCGAAGCAGCGGGACCGGATCGCCCGCACAGTCCAATTCCATTGCGCCAGCTCTTCCCGCAGTACGTCGGATAGTCGTACACCAGCCGCCCATTCGGTCCGGCCGTGGTGGCGCGGTTCGGCCAGGACGTGCAGGGCGCAGCCGAGTTCGATCAGTGGTGAGGCGACGTGGCGGATCCGCTCCGGGTCGAGCCGGCTGATCCCGGCGAGGACGTTCGGCACCGGCTCGGTCAGTCCTTCAGCTTGAACTCGAGGTCGGTCTCCCAGTCGTTCATGTCCGGGACCTCGCGCGGGTCGGACTTGTAGATCTCCAGCCGGGCCGTCCAGTTGTTGCCGTAGGCATCCCACTCCAGGCCCTTCTCGGACGCCCAGGCGAGCAGGTCGCGGGTCGCGTCGAGCAGGCCGTCCGGGTGGCCGTGGTGGGTGACGGTGGCGTACCGGCCGGCCGGGAGTACGCCGGTGACGATCTCGCCCTCGCCGTGGTGCAGGTCGTCGACCGGGAACCCGATCTCCAGCACCAGGCCGGCGTCCATGTCCACCACGTCGTACTTGAAGAACGGCGCGTCGTTCGGCGCGATCTCGTGCGCGGCCAGCCAGGACACCACCTCGCCCATCCGGTCGGCGAAGGCCCCGATCCCGTCCATCGCGACCTTCCCCCGCAACGCGACGTACGGCCGCTCAACCCGCTCCACGATCTCCGGCATCCCACACCCTCCCGACTCGGCGCTCCCCCTCAACCTAACGCCTGCCGGATGGCGTAGGTGTCTTGGTACTCGCGCCAGCCGGCGATCTTCCCGTCCCGCACCCGCAGTACGCCGATGAAACGCGCAGCGGCCCGTTGCCCGGTCGTGGTGACCACCCCGCCGAGCTCGTACTCGACGACCGCGACCTCCGGATCCAGCGTCTCGTGCACAGCCAGTTTGGTGAACCGGTCGAACCTCGCCGGGAACCCGGCCCTACTGGGTACGGCGAACGCGAGCCACTCCTCACGCCCGTCCCACCGCAGCGGACCACCCGGCGCGAACGGCACCTCCATCACCACGTCCTCGGCGAGCAGCTCGTCCATCGCCGCCGGATCCCCGAGCCAACCCTGTCCCATCCGATCGATCACCGCATGCAGATCCGACATCGCCGCCTCCAGAAGATGAGTCACCACTCAGGTTTCACTCGACTATAGTGAGTGGCCACTCAGCTTTCAACGAGAGGGCAGCGGAATTGCGGACGGACGCACAGCGGAACCGGACGGCGATCCTGGCCGCGGCGGCTGAGACCTTCGCCGAGCACGGGCCGAAGGCGACGACCGAGCAGGTCGCGATCCGGGCCGGCGTCGCGGTCGGCACGGTGTTCCGGCACTTCCCGACCAAGGACGCGCTGCTGGTCGCGATCATGAAGGAGTCGCTGCAGCGCCTGACCGAACTGGCCGCCAACTCGACGCTGTTCGACTTCGTCAGCGCGGTCGTCGACGAGGCCGTGCGGACCAGGACGGTGGTCGCGGCGCTGGCCGGTCCGGAACTCGATCTCGGTGACGCGTTGCGGGGACTGACCGACGAGATCGCGCGACTGCTGAAGCAGGCGAAGTCGGCCGGCGAGGTGCGTGCCGCCGTACGCGTGGATGAGGTGATGGCATTGATGACCGCGGCGGCTCAGGCTGCGCAACTGGGCGGCTGGTCGGTGGGACTGCGGCGGCGGACGCTGGCGATTATCTTCAGAGGTCTGGCGCCTGGGTGAGGCTTTGGCGTGTACTTGGGTGGGGGTGATCGCGATGATTCGCGTCAGGTTCATCAAGGTGTTGTTCGTGGCTGTCGCCGTCCTGTTGTTCGGCCTGCCGGCACCGGCCTCAGCCGAGCCGACCACACCACTCACGTATCCGCCCGGGGCTACGGCGACGCGGTTCACCGGGCTCGCGTTCGATACCTGCACGGCGCCGACGGTCGCGCAGATGACGGCCTGGAAAGCCTCGCCGTACAAGGCGATCGGGATCTACATCGGCGGCGTGAACCGCAGTTGCGCGCAGCCGCAACTGACGCCGAGCTGGGTCAGTAGCGTGACGCGGATGGGCTGGCGGCTCGTCCCGATCTACATGGGCTACCAGGCGCCCTGCACGACCCGGACCAACGCGGTGAAGATGACAGTGCCGTCCGCGACCTTCCAGGGAACCCTGTTGGCCGGATACGCCGCCAGGGATGCCCGCGCGCTCAATCTGCTGCCAGGCAGCGCGATCTATGCCGACATGGAGCACTACAACGCGGCCGACGCGACCTGCAAGACGACGGTACTGCGCTACCTGTCGGCCTGGACGAAGGAACTCCACCGGTTGGGCTTCCTGTCCGGGGTGTACGCCCACCAGAACTCCGGCGCAGTTCACCTCGCGTCAGCGTACAACTCCACGTCGTATGCACGACCCGACGCACTGTGGATCGCCCGCTGGGACGGCAACAGCTCACTGACCGGCTGGCCGACTGTGCCCAACACCTTCTGGGCGGTCGGCCAGCGCGGCAAGCAGTACGTCGGCGATCACAACGAGACGCACGGCGGTGTGACGCTCAACATCGACAGCGATCGCTTCGACGCCCCGGTCGCGAGTGTCTGGTACACCTACACGGTCCGTACGACGATCTACTCCTACAGCGGCCCGTCGACCGCGTACCCGATCCGCTCCACGATCGCCGCGAACGCCGGCGTACGAATCGTGTGCCAGACCTTCGGCCCGAAGATCGGCACCACCACCGTGTGGAACAAGCTGATCGACGGCACCTACGTGACCGACTACTACGTCCGGACACCCAACAAGACCGGCTACTCCGCCCCCATCCCCGGCTGCAGCAACCCGTTCCAGACGACCATCAACAATCTGACCAGGCGGACCGGCCCAGGTACGTCGTACAGCGCGTACGCGAGTACACTGCCGATCGGCTCACTGGCGTGGATCACATGCCAGCGAGCCGGATCGAAGGTCGGTACGACGTCAGTGTGGGACCGACTGAGTGACGGCAGCTGGGTCACCGACTACTACGTCGCCACCACCAGCAAGACGACCTACACCGCGCCGCTCCGCCGTTGCTGACCTACTGAGCCCAGGGCGGCTGGATTGTCGTACCGTCTGCCATCGTGCCGGTGAAACCAGCGGTGATGGCGACGTACAACTCAGCCGTGCCCTCACCCAGGTTGGTCAGCCGGATCGGCTCGCCCGCTGCGACTACGACGGCGTCGCCGGGGCCTACCTTGTCGCCGTCCGGCGTGATCTGCACGGTGCCACTGAGCACCATGAAGACCTCGTCCCGGTCGATCGTGTGCGGCTCGCCGCCGCCGGCGCCGGGATCGACCGTGAGCTTCCACGTGCACAGCCCGGCCGATCCACGGCTCGGCGCCGCCAGACCGGTGAACCGGACCCCGGGCGCCAACTGGAACGTCGGCGCCTCGTCCGCGCGAATGACCTGCATCGGATCCCCCTTCTGAGATAGTCAAGCTGACTTGACCAAGCCAGCTTGACTATCATGGACGCTATGACGCGTTCGGGCAAGCCAGATTTCGGGATTCTGCTGTTACTCGCGGACCAGGAGTTCGTCCGCGCACTGCGCGCCACGACGGCCGAGCAGGGTTTCGACGACCAGGGCCGGTCGGACGGCTTCGTCCTGCGCACCCTGGCCGGCGGGCCGACCAGTATCAGCGGGCTCGCGGAGCGGCTGGAGATCACCAAGCAGGGGGCGAGTCAGATCGTCGATGACATGGAGCGTCGCGGGTACGTCGAACGCCGTCCCGACCCGTCCGACGCCCGGGCTCGCCTGCTTCAGCTCACGCCAAAGGGTGAGGCCGCACTCAAGGCCGCCCGGCGGTTTCACCAGGCCTACGAACGCAAGCTCCGTCGGCAGTTCGGCGACGAGGTGATCGACAGTATGCGCGACGTACTGACCGCGATGGCCGGTGAAGCCCAGGTCAGTACGCCGCACTTCAGAGCCCTGATGTTCTAGCAGGCGGCTGCAGTCAGCCGGACCCGCCAGACCGGGTTCCAATCGATGTTGTAGCGGACGTATCCCGCGGGCACGCAGCCGAGTTGACCGCCGCTCACGTTGTCCCACCTGGCGCCGGCGTTGTCCGTCTGATTGTTGACAAAGTAGCCGGTGCCGAACCAGTTGCTGACGGAGTAGCCGTCGTACCGAATGAACTTGAAGATGTAGGCGCCGTTGCCGTACGGCACAGCGGCGCACGCATAGCCCGGATGGCACGGCGTGGTCTGGCTTCCCGAGACGAACACACGCTCCACGGCCGGCGACGTCCCCGGCACCGCGGCGATCGAGCGCGACGCTGCCGGAGTGCCGGTGACACCGATCAGGATGGATCCGTCGGCCGCCCGGGTCTGCGTCACCTTCAGGTTCGACGCGGCCGGGTCGACCGGCTTGGCCTGCGCGGCGGGGACCGACGCGGCGGCGGCGAACAGGCTCGCCAGTACGCCGGCAGCCGCGAGGATCTTGCGTTTTCCGATCATGCTTCCTCCCCAGAGACCTGCGCCCGCCGCCAGCGCGGCGAGTCACACCGAAGACGGTAGGACTCGCCGCTGCGAGCGGGCCACGCTTTTCGGTCTGGTCCGAAAAGCGTGACAGGTCAGGAGAAGTACTTCGAGAAGTAGTCGTGCGTCGGCCAGGACTTCACGCCGTTCGCCGCGGTCCACAGCGCCGCGTCGATGTCGCCGTACGACTTGCCGCTGGCGTCGTCGCGGCGGTTGAACAGCGCGGCCCAGCTCATCCCGGAGTAGGTCCGGACCAGGATCGAGAACGTCCCCGGCAGACTGCCGGTGTGCCAGGTGTTGCGGCCGGTGCCGCCCGTGGTCGGGCGCACCTGCCAGCCGAGGCCGTAGTACGAGCCGTTCGTGATGCCGATCTCGGGCTTCGCCCAGATGGCGTTCAGCGAGGTGGTGTTCAGCACGCTGGATCCCGCGTCGAACATCTTCGCCCACTTGACCAGATCCGGCGCGCTGGCGATCCAGCCGCCGTTCGCGTCCTGGATGCGCATGCTGAACGACCCGTACGGCGCCTTGACGACGGTGCCGGAGTTGTCCAGCACGGTCTTGCCGGTGTACTGCGACTCATAGGGCATCTCGCCGGTGTGCTTGGCGATGCTCCAGCCGAGTGCCATCCGGTTGATCTTCAACGGGGTCAGCAGCTTCTGCTGCACATAGGTCTGGTAGCTCAGCCCGCTGACCTTCTCGATCACCCGGCCGGCCAGCACGTACCCGAAGTTGGAGTAGGCGTACTTGCTGCCCGGAGCGAAGTCGAGCTTCTGCCCGGCCATGTACTTGATCTCGTCGGCGTGCTTGAGCTCCATCGGGACGCCGAGGGCCTTCGCGATGACGGCGTCCTTGAAGTTCGGGTCACCCGAGACGTCGCGGTCGAAACCGCCGAGGTGCTGCAGCAGCCGCTTGATGGTGACCGCGGACCAGCGGGTGTCCTTGGTCTGGCCGGCCGGCGGGGTGATCGCGATGATGTTGCCGACCGGCGTGGACAGGCTCAGCTTGCCGTCCTGCACGAGCTTCATGATCGCGGCCGCCGTGATCGTCTTCGACACGCTCGCAACACGGAACAGCGAGGTCGGCTGGACCGCCAGCGTGGTGGACGTGCTGTAGCCGCGGGCAAGCACCAGCCGGCCCTTGTAGGTGACCGCGAGCTGCCCGCCGGTGATGCCGCGCGCCTGCATGAACGACTTCATCTGGTTGTCGAAACCGGCCAGCGCCGAGACCGCGGTCCCGGTCGTCTTCCAGGTCGCGGCGGCATCGGCGGATCGGCTCAGGGGCGTCCCCACTCCGGTGCCGACGGCGGCGGCCGCCCCGGTCGCGACTGCAAGCTTTCCGAGGGTCCGGCGCGTCAGCTCCACGGACGTGTTCTCCTTCAGATGTTCAGGGCAGGGGGTACCGCGGGAGCGAGTCTGTCACCGCAAAGGTCTAGTCGACGGTCTAATCGATCATCGACGCGTACGAGATCACACCGCGGCGGATCTCGTCGACGACGGACCGTGCGGTACGACGCAGCGGCGTGTCACCGGCGGCGTCGGCGACCTGCTCGGTGAGGTCGATGAGCTGCTTGACCCATCGGACGAAGTCACCAGCGGCAAGGTCGGACTCGTACAGCACCTCGGCCAGCGAAGCACCCGACGCCCAACGGAACGCGGGCCAGCAGAACCCGAGGTCCATCGAGCGCAGGAAGTCCACCCGCATGTCGCGTTCGAGCGCGGACAAATCCCGCCAGATCGACCCCATCCGCTCCAGTGCCAGCCGTACGTCGCCGCGCGGCAACCGTGGTGACGTCGGCTCGTCCTTCGACCGCGCCTCGTAGACCAATGCGGCCAGGCACGAGGCCAGCTCCGGAACCGTCAGGTCGTCGAACACGCCCTGCCGCAGGCACTCCGCGGCGACCAGGTCGAGCTCGGTGTAGATCCGCGACAGCCGGTCGCCGGCCTCGGTCGTCTTGTCGCCGTCCAGGTAGTGCAACGCGTCCAGCACCTGGCAGACCCGGTCGAACTGGCGGGCGATCGTGTTCGTCCGCTGCTCGATCTTCCGCTGCACGTCGCGGTTCTCCCGGTCGAGCCGGAAGTACCGCTCCGCCCAGCGCGCGTGGTCCTCACGATCGGAGCAGCCGTGGCACGGGTGAGCGCGCAACTGCGCCCGCATCTCCTGCAGCTCCGGGTCGTCCGCGTGCGTGACGATGTCGCGACCGCGGGAGCGTGACGGCGGGCCCTCCTCGCCGATCATGTCGGTGCGAGTCCGCAGTACCTGAGCCAGCTCGCGCCGCTGCTGCGGGTTGCGCGGGTTGAACTTCTTCGGAATCCGCAGCGACCCGATCGCCTCGACCGGAGTTGGGAAGTCGATCATCGACAGCTTGCGAACCTGACGATCCAGGGTCAGCACAGTCGGCCGCGGGCCCTCACGCTCCGAGCGCATCCCCGGGTCGAGCACCAGCGCGAACCCCGCGCTCCGGCCGGCCGGGATCCGGATGATGTCGCCGATCCGCAGCTTCTCGATCGACTCCTGCGCCTCGACCCGCCGATCGAGTTTGCGCCGCTTGGAGCCCGAGGCCTCGCGGTCCCCGATCTTCCGGCGCAGGTCGGCGTACTCGAGGAAGTCGCCGAGATGGCAGTCGATCGACTCCTTGTATCCCTCGAGCGCCTCGGTGTTGCGCTGCACCTGCCGGGCCAGTCCGACCACGGCCTGGTCGGACTGGAACTGCGCGAACGACAGCTCCAGCATGTCGCGGGCCCGGTTCCGCCCGACCTGGCGGACCAGGTTGACGGCCATGTTGTACGACGGGGAGAACGACGAGCGGAGCGGATACGTACGGGTCGACGCGAGCCCGGCGACCGCGCGCGGATCGAATCCGGGCTGCCAGAGCACGACCGCATGACCCTCGACGTCGATGCCGCGACGGCCGGCCCGGCCGGTGAGCTGGGTGTACTCCCCCGGCGTGATGTCGACGTGCGCCTCGCCGTTCCACTTGCTCAGCTTCTCGAGCACGACCGTGCGCGCCGGCATGTTGATGCCCAGGGCAAGCGTCTCGGTGGCGAACACGACCTTGATCAGGCCGCGCGCGAACAGCTCCTCGACGACCTCCTTGAAGGCCGACAGCAGGCCCGCGTGGTGGGCGGCGATCCCGCGGCTGAGCGCCTCGGCGAAGTCGTGGTACCCGAGCACGCCGAGATCCTCGTCCGGCAGGTCCGCGGTCCGCTCGGCCAGCACCCGCTTGATCTCGTCCCGCTCGTGCGGCTTGGTCAGCCGCAGACCGGACCGCAGGCACTGCACCATCGCGTCCTCGCAGCCCTTGCGGGAGAAGATGAAGTAGATCGCCGGCAGCAGCGCACCGGCGTCCAGCTCCTCGACCACATCCGAGCGGAACGGCGTGAAGTGGGATCGCGACGGCCTGGTCTTCGGCAGGTCGCGGCGCCGGCGTGGTTTGCGCGAGTCGTCGCGGAAGATCCGGTTGTCGTCGCGGGCGATCCGGACCAGCTGCGGATTGACCAGATCCTTCAGATCAGGCTGCCCTGCCTTGGCCGGGTTACCGGACTTGTTCTTCGCCGGTGCGCCGACCCGAGCGGTCGGCGCTTCCCCGGCGAACAGGTCGTGCAGCCGCTTGCCCACCATCACGTGCTGGAACAGCGGCACCGGCCGCTTCTCCTCCAGTACGACGACGGTGTTGCCGCGGACCGTCGCCAGCCAGTCACCGAACTCCTCGGCGTTGCTCACGGTCGCCGACAACGAGACCACGCTCACCGAGTCCGGGAGGTGGATGAGCACTTCTTCCCACACCGCGCCACGGGCCCGGTCGGCCAGGTAGTGCACTTCGTCCATCACGACGTACGACAGGCCGAGCAGGGTGTTCGAACCGGCGTACAGCATGTTCCGCAGGACCTCGGTCGTCATCACGACGATCGGGGCCTCGGAGTTGATCGAGTTGTCGCCGGTGAGCAGCCCGACCTTGTCGGAGCCGTAGCGGCTGACCAGGTCGGCGTACTTCTGGTTGCTCAGGGCCTTGATCGGGGTGGTGTAGAAGCACTTCTGCCCCCGCTGCAGGGCCAGGTGGACGGCGAACTCGCCGACCAGCGTCTTACCGGAGCCGGTCGGCGCCGCCACCAGCACCTGGTGACCGTCCTCGAGGGCGGCACAGGCGCGCAGCTGGAACTCGTCCAGCTCGAAGTCATAGAGCGCCCTGAACTCCTTCACGGCCGGATGCTCCTGGTCCGAGCGGAACGACGCGTACTTCTCGGACGGGCTACTCATGCCCCCAATCTATGCGACGGCACCCCCAAGAAACCGCGCGGCGTGGTCAAGCGCCTCGTCGGCCTCGTCCATGACGCCCACCATGAGCTGGTAGACGTGCGGCGCACCGGCCACAACGTCCAGGCTGACGTCCACCTCCTGCGCTGCAGCCCGGACCGCCAACTGCAGTGCGTCGTCGAGCAGGACCTCGGCCGAGCCGACCTGGATCAGCAACGGCGGGAGACCGGTGAGATCCGCGAGCAGCGGGCTGGCCAACTCGTCCTTCGGGTCGTGGCCGGCGAGGTAGCGCTCGGCGTACTCCGCGATGTGCTCCCGGCTGAAAAGCGGGTCGAAATCACTCCGCCGCTCCAGACTCGCGCCGGACAGCGTCAGATCCGTCCAGGGCGAGAAGACCACCGCGGCGGCCGGTAGCGGCAGGCCTTCCCGGCGCGCGGCCAGCATGGTCGCGAGCGCCAGCCCGCCACCCGCCGAGTCGCCCGCGATGACGATCCGACGACCGCTCTCGAGGAGCTCCTTGTACGCCGCCAGCGCGTCGTCGACCGCGGCCGGGAAGGGGTTCTCCGGCGCGAGCCGGTAGTCGAGCGATACCGCGGGCAGGCCGGTACGACGCGAGAGCGGCGCAGCCAGGTTGGCTCCGGTCCGTGCCGATCCGATCTGGTAACCACCGCCGTGCAGGTAGAGGATCACCGCGTCGCCGTCCGCACCCTCGACGTTGACGTCGAGCGCCGGAACGCCTCCCAGCGTCCGGGGCGTCAGCGTGACGTCGTCTCCCAGCGGCAGGTCCGCGAACAGCGCGTTGAATTCGTCGCGCTGCTGCTCCGGCGTCCGGCCGAGGTCCCCTTTGGAGATCATGCCTCGGGCTGCCGCGCGTTGTTCCTGGCTCATCATCAGCCTCCTGATAGATTCCTTGGAATGTACTTCCTGATAACTAGATTCCGAGGAATCTAATTCCGGGGAACTCTAGGAGCTTCGTGTGACTGATCTCACATCACTGTTCACGGACCTGGTCCGGCTGGAGACACGGCTCTACAACGTGCTCGACGCCCGGCTGAAGGCGGAGCACGATCTACCGCTGGGCCAGTTCGAGTTCATGCGCTACCTCGCCCAGCACGGCACGGCGCGCGTGTACGACCTCGCCCACTGGGCGGCCATCACCGTCGGCGCGACCAGCAAGGCCGTCGACCGACTCGAGTCGTCCGGCCGCTGCCGTCGTACGGCCAACCCGAACGACCGCCGCTCGTCGTTGGTCAGCCTCACTCCGGAAGGCGAACGCATCCTCGCCGCGGCCGCGCCCACCGTCGAGGCCGAGCTCCAGACCTGGGTCGGCTCAGTCCTCCCGGAACGCACCCTCGAGGAACTCGCCACGACGCTCTCGAAACTCCGCCAACGCGCCGAGGTCGACCCCCGAACCGACCGGACAGAGGGGGGCGGATGAGTGGCGGACGCCCAGGCCATCACATTCGCGGCCGACACTCCCGGCTCACGCTGAGGCGAGGGTGCATCGCGCGATTGTGATGGCCTGGCGGTCCGCGTCACCTAGTCGAGGTGGTAGCTGTCGCCGTAGACCTTCCAGCTGAGCGGGGTGTTGAGGTCGAGGTTGCCCTTGCGGACGAAGACGCGCTGGGCGGTGTCGACCCGGCTGGTGTCGCTGTGCGCCTCTTCCTGCTTCATCGCCCACACCCGCGCGTCGAGGAAGGCGTTGAGGTAGGTCGTCTCGTTGCCACCCTGCGCCGGCGGCTTCGCCTTCTGGAGGGCGCGCTTGCGGATATTGCGGAAGCTGGTGGAGTCGGTGCCGTCGCCGTGCATGACGATCGCGTCGTAGTAGATGAACTGGCCGAGCGTCCGCAGCCCATCGGACTTCCCCTGCCTCACGGCGGGGTTGAAGTAGACGCGATCGCGCTCGTTGTTCTGGGCGGTCTTGAAGACGCTGTCTCCCGCGGCGGTCTTCCAGTCCTTGGTGTAGTTCGGGTCCAGGCCTGCGTGCGAATCGGTGCCGTTCACGCGACGCAGGGCGGGCAGGTACTTCGCCAGCACGTTGCCTGGCTTGCGGTCGGCGTACAACTCGACCAGCTCGAGCATGTCGCCGGTGCCGGAGCAGAACCCGATGATGCCGGCGGTGTAGCCGCGGCCGTCGTCGATGTCCTCGATGTACTTGTACTGCGCCTTCCAGTCCAGCGACGAGTTCTCCGCGCTGGAGACCAGCTTCATCGCGATCTCCTTCTTCACCGGATCGTCGAGGCCGGCCGCTCGCGGGGCGGCGATGCGCGGCTCGTACGGTACGGCGAGGGCGGTCGCCGGGGTGGCGGCCAGGGTCAGTCCGAGCAGGAGTGCGGTCCGGCGGGTGGGGCGGTTCGGCATGAGCTCCTCCGAGGGGCGTCCGAGGATGAACTGTTAGGAAGCTTTCCTATCAGATGGTACGCATGCTTAACAGGCTTGGTGTGTGAAGGTTCCGTCTCAGGGCTCGAGGATCAGGCGAAGACGGTCAGGGCGCCCGGGGCGATGGTGATGTCGACCGGGAGGGGGCCGAGGGGCTCGCCGTCGGCGTACGCCGTGATGCCGGGTGAGTCGATCCGGACCGTGCGGCCGCGCAGCATCCGCAGCCGCGGGTCGGTGACGTGCGTGCCCTTGGCGAGCTTCGGGAACATCTGCAGCAGCGTCAGCCGCGAGATCGGCGGGATGATGGTGATGTCCAGCAGGCCGTCGTCGATCTCGGCGCCGGCGCAGATCTGCAGTCCCCCGCCGTACGACGGTCCGGTGCCGACCGCGACCAGCATGGCCTTGGTCTCGATCACCTCGTCGTCGACGGTCACGACGTACTCGAGCGGCTTGAACGTGCGCAGCTCGGCCAGGGTGGCGACGGTGTAGCGGGAGTTGCCCTTCGGCCAGCTCATCGCGTTGGCGCGCTTGTTCACCAGGGAGTCGAAGCCGCCGGCCACGACGGTGGTGATGTATTCGTCCTTCGCCACCGCGAGGTCGACGGTCCGGGTGTTCCCGGCCACGATCAGGTCGGCCGCTTTGGCCGGGTCCTTCAGCGGTACGCCGATACCGCGAGCGAAGTCGTTGCCGGTGCCGGCCGGGATCACGCCGAACGGCATCCCCGACTTGGCCAGCACCTGGGCGCCGAGGTGGATGGTGCCGTCGCCGCCGATCAGCGCGACTGCATCAGCCCCGGATGCGATCACGTCGGCGGAGATCCGGCCGACATCCTCCGCACAGGTCGTCCGGTACTCGTCAACGATCAGCCCGGCCGCTTCCAGCCGACCGCGGACGATCGGCGCCACCCGGGCGCCAAGGCCTTTGCCGGAGGTCGGATTGACCACCAGCGCTATCCGTCTACTCATCAGTCGGCCAGCAGTTCCTCGGTCTTGCGTGCCCGCCGCCGGTCGTTGAGCCGCGAGATGATCTCGGCGACGAAGAACAGCAGGCACATCGGGATCGCCAGCAGGCACATCGTGAACGGGTCACCCGACGGGGTCGCGACCGCGGCGAAGACGAAGATGACCAGGATGATGTACGGCCGGAACCTGCCCAGCGCGGCGCCCGGCACGATCCCCAGGATGTTCAGCAGTACGACGACCAGCGGGATCAGGAACGCGACGCCGAAGACCAGCATCGTGCGCAGGACGAAGTCGAGGTAGTCCGGCAGCTCGACCAGGTTCTGGATGTCCAGCGGGGTGAAGCCGAGCAGGATCTCGATGCCCTTCGGCAGCGTCCAGTAGGCCACCCAGATACCGCCGGCGAACAGCGGAGTGGCGAGCGCGGAGAAGACGTAGGCCCACTTGCGCTCGTTGCGGTGCAGACCGGGCGCGATGAACGCCCACAGCTGGTAGAGCCAGACCGGTGCGGCCAGGATCAGGCCGAACAGCGCCGAGATCTTGATCCGGAAGGTCAGCGCGTTCCCGACACCGGGAAAGGTCAGCTGCGGGGTCTTCTCGTTACCGGCGTCCTTGGCCATCTCGGCGACGCTGGTCAGGAACGGCTTGGTCAGGAAGTCGAAGGCCTGGTTGTAGAAGATCCAGCCGACGATGGTCCCGGCCACGATGGCGAGCACACTGATCACCAGCCGGTTGCGCAGCTCGATGATGTGCTCGCGCAGGGTCATCCGACCCTCGTCGTCCTTCGGGCGACGCTCCTTCGGTTCCTTGCGTCGCCCGAACTTCACCATTGACACAGGTGGGGCGGTCTACTCAGTTGGCCGTGTGCGTCGGCGGCAGTCCGTCGCCCGGCGCCTGGCCGTTCACCTGGTTCGGCTGCTGAGCGGCCTGCGGCTGCGCCTGGGGCGCCGCCTGCTGGGTCGGGCGCTGGGCCGGCTCGACGGAGCCCTCGGTCAGCTCCGCGTCCTTCTTCTTCGGACCGACCTCTTCTTCCCAGATCTTCTTCGACTTGCCGAGCTGCTTCACCAGAGCCGGCAGCTTGGCCGATCCGAACAGCAGCACGACGATGGCGAGGATGATCAGCCACTCCGCGCCCTGGGGCATCCCGATGAGCGGTGCTGCCATGTCGATCTCCCTTTCCCAAAAACTTCTTACTCGTGGCTCAAGCGTGAGAACGTGGGCCGAATACTACGCCGGAGCTCGCTCATCCTCGCGGGTCTGTCCAGACCCGGCCGTGGACATCGCGGCATCCAGCTTGGACTGGGCGGCGACCAACTCACGCGTCAGCGCCTTGCCTTGGCCCCACAGCCTCCGCGCGAGCAGGGCGAGGACGAGCAGCCACACCGCCACCACTCCGAGAAAGAGCAGGAACCAGTACATACCCAGGAGCCTAGCCGGTTCCCGGTGATCGCCCACGCCCTGCGTGGCGTCTCGGTGGACAACGGTGTCGGAACGTGATGGTAAAACCGGGTGTCTGCGGGCCGACGCGGTCGGCCCCCGGGCGGGCAGACTCTGCGGGGACGGAAACTTTCGGTACGGCGAGGGGGCGCGGGAATGCTGCGGATCGGTGTCGAGGAACGGCGGACGCGGATCGGCCGACGGCACCGGCTCGGGCCGGGCGTCCAGGCGGCGGATCCGGTCGAGGCGGCCGCGTCCGTGGTCGCCCTGCATGCCACCGACCCGGCCACGGTCCACCTGTCCGTCGCCGCACGTGTACCAGGCAGTGAGGTCGCGAGCACGGAGCGTGCGCTGTACGACGACCGCACGCTGATCCGGATGCTTGGCATGCGGCGGACTGTGTTCGTCGTACCCACTGCGTTCGCGCCGGTCGTCCAGGCGGCGTGCACGGACGACATCGCGATCAAGCAGCGGAAACTGCTGGTCAAGCACCTGACCGAGGCCGGGATCGCAGCGGACTCCGACGCCTGCGGGAACTGGCTGCGAGCAGTCGAGGAGTCGACCGCCACAGCCCTGGCCCTCCGCGGGTCCGCCACAGCCCAGGAGCTGGCTGCGGACGAGCCACGCCTGCGTAGTCGGCTCAGCATGGCGGAGGGGAAGGCGTACGCCGCTCAGCCCTACGTGACCAGCCGAGTGCTGTTCCAGCTGTCGGCAGAGGGCCGAATCGTGCGCGGACGCCCGTTGGGGACGTGGCTGAGCAGTCAGCACCAGTGGTCGCCGGCGGAGGACTGGCTGCCGGGCGGACTGGGCGACAAGCTCACGGCCGACGAGGCGCGGGTGACACTGGCCCGGGCGTGGCTGTCGTCCTTTGGACCGGGTACGGCGGCCGACCTGCAGTGGTGGGCCGGGTGGACGGGCGGACAGACCAAGAAGGCGCTGGCTGCGGTCGAGGCGGTCGCGGTGGACCTGGATGGTCAGGTGGGTTACGTGCTGCCGGGTGACGAGGCGCCTGAGGTTCCGGTGGAGCCGTGGGTCGCGTTCCTGCCCGCACTGGACCCGACGCCGATGGGCTGGAAGGAACGCAACTGGTACCTCGGTGACCACAAGGCGAAGCTCTTCGACAACACCGGGAACGTAGGCCCGACCGTCTGGGCCGACGGCCGCATCATCGGCGGCTGGGGCCAACCCGAGTCCGGCGAGGTCCGCTTCCAGCTCCTGGAGGACGTCGGCCAGGACACCGTCACCCTGGTCGAAGCCGAAGCCGCCCGCTGGACCACCTGGCTGGCCGGCGTCCGCATCACGCCCCGCTTCCGAGCCCCCTTGGAAAAACACCTCAGCCAAGCCTGATCCCCCGGCCCTCGCCCCGTCCCCGGCCCCTCGCCGCCATTTGAGGGGTCAACCCCTGAGGTGATGGGTTTGGCCGCCGGATTTTGGGTCCGCAACCCACCAACTGCGGGGTTGACCCCTCAAATGGCGGCCGGGGTGAGGGGGTGGAGCGGGCGAGGTTGGGGCAGGTCAGGGGAGGTCGTCGTACGCCGACAAGGCCTCGCGCGCTGTGGCTGCTATTTGGGTGGTGAGGTTGGGTGGGTCGAGGACTGTGGCGGCGCCGCCCAGGCGGAGGACCAGGCGTTGGAGCCAGCCGGTGTCGGCGACGCGGAGTTTGACGATGAGGGAGTTCTCCGGGCCCTCTTCGACCGACTCGTTGGGGTAATACTCGGCGACCCAGCGGGCCGGCGGCGCGAGCCGGATGGTGGCCAGCAGGTCGCGTTCGGACGGCTGGAACATGCCGTTCGACAGATCGCGTGGAGTCGCCTCGGGCGGCGGCTCACTGGGCAGGTCGAGGAGTTTGACGGCTGCGATGCGGTCGAGGCGGAACAGCCGCACGTCCTCCGCCAGTCGGCACCAGGCCTCCAGGTAGGTGCGGCCCTCGGAGACGACCAGGCGCATCGGGTCCACGTCGCGCTCGGTGGTCTCGTCGCGCGACGGGACGTCGTACGTGAGGTGCAGGCGCCGCTTGCCGGCCAGGGCCCGGTTGACTGTCTCGGCGATCTCGGGTGCGGCCGGCTCGACGTGGACGTGGGCCGCCGCGCCCTCACTCGCGGCTGCGGCCTCCCCCGCGGCGCGCTCGAGTTTCCCGATCGCCCGGTCGACCGCGTCCCGGTCCTGCCCCGCGGTCACCTCGCGCAGGGTCCGCAGCGCGGTCAGCAGGGCCAGCGCCTCGTCCGCGGCCAGCCGCAGCGGGCGGGCCAAGTAGTCGGCGTTGTTGATGTGGATGACGCCTTCACCCTCGGCCGCCTCGATGTCGATCTCGATCAGATCGCCCATCTGCGCACCGGGCAGCCCGCAGAACCACAGCACCTTCAGGTCCGCGATGATCTGCTTCGGCCGTACGCCGAACTCCGCGGCTACGTCGTCCACGCGGGCACCGTCGTTCTCCCGCAGATAAGGCACCAACGCCAGCAGTCGCTGCACTTGGTCACGCGCATTGCTCATGCACGTCCTCGCTTCGCTGCGGGCGCGCATGAGCAAGACTCGCTGTGCCTATTGATGAACTCGCTTCGCTCCTTCATCCGGCAACCGTCCTAAGCCGCCACAAGACGCCGTCCAGTACGTCGCCTGGGCCTTCGACCACTGCGTCCGGGCCGTAGGACGCGATCTCCTCGGCCAGCACGCCTGAGTCGGCGTACGGGACGTGCAGGAGGTCCCAGCCCTCCTCGTACGGCTCGATCGCGTTGGCCCGGCGGCGGAGGCTGACACACGAGCCGGTGCGGGCCCGGACCTTCGCCTCGGACGTCGGCCGCGGCGGACCCAGCTCGGCGACGAGCGAGCGCAGGTCGGTGCCCTCCGGGACAGTGAACGCGTTGGCCTCGCCGACCGTCTTCACGTCACCGCCGATCCGGGACAGCCGGAACATCCGGGTGGCCTGACGGTCGCGATCACGGCCGACGACGTACCAGCGACCGTGCCAGGAGACGATCCCCCACGGCTCCAGCGTCCGCGTGGTCGGCTCCGACGCGCCGCTGCGAAGGTGCTGGAACCGTACGGCGGTCCGGCTCACCACGGCCGACCAGAGCGGGTCGAAGGCCGGCTCTGAAGCGCCGACGTGCGGCTCGATCGCGCTCAGCGCGGACTGGTCGGTCTGGATCCCGGCGGCCTTCAGCTTGAGCACGGCCGACGTGGTCGCCTCGGCCAGGCTGGCGTGCTGCCAGACTCTGGCGGCGACACCCAGTACGGCGGCCTCGTCCGGCTCCAGGTGGACCTCGGGCAGCTCGAACACGTCCCGGCGGATGCGGTAGCCGACCTCGTCGGAGAAGAACTTGTCTATGGTGCCCATCTCGATCGGGATGCCGAGGTCGCGCAGCTCGTCCTTGTCCCGCTCGAACATCTTCTCGAAGGCGTCGTCGGTCTGGCCCGCGTACCCCTCGACCACTTCGCGGATGCGTTCCTTGGTCACGTAGGTGCGCGCGACCAGCAGGCAGATGACCACGTTGAGCAGTCGCTCACTCTTCCGCGCCGACACCCGACCACCTTACGGCCTCCGGGCGTCAAAACCCGCCCGCACGCACCGAAATCTTCGAACACCGGTTCGACACACTACAGTCGGTCTGTGATTCGGTGGCGCGACGGTGTGGTGCGTGAGGTCGGTCGGAGCTGGGCCGGTGCGGTTGAACTGACTGTGACGGTTGGTGAGCAGACTGTACGCGCTCTCGCCTACCCAGACCTGGTCGGTACGCCAGTAGCCGGCGACAGGGTGTTGCTGAACGTCGGCGCACTCGACAAGGGCCTTGGGACGGGCGGTTACGCGCTGGTGGTCGCCGTACCGGATCGGCTGCCTGCAGACCCGCCGGAGCACGGCCACCTGGTCAAGGCTCGCTACACGCCGCTGCAGACGATGGTCCTGGGTGCGGACGAGCAGGACTCACCGGACCACGACGTACTGCGTGATGCCGACGACCTCTTCGGTACGCCGGTAGTCGTGGCGGACCTGCATTCGGCGCTGCCCGCCGTACTGGCTGGTGTGTACGAGGCCCGGCCGACCACTCGGGTTGTGTACGTGATGACTGATGGTGGGGCGCTGCCGCTGGCGTTCTCGCGGACTGTGGCTGCACTGCGGGACAGTGGCTGGCTGAGCGGGACTGTGACCGTTGGGCAGGCGTACGGCGGGGATCGGGAGGCTGTCACGGTTCACACCGGGCTGCTGACTGCTGTGCACGTGCTGGCGGCTGAGGTCGTCGTACTGACGCAAGGGCCGGGCAACCTCGGCACTGGGACCCGGTGGGGGTTCTCCGGGGTGCAGTCCGGTGAGGCGGTCAACGCGGTCGGCACGCTGGGTGGACGGGCTGTGGCGTCGCTGCGGATCTCAGAGGCCGACCCTCGACCACGGCACCGGGGTATCTCGCACCACAGCCTCACTGCGTACGGTCGGGTGGCGCTGCAGTCGGCAGATGTCGTCGTACCCGATCTGCCGGGTGAGTTCGGCGATGCGGTGCGTGACGCCGCTGAACCGCTGAAGGCGCGGCACCGCGTCGTACGGGTCGGTGTCGACGGCCTGTACGACGCCATGCGGGCGGCACCGGTGAAGCTGTCGACGATGGGGCGTGACCTCGACGGCGACCGCGCGTACTTCGAAGCAGCCGCCGCTGCCGGTCGCCATGCCGCCGGGCTGGTGGACGTACCACCACCGGGGTTGGGGTCTCAGTACTCCTGATCCACAGGGCTTTCGCGGCGACGCTGGAAGCATGGCAACCATTGCTCCTCCTCAGACACCGCTCACTGCTCACTGGGCCACGTGGATGTGGTTGCTCGCCGTCGGTGCGGGCGTCGCGGAGACCGTGGTCGGCGCGATCGACGCGATCCACGACGGGATCTCCCTGCCCGCCCTGGCGGCACAGCTGGCCATCCGCACCCTGGTGTACGGCGGTCTGTTCGTCACGATCGACCGCGACTTCCGCCACGGCGTCCCGTGGTCCCGCTACCTCCTGGCCGGGCTCCTGGGCACTGTGGGCCTCGCCTCCCTCATCTACCAGCCCATCACCTGGCTGACCGACAACGACCTGACCGCCCTCCCCTGGTCAGCCCAGTTCCTCATCTCAGCCACCCTCCGCGCCGTCCACCTCAGCGCCCTGCTCGCAGCACTGGCGCTGAGCTTCCACCCGGACACCAACCGCTGGGTCAGACACCGAGGCTGAAATGCCGAGGAGCCGGTGTCCAGACAGGACACCGGCTCCTCGGTTCGTTCGTCGGATCAGGCCGGGCTGATCGGCATGCTGTCGATCAGGTCCAGTACGACGAAGGCGGCCTGGCCCTGCTGCGGCGGCAGATGCATCAGGATCCGGCTGCCGAGCGGCACGCCGACGAGGTTCGCCAGCGCGCCGGCGTTCTGCGCACCGGTCGGAGCGATCGGCTGCGCGACCGGCCCCGGCGTCGGCGACTCCTGCGACGGGTCGAACGTGCTGAACTGCTTCTTCCCGGTGTAGTCGAAGATCGTGTAGTTCGTCTCGAGCATGGTGTTCTTCTCGAGCGGCTTGCCGGTGCCCTTGGTGATGATGATCGGCACGCTGTTCTTGGCCGGGGCCTTGTAGCCCTTCGGCACGGTCACCTTGGCCTCGGCGGTGAGCGGACCGGTCACCGTGGGGTTGCCGGCCGGGACCGTCGCCGGCGTACCACCGGAAGGCTTCTTGGTCAGGTCGAAGGCGCCGATGATGTCGACCACGAAGATCAGCGTGTCGGTGCCCTGGATCCCGGCGTCCGGGTTGCCCTGCTCCTTGTATCCCTTGTCCGGCGGGATCGACAGCAGCACCCGGCTGCCGGCCTTCTTGCCGACGAGTCCCTCGTCCCAGCCCGTCACGACCCGGCCGACGCCGATCGGGAACGAGGCCGGCGCACCGCGGTCGTAGGAGTTGTCGAACACCTTGCCGTCGCGCCAGATCTGCCCGAGGTACTGGGCGACCATCAGCTCGCCCTTCTTCACCTCAGGACCGTTGCCCTCCTTGAGAACCTCGGTCACCAGAGCCTTGTCCGGCTCGCCCTCCCGGTGGGTGACGGTCGGCTTCTTGCCGAACTCCTCGGTCACCTTGATCCCGGACTTGCCGAAGTCGTCGGCGGCCTTCTTATCGTCCGATCCGCAGGCTGCCAGGGAAGTCCCCAGCGCCAGCACCACGACCAGACTCAACAACTTGCGCACGAACGAGCACCTCAAACATCCCGGCGCGGGTCCGCGCCGCTCGACTCAGGGGGCAACAACGCGCCCACCCTAGCCTGCACCCCCAACAACACCACTGTCCGCCTGCGTCACCGTTGGATCACACCACGTACGGTCACGGCCGGGGACAAGTGCTTACATGCTGGCGATGAGTTTTTCGACTCGTTCGTCGTGGGACTTGAAGGGGTCCTTGCAGAGGACGGTGCGCTGGGCCTGGTCGTTCAGCTTGAGGTGCACCCAGTCGACGGTGAAGTCGCGGCGGCGCTCCTGCGCGCGCTTGATGAACTCACCGCGCAGCCGCGCCCGGGTGGTCTGCGGCGGCACCGACTTGGCCTCGAAGATGCGCAGGTCGTCGACGACCCGGGTGACCGCGCCCTTGCGCTCGAGCAGGTAGTACAGACCGCGCGGCCGGTGGATGTCGTGGTACGCCAGGTCGAGCTGGGCGACCCGAGGGCTGGCCAGACCGAGGTTGTTCTGGTGCCGGTAGCGCTCGATCAGGCGGTACTTGATCACCCAGTCGATCTCCCGCTCGATCCCGCTCAGGTCGCCGGACTCGATCGCCTTCAGCGTCCGCTCCCACAACGACAGCGCCCGCTCGACGGCCGGCGTACCGAGCTCGCGGCGGTCGACGAAGTCCCGCGCCTTGCTCAGGTACTCGCCCTGGATGTCGAGCGCACTCGCCTCGCGGCCGTTCGCCAGCCGGACCTCGCGGCGGCCGGTCATGTCGTGGCTGATCTCGCGGATGGCCCGGATCGGGTTGTCCAGGGTCAGGTCGCGCATCACGATGCCGGCCTCGATCATCCGCAGCACCAGGTCGGTGCTGGCCACCTTGAGCAGCATCGTCGTCTCGGACATGTTCGAGTCACCGACGATCACGTGCAGCCGGCGGAACCGCTCGGCGTCCGCGTGCGGCTCGTCCCGGGTGTTGATGATCGGGCGGCTCCGCGTGGTCGCGCTGGAAACGCCTTCCCAGATGTGCTCGGCCCGCTGGCTGACGCTGTAGACCGCACCGCGCGGCGTCTGCAGCACCTTGCCCGCGCCGCAGATCAGCTGCCGGGTGACCAGGAACGGGATCAGTACGTCGGCCAGCTTGGCGAAGTCGCCGTGCCGGCTGACCAGGTAGTTCTCGTGGCAGCCGTAGCTGTTGCCGGCCGAGTCGGTGTTGTTCTTGAACAGGTAGACGTCGCCGAAGATGCCTTCGTCGTGCAGCCGCTTCTGCGCGTCGACCAGCAGACCTTCGAGGATCCGCTCACCGGCCTTGTCGTGCGCGATCAGGTCGGTGACCGAATCACACTCACCGGTCGCGTACTCCGGATGGGAGCCCACGTCGAGGTAGAGGCGTGCCCCGTTGCGGAGGAAGACGTTGCTGCTCCGCCCCCAGGACACGACGCGCCGAAACAGGTACCGCGCCACCTCGTCGGGGGTCAGTCGGCGCTGACCGCGAAAGGTACACGTGACGCCGTACTCGTTCTCCAGACCGAAGATTCGCCGGTTCACACACCCACACTACGTGGCAGCTCCGACAAGCGGGCCATGTCTCAGGCGCGCCGTTTCGTGGCGTTATCCCTTTGATGTCAACACACTGCGAGTTGACAGGGGTCCAGACCGGTGGGTGGAACCTCGGGTGGAGGTCTCGTCGACAGTAGTGACGGTGCCGGTTGCGACTGCCAGCGTCGACGTCATGAGGAGACGAACCTTCACTGCCGCTGTCGCATCAACCATCCTCGCCGGGACGATGCCCGCATACGCCGCACGCGGTGAGCTGACCCTGACCCTGCCCGCACCCACCGGACGATGGAGAGTCGGTACGACGACCCGTCACCTGATCGACCGTGATCGGTCCGATCCGTGGAACGGTGCGATGACGCGCGAACTGATGACCACGGTGTTCTACCCGGCGGCCGTCGTACGCGGGTGTCCGCTTGCTCCCCAGCTCACGCCGGCCGCGGCCGCGGTGTTCAAGGGCCTCGACGCCGGTCTTCTCCATCCGGAACTGCCGACCAGCGGCGTCGACTGGGCCGCGACGATGACGCATTCGTACGTCGACGCACCCGCGCTCCCGGTACGACGTCCTGTCCTGCTGTACAGCCCTGGTGGCGCGGACCCGCGGACGATCGGTACGTCGTTGGCCGAGGACCTCGCCAGTCATGGTTATGTGGTGATAATTATGGATCACCCCGGAGAGGCGAGCGAGGTCGAGTTCCCGGGTGGACGACTGCGGACGATCGAGCTGCCGCCGGAGGTTCGCACCGATCCGGTGCTCGCGCGGAAGATGATGACGACGCGGTTCGCGGACGTGAAGTTCGTGCTCGACCAGTTGGAGGATCTGCATGTCGATCCGCAGCGGGTCGGGATCTACGGGCACTCGGCCGGCGGCGCGACCGCGGCGGTGTCACTCGAGGACCCGCGGATCCACGCGGCGGCGAACCTTGAGGGCTACCTGGACACTCTGGACGGCGAGCTCTACCCGATCGCCCGACACGGCACCGACAAGCCGCTCCTACTGGCCGGCACGGACGGCTTCCGCGACGCCCGCTTCGACCGCACCTGGGATGCCGTCATGTCCCACGGCGGCCCGGTGCGGCGCGTCGAACTCCCGAACGCCAACCACTGGATCTTCACCGACTACGCCGCCCTCACCCCGCAGTTGCAGTCAGCCGGCCTGGTCACACCGGAGGCTCGAGCCCGCCTGATCGGCAGTACGTCGTGCGGCATCCGCGCCGTACGACGCCTCGTTCGTACCTTCTTCGACCAGGCCCTGAACTAGAGGTCGACGAGGTCCAGGAGTTGGCCTAGTTCTTTGTGGTCGAGTTCGCGGAGGTCGCCGGTGTGGAGGTTGCCTCGGCGGACTGGGCCGATGGCGGTGCGGGTGAGGCGTTTGACCGGGTGGCCGAGGGCGTCGAACATCCGGCGGACGATGCGGTTGCGGCCCTCGTGCAGGCTGATCTGGATCAGGGTGCGGCCGCGGATGCTCGAGATCACCTTGACGGTGTCCGCCCGGGCGGGGCCGTCGTCGAGTTCGATGCCGTCGAGGAGGGTGCGCAGGACCGCCGGTTTCACGTTGCCGTCGACTTCGGCGACGTACGTCTTGGAGACCTCGTACGACGGGTGCGTCAGGCGGTGCGCGAACTCGCCGTGGTTGGTGAGC
The DNA here is from genome assembly GCF_037203805.1 of Kribbella sp. CCNWLW201. Lineage (NCBI taxonomy): Bacteria > Bacillati > Actinomycetota > Actinomycetes > Propionibacteriales > Kribbellaceae > Kribbella > Kribbella sp. CCNWLW201. The sequence goes on along the minus strand of NZ_JBBCBQ010000013.1, from coordinate 30,689 downwards.
AGCAGCAGGCCCTCGGTGTCGGTGTCGAGGCGGCCGATGTGGAACAGGCGCTCGGGGCGATCCTGCACGTAGTCGGCGACGCACGGGCGGCCCTGTGGGTCGGACATCGTGGTGACGACGCCGCGGGGCTTGTTGAGCACCAGGTACACGTGGGCGCTGGTCGGCGGGATGCGTTCGCCGTCGACCCGGATCACCGAGACAGCCGGATCCACCCGCTTGCCGAACTCGGTCACCACCGCGCCGTCGACCTCGACCCGGCCCTCCTCGATCATGATCTCGGCCGTCCGCCGGCTGGCCACCCCAGCCTGAGCCAGCACCTTCTGCAGCCGAATCCCCTCGTGCTCACTCATCGCGCTGCCTATCCCCGCTGCGCGAGAGCTCCGGCTCCTCAGTGGACCCGACCTCATCGGACGGCACCAGCTCGCCCGCCTCATGCTCAACGTCCAACTCGACGGGCTCGTCCGTCCTCAGATCCCCATCAATGCCGGTGTCGCCCTCAGACGGCTCGCCCTCCGCCTCGGTGAGCTCGTCGGCTCCGGCAGGTTCGTCCTCGTCCGCGGACAGCTCGTTCTCGGCGTCGACAGCCTCGCCCGTCGCCTCCGTGAACTCGTCGTCGGCGTCGGCGGGCTCGTCGTCGGTCTGCGCGGGCGCGTCGGTCGGCTCCTGGTTCGGTTCGGCCGGGGTTGCCTCGGCTGCGGGGTCCTCGGGGGTCGCCGGTGGGAGGGTTTGGGCGGCGAGTTCGTCCTCGATGTCGTCCATGTCGGGGAGGTACGGCGCGAGTTCGGGGAGGTCGTCGAGGGACTGCATGCCCATGCGTTCGAGGAAGTACGACGTGGTGCGGTAGAGCGTCGCCTGGGACTCGGTGTCCGCGCCGGCTTCCTCGACCAGGCCGCGGGCGATGAGGGTACGCATCACGCCGTCGACGTTCACGCCACGGATCGCAGAGACCCGGGCGCGGCTGACCGGCTGCTTGTACGCGACCACGGCGAGCGTCTCCAGCGCGGCCTGGGTGAGCCGCGCCTGCTGTCCGTCGAGCACGAACCTCTCCACGTACGGCGCCGCGTCGACGCGCGTGTAGTAGCGCCAGCCGCCACCCACCTCACGCAGGTCGAACCCACGCCCCTGCTCGGTGTACTCCTCGGCCAGCGTCCCCAGCGCCGCCGCCACATCCCCGGTCGGCCGCCCGACCGCCCGAGCCAGCGTCAGCACCGGCAACGGCTCATCCGTCACCATCAGGATCGCCTCGAGCGCCCGCCGCATCGTCTCGTCATCGATGACCACCTCATCCCCAACCGGCACCTCCGTCTGCCCCGGCGGCAGATGATCCTCCAAGGACTCATCGTCGGCGGGTACGGCGGAGTCGGCGGGTACGGCGGAGTCGGCAGGTACGGCGGAGTCGGCAGGTACGGCGGAGTCGGCGGGTATGGCGGAGTCGGCGGGCTCCGCGGGACCGTCCGCCTCGTCGATGGGTGCCGTGGAGTTGCCGTCGCCGAACTCATCGGAGGCATCCGGGGTGAACTCAGCTTCGTCGGACTCGGCGTCTGCCTGGGTGTCCTCGGGAGCGTCCTCGGCGGGCTCGAGTTCGTCGGCGCCGTTGTCTACGAAGCTGGGGTGGTTGGTTTCCGGGGTTTCGGCGGCGGTGTCCGGGGTGTCCAGCTCGGTGGGGTTGGGTTCGGTCACTGCTCCGCCGTCTCGTTCGGGGGGCCGGCCGGCTGGGGGCTTGGCTCGGCGTCGTCTGTTTCGGTCAGGATTTCACCTGGTTCGAGGAAGTCCACCTCGTCGGAGACCTGAGGTGCCTCGCCCTCCTCGGACTCGGGCTTGGCGACCTCGTCGAACTCGTCGCTGACATCGATCTCGCCCTCGTCCGAGCCGGTCCAGCGGATGGTGAGCTCCCCCAGCGGCGTCACCTGCTCGAACGAGACGGCCGCCTCCCGGAACAGCTCCAGCAACGCCAGGAACCGGCAGACCGTAGTCACGGTGTCCGGCGAGTCCGAGACCAACGCGCGGAACGTCGTACTGCGCTGCCGGCGCAACCGGTCGACGATCACCACGGCCTGTTCCCGCACCGTCACCTGGGAACCGTGCAGGTGCATCAGCGACACAGATTCGGGTACGTCGGTCTTCGGCGCCAGCGCACGAGCGGCCAGTGCCGCGAGACCGGCCGGGTCGATCCCCAGCAGCACCTCGGGCAGCAGTTCCGCGAAGTGCGTCTCCATCCCCACGGCCCGGGGGAAACGCTTGGCCTCGGCGGCCATCCGCTCCTGCATCAGCGCCGCGATCTGCTTGAACGCCCGGTACTGCAGCAGCCGCGCGAACAGCAGGTCGCGCGCCTCCAGCAGCGCCAGGTCCTCGGAGTCCTCGACCTCGCCCTTCGGCAGCAACCGGGCCGCCTTCAGGTCCAGCAGGGTCGCCGCGATCAGCAGGAACTCCGACGTTTGGTCCAGGTCCCACTCCGACCCGAGCGCCTTGATGTGCGCGATGAAGTCGTCGGTGATGACCGACAGCGCGATCTCGGTGATGTCGAGCTTGTGCTTGCTGATCAGCTGCAGCAGCAGGTCGAACGGGCCCTCGAAGTTCACCAGGTGAACACTGAACCCCTTGCCCTCAGCAACAGTCGGGACAGCGGCATCGTCCGCCGTACCGGCCGAGAGGTCCAGAGGGAGCGAGTCCGACGAGCTCATTCCGAGGCCTTGAGCCGCCGTACCAGCACCGAGTCCGGCCCGTGGTCGACGAAGTCGGCCAGCAGCACGTCGATCGCCTCGCGGACGATCCGGCCGCGGTCGGCGGACAGCCCGTGTTCCTTGCGCAGCGCGAGGCGCGCTTGTTCCAGGCCGATCAGCTCCTCCTCCGTCACGTACACGGTGATCTTCGTGTCGTGCCGGATCCGACCGCTGGACTTGCGGTCCTCGACGACGGCCGTGCCGGACCGCCCGTTCGGTGACGGGCGGTCGGCGAGCGCCGATCCGTCTGGAGTGGTGCGCTTCTCGGGTCTGGTCTGCTTCGGTGCCGCACCCCCGAAGAGTTCACTGGCACCTGGCAGGCTCACCCGGCGGGACAACGCGCCAGCACCTCCTTGGCAAGATCGCGGTACTGGGTCGCCGCGGACGAGGACGGGGCGTACGTCGTGATTGGTTCGCCGACGACCGTGGTCTCGGGGAACTTGACGGTACGCCGGATGACGGTGTGGAAGACGCGTTCGTCGAACGCCTGGACGACCCGGTCGAGCACCTCGCGGGCATGCGTGGTGCGGCCGTCGAACATGGTGCCGAGGATGCCGACGATCTCCAGCTTCGGGTTCAGCCGGTCCTGCACCTTGCCGATCGTGTCGGTCAGCATCGCCAGCCCGCGGAGCGCGAAGAACTCACACTCCAGCGGTACGACGATGCCGTTGGACGCGGTCAGCGCGTTCACGGTCAGCAGGCCGAGCGACGGCGCGCAGTCGATCAGGATGACGTCGTAGTTCGGGATGATCGGCTCGAGTACGCGCTGCAGGGTGTACTCGCGGGCGACCTCCTGGACCAGCTGCACCTCGGCCGCGGACAGGTCGATGTTGGCCGGCAGCAGGTCGAGGTTCTCCACCCTGGTCGGCCGGATCACCTCATCCGGGGTGATGTCGCGCTGCATCAGCAGGTTGTAGACCGAGATGTCCAGGTCGTGCGGCTGCACGCCGAGGCCGATCGAGGCCGAGCCCTGCGGGTCGAAGTCGATCAGCAGCACCTTGCGGCCGGTCTCGGCGATCGCCGCGCCGAGGTTGATCGTGGTGGTGGTCTTGCCGACGCCACCCTTCTGGTTGCACATCGCGATCACCTGCGCCGGGCCGGTCTTGGTCGGCGGCAGCGGCGTCGGCAGGTCCGGGAGCGGACGGCCGGTCGGGCCGATCTTGTTCCTCGGGCCGTGCGCATCAGTCACAGGTGCGATGTCCTCCGCGGTGAGCTTGGCCGTCGGCCGGGGCATCTCCGCATAGTTCTCGGGTGGGGTCAGGTTCCGCTGCGGCTGGGGCGTGGCTGCAGGCTGGGTGACCGTCGGCGCGATCGGTTGGGCCGGCGACGGGAACTGCTCGGTGCCCGGGAATGTCGACTCGTTCATGACTCGTCAAACCTTTCAACCGATACGGGCGATCCCAGCGACTGTAAGCGTGCATTCAAGCACTCTCAACCAGCCACTCCGCACCGGGGTGGGGTGGTTTGTCGACAAAGCTCCGGACCTGGCCGATCACTGCCTCACTGTGACCAACCGTGACCAAATGATCGCATACCGTCCCCGAAATCCGTGCACTGGGGCCTACCGTTTCACACGACGCGAACCGGGCCGGCACGAGCCCTACTAGTCTCCGCTCCATGCACCCACCGGACGACTCCTTCCTGGACCGGATCACCGACCAGTTGGCAGGCCTGCCGGCCGTCGAAGCCGTCGCCCTGGGAGGTTCCCGGGCCAGCGGAACGCACCGGCCGGACAGCGACTGGGACTTCGCGATCTACTACCGCGGACCGTTCGCACCCGACAGTCTGCGCGCGCTCGGCTGGCCGGGCGAGGTCTCCGAGATCGGAGGCTGGGGCGGAGGCGTCTTCAACGGCGGCGGCTGGCTGGAGGTCGACGGTCGCCGGGTCGACGTGCACTACCGCGACCTGGACGACGTCGAGCACCACCTGGCCGAGGCGCAGGAGGGCCGGTTCCACATCGAACGGCTGCTGTTCCACCTGGCCGGGATCCCCAGCTACATCGTGGTAGCGGAACTGGCCGGCAATCGAGTCCTGCACGGGTCGCTGCCACGGCCTGACTACCCGGAGAAACTGAAGCAGGCTGCGCACGGACGCTGGTGGGGTGAGGCCGAGCTGACACTCGACTACGCACGGACGGCGTACGCCGAACGCGGACTGCTGGCCGAAACCGTCGGAGCCGTCGCGACCGCGACCTGCATGGCGGCTCACGCCGTACTGGCCGGCCGGGGCGAGTGGGTGACCAACGAGAAGCGGCTGGTCGACAGGGCCGGGCTGCGCGGGATCGACGCCGTCCTGGCCGGTCAGGAGCCGGTGACTCTCATCGAGGAAGCCGCAGCGTTCCTGCGGGGCTCAAGAGGAGAGAGCGCGCGGGTGTGAGGTGGCGTAGACCTCGCGGAGTTTGTCCACCGTGACGAGCGTGTAGACCTGCGTGGTGGTGACGGAGGCGTGACCGAGCAACTCCTGGACGACACGGACGTCGGCGCCGCCGTCGAGGAGGTGGGTGGCGAAGGAGTGGCGGAGCGTGTGCGGTGAGATCTCCTTCGCGATGCCGGCTCGTTGGGCGGCACGTCGCAGTACGGTCCAGGCGCTCTGGCGGGACAGCCGACCACCGCGGGCGTTGAGGAACAACGCCGGCGTTCCGCGTCCTCGTCCTACCAGGTCTGGACGGCCGCGGACCTGGTACGCCGACAACGCGTCGCGGGCGTAGGACCCGACCGGGACCACGCGTTCCTTGCTGCCCTTGCCCCGGAGCAGGACCGCACCGGCATCGAGGTCGATGTCGTCCACGTCCAGCCCGACAGCCTCCGAGATCCGCGCACCCGTTCCATAGAGGAACTCGAGCAGTGCCGCATCCCGCGTCGCCAGTACGGCGGGCTCGGCCTCAGCACCCGCGGCCGCGGTGAGGATCCGCGAGACCTCGTCGACGGAGAGTGCCTTGGGCAACCGTTGAGGCGGCGCCGGCGGCTTCACCGCCGCGGCGGGATCGACCGCGGTCAGGCCTTCGCGCAGGCAGAAGCGATGGAACCCTCGTACGGCGACCACAGTCCGGCCGGCCGAGGACGCGGTCAACGGCGGATGGTCCGCGTCGCCCTCGCGCAACCGCATCAGGAAGTCGCTGACCACGGCCTCCGAGATCCGCCCGAGCGCATCGATCCCAGCGTCCGCGAGATAGGCGTCGTACCGGCGAAGATCCCGCCGGTACGACGCCAACGTGTTGGCGGCCAGCCCGCGCTCGACCGTCAGGTGGTCGAGGTACGAGCCGATCGCACGAGTGATGTCCCGGCTCAGACCAGCACCTCGTCGAGCTTCAGCTGGGACAGGTCGTGAGCGTCGGCGATAGGCCCGTAGGTGACGTGACCTTCGAAGGTGTTGAGGCCGAGCGCGAGGCTGTGGTCCTGCTTCATCGCTTCCCGCCAGCCCAGGTTCGCGAGCTCGATCGCGTACGGCAGCGTCACGTTGGTGAGCGCGTACGTCGACGTGTTCGGAACCGCGCCGGGCATGTTCGCGACGCAGTAGAACAACGAGTTGTGGACCTGGTAGACGGGATCCGCGTGCGTGGTCGGACGCGAGTCCTCGAAGCAGCCGCCCTGGTCGATCGCGATGTCGCAGAGCACACTGCCCGGCTTCATCCGCCGGACCATGTCGTTGGTGACGACCTTCGGAGCCTTTGCCCCCGGCACCAAAATGGCACCGATCACCAGATCGGCCTCGAGCACCGCCCGCTCGATTTCGTACGAGTTCGCGGCGATCGTCAGCAGGTGACCCTGGTAGATCCGGTCGGCCTCGCGCAGGCGTGCGATGTTGCGGTCGAACAGCTGCACCTGCGCCTGCATGCCGAGCGCGATCGCGGCCGCGTTCATCCCGGCGACACCCGCGCCGATGATCACGACCCGGGCCGGGTGCACGCCGGACACGCCGCCCATCAGGACGCCGCGACCACCACCGCTGCGCATCAGGTGGTAGGCACCCGCCTGCGGTGCGAGCCGGCCCGCCACCTCGCTCATCGGCGCCAGCAACGGCAGCGAGCCGTCCGGAAGCTGAACCGTTTCGTACGCGATACCGGTGATGCCGGACTTCAGCAGCGCCTCGGTGCAGTCGCTGCTCGCGGCCAGGTGCAGGTAGGTGAACAGGACCTGGTCCCGCCGCATCCGGTGGTACTCCTCCGCCACCGGCTCCTTCACCTTGAGCACCAGCTCCGCGTCCTGCCAGACGTCCTCCGCGGTCGGCACGATCTGTGCCCCGGCCGCGACGAACTCGTCGTCGGGGATCAGCGAACCGGTCCCCGCGCCCTGCTCGATCAGAACCTCGTGCCCGCTGCGCACGAACTCGTGCACACCGGACGGGGTGATCGCCACCCGGTACTCGTGGTTCTTGACTTCCTTCGGAACTCCGACCTTCACAACTTGCCCTTCTTTCCCAATCCAGGTGTGCGGCCCACGTCGTTGTGTCCGCGGCCCGGCGGTGAGGGGTGTGCCGCTAGGTCGCTGCCGAGTGTAAGCCCGCAAGGTTCATACCACCTGATCGGATGGTCCTATCCGGTGGCGACTCGCGGAACCGTTGCCCGGCGGTTCGGTTACACTCCTATGAGACGCTGTGGCAGCCCGTGACGTTCACACCGGAATCCCTTGCCCGGCAGGCTTTGCGCAATCTTGACGCAATCTCCACCTCCCCCTTTACCCCAGTTTTGCACTGCCCCAAAAGGGCAGACAGCCGTGCTCTCAGGTACCCCTGATGGAAACGCTTGTTGGAAGGTTCTGACATGGACAACGAGATCGCCCTCCCGGGTGGCAACGTCGGCGGCGCGGTCCGGGTCGGCGACACGGTCCGCCGCGCCACCGGCCCGTGGACGCCGGCCGTTCATGGATTGCTCAACTACCTCGCCGATGCGGGCCTGACCGGCATCCCCAGGGTGCTCGGATTCGACGAGCGCGGTCGCGAGATCCTCGATTACCTGCCGGGTACGTCGTACGGCGAAGAGGTCCCCGACGACGTGCTGGCGGACGCGATGCGCTGGCTGGCCGAGTACCACCGGGTGGTCGCGTCGTACCGGCCCGAGGGCGAGATCGTGTGGCGGACGAGCCGGGGCGAACTCGCGGCCGGGCAGATCATCTGCATGCACGACTACGGCTGGTACAACTGGATCGGCACCGAGGACGGGTTCAGTGGCGTGATCGACTGGGACATGGCCGGACCGGGCGTCCCGCTCGACGACATCGCCTTCACCGCCTGGAACACCGCACCCCTCGCGATCCCGATGGACCCGTCGTACCAGGCCGCACGCCTGCGCCTGATGGCTTCCGCGTACGGCGGCACCTTCAGCCCACTGCAGATCCTCGAGGGCGCCCCGATCCGCGCTCAGCGGTCGGCCCGCGTCATCCGCGCCGGACAGGAAGCAGGCGACTCCGGCATGCTCAACCTCGCCAAGGTCGGCGAACCGGAACGCACCGAGCACCGGCTGAAGGACCTCCAACGCCGCATCCCCGAAATCGCCGCACTGCTGTAGTCAAGTGGTCCACATGATGGTTGCGTGAGCAGTCATCATTGACGCGGCCTGCAGGCAGTCAGAGATGCTTCTCGGAATGGAGCCCGCCCGCTCCCGGTTGGAACCTGAGAATGGGTCGACGAGAGGAGTACGCGTGGCGGTGGACATTGGACGCTTCGGGGTCTGGCACGGACCTCAGCACTGGGGGCCGGAACTGGCGGCCGGACTGGAGCAGGCCGGGTACGGCGCGCTCTGGCTGGGGGCCTCCCCGGACGCCGGCCTGCGCGATGCCGAAGTGTTGCTGGCGTCAACGAACTCGGTTGCCGTCGGCACCAGCATCGTGAACATGTGGAAATCGCCCGCGGCCGACGTCGGTGCGTCGTACCACCGGCTGGAGGACGAGCACCCGGGCCGGTTCCTGCTCGGCGTCGGCATCGGTCACCCGGAACGCACCGGCGAGTACAAGTCGCCGTACGAGACGATCGTCAACTATCTGGACGATCTCGACGACGCCAAAGTGCCGGTCGACCGGCGGGCGCTGGCGGCACTCGGTCCGAAGGTGCTGCACGTCGCGGGTACGCGGACCGCCGGGGCGCTCCCGTACCTGACCACACCGGAGCACACCCGCGAGGCACGTCGTACTCTCGGCGGCGGCGTCCTGCTCGCGCCTGAGCAGAAGGTCGTCCTCGAGACCGACGACGAGATCGCGCGAACGACGGGCCGCGACTACCTGGCGTCGTACCTGCAACTGCGCAACTACCGGTCGAACCTGAAGCGGCTCGGCTTCACCGAGGAGGACCTGGACGACGGCGGCAGCGACCGGCTGGTCGACGCGCTCGTCCTGCACGGTTCGGCGGTGCAGATCGTCGAGGGGCTGAACGCCCATCTGGAGGCCGGCGCGGACCACGTCGCGATCCAGCAGCTCGGTCGGGAGGGGATCGACCTGCTGCCCGGATACGAGGCGTTGGCAACCGTTCTCCAGTAGGTCGTGACGGGACCGTCCGGCGGGGCGCCTGATCGCCGGACGGAGCCCTCTTGACGGCCGCCCGAAGCGGAGGAATATCAGCAGTAGACGCACCGTATTTCGCGGTGCGCGCACTGGAGGTGTTTCCCCATGACTGAGCGACACGAGTTGCGTTGGGGTGGCTTGGCCGGGCTGGCGTTCGTCGTCCTGGCACTCCTGGGCAGGTTCCTGCCCGGCAACCTACCCACCGTCGACGAGTCCGAAGGCACGATCACGAGTTTCCTCAACGACACTCGGACCTCGATGCTGATCAGCGCGCTGATGTGGACCGCCGCGGCCGGACTGATCATCTGGTTCGCCGCCGCGTTCGCCGAGGCGATCCGGGAGCGGGACGAGCGCAGTGACGTCCATCTGGCGCTGCTCGCGGGATCGGTGCTGGTGGGCAGCGCGATCTTCGTGACCGCGGCCCTGACCGCCGCGACCGCCTTCAGCATCGACGGCCGGGGCGCCGCGATCACCGTCATGTTGTACGAGCTGACCGCGGTGATGACGACGATGATCGGCTTCGCCGCCACCCTGCCGCTGGCCGCGGCCGGGATCGGCGTACTGCGCACTCATCTGATGCCGAACTGGCTCGGGTACCTGGCCCTGCTGGCCGCCGTGGTGTCGTTCGCCGGCGCGTTCGGCGTGTTCGCCACCGACGGCTCGTTCGTTGCCGGCGGCTTCCTGATGACCGGCGTCCCGCTGCTGCTGTCGGCGGTCTGGATCGCCTGCGCCGGCGGCTACATGGTGCGCGAGCACCTGCCGGAGGTGACCGCGGGCGAGGGCATCGTGCCGCAGATGTGAGTCGGATGTCCTCCGGGACGGCGTGCCCCTGACCCGTCCCGGAGGGCCCTCCTAGCGCAGGGTGAAATCCGCGAAGTCGAACCCCGGCGAGACGATGCAGGACACCAGCACCGGCTGATCCCCGGCGGGCCGCGCCGCCTGCCAAGCCCCCGCCGGTACGACGACCTGCGGCTGCTCCCCCGCGGCGACGTCAGGTCCGAGGGTGACCGACTCGTCGCCGTACTCGAGGGTCAACGGCCCGCCGGAGTGCCACAACCAGATCTCCGCCGACCGCACGCGGTGCAACCGGGACTCCTCCCCCGGTGCCAGGAGGAAGTAGATCGCGGTCGCACTGGCGCGCGTCCCGCCGTACCCCTCGGGTGTGATCTCGACGTCCGACCGCCAGGTCTCCCGGTACCACCCGCCCTCCGGATGCGGCTCGAGATCCAGTAACTCGGCCAACTCAGGCTTGTCCATGAAAGGCATTGTCGGACGGTCAGGGGTTCGGCAGAGTGCGGCGCATGACTGAACTTCCTTCCGAGTACCACCCGCAGGCTGCCGTACGGCGAACGGATATGAGCCGGACCGGTCGGTGATCTGGCGGGACGACCAGTGGCACCTCAAAGCCGGATTCACGCCGAGTGGTCTGGAACCTCAGCGGTCTTTGGCCGGCCAGGGGCTGTCGGCGGGGCGGAGGGTGTCGAAGCCGGGGCCGTTGAGGGCGGTCCAGGTGGCTAGGGAGCCCATGACGAGGATGGGGTTGTGGAGGTGACCGGCCAGGACAGCGCCGACGACGTCGATCAGCGGGGCCCAGACGGTCTCCATGTCGGCTTCTTCGTGGAGGCGGTCGTAGGCCTCGTCGGCCGGGGAGAGATCGCGGGCGAGGAAGATGCGGACCGCCTCGTCGGTGAGGCCCGGGGAGGTGAAGGCGTCGACGAGGACGCGCCAGTCGGCCGCCTTCGTGCCGGTCTCCTCCCAGAGCTCACGTTCGCCGCCCAGGCGGTACTGCTCCCCCTGGACGTCGAGCAGGCCGGCCGGCGGCTCGAGCAGCCGGTAGCCGACCGGGTGCCGATACTGGCGAACCAGCAGCATCCGATTGTCTGCGTCCAGCGCGACCACGCCAACCGCACCGGGATGCACGACCACGTCACGGACGAAGGGGTCGCGACCCGGTGGGTCGATGTGATCCCGCCGTACCGAGATCACCCGGCCGGTCTCGTGCACCACCTCGGACGAGGAGACCGGCCACTGCTCGGGTACGTCGGCCAGGCCGGCACCGAACCGCAGTTCGGGGTGCTCCTTCATCGAGCCTTGACCGCGGTCTTGCCCGCGGCCGCCTTCTTCGTGACGGCCGGCTCCTCGACCGGCAGCCGGGACTCGCGCTGACGGACCAGCGCGGCGCTGATCAGGCCGGAGAACAGCGGGTGCGGCTTGGTCGGCCGGGACCGCAGCTCCGGGTGCGCCTGGGTGGCGACGAAGTACGGGTGCTGGGCCCGATCGAGCTCGATGAACTCGACCAGCTCGTTGTCCGGGGACAGGCCGCTGAACACCAGGCCGGCCGTCTCCAGCTTGTCGCGGTACGCGTTGTTCACCTCGTACCGGTGCCGGTGCCGCTCCTGTACCGACGGAGCGCCGTACAGCTCCCGCACGATCGAGCCGTCGGCCAGGTTGGCCGGGTAGAGGCCGAGCCGCATGGTGCCGCCGAGGTCACCGGAGCCGGAGACGATGTGCTTCTGCTCCTCCATCGTCGCGATCACCGGCTGCTCGGCATCCGGGTCGAACTCGCTGGAGTTCGCCTCGACCAGGCCGGCCAGGTCGCGGGCCACCTCGATCACCATGCACTGCAGGCCGAGGCACAGCCCGAGGATCGGGATGCCCTGCTCGCGGGCGAACCGGATCGCGCCGATCTTCCCCTCGATCCCGCGGACACCGAAGCCGCCCGGGATGCAGACCGCGTCGACGTCACCGAGCAGCCGCGCGGCCGCCTCGGGCGAGCCGCACTCGTCGGAGGCGATCCAGCGCAGGTCGACCTTCGCGTCGTTGTCGAAACCGCCGGCCCGCAGCGCCTCCGCGACCGACAGGTACGCGTCCGGCAGGTCGATGTACTTGCCGACCAGCGCCACCGTGACGTGGTCCTTCGGCTGGTGCACGACCCGCAGCAGCTCGTCCCACCGGGTCCAGTCGACATCGCGGAACGGCAGGTTCAGCCGCCGTACGACGTACGCGTCGAGGCCCTCGGTGTGCAGCACCTTGGGGATGTCGTAGATGCTCGGCGAGTCGACGGCGGCGACCACGGCCTCCACGTCGACGTCGCACATCAGCGAGATCTTCCGCTTCACGCCGTCCGGGATCGGCCGGTCGGCGCGGCAGACCACGGCGTCCGGGGCGATACCGATCGAGCGCAGCGCGGCGACCGAGTGCTGGGTCGGCTTGGTCTTCAGCTCACCGCTGGGGGCGAGGTACGGGATCAGCGAGATGTGCAGGAAGAAGACGTTGTCCCGGCCGACGTCGTGCCGGACCTGCCGGGCCGCCTCGAGGAACGGCAGCGACTCGATGTCGCCGACTGTGCCGCCGATCTCGTGCAGCACGACGTCCACGTCCGGGCCGGCCATCGCCAGCATCCGTTCCTTGATCTCGTTGGTGATGTGCGGGATGACCTGGACGGTGTCGCCCAGGTACTCGCCGCGGCGTTCCTTCGCGATCACGCTCGAGTAGATCTGTCCGGTGGTCACGTTGGCCACGGCGGACAGATCACGGTCGAGGAACCGCTCGTAGTGACCGATGTCCAGGTCGGTCTCGGCGCCGTCGTTGGTGACGAACACCTCGCCGTGCTGGAACGGGTTCATGGTGCCGGGATCCACGTTCAGATACGGATCCAGCTTCTGCATGGTGACCCGGATGCCCCGTGCCGTCAGCAGACTGCCGAGGCTGGACGCTGTCAGCCCCTTGCCGAGACTGGATGCCACGCCACCGGTGACGAATACGTGCTTGGTCTGCTGGGAGTTCGAAGCCCTGTCCACGGGCCTTCAGCCTACCTGTTGTCAAGCAGTGGTCGCGACGAGACCCGCATAGATGTCGAGCAGATTCTTCGCCACCGCGTCCTCGTCCGGCCATCTGGCGGCCAACTCCCGGCCGCGCGTCCGCATAGCGTTCGCCGTCTCCGGCTCCGCGAGCACCGCCCGGACCCCGTCGGCCAGCCCGTCGGCATCCCCGGGAAACGCCAGTACGGCGCTGTCCTCGACCAGCTCCGGTACGCCGCCGACCGCCGTCGCCACCACGGGTACGCCGACCTGGAGAGCCTCCTGGATGACCAGAGCCCGCGCCTCCCAGTGAGAGGTCAGCAGGAACACGTCAGCCGCGCCCAGGAGGTCCGCCACGTCGTTCCGGTGACCGAGTAGGCGTACCGGGAGCTCTTCCGCGTCGATCCGCGTCTGGAGGCTCTCACGCAGTGGACCGTCTCCGACGATCGCGAAGACCACGTCCGGGTTAGACTCCCGCACCGACGCCGCCACGGACAGTAGCGTCGGGTAGTCCTTCTGGGGTGCTAGCCGGCCCACGGTCAGCACCAGCGGGCCTTCACCGACGCCGAGCTCGCGCCGTACCTCGTGGCGGGGTGTGCGGACCTCTGGCATGGCGGGAGCCGCTACCGGGGCCAGCCGGGCCTGCCGTGCGCCCAGGCTCTTGGCCAGGTCCACGAGGTCGCTAGAGGCTCCTAGAGTCAGGTCCGCTCCCCTGGCGACCAGCCGCTGACCCAGCCGCATGACGAGCCCACGTGGCCCGGGAGCGATCACTGCGTTGTGCCACGTGACGACCAGCGGCCGAAGCCGTGACCTGTCCTTCAGCGCGGCCATCCCGGCGCGGTAGCCGTGGGCGTGGACCACATCGGATCCGCGCAACGCCGTTGCCTGCGTCACGACTGTCGCAGCGCCGAAGTCGAAGTGCTCCGCCGTACCAGGTGGTGCACACACGACCACCTCGTGGCCGGCACTCAGGAACCGCGGCACCAGGGAGGCGACATGTTGCCCGATCCCGCCTCTCGACTCCGCGAGCAGCAGGCCGATCTTCATTGCGTCTCCTCTACAAGTCCCCGACGTCTGAGTGCGCGGACGTCCGCGCGGTCCAGTACCACGGCGACGGCGGCGTAAACGACGACAACGGTCAGGCCGGACAGCACCGAGAACACCAGTGCACTCCCCACTCCGGCGTTGCCAGCAGGCAGGGCGACCACCCAGCCGGCTGCACCTGCGAGCGCGGCTCCTACCAGAGCGGTGAGATGCGCTCGCGGGACTCCGGCGAGCACAGCCGGCCCAGCCTCACGACGAAGGACGAGCAGGAGCGTTACAGCACCTAGGACCATGCCGATCGACATCGCCGCCGCCAGCGCCGGGACTGCATCCCATTCAGCAGTCAGCACCACACCGGCGATCGCCACTACCACCCAGGCCGCAGACGTCACCACAGCGACCTGACGGCCCGCGTGCCTCGCGTAGAGGACTCGGCCGAGGTGCATCAACACAGCGAAACCAATAGCAGCTGGAGCGAAGGCGATGAGGCCGTTGCCCAGTGACGTCGCCTTGGCCTCCTGCACCGCGCCATCGTCGTACGCGAAGATCCGTGCGACCGGAACCGCAGTGCCAACCAGCAACGCGGCTCCAGCACCACCGGCCAGCATCACTGCCCTGGCCGACGCGGCTGCGTAGTAGTCGAAGCGCTCACCAGCCTCAAACGCCGCAGCGAGTCGTGGGAACACCGCTGTGGTGATCGGCACGGCCAGTACGGCGTACGGCAGCAGATAGACCGCGTTGGCCCACGTGTAGACGGCGATGCTGCCCGCAACGCCCCTGTGGTTGGCCAGGTACGTCGTGACGACGAAGGTGAGCTGTTGTGCGATCAGTACGGCGAGACCGGCCAGTGCGAGCTTTCGCAGTACTGGAGCGACGGCCGGGTCGAGTCGCAGCGTCGGCTTGATCGGGAGGCGCAGCAACAGCATGGGAACCAACACCGTGAGCGCCAGCGCGGCAACGCCGGCCGTCGTACCCCAGGCCAGCAGATCGGCCGCTCCCCGCGACGCCGCATCGGCATCGGGGGCGGCGGCCGCGAACGCCAGATAGGTGCCCACGACAACGAGACTGGAGATGAGCGGCGCCAGCGCACCCGCCGCGAACCGCTTGTGTGACTGCAGTACGGCGGTAGCGATCACAGCAATCGCATAGCCGAACACCTGCGGCACGAAGATCGCCAGCATCCGCGTCGCCGTCGCAACCGAACCGCTGCACTCAGCTCCCGGATCGAGCATCGCGTCCGAGTAGGTGGACGCGAGAACCCAAGCCAGCAAGGCGAACGGCGCCAACAGCACGAAGGACCACGTCAGCAGCGCACCGATGATGCGCCCCTGGGCGGCCCGGTCGCCGCGAGCCACCGGGCCGGCGAGCACCGGGATGACCGCGCCCGCCAGCGCCCCACCGGCGACGACCTCGAAGAGGATGTTGGGCAGTTGGTTCGCCGTCGCGTAGGCCTCCGCGAGACAGCCCGCACCGACAGTCTTCGAGAAGACCAGCCACCGGCCGAATCCGACCACCCGGGCCAATACTGTGACCGCGGCGACCAGAAGTGCGGCCCGGGCGAGCCGGCTCACCTCGGCCTACGGCCCCACTGGTCGATCTTGTCCAGCACCGGGTTCTCGGCGATCACCTTGGTGAAGCTGACCTTCTCGCTGGCCAGGTTCAACGCGACGACCGCACCGAGCGCCAGCACCTTGAGCGGACGCGGCAACGACGCGGCCAGCGCCGTACCGGTGATCGCACCCAGACCGTTGGCACCACAGTCGCCCAGCATCGACCGCTCGCCGAGGTCGGACGGCGCCGCGGCCGCGGCCGCACCGACAACCGCACCGGCCGGACCGTTTACGACGGCCAGCGGAGCGTTCACCGCGGTGACCGCCTTCAGCGCACGGCCGGGCCGTAGATCGAGCAGGTTGGTGAGGTTCGCCGTACCCGCGATCAAGGCGCCGTCGGCAACGACCCCGGCCAGTGCCTTGACCCCGGAGGACTTCCGCGGCAACAGCGCGGCGGCCGCGAGACCGGCGGCGCCGACACCGAGGATCTTCACCGCTCCGCTCGTCACCTCGCCCCGCTTCAGCGCGCTGAGGTGACCCCGGAATCCCTTCGCCTGCGTGGTTCCGCGCAGGTCGTCGTACGCGCCGACCGCTCCGGACACCGAGCCGGCGAGCAGCGCGGCGGCCTTCACCTTGCCCGGCGTTGATGGCGAGGCCGCGACACCGGCGAGCGCGCCGAGCACGGCGACCGGGCCTTCGAGCAGGGTGACCGGCTCGCCCCGGTGGTTCGTCCGCTCGAACGGCTCTCGGTTCTCCTTGGGCAGTTTCGCCGCGGCCCGTTCGAGCGCGGCGGTAGCGGCTGCCGCGACGGCAGCGCTCAGAATTCCCACGTCAGTTGTCCTTAGTCTGTACGTCCGACGGCGCTACGCCGTTCTTCGCGTCGACCGCGCCGTACTGCCCCGCCTTGCCGCTCGCCTGCTCGGCCAGCGAGAAGACGACCGTCGCCTGCCCGGCGGGTATGTCGGCCACGTCCACCGAGGAAACGATCTTGGTCGCGTCGGAGTCACTCCGCAATGCCTTGAGCAGACCGCCGTCCTTCGCCGTCACCGGCGTACCCGCCACCACGACCCCGCCGCTGCCTTGGTCCAGGCCCTCGATGAAGTCCACCGAGTCGCTGTACGACGAGTTGTCCGGCACCGGGGTCGGGGGCTTCGCGGCCACCACCAGGATCAGGCTGGCCCGGTCCTTGATCTGCGACGGCTTGAGCGCCAGCAGCTTCGACCCGGCCAGACCGCTGAGGATCTTGGTCGACTCGCCGTCGGCGGTCTTGCCCTCTTCCTTGGCCGCGAGTCCGCGGGCCAGGATCAGTCCGGCCCGCTGGTACGTCGTACTGTCGGCGGGGATGTCGATGTCGGCGATGACGAGCTCGTTGACGAGCTGCTCGACCAGCTGGCGCTGACCGGCGTCGAACAACTTGCTGTCCAGCGCGACCCGGGTGGTGACCTGGCCGCCGGCCGTCTGCAGCTCCTCGGTCAGCGTGTTGGCCAGGTCGCCGTCGGCGCCCGGCATGGTGACGACGACGATCTTCTTACCGGTCAGCTTGCCGTTGGTCAGCCCGGCGGTGACCTTGGCGACGTAGTCGTCGCGGTACTTGTCCAGCGTCTTCGCGTCGGTCAGCTGGTCCCGGGTCTCGGCGAGCTGCTGCCGGTCCCGCTCGGCCTGACTCGCGACGAGCTCGCTGCCAGTGCCCTTCAGCGGGCCGGCGCCCAGCACCACACCGGCGCCCAGGGCGAAGAAGATCGCCACGATCGAGACGATGTGGTAGCGAAAGTCGATCACGTGAACAGCTCCCGGATCCAGTAGACGAAGTCGCTCCAGCGCGCCCGCAGGATCGACCAGAGCACGTCGTCGGCGCCGATCGCGACCAACGCCATGCCGAGTGCGAACAGGCCGGCCGCGGCCAGCGCGACCACCTGGAGCGTCGACACCCGGCTGCGGTACAGCCGGCCGACACCCTTGGCGTCCACCAGCTTGGCACCGACGCGCAAGCGGGTGATGAAGGTGCTCGCCATCCCGGCGCGCCCCTTGTCGAGAAACTCGACCAGCGAGTTGTGAGTGCCGACCGCGACGATCAGCGAGGCACCCTTGGAGTCGGCCAGCAGCATCGCGACGTCCTCGCTGGTGCCGGCGGCCGGGAACTCGATCGACTCCACGCCGAGCCGCTCCAACCGCTCCGAGCCCGGCGCGCGGCCGTCACGGTACGCGTGCACGACCACCTCGGCGCCGCTCTTCAGCGTCTCGTCCTTGACCGAGTCCATGTCACCGACGATCAGGTCCGGGACGTAGCCGTTCTCCACCAGTGCGTCCGCGCCGCCGTCGACACCGATCAGCACCGGCCGGTACTCGCGGATGTACGACCGCAACGCGACCAGGTCCTCGCGGTAGTCGTACCCGCGGACCACGATCAGGACGTGCTTGCCTTCCATCGGCGTGTGGATGTCCGGTACGCCGACACCGTCGAGAAGCAGATCGCGTTCGCGGCGCAGGTACTCCAGCGTGTTGGCGGTGAACGCCTCCAGCTGGGTGGACAGGCCGGACCGCGCGTCGTCCATCAGCTCAGCGACGGTCGTGCTGTCCTGCGTGACGCCCTTGGCGACGACCTCCTCGCCCCGGTACAACGAGCCCTCGTTCAGCCGGACCCGCTCGCCCTCGTGCAGGATCGAGAACACCTCGCGGCCGACCCCGTCGACCAGCGGGATGCCCGCCTCGACGAGGATCTCCGGACCGAGGTTCGGGTAGCGGCCGCTGATCGAGTCGGCCACGTTCACCACCGCGGCGACCCGGCAGTCGACCAGCGCCTCGGCGCTGACCCGGTCCAGGTCGACATGGTCGATGACCGCGATCTCGCCCGGTTTCAGCCGCTTGGTGAGGTTCTTGGTACGGCGATCGAGCCGGACCACGCCGGCGATGCCGGGCAGTTCAGTGGGACGTGCTCTTCGCAGGCTGGGCAGTTTCATCGCGCTCTCATCCTGCCATGTCAAGAGCCCTCTCCCGGTTCATTTACCCGGCGGGGGTCTTGTTCACGCACAGAAACCACAGTCACTGTGCGTCAAATCATCCTTTCGAACGACCCTTCCTGCGTGGTTTGTGACGCTCCGCGGCGAGCGCGAGCAACTCCTCGGCATGGGCCTGGGCGGCATCGGAGTTCTCCAGGCCGGCCATCATCCGGGACAGCTCCTTCAACCGCGCGTCGTCGTCGAGCGCGACCAGGCCGCTGGTGGTGACGGATCCGTCGTCGCTCTTCAGTACGACGGCGTGACGGTCCGCGAACGCGGCCACCTGGGGCAGGTGCGTCACCACGATCACCTGGGTCTTCTCGGCCAGCCGGGCCAGCCGCTTGCCCACCTCGACCGCGGCCCGGCCGCCGATCCCGGCGTCGATCTCGTCGAACACCAGCGTCGGCACCGGATGTGTGTCGGACAGGATCACCTCGAGCGCGAGCATCACCCGGGAGAGCTCACCGCCGGACGCCGCCTTCTGCAGCGGGCGTGCCGGGCTGCCCGGGTTCGCCGCGAAGCAGAACTCGATCTCGTCGATTCCGAACGGGCCGGCCGTGGTCTCGTGCACCTCGATCGACAACTTCGCGTGCGGCATCGCCAGACCGGTCAGCTCTTCCGACACGGCGACACTCAGTCGCTCTGCTGCCTCCTGGCGCGCCGCCCGGATCTGCTTTCCAAGATCGGCGAGTTTCGCGTCCAGCTCGGCCAGCTCGGCGGTCAGGTGCTCGACCCGCTCGTCACTTCCGTCCAGCTCGGCCAGCCGATCCGCCGACCGCTTCACCCAGTCGAGCACCTCGTCCACGGTGCCCTCTTCAGCGCCGTACTTGCGGACGAGGCCGGTCAGCAGCGACCGCCGTTCGCTCACGACGGCTAGGCGTGCCGGGTCGGTGTCGACGTCAGCGGCGTACGACGAAAGCTCGCCGGCCAGATCGGCGGCGAGGTACCCGAGCTCACCGGCTCGATCCGCGAGCTCGGCCAGCTTGGGGTCATGCTGGCGCTCGGCATCCAAGACCTGCTTGGCGAGCGAGAGCAGCCCGAGTACGTCGTTGGGCCTGGTGGAATCCAGATCCTCCGCGGTCAGCGCGTCGGCTGCCGTGGTGGCCGCCGTACGCAGACCGTCGGCGTACGCGAGGCGGTCCTCCTCGGCGGCCAGCTCGGCGTCCTCGCCCGGTAGCGGCTCGGCCTTCGCGACCTCGTCGAGCCCGAACCGGAGCAGATCCGCCTCGGCGAGGCGATCGCGCTGACGGGTGGTCAGCTCGGTCAGCTCGGCTTCGACCTCACGGTGCCGCTTGTAGGCGGCGACGTACTCCTGCAGCGGGACGAGCACCGGCTTCCCGGCGAAGGTGTCGAGGGTCTCGCGCTGTCGCGACGGTTGAAGGAGTCGCCACTGTTCGGCTTGGCCGTGGATCGCGACCAGGTCGCCGGACACCTCGGCCAGCACGGACACCGGAACGGACGCGCCGCCGAGGAACGCGCGAGAGCGGCCCTCGGAGGAGAGCTCGCGCGCGATCAGCAGCTCGTCGTCGTCCAGCTCGCCGCCGCGGTCCTCGGCCTGTTGCACGATCGCCTTCGGTACGGCGCTGGCACGGCCCTCGACCCGGGCCCGACGGGTGCCGTGGCGGACCAGGCCGCTGTCGGCGCGGCCGCCGAGCAGCATGTTCACACCGGTCACGACCATCGTCTTACCGGCACCGGTCTCGCCGGTGACCGCGGTGAACCCCGGATCGAGGTCCAGCGTCGCGTCCTCGATCACGCCCAACCCGGTGATGCGGATCTCCGAGAGCATGTCTAGGTCTCCTGTTGTCGGTTGCGTTGACCGTTTCCGTTGTTGTTGCGGTTGGCGTCGCCGTTTCTTTTGCGCTCGGCGGCGCCGCGCCAGCCGAGCACCGGGAGGTCGAACTTCGCCACCAGCCGATCGGTGAACGGCGCCTCGTGCGCCCGCGCCAGCCGGACCGGCCGGTTGCCGCGCCGGACCTGGATCTCGGCACCCGGCGGCACCTCGACCATCCGGCGGCCGTCACACCACAGCACGCCGCGACCGTGCCACGACGGCACCAGCTCGATCGACAGCTGCGACGTCGGCGCCACCACGATCGGCCGGGAGAACAACGCATGTGCGCTCAGCGGCACCATCAGGATCGCCTCGACCTCCGGCCAGACGATCGGACCACCGGCCGAGAACGAGTACGCCGTACTGCCCGTCGGCGTGGCCACCACGACCCCGTCACAACCCCACCGGGACAGCGGCCGGTCGTCCACCTCGACCATCACCTCGAGCATCCGCTCGCGGGCCGCCTTCTCCACACTCGCCTCGTTCAGCGCCCAGGTGTCGAAGATCAGCTCGCCGTCCAGCCGTACGTCGACCGCGAGCGTCATCCGCTCCTCGACCTTGTAACTGCGATCGACCACCACCTGGACGATCCGCTCCAGGTCGTCCACCTCGGCCTCGGCCAGGAACCCGACGTGACCGAGGTTCACCCCGAGCACCGGCGTACCGTGCGGACGGGCCAGCTCGGCACCGCGCAGGATCGAGCCGTCGCCGCCGAGCACCATGATCAGCTCGACATCCAGCGCCGCCTTCTCGTGATCGTCGACGAGCTCCACGGGATCGAGCTTCAGCGCCTCGGCCTCGTCGGCGAGCAACCGGACCTGCATCCCGGCGTCGGTCAGCAGCCGGTGCGCGTCGCGCGCCACCTCGACCGCCTGCTCCCGCCCGGTGTGCGTCACCAGCAGCACGCGCCGCGGCTCGTGCTCACCCACGTCAGACCCCGCCTCTCACTGGGGACCGCTCTCGATGGCGGTCTGGAGCATCGTCTCATCGAGAGGCGGTGCTGATCGGCGTATCCACAGGAAGTATTCGACATTTCCTGACGGACCAGGCAACGGGCTCGCGGCGACACCCTCCACACCCCAGCCCAGCTCGGCCGCCTTGGCCGCCACTCCCCGCACCGCGTCGGCGCGCAGCTCCGGATCGCGGACGACGCCGCCCTTGCCGAGCCGCTCCTTGCCGACCTCGAACTGCGGTTTGACCATCAGCACCAGATCGCCGTCGGGTTTCACCACCCCGATCAGCGCCGTAAGGACGAGCGTGAGCGAGATGAAGCTGAGGTCGGAGACGACGAGATCAACCGGTTCACCGCCGATGTCCTCGAGGGTGAGCGTACGGACGTTGGTCCGGTCCATCACCGTGACACGTTCGTCGGTCTGCAACGACCACACCAACTGGCCGTACCCGACATCGACCGCGATCACATGGGCCGCTTCGTTGCGCAGCAGTACGTCGGTGAACCCGCCGGTCGACGCACCCGCGTCCAACGCCTGGCGTCCCTTGACCTGGACGCCGGGGAACGCCTCGAGGGCCCCGATCAACTTGTGCGCACCGCGACTCGCATACCCGGGATCGTCCGTCTCGGAGACGTCGACGACGATCGCCGCGTCGATGCCGACACCGGTCGCGGGCTTGCTGGCGACCGTGCCCGAGACCTTCACCTTGCCGGCGGCGATCAGCTCGCTCGCGTGCTCACGGGACCTGGCCAGGCCCCGTCGTACCAGCTCGGCGTCGAGCCGCGACCGCTTGACTCCCTTGGCCACTCAGAACTTCCGTCTAACCCCGGTCACCGGGATCGGCGTCCGCCTCCACCAAAGCACTCTGCAATCGCTCATGCAGATCGGCGTAAACCTCCACATGCTCCCCCACCGGCCGATCCCGCAACTCATCCAACCGCCCCATAGTCTCCTCCACCAACGGATGAGCCCGCTCCTCGTCAGGCACCTCCGCCGCCGCGAACCCGGGTACGGCGTCCGCGGTCGGGTCATCATCGCCGGAGTCGTTCACCGAGTCCTCGGAGCCGCTTTCGTCAGCCACCTCCTGCTCGCCCACGCCAGGCTCAGCCGCAGCAGACTCGGCCACAAAGGAATGCTCATGCTCCTCCCCCGGCGCCCGAGCAAACTCCGGCCCAAACTCCACCTCAGCCGGATCCACATGCCCACCCACCAACTCCCCACCTGCGTCGGTGTCCACCTCGGCCTCCCCCTCGGCCGCAGACACCTCCCCCAACGACGCCTCAAACACCGCCTCGGTGTCTACCTCTTCCGCACCTTCGCCATACGCCTCACCAGCAACCCGACCGGCTTCCTCGCCATCCGGCTGCTCAGCAGCGCCCACGTCGTACGACTGCTCAGTGGAACCTCCGCCGTACGTGTGCACGGCTTCCGTCCCCACCGCCGGCTCGTCGGCGACCCCGTCGTACGAGTCGCCGGACGCTTGGCCATGCGACTGGTCGGCAGCGGCGCCCCCGTACGACTGCTCAGCGGTGTTTCCGCCGTACGTGCGGACTTCTTCCGCCACCGGCTCGTCGGCGGTTCCGCCGTACGGTTGGTCGGCGGTTGTGGCGTGTGGTTGTTCGGGGGTGACGGTTTGGGGGGCGGGTTCGGTGTCGTAGTCGGGGGCTTGGGGGGTTTCCTCGGGCGGGTAGGGATCGAAGCCCGGCTCGACGTCGGGGTCGACGTCCGGTGGGAACTGCTCGCCAGGGTGCTCGGTCACATCAAGCCTTCTTCGCCGTAGCCGTCTTCTTGGCCGCCGTCTTCTTGGCCGGCGCGTTCTTCGCGGCAACCTTCTTCGCCGGCGCCTTCTTCGCAGCCTTCTTGGCAGCCGACTTCTTCGCCGCAGCCTTCTTCGCCGGCGCCGCCTCCGCAAGCACGTCCCCAGCCGGAGCCGCCGGAGCAGCCGTCGCGGCACGCGCCTCGGCCAGCTCACTCTCCAGCGTCTGGACCCGCCGGGTCAGCGCAGCGACCTCCTCGGACCGGACGAACCCGAGCCGCGCGACCGCGCCCTCGACCTCGTTCGTCACGATCGCCTGCAGCAGTTGACGGTTGCTCTTGCTGGTGGCAACGATCTCGTCGGCCAGGTCGCTCACCTTGGCGGTCACGCCGGACGTCAGCTTGTCCGCACCGGTCTGCTGCAGCAACGCCTTCGCCGCCGCCTCGGCCCGCTGCTTCGTCACCTCGGTCAGCCCGTTCGCCAGTTGTATGTAGCCGCGCAGTGCGTCCATCACCATGACTGCCTCCTCGCTTCGTTCCAGCAACGGTATCGCCTCGCCCCCGCAATACCACCCACCCCCACCGCCCACACTCCGACCCCACCCGCCGACCGCCCGACCGGCCACCCCGCATTCGAGGGGATAACCCTCCACCCCCAGGGTTCTCCATCCATGTCCGAGCAGAGAACCCACCACCCGAGGGGATATCCACCCGGCTCGGGGGTTGCCCACTCAGATTCTCAGTGGGCAACCCCGACCCGCGAAGGCAACCCCCTCATCTGAAAGAGGCAACCCCCGATCTGAGTGGATATCCCCCGAGCTCGGGGGTTGCCTGTTCGGAATCCGAGGGGGCAACCCCCGATCCGAGTGGGCAACCGCTGACGTGAGAGGGCAGCGCCTTAGGTGTCGAGGCCGATGCGGTGGAGGGCGGCGTCGATGGCGATGGACCCGGGGGTCGGGGCGGGCTTGGGGAGGGGGCGGCGGCCTCGGCCGGCGCTCTTGGCGGTCTTCGCGGTCGGCTTGACCGGAGCGTCGACCGCGGCCCACACCGCGGAAAGGATCGCGCGCAGACCGTCGTACGACGATCCCTCGCCCTTCACGCTCACCGCGTTGTTGGCGACCTCCGCGGTCCACCCCTCACACGTGTGCCGCGAGCCCTCGACCGTCACGCCCGGCTGCTTCTCCGCCAGCGCCCCCAGGTCGGCCGCGATGTACGTCGGCCGCTGGTTCTTCGGTGCCCGCGCGAGATCGTGCGCGTCGTGTACGCCGGTCGCCACCCAGAGACTCGCGATCCCGACCGCGTTCGCACCTTCGATGTCGGAGTCCAGCCGGTCGCCGATCATCAACGGCCGTTCGGCGTTGAGCCGCTCGATACTCGTCTCCAGCAGCGGCCGTTCCGGCTTCCCGGCCACGATCGGATCCACCTCGACGGCGGCCCGGATCGCCTGCACCAGCGTGCCATTCCCCGGTGCCATACCCGCAGCTGTCGGGATCGTCAGGTCCAGGTTGGTCGCGTACCACTTCGCGCCCTCGTTGATCGCGTGCGCGCCGTCCGCGAGCATCACCCAGTTCACGTCCGGGTGAAACCCTTGGACGACGGCCACCGGGTGCGCGTCGCTGGTCCGCACTGGGTTCAGCCCGTACTCCTCCAGCGCCGACGTCAGCCCTTCACCGCCGACCACGAGCACCGGCGACCCCTTCGGGAACTCGCTCGCGATCAGCTTCGCCGCCGCCTGCGCGGAGGTCACCACGTCGTCGGCGGTCACATCGAGCCCGAACGACGCGAGGTGCTCGGCGACGATCCGCGCCGGCCGGCTCGCGTTGTTGGTGATGTAGCCGATCCGCAGGCCCTCCTTGGCCGCCTTGCGCAGGTTCTCCGGCGCATCCGGCACCGGGTCCGGACCCACGTACACGACCCCGTCGAGGTCGAGCAGCGCGACGTCGTACCGGCTGGCGAGCGGTTCGTCACACGCCGAGAGTGGTGCGGGCGTCGTTGATGCCGTGCTCATGCTTCCCCCCGTACGATGCCGCCCATGCCAGCAAGCGGGCCAGAACCGAACGGGAGCGTGTTGCGGCTCGAACCGTTGCGCGCCTGGCGGTTCGTGGCCGGCAAGGTGAGCGCGCTCGGCGCCGTCACGTCTCCGCCGTACGACGTACTGGAACCCGCCATCGTCCGGCGGCTGACTGACTCTGATCTGCACAACATGGTGAGGCTCATCCTTCCACGCGATCCGGAGCTCGGTCCCAGCCGGTACGACGAACCAGCCCGGCGACTCGCGGAGTGGCAACGGGCCGGTGTGGTGATCCAGGACGAGCGGCCAGCGCTGTACGTCTACGAGCAGCAACTGGGCAACGCCGTACTGTGCGGACTGGTCGGCCTACTCGGCCTGGACCCGGCCCGGCAAGTGGTGCTGCCGCACGAGGACGTGATGCCGCACTGGGTCGACGACCGGCTCGAATTGATGGAGGCGACCGACGCCGACCTGGAGCCCATCCTGCTCGCGTACGGCGATGGTGGAGCGGCCAGCGATGTCGTCGACAACGCACGTGCAGGTGAGCCGTGGGTCGTGGCTGACACGTACAACGGGGCGCACCACCGCATCTGGCGGGTCGACGACCCTTCGACGCTGGCGATGATCGCTGCCGAGCTGGCCAACCACCAGGCGCTGATCGCGGACGGGCACCACCGGTACGCCGCCTACTTGGAGCGACAACGGCGCGAATCCGGTCGATCGGGCAGTGGGGTCGGTCTGGCGATGCTGGTCGACTACAACCGCCACCCACTCACGCTGGACCCGATCCACCGCGTCATACCGGGACTGGACTTGGCCACTGTCTCCTCCCGTACGCCGGAAGGCTGGCAGGTGCTGCCGGGTCGGGTACACCACGTACCGGACCGGATCGCGGTGACTGACGGGACCGACTGGGTGACACTGCGCTCTACCCGCGGTCAAGAGGCTCCGACGGTCTCACTGCTGCATGACGTGCTGCTGCCGGCGTGGGGCGTTGTAGAGGTGGAGATCACCTTCCACCACGCGCTGGCCGACGCACTGGCCCTGGCTGGACCTCAGCAGGCTGTTGTGGAGCTTGCCGCGCCCCGGATGGACCAGGTACTGCGTTCAGCCGTGCAGGGCGTCGTACTGCCGCAGAAGGCCACATCGTTCGGCCCCAAGCCGCGGGTGGGGCTGTTGTTCCGGACGCTCTGAGCGGCTAGGGCCGGTGGTACAGGCTGAGGAACTCCTCGCGCAGGGGCTTGCGGGCAGCGCGGTGGCGCTCAGTGAGCCGTCCGAGAGTGAACGACAGCTCTGGGTCGTCCTGCGCAGCCGCTTCCCTGGCCATCGCGGTCAGCGCGTCCGCGGCGGCACAGTGGTCCTGATGCTGGCCGAGTAGCTCCTGGTACTTGGCGGCGTGGCTGGCAGTCTCCTTGGCCTCATCCCCGAGTACGGCGGCACTGGTGTCGGCGGCGTACCGGACTCGCTTGGCCAGCAGCCGTACCTCGTGCCAGTCGTCGTCGACGGTCCACGGCTTGAGCTTGTCAGCCTGCTGAGTGAACGTGCGGTTAGCCGCGTCCAGCAGCTGCGGCAGCACCTCGCCACAGGGCTTCTTGGCCTTCGGTTTGAGGAGCGGGGACGCAGCAACTGCTTCCAGCGTCTGGATGAGCGCCGCCGTACTCTCGCCAGTCACTACCTCTGCCGATCGAGCAGCTGCCCGGTCCAGTCCGACCGTGAGCGTCGTGAGGATGGTCTCGACGTGCTCCTGGTCGTCCTCGCTGTTGGCGGTCTCCCGCACGAGCGCGGCGATCACCTCGAGGTCACGAGCCTCTCCGCAGGCATCGGCCAGCGCGGCAAGGTCAGTCCGAAGGTCCTGCGCCCAGTCCCCCGCCAGGAGCTTCCGGAACAGCTTCAGATCACTCCGCAACCGCCGGCACGACACCCGCACCTGGTGGATCGCGTCATCCTCAGCCTTCTCGACCATGAGAACGGCGCCCTGGAGCCGGCTGGTCCCCCTCGTCAGCGCGTTGACCACCAACACCCCAACAGGAGCCTCCGCCGACAACGCCCCACTCCAACCCAAGCTCTCCACCATCGCCCCATTCTCCCCGCAACAAATGAACACCGCCCCCACCCGCGCGCCACCACCCCGCACACCCCGTCAGCGCGCGTACAGCGGCTCCTGCACACCGTTAGCCGCTAGTACGGCGGCCATCGCGTACGCGGTCCGGAGCGGCCACACCAGCAACACACGCACGGCCTGCCCGAGTCCACCCCCAGACCACCCCGCCAGCCACCTGGCCACGCACCTGCGCACGCACCAGCCACTGGCACGGCTCAGCCACCCCAAGGACCGCAGTGGGCGCACCACAAGCCCGCCCCGCTGTCACGGCGCCAAGCCGCGGGAACGCGCCACCACAACCCGCCGGTCGCCTGAGATGCACCCGCGCACACGTCATCCGCCGGGGCCGCTTCCGCCGGCGGATCGTGCCAAGCGCGTACCGGCTGTCAGTCCTCCGGCTTAGCGGCGGGCGGCTCGACCTCGCCGTCCAGCGCGTCGTCAACAATCAAGTCGTCCACGTCACCCTTGAGTTCCGCAGGCTCCTCGTCGTCCTCGAGCTCCGCAGCCTCGTCGTCGGTCTCCGCGTCGTCGACCTCCGCAGCATCCGCCTCGTCCTCGAGCTCCGCGGCGTCCGCGAGGTCCGCGGTCTCAGCCTTGTCCTCGAGGTTCGCAGCGTCCGCCGCGTCCTCGAGCTCCGCGGTGACTGCCTCGTCGTCGAGGTCGGCGTCGTTCGAGTCGCCGACTTGGTCGTCGTACACCTCGTCGAGTTGGTCGCCGGGCTGGGCGTCGTACGGCTCGTCGTCCTCGTCGTAGTCGTCTTCGTCGAGGTCGGTGAACTCGAGGCCTTCGAGTTCGGCGGCGCGTTCGGCGGCTCCGGTGGAGCCGTCGCCGTCGGCACCGGCGGCGCGGTGGAACCAGATCAGCGCGTCGTCCTTACGACCGGCTTCCTCGAGGGCGTCGGCGTACGCGTATCGCAGCCGCGGCAACCACTCGGCGCGGGTGCGCTTGGTCAGCTCCGGCACCTCGAGCGTCTGAATCGCAGCCGCCGTCTGCCCCATGTCGCGCCGTGCCCCGGCCGCGACGATCAGCAGCTCGACCTGCGTCGCCTCCGACAGGTCGCGGACGTGCTTGTCCTGCGCCAGCGTCAGCGCCTTCTCGGGCCGCCCGAGCGCCCGCTCGCAGTCGGCCATCATCGCGAGCACCTCGTGGTTCCCGGTCATCCGCCGTACTGCCCGGAACTCTGTTAGCGCCTCGTCGTAGTGCTCGGCCAGGTACGCCGTGATCGCCACAGCCTCCCGTACGCCGCCAAGTCGCGCAGCCAACCGGCGCGCCGTCCGGGCGTGCAGGTACGCCCGCTCCGGCTCGTCGTCGAGGAACCGACCCGACGCGACCAGGTGCTGTGCGACCAGGTCCGCCAGCCCGCGCGGCAACGACCGCAGCTCGGCCTTCACCGACCGGTCCAGCTCGGCCCCGGTGATCCCTTCCGGAATCGCCGGGTCATCCCGACGCGGCCCGGCCTTCTCCTCGTCGCGGTCTACCCGCCGAGCCCCGCCCCGATCATCTCGGCGGAATCCTCCGCGCCCACCAGCACGCTCGTCCCGACCGCCCCGCTCATCCCGCCGCGGGCCGGACCGATCACCGCCACGCGAGTCAGCACCGCGCTCGTCCCGCCGAAACGCCCCGCGCTCCCCACGCCCCGGCGCCGAACCCCGGTCCGCACGGAACCCGTCCCGCCGCTCACCACGCCCGCCCGACCGCTCATCCCGCTGCCGCTCATCCCGACCGCCACGCTCATCACGCCGATAGCCACCGCCCGAACCCGCACGGTCATCACGCCCACCGCGATCGTCCCGCCGGAAACCACCACCGGAGCCCGCGCGATCGTCACGCCCACCCCGGTCATCACGCCGGTAACCACCGCCCGAACCCGTGCGGTCGTCACGGCCACCGCGCTCATCGCGGCGGTAACCACCGCTTGAACTGGCGCGGTCGTCACGTCCACCGCGCTCGTCGCGCCGATAGCCGCCACCGGAGCCCGCGCGGTCGTCGCGACCACCGCGGTCATCACGGCCAGCGCGGTCGTCACGCCGGTAACCGCCGCCGGAGCCCGCGCGGTCGTCGCGACCGCCCCGGTCATCACGGCCAGCCCGGTCATCACGCCGGTAGCCGCCGCTAGAGCCCGCGCGGTCGTCGCGCCGGGAGTCTCCGCGGTTGCCGCCTGAGCGGTCGTCACGGCTGTCGGTACGTCGGTAGCCGCCGGGACGGTCGTCACGGCCGGCCCCACGTCCGCCGCGATCGTCGCGGTCTCCACGGGACATCTGACCGCCAAACGGATCCCGACCGGACTTGTCGTCCCGACCGGAACCGGCGAAGCCACGCCGGTTGTCGTCGCGATCGTCACGGTACGACCCACCGGAGCGCGCACCACCACTCCGCGGCGCACCCGTCCGCGGGCTGTCACCCCGGCTGGACGCACCGCGAGGCCCACCAGACGCCCGACCGCCGCCAGAACCCGCGCGGCCGCCGGCACCTCCAGAGCGCCCTCCGCCGCCGGAGCCGCCCGTACTCGAGCCGGACCGTCCGCCGCCGAACCCGGAACGTCCGCTGGAGCCCGACCGGTCTCCACCGAAGCTTGAGCCACCGGAGCCCGAGCGCCCTCCACCGTCGCGACCGGAACGGCCGCCGCCTCCGGAGGAACCGCGACGGTCCCCGGAACCGGAGCGAGGATTGCGAGGTGGCGTCGCCACGTTGACTCCTAAGATGCTGTAGCTCGATCGAGCAGCTGTGCTGCAGCCATCTGCAGCACACGGACAAAGGACTAAGGTACCGCCGCAAGCCCCGCCCCAAGACATCCAGGTGCTCACGCACCCCAGGCGGAACCCACCACCCACACAACGAACAGCCCCGCTCACACCGAGTGGGGTTACCTGAGCCTCAGCCGGACCGGAGCTACGCCGACGTAGACGTGCTCCGGCACGACGGTGGCCGGTGGTGAAGATGTGCGGGCCAGGACGAGCGCTGCCACGTAGGTGCTCGGGCCTGACAGGACCAAGCCGGGTCCGTCGACGGTGAGACGCATGGAGTGCTGTGCACACGGATGCGAGCGCTTGCCGGTTCTGGGCGGCGATGAGCGGTCTCCAGGCCTGTGACCGGCCGCTGGCTAGCAACCGTCCAGGCAAGAACGCTGGTAGGTCCGTTCGCCCTGCGGCCCGCGTGCCGCGCGTGGAGGTGTGCGGGTCCGTGGGCCGGCGCAAGGAGATGTGTGGGACCGCGGGCCGGCGCAGGAGATGTGTGGGTCAGATACAAGCGTCTGGAACGGCGTGAGGGCATGCCGAGCCACCTCGGCCGCCACTGCGTGTGGCGCCGTGGCCGGGCCGGGGAAAGGTTGCCTGGGGAATTGTTAAAGCCCACCCCGTTGGGGGTGGGCTTTAACAGTGTGAATGTCCGGCGGCGTCCTACTCTCCCACGACCTCCCGGTCGCAGTACCATCGGCG
>NZ_JBBCBQ010000012.1:0-248541 GCF_037203805.1 Kribbella sp. CCNWLW201 | reverse complement strand
GGACGCCGAAGGCGCCCTTGACGCACACCACCACGACCAGCACGATCACGCAGCCCGGAGCCGCGACACCACAGTCGCCATCTCGCAGCACCCGACAACCACAGTCGCCTTCTCGCAGCACGCGACAACGACGAGTCGCCTTACTGAGCACCCGTCAACCGCAAGTCGCCTTACCGCGGCCCGCACCACGACAGCCGCCGTACCGCAGCCCGCACCACGACGACCGCCGAACGCGACGCGACGGTCACCTCAAGTGGATCGGCGTACCGGTGTGCTGGAAGCGGTCAGTGCAGCAGGGGGTCGATCGCCGCGGCGATGAAGAGGAGGGCCAGGTAGATGTTGGAGAAGTGGAACAGGCGCATCGGGCGGAGGGCCGCGCCTTCGGCGCCGGTGTGGGCGCGGAGCAGGAGCGCGCGGGCCTCGCGGAGGAACACGATGCCGAGGGCGATCGCGGCCAGCGGGTACACGTAGCCGGTGTCGGCGATCGGCCACAGCGCGATCGAGGTGATCACCATGACGACCGAGTACGCCAGGATCTGGCGGGCGGTGGCGACCGGGGTGGCGACCACGGGCAGCATCGGTACGTCGACCGACGCGTAGTCCTCCCGGTAGCGCATGGCCAGCGCCCAGGTGTGCGGCGGCGTCCAGAAGAAGACGACCAGGAACAGCACGAACGGCGTCCAGGCCAGCTC
This sequence comes from Kribbella sp. CCNWLW201, assembly GCF_037203805.1. Taxonomy (NCBI): domain Bacteria; kingdom Bacillati; phylum Actinomycetota; class Actinomycetes; order Propionibacteriales; family Kribbellaceae; genus Kribbella; species Kribbella sp. CCNWLW201. Next base: position 247,849 of record NZ_JBBCBQ010000012.1, on the reverse strand, counting down.
GTTGGTGACCGCGGTCCAGCCGATCAGCGTCGGGAAGCAGCCCGCGATCCCGCCCCAGACGATGTTCTGCACGGTCCGGCGCTTCAGCACCATCGTGTAGCCGAACACGTAGAAGGCGTTCGCCGCGAGCGCCAGGATCGACGACAGCCAGTTCACGAAGAACCCGAGCTCGAGCGTGGCCAGGACGCCGAGAACGATGCCGAAGATCGTCGCCGAGCGAGGGCTGACCGCGTGCCGGGGCAGCGGGCGGCGGCGGGTCCGGCGCATCTGCTCGTCGATGTCGCGGTCGAGCACGCAGTTGATCGTGTTCGCGCTGCCGGCGGCGAGGATCCCGCCGACCAGCGTGGCCGCGACGACACCGAGGCCGGGCACTCCCCCGGCGGCCAGGAACATCACCGGCACCGTGGTGATCAGCAGCAGCTCGATGATGCGTGGCTTGGTCAGACCGACGTACGCCTTCACCACGTCGCGCACCGACGGACTCAGAACAGCAGCACCGTCCGGCAGCGGCGTCGGGTACGACGTCGTCGCGGCTGGACGCGGGTCGACGGCCGTCACGAACACCTCGAACTCAATGGGTTGACGCCGGAGGCTCCCGGCGCTGACGGTTCGACAGTCTACGACGCCCCGTAGGAGGGTCTCGCCACCCCCCTGGGCGAGTCATTCGTGTGACGTTGCAGACGTCGGGAACAAGCACCGCGTTGTCCGGGTTCCGAGTCTGTGGAAGGCGCTGAAGGCCCGGGCGAGTAGGCTCGCTCACGGTGACGCGCGGGGGCGCGATCGTGACCGGCCGGTAGGTCGCGGAGCGATCCCCTCGACGCTGACCAGACGGAGTTTTCGCAGCCATCGAGAGGAGCGCCGCCGGCGTGACGGAGAAGACCAGCCCCAAGCTTGAATGGACCGAGCTCGACCAGCGCGCGGTCGACACCGTGCGGGTACTCGCGATGGACGCGGTCGAGAAGGTCGGCAACGGCCACCCCGGTACGGCGATGAGCCTGGCTCCGGCGGCGTACCTGCTGTTCCAGAAGGTGATGCGGCACAACCCGGCCGACCCGACCTGGGCCGGTCGCGACCGGTTCGTGCTCTCGGCCGGTCACTCCAGTCTCACCCTGTACATCCAGCTGTACCTGGCCGGCTTCGGCCTGGAGCTGGACGACCTGAAGGCGCTGCGCACCTGGGGCAGCCTGACCCCGGGCCACCCGGAGCACGGCCACACCAAGGGAGTCGAGACCACCACCGGCCCGCTCGGCCAGGGTGTCGGCAACGCGGTCGGGATGGCGATGGCGGCCCGGCGTGAGCGCGGCCTGTTCGACCCGGAGACGGCGAAGGGCGAGAGCCTGTTCGACCACCAGATCTACGTGATCGCCTCCGACGGCGACCTGGAGGAGGGCGTCTCGGCCGAGGCCTCCTCGCTGGCCGGCCACCAGAAGCTCGGCAACCTCACGGTGATCTACGACGCCAACAAGATCTCGATCGAGGACGACACCGACATCGCGTTCTCCGAGGACGTGGCGGCCCGCTACGCGGCGTACGGCTGGCACGTCCAGGACGTCGACTGGACGAACGGCGGCACCGGCTACGAGGAGAACGTGCAGGCCCTGTACGACGCTCTCGAAGAGGCGAAGGCGGTCACCGACAGGCCGAGCTTCATCCGGCTGCACACGATCATCGGCTGGCCGGCCCCGAACAAGCAGAACACCGGCAAGATCCACGGCTCCGCACTCGGCGCCGAGGAGGTCGCCGCGACCAAGAAGGTGCTCGGCTGGAACCCGGAGCAGGACTTCGCGGTCGCCGACGAGGTGATCGAGCACACCCGCAAGGCCATCGAGCGCGGCAAGGCCCTCCAGGACGAGTGGAACACCGGCTTCGAGGCCTGGAAGGCCGCGTCGCCGGAGCGGGCCGAGCTGTTCGCCCGACTCGAGAGCCGTGAGCTGCCGGCCGGCTGGAAGGACGTACTGCCGAGCTGGGACGCGGACGCGAAGGGCGTTGCGACCCGCGCCGCCTCCGGCGAGGTCCTGTCCAAGCTGGCGCCCGAGATGCCGGAGCTCTGGGGCGGCTCGGCCGACCTCGCCGGTTCGAACAACACCACCCCGAAGGGCCAGCCGTCCTTCATCCCGGCCGAGTTCTCCACCAAGGAGTTCCAGGGCGACGAGTACGGCCGGGTGCTGCACTTCGGCATCCGCGAGCACGGCATGGGCTCGGTCCTGAACGGCATCGCGCTGCACGGCGGCACGCGCCCGTACGGCGGTACGTTCCTGGTCTTCAGCGACTACATGCGCCCGGCGGTCCGGCTGGCCGCGCTGATGAAGCTCCCGGTCACCTACGTGTGGACGCACGACTCGATCGGCCTCGGCGAGGACGGTCCGACCCACCAGCCGATCGAGCACCTGGCGGCGCTGCGGGCCATTCCCGGCCTGGACGTCGTACGGCCTGGTGACGCGAATGAGACGGCGGCCGCGTGGGCCGCGATCCTCGAGCACACCGACCGCCCGGCCGGCCTGGCGCTGACCCGGCAGAACGTGCCGACGTTCCCGCGTGGCACCGACGGTTTCGCCACCACGGAGAACGTGAAGAAGGGCGGCTACACGCTGCTCGACACCGACGGCACGCCGGACGTGGTCCTGATCGGCACCGGCTCCGAGGTGCAACTGGCCGTCGAGGCCCGCAACACCCTGGCGGCCGAGGGCATCAAGGCCCGGGTCGTGTCGATGGTGTCGCGCGAGTGGTTCGACGAGCAGGACGACGCCTACCGCGACTCGGTCATCCCGCCGCAGGTCCGGGCCCGCGTCTCGGTCGAGGCCGGCATTGCGCTGGGCTGGCGCGAGATCGTCGGTGACGCCGGCCGCAGCGTGAGCCTGGAGCACTTCGGCGCCTCCGCCGACTACAAGGTTCTGTACGACGAGTTCGGCATCACCGCCGCCGCCGTCGTCCAGGCCGCCAAGGACAGCATCGCCGCCGCCGCGGATCTCGGCGGCTCCGGGGTACCGGCAGGGCGTCGCCCGGCCGGTGGGATCGGCCCCGGCGACGACCCGGCGGTGAGCGCCGACCCGAACGCCGACGCCACCAACGAGCGCAACTGAACAACACCACAACAGAACATCCGGAGGCTTCGGACATGAACGATCGCTTGAAAGCACTCGCCGACGCGGGTGTCTCCATCTGGCTCGACGACCTCTCCCGGCAGCGGCTCACCAGCGGCAGCCTGGCGACGCTGATCCACGACTCGTACATCAGCGGGGTGACCACCAACCCGACGATCTTCGCCAAGGCGATCTCCGACGCCGATGCGTACGCCGAGCAGGTGTCCCGGCTGGCCGCCGAGGGGGTTTCCACCGACGAGGCCATCCGGGTCATCACCACCGATGACGTCCGGGACGCCGCAGACCTGTTCAAGCCGGTGTACGACGACTCCGAGTCGGTCGACGGCCGGGTCTCGATCGAGGTCGAGCCCGGCCTGGCCCGGGAGACCGAGAAGACGATCGCCCAGGCCAAGGAGCTGTGGGAGACCGTCGGCCGGGAGAACGTGTTCGTCAAGATCCCGGCGACCAAGGAAGGCCTGCCGGCCATCACCGAGACACTTGCCGCCGGTATCAGTGTGAACGTGACACTGATCTTCTCGCTGGACCGCTACAAGGCCGTCGTCGATGCGTTCCTGTCCGGCCTGGAGAAGGCGATCGAGAACGGGCACGACGTGACCAAGCTGGCCAGCGTCGCGTCGTTCTTCGTCAGCCGGGTCGACACCGAGGTGGACAAGCGACTCGATGCCATCGGCACCGATGAGGCCAAAGCCCTGAAGGGCAAGGCGGCGATCGCCAACGCCCGGCTCGCGTTCGAGGCGTACGAGGAGATCTTCTCCTCCGACCGCTGGCGCGAGATCGAGACCGCCGGCGCGAAGCCGCAGCGGCCGCTCTGGGCCTCGACCGGCGTGAAGGACCCGGCGTACCCGCCGACCCTGTACGTCGACAACCTGGTCACCCGGGGCGTGGTCAACACGATGCCGGAGGCAACCATCAAGGCGGCCGCCGAGCACAGTGAGGTCACCGGCGACACGGTCCGCGGCGACTACGCCGCCGACCGCAAGGTGATCGACGACCTGGAGAAGCTGGGCATCTCGTACGACGAGGTCGTGCAGGTGCTCGAGGACGAGGGCGTGGCCAAGTTCGACGCGTCCTGGTCGGAACTGCAGGACACCGTCACCGCGGCCCTGAAGGGTGCCGCCAAGTGACCACTCCGAACGTAACCACGCAGAACGGCGACTGGGCCGAGGTGGTCGACCGCCTGGTGGCGGAGAAGATCGCCTCCCGGATCGCCGCCAAGGACGCCACCATCTGGGGTCCCGACGCCGAGCCCGAGGCGTCGATCCGGCTCGGCTGGGTCGACCTGCACGAGACCTCGCGGCCGCTGCTGGCCGAGATCGAGGCGCTGCAGGCCGACCTGCGGTCCGAGGGCCTGGACCGGATCGTGCTGTCCGGGATGGGCGGCTCGTCACTGGCTCCCGAGGTGATCACCCGGACGGCCGGCGTCGAGCTCGTCGTACTGGACTCGACCGACCCGAGCGTGGTCGCGCGGGCGCTGGGCGGCGACCTGCAGAAGACGGTCATCGTGGTGTCCAGCAAGTCCGGCGGCACGGTCGAGACCGACAGCCACCGGCGGGCGTTCGTCAAGGCGTTCACGGATGCCGGCATCGACGCCGCGTCGCGAGTCGTCGTGGTGACCGACCCGGGTTCGCCGTTCGAGAAGCTCTCGGCGGACGAGGGCTACCGCAAGACGTTCCTGGCCGACCCCAACGTCGGTGGCCGCTACAGCGCGCTGACGGCCTTCGGGCTGGTCCCGTCGGGGCTTGCGGGCGCGGACATCGCGGAGCTGCTCGACCAGGCTGCCGAGGCCGCGCCGGCGCTGCAGGCCGACTCCACTGACAACCCCGCGTTGTGGCTGGGCGCCGTACTGGCTGCGAGTGCCGGGCGGGACAAGGCGATCGTCGCGGCTGACGGCTCCGACATCGTCGGCTTCCCGGACTGGGCCGAGCAGTTGATCGCGGAGAGCACCGGCAAGGACGGTACCGGTGTGCTGCCGGTCGCGGTCGAGCCCAATGCGCCGGAGCTGCGGAGCGAGGCGTCGGACCTGACCAACGCGCTACTGGCTGAGAAGGCGACGAGCGGCGTACCGACGGCTCTGACTTCTGGCTCGCTGGGTGGTCAGTTCCTGCTTTGGGAGGTCGCCACTGCGGTCGCGGGATACCTGCTGGGGATCGACCCGTTCAACCAGCCGGATGTCGAGAGTGCGAAGAAGGCCGCTCGCGGTCTGCTCGACGCGCAGCCCGAGCCGGAGGCCGCGGCGTTCACTGACGGTGTGGTCGAGGTTCGTGGCTCGGAAGGGCTGCTGGACGGTGTGGACTCGCTGCAGGGCGCTGTCGACGTACTGCTGGGCAAGCTCGACTCCGATGGCTACCTGGCTGTGATGGCGTACCTGGACTCCGAGCGGGACGCTTCGCTGATCGGCGTTCGTCCGGCACTGGCGACCCGCACGGGCCGGCCGGTGACCTTCGGCTGGGGTCCGCGGTTCCTGCACTCCACCGGCCAGTACCACAAGGGCGGCCACCCGCAGGGCGTGTTCCTGCAGATCACCGCGGCGCACCCGACGGACGTCGAGATCCCCGATCGCCCCTTCTCGTTCGGCACACTGATCTCGGCGCAGGCAGCCGGTGACGCGAACGTTCTCGCCGAGCGTGGCCGTCCGGTACTGCGCCTCCACCTGACCGACCCGGCGAGCGGCGTACAGCAACTCCTGTCTCTGCTCGGCAACTAGACAACCTCATTCAGCAACTAGACAACCTCGGAGGGAAGCGGCTGATGACCGCTGAGCTCGACGAAGAGCTGACCGGCCCGGTCAATCCACTGCGGGACCCGCAGGACCGGCGGCTCCCCCGGATCGCCGGGCCCAGCAGCCTGGTGATCTTCGGTGTCACCGGCGACCTGGCCCGCAAGAAGCTGATGCCGGCCGTCTACGACCTGGCGAACCGGGGGCTGCTGCCACCCGGTTTCGCTCTGGTCGGGTTCGCCCGGCGCGACTACACCAATCAGGACTTCGCCCAGGTCGTGCACGACTCGGTCAAGGAGCACGCCCGGACGCCGTTCCGCGAGGAGGTCTGGCAGCAGTTGGCCGAGGGCTTCCGGTTCGTGCCCGGCGATCTGACCGACGACGAGGCGTTCAAGCGGCTGCGGGAGACCGTCGACGAGCTGGACGTGACCCGCGGTACCGGTGGCAACCACGCGTTCTACCTGTCCATCCCGCCCGGCCTGTTCCCGCAGGTCGTGCAGCAGCTGTCCGAGCACGGGCTGACCGACGAGGTCCCCGGCTCGTGGCGGCGGGTGGTGATCGAGAAGCCGTTCGGCCACGACCTGAAGAGCGCCCGTGAGCTCAACCAGGTGGTCGAGTCGGTGTTCCCGCCCGAGTCGGTGTTCCGGATCGACCACTACCTGGGCAAGGAAACCGTCCAGAACATGCTGGCGCTGCGGTTCGCGAACGCGATGTTCGAGCCGGTCTGGAACAGCCACTACGTCGACCACGTCCAGATCACCATGGCCGAGGACATCGGCATCGGCGGCCGGGCCGGGTACTACGACGGCATCGGCGCGGCCCGCGACGTGATCCAGAACCACCTGCTCCAACTGCTCGCGCTGGTCGCGATGGAGGAGCCGGTCAGCTTCGACGCCTGGTCGCTGCGGCAGGAGAAGAAGAAGGTGCTGGCCGCAGTCAAGCTGCCGGAGCGCCTCGACCTGCACACCGCACGCGGTCAGTACGCCCCCGGCTGGGCCGGCGGCGTCAAGGTGAAGGGCTACCTGCAGGAGGACGCGATCCCGAAGGACTCCGCGACGGAGACCTTCGCCGCGCTGCGGGTGGACGTGGACACGCGCCGCTGGGCGGGCGTCCCGTTCTACCTGCGCACCGGCAAGCGCCTCGGCCGCCGGGTCACCGAGGTCGCGGTGATGTTCAAGCGCGCGCCACACCTGCCGTTCACCAAGACCGAGACCGAAGAGCTCGGCCAGAACGCGCTGGTGCTGCGGATCCAGCCGGACGAGGGCATCACCATGCGCTTCGGCGCCAAGGTGCCCGGGACGGCGATGGAGATCCGCGACGTGAACATGGACTTCGCGTACGGCGGTTCCTTCACCGAGTCCTCCCCGGAGGCGTACGAGCGGCTGATCCTCGACGTACTGCTCGGCGATCCGCCGCTGTTCCCGCAGCACACCGAGGTCGAGCTGGGCTGGAAGATCCTCGACCCGGTGATCAACTACTGGGCCAAGCACGGCAAGCCGGAGCAGTACGACTCCGGCGGCTGGGGCCCGGACTCCGCGCACCAGATGCTCGCCCGCGACGGACGCGCCTGGAGGCGGCCATGATCATCGACCTGACCGGTACGACGTCGAGCGAGATCGCCTCGGCGCTGCTGCGGGCCCGCCGGAACGCGGGCTCGCCGGCCATGGGCATGGTCGGCACCATCGTGGTGGTCGTCGACGAGGCGTCCCACCACGACGCGATGAAGGCCGCGAACGAGGCCGGTCGCGAACACCCGTCCCGAGTGCTGGTCGCGATCCTGCGACCGGGCCGCGGTGCATCCGGTCTGGATGCCGAAGTACGGGTGGGCGAAGGCATTCCGGGCGAGGCGGTGCTGCTGCGGCTGCACGGTGAGCTGGCCAAGGTGCCCGAGTCCGTGATCACTCCCCTGCTGCTGCCCGACTCCCCCGTCATCGTCTGGTGGCCGGGCGGCGGGCCGAAGGTTCCCGCGGACGACCCGCTGGGCCGCCTGGGTCGCCGCAAGGTCACTGACGCAGCCGCGACCCGGCGCGCATCGGTCGACTTCTCGGCTCGGGCCGAGGGTTACCAGCCTGGTGACACGGACTTCGCCTGGACCCGGCTCACGCCGTGGCGGGCGCTGATGGCCGCGGCCCTCGATCAGTACCCGACCAAGGTGACTGGCGCGGAGGTCGTGTCCGCCAAGGGCAATCCGAGTGCCGATCTGATGGCCGCGTGGCTGCAGTCGCGGCTGGGTGTCGCGGTCGAGCAGAAGACGTCGCGGGGTCCGGGCGTCACCGCCGTACGGCTGTTCACTCCGACCGGGCCGATCTCGCTGACGCGACCGGACGGTGCGGTGGCGACGTTCAGCATTCCAGGTCAACCGGACCGGCCGGTGGCGTTGAAGCGCCGTACGACGTCCGAGCTGCTGAGCGAGGAACTGCGGCGGCTCGATCCGGATGACGTGTACGCGCGGACACTCGCGTGCATGGTCGAGCGGGAGGCGATGCCCGCCGACGAGAAGAAGGTGAGCGCGGTCGACCGGCGGTCGGCCCAGACGGCGGCGTCGAAGGCAGCCTCGAGTACGGCTACTGCGGACGCGCCCGCCCCTAAGAAGACTGCGACTGCTGCGAAGAAGACTGCTTCGAAGAAGGCTGCGGCCAAGAAGGCGGTTGCGAAGAAGACCGTTGCTGGGAAGGGCTCCGCCAAGAAGACGGCGGCGAAGAAGAGCACCGGTAAGAGGGTGGCGGGGCGGTCATGAGCTCGCCGTCGATCCTGGTCAACCGCGACGCCGAGGGCCTGGCCCACGCCGTCGCGGCCCGGCTCATCACCCGGCTGGTCGACGTCCAGAGCAGCGGCAAGGTCGCTCAGGTCGTGCTGACCGGCGGCCGGGTCGCCTCGGTCGTGTATCGGGCCGTCGCCGAGTCGCCGGCCCGCAGCGCGATCGACTGGCGGCGGGTCGAGTTCTGGTGGGGTGACGAACGCTTCCTGCCGGACGGCGACCCCGACCGGAACGAGACCCAGGCCCGCGAAGCCCTGCTCGACCACGTGGATGTGGACCCGGCCCGGGTCCACCCCATGCCGGCCGACACTGGTCAAGGTGCCGAGGCCGCCGCGGCTGCGTACGCCACTGAGTTGGCTAAGGCCGTGGGTGCCGGCGATCGGGACGGCGTACCGACGTTCGACGTACTGCTGCTGGGTGTTGGTCCCGACGGGCACGTCGCGTCGCTCTTCCCGGAGCACCCGGGACTGCACTCCGAGGACGTCTCGTCCATCGCCGTCCACGGCTCCCCCAAGCCGCCGCCGACCCGGATCTCGCTGACCTTCCCGGCGCTGAACCGGGCGCACGAGGTCTGGTTCGTCGTCTCCGGCGAGGACAAGGCAAAGGCCGTTCGCCTGGCCCTCTCCGAAACCGGCCGCCTCCAAATCCCAGCCGCCGGCGTAAAAGGCCTCAACCGCACACTGTGGCTCCTAGACGAGCCCTCCGCCCAGGAAATCCCGAGCGCGATCCGGGCACCTCGCACCTGACTTCGGCCAGGGCCGAACTGTCCGGCTGCGAGGATGACGGTATGACGTTTCGGGAGTTGCACAACGGGTTCTTCGTCATGCCGAATGCCTGGGATGCCGGGAGTGCGGTGGTGCTTGCCGATGCTGGGTTCCCGGCGATCGCGACGACCAGTGCCGGGATCGCGTTCTCGCTCGGCAAGGGCGACCACACGCTGCCGGACGGTGCTCCGGCGGTGTCGCGGGAGGACATGTTCGCGCGGGTCCGGGAGATCACCGCGGCGAGCGCCGTACCGGTGAACGGTGATCTCGAGGACGGCTACGGGTCGGCGCCGGAGAAGGTCGCCGAGACGATCACGCTCGCGCGCGAGGCCGGTCTGGCCGGTGGGAACATCGAGGACTACGACGGGCGGGAGCTGTACGACGTCGAGCTGTCGGTCGAGCGGATCGTCGCGGCCCGGGAAGCAGCCGGTCCCGACTTCGTCCTGACCGCTCGCACCGACGGCCAACTCCTGCGTACGCCGACCTCCCTCGCGGACTCCATCAACCGAGCAAACCGCTTCCGCGAGGCCGGAGCCGACTGCCTCTACGTCCCCGGCGTCAACGACCTCGACGCGATCGGCACCCTCGTCCGCGAGATCGACGGCCCGCTCAACGTCGTACTCGGACTGGGCACCTCCACCCTCACCGTCGCCAACCTCCAGTCCATCGGCGTCACCCGCATCAGCCTCGGCGGCAGCATCGCCCGAGCCGCACTCGGTCTGGTACGACGCGCCGCGCAAGAGCTCCTCACCACCGGCACAATCGGCTTCGCCGCCGACCAGATCCCCCAGGCCGAACTCAACGAACTCTTCGCCCGCAAGCCCTGAGCACTAAGCCCTAAGCGTCGCGCAGCCGAAACAGCACCAAGCCGGAGACGACCGCACCCACGGCGTACAGGGCAAGGACGCCGAGTCCCGACCACGGTGAGATGGGCAGCGCGTCGAGGCGCAGGGTGGACTGGATCGAGAGGCCGGCGGTCATCGGGGACACCTGCTCGATCCACTCCTTCCAGCGTGGATCGGTGACGGCGAGCGACGCGATCGGCGACACGTACAGGAGAACGAGCAGGATCGTCACCGTGCCGCCGGTGTGACGGATGACGAAGGCGACACCGAGGCTGAGCAACGCAACCAGGCCGAAGTAGAGCACGGTTCCGCCGTACGCGCGCAATGTCGGCCCATCTCCAAGAGAGAGCGGCCGGTAGCCCGCGACCGCGGTGAATCCGTTGCTGGACAGGAGTTCCCGGCCGGCCAGCAGCGACGCGAGCATGCTGATGGCGGCGGCCCCGACGACCGCCGCGGTGACGACGACCGCCTTCGCGGCCAGTACGACGAGCCTGCGCGGGCACGCCGCAAGCGTGGTCCGGATCATCGCGGCCTCGTACTCCGCGGTGACGGCGAGCGTGGCCACCATGATCACCGCCGCTTGTCCGAGATAGACCCCGGACAGGCTGAGCTTGGTCAGGTCGAAGTCGCAGCCCGGGTCCGAACGCTCGCAGTCCGGCGGCGTGACGTCCCAGGTCACCAGGGCGCCGATGGCTGTCGTCGAGAGGACAACCGCCAGCAACGTCCAACCGGTGCTCGACACCGTGCGCAGCTTCGTCCACTCCGCCCGCAGCGCTCGCGCGGCGAGCATCACGCGTCCCGGCGACCGAGTTGCCAGCGGGCCAGGCCGAGTGCGAGGACGGCGTACCCGCACAGCACCGCAAGCCCCTGCCACGGACCGATCACCTGGCCGGCTCGGTCGACCGTCTGCTGGATGGCCAGCCCGGCGATCGGCGTCAGCCGACTCATCCAGATGTCGGCGTCCTTCGAGATCACCGGCGCGACGAGCTGCGGCACCACGACCAGCGCGATCACGAACACGATCGCACCGACGGTACGACGCCGGATCACCGCGACGCCGAGACTGAACAACGCGATCAGCGCGAGGAACGCGGCGGTACCGACGACCGCGCGCAGACTCTCGCCGTCAAGCAGCGACACGTGCGGGTACGCCGGCGGGTTGTAGCCGCCCGCGCGCATCCCCGGTTGCGCGAGCAAGAACGACGCGACGCAGGCCACCAACCCGGTGACGAAGACCGCGCCGCCGAGCACGACCGCCTTCGCCGCGAGCACCTGACCACGCCGCGGACCGGCGGCGAGGGTGGTGCGGATCAGCCCGGTCCGGTACTCGGCGGTCATCGACAGCACGCCAAGGGCGATGACCGCGATCATGCCGACGCGTACGCCGAACAGGCTGAGCATCACCACGTCGTCCTCACCGGGCGAGCGCCAACTGGCGACGCCGTACCCGGAGATGTCGCCTGATCCGGTCAACGTGAAGGTGTCACCGTCCCGGCTCAGATCCCCGATCGCGATGTCCCCGGTCTCCTTCGACGGCAGGGTCGAGATGTTCTGACCGGACCAGTCCCCGGGTGGCTGCGACCCGGTCACCGAGACGTCGTCGAAGATCGCCGAGCCCGTGGTGCTCGACAAGCCGGCCGACGTACCGCTGCCCGTCCGTACGGTCACGTACAACGGCGGCGACGCGACGAACAGGCCGACCTCGACGTTCTGCGGCAGCGCCACGGTCATCGTCCCGACCTCGCGCCAGTCGGCACCGTCGGCGGATTCGTATCCGGTGACCGAACTGCCGGTCCGGGTCAGCTTGAGCCACCGCGGCGCACCGTCGGCCGGTCCGGCCAGCTCGGTGTCGAACATCGCCTCCATCCGCACACCGTGGTCAGGCGTGACCATCACGGCGGCGTACGGCGCACCTGGCTCGACGCCGGCCTTGACCAGCAGGCCTGCTTTCGCCCACTCGTGGCTGTTCTGCTGGCTGACGACCCGGGCGACGACCGAGCCGTCTCCGGCCAGCGGCTTGTGCACGAAGTAGGCCTGGTCGACGTACCGCGGTTGCTCGTTGGCGTCCGTCGAGCCGGCCGACGAGCCCAGTAGTTCCAGCAGCACGCTGACGACAACCGCGGCCAGCAGACACAACGTGGTGCTCCGAACCGAGCGGAACTTCGTCCACTCCCCGTGCAGCACCTGCAGGAAGCCCTTCACCTCACACCTCCCGCGACCCGAACTCGACCGCGTCCCGGGTCAGCTCCATGTAGGCCTCCTCCAGCGAGGCCCGGTGCGCGGCCACTTCCGTGAACGGCAGGGCGTGCTGGTTCAACAGCTTGATCACGTGCTCCGACGTGAGGCCGGTGACGGTCACCCGATCGTGGTCGGTCGCGGCGACTGTGGCGCCGGCGTTGGCCAGCACGGTCATGGCCTGCGACCGCTCCAGGGTTCGGATCTCGACCCGGTCGGCCGATGCGGCGGCAACCAGCTCACGCACCGTCGTATCGGCGATCAGCCGGCCGCGGCCGATCACGATCAGGTGGTCCGCGGTGTCCTGGAGCTCACCCATCAGGTGGCTGGACACCAGGACCGAGCGGCCCTCGGCGGCCAGTGACCGCAGCAGGCCGCGGATCCAGACGATGCCCTCCGGGTCCAGCCCGTTCACCGGTTCGTCGAACAGCAGCACCGGCGGGTCCCCGAGCAACGCGCCGGCGATCCCGAGCCGCTGCCGCATGCCCAGCGAGAACCCGCCGGCCCGGCGCCGCGCCGCCTGTGCGAGGCCCGCCTGCTCAAGCACCTCGTCGACCCGCTTGGCCGGCAGACCGTTGTACTGCGCCATCCACAGCAGGTGGTCACGTGCCTTCCGGCCTGGATGGACCGCACCCGCGTCGAGCAGGGCGCCGACCTCGCGCAACGGCGTACCGAGGTCCCGATAGCGGCGGCCGCCGACCAGGGCAACCCCGCTGTCCGGTGCGTCCAGCCCGAGGATCACTCGCATCGTCGTCGACTTGCCGGCGCCGTTCGGACCGACGAACCCGGTCACCTGACCCGGCCGGACGACGAAGGACAGGTCATCCACCGCGACAGTGGCGCCGTACGTCTTGTGCAGCTCGTGGACCTCGACAGTGTTGTCCTCCATGGCACTTGACGCTACGGCCGGGTTCGGCCGCGTGTCGTCACGCTGCCGAGCGCCCTTCTGTCCCCCACGAGAGTGACGCACCGGATGAGGCCCGGGGCGGACAATGAGGGCGTGAGCCAGGTCCGTGAGCTGGGAGACCGCGCGCTCGACGCCGTCCGTCGGATTGTCGACACCCGGGAGGCATACGCCGTCGGGGCGGCCGTACTCGGTCTGTTCGCGGTCATCGAGGCCGGCGGTCGCGGCGACGGGGCCGGCATGGATCTGGGTACGGCGATGCTCCTCGGGCTCTGCGCGACAGTGCCGTTGGCGTTCCTCCCGGCCCATCCGGTACCGGTCGCGCTGGCCGTCACGCTGGCCAATGTGGTGATGCTCGCCAGCCCGGAACCGCCGTACGTCGCCGGAGTACTGGCCGGGATCATCGCCTTGTACCGGCTGGCTCGTAGACGATCGCGCCGAGCCGTGTTCCCGTTGCTGCTGCCCTTCGTACTGTTCGCGCTCGGGGAACCGCAGCCGGACTCGACCGTCCTGCTGGTGTTCATGACCGCTGCGGTCCTGCTCGGCACCTCACTGCGGGAACGCGGCGTCGCCGCCGACTCCGCCGCAGCCGGACAGGCGACCGCCGACAACCAGCTCGAGTACGCCGCTCGCGGTGAGCGGGCCCGGATCGCCCGGGAGCTGCACGACGTGGTCGCACACCACATCTCGCTCATCGCCGTACAGGCTGAGACCGCCCGGCTGACGACACCCGGCCTGCCACCGGAGGGCACGCAACGGCTGCTCGATATCGGCGACACCGCCCGCTCCGCCCTCACCGAGATGCGTCGCCTGCTCGGCGTACTGCGGGAGGACGTCGAGCCAAGCACCCGAACCGTGCGTGAGCCGCAACCTGGCCTGGAACAGCTCAACGCCCTCGTCGACGAAGCCCGGGCGTCGTCCGGCGCCAGCACCCGGTTGATCGTGCGCGGTTGCGTTGTCCCGCTCGACCCGGGTGTCCAGCTGACGGCGTACCGGATCGTCCAGGAGGCGCTGACCAACGCGCGCCGGCATGCACCGGGTGCGGCCGCGGACGTCGAGCTGGACTACACAGCGGAAGCGCTGCTGGTGCGGGTCCGCGACAATGGACCGGGTCCTCCCGCTGACCAGGACGCCACCGGCGGTCACGGGCTGGTGGGTATGCGCGAGCGCGCCGCGATGGTGGGCGGTACCTTGACCGACGGCCGGTCACCCGGCGGCGGTTTCGTGGTCGAGGCGGTCCTGCCGATCCCACCGGACGAGCCATGACCGCGCCGATCCGGATCGCCGTCGTCGACGACCAGGAAGTGGTCCGGGCCGGCTTCGGCGCACTCCTCGGCACCCAGCCGGACTTCGAGGTCACCGGTACGGCGGCAGACGGCGCCGAGGCGATCCGGCTCTGCCGCGAGCGATGCCCGGACGTCGTACTGATGGACGTGCGGATGCCGGTCTTGGACGGTATCGAGGCGACCCGGCAGATCGTCGCAGAAGCAGGACCCGGACCACGGATCCTGATGCTGACCACGTTCGACCTGGACGAGCACGTGTACGACGCCCTGGCCGCCGGCGCCAGCGGGTTCCTGCTGAAGGATGTGACCGCCGAGCGCCTGTTCGACGCGGTCCGGGTGATCGCGTCCGGTGGCGGCCTGCTCGCACCGTCGGTGACCCGGCGGCTCATCTCGGAGTTCGCCCGGCAACGGCCCGCCCGTACGGCGATCCTCGGCAATCTCACACCCCGCGAGATCGAAGTACTCGGCCTGATCGCGGAGGGTCTGTCCAACCCGGAGATCGCGACCCGGCTGGTGGTCAGCGAGGAGACCGTCAAGACCCACGTCAGCCGGCTGCTCGGAAAGCTCAGCCTGCGCGACCGCACCCAGGCTGTGATCGCGGCCTACGAGTCCGGCCTGGTCGTCCCTGGCATCAACCGACGGCCGTGAACGCGAACAGCCCGGACCGAGTGGTCCGGGCTGTGGCGACGTGCCTACCTAGAAGATGACCTCGCCGCGGGCGCGCCGGGCGCGGAGCTTCTCCAGGGCCTCCTCGAGGATCTCGGCCGCTTCCTGCTCGCTGCGCCGCTCCTTCACGTAGGCCAGGTGGGTCTTGTAGGGCTCGATCTTCGGGGGCGGGGGCGGGTTGTTCACATCGGTGCTGGTCGGCAGACCGCACCGCGGACAGTCCCACGCCTCCGGGATGGACGCCTCGACCGCGAACACCGTCGCGGTCTCGTGTCCGTTGGCACAGAAGAACACGATGCGCTGCCGGGGCGCGGTGTCGCCGCGCTCCGCCTCGCCCATCGGGCCGGCACCGACCCGGCTGCCACGAATCGCACTGCCACCACCAGCCACGGGAACCTACTCCCCTTCAGCCGAGCTTGTACAGCAGGCCGAGCGCGACGATGGCAGCGAACCAGATCAGACCGACAGCGATCGTGATCCGGTCCAGGTTCCGCTCGGCGACCGACGAGCCGCCGAGGCTGGACGACACACCGCCACCGAACAGGTCCGACAGGCCGCCACCGCGGCCTTTGTGCAGCAGCACGAGCAGCGTGAGGATGAGGCTGCAGACGATCACGACGATCGAGAAAGCGAGAATCACGAGGAGTAGCCTAACTGAAGGTCCAGGTAACGGCAGATACCGGCGAACTCGTCCACCTGAAGGCTTGCACCTCCGACCAGGCAGCCGTCGACATCCGGTTGGGCCATGATGCCACCTGCACTGGCCATCTTCACCGACCCCCCGTAAAGAATCCGTACCGAGTCGGCCACCGACGGTGAGATCGTCTCCTCCAGCCGGCCCCGGATCGCGGCGCAGACCTCCTGTGCGTCCTCCGGAGTGGCCACCTCGCCGGTGCCGATCGCCCAGACCGGTTCGTACGCGATGACGACCTTGCGGACGTCGTCCTGCTTCAGCCCGGCGAGCGCGCCGTCGAGCTGGGCCAGCGTGTACTCAACGTGCTCGCCGGCCTTGCGGATGTCGAGACCCTCGCCGACGCAGACGATCGGGATCAGCCCGGCCTCGAGCGCCTTGGCCGCCTTCGCGTTCACCAGCGCGTCGTCCTCGGCGTGGTACTGCCGGCGCTCGGAGTGACCCGCCAGCACATAGGTGCAGCCGAGCTTGGCCAGCATCGCCGCCGAGACCTCGCCGGTGTACGCGCCCGCGTCGTACTTCGACACGTCCTGGGCGCCGTACTTGATCTTCATCCGGTCACCGTCGACCAGCGTCTGCACGCTGCGCAGGTCGGTGAACGGCGGCAGCACGGCCACCTCGACCCGCTCGAAGTCGTGCTTCTTGTCCTGCAGCGTCCACGACAGCTTCTGCACCAGGTGCACCGCTTCGACGTGGTTGATGTTCATCTTCCAGTTGCCCGCCATCAACGGCGTACGGGCAGCTGCAGTGTCGGCCATTCGGATTCAGTCCTCTTCCAGTACGGCGAGACCGGGGAGCTCTTTGCCCTCCAGGTATTCGAGCGACGCCCCACCACCGGTGGAGATGTGCCCGAACTGGTCGTCGGCGAAGCCTAGCTGGCGGACCGCCGCGGCCGAGTCACCGCCACCGACCACGCTGAGGCCGTCAACCTCGGTCAACGCACTCGCGACCGCCTTGGTTCCGCCGGCGAAGGCGGCCATCTCGAACACACCCATCGGACCGTTCCAGAACACGGTCTTCGCGCCGGCGATCTCGGCGGCGAACGCCTTGCCGGAGTCCGGGCCGATGTCCAGGCCGAGCTGGTCGGCCGGGATCGCGTCCGCGGCGACGACCGTGGCCGGTGCGTCGGCCTTGAACTCGGGCGCGACCACGATGTCGGTCGGCAGCACGATCTCGACACCCTTGGCCTTCGCGGTCTCCAGGTAGCCCTTGACCGTGTCCAGCTGGTCTTCCTCGAGCAGGCTCTTGCCGACCTCGTGGCCCTGCGCCTTCAGGAAGGTGAAGACCATGCCGCCGCCGATCAGCAGCTTGTCGGCCTTGGCCAGCAGGTTGTCGATCACCGCCAGCTTGTCCGACACCTTGGCGCCGCCGAGGACGACGACGTACGGACGGGCCGGCTCCTCGGTCAGCTTCTTCAGTACGTCGACCTCGGCGAGCACGAGACCGCCCGCGGCATGCGGGAGCTGCTTCGCGACGTCGTACACGCTGGCCTGCTTGCGGTGGACGACACCGAAACCGTCGCTGACGAACACGTCGGCGAGCGCTGCGAGTTCCTCGGCCAGCGCACCCCGCTGGGCCTCGTCCTTGCTCTCCTCGCGCGGGTCGTACCGCACGTTCTCGAGCAGCAGGACGTCGCCCTCGTCCAGATCCTGTACGGCGGTCTGCGCGCTGTCACCCGTGACGTCGGCGGCGAAATGCACCGTGATGCCCTCGGGCTGCAGCAGCTCACCGAGCCGCTTGGCCACCGGGGCCAGCGTGAACTCCGGGTTCGGCGTGCCCTTGGGGCGGCCGAGGTGCGCGGTGACGATCACCTTCGCGCCGGCCTTGGCCAGCTTCACCAGCGTCGGCAGGCTGGCACGGATGCGGCCGTCGTCGCCGATCGTCTCGTCCTTGATCGGCACGTTCAGGTCGGAGCGCACCAGCACCCGCAGGCCGGCCACGTCCCCGAGGTCTTCGATGGTCTTCACAGTTCAGCAATCCTTGCGACTCAGGGATGAGCCTGCGCCCGGGGCGACACCAGGCCGACCGGACGCAGGCTGCGTGTGTGAACGTGTCAGAGCGAGGCGCCGACGTGGTTGACCAGGTCGACCAGCCGGTTGGAGTAACCCCACTCGTTGTCGTACCAGCCGACGACCTTGACCTGGTTGCCGAGCACCTTGGTCAGGCCGGCGTCGAAGATGCAGGAGGCCGGGTCGGTGACGATGTCGGTGGAGACGATCTCGTCCTCGGTGTACTTCAGGTAGCCCTTCAGCTCACCCTCGGCGGCGGCCTTGACAGCGGCGTTGACCTCCTCGACCGAGGTCTCCCGGCCGACGTTCACGGTCAGGTCGGTGGCCGAGCCGGTCGGGGTCGGAACGCGCAGGGCGTACCCGTCCAGCTTGCCCTTCAGCTCCGGCAGCACCAGGCCGATCGCCTTCGCGGCACCGGTGGAGGTCGGCACGATGTTCAGCGCGGCGGCGCGGGCGCGGCGCAGGTCCTTGTGCGGGCCGTCCTGCAGGTTCTGGTCCTGGGTGTACGCGTGGATCGTGGTCATCAGACCCTGCTGGATCGTGAACGCGTCGTGGATCGCCTTCGCCATCGGGGCCAGGCAGTTCGTGGTGCAGGACGCGTTCGAGATCACGGTGTGCTTCTCGGCGTCGTACAGGTCGTGGTTCACGCCCATCACGATGGTCAGGTCCTCGTTCTTCGCCGGGGCGGAGATGATGACCTTCTTGGCGCCGTTGTCGGCGTGCGTCTTGGCCTTGGTGGCGTCGGTGAAGAAGCCGGTCGACTCGATCACCACGTCGGCGCCGACGTCGGACCACTTCAGGTTCGCCGGGTCGCGCTCGGCGAACGCCTTGAAGCTGTGGCCGGCGACGGTGATGTCGTCGTCGGTCGCGGAGACCTCACCGGGGAAGCGGCCCAGGATCGAGTCGTACTTCAGCAGGTGAGCGAGGGTCTGGTTGTCGGTCAAGTCGTTGACGGCGACGACCTCGATGTCGGCACCGGACGCCTGCACGGCGCGGAAGAAGTTACGGCCGATCCGGCCGAAGCCGTTGATACCTACGCGTACGGTCACGGGACTGCGTCTCCTCAGAACTAGCTTTGAGCACTGCCGCTACAGCCCGAACACTAGCCCAAGAGCCCACTCGATCAACTGGTACCGTCCACATCAGACCACCGGCGTCTCAAGGGCTGTTCCAGACCAGACCACCGGCTGGTACACGCTGTCCCCGCGTGCACTCCCCCACCCGTCCGCGTTCCGGACCCCTCAGACACGAGTACGGCGGCCTCCGAACAGCTCCCGGAGACCGCCGCACTGTGAGACAGGTTCGCTATCCGAGCCCGAGCGCCGGCTTCGCGGCGGGCGAGCCGGCAACGCCATCCCTGGCACCGTCGGCGTTCTTCGCCGGCGCGGTGGCGCTGTTCAGCGGAGCCTGGCCCGAGTTCAGCAGCTTGGCGGCGAGGGCGGCGTCACCGGCCTCACCGCGCAGCACACCCCCGACCTTGTCCTTGAAGCTCGGCGCAGCCTTGACCTCGTTGTCCGGCCACCCGACCGTCGCCGCACCATCGGCGATCATGCTGTTCTGGCCCTGCTGTTTCGCCGCCTCAGCGGCCTTCCGGGCGTCTTCGGCGGCGATGCGTTCGGCCTCACGCTTGATGGCTTCCTGGTGGATCCGGTCCAACGCCGCTTGTTCTTCTGCTGTGGTGCCCATCTGTCCTCACTGTTCATCGGATGGAAACCCCGTGTTCCCATCCAAGCGAGGGACGGGGTCACGCCGGGTCGAGCATCTCCGGGGTGAGGTTGGCTTCGGTGTTCGGGATGCCGAGGTCGGCGGCGCGCTTGTCGGCCATCGCCAGCAAGCGGCGGATCCGGCCGGCCACCGCGTCCTTGGTCAGCGCCGGCTCGTGCAGCTGGCCGAGCTCCTCGAGACTGGCCTGCTTGTGCTCCAGCCGCAGCTTGCCCGCCACCTGCAGGTGGTCCGGTACGTCGTCGCCGAGGATCTCCAGCGCCCGCTCGACCCGCGCACCCGCGGCCACCGCGGCCCGGGCCGAGCGACGCAAGTTCGCATCGTCGAAGTTCGCCAGCCGGTTCGCGGTCGCACGCACCTCGCGACGCATCCGCCGCTCCTCCCAGGCGAGCACCGACTCGTGCGCACCCAGCCGGGTCAGCAACGCACCGATCGCGTCGCCGTCGCGGATCACCACGCGGTCGACGTTGCGCACCTCGCGCGCCTTCGAACCGATGCCGAGTCGCCGGGCCGCACCCACCAGCGCCAACGCCGCCTCCGGACCCGGGCATGTCACCTCGAGCGAGGAGGAACGACCCGGCTCGGTCAGCGAACCGTGCGCCAAGAACGCACCCCGCCAGGCCGCGACCGCGTCACACGAAGCACCCGACACCACCGCCGGCGGCAGACCCCGGACCGGACGTCCGCGGTTGTCCACCAGGCCGGTCTGCCGGGCCAGCGCGTCGCCGTCGCGGACGACGCGTACGACGTACTTGGTCTGCTTACGGATACCGGACGGGGAGATGACCACCACGTCCGACGGGTGCCCGAAGATCTCGGCGATGTCCTTGCGCAGCCGCCGGGCCGCGGCGCCGCTGTCCAGTTCGGCCTCGACGACGATCCGCCCGGAGACCAGGTGCAAGCCGCCCGCGAAGCGCAGTACGGAGGACACCTCGGCCTTGCGGCAACAGGGTTTCGTGACCTGAATGCTGGTCAACTCGGACTTCACCTGTGCTGTCATCGCCATGAAGGCATCCTCCCACCGTTGTCAAAGACCCTCGTTCAACTGTCTCGTCCCGAACCTGGTTACGCAGGTCTGCAACCTGGTGAGCCCTTGGTCGCGTTCCATCGGCGACACATCCTGAGAGGAGGGGCCGGATGCGTGCGTGTGACGAGGACGAGTTCACCGAGTTCGCGGCGATCACAGTACGCCGGTTGCGACGTACGGCGTACCTGATGTGCGGCGACTGGCATCGGGCCGAGGACGCTGCCCAGGACGCACTGGTCAAGGTGTACCGCCGCTGGAACCGGATCGACCGCGGCGACGCCCTGGTCGGCTACGCCCATCGCGCCGTCGTCACCGCCGTACTGGACCAGTCGCGACGACCGTGGCGGCGGGAACATCTGGACGACCCCGGCGACGACACGACGGCGGCACCCGATCCGCTGAACGCTGTCGACGACCGCGCGGTCGTGATCGAGGCACTCGCGCGGTTGGCGCCCGGGCAACGTGCCTGTGTCGTCCTGCGCCACTACGCCGACTTCAGCGTCGAGCAGACCGCCGAGATCCTCGGCATCGGCACCGGCGCGGTGAAGAGCCAGACATCCAGAGGCCTCGCGCGCCTGCGCGACCTCCTCGGCCTGAACGAAAGGAGCGCATCATGAGCGACATCGAGAGACTGCTGGCCGCGGCCGCCGACGATTCGGACCAGCCGCCGCAGACCGACGTCGACGACATCCTCGTCCGCGCCCGCCGTTCGGTCCGCAACCGCCGCCTCGCCGCCGTCACCACCGCGGCCCTGACCACCGGGGCCATCATCGCCGGCAGCATCCTGGCCTGGCCCAGCAACCAGGCCGGCTCCGGACCCGCCGGCGATCCGGGCACCATCAGCACGGAGCTCGGGTCCGGCAAGAAGATCACGCCCCCGCCGCCGGTCAGCCCGTTGAGCGACGCGGAGATCCTCAAGCGCTGCGAGCCCCTCGACAAGGAGTACGTCGAGTCGATGGCGGAACGCGGCGCCAACACCTATGACAAGGCCGGCCGGATCAACGCCGGCTGGCCGGTCGTCCTGAAGACCGGCACCGGGGACAAGGTCTCGGCGATGCTCGTGTCCCCGGACAAGACGATCGTCAGTACCTGCAGGCTCGACGGAAAGAGCATGTACGTCGCCGGGTCGTCGTACGGCCGCAGTCCGCTGACCGAGGTCCCGGGACCAGGCGGGACCATGTCCTCGAAGGAGTCGCTCCAGGGGCCGGCCACCATGACCCGAGTGTTCGCGGACCTACCGGACGGGTCACTCAAGGAGGGCCTAGTGGGCAAGGACGGCTTCTACACCTTCGACATCACCCCGAAGCCCGGCGCGCAGATCCAGGTCAGGGGGTACGACGCCGCCGGCAAGCGAGTGTTCGAGTGGAGCAACAAGCCGCCCACGCCGGCAACGCAGCCGGCCGTCGACCCGTCGGTCACGATCAAGACCGTCGAACCGATCGAGCCCGTGGTGGTCCTCACCACCGATCCGGAGACCGGTAAACCCCTCGCTCCCCCGCCGCCGGTCAGTCCGCTGACCGACGACCAGATCCGCGATCGTTGCCGCCTGTGGGAGCTCGAGACCACCACGTTCCGCGGTCAGGGACCGCAGGACCAGCGCGCCAAGGACGCCGGTCCGATCACGAGTTCCTGGTCCGTGGCGCTGAAGACCGGCACCGGCGACAAGCTCACCGCCGTGCTCATCTCACCGGACCAGAAGGTCGCCGTCTGGTGCCACATGACGAAGCCCACCACCAAGGGCGGTGAGTCCGACTACACCCGGAGCGCGGTGAACGCCGACGGCAAGTTCGCGAACGGCTTCGAGTTCGCCATGGTCCCCGAGGGCGTCGCGCAGATCGTCGTCGACCTGCCGAAGACCGGACCGACCCGAGCCCTGCTGGGAGGCGGCTACTACATCTGGGGCCTCACCGGCGGCAACTCCGACATCCAGAACGTGCGCGTCCGCGGCTTCGACGCGCAGGCCAAGTTGGTGTACGACGAGCGGATGCAGGTCGACGCCTCGTGAGCTAGGCGAAGATCTCGCGGAAGACCTTGGCGAGCTTGTCGGGGGCGTGGTGGAGGTGACGGTCATCGTCGGCGATGTCGGCGATGACCAGGTCGGCGCCGAGGGATTCCGCCGTACGGTGCAACGACTTCGGATCGGGGACGTGGCCCTCGTCGGCGAGGACCACGTCGATCCGCAGGTCGGGTGCGTGCGCGGCCAGCACCTCGAGGTGGGTCTCCGGCGAGAAGCCGTCGGTCTCGCCCTTCTGCTCCCCCAGGTTCAGCGTCAGTACCCGGCGGGCGCTGGTCTGCTCCAGACCACGGCACAACGCCGGGACCAGCAGGTTCGGGATCACTGACGTGAACCACGAGCCCGGCCCGACGACGACCCAGTCGGCTTCCGCGATCGCCACCAGGGCCTCGGGGCAGGCCGGCGGGTCGGCCGGATCGAGCGCGACGTCGACGACATGTCCCTCGGTCGTCGCGACCTCGGCCTGACCACGGATCTCCGTGATCGCCTCCGGATGGTCAGGATCCAGCCCGAGCACCCGGGCAGTGATGTCCAGCGGTACCGAGGACATCGGCAACACCCGGCCTTGTGCGCCCAGCAGTCGCGCGACCCAGTCGAGACCGTCCACCGCCTCGCCGAGCAACTCCCACAATGCGACGATCAACAGGTTGCCGACGGCGTGGTCGTGGAGCTCGCCGTCGCTGCGGAACCGATGCTGCAGTACGTCGGCCCACGTCCGGCCCCACTCGTCGTCGCGGCACAACGCGGCCAGCGCCATCCGCAGATCACCGGGTGGCAGGACGCCGAGCTCACGGCGCAACCGGCCGGACGAGCCGCCGTTGTCGGCGACGGTGACGACCGCGGTCAGCTGGTCGGTGACATGACGAAGCGCGGACAGAGAGGCTGCCAGTCCATGCCCCCCGCCCAAGGCGACGACCCTAGGCGCCGAGCGGGGGTCTGGGGGTCGCCCCCCAGATGACACGCCGGAGCTCCCCGGCCCGCGCTCTCCGCGGGCAGAGCTGTCCCACGAGTTCTGGCTCACTCACGCCCCAGATCCCGGTGTACGACCAAGGTCGGCGACCCTTTCTCGCGCAGCCTCCGGGCGATCTCCTCGGCCATCGCGACGCTGCGGTGCTTACCCCCGGTGCAGCCGATCGCGACGGTGACGAAGCGCTTGCCCTCGTTCAGATAGCCGGTCCGCAGGGTGTCCAGCACGTCCACGTAGTTCTGCAGGAACTGCTGGGCCAGCGGATGGCCGAGGACGAAGTCTGACACAGGACGGTCCTGCCCGGTCATCGGACGCAGGTCGGGCTGCCAGTACGGGTTCGGAATGAACCGCATGTCGGCCACCACGTCGGCGTCGACCGGGATGCCGTACTTGAAACCGAACGACACCACGGTGGCCCGCAGCTCGGCGTTCTCCTCGTCGCCGAAGGCGTTCACGATCTTCGCGGCGAGCTGGTGGATGTTCATGTTCGACGTATCGATGACCAGGTCGGCGCCGGCCCGGATGTCGCCGAGCAGCTCGCGCTCGCGCTGGATACCGGTCAGCAACCGGCCCTCGCCCTGCAGCGGGTGCGGCCGGCGGACACTCTCCTGCCGCCGGACGATCACGTCGTCGGAGGCCTCCAGGAACAGCGTCAGCGGCCGGTACCCCTTCAGCCGCAGGTCGTGGATCGCCGAACTCAGCTCGTCGAAGAACAGCCCGGTCCGGACGTCGACGACGACCGCGAGCCGCGGTGACGCGCCGGTGCCGACGACCTGCTCGACGATGGTGGTGAGGAACATCGGCGGCAGGTTGTCCACCACGAACCAGCCGAGGTCCTCGAGCACGTCCGCGACCGAGCTCCGTCCCGCGCCGGACATACCGGACACGATGACGAGGTTGCCTGCGTCGTCCATCAGTTCTCAGTTCTCCCTGGATCCCCGTCGGCCGCCCCGGCCGGCGCCGGGACGTCATCGTCCAGTATCTCGCCCGTGGCCGTGTTCACCGTCGGCGCCCGGCCGGTGTCGGCCTTCGTTGCCGCAAGGTTCACCGCGAGTACGACGGATTCCGCCGTACGGCGCCCGAATCCGGGCAGGTCGGCGACCTCGTCGACGGTCGCCTGGCGCAGCTTCTTCAGCGAGCCGAAATGCTTCAGCAACGTCTTGCGGCGCACCTCTCCCAGCCCCGGGACCTCGTCCAGGACGGACTCCACCATCGACTTCGAGCGCCGATTGCGGTGGTGGGTGATGGCGAACCGGTGGGCCTCGTCGCGCAGCCGCTGGAGCAGATAGAGACCCTCCGAGGTCCGAGAGAAGATGACCGGGTCCTCCTCGTCCGGGAGCCACACCTCCTCGAGCCGCTTGGCCAGGCCGCAGACCGGGATGTCGCCGAGGCCGAGCTCGTCCAGCGCCTGCCGGGCGGCCGCGACCTGCGGCGGACCGCCGTCGACCACGACCAGTCCGGGTGCGTAGGAGAACTTGCGGGCCCGGCCGGTCTCCGGGTCGATCAGGTTCGCCGCCGGGTCCTCGTCGTCTTGCAGGGTGGCCCGCTCGTCCAGGAGCCGCTTGAACCGCCGGGTCAGCACCTCGGCGATCGAGGCGACGTCGTTCTGTCCGTCGACACCCTTGATCACGAACCGCCGGTACTCGCTCTTGCGCGGCAGGCCGTCCTCGAACACGACCATCGAGGCGACGACCTCGGTGCCCTGCAGGTTGGAGACGTCGTAGCACTCCAGCCGCAGCGGCGCCTCGGGCAGGTCGAGGCCGGCCTGGATCTCCTCCAGCGCCAGGTTGCGGGTGGTCAGATCGCTGGCCCGCTTGGTCTTGTGCATGGTGAGCGTCTGCAGCGCGTTCCGCTCGACGGTCTCCATCAGGGCCTTCTTGTCACCGCGTTGCGGCACCCGGATGAACACCTTCGAACCGCGCAGCTCGGACAGCCACTCGGTCAGCGCCTCGGCGTCTTCGGGCTCGGTCGGCACCAGGATCTCGCGCGGGATCGCGTCACCCGAATCACCGGCGTACGTCTGCTGGATGAACCGCTCGACCAGGTCGCCGGTGGTCGCCGTCCCGTCGGCCTTGTCGGCGATCCAGCCGCGCTCACCACGGATCCGGCCGCCGCGGACGTAGAAGATCTGTACGGCGACCTCGAGCGGGTCCTCGCTGAGCGCGATCACGTCGGTGTCGGTGCCGTCGCCGAGGACGACCGCGTTCTTGGCCAGCGCCTTTTCCAGCGCGGCCAGGTCGTCCCGGATCTTCGCGGCCCGCTCGTACTCGAGCTCGGCGGCGGCCGCCTTCATCTCCTTCTCCAGCCGGCGGACGTACGTCGCGGTCTGGCCGGACAGGAACGCGGCGAAGTCCTCGACGATCTTGCGGTGCTCCTCCATGCTGACCTGGCCGGTGCAGGGCGCGGCACACTTGCCGATGTAGCCGAGCAGGCAGGGCCGGCCGATCTGGCGGTGCCGGTTGAACACGCCCTTGCTGCACGAGCGCATCGGGAAGACGCGCAGCAGCAGGTCGACGGTCTCGCGGATCGCCCAGGCGTGGCTGTAGGGGCCGAAGTACCGGATGCCCTTCTTCTTCTGGCCCCGGCCGACCATCACCCGCGGGTAGTCCTCGTTGAGGGTGATCGCGAGCCACGGGTACGACTTGTCGTCGCGGTACTTCACGTTGAAGCGCGGGTCGTACTCCTTGATCCAGGAGTACTCCAGCTGCAGCGACTCGACCTCGCTGGCGACCACGGTCCACTCGACCTTCGCCGCGGTCGTCACCATCGCCTGGGTCCGCGGGTGCAGGTTCACCAGGTCCTGGAAGTACGACGACAGCCGGGCCCGCAGGTTCTTCGCCTTGCCGACGTAGATCACCCGCCCGGCGGCATCGCTGAAGCGGTACACACCAGGCGAGTCGGGGATCGACCCCGGAGCGGGACGGTAGGAGGACGGATCAGCCACTCATCCACCCTAGTTCGCCGCACGGACAAAGTCGGAATTCCGGCAAAGTCTCCATTGCCGGTTCAATGACACACTTGAAGGCATGACAGTTGAGGAGATGGACCTGCTGATCCGCGGGTACGACGGCATCCGGCTGCTGGAGGCACAGGGCGACCTGTTCTACCTGTACGACCCGGAGGCGGACCTGCCGCCGGAGCGACAGCAGCCGTTCGCCACGATAGTGACCGGAGACCACTACGAGAACGTCTCCCGGCTCGACGAGCGGGGTGCCTGGCGGCTGAACATCGGCCTGACCAAGGCGACGTACACCTCGCTGTTCGGCCCGGTGCCGACCGAACGGGACGCGGACTGGGTGCTGGACTCGGGCCACGACTACGCCGAGCGGGACAAACTGATGCCGCATCCGTTCTACGCCTCGCAGCACTGGGTCGCCATCGTCTCGCCGACCGACGTCGCTGCGCTCGAGCCGCTGCTGGCCGAGGCGTACGACTTCGCCGTACGCAAGTACGACAAGCATCGGGCGCGGCAAACACACTGACGCGTTGCGGTCGTGTTGCGGCTTGCCCCATAAGCGTCGTCTGACCCCCGGTTGGGATGAGCGGACTCCGTAGCGTGTGACCCAGGGTAGATGCGCAGGACCTTTGCGTGAGGCAACTGGGCCTTGCGCTGACTCGAGGGAGTTCCGCCCATGTTCCCATCCCTACAGAGACCACGCGCCGTTCTCGGGGCGGTCGCCGCATCCGCCCTGGCCGTCACCGGGATCGTCGCCACCGCGGCCGGCAGCAACGCCGCTGAGGACGCCGGTGTCACCATCCGCGGTGCCGGCAGCTCGACCGCGATCCCCGGCAGCTACATCGTCGTCCTCGGCGGCCAGCGCTCGCAGGCCGAGACCCGGGCCACCAACCAGAGCCTGGCCAGCACGTACGACGTGAAGGTGCGCGACCAGTTCGACGCATCGGTCAAGGGCTTCTCGGCCAGCATGACCGAAGAGCAGGCCAAGAAGCTGGCCGGCGACAAGCGGGTCGCGTTCGTCCAGCAGAATCAGAAGATCACGGTCAGCCAGGACGACCCGCCGTGGGGACTGGACCGCAGCGACCAGCGTGACCTGCCGCTGGACAAGAAGTACGAGGCGTCCACCACCGCCGAGAACGTGAACGTCTACGTGATCGACACCGGTATCTACGCCGCGCACAAGGACTTCGGCGACCGCGCCTCGGTCGGTACCGACACCGTCGGCGACGGCCAGAACGGCGTCGACTGCATGGGTCACGGCAGCCACGTGGCCGGCACCATCGCCGGTACGACGTACGGCCTGGCCAAGGGCGCCAAGATCTTCGGCGTCCGGGTGCTGGACTGCAAGGGCTCCGGCTCGACCGAGTCCGTCATCGCCGGGATCGACTGGGTGACCAAGAACGCGAAGAAGCCCGCGGTCGCCAACATGAGCCTCGGCGGTGGCGCCGACGACGCGCTGGACGCGGCGGTGAAGGCGTCGGTCGACGCCGGCATCACCTACGCGGTTGCCGCCGGCAACGAGAGCTCGGACGCCTGCGGCGGTTCGCCGGCCAAGGAGCCGTCCGCGATCACGGTCGGCGCGACCGACGACCAGGACCAGAAGGCGTCGTTCTCGAACTGGGGCAAGTGCGTCGACCTGTTCGCACCCGGTGTCGACGTCCTGTCGGTCGGCATCACCGACCCGGAGTCCACGGCCAAGATGAGCGGTACGTCGATGGCGACGCCGCACGTGGCCGGCGGGATCGCGCTTTACCTGGCCGACCACCCGGACGCCACGCCCGCCGACGTGACGACCGCCCTGGTCGGCGCGTCGACGCCGGACAAGGTGGGCGACCCGGGCACCGGTTCGCCGAACAAGCTGCTGTTCGTCGGGAAGGTCGACCCGGCGCAGCGCTGATCAGTTGACGAGAAGAGCCCGGCCCCCGAGGGTCGGGCTCTTCTCATGCCCGCCGTCAGGCCGTCTGGACGATGTTCGTGCCCTGGACGGCGACGTTGACGGCCGGGAGCGCGGTCTGCGCCGGCCCGCTGACCGGGCTGCCGTCGGTGATGCTGAAGTGGCTGTTGTGGAACGGGCAGACGATCTGGCCGCCTTCCACCGAGCCGATCGGGTTGCCCTGGTGGGTACAGACGGCGGAGAAGCCCTTGTACTGACCCGCGCTCGGCTGGGTCACCACGACCTTCGCGTCGGTGAACACCTTCCCGCCGCCCACCGGCACGTCGGACGTCGGGCCGAGCACCGTCCCGCTCGCCGGAGCGCTCGACGACGGGGCCGAACTCGTGGCCGAGGTCGGCGCGCTGGTTGCCGGGGCCGAGCTGGTCCCGGTGGTGCCGGCCGAACCCGCGTCGTCTCCCCCGCCACAGGCAGCGAGGATCGGCGCGCTCGCGCCGGCCAGCGCGACCATCGCGGCGCAACGGAGCACCGACCTCCGGTCGCGCAGCTCACCGGCCGGAGTCGCTTCCGGTGCCGATGGCGCAGTGGGTGGGGCCATGGTGTCATCGCTCATGAATCTGGACCTCCAGGAGCTTCCGGTCAAAGTAGTTGAACGCTTGGCTTTCCTTGTTTCTACCCCACCGGTCAAACGCGGGGCGGATACCCGGTCAAACGAGCAGATCGGCAGAACGGTTCAGCGTTTGACGAAGTTTGTCGGATTCAACTGCCGTTTGAGGGTTTCTGTGAACCGGCTGTGTGTCAGCTGGCAGTACGAGTGACCGTCTCGACCACGCGGGCCGCCAGGTCGAGGACTGCCCGGCGAGTGTCGGACTGCAGCTCCTCGGAGTGCAGCGGCCAGGACTGGGCGATGTGCAGGTCGAACGGCAGGACGACCGGCTCCATCCCGCGCTGCCGGAAGGCCTCGACCAGCCAGTTGGCCGACGCGGGGTCGACGTTCTCGACCACGTTGATGACCACGACACCGCGGTTGAGCAGCACGTCCTGGCCGTCCGGGGTCAGCTGGTCGAGCTGCGACAGGCAGTAGTTCGCCACGTGCTGCACCGACGGCACCACCACAACGGCACAGTGCCCCGTGCCTGCCATCTCGGCCGGGATCTCGTCGAACAAGGTGCCCGGGCAGTCGACCACGGCAAGGCCGACGTCGCGCGCTCCCTGGCCCTGCGCTTCGGCGAGCGTCGTACGAACGGCCTCTGCGGTGCTCTCGCTGCGGAGCAGGCTGACCCGCTCGATCGGGCCGGCACCAACGGACAACTCGAGGCGCCGCGACAGCTCTGCGCCGACCGGGTCGCAGTCGACCGCGACGACACGGTCAGAGCGCTGGGCGGCGAGCATGGTGGACAGCAGTGCGGTGACTGTCGACGTACCGCCGTTGTCGACGGGGCTCAGGACGCCAACGCGGCGCATGATCGCGATCGGCCGGCGGATGGTCGCGATGTTGTCGACGTCGCGCTGCATCCGGCCCGAGGCACCGACCAGGTACGCCGCCTCGGAAGCGATCCGCCGGAACCGGCGGAACACCGAGTCGCCGTCCTGCGCGGGCACCGGCTGACCCCAGCCGCCGGCATCCTGCGGCGGCGGAGCCTCCTGCTGCGGCGGCTGCTCGTAGAAGTCCTGATGCGGCATCTGCCCGGGATGCTGCTGGTTCGGAGGCAGGTACTGCTCCTCGAACTGCGGCTCCGGGTAGTACGGCGGCGGCTGCTCGTACGGCGGGGGTTGCTGGTACGGCGGCTGCGCTGGGTACTGCTCGTACGGCGCAGGCTGGTACGGCGGAGGTGGCTGCGGTGGGTAGCCCTGCTGCGGCGGGTACTGCTGCTCGTACGGGGGTGGCGGCGGGGCGTACTGCTGCTGGTCGTACGGCCCCGGCTGGTACGGCGGCGGCTGCTGATACCCCTGCTGCTGTGGCGGGTACGGCTGCTGCGGCGGATACGGCTGCTGCTCCTGCGGCGGGTACGGCGGCTGGGGCGCGTACTGCTCCGGCGGGTACGGCTGCTGCGGCGGGTACTGCTGTGGGTACTGCTCCTGCGGGTACTGCGGCTGCGGATAAGGCTGCTGCTGGTACTGCGGAGGAGCAGGAGGAGGCTGCTGCTGATACGGCCCCTGCTGCGGCGGGACGACTGGCTGCCCCGGAGCACCCAGCTGCGGTGGAACACCCTGCTGCGGTGGCATTCCCTGCTGTGGTGGACCTACCTGCTGTGGTGCAGGAGGCATGGCAGGGTCGCCCGGCCCGGCGGGAGCCGGTGCGGGCGGGGTGTCCGGGCGGTCCGGGTCTTCGGCCGGTGACTGCTCCGCCATCCGGCGCAGCATGTCACCCTGCCAGTTCGATTCAGTCATTCCATCCGGTCGTCAGAATGCGTTCAGCAGGTTCGAATAGACGCCGAACACTCCCAGCGCCAGGGGGACCGTCGCGATGATCGCCCCGACCTCAAGATAGTCGAGCAGCTGGGTGAGCCGCGCCCGGACATGCTCCGCCGGTGCGAAACTGAGACCGAAAGCGCAGAACATCGCCACCAGCACCAGCAGCCCGAGCGCGATGAACGCACCGCCCTGACCGTTCACCGCCGCGATCAGCACGCACCCCGACACGATCGTGAACGCGGCCGCGAACAGTACGGCGACCTCGCTCACCAAGGGATAGAGCCGCGACCGCGACGCAAGCAGGAACGCGAGCACGAGCGCCAACGCAACAGCCCAGGCCCCGCCCTGCCGCAGCAACATGATCCCGGCCACCGCGGACGACACCGCGATCGGCACGACCGCCAACGCCAGTCCGAGGTGTGCTGCGTTCAGCGCACTCTGCACGTCACCACGCATGATCTCCTGACCGGCGGCGCGCCGATCATCAAGACCGGAAAGCCCGGACAACGCCAGCGCCAACCGCGGCAGCAGTCCAAGCAGCAGCACGGCGAGCAACGCCGCGAGCGCACCGGTGCGATCCGCAGCGAGACCCGTACCCGCACCGACCATCCACACCGCCACGAACAACACGGACGTCGCACCCGCCACGACACCGCCACCGGCCACACCGGCAGCCGCGTAGAACATCGGACCGAAGGCCAGACACAGCGCTCCGACCGTGATCCCCAGCCCGAGCTCCCAACCCGCGTCCAGTGCCCAGAAAGCCGCAGTCAGCGCCAGTACGACGGTCGCCACCGTGACCAGCGGGATCGCGACCACCTTGTTGCCGGACCGGCCGAGAGCGATGCCGACGAAAGCACAGATCGCCGCGAGCACCAGCAGGATCACGCCGGTCAACGCGTTCGGCGCGGCGACCAGCAACGAGATCGCACCGGCGACGATCGAGAACACGAGGCCCGCGCCGGCCAGGACGCGCCGGTGTGACGGCTTGAACGTCGCACCGCGGCGCTTGAGGTCCTCGACCGCTTCCTCGGTCACGTCGTACACGGTCGGCGGTGGCGGCAACTCGCCCTCGGACGCCAGCCGCAGTACCGAGCCGTCGATGATCTGCGCCGATGCGAGCGTCCCCTCCGGCGGCACCAGGACGCCGGTCGCGGTGGTGAGGAAGTGGCGCTGCGGGGTTTGCTGCAGCGGCTCCTCCAGCATCCGGAGCAGGTCCGGCAGGAGTACGCCGAGCGGTTCGTCGGCAGGCAGCACGGCATCCATCCGCTTCCGCTGCCCGATCACCGTGACCCGGCTGTAGATGCTCATCGACACGTGCTCCTGTTCTGTTCCTGCGTCACTTCTTGCCCGCCGTCGCGTCGGCGGCGATGAGCTTCTTCATCAGCGTCGAGTACTTATGCCAGTCGCGCGGTTCGCGACCGTTCCCGATCGGGTACCAGATCGCGGGCGCGTGCGCCGGGCCGATCGCCATCGCGCGGCTGATCCCCTCGACCTTGACCATCTCCGCGACACTGGACGTCCGGACCGCCTCGTTCCCGGCGGCGACCCCGATCGGCGAGGCCATCCCGGCGAACCGCGGCTGGTACGTGCCGTCGGCAGCGCCGTACGACCCCATCACCATCGCGGAGATCAGCTCGAAGTTGTCGGCGATCTCGTCGATCCACACGCCGACCTTGTTCGCGTCCGGGAAGTCCAGCCCGGGTTGGGCGACCGCCAGCGTCACGGTCTCGTCCAGCCCCGACTGCACCCGGCGCGCCTCGAGCGTGCCGACCGCAGGCTTGAACTCCGCACCCGGCTGCCCGGCCAGGATCAGCCAGGTCGGAGACGGCGCCCGGCCCCGGCAGTACTCGGTCAGGGCCTCCGGGCTCCACGGCTGCGTCACCGGCTCGGACGTCGCCCAGCCGGCCGGTCCACTCCCCGTGGTCGCGGTGAACAGCCGCTCGGCGACCCGGCCGAGCACGAGGCTTTCGGTCGGCTTGTGCCGGACCCGCACGGTGAACTGCAGTTGGGCGAACGGCTTCTCCGGCACGACGTAGTCCGGGTGCAGGTCGGAGCTCTGCTCGCCCGGCTTGGCCGTCGACCGGGCGATGAACAGGTCGCCGTTCCACTTCAGCCGGACGCCGTTCAACCCGTCGAAGTACTCGCCGTCCGAGCCGGTCACCACCCACTTCGAGCGCACGCCGGCGAACAGCGTCGAGCGGACCGGCCAGGTCAGTTTGGAGGATTTGGGCGTGACCAGTTGCACGTCGCGCTTGGCCATCTTGGCCGACGCCATCGCGTCACTGAGCCAGGCCGACATCCCGATCACGGGGCGGTCCTGCATGACGACGGCGACCTGGTCGGTGATCAGGTCGACGCCCGGGCTGAAGACCAGTTCGTTCGGCATCTCAGTCGGTTCCCTCGCTCGCGCCCTGCGGTGTCCCGGTCTTGGGTGTCTCGACCCCGGCCGACGTCCAGACCTTGCCGCCCAGCCGGCTGATCAGCGTGTTCGCGTACTGCTCCGCGACCTCGCGGGCCCCGTCGCGAGCCGTCGCACGGATCTCCACCCACCAGGCCGGCGTCTCGACCGTGCCGACCGACGTACCGAGCATCCGCTCCACCTCGCCCGGCACCTGGATCAGCAGCGGCAGCTCGACCGACACCAGTGGCAGGTGGTCCTCACCGCACAACTGGATGACGGCGCCGCCGCTCACCGCGCGAACTCCCAGCTCATCCCCCGCGGCGGCAAGTCCCGCCAGGACGTCCTCGCTCGACGGGCGCCCGTCCACGAGTGCCACCAGGTCGTATGTCATGGGGCCTCCCGGCCTGGACTGAGGAGTGGAGGGAGCGAAGCGACTGGAGCGACGAGGGAAGGCCGGGAGTCAAAGCGCCATGACCCCGCCGGTGCCGGAGGCCCGGCCATATGCACTGTCATGTCGTTGTTCCTCCGCTGCTCTGGCTGGCGGGCTGGACTGCGTCG
The DNA here is from genome assembly GCF_037203805.1 of Kribbella sp. CCNWLW201. NCBI lineage: Bacteria > Bacillati > Actinomycetota > Actinomycetes > Propionibacteriales > Kribbellaceae > Kribbella > Kribbella sp. CCNWLW201. Next base: position 213,920 of record NZ_JBBCBQ010000012.1, on the reverse strand, counting down.
GCCAGCGCCGTCTGGACCAGCTGTGGTCCGTCGCCTCGTCGTACGAACAAGCCGCGACCAGGCGGATAGTCGCCCGGGCGCGCACCTGTGAAGAGTTGTCCCTCGCTGCGGTCACCCGACAGCACCAGCCCGGCCGCTCCGGATTCGAGCACCGCGGACATGAACGGCTCGTACATCTGCCGCGACGCACCCGAGGCACGCCGGGTCACGATGAAGTGCAACTTGATGTCCCGGCCGGAGGCGACGTACGGGAGGAACGGATCCATCGGCGACTGCCCACCCGACGTCAGCAGGTCGTAGTCATCCGCCAGTACGACGATCCGCGGCCCACCCTGGCCCGCCTCGGGAATCGCTCCGGTGTCGTCCGGCATCCGCTTCGCCAGCTCCTGCGACACCCCCGCGGCCAGACCGGCGGCGACCCGGCCGGTCGGCGCGTAGCCACCGACGTACTCCTCCGGCACGTACTCGCGCAGACCGCGCCGCGGATCCATCACCGCGAACACCAGCTGGTCGGACTTGTGCCGCTCGATCAGCTGCTGCACGATCAGCCGGACGATGTTGGTCTTGCCGGAGCCGCTGTCGCCGAACACCACCAGATTGCTGTCCCGGCCGGCCAGGTCCAGATACACCGGCGCCAGCGCCCGCTCGTCCACACCGATCGGGACGACAGCCGGCTGCCGAACCTCGTCGGCGACCTGGTCGCGCGGCAGCTTCAGCGGCAGGATCCGGATCTGCGGCGCCCGCGGCCCCTGCCAGGTCGACCGGACCGACAAAGCCTGCGCGCCGAGCACCTCGGCCAGGTCGTCGTCGGCAGCGACGCCGTCCACTCGCGGCAGCGCGAACTGGGCGAACAGCTTGGTGCTCCCGGGCACCAGCATCCGGCCCGGGCCGGCCTTGCGCAGGACCTCCTGCAGCCGCCGGTCGATGTTGGAGTCCGTCGGGTCGTTCAGCCGCAGCTCGAGCATCGTGCCGAACATCGCCTGGTTCTGCATCCGGACGTCGTTCCAGCGCATCATCGACGTCACCACATGCACGCCGTAGTTGCTGCCGCGCTGCAGGATGTCGGTGATCGGCTCGTCCAGCTCGTCGAAGGTGGTCCGGATCGCACCGAAGTTGTCGATCACCAGTACGACGTCCGCGACCGGCAGCTCCGGGATCCGGCCCTCCGCGTGGTCCTTGCGGAGGCTCTCCATGGTGTCGATGGCGTGGTTGCGGAACACCCGCTCGCGGTGGTCGATCATCCCCCGGATCTCCTCGACCGTCCGGCGGACCCGCTCCCGGTCGGTGCGCAGCGCGACGCCGCCGACATGCGGCAGTTCCAACAGCGCCTGCATACCGCCACCCGCGAGGTCGAGCGCGTAGATCGCGACCTCCTGCGGGGTGTGCGTGTGCGCCAGTGAGGTGACCAGGGTCCGCAGCGCGGTCGTCTTGCCGGACTGCGGACCGCCGACGATCGCGGCGTGACCACCGGCCCGGGTCAGGTCCAGCCGGAAGACCTCCTGGCGCTGGTTGCTCGGGTCGTCGATCACTCCGACCGGTGGCTTCATCTGCGGTGACCGGACGGCCAGCTGCAGACCGCGGCCGTTGACGAAGTCGGCGCGACCGGCCAGACCGTCCAAGGTGCAGGCCGTCGGCAGCGGCGGCAGCCAGATCTTCAGCACCGGCTGGGCCGTACGGCGCACCTGGTCGACAAACACCTCCAGCTCCGTCGGCCCCGTCGTACGCTCGGTCGCCTTCGCCTCGACCGGCTGCCGCGCCTGCAGCTCCGCCTCGGACTGCTGGTACGGCGCCAGCGCGAGCGGCCGGACCTCCGCGCCCTCGTCCTCGACGACCTCACCGGAGGGAGCGACGTACGGCCCGGAGACGTAGGCCGCCTTGAACCGCTGGTACACGCTCGTGTCGACCTTGAGGAACCCGAACCCGGGCAGCGGCGGCAAGTGGAACGCGTCGGGCGTGTCCAGCACCGTCCGGCTCTCCTCTTCGGAGAACGTCCGCAGACCCAACCGGTAGGACAGGTACGTCTCCAGGCCGCGCAGCTTGCCCGCCTCGATCCGCTGGCTGGACAGCAGCAGGTGGACACCGATGGACCGGCCGATCCGGCCGATCGAGAGGAACAGGTCGATGAAGTCCGGCCGCTCGGTCAGCAGCTCGCCGAACTCGTCGATGATCACGAACAGGTGCGGCAGCGGCGGCAGGTCCGGCTGCTGCTCGCGCTGCAGCCGGTAGTCGGTGATGTTGGCCTTGTTGCCGGCGTCCTTCAGCACCTGCTGGCGACGCTCCACCTCACCTTCGAGGCTCTTGTACGCGCGCTCAATCAGGCTCGCGTCGTCGCGCAGGTTGGTGATGATGCCGGCCACATGCGGCACCCCCTCGAACGGCGCGAACGACGCACCGCCCTTGAAGTCGACCAGCACGAAGGCGAGGTCGTCGGGGGTGTGCGTGGCCAGCAGCGCCAGCACCATGGTCCGCAGTACTTCGGACTTACCCGAGCCGGTCGCACCGACGATCAGACCGTGCGGACCCATACCGAGCTGGGCGGACTCCTTCAGGTCGACCAGCACGATGCCGCCGTTGTCGTCGACCCCGAGCGGCACCCGCAGGAACGCCCGATCAGGACGCGGCTGCCACAGCTGCCGGAAGTCGAGCCGGGCCACGTCGGTGATGCCGATCAGGCCCATGAAGTCCACGTTGTCGCGCTGCGCGTCCTCCTCCAGCGACTCCTCGGACAACCGCAGCGGCGCGAGCTCACGGGCGATGCCCTCGGCGACCGCGGCTTCCATCCGGTCGACCTGGCCGCTGGCGGCGATCGGGTACTGGCCGCGCAGATCCTCGACCCGGATCTCGTCGCCGAACACCGTGATCCGCATCGTCACCGAACTCGGCTCCTGCAGCCGGTCGGCGACCAGGTGCAGAACGGTGACGCCGAGCTCCCCAGGGACGAGCGAGTCGTCCGCCTGTGGGCGGATCTCGGCGGCCACGTCGCCGTACGTGTCGTGCAACACCAGCAGCCGCTGGGTGAGTCGGCGGCGGTCCTCGAAGTCCACCGATCCGCGACGAGACTCGGTCGCCCATTGGACCCGCTCCCCCAGATCGTCCGCGAGCAGTTGCGACAGCTCTTGAGGTGTCTCCGCGATTCGGCGGAACGGGATCGGGCCCTGCTTGCGCTCGGGGTCCTGGACGTGCGGCAGCCAGCTCATCCAGTGCCAGTCCGGCAGCGCGGCCCGCGGGAAGGCGGCCGCCAGCTTGACGTCCTCCGGCGCGTGGAAGACCGCGGTCTGCACCAGCAGCGACCGAGCCACCCGGACGACGCCCTCGCGGTCCCCGACGATGCTGACGTTGCCGACGTGGTCCAACGGCACGGTCAACGGCATGTCCGGCATCAGCGTGAACCGCCGTACCAGGGCGTTGGCCTCGGCCATCATGAACTGGTCCGGCGGCTCCATCGCGGAACCTCCCGCGCCCACCACCGCAGGCACCACCGGCACCCGGCCGCTGCCGCAGCGCGGCTGCAGGAAGTCACTGTCGGTACGACGCCGCTCCCACAGCCGGGAGACGTCCGTCACACAGTCGAGCAGAGCGTCCGGCGGCGGGTTCAGCTCGAGCGCCTGAGCCCGGGAGGTGCGCTCCTCTTTCGAGAAGTCGTCCCGCATCCGCTCGAGGTAGTCCAGGTAGCGAGCGCGCTGGTGCTTGCGATCCTTGCCGCCCTTGCCGCGGGACGTCAGCATGCCGCCGATCGAGCCGATCAGGGTGAGCCCGAGCAGCCCGATCCCGACCATCACCATCGGGCCGGACCGGCCCATCGTCATCATCGCGACCGAGCCGACGCTGCCGACCATCGGCAACAGCATCTGCATCGCGTTGCCGCCCCCGCCCGCGCCACCGCCGCCGAGACTCGGCGCCGGCTCGATCACGCGCTGCTGCTGCACCCCGGGGGCAGGTGTACGCCGCGCAGGGCGATGCACGATCCGGCTTGCCACTAAGGTTTTCCTCCGCTGGACCAGCCCGCGATGCGCGGGGGGACTTGCGTACTTCTTACCGACGGACGTGCGAGACACTCTAATGGTGGGTGAGGTCAAGGGATGACGAGCACGAACGATTCCGCGGTCGTCGAAATGATTGCGGATCTGGCGCCGATCTGGTTACCGGGCTGCGTGGTGGACGCCGAGCAGCGCACGGTCGAGGTCGGCTGGGGCCGCGGCGCCCTGCAGATGTCCGCCGTGGTGGGCGTCAGCGAGATCGTCGATCGTTGCCTCCAGCTACCACAACAGCGCTGGCCGGAACAGATCGAGGCCTGGCTGCGGGCCGTCGTCGCCGAGGGTGAGCTCGCCACAGAGGAGCATCGGTACGGCGATGTCGCCGAACGCCAGCGTGCGTTACTCGTCCAACGCGGCTGGTCTGCGCGCACCGGCGGTCCGGTCGCGGACGCGCTGCTGCCGTTCGGCGATCACTTCGAGGTGGTGGTGTTCATCCGTACCGGCGACGAGTTCCGGCGGCTGACCGTCGTACGGCGGTCGATGCTGGGACTCGGCGATCCCGGTGTACCGTCGCCGGTCAGCCTCAGCCTGGCCGAGATCGCGGACCTGGAACCGCAGCAGCACGACGGTTTCTCGGTGCTCAGCCGCGACGGCGACCGGCTGGTGTCGATGGCGATCGTCGACCGGGACCACTTGTTGCCACAAGCATCGATAGGCGCGGGGGTGCTGATCGGCGTGCCGCGGTTGAGCACGGTCGCCTACTGCCCCGCCGACGCCGGCCAGGCCCGTGCCGACGCGCTGGCCCGGTGGATCGCCGACAGCTACCGCGGTGCGCCGGACCAGTGTTCGCCGGATCTCTACTGGCTCCAGGGCGATCAGATGGTCCAGGTACCCGTCACGCTGGCCACACCGCCGAGCGCCGTACTCCCAGCTGCGTTGAAACCTCAGCCGCGCAGGACCTGGCTGCGTCACCTCTTCGGCCGCTAGCTTCTCCCCCGAACCAGCGCATCCAGAGCCGCTGCGTCGCTCACTTCGACGGTGACGGGCTGACCGGGCCAGACGTGGTCGCGGTCGGCGTCGGCTGCTGGTTCTGCTTCTCCTTCGCCTGCGCCGACTTGAAGTACGACACACCCGCGCACCCCGCACACGCGACCGCCCCGATCATCACGCTGGCGAGGACCTTCCCGGTCTGCTCGTTCAACGTGTTCTTGGCCCGCTCGGCCCCAAACAACCAGGCCTCCCGCAACCGCCGCCGCCGAACAGCAACCGATTCGATGACCTGCGTCCCGTAGTTCCCCGACATCGCGCGTCAGCCCTCCAGATCCAACTGGTCCAGTGTCGCCGGGTCGATCGGCCTCGGCTCCAGCGCAGCCCGGTCGGCCAGCGTCAGCAGCGGGAACGATCCATACCCGAGCTCGATGGACCCATGCCCCAGCGAGTAGCCGCCGCCCCGCTCGAACAACGCGAGCAGTGGCTCGTACGGATCGTCGAGCGCAGCGAACCGCTGCCGCGGCAGGTCGCCGAGCGCCGCCCAGCGCACGATCACCGCGCCCACCTCCGGCCAGATCGGGAACTCCTTGCCAGCCGACGGATCGATCTCGAGCCGCGCCAGCAGCGCCGGGTCGACCGCGACCTCCGAATCCAGAGCGCCGGCCAGATCACCGAACGGCCAGCTCTTCTCCGTTCCGAGTGCCTGCGCCCACTGCGCCGTACGCCGGAGGAACTCGCGCGCCAGCCGGGAGCGGGAACGCCGATGCTCGAACGCCGCGTCGTCGTCGAACTTCACGGCGAGAAGGCGGTCGACCATCCGCTCCGCAGCGGCCGTGTCGGTCACCATCCCATTGCCTCTCTCGTGTACTGGACGAACTCGTCAAGGTTGGACAGGTCGGGTGCGAGACCACCAGGCGGTGGTGTCAGCTCGAGCCTGTTCCAGTGTCGCAGCAGGTCGACTCCGTCCGACCGCTGCAGTGACCGAGGTGCCACCTCGTGCGGACCCGCGAACTCGGGCTCGAACTTGTAACCGCCGTCCTCGTCCCACGCCCTCGGGTCGGCCCGGTTGTAGGGGACGCCGGTCTCGAGCAGCCTGGCCTCCACATATTCATGGGCGATCAGGGTTCGCAGCGCGTTCGTCTCGGCATGGGTCAACGGCGTGCCGTCCATCGCGGCCTTCCACAGGTCAGCGATCTCCTGCAGCGGCCTGAAGTTGCCGTGCCGCATGTCCCCCGGCGCGATCGCGACGTCATGGGTGTTCACGAAGACGTTCCGCTTGGCCACGTCCACCAGGGCTGGATCCACACCGGCCGCATCGGCAACCTTCGGAACGTCGTCCGTCGAGTTCCTGATCTGCCGGTACATGTCTTCCAGCTCGGGTGTGCCGTTGATGGTGAACTCGTTCACGTCCGGCGGCCGCACGGGGTAGCCCGCGTTCGCGTTCGCCGGGTGCGAGCCACCCGCCGGCTGCCCACCCTGCGGCCCCGACTGCGACGGCTGGCCGCCGTACTGCTGGGGCTGCCCACCACCCTGCGGCGGCTGACCGCCCTGGTACGGCTGCTGCCCGGGGTGGGACCCCGGCTGTTGACCCGGCTGCCCGTAATCCGGCTGGTCCGGCGTGTGCCGAGCGTACGGCCCGGGTTGCTGCCCCGGCCCGAACGACCCCGGCTGATGCGGCTGCCCATACGGCTGCTGACCCGGGTACTGGTGCGGCTGTCCGTACGGCGGTTGCCCCGGCTGCTGATGCGGCTGTTGTCCCGGCTGCTGGTACGGATCCGGCTGACGCGGCGGCGCATAAGGATCCGGCTGCCCCGGACCCTGCGGATGCTGCCCCGGCTGGTATTCCGGCCGCTGATGCGGCGGCTGACCCGGCTGCCGATACGGGTCCGGGTGCTGACCGGGATGGCCAGGCTGCTGATACGGGTTCTCCGGGTGCCGCGGCGGGAACTGCTGCGGCTGCCTCGGGTCATACCCAGGCTGCTGGTACGGCGACTGCCCCGGCTGCTGACCGGGATGGCCAGGCTGCCGATACGGGTCCGGGTGCTGACCGGGGTGACCCGGCTGCTGATACGGATCCGGCTGCCCCGGGTGACCGGGCTGCTGGTGCGGTGGCTGACCGGGCTGCTGGTACGGCGACTCCGGCTGCCGGCCCGGGTGCGATTCCGGGTAGTGCGGCGCCGACGGCTGCTGACCCGGGTGGTGCCCCGGCTGGTGGTGCGGTTGGCCGTACGGCGGCTGCCCAGGCTGACGCGGCTGCTGACTGGGGTACCCCGGCTGCTCCGGCTGCCGCTGCCCCGGCCCGTACGGCTGCCCCGGTTGGTATCCGGGCTGCTGATGCGGCGGCTGACCCGGCTGCTGATGCGGCGGCTGACCCGGCTGCTGGTACGGCGCCTCCGGCTGACGCGGCGGATACGGCGGCTGACCCGGCTGCTGCCCAGGGTGGTACCCCGGCTGCTGAGCCGGCGGCTGCCCCGGGTGATACCCCGGCTGCTGCGGCTGGCCCGGACCGAAATGCTGTTGTGGCTGACCGGGGTTGTACGGGTTCACCGGCTGCTGCGGGGCAGGTGGTTGCTGACCTGGGTGGTAGGTCGGCGTCTGCTGCGGGGTCGGTGGCTGGTTCTGCTGGTACCAGTCCGAGGGTGGGCCGTAGTCCGGTTGACCAGACGGCGCCGTCGGCTGCCAGGGAGTTTGCGGCGTCCCCGGCGAGTTGCGGTTCGCAGCACGTTGCGCCCAGTACGAACGCCCGGCGTCTGGCTCGATGACGACCGGCTCCGGCCGCTGGCCAGGCGGGATCTCCGCCGGCCCGCCGTAGTCACGCATCTCGATATGCCACTTGCCGTCCTCGTCCTGCCACCGCCGAGTCGGATAGAACGTCGTGTGCGGCGGATGAATGACTTCCTTGGCGCCGTTGTGCGGATCGCGCAGGAAGGTCATGTCCTTACCGTGGCGGGCATCGATGTGCAGAATCACATCCCGCCCGAACATCTTCGCGCCGTCCAGATCCTTGTCCGAGTGGGTGAAAGCGGCCTCGTTCACGGAACCACCGGGCTCGTACCGGTTCAGGAACGCCGCCAACTCTTCCGGCGTGTCGAAGCTGAGGCCACGGTGGATCTCCCCCACCGCATCCGGCATCTTGTTCATCGCGGACGCCGCGACGCGGACGATCGGCCGCTGTTCGACGGTCGGGTCACCCGCCCGGTAGTCGTTGTTGATGTCCTGGTGGTCCATCTTCAACAACTTCTCCATCGCACGGATGTCGACGTCCGTCAGCTCGTCGATCCCGTCACCGAGCTGCTCCCGGCCACGTTCCCGGTGCAGCCGCATCTCATCCGGGTTGTACGACCCCGCCGTACGCAGGAACTCGTCCTCATCCCGCCGAGAAGCCCGGAAGTCCCCATCCGCCAACTCCGACCCCGCATACCGCTCCCCCGGCACCCGCCTCAAGGGACCATCCGGCACCCGACTCTCCGCCGCTCCCGGCGTACGCCCCTCCGGCGCCCGCCCATCCGGCGACTCTGGCACACGGTTCTCCGGCGCGTCCGGCACACGGTTCTCGGGCGCTTCCGGCGTACGCCCGTCCGGCGACTCCGGCACCCGGCTCTCGGGCGCTTCCGGCGTACGTCCATCCGGCGCGTCCGGCACACGGTTCTCCGGCGCTTCCGGCGTGCGCCCATCCGGCGACCCATCCGGCGACTCCGGCACCCGGGTCTCCGGTGTGCGAGAGGACGGTGGATGAAGCTCTGTCAGGTCGTCCAGTGTGCGGCGTGAGCCGGGCGTGCCCACCTCCGGAGCGTTCGCCTCTGGCCCGCGGGACTCCGGCGCATTCATCTCGGGCGCATTCGTCTCCGGTACGCGGCTCTCCGGCGCCTCCGGCGTACGAGAGGACGGTGGATTGAGCTCAGTCAGGTCGTCCCAGTCACTGCGGGTGGGCCGGTCACCCTCCGGGTTCAGTCGGTCCGCGATCGACGGCTGGTGCGGATCTCCCGGCGTACTGGATCTCTGTGGCGGGAGCGGACTCTCCGGCGCATCTGGCGTGCGCGGGACCTCCGGAACATCCGGTGTGTGCGAGCTGTCCGGCAGGTCGGGTGTTTGCGAGCTGTGGAGGGGGCGCGGCGCGCCGAAGCGGGTTTGTGAGGCCGGCGGGTCGGCCGGCGTCCGCGGGACGCCTTCCCACTTGCCGCCCGGCTCGCGTACGGCGAAGTCGAGCTGCTGGATGTGAGTCGCCAGCGGCACATCGCCGCTGTTCTTGACCATGTCGCGCTGGATCTGGGCCAGCTGCTGCGGACTTCCCTCGGGCAGCTTACGCGCCGCCTCCGACGGCTGACCGTCCAGCCACTTCATCGACCCGTCCGTGTCGACGTAGGCGGTGAAGCGGTGCCCACCACCGCCGACGTAGTACACGCCGATGTTGGCGTGAGTGCCCGGCGGCCGGCCCTGCAGCGCGTCACGGACCTTCTGGTACGCCGCCTGGTCCACTGACCAGTCACCGTCACGGCCCGGCGGACGCTGGAACTTGTTGGCCGCCGGAACGTCCCTCAAGCCCATCCACTCGAGCGTCGTGTCCGGGTTCTCACCACGCGCGAACTTGTTCCCGGCTGCCAGCCGCGGAGGTTCGCCGTTGAGGATCTCGCACAGGGCGCGCGACACGTCGGGACAGTTCATCCCGTAGGCCGGCGACAACCCGTTGTCCGGGTTCACCTTGTGCGCCCACTTGAGCACGTTGCCGACCGGATCGTTGCCGACGGCATCCTGCAGCTCGAACTTGCGCGGGTCCATCGGGTCCGGCGGAATGTGGTCGTACATGTCGACCAAAGTCCTGGGCTTGTTCGGCGCCGGCTGGACGTAGTCCGGCTTCAGCCTGTCGATCTCGATCTGCCGCGCCAACGGGTCGTCGTACCTGGGGTCGTTCCCGGCGTCGTGCGGCCTGTTGGGCTGCCCCGGGGTGTTGGGCTGATGCGGGGTGTTCGGCTGGCCCGGGGTGTTCGGCTGCCTCGGAGCGTTGGGTGTGCCGTGCGGGGTTGTGGGCACGTTGGGCGTGCCGGCATGACTTGGTACGCCGGGATGCATCGGCATGACCGGTGGCACCGGATCGGCGTTCCTGGCGGCTGCCGGTTCCGGCGTACGCGGCGTCTCCGGAGTGTGCGGCGCATTCGTCTCCGGTGTGCGCGAGGTCTCCGGAGTATGCGGCGTATTCGTCTCCGGCGTACGCGACGTCTCCGGAGTGCGCGAGGTCTCCGGAGTGTGCGGCGTATTCGTCTCCGGCGTACGCGGCGACTCCGGAGTGTGCGGCGTGTTCGTCTCCGGTGTGCGCGGCGACTCCGGAGTGCGCGGGGCGTTCGTCTCCGGCGTACGCGAGGTCTCCGGAGTGCGCGGCGCATTCGTCTCCGGCGTACGCGAGGTCTCCGGAGTATGCGGCGCGTTCGTCTCGGGGGTGCGCGTGCCCGGCGTGGTCGTCGAGTCAGGCGTGCGAGTGCCCGGAGTGGTCTGCGAGTCAGGCGTACGCGTGCCGGGCGACGTGGTCGAATCCGGCGTACGCGAACCGGGCGACGTGGTCGAATCCGGCGTACGCGAACCGGGCGACGTGGTCGAATCCGGCGTACGCGTGCCAGGCGACGTCGTCGAATCGGGCGTACGCGAACCGGGCGACGTGGTCGAATCCGGCGTACGTGTACCGGGCGACGTCGTCGAATCGGGCGTACGCGTACCAGGCGACGTCGTCGAATCGGGCGTACGCGTACCAGGCGACGTTGTCCCAGGGTCCGTGTGCGAAGCAGGACTCGTCGTACCGGGAGTTGTGCCGGGATCGGTGTGCGAGACCGGGGTTGTGGTGGTCGGGTCCGTGTGTGACACCGGCGGGGAAACCGGGTCTGTGTGGGACGGGGAGTCGACGCTCGGGGTGTGGGTGCTGTCGACGTGTGGCGTGTCGACCGACGGACTGTCCACGGACGGAGCATCCACGGACGGGCTGTCCACCGACGGAGCGTCGACCGACGACGTGTCCACCGATGGGCTGTCGACCGACGACGTGTCGATCGAGGGGTGCGACGTACTGGAGAGGTCCGGGGTGTCCACCGACACGTCGACCTTCGGGAGGCCCTGCATCTTGAAGGTGTCGCCGACAATCGGGATCTTCGCCATCCCCGAGATCACATCGCTGACCTTCGGGATCTTCGTCACCGCGCCGAGGGCGGCGTTGTGCATGGTGATCCGCGTCGTCTGCGCGAATTCGGCCACCTTGGCAACCCTCGCCACCGCAGCGCTCGCGGCGCCGAACTTGCCGGCCAGCGCCGCGGTCTTGACCGCACCGGCCGAACCACCAGAGGCGACGGTGGCGACGATGTTCGTCAGCGCCATCCCGAACGCCTTGCCCGGGTTCTTCGACCATTCGTCCCAGGCGACGAACCCCTTGAGCATGCCTTCGCCCATCGCGAGGCCCGTCTCGCTCCACTCCTTCATCCATCCGGGCCGCTCGAGGCCGAAGAGGGCTTCGGCGCCCCACGCCACAAGCTGGACCGGAGCCGTCAGGATCTGCCCGACGAAGATGCCCAGGCCCTTCCAGGCGTTACCCGCGTCCTCCCAGGTCGGGACGTCCCAGTTGAACCAGTCCTTCATCGTCTCCGAGAAGCCGGGGATCATGTCCAGCAGCGGCAGCACCGGCACCAGCGTCAGGATGCTCTCGACCGTCTCACCGAGGACGGTGACGACACCGAGGAGGACGTTGCCGGGGAACTCGACGATGTCCTGCCAGAGCGGCTTGTCCCGTTCCTCTTCCGTCCCCCACGCGGGCGGCGGGGGCTCCTCCTCGTTCTCCGGCGGCGGGGGCGGCTGCTCCCCTTCGCGCAGGCCCGTCTCCGGGTCCCAGGTCTTACCGCCGTGCAGCTTGACGATCTCGTTGGCCGCGGTGAAGCAGAGGTCCGGCAACTCCTCCGTCATGATCCGGGTGACGTCCTGGACCATCCGGTTGTTGTCGTCGATCATGTCCTGATCGTTCTGCCACTCCGGGTTGCCGTCCTTGCGGCGGTGCCACTGGTAGGCCTCTTCCCGGATGTCGTCCAGCGTGCCCACTCTGGTGCGCACCGCGTCGGCGAGGGTGGTCAGGTGTCCCGACATCGCCGGCAGGCTCGGGCCGAACTCGGTCAGGTTGTCCTGGATCTTCTTCGTCGAACCGACCAGCAGCTCCCGCTCGGGCGCCTGGTACACCTGGTTCAGGCCCTGGAAGGTGTTGTGGACGCCGTTGCCCATGTCGCTGAACTGCTGACCGAGTCCGCTCAGCTCCGACACGTTCTCGTCAAGGGCCTTGACCACGTTGTTCAGCTGCGTGATCGGGATGCCTTCGGGTTTGATCATGTCAGTTCAGTCCTCGGTCACATGCTGGGTCAACGACTGCTTCTGGTACGGCGAGGGGGTACGGGGTCACGTGGTCACGGCGACGCCGTACGACGCGCGCGTCGTACGGCGAGTTGTGCGGCGGCCGCTGTCACGACTGCGGCCGGGCCGCCACCATCGCCTGGTCAAGGGTTTGCGAACTCGGCGCGAAGGAACTGATGCCGTGATCGGCCACCAGGAACAGTTGGTTGGCGTACCCGGGCGGCACGAGGACGACGTACTCCTCCGCCTGGTACGCCGTCCAGTCCGCCAGTTCCTCTGGCGTCGCCCCCAGCTCCGGCGTGGGCGCCTGAGCGGTCAGCCACTCGGCGAGCCGCACCTTCGCGGCCTGGGCAATCTCGTCCGGCACCGGCTGCTGATCGGTCATACCGCGATGTTCTCCCCGGTCGGCTTGGTCTGTGGTGTTCCCGGCGGGTCCGGGACCTCCCCGTTCGCTGCGGCCTGTTGCGCGTTCATGGCCATCTCGTTCTGGCCTTCCATGTAGGCCTTGACGGCGTTCTGCGCACCGGTCAGCGAGGCACTGACCTGCGTCGCCGCGGCTTGCAGCGTCGGCGCCCAGTGCTGGGAGTACTCACCGACGGCCGCCGCGACGACCATGAAGGACTCGTAGTTCAGGCCGTCCATGATGGCCTGCAGGTTCTCGCCGTACGTCGTGATCAAGCCGTTGAACGGCTCCGCTTCGGTCGCCGTGTCGGTGAGCACCTTGGTCACGCCCTGGACGTCGATGTCCCAGTCCACTGTCCCTCCTCAGATCTGTCGCCACGGGTCAGAACTGCCCTGGACGCACTCCCGTTTCCGGGTGACGTCCAGGGCCGTGAAGATGTCCGGAGCTGGGTCAGCCGCCGATGCCGTCGACGGCGGCCGAGGCCTTCTTCAGCGTCGCAGCCGCGGTCGCGTCGTTCGCCGCCAGGGTTTCCTTCAGCGACGCGATGATCGCCAGCGTCGACTCGGCCGCGGTGTTGAAGCGGTCCTCGACCGCGCGGTAGTTCTCGGTCACGCCGCTCGCCGAGGCGTCCGACAGCGCCGCCGTCACGTTCTGCTTGTGCGTCGCGATCAGGCTCGAGATCTGGCCCGAGAGGCTGTTGATGGTCGACTGCACCTCGCCGGAGGCGGCGGTGTCGTAGCTGTTGCGGTTTGCCATCGTCAATCCCTCTCTCTCAGCGCTTACCGAACTTGGCGGCGTTGAAGTCAGCCGCGCCCTGGTTCTTCTTCGCCGTGTCAGCCATCTCGGTGTCACCGGTACGGAAGGCGGCGTCCATGCCGGACTGGCCCTCATTGATCGCCGCGAGCCCGGCGTTCAGGTCGGCGGCGATACCGTCGACATTGGCCTTGAAGGAGTCGAACATCGCCTTACCGGCGCCGCTCATCTTGCCTTCCAACGGCTGCGCCGCCGCGACCAGCTGCTTCACCAGGCCGCCGAGGTCCTGGGTCCCGGTCGAGGTCTTCTTACTCAACTGGCTCAGGGTGTCCTGGCCCATGTCCCAGCGTCCGGTCACTGTCTCTCCTTCGAGGTGGGGTTGCGCCGCACGCACACGATAGTCGGGGCCCCGGGTCATCCCGCGGGCCCCACGGCACACCTGTGATCCTTTCGACCAGGATCGAAAGGCTCCCGCAACAACCACCTCGAAGTTGGTTGCCTCAGTCAACCACCATTCACTGTGACCTACCCAACAGCCCGCCGCCCACCACGTACGTCGACCCTGCTCAGCTCCCTTGGTCCGCCAGGTCCAGCGCGGCCTCGTCGATCGGCCTCGTGCCGGTCACCATCCTCAGGGCTGTACCCAGTCGCGCCACTGGTCGGCGTCCGGTGCGTCCATCGTCGTACCGGCAGGGAACTCATGGATGCCCCGGCCCGGAAGATAGGCCGCGACCAGCCGACCGAGGTCGTGGCACAGCAGCATCGGCACCTCCGGGCGCGCCTCGACCAGCCGGTCGAACACCAGCCGCGCCTCCTGCAACTGCACCGCCTCGTCCCGGCCCAGCCAGATGTCGATCTCCATCGGATAGGTGTCGATCGCCTGCACGTCGTCCGGCTCCGGGTCCGTCTCGACGTGGTAGTTCGGCTGGACCACGAAGCCCACGACACCGGCGCCGGTCCGGGCCGGACCACGCAGGCCGTGCTGATCCGGCCCGGCCCCGGAGGTGTCCGGGATCGGCTCCAGTCCGAGCAGGTCCTGGAGCAGGTTCGCCTCGTCCTGAACCGTCGACCCCGACTGCAGGAAGATGTTCTCCCGCGTGGCCATCAACTCTCCTTCGGATAGGTCACGATCCGGCCGTCGCCGAGGATGATATGCACCTGCGCGGCGACCGTCTTGCCATGCTGGCCGCGCGCCTTGCGGAACGCATGTTCCGCCTCTGCCTCAGTGAGGCCGACCTTGCTGGCGTCGATGACCACCTCACCATCAGGCGGAACCTGGTCACTCGCGTCGTTGATGTTCCGCTTCGCCGCGTTCACCGGCTTGCCGTTCGGCGTCGGCTCCAGCGTCTTGAACTCAGTGATCCGGCCCTCGTCGGCTGGATCCTTGCGAACCATCGCCTCCGGGTTCTTCAGGTGTTCAACGGTGTGATCTTCCCGGCGTGCGTCGACCCGCCAGCCCTCCTGCTCGAGGTCGTCGGCGATCTTCCGCTCCTTCGACACGAACTTCCCGTCCGGGTCGTGGACTCCGGGCGCGAACTCGTCCCCGAGCGCCTTGTGATGGAACGCGGGATCGAAGCCCGGCTTGTTGCTCACCCCGAAACCGCTGTCACCCGGCCGCCAATCCTGCCCGCCGGCCGCCGGCGGGGATCCACCGGGCGGCTGACCGCCGTACTGAGGCTGTGACGGCTGCGCACCATCCTGCGAATGCGGCAACTGACCGCCGTACTGCTCAGACGGCCCACCCTGCTGCGGCTGCGGCTGTTGCCGGGCCTGCGTCTGGGGCTGGTCTGGATGCGGGCCCTCCGGCGTGCCCGGCGGGTATGAACCTGGTGCGCCGGGTGTGTCGGGTGAGTGCGAGTCCGGCAGCGGACCGCTGGGCAGGGAGTCGTCGACGACGTGGATGACGACGTACGGCTCTTGTCCGCCCCGGCGGTCGAACGGCACACCGTCGCTGATGCCCACGATCCTGCCGCCGAAGTCACGCGGCAGTGCGTACTCGCCTTCGTGCACCTCGTCCAGAATCACCCGGTCGTGCGTGACCTTGCCCAGCGGCAGACCTTGCGGCGAGCGGATCTCCACCACGACACCGAACTTGGCGCCACCTTGGTTCGCGAAGTCCGCAGCCCGCTCCGGATTCATCGTCGTCGAGGTGTAGCCCGGGTTGTTAAACCGGCCGCCTCCGAACGTCTCCTGCACCCACTGCCGGAAGTCGGCTTTGCTCCGAACGTGCTGAGGCGCGGCGAGACCACGGAACAGCGTGCGCGGTTCCGCCACCCTCGGTGCATCCCGAATCAGGCCGTCCACCCGGTCTATCCACTCCGTCAGATGCGGTGTCTGGCTCCGGATGAGATCCATGCCCTGCGCGGGGTTCCGCAGCATCCGGTTGATCAGGTTGGCCGTCGAACCACCGAACTCATTGAGGTCCTGGACATCCTGACCATCCCACCTCGCCGACGCCTCGCGCAGCTCCGCCAGGAACCGAGCCTCCGCCTCCGGCGACGCGGCGCGACGTACCTGGTCTGGGGCGTCGAACCCGTGATCCTCTGGTCTGCCCGCCGGGGTGCCCGGCGTTTCCGGCCTGATGTCGGGCGCGTTCGGAGTGGTGTCCGGACGGTGTGCCTGAACGTCGTCGAGGAACTTGCTCCCCGGCGACACGGCGTCACCCGGATCCGGCGCGCGCCTCGGCTCCGGCAGACTCGGTTCCTCCGGCATCTGTCGAGCACTCGGCCCGTGCTCCTCCGGCCTGTACTGCGGCCGCTCCGGCTGCTGCGGCGACCAAGGCGGCCGCTGCATCGGCGGACCATACGGATCCGGCTGACGCGGCGGCGCGTAAGGATCCGGCTGCCCTGGCTGCTGATACGGCGACCCCGGCTGCGGGGGGTGTTGGTACGGCGGCTGTCCGGGCTGCTGGTACGACGGCTGCCCCGGGTGCTGGTACGGCGACCCCGGCTGGTGTTGCGGCGGCTGAACCGGGTGTTGAGCCGGCGGACCGTACGGCGATCCCGGCTGGTGCTGGGGTGGGAACGGTTGCTGCTCCGGCTGCACTGAGCGCTGCGGCGGGAAGGGCGGTTGCTGGGTCGGGCTGTAGGGCGAATCTGGTTGCCCGTGCCCTGGTCCGAAGGACTGCTCCGGCGACGCGCGCTGGTACGGCGCCTGACCTTGTTCTGGCCCGAATTGCCCCTGCTGGCTACCCGGCTGAGTCGGCCTGTACTGCACCTCAGGATTGGCGAACGGATCCACCGGCTGCTGCGAATCCCCGGAACCATACGGATCGGCCGGGTGCTGTGACTGTCCAGAACCGTACTGGCCAGAACCATAAGGACCCGACAGCTGCTCAGGAGGAGGTGGCTGCTGCCACGCCTGGCTACCCGGCTCAGTCGGCTTGTACTGCACGTCAGGGTTGGCGAACGGATCCACCGCCTCCTGCGGAGCATCAGGCGTCACCGGACGGAGGTTCCCCTCAACCTGTTCCCGTACGGCAGTGTGCCTCGGGTCGACGCCTCCAACGGTCGGCAGCTCCGGCCAGCCGCCGGGGGGAGGATCGGCCGGCCCTCCGTGGTCACGGACCCACAGCTCCACCTTGCCCGTGGACTCGTCGTACTCGAGACGAGTCGGATAGAACGTGGTGTGCGGCGGGTGCATGACTTCGTTCTGGTTGACCGAGCGCTCCCGCATGAACGACAAGTCCTTGCCATGCCGAGCGTCGATGACCAGATGCACGTTGCCGCCATGCGCAGAGCCCTTCGACTTGTCCGAGTGCGTGAAGGCCACCTCCGGCACGGTCGCGCCGGGTTTGTAGCGGTTCACGAACTCTTGCAGCTCCTCCGGAGCGATTTCGATGCCACGGTGGATCTCACCCCGGAAATCCGGCAGCTTGTTCAGCGCTGAAACCGCGTTGCGGACCACGGGTAGCCGCTCGGCGTCCGGATCACCTGCGCGGAGGTCCTTGTTGATGGTCCGGTGATCCATCTGCAGCATCTTGTCCATGGCGAGGAGTTCAGCATCCGACAGGTCGTCGACGAGGCCACCGAGCTCCAACCGCCCCCGTTCCCGTTTGTCCGCCACCCTGCTCCGGCTGTACGACGGATCCGTACCAATCATTTCTTCCTTGTCCTGATCGGAAGCCCGGAAGTTGCGGTCCGCCAGCTCCGACGGCACGCGCCTGCCTGGCGACGCCGGTTGCCCGGCGCTGCGGATCGGGTTCTCCGGGACCGGCTGCGTTGCGTCCGAACCACTCCGACGCTTGAACAAGTCGCGCAAACCGCCGTACTGCTCGGCGGCCTCGGGCGCATCCGACTCCGGAGCCGAAGAGTCGGGCATCCCCGGCTCCGGCACATTCGTGTCCGGTGTATGCATGTCCGGCGTAACCGGCTCCGGAACGTTCGGCTCCGACGCGCGGGACGGTGCACTTGTGTACGGCGTGCCGCCTGAGGGCGGGGGTTCGATGCGGCTGCTGATCGGCAGGCTCGCCGGATCCACCATGTAGCGCCGGTCGCCGAGGGGTGTTTGCGGGCGCTGGAACTGCAGCTGTGACGCCGGGGGTGTGTTCGGCGTCCGCGGTACGCCGTCCCACTTGCCGCCCGGTATCCGGGTGGCGAACTGGATGGACGTGATGTCACCGGGGTGCGGATTGATGGGGTGCGGCTTCTTCCAGCCGGCCCAGTCCGGGTACGCGTCCATCAGCTTGCCGCCCGGCGGCTGCGTGTCGAGCCAGTTGACCCGGCCCCGTTGGTCGACGAACGCGTTGAAGACGTGCCCATTGCCCGGAATACCAGGCATCGTGGACTTCCAGGTGACGAAGATCTGCGCGTGCGTGCCCGCGGGCTTACCGATCAGCTCGTCGTACACCCTGCGGTAGGCGGCGTTGGTGAAGTCGGCCGGGTTGTGCGGCGTGTCCGGCGCCGCCATCTTGTTCCCCGGCTTGAAGTCATCCAGATCCATCCACTCGAGCGTGGCTTCCGGATTCTCGCCGCCGGCAAACTTCCTTCCGGCGGCCAGCTCCGGCGAGTCACCGTTCAAGATGGCTGAGGTCTTGCGCGAGCCGTCCCCGCAGTTCATCTGGAACACCTTGCTCAGCCTGTGGTACGGATTGACCTTGCCCATCCAGGCCCTCACGTTGCGCAGCGGCTGGTTCCCGACCGCGTCGACCAACTCGAACCGGCGGGCATCGGTCGGGTCGGGCGCGATGTACTGGTTCGGGTCGATGTCCGACCGCGGTTTGCCCGGCGCGGGGAGTGTGTGCGCCGGCTTGAGCTTGTCGATCTCGACCTGCCGCCGCAGCCGGTCATCCCAGTTGGGGTCGTTCGCGGCGTCGACCGGCTCGCGCTCGTTCGGGACATCGACCGGCTTGGGATCGCTCGGGCGGTCGGTCGGCTTGTTAGCGTCCGGGTGCCGCGAGGGCGGTGGCCCGAACGGGCGCTGCTGCAGGGGGGCGAACGGCTCCCATGGCTTCTCCGGCCTCGGCCCGCCAGGGGTGTTGGGCGTGGTCGGGGCGTGAGGCGTGGTCGGGGCGTTGGGCGTGTTCGGGGTGCTTGGGTTGTTTGGCGTACCGGTGTGATTTGGTACGCCGGGGTGCATCGGCATGACCGGTGGCACGACGGGGTCGGCGGTTCTGGCGGCTGCCGGCTGCGGCGTGCCCTCGGGCGAATGCGTGGTCGGAGTCGTCGGAGTGTTCTCCGGCGGGTGCGTCGTACGCGGTGTATTCGAGGTGCCCGTCTGCGCCTTGCGCGCTGTCTCGGGTGTGTGCGTCGTTTCCAGACTCTTCGGCGCATTCGACTCCGACGTACGCGTGCTCTCCGGACTCTTCGCCGCATCCGACTCCGACGTACGCGTGCTCTCCGGACTCTCCGCCGCATCCGACTCCGACGTACGCGTGCTCTCCGGACTCCTCGGCGCATCCATCTCTGTAGTGCGCGACGTATCCAATGGGCGCGTCGGGTCCGGCGGGCGAGTCGTCGGCGGCGTGGTCGAATCCGGCACGCGTGTGGTCGGCGGCGTGGTCGAATCCGGCACGCGTGTGGTCGGCGGCGTGGTCGAATCCGGCAGACGTGTGGTCGGTGTCGTACTGGGGTCCGTGTGCCAGACCGGCGTCGTCGTGCCGGGGTCCGTGTGCCAAACCGGCGTCGTGCTTCCTGGGTCCGCGGGCGAGGCCGGCGTCGTCGCGCCCGGGTCCGTGTGGTTTGGCGTGGAGTCGGTGCTTGGGGTGTACGTGGTGTCGTGAGCGTCGATATCGGGCGTGTCGATCGTCGGACTGTCCAGGGACGAGGTTTCGAAGGATGAGGTGTCGGTCGTGACGTCGGGCGAGTCGAACGATGTAGCCGACGTCGAGTCGGTGAGGTCCGGGGCGTCCGCCGTCACGTCCACCGGCGGGTTGCCGTGGAACTTGAAGTTTTCGCCGAGGATCGGGATCTCCGACAGGCCGTTGACGACGTCGCGGACCGTCGGGATCTTCAGCGCCGCGCTGAGGGCGGTGTCATGCACGGTGACCCGCAAGTTGTCGACGAAGTTGGCCGCCTTGGCGACTCTCGCCGCCGCGACACCGTACCTGCCGGCCATTGCCGCAGCCTTGATTCCTGCGCCCGCGCCGAAGCTGACGACGGTGAGGAAGACGTTGGTGGTCACCATCCCCAAGGCCTTGCCCGGGTTCTCCTTCCATTCGTCCCAGGCGACGTAGCTTTCGAACATCTGGTCCACCATCGACAGGCCCGTCTCCGTCGACGCCTTCATCTCTTCGGACCGCTCGATGCCGAAGACCTCTTCGCCGACCCAGGCTCCGAACTGCTGCGGAGCCAGAGCCACTTGTACCAACATCATGCCAACGCCCTTCCAGGCGTTCCTCGAGTCCTCCCAGGTCGGCATGTCGTAGTTGAACGTGTCTTTCAACCATTCCGACAAGCCGGGGTGCTGGCTGTTCAGCGCAGGCAGTACCGGCACCAGCGTCAGGATGCCCTCGAGCGTCTGGCCGGCGACCGTGAGCACGCCGAGACAGAAGTTCCCCGGGAACATGGCGACATCCGCCCAGGGCGGATAGTCGACGTCCTCTTCGTCACCCCACGGCGGCGGCTCCGGTTCCGCCTCGTCCCCCGATGCCGGGGGCGCCTCCTCGCCCTCGCGCAGGCCCGTCTCCGGGTCCCAGGTGTCGCCGCCGTGCAGCTTGACGATCTCGTTGGCAGCGGTGAAGCAGAGCTCCGGCAACTCCTCCGTCATGATCCGGTTGACGGCAGCAACCAGGTCGTTGTTGATGTCGACCAATCCCTGGTTCTGCTGCCAGTCCTCGCCTTCCTCCTCCTTCGACTCATGCCACGACGTGGCGAAGCTCCGGAGAACCTCTAGCTCTCTCGCTCGGCTGCGCAGCTCGTCGGCCAGGGTGGCCAAGTGCCCCGCCATCGCCGGAAGGCTCGGGCCGAACTCGTCGAGGTTCGTCTTGACCTTCAGCGTCGAGCTGACCAGCAGTTCCCGCTCAGGTGCTTCGTAGACCTCGTTCAACCCCTGGAACGTGTTGTGGATATCGCTGCCCACGTCGGTGAATGGCTCTCCGAGCGCGCTCAGCGGCGAGATGTTGGCCTCGAGGGCCTCGACCACGTGGTTCAGTTCCTCGACCGGGATGCCTTCCGGTTGGATCATGTCAGCTCAGTCCTCGATCACACGCTGGGTCAACGATCACTTCTGGTACGGCGCTACCACTGTCACGACTGGGGTCGGGCCGACACCATCGCCTGCTCGAGCGTCTGCGAACTCGGCGCAAACGAACTGATGCCGTGATCAGCCACCAGGAACAACTGATTCGCATAACCCGGCGGAACCAAAACGACGTACTCCTCCGCCCGATACGCCGACCAGTCCGCCAACTCCTCCGCCGTCGCACCCAACTCAGGCCGCGGCGCCTGAGCGGTCAGCCACTCGGCCAGCCGCACCCGCGCCGCCTGGGCAACCTCGTCCGGCACCGTCGCCGACTGCTCATCGGTCATACGGCAACGTCCCCGTCCTTGGTCGCCATCGCATCCGTCGGGTCCGGGACGAACCCGTTCGCAGCGGCCCGTTGCGCGTTCATGGCCATCCCTTCCTGCCCTTCCATGTAGGCCAGGACGGCATTCTGCGCACCGGTCAGCGAGGCTGTGACCTGCGTCGCCGCGTCTTCCAGGGTCGGCGCCCAGTGCTCGGCGTACTCACCGATGGCCGCCGTGACGACGTTGAGGCAACCCAGCGCCGCCACGTCCCCTGCCAGGAAGTTCGGACCGCCGCGTGCCCCAGCCCGACGATCGCCTGCGCCGAGGACCACGTACGTCGTTCCGTGCATCAGAGCCGTCAGGCTCTCGTTGTACGCCGTCAGCAACTCGTTGAACGGCTCCGCTGCGGCCGCCGTGTCGGTGAGCACCTTGTACGTGCCCTCGACGTCGATGTCCCAGTCCACTGTCGCTCCTCAGATCGGTCGCCACGTGTCAGAACCGCCCTGGACGCACTCCGTGTCCGGGTGACGTCCAGGGCCGTGAAGACGTGGGGTAGGTCAGCCGCCGATGCCGTCGACGGCGTCGGATGCCTTCTTCAAGGTCGCAGCGGCCGTCGCGTCGTTGGCTTCGAGCGTCGACTTCAGCGAATCGATGATCGCCAGGGTCGAGTCGGCCGCGGAGTTGAAGTCGTCCTCGACGGCGCGGTAGTTCTCCGTCACGCCGCTCGCCGAGGCGTCCGACAACGCCGCGGTGACGTTCTGCCTGTGCGTCGCGATCAGGCTCGAGATCTGCCCGGAGAGGCTGTTGATGGTCGACTGCACCTCGCCGGAGGCGGACGTGTCGTAACTGTTGCGGTTTGCCATCGTCGATTCCCCGCTCTCAGCGCTTGCCGAATTTGGCGCCGTCGAAGTCGGCCGCGGCCGTGTTCTTCCTCGCGGTGTCCGCCATCTCGGTGTCACCGGTGCGGAAGGCGGCGTCCATCCCGGACTGGCCCTGGTTGATCGCTGCGAGGCCGGCGTTCAGGTCGGCGGCGATGCTGTCGACGTTGGCCTTGAAGGAGTCGAACATCTGCTTGCCGGCACCGCTCATCTTGCCTTCGAGCGGCTCCGCCGCCGCGACCAGCCGCTGCACCAGACCACCGAGGTCCTCGGTTCCCGTCGAGGTCTTCCTGCTCAACTGGCTCAGGGTGTCCTGGCCCATATCCCAGCGTCCGGTCACTATCTCTCCTTCGAGGCACCAGTAGGTGAGCAGCAACTACGAAGCGCTCCTGCCCCGGCAAAGGCCGGGGCAGGAGCGCTGGTGCATGGGAGTCGCCGGGTCGGGACGTCCTACGCGCAGTCGCCGTACCCGAACGATGTCAACTGCGGCTTTCTGCGCGCTTTCTGGTCGCTTTCTGGGCGACCGTCTTCTTGGCTGCTGTCGTCGTCTTGGCTGCCGTCGTCTTGGCTGCGGCCTTCTTTGCCGGTGCCTTCTTGGCCGGAGCCTTCTTCGCGGCCGTCTTCGCCGCGGCCGCCTGCTTCTTGGCGCTGGGTTTGGCGGCGCGGCCGGCCAGGATCTCGGCCAGGAACTCGCCGGTGTACGACGCCGGGTTCGTCGCGACGTCTTCCGGCGTACCCTCGGCCACCAGCGTCCCGCCACGTCGGCCGCCGTCCGGGCCGAGGTCGATGATCCAGTCGGCGGTCTTGATCACGTCGAGGTTGTGCTCGATCACCAGCACCGAGTTGCCCTTGTCGACCAGGCCGCCGAGGACGCCGAGCAGCTTGCGGATGTCCTCGAAGTGCAGACCGGTGGTCGGCTCGTCCAGCACGTACACCGTCCGGCCCGTCGACCGCTTCTGCAGCTCCGAGGCCAGCTTCACCCGCTGCGCCTCACCACCGGACAGCGTCGGCGCGGGCTGGCCAAGCCGGACGTACCCCAGACCGACCTCGGTCAGCGTCGTCAGGTGCCGCGAGATCGCCGGGATGGCGGCGAAGAACTCCGACGCCTCCTCGATCGGCATGTCCAGGATGTCCGCGACCGTCTTGCCCTTGTAGTGCACCTCGAGCGTCTCCCGGTTGTACCGGGCGCCGTGGCACACCTCGCACGGGACGTAGACGTCCGGCAGGAAGTTCATCTCGATCTTCAGCGTGCCGTCACCCGAGCAGGCCTCGCACCGGCCGCCCTTGACGTTGAACGAGAACCGGCCCTGCTGGTACCCGCGGACCTTCGCCTCCGGCGTCTCCGCGAACAGCTTGCGGACGTGGTCCCACACGCCGGTGTAGGTGGCCGGGTTCGACCGGGGGGTCCGGCCGATCGGCGACTGGTCGACGTGGATGACCTTGTCGACCAGCTCCATCCCGGAGATCTTCGTGTGCCGTCCGGGCACCGTGCGGGCGCCGTAGATCTGCCGGGCGAGCGAGGTGTAGAGGATGTCGTTGACCAGCGTCGACTTGCCCGAGCCGGACACCCCCGTGACCGCGACGAACACCCCGAGCGGGATGGTCACGTCGATGTCCTTGAGGTTGTTCTGCCGGGCGCCGTACACGGTGAGCTCGCGGCCCTCGGTGAGCGGTCGCCGGACCGGCGGGATGGGGATCTCCCGGCGGCCGGACACGTACGCACCGGTGATCGAGTCGGGGTGGTTCTTCAGGTCCTCGACCGTGCCGGAGACGACCACCTGACCGCCGTGCTCACCGGCACCTGGGCCGATGTCGACGACCCAGTCGGCGTGGTCGATGGTGTCCTCGTCGTGCTCCACCACGATCAGCGTGTTGCCGAGCTCCTTCAACCGGACCAGGGTGTCGATCAGCCGCCGGTTGTCCCGCTGGTGCAGACCGATCGACGGCTCGTCGAGCACGTACAGTACGCCGACCAGCCCCGAGCCGATCTGGGTCGCGAGCCGGATCCGCTGCGCCTCGCCACCGGACAGCGAACCCGCCGGCCGGCTCAGCGCCAGGTAGTCCAGGCCGACGTCGAGCAGGAACCGCAGCCGCTCGCCGATCTCCTTGACCACGCGCTCCGCGATCTGCTTCTCCCGCGGGGACAGGTCCATCTGGACGAGGAACTCGTGCACCTCGTCGATCGACATCGCACTGATCTCGGCGATGTTCTTCCCACCCAGCGTGACCGCGAGCGAGATCGGCTTCAGCCGCGCGCCGTTGCAGGCCAGGCACGGCACCTCGCGCATGTACTCCTCGAAGCGCTCCCGGCTGGTGTCGCTCGACGCCTCCGCGTGCCGTCGCTCGACGTACGGGATCACACCCTCGAAGGTGGTGTAGTAGGACCGCTCGCGGCCGTACCGGTTCTTGTACGAGACGTGCACCTGCCGGTCGTGCCCGGTCAGCAGCGACTTCTTCGCCTTCGCCGGCAGCTCGCCGAACGGCGTACTGGTCTTGATCTTCAGGTCCCTGGCCAGCGCCTCGAGCAGCCGCTCGAAGTACTGCGTGACGTTCGCACCCGACCACGGCTGGATCGCTCCCTCGTCCAGTGACTTGGACGGGTCCGGGACCAGCAGCTCCGGGTCGACCTCCATCCGGGTGCCGAGACCGGTGCACACCGGGCAGGCGCCGTACGGCGAGTTGAACGAGAACGACCGTGGCTCCAGCTCGTCGATCGCGAGCGGGTGATCGTTCGGGCAGGCGAGCTTCTCGGAGAACCGGCGCTCGCGGTGCGGGTCGTTCTCCGGCAGGTCGACGAAGTCCAGCACGACCAGGCCACTGGCCAGGCCGAGCGCGGTCTCGATCGAGTCGGTCAGCCGCTGCCGCGCGGAGCGCTTCACCGCGAGCCGGTCGACGACGACCTCGATGGTGTGCTTCTTCTGCTTGTCCAGCTTCGGCGGCTCGATCAGCTGGATCGTCTCGCCGTCCACCCGGGCCCGGGACAGGCCCTGGCCGCTGAGCTGGCGGAACAGGTCGACGTACTCCCCCTTGCGGCCGCGGACGACCGGCGCGAGCACCTGGAACCGGGTGCCCTCGTCCAGCTCGAGCACCCGGTCGACGATCTGCTGCGGGGTCTGCCGCGCGATCGGCTCACCGCACTCCGGACAGTGCGGACGGCCGGCCCGGGCGAACAGCAACCGGAGGTAGTCGTAGACCTCGGTGATCGTGCCGACGGTCGAGCGCGGATTCCGCGAGGTGGACTTCTGGTCGATCGAGACGGCCGGTGACAGGCCCTCGATGAAGTCCACGTCCGGCTTGTCCATCTGGCCGAGGAACTGGCGCGCGTACGCCGACAGCGACTCGACGTACCGCCGCTGGCCCTCGGCGAAGATCGTGTCGAACGCCAGGCTGGACTTGCCGGACCCGGACAGGCCGGTGAAAACGATCATGGCGTCCCGCGGCAGGTCGACCGAGACGTCTTTCAGGTTGTGCTCACGCGCTCCGCGCACGATCAGACGGTCAGACACAAGCTCACTCTCAGCCGTTCTCGAGGGGTTCCATGGCATGCCCGGTCATGCTAA
The DNA here is from genome assembly GCF_037203805.1 of Kribbella sp. CCNWLW201. Lineage (NCBI taxonomy): Bacteria > Bacillati > Actinomycetota > Actinomycetes > Propionibacteriales > Kribbellaceae > Kribbella > Kribbella sp. CCNWLW201. The sequence goes on along the minus strand of NZ_JBBCBQ010000012.1, from coordinate 188,048 downwards.
CGAGGCCCACCGACAAAAACTTCCGGCGCCGGATCGGGAGGTCCCGAGGAGACGCGCTTCGAAAGTATATTCGATCGAGAAGGGTGGTTCTGGCAAACATGACCTGGCGACCGGTTTGATGCAAGGATCGGCGGTGATACCGACTTCCCCGGGAGGGCGCATGCCGGAGTACCACGGAAACGTCAAGGTCGGCGGACCCGTGCAGACCCACGAGCTGGCCGACCTGATGATCACCAAGGTCGCCGTCGGGCCGATGGACAACAACGCCTATCTGCTCCGCTGCCGCCGTACCGACGAACAGGTGCTGATCGACGCGGCCAACGACGCGCAGACGCTGCTGAGGCTGATCGGCGACGGCGGGCTCGAGCGGGTCGTCACCACCCACCGGCACCAGGACCACTGGCAGGCCCTCGCCGAGGTGGTGGCCCGGACCAGCGCGACGACGGTCGCCGGCCGGTACGACGCCGAGGGCATCGACGTACCCACCGACGAGCTCGTCGACGAGGGCGCGACCATCCCGGTGGGCCGGTGCACGCTCAAGGTCATCCACCTGGTCGGCCACACCCCGGGCTCGATCGCCCTCCTGTACGACGACCCGGCCGGCGCCCCCCACCTCTTCACCGGCGACTCCCTGTTCCCCGGCGGCGTCGGCAACACCCAGGGCGACGCCGAGCGGTTCACCTCCCTCATCAACGACGTCGAGGCCAAGCTCTTCAACGCCCTCCCCGACGAAACCTGGGTCTACCCAGGCCACGGCTCCGACACCACCCTCGGCAAGGAACGCCCCAACCTCCCCGACTGGCGAGCGCGCGGCTGGTAGGCACACGCGTATTCGAGTACCACGGCTGGGCCACGGTCCGGGACTCCCAGGACGCGCTCGGCGGAAAGGCCGACAACCTGAGCCAGGACGCGTACGACGCCGTGCTCAAGGAACTCGCCGGCTTACAGAGCGACCTGCAGACAGCCGATCTACGGATCGCCAACGGCTCGGCTCACCTGTGGATGGCAGGCCTACGCAATCACCGCCAAGACACTGTGGTCGAGGCGTTCCGAAGAATCGCTGATGCGGCGCCGTGGTCGTACGGCCTGCTACACGTCTACGACGACGAAGCCCAAGGCGCGAACGAGAACCGCTGGGTCGCGTGGGTCATGAAGCGCGGCTCCGTAGTTCCAGAGGCAGATCCGTATCTCTCACCGCACGTAGGCGTGGTGGAGGACGACCTCGATGGCGCTTGACCGTCCCGCTCCGTCGGCCACCCCGGCCACGTCTCCGAGACGGTGACCGACTAGCAGATCCCGATCCCTGGAGGTCAGTGGCTGAGGTAGACGATGGCGTAGCGCCAGGTGCCGTCTGGAGTTCGTCGTACGACGTTGATGGCTGGCTCGCTGATGATCAGGGCGGTCCCCCGTAGCTGGAGGACCGCTCTGGGGTTGGCGACGTACTGGCTCTGGTGGTCCCATAGGTCGGCCACGAGGCACTCGATCTGCTGCCGGCCGTGGGCCTCGCCACGCTGCCCCGGTCGGTGCAAGACGGCGTCCGGCTCGAACAGTTGGGCGAGCGCCTCGTGGTCATGTAGGACGAACGCGTCCTCGAGGAGCGTTTCGAGCTCCTCAGGGGTTCGGGCCGCGCTCACGGGTTCACCTAGAAGATCAATTGGTGGCGCTCGACAATCGGCATCGTCGCCTCGAAGTCGACCTCGCAGCCGTAGCTGCCGGCCAGCGCCGGGAGCGTCTCCGGGTCGTACTCACCGCCTGGCTCGGCCAGTTTGCGGAACAGCGCCTCGATGCCTCCGGGCGAGATCATCTCGAGCACCCGGAGCGGCTCGTCACCGGCGTTCCAGAAGGTGTGCCACTGCCTGCGGGGCTTGAAGACGAGCGTGCCCGCTTCCGCGAACACCTCCTGGTCACCGAGCATCACTCCCAACCGCCCCGCGAGAACGAAGCTGTACTCGTCCTCCCGCGTGTGCAGATGGACCGGCGCCGCGAGCACCCGCGGCCCCAAAGTGTGTTCGACCAGCGAGAACTGGCCACCGGTATCCACACTGTCGATCAGGTACCGGTCGGCCCTGGTCCCCTGCTCGTCTGTCGTCGTCACGCCCTCGGACGGCCCTACCACTCGTGCTTGTGTCATGCCTCGACGCTAAGAACGGGACCACCGGCCGACCATTCCAGATATGTGGTATCCCGAGGCCGGGTCGGGGCGCCGTACTGTGATGGTGTGAGCGGGTACGCGAAAGAGCGTGCGAGCGACCGGATAGGGGCGCTGACCCGACGGGGGCTCGACCTCGTCACGTTCTGGCGCGAGTCGTCCGAGGCCATCGCCGGCGCAGTCCCGTACTACCAGGCACCCTGCTGGTACACGCTCGATCCGGCCTCGCTACTGGTCACCAGTCACTTCAACGAAGGCATGCCGGAGCTTCCGCCCGAATGGCTCGCCCAGGAGTACTACGCCGACGACGTCAACCAACTCGTCGACGTCGCCCGATCGGAGCGAGGCATCTCGACACTGCACGAGGCCACCGGTGGCAACCCGGCGAGCAGCCCGCGCTGGCACGAGAACATCGCCTTCGGTGGTGACCAGGAGCTGATCGCGTGTCTGCGAACGAGGACCGGCGAAGTGTGGGGAGCACTCGGCCTCTACCGCGAAGTGGGCCAGCCGCTCTTCGATGCCGACGACCTCGCCTTCATCCGAGCCGTCGCACCCGTGCTGGCGGCCGGGGCCCGCGGCTCCTTGCTCCTCGGCGAGGCCACCGATCCGCAAGGCACCGACGCGCCCGGCCTCATCGTCATCACCGAGGACTGGGAGATCGAATCCGCCACACCGGGCGTCGAACACTGGATCGCCGAACTACCCGACGGCGACCTGGCCGCGGGCCGGCTGCCCTCGGCGGTGCTTGCGGTCGCCGGCCGGGCTCTGCGTACGGCGACCTACCCGGACGCCGGCGAAGTCGCTGTATCCCGGGTGCTGTCGCGGTCCGGGCGCTGGGTCGTGCTGCACGGATCCTCGCTGGTCTCGTCGAGCTCCCGCCGCGTCGCCGTGATCGTCGAGCCGGCCCATCCTGGCCGCATAGCTCCCCTGCTCATGTCGGCGTACGGACTGACGGATCGCGAGCAGGAGATCACTCGGCTGGTGCTGCAGGGCAACTCGACCACCGACATCGCCGAGCGGCTCGTCGTCTCCGCACATACCGTCCAGCAGCATCTGAAGAACATCTTCGACAAGACCGGCGTCCGCAGCCGGCGCGACCTGGTCGGCAAGATCTTCTTCGCCCACTACGAGCCGCGTGTCCGCGACAACGAGCGCCGCGCGATCGACGGCCGGCCACTCCGCGGCGGGCCGCTAGAGACGTGACCGCGCCTCTTCGACCTGTGCGCTGATGGTCGCGGCGCCGACCGAGGCCGCCAGCTCCGCCGCCTCGTCGGCCAGGGCCCGCGCGTCGTCGCCGTCGCTCAGATAGATCAGCCCGACCAGGTTGGCGGCGACTCCGGCGGTGAAGCCGAGGGTACGACGTAGTGCTGTCGACTCCTCGAGGAGCGCCCGGGCCTCGTCCAGGTTGCCCGCCATGTGAGCCGCGGTGCCCAGATGGCGGAGGGCGTAGGACAAGGTCAGATCGTCGCCGGTCTTGCTGGCGAGCGCACGCGACAGGGTCAGCGCCGAGACCGCGGGCTCCGTGTCGTCGCGGACCACCTGGTGGAAGCAGCCGATCCAGAAGAACGCCTCGGCCTGACCCCGCTCGTCCTCCACGGCGTTGTAGAGCGCCAGCGCCCGCTCGAACAGTTCCAGTTCACGCGGATCCTCGACCCGGTTCGCCAGGAACCGCCCATGCAGCACCTTCCCCCGAGCAAGCACCAGGTCGGCCTCGGCCGCATCCAGCTCTCGATCGGCATCCGCCAGCGCATCAGCCTCCCCGTTGAAGAGCGCCCGCCCAAACAACTCCCCCGCCAGCCGCACCCGTTCATCCACCCGACCGATCCTAAGCTGATCCGGGCTATCGGTCCGTGAGTTCGGCGGGTAGAGCTACGACGTCGACCAGGGCGCCGTTGCGGATGGCGGTGATTTCGGTGCGGCGGCTGATGGCGTCTTCGAAGAGGAGACGTTGGAGGGACTGGGCGTCCCGCAGTGGTGCGCCGTCGACGGCGAGGACGAGGTCACCTTGGCGGAGGCCGGCCTGGGCCGCGGGGCTTCCGGCGATCACCTCAACGACGCGGAGCGCGGTGCGCTGGTCGAAGCGTTCGGCGAGTTGTGGGCGTAGCGGTGCGGGCGTGGTGACCAGCCCGAGGTAAGCACGCCGTACTCGACCGTCGTGCAGCAGCGCGTAGATGATCCGGCGAGTGGTCGTGTTCATCGGAACCGCGAGGCCGAGACCGATGCCGGCCACCGCGGTGTTGATGCCGATCACCCGGCCGTTGCCGTCGGCAAGCGCTCCGCCGGAGTTCCCCGGGTTCAGCGCCGCGTCGGTCTGGATGACGTCCTCGATCATCCGGGTCGCGTTCGACGTCCGCACCGGCAGCGACCGGCCGAGCGCACTGACCACTCCAGCCGTCACACTCCCGGACAGGCCCAGCGGGTTGCCGACCGCAACCACCAGGTTCCCGACCCGCACCTGGTCCGCGTCCCCGTACTCCGGCGGATCGGGGATCTCCCGGTCGGATCGCAGTACGGCGAGATCCGACAGCCGGTCGACACCGATCACCCGCGCCTGGGCCGCCGTACCGTCCGCGAACTCCGCTGTCGCCTGCTCGCCGCCGCCGACCACGTGCGCGTTCGTCAGCAGGTGGCCGTCCTCGGTCAGCACCACGGCCGACCCGGACGAGTCACCCCGGCGGCTCGCGATCCGCAGGCTGGCGACCCGCGGGATCAAATGCTCCGCCACACCCGAGACCACCCGGGAGTAAGCGTCCAGTACGTCGTCCCCAGCAGTCTCCTCGGCCATGTTCGCCTCCCAATTACAGGATTACACCGCAAGCAAAGTCGGGCCAGAGTCGTGAGCCGGACCACAGAACTGACCGATCGGTTGAAAACTGGCCGATCGGTCAGGATGATGGCTGACATGGCAGTCACCACCCCCGCCCGGGAGCGGACCAGGCACGAGATCGTCCGGCAGGCGATGGACCTGTTCCAGGCCCGCGGCTACAACTCGACGTCCCTGCAGGACATCGCCACCGCGGCCGGCTGCTCGAAGGCGACCGTGCTCTACCACTTCCACGGCAAGCCGGCCGTGCTCGCCGCCGTACTCGAACCGGCGGCTGCCGACCTGGCCATCCTGATCAAGACCGTCGACGGCGTGCCCCGGGCGGTGGCACAAGAGATCGCGATCCAGCAGTTCACTGACCTCGCGGTGAAGCACCGCGGAGTGGTTCAGGTCGTCCAGGACATCCTTCCGGTGATCGACGAGATCCCGGAGATCAGCGGACTGATCACCGACGGCATGCAGCTGTCCGGCTACCTGGCCGGCAGCGACGACCAGCTCGAGCGCGACCTCGCCACCCTCGCTATCAACGGCCTGCTCGGCGAGTGCCGCCACCCCGGCGAACGAACCGACGAAGAACTCCGAACCCTCTGCGACACCGCCTTGCGACGACTCCTCAAACGCGCCTGATCCCGGCTGCCCGGCGCCTGCGGGTGCCTGTTCTCTCCCCTGCACACGAACGGACGCATCCCCCGATGGCCAATCTGCTGTACCGGCTCGGCCGGTTCTCCTACCAGCGCCGGCGCCTCGTCGCCGCCGTCTGGGCGGTCTTCCTCGTCCTGCTGGGGGTCGGCGCGCTGACCCTCGGCGGCAAGACGACGAACACCTTCTCGATCCCCGGCACCGAGTCGCAGCGCGCACTCGACGCCCTCAAGACCGAGCTGCCCGCCGCGAGCGGAGCCTCCTCGACCGTGGTGGTGAAGGCACCCGAGGGCAAGACCCTCGCCGACCCGGCAGTGAAGGCCGCCGTCGGTACGACGGTCGCGCAGGTCGCCAAGGTCTCCGGAGTCATCGCCGCGATCGATCCCTTCACCAGCAAGGCGATCAGCCCGGACGGCGCCACCGGCCTGATCAGCGTCCAGTTCGACAAGCCGGCCGACGAGCTCGCGAAGGAGAGCACCGAGGCGTACGACGGTCTCAGCGGACTCAGTTCCGGGGATCTTCAGGTGGTCCCGGGCGGCCAGATCGTCGGCGGCGTACCCGAGGTCGGGGCGACCGAAGTGATCGGAGTCGCGGTCGCGGCCGTCGTACTGGTCGTCACCTTCGGTTCGCTGGTCGCGGCCGGGATGACGTTGCTCACCGCGTTGCTCGGCGTGCTGGCCGGAATGGCCGGGTTGTTCCTGGTCACCGCGTTCACCGATGTGTCGTCGACGGCGCCGATCCTGGCGCTGATGCTGGGGCTGGCGGTCGGGATCGACTACGCGTTGTTCATCAGCTCGCGGCACCGGACCCAGCTGGCCGAGGGCATGGACGAGGAGGAGTCGGTCGGCCGGGCGACCGCGACCGCGGGTTCGGCGGTGTTGTTCGCCGGCGCGACCGTCGTGATCGCGCTGGCCGGGCTCAGTGTGGTCGGGGTTCCGTTCCTCACTGCGATGGGCTTCGCGGCCGCGGCGACCGTACTCACCGCCGTACTCGTCGCGTTGACGCTGCTGCCGGCGCTGCTCGGGTTCGTCGGCAAGCGGATCCTCCCCCGCAAGCTCCGGAAGGCACCGACGGCGGCCGCGCCGACCTCGCCGACCGAAGGCTTTGGGTTCCGCTGGGGCCGGTTCACCACCCGGTTCCGCGTCCCGATCGTTGCTCTCGGCATCATCGGGCTCGGCTTTCTGGCGATCCCGGTCAAGGACATGCAGCTGGCGTTGCCGGACGGCGCGTCGGCGGCGGCTGGGACGAACCAGCGGGTCGCCTACGACCTCACTGCGGCCGCTTTCGGCCCGGGTGCCAACGGTCCGCTCGTGGTCGTTGTGAAGAGCAACAGCGCGGCGACCTCTGGTGCAGTGGTCGAGCAGGTGCTGGCGAAGACGCAGGGACTCAAGGACATGGTCGCGGCGCAGCCCGGTCCGGCGAGTGCGGACGGGTCGACGCGACTGCTGCAGGTGATCCCGGCCAGCGGTCCAGCCACTGAGGAGACCGCGGACCTGGTGAAGAACCTGCGTGCCGCCATCCAGCCGCTCGCCACCGGTGACACGACGATCTCGGTGACCGGCAACACGGCTGTCGGGGTGGATGTGTCGAACAAGCTGTCCAACGCGCTGCCGACGTACCTGCTGGTCGTCATCGGCCTGTCGTTCCTGCTCTTGCTGTTGGCGTTCCGGTCGCTGCTGGTGCCGCTGAAGGCGACGCTCGGGTTCGTGCTGACGATCGGCGCGACGTTCGGGATCACGGTCGCGGTGTTCCAGCAGGGCTGGGGTGCTTCGCTGCTCGGCGTGGACTCACCGGGGCCGCTGGTCAGCTTCCTGCCGATCATCATGATGGGCGTGCTGTTCGGGCTGGCGATGGACTACGAGGTGTTCATCGTGTCCCGGGTGCGGGAGGAGTTCGTGCACGGCAAGCACGCGACCGAGGCGACCGTCGAGGGCCTCGGCCACGGCGCCCGGGTGGTGACGGCGGCGGCGCTCATCATGGCCTCGGTGTTCGCCGGCTTCATCATGGTGCACGACCCGATCATCAAGGCCATCGGCTTCGGCCTCACCATCGGCGTCCTGATCGACGCCTTCGTCGTCCGCATGACCCTCGTCCCCGCCGTGCTCAGCCTCCTCGGCGACCGAGCCTGGTGGTTCCCGAAGTGGCTCGACCGCATAACCCCAAAGGTAGACATCGAAGGCGAATCCCTTCGTGTCACGGAAGCGCCGGAATCCAAGGAACTCGCGAACGTGAGCTGACCCGCGTGGGGCATCAGCGCCGGCTGATGCCCCACGCAGCAGACTCGACGCATCCCCCACCCGGTACGGTGTGTAGTTCTCTGGATCGATGGCCACCCGGCCCGCCACGACGGAACTGGGGATGACGTAGATGCTGCCGTCGCCGAGGACGATGAAGAATAGGTCCAGCGAGTCAGGGTCGTAAGGCATCTTGCCGGCCGTCTTGTCGAGCACGTAGGGGCGCCACCCAATGCCGACCTGCCAGCGGCCCTTGCCGTTGCGGGACGCGGACGTCTTCACCTGAACACGCTGGATGCCTTTGGTCGTCGTCACCAGCAGGTCATACTCCTGAGGTTCGACCGGCAGCGCCACTGCACACCCACGCAAGCTGAACCAGGCCATCGCCACCGCCGACGCCGCATATCGGAGCATCTCCGGCCGCATCGGCTCGTTGAACACATCCACCGGTGTCTCCGGTCGTTCCAGCTTCGTCAGATGTGTGCAATCCAAGCCCAGCCGGACAGCGTGTCCCTTGACTCGAACCCGGTTCTCGCCGTTGTCGATGACACCGAGCCCGGTCAGCACCTCCGCCCAGCAACTCGAGCCCAGCAACACTGAGCGCAGCTGACCGTCTGACCACCGACGTTGGCCGGTGAAGTGCGTCGCGTTCAGGCCGAGACGATCCGCATGGCGCTTGATCGTCCGGATCACGCCTGCGGACGTCGCCTTCAATCCCAGGGCGCGGGCAACCGCACGCCAGGACTGGTTGTCCGCCACCGCCTGTCGCAGTTGGGCATCGTTCCAGGTTCGCCTGTCCTTCGTTGCTGCCATGGGGACAAACGTAAAGAGGGGCACCGACAAAATCGGTGCCCCTCTTTGTGGGGTCGGGCTGCCGAGATTTGAACTCGGGATCTCCAGTCCCCCAGACTGGCGCGTTGACCAAGCTACGCTACAGCCCGATGCCCGCCCCGAGAGGTGAGCGGAGTAAACCTTACCTCATCCGATCTGGTGCTCCGACCAGGGTCCGGTCAGCGTTTCTTGTTCTTTTGGCGGGCTCGGATCTGGACGTGGACGGGGCTGCCGACGAAGCCGAAGTCTTCGCGGAGGCGGCGTTCGATGAAGCGCTGGTACGACGGTTCGATCTGGCCGGAGGTGAAGATCGCGAAGGTCGGCGGCATCGTGGTGGCCTGGGTGCCGAAGAGGATCTTGGGCTGCTTGCCGGAGCGCACCGGGTGGGGGTGAGCCGCGACCAGGCGGCCGAGGAAGGCGTTCAGCTGGCCGGTCGGGACGCGGGTCTGCCAGCCGTCCAATGCGGCCTCGATGGCCGGCACCAGCTTCTCCATGTGGCGGCCGGTGAGCGCGCTGATGTTCACCCGCGGTGCCCAGCGGAACTGGACCAGGTCGCGGTCGATCTCGCGCTCCAGGTAGTAGCGCCGGTCCTCGTCGACCAGGTCCCACTTGTTGTAGGCGATCACCAGCGCCTTGCCGGCCTCCTCGACCGCGTTCATGATCCGCAGGTCCTGCTCCGACATCACTTCGGAGGCGTCGATCACGACCACGACGACCTCGGCCCGCTCGATTGCCGCGTTGGTCCGCAGGGAGGCGTAGTACTCGTGTCCCTGGACGTTCTTCACCTTGCGCCGGATGCCGGCCGTGTCGATGAACCGCCACTCCTTGCCGCCGAGGGTGATCAGCTCGTCCACCGGGTCGACCGTCGTACCGGCGACGTCGCTGACGACGACCCGGTCCTCCTTGGCGACCTTGTTCAGCAGCGAGGACTTGCCCACGTTCGGCTTGCCGACGATCGCGACCCGGCGCGGTCCGCCGGCCTCGCCGTCGCGCTCCGGCGGCGCCTCGGGCAGCGCGGCCAGGACGGCGTCCAGCATGTCGCCGGTGCCGCGGCCGTGCATCGCGGAGACCGGGAACGGCTCGCCGATGCCGAGGCTCCACAGGTTCATCGCCTCGGACTCGACCCGCTGGTCGTCGACCTTGTTGGCGGCCAGTACGACGGGCTTGCCGGACTTCCGCAGGACCCGGACGACCGCCTCGTCCGCGTCGGTGATGCCGACCGTCGCGTCGACCACGAACAGGACCGCGTCGGCGGCGTTGATCGCGACCTCGGCCTGGGCGGCGACCAGCGCGGCCATACCGACCGCGTCCGGGTCCCAGCCGCCGGTGTCGACGACGGTGAAGCCGCGGCCGGCCCAGTTGGCGTCGTACGAGACCCGGTCCCGGGTGACGCCCGGGGTGTCCTCGACGACGGCCTCGCGGCGGCCGATGATGCGGTTCACCAGCGTGGACTTGCCCACGTTCGGCCGGCCGACGATCGCGAGCACGGGCAATGGGCCCGTGTCCTCACGGTCGTGCGTGGGCTCGGCAAAGTCGTAGCCGGTGGGCAGGTCACTCATCAGGATCCTTCTTGTCTGGCTCACCCGGGAGCGGGTGCCCGGTCACTTCGACGGCCGCCCTGACATGGGCCCGCAGCACGTCGCCGATCTGGTCGGCAACCGCTCGTACGTCGGAATGCCTCCTGGGAAAGGGTACGCGGTCAATCGTGAAGGGCTCGCCATAGACTACGTCCACCCGGCTCCCGGCCGGTGGAAAACCCTCCACATCACCGTGCGGAAGGCGCGTTCCGAGCAGTGCGACAGGCAGGATCGGGGCGCCCGTCACCATCGCCAGGTAGGCCACGCCGGTCCGGATCCGGCTGAAATCGCCCGCGCCGCGGGTCCCCTCCGGGTAGATGTTCAGCACCCGGCCGTCCCGGAGCACCTTGATCGACTGCCGGACCGCGAGGACGTCGTACGTCGACCGATCGACCGGAATCTGGCCGAACATCCGCAGCAGCCGCCCCTGCAGACCGCCGAAAGCCTCGATCTTGCCGAGCTGGTGCAGCATCCGGGGCGCGATCGCACCCAGCAGCGGCCCGTCGAGCAGACTCAGGTGGTTCGGGGTCATCAGCACCGGACCGGTCCGCGGGAACCGGTCCTCGTGATGAATGGTCAGCTTGTACCTGCGCCGGAAGTACGGCCGGGCCGCCCTCCGAGCGGGCAACGCGAGCCGGTAGGGCAACGGCGGCAGGTCGTCGGTGCGGGGCAGCTCGAGGTGCCCCGTCAGTTCCGCGGTCATGGGGCCTCCCGCCCTGGACTGAGGAGCGAAGGGAGCGAAGCGACTGGAGTGGCGACGGAAGGGCGGGAGCCAAGGCCCCATGACCCTGCCGGCGCCGGAGGCCCGGCCAAAAGTACTGTCATGACTCCCGGTCGCGGGGGGCGGCCTCGGCCTCCTTGGCGAGTCTGCTGATCACGTCGATGACCTCCTCCAGAGACAGATGTGTCGAGTCGACGGTGACCGCGCCGTCCGAGGCGACCAGGAACTGCGAGACGGTGGCGTCGTCGGCGTCCCGGCGGACGATCTGGTCCCGCAACTGCTCGTGCGTCACCGCCCCGGCCTCGAGCTCGGCGCCGCGCCGGGCCAGCCGGGCGTCCTGGTCGGCGGTGAGGTGCACCTTCAGCTCCGCGTCGGGCGCGACCACGGTGGCGATGTCACGGCCCTCGACCACGATCCCGCCGGTCGGCTGGGCGTCGTCGATGATGGCCCGCTGCCGCCGGATCAGCTCCTTGCGGACGTCCAGGTTGGTGGCGATCTTGCTGACGGTCTCGCTGATCCGCGGCTCCCGGATCGCGGCCGTCACGTCGATGTCGTCGGCGATCACGTACTGCTTCGAGGGGTCGGTGCTGACCTCCAGCCGCAGCTCCCGGCACCGCTGGGCCACAGCTGCCGTGTCGTCCAGGTCGAGGCCGTACTCCAGCGCCGACCACGTCACCGCGCGGTACGTCGCCCCGGTGTCGAGATAACGCAGCCCGAGCCTGGTGGCGACCCCTCGGGCCGTGCTCGACTTACCCGAGCCACTCGGCCCGTCCACAGCGATGATCATGCCCAGAGGTTACCCGTGGACGGGGACAATCCCCCGATCAGGACCGGCCCGCAGGTGACTCGTGTACGGCGGTCAGCGGTGAACGACCCAGCCACGCTCAGTGAGTACGTCGACCAACTGGTCGACCGAACCGGGTTTGACGGCCAACTCGACCTCACCGACCGGGCGGCCCGGGCTGTGGTCGATCCGCAGATCCTCGACGTTGGCACCGGACTCGGCGGCGTCCGCGAACAGCCGGGCCAGCTGCCCCGGCCGGTCGGGAATGGTGACAAGAACGGTGACCAGGTCGATGTGCGGCGCACCGTGCTTCCCCGGTACCCGGACCGCACCTGAGACACCCTGGCCGAGGATCGAGGTCAGCTCCTCGGCCGCCTCTTCCTTGCCTAGCGCAACAAGCACGCGGTCCAGCTCACCGCGAATCTGCTCGAGCAGGCCGGTCAGCGCGGTCGAGTTCGCGGACACGATCTGGGTCCACAGCTTCGGGTCGCCGGCCGCGATCCGGGTCACGTCCCGGACGCCCTGCCCGGACAGCTGCAGGTGTGAGTTCGGCGCGTCCACCAGGGTCCCCGCGGCCAGCGCCGACATCAGATGCGGCAGGTGCGATACCCGGGCAACGGCGAGATCGTGGTCCTCGACTGACAGCTCGACTGTCCGCGCACCGGACGCCTCGGCCAGCCGCCGGACCAGCTCGACCGCTTCGGGTGCGCTGGTCTCGTGCGGGGTGATGGCCCAGGTCGCGCCGTCGAACAGGTCCGCGCGCGCGGCGAGTGGCCCATTCCGCTCCGAACCTGCCATCGGGTGACTGCCGACGTACCGGCTGAGATCAGCGGTCAACCGGGACGCGTCGGCGAGCGGCTTCGACTTCACGCTGGCGGCGTCGGTGACGATCGCGTCGGTCTGCTCGAGTTGCTCGGCGACCACCTGACCGACGTGATCCGGCGGTACGGCGACCACCACGAGCTGCGGCTCGATCTGGACCAGCCGCGAGCCGGCCCCGATCCGCTCAGCCATCAACGCGGTGTCAGGGTCGGCGTCGACCAACTCCACCACCACACCCAACCGGCCCAGCGCGAGTCCGATCGACGTACCGATCAGTCCGGCGCCGACAATCCGAACCGGACCCCGAAGCTCGGTCACTGGGCGCCTGTGAGATCTGGACGCAGGGCGACGGCGCCGTGCAGGTAGACGTGCTGGATCTTGTCGCGGGAGCGCGCCGACTCGGCGTGCACCATCATCCGGACCACCCGCGGCAGAGCGTGCGGGACGTCGATCTCCTGCATGCACATCAGCGGTACGTCGGTCAGTCCGATCTGCCGGCCCGCCACGGCGGGAAACTCCGAGCGCAGGTCCGGCGTGACGGTGAACAGGATGCTGATCAGGTCCTCCCGGTCCAGATCATTCGCTTCCAGGACTGCCTTCACCAGCTCGGCGGACCGCTCGAGCAGATGCTCGCGCTCGTCCACCTCCAGCTGGGTGGCACCCCGGATCGCCCGTACCGCCACGTCTCCGCCTCCTTAGTCGTCTACCCCAACCCTAGGGCAGAGTAACCACGGAGTGGACAGCCGTCTCGGATTGTGCCTCCGCGGCGTCGACCGTCTGCTCCAGCAGCAGCGCGATCGTCATCGGCCCGACCCCGCCCGGGACCGGGGTGATCAGGCTCGCCACCGCGGCGGCCTCGTCGAAGTGGACGTCGCCGACGTTGCCTTCGTTGTACCCGGCGTCGACCACCACCGCGCCCGGCTTGAGCCAGTCGCCGCGGACGAAGTTCGGCTTGCCGACCGCCGCGACCACGATGTCCGCGGTCCGGACGATGTCGGGCAGGTTCGTGGTCCGCGAGTGGGTGTAGGTGACGGTCGCGTTCGATGCCAGCAGCAACATCCCGGCCGGCTTGCCGAGGATCGGGCTGCGGCCGATCACGACCGCGTGCGCTCCGGCGATCGGTACGTCGTACGCCTCGAGCAGCCGCAGGATGCCGCCGGGCGTGCAGGACCGGAACCCGGGCTCGCCGAACGCCATCGCGGCGAACGCGTGCATGGTCACCCCGTCAACGTCCTTGGCCGGGTCGATCGCCTCGAACGCGGCCCGCTCGTCGATCTGCGCCGGCACCGGGTGCTGCAGCAGGATCCCGTGCACCTCAGGGTCCGCGGACAGCTTGTGCAGCTCAGCGACCAGTTCCTCGGTCGTCGTCTCGGCAGGCAGTACGACGCTCCGCGACCCGATGCCGGCCTTCTTGCTCCGGTTCTGCTTCATCCGCACGTACGTCGCCGACGCAGGGTCGTCCCCCACGAGCACGGTCGCCAGACACGGCTGCACGCCGGTCTTCTCCTGCAGGTCCCGAGCCCTGGCGGCCGCCTTCGCCACCATCTCGGCGGCAAGGTCGGTCCCGATCATCAACTTGGTCATTCCGGCGCGCTCCTTCGGGCAGCGAGAAGGGTGCCCAGGCGCGCGGCTCAGCCAGATCTACCGGCAGACCGTTCCCCGGTGGTCCTCCACCTCAACGCCAGTCGCGGTCCGCGGACCAGCCTACGCGACGAACCACTCCCGGCAGCCCTCCAGCCCGTCAACCCTGACCTGTGCACCGGACCAGTCGTCGCGCGTCAGGCGGAGGCGGTCCGAGATGACCGGCTGACCGTCGAGGACGTCGCGGGAGATGCCGTCCGGCCGGTAGCCGAGTTTCCGGGAGACGCCCTGGGAGGCGGCGTTGTCCTGGAACACCTCGGTCAGCGCCGCCACCGCATCGAGCCCGTCGAAGGCGAGCTGCAGCAGCGCCTGCCGTGCCTCGGTGCCGAACCCCTGGCGGTGGTGTGGCAGGCCGAGCCAAGAGGTCGTCTTCACCTCGCGGAGGACGGCGAAGTCCTGGGCGCGCAGGGTGACCATGCCGATCGGCGTCGTGTCGCGAAACACACCGAGCTTCAACGCCCAGTCCTGCGGAGTCCACTCGGCCAGAGTGCTCCAGTACCCCTGCATCACGCTCCGGGCGCGTTCGGCCGGTGGCACCTCTGTCCACGGGGTCAAGAACGGCCGCTCCCCTGGCTTGTGGACGCCGTTTGCGGCGACATCCGCGAGCGCGGCCAGCTCTTCCTCGTCCGGCTGCCGGAGGACAAGGCGTTCGGTGGTCAGCCGGAGGCGGCGCAGCGGCCAGTGGTCGATCAGCACGCCGCCATCCTGGGCCGACATCAGATCCCGGGCAACCTAGTTTCGGTGCAGGATCACCTCATGGACCCGTGGCGGTACGGCGCCGGCCGCCCAACTGATCCGAACCGCCTCGACAGTGGCCGACGGGATCGCGACAGCGGTGTAGGCGGCCTGAATCTGACCCGCTGGTTTCCACCCCGCCGCGGTCTTCACCTCGAGTCGGCCGAGGGCAGCGGAGCCGTCGGCCTGGAGGACGGTGAGCCGATCCACCGGGCGTGGCGTCGACAGTGTGATGACCAGCGCATCACCTTCGATGGGTGCTGTCACGGCGGTGTAGCTGGTGGTCACGTTGCGATCGACTGCGTTGGACAAGGCCGAGCCGTCCGCGGGAGCCGGCGTACCTGTTGCCGTGAGCACCGACTCGGAGCCGTCGGTCACCTGGATCGAGAACTCACGAACCACGAGCCAGTACGACGGGTTGTCGGCAAGGGCTCGGTAGCGGACATACCGAGCCGTGGCGTTCGCGGTGAAGCGGACCTCAGCCGTGGTGGCCCGCGTGAGCTCGGTCCAACTGGACCCGTCGGTGGAGTACTCCAGGGCGCCGGAGTGGATGTAGTCCTGCGGGCTGCCGGACTTCCCCATCAGTACGGCGATGTCGCCGATCGCCCGTGGTGCGCCGAGGTCGACGCGGATCTCGTCACCGGCCACCGGCGCGCCGTTGCTCCAGTAGAAGGTCGACTCGTCGCCGTCGATCATGCGGTCGGGGACGTTCTCGGCGTACGTGCCCTGTGAGCTGGACGCCGTACGCCCCGGCTCGATGCCCATCCACTGGTCGTGGACCCGGCCGGCCTCGGTGAGGAACGCGTCGGCCACACCCTCACCGATGCGCGGGTAGGTGTTGGAGTGCGGCAGGCGGGTGTCGCGGATCGCCTTGGCCTGGGTGACCAGCCGGTCGATCCGTTGCCGGCTCGTCCACGCTGCCGCGCCCTTGCCCTCGGCCACTTCATCGAGGAGTTGCAGCGATCGCTGCAGCGCCTGCCCCCACAGCACAGTGGCGTCGAGCCAAGCCTTCGCCTCGTCAGCAAACGCTGGATCCTTCACACCCAGGCGTAGCTGCGCGGGCGCCTTCTCGACCGCGGTGAAGTACGGCTTGATCGCCGCGATCGCACTGTCGCGATCCCCGGTCTGCCAGGTCTTCCAGAATGCAGCGGTCCGGGCGGCCAGCACCGGCGCGCTCTCCGGGTGCAGCGTCGAGTCGTAGGTGTTCAGGTCGGCGAAGACCCCGAGGGCCGCGATCGTCTTGCGGTCTCCCCCGGCTCGTTCGGCGATCGCCCGGTGCCATGACGCCTGTTCGTCGTACCGGGCCGGATTCCAGCCGAGCTCGGCGAACGAGTACAGGGCGAGCTTGCTGACCGCGGCCTGATTCATCGGGTTCGAGATCACGCCGGCGACATGCTCGGCGATCCCGGGCTCTCGGCCGCTGTAGTCGGCCAACGGGATCCGGCCTGCCAGGTAGTCGTTGACCGGATAGTTGTCCCAGATCAGGATGTCGTGCCCGAACACCGCCTTCGCCTGCGCCGCTTGTGCGGTTGTGATCGTGCGCGGGATGACACCGATACCGGTCCAGTGCACGACCACCGCGCGGTCGAGCTGCTCCCGCAATGACTTCTTGTACGGCGTCTCGGACACGTTGTAGTACTCGGTCGGGACCATCTGCAGCGGGGCGAGATCCGGCTTACTGGCTACCCACTCGCGCTGGATCCGGTTCAGCAGCTCGCTCTGCGCCTGGCCGGCCGCACCGCCGCCGGTGCCGTACTTCTCCCGGTCGGCCGCGCAGTGCCAGGTGTTGTAGTCGATGTCGTCGAGCGGCACGTTGAACGCCCGCGCACCCAGCGCGTAGAGCGCCTCGAACTTCGCGATCAGCGCCTGGTAGTCGCTGTCCGAGGTGTAGCAGATCGAGAGGCCGGGCGAGAGCGCGAAGGTGAAGTCGACTTTGTTGCTCCGGGCCCGCTCGATCAGTTCGCCGAGCTCGGCCAGCTTGTCGGCCGGGTACGGGTCGCGCCACTGCTCACGGTGGTACGGGTCGTCCTTGGGCGCGTACTCGTAGGTGTTCATCCGGTGCGCGCCGAGGTAGTCCAGGTGATCGAGCCGGTCGGCGTGCGACCACGGCGTACCGTAGAACCCTTCGATCGAGCCGCGGTACCGCATCGTCGGCCAGTCCCGGATCTCGACGCCGTCCACCTGGTTGCCTTGGACAAGTTGTGCGAAGGTGCGCGCGGCGTAGTACGTCCCATCGGTGTCGACGCCGTCGAGTACGACGTGCTTTTGACCGATGGCGAGCACATAACCCTCAGCCGGCAATCCCTTGGCGGGCTCGACGTTCAGCTTCCGCAGCGTCTGCTCGCTCCCACCCAGCCAGATCGTCACGGCGGCCGGCTGATCACGAACAGTTCGTACGCCGGCCTGCTCGAGCGTCTCGCGGACGAGGCGCTCGGCGTCGGGGTCCGTGGTCGGGCCATGGACCAGGCCGACTGTCCGGCCGAGGGCGAACCCATCCCCGCGGCCGATGGTCTGTTGAGGCTCAGGTGTCACGGGCGCTTCCGTGGTGTCGGCCGCGGCAGTCTGAACGGTCATGGTCTGGACGACGAGTGCGAGCAGCAAGGGCAGGGCGAGACGGCGCATGAGCAACTCCTCGGGCGGAAGGCGTTTGCACCACCCATCCACTCAGTGCGCAGACCTGCGCGTCAACCCCTAACCCTGACCACTTCCAGTCACTTCCCTCCCCTCCCCTCCGTAACGTCCGAAGAAGTGAGGGCTATAGGCCACAGTTCTTCGGACGTAACGGGCAGTTAGAGCAGGCCGGCGTGGTCGAGGGCGATGTAGGCCGCGTCGATGCCGGTCATGGCGCCGGGGGTGCGGAGCTCGGCGCGGAGTTGCGCCACGGTGAGCTCGACCGGGATGCAGTCCTCGAACTCGTCCAGGGCCTGGCGACCGTCCGGACGGCAGCCGCGGGCGATCCCGACGTACTTGCGATAGACCGAGGAGGCCGCCGACCAGTTCCAGGCGACGAGCTCGAACGACTCGCACGTGTAGCCGGTCTCCTCCTCGAGTTCGCGGACGCCGGCCACGGCCGGATCCTCGCCGACCTCGACCAGGCCACCCGGGAGGTTCGTCACGACCCGGTCAGGCCCCGGGCGGAAGATCCGGATGGTGACGATCCGGCCCTCCGGCGTCAGCGGCAGCACGGTGATCCCGGACGTGATCCCGGAGGCCGTCTTCGGGCCGAACACATCCCAGTCGACCTCCCGCCCGTCCGGCAGCCGATACCGCCGCTGGTTCACCGTCAAAAACCCGTTGAACCCCGGCCGCTCCCCCAGCAACTCCCAAGACACCGGATCCCCAGCCCGCACGTCATCTACCACCGCGCGGTCGCCAGGCGGGACGGCACCGGCCGCCGTGGACGTGGTGTCCACGGCGGCCGGCTCGCGATCTGTCACAGCGGTCGGTTGTCGTCCGGCTCCTCCGGGGGAGCCACCGGTACGTCGTCCTCCGCCGGGGCGACCGGGGTGTCGTCGGTCGCGTCCGGGCTCGTGTCCGCCTTGTCGGCGGCCGGCTCCGTCGGGGTCGTGTCCGGGCTGGACTCCGACAGGATCCGCGCCAGCGTCTCCTCCGAGATCCGCTTGAACTTGCGGACCTGGGTCCGGGTCCGGTCCAGGACCGCGACCTCGATCTGATCCGGGGTCAGCTCGCGGACCTCGTTGCTGTCGTGCCCGAGCGCGTCCACCGCCAGCCGGAGCGCCCCGGCCAGCGAGATGCCCTCCTGGTAGTGCTCGCCGACGTAGTCCGCGACCTGCTCGGCCGGCCCGCCCATCACGGCGTACCCGCGGACGTCCGCGATCGAGCCGTCGTACGTGAGCCGGTAGATCTGGTCGTCGGCGGCGCTGGCGCCGATCTCCGCGACCAGGATCTCCACCTCGAGCGGCTTCTCACCGCCGGAGGAGAAGATCGCGCCGAGCGTCTGCGCGTAGGCGTTGGCGAGCGCCCGGCCGGTCACGTCGCGCCGGTCGTAGGAGTACCCGCGCATGTCGGCCAGCCGGACGCCGGCGATCCGCAGGTTCTCGAACTCGTTGTACCGGCCGACCGCGGCGAACGCCATCCGGTCGTAGATCTCGGCCACCTTGTGCAACGCCGGCGACCGGTTCTCCGCGACGAACAGGATGCCGTCGGCGTACTGCAGGGCGATCGCGCTGCGGCCCTTGGCGATGCCCTTCCGGGCGAAGTCGGCCCGGTCCCGCATCAGCTGTTCGGGCGAGACGTAGAACGGAACGCTCATCGAAGGTGTCGTCCTCTAATCAGTCGATGGGGAGGGGGTCAGGTGAGGGACGAGGCCGGGCCGTCGGGCCGGTTGTGCCGCTCGGCCCACACCGCGTCGACGATCGCGGCCACCTCGTCCTCGGGCAACCGCTGGTACCCGTCGGAGGTGACGACGCCGACCACCGGGAAGATCCGCCGCAGCATGTCCGGCCCACCGGTCGCCGAGTCGTCGTCGGCGGCATCGACCAGCGACTGGATCAGGACCGTGACGCACTCGGTCGCGGACAGGTCCTCGCGGTAGAGCTTCTTCAGCGCGCCGCGGGCGAACAGCGAACCCGAGCCGACACTGTGGAAGTGGGTCTCCTCGTACCGCCCGCCGGTCGGGTCGTAGGAGAAGATCCGGCCACCCTGGATCTCCTCGTCGTAGCCCGCGAACAGCGGCACCACGGCCAGGCCCTGCATCGCCATCGCGAGGTTGCCCCGGATCAGCGCGCTCAGCCGGTTGGCCTTGCCGTCCAGGCTGAGCGTGGTGCCCTCGAGTTTCTCGTAGTGCTCCAGTTCCACCTGGAACAGCCGGACCATCTCGATCCCGAAACCGGCCGAGCCGGCGAACGCGACCGCGGAGTACTCGTCGGCCGGGAACACCTTCTCGATGTCACGCTGGGCGATGATGTTGCCCATCGTGGCGCGCCGGTCGCCGGCCATCACGACGCCACCGGGGAAGGTGGCCGCGACGATCGTGGTCCCGTGCGGGACGTCGGCGGAGAAGTCGGCCGACCCCAGGCTGCGCCGTCCCGGCAACAGGTCGGGCGCGTGCCCGGCCAGGAAGTCCATGAACGACGAGCCACCTGGGGTCAGGAAGGCTTCCGGCAACCGGCCGGAGGCATCGAAAGTCATCGAGCGGTTCACTCCCCACCCTTTTGCACGAATCCGCGAACGAACTCCTCGGCGTTCTCCTCGAGCACTTCGTCGATCTCGTCAAGGATCGAGTCGACGTCCTCGTCGAGCCGCTCCTTGCGCTCCTGGACGTCCTCGGACGCCTCGACCTGCTCGACCTCTTCCTCGGTCGTCGAACGCTTCGGCTGCTTGTGCTGCTGTCCGCCGTCCTTCGCCATGGCACACACCTCCTAGAACCGCAGGGAAGGCCGCCCAACCGGCCTCCTATAGCGACCCTACCCGGCGGCGCCCCCAGTGATGGTGCGAACCAGGTCACTCGCGGTGTCGCATTGGTCAAGAAGTGCCCCAACATGCGCTTTCGTGCCCCGCAACGGGTCCAAAGTGGGGATCCGCTGCAGTGACTCCTTACCCGGCAGATCGAAGATCACCGAGTCCCAGGAGGCGGCCGCGACCTGCGGCGCGTACTGCTGCATACAGCGGCCGCGGAAGTACGCCCGGGTGTCCGTCGGCGGGTGCGACACCGCCATCCGGATCTCCTCGTCGGACACCAGCCGCTGCATCCGGCCGGCCTTGACCAATTTGTAGTAAAGACCCTTGTCAGGGCGCAGGTCGGCGTACTGCAGATCGACCAGGTGCAGCTTCGAGTCGTCCCAGTCCAGGCCGTCGCGGTCGCGGTACGACTGGAGCAGTTTGTACTTCGCCACCCAGTCGAGCTGGTCGGCCAGTTTCATCGGGTCGGTGGCGAGCTGGTCGAGCACCTGCTCCCAGCGGTGCAGCACGTCCTTGGTCTGCCGGTCCGCGTCGTCGCCGTACTTGTCCTCGACGTACTTGCGGGCCTGCTCCAGGTACTCCGTCTGCAGCTGTACGGCGGTCAGCTTGCGACCGTCCTTGAGCGTCATCAGGTGCGTACAGGTCGGGTCGTGGCTGATCTCGTGCAGCGCGGTGACCGGGCGGTCCACACTCAGGTCGTCGGTCAGCCAGCCGTCCTCGATCATCGACAGCACCAGAGCCGTCGTCCCGACCTTGAGGTAGATCGAGATCTCGGACAGGTTCGCGTCACCGATGATGACGTGCAGGCGGCGGTAGCGGTCCGGGTTCGCGTGCGGCTCGTCGCGGGTGTTGATGATCGGCCGCTTCAGCGTCGTCTCCAGGCCGACCTCGACCTCGAAGTAGTCGGCCCGCTGGCTGATCTGGAAGCCGTGCTGGGTGCCGTCCTGGCCGATTCCGACCCGGCCGGCGCCGGTCACCACCTGACGGCTCACGAAGAACGGGGTGAGATGCCGCACGATCGACGCGAACGGGGTCGAGCGGCGCATCAGGTAGTTCTCGTGCGAGCCGTACGACGCGCCCTTGTTGTCGGTGTTGTTCTTGTACAGGTTCAGCGGGGGTGCGCCGGGGATCTGGCGGGCCTGCCGGGCGCCCTCCATGATCACCAGCTCGCCGGCCTTGTCCCAGACCACCACGTCCCGCGGGTTCGTCGTCTCGGGCGCGGAGTACTCCGGGTGGGCGTGGTCGACGTACAGCCGGGCGCCGTTGGTGAGGATCACGTTGGCCAGGCCGGTCTCCTCGTCGGTCAGTTGACTGGAGTCGGCCACCTCCCGGCTCAGGTCGAAGCCGCGCGCGTCCCGCAGCGGGTGCTCCTCGTCGAAGTCCCATCGGGTCTTGCGCGCGAGCGGCTGCGTCTGCGCGTAGCCGTTCACCACCTGGCTCGAGGTCAGCATCGGGTTGGCCCCGGGCTGTCCTGGAACCGAGATGCCGAACTCGGTCTCGGTTCCCATGATCCGCCGAACACTCATGCGAACGAGCCTACGCGGTGGAGGCCCGTAAAGCCGTTGCTGTGTCCACAGGGTTACGTGTGAAACTGCCCGGGTGGACGAAATCGTGGCGATCCTGGACGAAGACAACCATGTCACCGGGTCGGCGCCGCGGTCCGTCATGCGCCGCGACAACCTGCGGCACGCGGCCACCGGAGTACTCGTCCGGAATCCGGCCGGTGACATCTACGTGCACCGGCGGACGCCGACCAAGGACGTCTTCCCGGCGTGTTACGACTTCTCCGCAGGTGGTGTCATAGCCGCCGGTGAGGACCCGTACGACGCCGTCGTACGCGAGCTGGCCGAGGAGCTGGGCATCACCGGAGTGGACCTGGTGAAGCTGCCGGAAGGCGACTACGCGGACGAGTCCACGAACTACCACGCCTACCTCTACACGTGCGTCTGGGACGGCCCGGTGACCCACCAGCCGGAGGAGGTCTCCTGGGGCGCCTGGATGTCGCCTGAGGAGCTCGTACGACGCCTCGACGAGTGGCCCTTCGTCCCCGACACCACCGCTCTGCTCGGACCGTACGTCAGGAGCCTCGTTTGACGATCACGGACAACGGTTGGGACAGCCGCGCGTGGCTCGAGGGCGACTGGCTGCACCGGGAACCACGCCGCGACGAGGTCCGCCCGAAGCTCCTGGCCGAAACCCGCCTACTCCCCTGGCTCGCTCCACAACTCCCCCTCCCCGTCCCTCTCCCCGAGCCGACTGAGTACGGCGTACGCCACCGACTGCTCGTGGGTGAGCCGCTGGAAGAGGCCACCATCGAGCTGGGCCATGCACTCGGGTCGTTTCTGCGCGCACTGCACGACGTCGACCCGGTCGAGGCGGTCGCACGTGGTGCGCAGGACGCCGAGTCGGCCGCTGCGGAGCGCGTGGAGATCCTCGACAAGATGCGAGCCCAAGTGATCCCGCTGCTGCCGGCATCGGCCCAGGCTGACGGCGAGGAGCTGATCGACCGGATCGCCGGCGTACACACGACGTTGGTGCATGGTGATCTCGGGCCGGAGCACGTGCGCGTGCACGAGGGTCGCATCACTGGCGTGATCGACTGGACCGACGCGCATATCGGCGACCCCGGGCTGGACCTCGCGTGGTGCCTGATCGACCCGGCCATCGCCGAAGGGGTCGCAGAGGCGTACGGCGTGACCGCGGAGCTGCGGGAGCGGGCGTACGACTGGCATCGCCTCGGGCCGTGGTACGAGGTCGGCTACGGGATCGAGACCGAGCAGCCGGAGTTCGTCCAGAGTGGTCTCACCGGGGTGCTGAAGCGGCTCTGAGGGCCGCTCAGCGGCTGTTCGGGCGGTTGCCGAGGGCGCGGGCGTAGTTGATGCCGACCAGGCCCGCCCAGCTGACGACCATGCCGACGAGACCGACCATGTCGGCCGCGATGGCGGTGATCGGGATGGCGGCGACGACGGAGATGATCGCCAGCGCCAGGCCGCCGGGGTCGGAGCCTTCACGGCGCTTGAGGCCCATCGCCTCGAGAACCTGGTCCTCCCGGCGCAGCTCGGCCTCCCGCCCATGACGCTGGGCCTCGCGGGCGTCGAGCTTCTCCAGGAAGCTGTCGATGATCGCGTCCTCGTACTCCGGCCCCAGCTCCTGCCGCGCGGCTGCCGCCGCCCGCAGGTCCTTGCGCAAGTCGTCCGTCGCCATATCAGGACGATACGTCCGCGGCCGCCGCCGGGGGATCCGGGAAAACCCCGGCGGCACCCCCGCTGTGTCAGCTGTGCTGCACCTTCAGATCGAAGATGTGCACCTCGCCGTAGTTGGACGCGCTGCACGGCGACGACTTCTCGCAGTTCGCCTGGGTGTAGGCGCCGGCCTTGAAGTAGGCCCCGGACAGGGACTTCTTCAGCGTCGTCTGGAGTACGCCGTTGTAGTACGCCTTGATCTGGCCGCCGGACACCACGAACTTCGCCTCGAACGGCGTGCCGAGGACGTAATCGCTGGTCACCAGCTTGTAGTTCGGGTTGTCCCCGTCGGTGATCCAGAGATTCTTGCCCTCCAGCCGGAACACCGTCACGTCATCGTCGCCGCCGTGAATCTGCGCACCGACCACCTGCGGCTTCACGGCCGGCAGTTTGACGAATGCTTCCTTCACGGTCAGCGTGTGCGTCCCCGAGGTCGACGACCAGGCCGCGTTCTTGGTGCCGTTGTCGGTCATCTCCCGCAACTCCGCCCGAGGGTAGCTCGAACCACTCGTGGTCACGCCGTTCACGGGCGCCCGGAACTGCACCCCGTTGCCGGCGACCTTGAAGTACGGGTCATTGCTGTACGTCGCCAACGCCGGTTGCTTGACCTCGGTCGGCTTCTCGTCCGAGCCGATCGGCAGAGTGACCTTCCAGTTCCTCAGGTCCAGCACCTTCGCCGGGACGTCACCACCAGGCGGCGGATCGGTGGGACCGCCACCCACGCCCCACACCTGGACCTCGGACAGGCTGTTCCAGGCCCCGTGCTCCCCGTCGTCGACCAGGGTGTGCCCGTGGCCGACGTACCGCACCTTGGAGGCCGTCACGTCGGCGATGTCGAAGGTCTGCAGCCCGGTCGTGGTGCCGCTGCTCTGGCCGTCGTACACGGTCTTCCAGGTGCTACCACTCGCCACCTGCAGCTCGAAGTCGTTGCGGCGCTCGTCGCCCTTGTAGACGGCGAGCTTGATCGCCGAAACGGTCGTGGCCGCGCCGAGATCCAGTTCCAGCCAGGCCCCATCGCCCTTCCCGGACCATCGCGTGCCCAGGTCGTCGTCCACGACATTGCCGGGCAGGTTGTCGTCACTCGTACTCGCCCGCACCGCACCGGCCGCCGGGGTGACTTCTCCGGTCGCTGCCGAGGTGCTCGGCAAGACGCCGGCCCAGACCGCGCCGCCTACCAGCGCCACCGCGACCAGGCCGGCCGTTGCGACCGTGATACCGGGTCTCTTCATTTCCACTCCTCCACCGGGGACAAACCGACCCTCATCGTGTCGGCGCGTCCCGCCGTCGCACGGCCGGTTGCACGTTCCTGCCATGGAAACGGCGACTGCCCCTGGACAGTGGATGTCCAGGGGCAGTCGGTACGACGGTTTTACAGGTACTGACCCGTGTTGGTCGCGGTGTCGATGGAGCGGCCCGGCTCGGTGCCCTGCTTGCCGGAGATGAGGGTACGGATGTAGACGATCCGCTCGCCCTTCTTTCCGGAGATGCGGGCCCAGTCGTCGGGGTTGGTCGTGTTCGGAAGGTCCTCGTTCTCCTTGAACTCGTCCACGCACGCCTGCAGCAGGTGCTGCACCCGCAGACCCTTCTGGTTGTCGTCCAGGAAGGCCTTGATCGCCATCTTCTTGGCCCGGTCGACGATGTTCTGGATCATCGCGCCCGAGTTGAAGTCCTTGAAGTACAGGACCTCCTTGTCACCGTTGGCGTAGGTGACCTCGAGGAACCGGTTCTCGTCGGCCTCGGTGTACATCCGCTCGACGGTGCGCTGGATCATCCCGTTCACGCACTCGCCCTTGTCGCCGCCGAACTCGTTCAGGTCGTCGGCGTGCAGCGGCAGGGTGGTGGTCAGGTACTTCGAGAAGATGTCCCGGGCCGCCTCGGCGTCCGGGCGCTCGATCTTGATCTTCACGTCCAGCCGGCCCGGTCGCAGGATGGCCGGGTCGATCATGTCCTCACGGTTCGAGGCACCGATGACGAGCACGTTCTCCAGGCCCTCGACGCCGTCGATCTCGCTCAGCAACTGCGGGACGATGGTGTTCTCCACGTCGGAGGACACACCGCTTCCGCGGGTGCGGAACAGCGAGTCCATCTCGTCGAAGAACACGATCACCGGCATGCCCTCGGAAGCCTTCTCCCGGGCCCGCTGGAAGACCAGCCGGATGTGCCGCTCGGTCTCGCCGACGTACTTGTTCAGCAGCTCCGGACCCTTGATGTTGAGGAAGAACGACTTCTGCCCCTCCACCCCGGTCCGCTCGGCCACCTTCTTGGCCAGCGAGTTCGCCACCGCCTTGGCGATCAGCGTCTTGCCGCAGCCGGGCGGGCCGTAGAGCAGCACACCCTTCGGTGGCTTCAGCTCGTGCTCGAGGAACAGGTCCTTGTGCAGGTACGGCAGCTCGACCGCGTCCCGGATCTGCTCGATCTGGCCGGTCAGGCCACCGATCTGGGTGTAGTCGATGTCCGGCACCTCTTCGAGGATCAGCTCCTCGACCTCGGACTTCGGGATCTTCTCGTAGACGTATCCCGACCGGGCCTCCAGCAGCAGCGAGTCACCGGCCCGCAGGGGGATGTCGAGCAGCGGCGACGCGAGCCGCACCACCCGCTCCTCGTCCGCCTGCGCGATCACCAGGGCCCGCTCGCCGTCGGCCAGCAGTTCCTTCAGCATCACCACGTCGCCGACGACCTCGAAATCGCAGGCCTCGACCACGTTGAGCGCTTCGTTCAGCATCAGTTCCTGGCCGAGCTTCAGCGCGTCCAGGTCGACCGAAGGACTGGCCGCGACCCGCAGCTTGCGGCCACCGGTGAACACGTCCAGCGTGTCGTCGTCATTGCGTCCGAGGAAGGTGCCGAAACCGGACGGCGGCTGCGCCAGCCGGTCGACCTCCTCCTTCAGGGCGATGATCTTCTCTCGCGCCTCCCGCAGCGTTTCGGCCAGCCGCTCGTTCTGAGCGGTGACACTCGCCAAGGAGGCCTGGGTTTCGGACAGTCTGCTCTCGAGCGACCGGCTGTCCGCCGGGTGCTCCAGCAGCCGACGCCGCAACGCTGCGACCTCGGCTTCCAGGTAACGGACCTGGTTGCGCAGCTCTGCCGCGGTAGGGCTCTCGTCTCCAGCCACGATCATCACCTCACCATGTGGGGCTCGACCCTATGGACCTTACCCAGAAAACCTCACCGGGCAAGCTGAATCCCATCACGTGTCGGTTGCGGATCAATCCGTTGCTCTCGGCATGTCTTCTGAGGTATCGGCACGACGTGGGCCCGAGTAGTCGTCGCCGTAGGCACCAGGGGCCGGACGGCGCTTCTTGCGGGGTGCCTGAACACCGTGCGCCATCCGCCGCGCGGTCACCAGGAACGCGGTGTGACCCTGCATCCGGTGCCCCGGCCGGACAGCCAGTCCTTCGACGTGCCAGTCCCGCACCAGGGACTCCCAGGCCCGCGGCTCGGTGAACTCGCCATGGGCCCTCAGCGTCTCCACGAAGCGGCTCAGCTGCGTCGTGGTGGCGACGTACGCACAGAACACCCCACCCGGCGACAGAGCCCCTGCGACGGCGTCCACGCACTCCCAGGGCGCCAGCATGTCCAGTACGACGCGATCGACGTCCTGCTCGTTCAACCTCTCAACAAGATCGCCCACCTCGAGCCGCCAGGCCGGGTGTTCGGCGCCGAAGAATCCGGTCACGTTTTTGCGCGCGACCTCGGCGAAATCCTCCCGCCGCTCGAACGAGATGACCTGCCCGTGGATCCCGACCGCGCGCAGCAGCGCGGTGGTCAGCGCACCGGATCCGGCACCCGCCTCGACCACCTTCGCCCCCGGGAAGATGTCGGCCATCGTGACGATCTGTGCGGTGTCCTTCGGATAGATCACGGCGGCACCGCGGGGCATGGAAACCGAGTAGTCGGCCATCAGCGGGCGCAGGGCGAGGTATTCGACGCCGCCCTTGGACTTGATCACCACCGCGTCCGGACCGTCGATCAGGTCGTCGTGCGCGATCCCGCCCTTGGTGGTGTGGAAGATCTTCCCGCGCTCCAGGAACACCGAGTGCCGGCGGCCCTTGGAGTCCTGCAGGGTGATCCACTCCCCCGCCTGCAAGGGGCCGTGGTGGACCCCGGAGAACGCCTGATCGGGAAAGTCGCGCAAGTCAGCCATAAGGCGCTCACCTTAACTTTCGGTCACCTCGATCCCCGAATCCGACCGTACGCCGCACGCACCCGGACCTGAGGCACTCGCAAGCAGGCCAACTGCGAGCGTCTCGCGCTCAGGCGCGGCGCGCTCGCGGGAGTTGATGAGTGAGCCACGTCCGCCCGGCCCCGCCCCCACCCTTCCCGCCCGTTCCCATTTCAGGGGCCAACCCCTGAGGTGGTGGGTTCGGCCGTCAAAATCCGAAGGGCCAACCCACAAGTCGAGGGGTTGACCCCTCAACTGGGGATGGGAGGCAGGAGTGGGTGGGGTTTGGGATCAGCGGGCGCGGAACGCTCGCTCGATGTCGGCGGTGGCCAGCACCCCGTAGACGCCGCCGGTGGCGTCGAGAACGAGGTACTCCGAGGCCGGGTGCTCGCGGATCGTCTTGAGGATCTCCTCGCCGGTGTCGTTCACACCGATGATGTGGCCCGCGCCGATCCGGGTCGACACCTCGCTGACGTTGGTCCACGGACGCTGGTTCGGCGCGACCGCGGCGACCGCGGACTCCGACACCAGCGCGTGCGGCTTGCCCTCGCCGTCGATCACCACGACCGCCCCGGCCTGTCCCTCGCTCGCCAGCCGGACCGCTTCGGAGATCGGCGTGCCGGAATGTACGGCGATCGCACGCCGGGCCAGCGTGCGGACCTGCAACGCGGGCAGCTTCCGCTGCAGCCGGGCCTGCATCAGCGACGCGGTCGACCCCATCCAGAGGAAGAACCCGACCGCCAGCGCGATGACGAAGTCGATCATCGTCGGCTGCCGGCCCCAGATCTCCTCCAGCAGGACGGGCGCGGCCAGCACCGTGATCGCCAGCAGCCGGCCGGCCCAGGCGGCCCAGATGGTGCCGGTGTGCATGTTCCCGGTGATCTTCCAGACCACCGCTCGCATCACCCAGCCGCCGTCCAGCGGGAGGCCGGGCAGCAGGTTGGTCACGCCGACGATGAGGTTGGCCACGCCGAGCTCCCAGAGGGCGACGTACCCGACGCCCTCGTCGAACGCGCGGGAGCCGAGGTATGCCAGCCCGCCGACCACCAGCGAGGCGATCGGGCCGACCACCGAGACGGCGAATTCCTCGAACGGTGACTTCCGTTCGCCCTCGATGTGGGTGCCGGCCGCGAAGAAGCCGAGGTTGATCTCCGACACCCCGATGCCGAACCGCATCGCCATCAAAGCGTGGGCCAGCTCGTGCACCAGGATCGACAGGGTGAACGCGACCACGAACGCGAAGGCGGCCAGGTAGCGCCAGTTGCCCAGGTCGGGGAACTGCTGCCCGATGATGGTGGCGAACCCGATCGCCAGCAGCATCGCCACCGGCAACCAGGTGAACCGCATGGTCAGCCGGATCCCGCGGACACGACCGAGGACCCAGGTACCGGGCGGCGGTGGGCCGGCCGGCTGGGCGGGGCTCTGGGGATCACGCGGTTCTGGCATCGACCCAACGCTACTTGCCCGGCGGTAACTCCGTGCTACCTACCCGCCGTACTTCTGCTTTCCCACCCCGCCGGCCCGGGTCACACGCCGACGTTGAGCTTCGCGACGTACCCGCTGCTGACGTCGCCGGTGACGGTGGCGAGCTGGTCGACGCCGTCGTCGTCGCCGAACACGTTGTCGTCCTCGAGCGAGGTCTGCTGCATGTTCTGCGCGCTGCCGTCGTACCCGTCGGTGGCGTAGACGGTGTCGCAGACGTCCTTCGGGAAGGCCAGCTGCGAGGTGGCGCTGATCTTTCCGGCGGCGGTCGCCTCGGACAGGCTCGAGTACACCTCGAAGTGGATGTGCGGCCAGCGGCCCATGTACGCGGCCGGGAAGATGGAGGTGAAGGTGACCTTGCCGTTCGAGTCGGCCGCCTGGACGCCGCGGAGGTAGTTCTCGTTGGTGGCGCCGTCGGAGTAGAGGGAGTAGCGGCCCTGCGCGTCGCAATGCCACAGGTAGACCGCGGCACCGGCCAGCGGCGCGTCCTTGGCCGCGTCCAGGATGGTGAGTTCGACGGTCAGCGGTACGCCGGTCGCGACGCCGGAGGCGGAGCCGAATGACTTGGTGATGTCCTTGCGGACGATGCCGGACTCGGTCAGCACGTTCGGGCCGTTGGAGCCGTCACCCGGGTACGGACCGGCCGTCTCCTGCGGGATCTCGTCCACGTCGACGGTGCCGGTCGTCGTACTGCTGGACGACGTCGCACTCGGGGTGCTCGAGGTCGTGGTCGTCGTACCGCTGGTGGTCGAGTCGGTGTCGTTGTCGGTCGCGCAGCCGGCCACGACGGCCAGGCCGGCCCCGGCGAAGAGGCCGAGGAACCGCCGGCGCTGCAGCGTGCCGAGGTCGTACTCCAGGCCCAGGTCGTGCTCGCGTGGTGGTTTCTGCGGAGGGGTCATCTCAGGCTCCTTGCGGTGTTTGGTGGCACCAGCCTGGCAACCGGAGCCGATCGTTTGCCGAAAGTCCGCTGTGAGTTTCCTGGGAGCGTCCGACCGGTTTTCCACAGGCTCGGGGTGGGTGCACGCGAAGTGTCGGTGCGCTCGCCTAGGGTTCAGGCATGAGCGTTGCACTCGAAGCCGATGTCCACGGCCATCCGCGCGGGGCGTTGTCGCCGTCCCGGGCCGCGGACTTCATGAGCTGCCCGCTCAAGTACCGGTTCCGCGTGATCGACCGGCTGCCGGAGAAGCCGTCGGCCGCCGCGGTCCGGGGCACTGTCGTGCACAGCGTGCTCGAGCGCTTGTTCGACCTGCCGCGGGGTCAGCGGACGCTGGAGCGTGCGGCGGAGATGCTGGAGCCGCAGTGGCAGCAGGTGCTGGCCGCGGAGCCGGAGGTGGCCGAGCTGTTCGCCGAGGACGCGACCGGCGAGGAGCTGGCCGCGTGGCTGGCCGAGGCACACCAACTGCTCGGCAAGTACTTCACTTTGGAGGACCCGAACGCACTGGAGCCGGCCGAGCGGGAGCTGTACGTCGAGACCGAGCTCGACTCGGGCCTGGTACTGCGGGGGTACGTCGACCGACTCGATGTCGCGCCGACGGGCGAGATCCGGGTGGTCGACTACAAGACGGGTCGCTCCCCCTCGGAGTTCTTCGAGGCCAAGGCGCTGTTCCAGATGAAGTTCTACGCGCTGGTGCTCTGGCGGCTGCGTGGCGTCGTACCGGCGATGTTGCAACTGGTCTATCTCGGCAACGGTGAGATCGTCCGTTACGTCCCGGACGAGGCCGACTTGCGCGCTTGTGAACGCAAGGTGTCGGCGCTGTGGATGGCGATCACCCGGGCCCTCGAGTCCGGCGACTGGCGCCCGAGCCCCGGTCCGCTCTGCGAGTGGTGCGACCACAAACCGCTCTGCCCAGCCTGGGGCGGGACACCCCCGCCACTCCCGACCCGCTCGGTCGAGGAAGTCGCCGCCGAATCCGCCGGAGTGGACCTCGTAGGCGTCGACGGCTGAGGAACCCTCGACCTATACCGTTCGTCGCATGAGCGTGGCTGTGCGGGCTGTGGGGTTGTGGAAGCGGTACGGCGGCGGGCCGACGCAGGTGGACGCGTTGGCCGACGTGAGCGCCGAGTTCGGGCAGGGCCGATTCACCGCGATCATGGGCCCCTCGGGCTCCGGGAAGTCGACGCTGCTGCACTGTCTGGCCGGGCTGGACAAGCCAACCGACGGCCAGGTGTTGATGGGCGACGTCGACATCACCCGGCTGCCGGAGAAGCAGCTGACCCACCTTCGCCGGGACCGGATCGGATTCGTGTTCCAAGCGTTCAACCTGGTCCCGACCCTCACCGCGCTCGAGAACATCACGCTCCCGCTCGACCTCGCCGGTCGCAAACCCGACCAGGAGTGGCTCGACACCGTCATCGACACGATCGGCCTGAAGGATCGCCTGAGCCACAAGCCGTCCGAGCTCTCCGGCGGCCAGCAGCAGCGCGTCGCCTGCGCCCGCGCTCTCGCGTCGCGGCCTGACGTGGTGTTCGCCGACGAACCCACCGGCAACCTCGACTCCCGGTCGTCCGCCGACGTACTCGCGTTCCTGCACCGATCCGTCCGCGACTTCGGCCAGACCGTCGTGATGGTCACCCATGACCCGACTGCCGCGTCGTACGCGGACCGTGTCCTCTTCCTCGCCGACGGGGCACTGCGCTCCGAGCTGCTCGACCCGACAGCCGAGACCGTGCTCGACACGATGAAGCAGCTCGACACGACTGCTGCAGCGGCCGGCTGATGCTCAGGCTAGGCCTCCGGTCGGTCCTCGCCCACCGGCTGCGCTTCGTGCTGTGCACGGTGGCGGTGCTGCTCGGCATCGCGTTCGTCGGCGGCGCGATGGTCTTCACCGACACCCTCTCGGCCGCGTTGAAGAAGAACTTCTCCGGCAGTACGGCGGACATCACAGTCACCCCGGTCGATCCGGTCGGCGTCCGATCCGGCCGGCCCGCGACGTTCCCCTCCGACGTGGTCGAGCGCATCGCCGCCGTACCAGGTGTGGCCGGCGCGAACCCGGAGCTGCTCGTCAGCGACGTACAGATCCTGGCGCCGGACGGGAAGCTGACCGAGATGTACGGGCTGCCGACGTACGGCGGCGCGTGGCCGCGGGACGCCCGGACGGCGCCGTTCCGGCTGCTCGAAGGGAAGCCGCCGTGGGGCGAGTCCGAGCTCGCCCTGGACCAGTCGACAGCGACCCGCGAGGGGTATGTCGTCGGCGACCAGGTCCGCGTGGTCGCCCCGACCAAGGCAATCACCGCCGAACTCACCGCGATCACCACACCGACCGCCTCCGGTACGGCGGCCGGCGCGCCACTCGTCACCTTCGATCCGGCGACCGCCCAGCTGCTCCTTCTCGGCGGACCAGGCTGGACCTCCGTCGGCGTCGCCCTCGCCCCCGGATCCGACCCGGACGCGGTGAGCCAAGCGATCGCCAAGACCATCGGCGACTCGGTGACGGTCCGCACCGCCAAGCAGGTCGCGTCCGACGGCGAGAACGCGCTCGACGACGCGTTCGGCGGCTACAGCACGGTGTTGATGCTGTTTGCCGGGCTCGCGCTGTTCGTCGGCGCGTTCCTGATCGTCAACACGTTCGCGATGCTCGTCGCGCAGCGATCCCGTGAGCTCGCGATGCTCCGCGCGATCGGCGCGTCCCGCGGGCAGGTCACCGCCACGGTTCTGATCGAGGCAGTGGTGATCGGCGCGGTCGGCTCCACCCTCGGTCTGCTGCTCGGCATCGGGGTGGCCGCGGGTATCCAGTTCCTCTACCAACTGGTCGACCTCTCCATCTCCCAGGCGACGCTGCAGATCAGCGCGGCGACGGTGATCGCGTGCTACCTGATCGGCATCGGCGTCACGGTCGCCGCCGCGTACCCGGCGGCCCGGCGGGCCGGCAAGCTCCCGCCGATGGCCGCGCTGCGCGACGACGTCGCCCTGCCCGAGCGGTCCCTGCTGGTGCGGCTGCTCATCGGCGGGTTCATGCTCCTGATGGCGGTGTCGCTCTACCTGTTCGCACTGCAGACCCGCGGCCTCCCGGGCGCGGTCCTCCTCGGGCTCGCCGCCGCGATCACCCTGCTCGGTGTCGTGATGACCAGTCCGCTCGTCAGCCGGTACGCCGTACGGGCCCTGATGTGGCCGTTCGGTCGTCAGGCGCCGGTGACTCTGGGCCGTCGCAACGCCGAGCGGAATCCCCGCCGTACGTCGGCGACGGCGTCGGCGCTGATGATCTCGGTCGCCCTGATCAGCGGCCTGATCGTGATCGCCGCCTCGGCCAAGGCGTCCATCGAGCAGAACATCGCCGACGCGATCGGTACGTCGGAACTCGTCGTCAGCTCGGACGATCCGCCCACCTTCAGCGCGCAGGTCGCCGACCGGATCGCCAAGGTCTCCGGCGTCGATTCCGTCCACCGGGTCCGCCAGCAGCAGGCCAAGGTCGGCGACAGCACCGTTCAGGTCAGCGGAGTCAGTGACGGAACGCTCGACGGCCCGATCACCGTGAAGCTCGAATCCGGCTCCCGCGACGGACTCGGCAACGGTCAGGCGCTCCTCCCCCGCACCCTCGCCAAATCCCTCGACCTGACCACCGGCACGACGTTCGACCTGACCACGACCACCGGCAAACACCGCCTCACCGTCGCCGGCATCCTCGCCCCGAACCGCCAACTGAACGCAATCGTCCTGTCCCTGCCGACGTACGACGCGATCGGCGGCGCGCCCACCGATTCACTGCTGTACGTCGAGCTCGCCCGGAGCACCGGTGCGTCGCAGGCCGGACAGGCGATCCTCGCGGAACTGAAGGACTACCCGACGATCCACGTCCGCGACCAGGAGGCGTACGTCGCCGAGGCCCGCGGACCGGTCAACGTCGCACTCGGCGTGATCGGGATGCTGCTCGCGCTGGCGATCCTGATCGCGATCCTGGGCATCGTGAACACGCTCGCCCTCGGCGTGGTCGAACGGACCCGCGAGATCGGTCTGCTGCGCGCGATCGGGATGGACCGGCCGCAGCTGAGCCGGATGCTTCGGGTCGAGTCGATCGCGATCTCGCTGCTCGGTGCGTTGCTCGGGCTGGTGATCGGTGTCGTGTTCGCGGCCTCGGTGCAGAGGGTGATGGTCGACAACGGCCTGAGTGTGCTCGACATCCCGGTGCTGCAACTGCTGGTCGCCGTACTGCTCGCCGGTGTTGTCGGTGTGCTTGCCGCCCTGTGGCCGTCACGCCGAGCCGCACGCCTCGATGTCCTGCAAGCAATCGCCACGGAGTAAAGCAATTCACCCCTGGTCACCGCAGCACGCCGAGGTGGAGAAATGCAGGAGATTCACAGGTAGCCTGCCGGTGTGCCGGGCACTGTGCAGTCCATCGAGCGGGCTGCCGCTGTGCTCCGACTGCTCGCGGCCGCTCCCGACGGGCTCGGGGTCGCCGACCTCGGCAACGCGCTCGGGCTGGCGAAGACGACGGTGCACGGGATCCTCCGGACCTTGCACCAGGTCGGTTTCGTGGAGCAGGACCACAGCGGCGCGCACTACCACCTGAGCGATGCCTTCGGCCGGCTCGGTGAGAGCTACCTGGACCCGAACGAACTGCGCAGCCGTGCGATCAACTGGGCCGACTCACTCGCCTCCCGCAGCGGCGAGGTCGTCCGCGTCGGCCGCCTGGTCGAGGGCAAGGTCGTGGTCGTCCACCACGTGTTCCGCCCCGACGACAGCGACCAGGACCTCGACGTCGGTACGACGCTCCCGCCGCACGCCTGCGCACTCGGAAAGGCCGTGCTGGCGTTCGACACCAGCGGAGCCGCCCGGCCGCGGAAGCTGGAGGCGTACACGACCAGGACGATCGTGGACCCGGCCCGGCTGGCCGAAGAACTGGCGGCGGTCCGGGCCAAGGGGTGGGCCGCGGAGTTCGAGGAGTACACGGTCGAGATGGCCAGCATCGCGGCGCCGATCCGGGGGCTCGGCGGGCTCGTGGTCGGCGCGGTCGGGATGACCGGCCGGATCGAGCGTCTCTGCGACAGCCGGCTGCGTCATCGCACCGACCTGGTCAGCATGGTCCGCGCCACCGCCGAGGCCATCGGCCGCGACCTGCGGGAGACCGGCTGATGGTTCGACGGGGGTGGAGTGATGGCTGAGCAGTACGTGGCGGCGGTCGACCAGGGGACCAACTCATCGCGCTGCATTCTGTTCGACCGGCGCGGCCGGCTCGTCTCGGTGGCGCAACGCGAGCACCGGCAACTGTTCCCGCGGCCGGGCTGGGTCGAGCACGACGCGACAGAGATCTGGCGGAACGTGACCCGGGTGGTCCCGGCCGCGATCCGCCAGATCGGCGCCGAGCCGTCCCAGGTCGTTGCCATCGGCATCACCAACCAGCGGGAGACCAGCCTGCTCTGGGACCGCCGGACCGGCCGGCCGATCGGTCACGCGGTGGTCTGGCAGGACACCCGGACCGACCGCCTGGTCACCGAACTGGCCGGCGACGAGGGTCCGGACCGGTTCGCGGATCTGTGTGGTCTGCCGCTGACGACGTACTTCTCCGCGCCGAGGATCCGGTGGATGCTCGACCACACGCCTGGGCTGCGGCAGCGTGCGGAGCGCGGCGAGGTGCTGTTCGGCACGATGGAGACCTGGCTGATCTGGAACTTCACCGGCGGCGTGAACGGCGGTCTGCACGTGACCGACGTGACCAATGCCAGCCGCACGATGCTGATGAACATCGAGTCGCTGGAGTGGGACGAGACGCTGCTTCAAGCGTTCGACGTACCGCGGGCGATCCTGCCGGAGATCCGACCGTCGTCCGGGGTGTTCGGGACCGCGACCGAGGTGTTGCCCGGCGTACGGATCGGGGCCGCGCTCGGGGATCAGCAGGCGGCGCTGTTCGGGCAGACCTGTTTCAGCGCGGGCGAGGCGAAGTGCACGTATGGCACTGGCTCGTTCCTGCTGCTGCACACCGGGCAGGAGATCGTCCGGTCGAAGCACGGCATGCTCACCACTGTCGCGTACCAGATCGGCGACGAGCCGGCGTCGTACGCGCTGGAAGGCTCGATGGCGGTGACCGGGTCGCTGGTGCAGTGGTTCCGCGACGGGCTCGGGCTGATCCACACCGCGGCCGAGATCGAGACGCTGGCCCGGACGGTCGACGACAACGGCGGCGCCTATATCGTGCCGGCGTTCTCCGGATTGTTCGCACCGCATTGGCGCAGTGAGGCGCGCGGTGTCATCGCCGGCCTGACCGGCTACATCACCAAGGGCCATCTGGCCCGCGCCGTCCTCGAGGCCACCGGGTTCCAGACGCTCGAAGTGGTCGATGCGATGAATGCCGACTCGGGAATCGCGCTGACTGCCTTGAAGGTCGACGGCGGAATGACGGCCAACAACCTGCTGATGCAATTCATCGCCGATCTCCTCGACGTCCGGGTGGTGCGCCCGATGGTGACCGAGACGGTGTCGCTCGGCGCCGCCTACGCGGCCGGGCTGTCGGTCGGCTACTGGCCGGACCTCGAAGGGCTGCGGAGCAATTGGCACCGGGCCGGCCAGTGGCTGCCGAACATGGACCCGGCCAAGCGCGCCATCGAGTACGAGAACTGGAAGGCCGCGGTGCAGCGGACTTTCAACTGGATCCGCCCGGAAGAATGACGCAAGCCTTTCGGCCACGGTCGAAGAGCGGCAACCGTGATATTGCCGTCAAACGCTTGATATAGAGCCAGCCTAATGTCCTGAGCGCATTCACGAAAGACGACTCGGGAGGAAATGAAGATGTTTTCAGCAGGTAGGCTGCTCGCCGCGGCGGCGCTCGGACTGTCCACCGTCGGACTCGCTCCGATGGCCGCGAACGCGCACGCCGACAACGTCCAGGCGTTCCGGATCACGCATATCAAGTGCCACGCCCAGGAGGACAACACCGGCGCCGACGACGCGTACCTGGTGGTCGACGGCACGACCATCTGGGGCCCTACCCAGATGACCAACGGTGACAGCAAGGACATCCAGGACGTCCCGGTCGAACAGGGCAAGGTGCTCACCCTGATGGAGGGTGACTGGCCGGACGACGACGACAACCTCGGTGCCCAGCGCATCACCGGTCCCGGCAACTACGAGTTCAAGGACGACGGCGCGCACTACGTCGTCACCGTGAGCTGACCATCCCAGCGCGGGAGGACCGGTCACCTCCGGCCCTCCCGCCTACACTTCACTCCATGGGACGACGGCCGACCGTGTACGACGTTGCCGCGCGCGCCGGGGTCTCGACCGCGACGGTGTCCTTCTCGTTCTCCCAGCCGGACCGGGTGAAGAAGTCCACCCGAGAACTCGTCCTCGCCACCGCTGCCGCGATCGGCTACGTCCCGAGCGCGAGCGCCCGCGGCCTGGCCACCGGTTCCGTCGGCGCGCTCGGCCTGTACTCGTTCGACTATCAGCTGGACACGTCATCGGACGACACCGGCCTCCGCCACTTTCCGATGTACGTCGACGAAGTCCAGCGCGGCGTACAACTCGAGTGCCGTCGCCGCGGGTACGCGCTGATGCTGGGGGCGGGGCACAAGGAAGGTCATCTGCCGGCCGTCATCGACATCGCGGGCCGGGTCGACGGACTGATCGCGTTCGCCGGGTCTGCGCCCTCCGAGGCGATCATCCAGGCCTCGAAGCGGATCCCGGTGGTCGAGCTCGGCAGCGGTATCGCCGGCGAGGACGTCCACACTGTCCCGGTCGACAATCGCACCGGGATGACGGAGCTCACCGCGCATCTCCTGCAGACACACGGTTTCCGCCGCTTCGTCTACCTCGGCGACACCGGCCTCCCCGAGTTCAGATCTCGGCATGAAGGTTTCGCCGCGGCACTGACGGCACTCGGGGAGCCGGTGCCCGAGCCCGCGCACAGTCGCCCGGGTGAAGACGCCACCACGGCGACCGCCGTACAGGGGTATCTGGACGATCTGCCCGACGTGTTCGTCTGCTCGACCGACCAGGAGGCGCTGGTCGCGATCGACACATTGGTTGCCGCGGGCATCGACGTACCGGGGCAGGTGGCGGTGACCGGGTTCGACGGGACGCGGGCCGGCCGGTTCTCCACGCCGCGGCTCACCACGGTTCAGCAGCCGATGGAGGAGATCGGGCGGACCGCCGTACGCATCCTGCTCGGGCTGCTGAACGATACCCCCGCGGATCCGGCCGAACCGCTGCCGGCGCCGTTCGTGCGCGGGAACAGCTGCGGCTGCTGAATTTCACCGGAACAGGGCTTGCCTGGCTCGATTGTTATGCGCTTAACTGCTTGGCAATGAACCTCACCACGCCTGTCATCGCCGGTTTCTATCCCGACCCGTCCATCTGCCGGGTCGGCGAGGACTACTACCTGGCGACGTCGTCGTTCGAG
The DNA here is from genome assembly GCF_037203805.1 of Kribbella sp. CCNWLW201. NCBI lineage: Bacteria > Bacillati > Actinomycetota > Actinomycetes > Propionibacteriales > Kribbellaceae > Kribbella > Kribbella sp. CCNWLW201. Next base: position 149,458 of record NZ_JBBCBQ010000012.1, on the reverse strand, counting down.
TACTTCCCCGGCGTACCGCTGTTCCACAGCCGCGACCTGCTGCACTGGGAGCAACTCGGCAACGTTCTCGACCGGCCGAGTCAGCTGGCGCCGGGCCTCAGTGGCGCGAGCGGCGGGATCTACGCGCCGACGCTGCGCCACCACGACGGGCGGTTCTGGCTGATCACGACCAACGTGTCGCAGGCCAAGGGTCAGCTGATCGTGACCGCCGAGGACCCGCGTGGCCCGTGGACCGACCCGGTGTTCGTGGAAGGTGCCGCCGGCATCGATCCCGATCTCGCCTGGGACCTCGACGGGCGCTGCTACGTCACCTGGACGACGTCCGGCGGGATCTGGCAGGTGGAAGTCGACCCGTCTGACGGCACCCTGCGCGAAGAACCACGACCGATGTGGTCCGGGACGGGCCTCGCCTGGCCGGAGGCGCCGCACCTGTATCACCGCGACGGCTGGTGGTACCTGGTGATCGCGGAAGGCGGCACTGAACGCGGCCACAGTGTCTCGGTCGCGCGGTCCCGCAGCATCACCGGACCGTTCGAGGGCGCGCCGTACAACCCCGTCTTCAGCCACCGCAGCACCACCCAGCCGGTGCAGAACGTCGGCCACACCGACCTCGTCGAACTCCCCGACGGCACCTGGGCCGCCGTCTTCCTGGGCACCCGCCCTCGCGGCACCACGCCGCTCTTCCACGTCAACGGCCGCGAGACGTTCCTGGCCGGCATCGAGTGGGTCGACGGCTGGCCGACGTACGACGAAACTCGCTACACCGTCCCGCCCGCCGACCACTCCTTCACCGACGATCTGCGGACACCGCATCCACGCTGGGTCTCCCCCGACGCCGATCCGAACGCACTGATCGACCGGACCGGCGGCACAGCACACCTCAATCCATCCGGCTTGCTGACAACACGGGTCCGCGACGAGGCGTGGTCCTTCACCGCGACCGTCGAGCCGAGCGATTTCCGGCTCGTACTGCGGCTCGATGACCGCCACTGGTGCTCGCTCGACCTGTCCGGCCGGCGTGTCACCGCTCGGCTGCGCATCGGCCCGCTCGAGCAGGAACTCGGTTCAGCCGAGGTCGACGGAGCAATCAGTTTGCGAATCGCCACCACGGCGGCGACTTTCGGCGGTCCCGACGACATCGTGCTGAGCCTCGGCTCCGGACAGGTGCTGGCCAGCTTCGACGGCCGCTATCTCTCCACCGAGGTAGCCGGCGGCTTCACCGGCCGCATGCTCGGCCTCCAAGCACTCACCGCCCCAACCCCAATTCACGAAGTCGCCTACACCACGAGCTAGTCGGTGATCGGTGCCGCGTGGGCTTCCTCGAAGCCTGCGGCGGCCAGGCGGTCAAGGGTTTGCTGGAGTACGGCGGTGTCCTCCAGCGTGCGCACTTCGGTGATCTTGCCCCACTTCATCCGCAGGAACTGGTGTACGACGTTCTGATAGCGAGAGCCGTCCGCGACGCCGACGTCGACGGTGACCGCGGTGGCGACTCGGGTGTCCCACGGCCAGCCCGCGACCAGCACGTCCTGCACGTCGAAACGGGTGTTGGGCAACAGCCGGAAGCACCGCTCCCACCACCGCCGCAACGCGTCGTGCGTGTGCCGCTCGCCGGACAACGCGTGGTCGCCGTAGAACCGGTAGGTGAAGGACGGGGCCATTCCCGCCACCATCGCCTCCCAGTTGCCGGCAGTGATCTCGGCGAACGCCTTCCGCACTTGCGCTGCCACGAACCGGTGGTACATGCCTAGCTCCCCTCTGCTGGGTGAACTTCCACCCTAGGGATAGTGAGTTCAATGCCGCAACTGACTACGATGGTGACATGCGGAACACCAGCTTCGCCTCGATGCACTGCTCGCTCGCCCAGTCGCTGGAGATCATCGGCGACTGGTGGACCCCGCTCGTCCTGCGCGACCTGTACCTCGGCCTCGACCGGTTCGACCAGCTCGTCACCGATCTCGGCATCTCGCGCAATCTGCTCACCGATCGGCTGGGCACGCTGATGCAGGGTGGGCTCGTCGCGCGGACGCCGTACCAGGAGAATCCGGTCCGGTATGCCTACGCGCTGACCGAGGCCGGGCGCGAGCTCGTGCCGATCCTGCTCGCGCTCACCGCGTGGGGCGACCGGCACGCGACCCCGCCTGCGGGCCAGCCGATCCGCTTCACCCACGACACGTGCGGAAAGGTGACCACGGCAACTGTCTGCTGCTCGGAATGCGGCGATCCACTGACCGCCGGCGAGGTCACTCCATCCCCGGGCCCAGGTGGTCGAGCCGCGCCGGGGACGGCTCTGGTCGGTACCGTCCTCGGAGCAGCTGGACACTGATGACGATGGTCCACAGCCAGTAGAGCGCGTACGGGATCAGCCAGATCGAGGTCGTCCACCACGCGCGGCCGGCCAGGAAACCGACGGCCGCCACCAAGGCCACCCAGCCGAGCCAGGCCGGCATCCCGCGGGACGACAGGATGATCCAGCCCGCGGCGAAGAGGAAACTGGCCAGCGCCAGCCACGAGTTGGCGAAGCCGAGGTTGCCGTCGTCGTACGCCAGCCGGGCGATCTGCGGATCCACGCCGTCGTCGGTGCGGAAGCCTGCGAGATCCCATCCAGGCCTCAGCACCAGGCTCACGAACGCAAGCCCCGACGCGAGTGCCACGACCGACCGCCAGGCCGGCATACCTTCGGCAGACCGGAGCACCGCCCAAAACCCGGCGAAGAACCACACCAGCGCCAGTACGGCGAGCAGTCCGAGGAACGAGCCGATCGGATAGAGCGTGTCGTTCCGCGACTCGAAGAAGCTGAGGATCTCCTGACCGGACGCATCGAACGCCGGCTCACCGCCGCCCGCCTGCACCAGCGCCTGACTGACGCCGACCAGGACGAACCCGGCCAGGCCGGCGATCCCGGTGCCGACGGACATCGTCCGCCATTGACTACTCGTTGCTTCCGGCCCCATATGCCCTCCCCTGGCTCACCCCACTCATGAGTAAGCCACGGGAGGACCGGATGCGTCCAGAGGTCAGGCCGGGGACACGATGTCGGGGGCGCCCAGGCGGACCTTGTCGGCGGACTCGTCGTCGGGCTGGTCCTGGGAGTCGCGCTCGGACTGGACCCGGCGGAGGTAGAACGACACCTCGCGCTCGATCGTCGCCTCGTTCCAGCCGAGGACCGGGGCCACCAGGCGCGCCGCGGCCTCGGCCGCACCGACACCGCGATCCCATGCCTCGATGGAGATCCGGGTCCGCCGGGCCAGGATGTCGTCGAGGTGACGGGCGCCTTCGGCCTTGGCGCCGTACACGATCTCGGCCTTCAGGTAGTCCTGCGTGCCGGGCAGTTGCTCACCAAGCGACGGGTCCTCCTTGACGAGTTCGAGTACTTCGTCGATCAGGGCGCCGTACCGGTTGAGCAGGTGCTCGATCCGGGCGACGTGCAGGCCGGAGCGTTGGGCGATCAGGTGTCGCTGGTTCCAGAGTGCGTGGTAGCCGTCCGCGCCGACCAGCGGGATGTTCTTGGTGGTGCACTTCGGCACCCGGCCGTCGAGGGCGTTGGCAACCGCGTCGATCGCGTCCTTGGCCATCACCCGGTAGGTCGTGTACTTGCCACCGGCAACCACCACCAGCCCCGGCGCCGCGTGCGCGACGACATGTTCACGGGACAGCTTCGACGTACTCTCCGACTCACCGGCGAGCAGCGGGCGCAGTCCGGCGTACACGCCCTCGACGTCCTCACGGGTCAGCGGTGTGGTCAGCACCGCGTTGACGTGGTCGAGCAGGTACTCGATGTCCTTGCTGGTCGCGGCCGGGTGCGCCTTGTCCAGGTTCCAATCGGTGTCGGTGGTGCCGATCAGCCAGTGCCGGCCCCACGGGATGATGAACAGCACCGACTTCTCGGTCCGCAGGATCATCCCGGTGCTGGACTGGATCCGGTCCTTCGGTACGACCAGGTGGATCCCCTTCGAGGCGCGGACGTGGTACTGACCCCGCTCGCCGACCATCGCCTGGGTGTCGTCGGTCCACACCCCGGTCGCGTTCACGACCTGCTTGGCCCGGACTTCGAACTCCCGTCCGGTCTCCAGGTCCTTCGCCTCGACCCCGGTCACCCGCTCGCCCTGCCGCAGGAAGCCGGTCACCTTGACCCGGTTCGCGACATGAGCGCCGTACGACGCCGCCGTACGGGCAAGCTCCATCGTGTGCCGCGCGTCGTCGACCTGGGCGTCGTAGTACTGCAGCGCGCCGACCAGGGCCGACTTCTTCAGGCTCGGCGCCAGCCGCATCGCGCCGCGCCGGGTCAGGTGCCGGTGGATCGGCAGCCCGGCGCCGAGGCCCGAGCTGACCGCCATGCCGTCGTACAGCGCGACACCGGCACCGGCGTAGAACCGCTCCCACCAGCGATGCTGCAGCGGGTAGAGGAACGGCACCGGCTTCACCAGGTGCGGTGCCAGGCGTTGCAGGAGCAGCCCGCGCTCCTGCAACGCCTCGTGCACCAGCCGGAAGTCGAGCATCTCCAGGTACCGCAGGCCGCCGTGAACCAACTTGCTGGACCGGCTGGAGGTACCACTCGCGAAGTCACGCGCCTCCAGCAGTCCGGTGGTCAGGCCCCGGGTCGCGGCGTCGAGGGCCGACCCGGTGCCGACCACCCCGCCACCGATCACCAGGACGTCCAGTTCCCGTCCGTCGGCCATCGCGTCGATGGCCTCGGTCCTCGCTTGCGGTGACAGAGCCACTGCGCCCACTGTGCTGTTCCTTCCGATTCTGTTGCTTGGTCTTACTCGAGCGTGGTCAGTCGACGTCGACCCAGTCGAGAGTGCGCTGGACCGCCTTCTGCCAGCCGGCGTACCCCTTGGCGCGCTGCTCGTCGGTCCACTGCGGCTCCCACCGCTTGGCCTCGTTCCAGTTCTGCACCAGCTCGTCCTTGTTCTTCCAGAATCCGACCGCCAGGCCGGCCGCGTACGCCGCCCCGAGCGCGGTCGTCTCCGCGACGACCGGCTTGCTCACCGAGACGCCGAGGATGTCGGCCTGCATCTGCATGCACAGCTCGTTCGCGGTGACACCACCGTCCACCTTCAGCACCTCGAGCTTCACCCCGGAGTCCTTCTCCATCGCGTCCGCCACGTCCTTGCTCTGGTAGCAGATCGCTTCCAGTGTCGCGCGGGCCAGGTGAGCGTTGGTGTTGAACCGGGACAGCCCGACGATCGCGCCGCGGGCGTCGGAGCGCCAGTACGGCGCGAACAGGCCGGAGAACGCGGGCACGAAGTACACGCCGCCGTTGTCCTCGACCTGCCGGGCCAGCGTCTCGGTCTCGCTCGCACCGGAGATGATGCCGAGCTGGTCCCGCAGCCACTGGACCGCCGACCCGGTCACCGCGATCGAACCCTCGAGCGCGTAAACCGGCGCTTCGTCGCCGAACTTGTAGCACATGGTGCTGAGCAGGCCGGCCTTCGACCGGACCAGCTCGGTGCCGGTGTTCAGCAGCATGAAGTTGCCGGTGCCGTAGGTGTTCTTGGCCTCGCCCGGGTTGAAGCAGACCTGACCGACGGTCGCGGCCTGCTGGTCGCCGAGGTCACCGGTCAGCGGCACGACCCCGCCGAGCGGGCCGCCGGCGAGTGTCTCGCCGTACTTGTTCGGGTCCGACGACGGCCGGATCTCCGGCAGCATCGACCTCGGGATGTTGAAGAACGAGATCAGCTCGTCGTCCCAGTCGAGCGTCTCCAGGTTCATCAGCATCGTCCGGCTGGCGTTCGTCACGTCGGTGACGTGCACACCGCCGTCCACACCGCCGGTCAGGTTCCACAGCAGCCAGGTGTCGGTGTTGCCGAACACGGCGTCACCGGCCTCGGCCGCCGCCCGCACTCCGTCGACGTTCTCCAGGATCCACTGCACCTTGCCGGCCGAGAAGTACGTCGCCGGCGGCAGGCCGGCCTTCTGCCGGATCACGTCGCCCTTGCCCTCGCGTTCGAGGGCGGACGCGATCCGGTCGGTCCGGGTGTCCTGCCAGACGATCGCGTTGTAGTACGGCCGCCCGGTCTTGCGGTTCCAGACCACCGCGGTCTCGCGCTGGTTGGTGATACCGAGCGCGGCCAGGTCGCTGGCCTGCAACCCCTGCGCGTTCATCGCGGTCCGGATCACCGAACTGGTCCGCTCCCAGATCTCCACCGGGTTGTGCTCGACCCAGCCGGCCTGCGGCAGGATCTGCTCGTGCTCCAACTGGTGGATGCCCACCTCGTTGCCGGAGTGGTCGAAGATCATGAAGCGGGTGCTCGTGGTGCCCTGGTCGACGGCACCGACGAAGTCAGCCATGGAAAGTCCTCTTTTCCTCACATCGCGTACTGATGCTCATGCTGCCTTCTCCTCGGGGATCCGGCCCGGCTCTTCCTCCTCGTCGGCGATCGGCAGGTTGCGGCCGACCAGCAGGTCGTACAGGAACGCGCCGACCAGGGCGCCGAGGATCGGTGCCACGATCGGCACCCAGAAATAGAGATCCCCGAACTGATCTTTGAACGCCCCGCCGTACCCGGTGAAGAAGGACGCCAGCCGGGGGCCGAAGTCACGGGCCGGGTTGATCGCGTAACCCGCGTTGGTACCCCACGCCATCCCGATGCCGACCACCACGAGGCCGACGATGAACGGCGCCAAGTTCGCCGCCGGGGAGGTGTTGCGCAGGTCGACGATCGCCAGGATGAGGAACATCAGGATCGCCGTACCGATGATCTGGTCCCGGAAACCGTCCCACATGCCGACGCCGAGATCCAGGCTGCCGTTGCCCGGCAGGGTGGAGAACACGCCCTGGCTCTTGATCGTGAGCCCGGGGTCGAACTTGTTCAGTGCCTCGGTGTAGTTCCAGCGAACCACGAGCGCCGCCAGGAACGCCCCGAGGAACTGTGCCACCGAATACGGCAGCACCTTCTTCCAGCTGAACCCGCGGAACGCCGCCAGCGCGATCGTCACCGCCGGATTCAGGTGCGCGCCGGTCATCCGGCCCGCGGTGTAGATGCCCAGCGTCACGCCGAGCCCCCACGCCCACGCAATGGAGTCGTGATCTCCGATTCCGGCTGCCACCACCTGCGCCACCACACCGCAGCCGAACAAGATCAGGATGAATGTGCCCGCCAGTTCGGCGGAACACTCCCCCAGAAGGGTCTTCGCTTTGACCGCTTCGGTCGTAGCCATGCCTTAGCCTCCCTTCCACACCGTGACGACCACGGCTGGCTGGAATCTAAGAGCGATCGCGAGGCGGCACAACGCTCGTCGTTCGACATTGTCGAACGGCCCGCAGCGGACTGGTGGCTGCGACACTCAGTGACCTCACCGCAGCGCGTAAGTACCTCCCGGCCCGGCGACCGTGGCCCGCAGTCCAGGCTCACCGGCGACCACGGTCAGGCTGACGTCGAGAGCCTCGAGTACGGCGCTGACCTCCTCCGGCCTCGGGTACGTCGCCCCGAACTCGAGCAACTCGACCGACGGCAACCCGGACCCGGCCGGATGCCGGCTCGTCCCCCAATCGATCAGGAACGGCACGATCCCGTCGTACGGCGCCGGATGCCTCATCGCCAGCCGCCAGCTCACCACCTCACCCGTCGGCGTGGCCCGGCTCATCGGCAGGATCGGGCCGAGATCCGCCCCGGCCTCCTTGGCCGTCCTCGCCGCCGCCTCGATGTTGTCCGGCCGAACCGCCCAGGTGACCAGCCTGTCCCCTGCGAGCCGGTCGATCCCGAACGGCGCCGGCCGAGACCCGGGCCGCTCCAGATCAGGCCCGATGATCTCCAGGTACGACGTGGCGCCGAACCCGACCAGATAGTTCCGAGTCCCCCACCCCTCATGCCGCCCACCTTCAACCGGCTCCACGCCGGTAGCAGCGGCAAACCGCTCCACGGCGGCCTCAAGGTCGCGGCTGGCAAAAACGAGATGGTCAAGCATCGACATGAATCGAGCCTACGACTTTCGATGTACGGCGAGGTCGTCAGAGGTGGGCGGCGGCCGGACTGTGGTCGACGACCTGACGCTGACGATCCGGCCCGGCCGGGTCACCGGGTTCCTCGGGCCGAACGGGGCCGGCAATCCACCACGATGAAGATCGTCCTTGGGCTCGTCCACCCGAGCAGCGGAACGGCGACGGTCAACGGGCGCAGGTACGCCGACCTGCCTGATCCGCTGCGCCAGGTAGGCGCTCTGCTGGAGGCGACTCCGGTGCAGCGCGGACGCAGGGCGTACCGGCATCTGCTTGCGCTGGCGCAGACCCACGGGATCCGCCCGGGCCGGGTGGACGAGGTGCTCGGACTGGTCGGGCTCACGACGGCGGCCGGTCGCCGGGCCGCGGATTTCTCCCTCGGGATGCGGCAGCGGCTGGGGATCGCGGCCGCGCTGCTCGGTGACCCGGCCACCCTGATCCTGGAGGAACCGACGAACGGCGTCGATCCGGCCGGGGTCCATTGGCTGCGCAACTTGCTGCGGTCGTTCGCGGCCGAGCGGCGAACCGTGCTGGTGTCGTCGCATCTCATCAGTGAGATGGCGTTGACCGCCGACCAGATCGTGCTCATCGGTCGCGGCCGGTTGGTGGCCGCCTTACCGCTGCAGGAGTTGGCGGGTCCCGCGGAGTCCCTCGAGGACGCGTACCTGCGGCTGACCGGTGACGCCGTCGAGTACACCGAGAGCGCGCTGTGAGGGTGACGTTTCCGCGGGTGCTGCGATCGGAGTGGACGAAGTTGACCTCGTTGCGGTCGAACTGGCTGGTCCTCGCGGGCGTGCCGGTGGTGTTCGCCGGCTTGTCCGCCGTGATCGGCGCGAACAACGACGGCCGGCCCGTCGATCCGACGCTCGCCGTCGGCGGTGGTTTCCTGCTGAACGCGCTCGCCGTCGGTCTCTTCGGGCTGTTGATGATGACGGCCGAGCATCAGTCCGGCCTGGTCAGATCGACGCCGGCAGCGGTGCCGCGACGGCTGCCGGTGCTCTGGGCGAAGGCCGCGCTGATCGTCGTCGCCGTCGGACCGATCATGGTGGTCGCCTACGTCGCCGCTTTCGTCGCGAATCAGGCATTCACCGATGCCGCCGTACGCCTGTCGCTCGGGGATCCCGGCGTCGTCCGCGGGTCGCTCGGTGCGGCCGGGGCGACCGTCGCGGCCGGACTGATGGGGCTCGCCCTCGGCACGATGGTGCGGAGTACGCCGGGGTCCATCGCGGCGTACGGCGTGGGCCTCGTCGTACTGCCGCCCGCACTGCATGTCAGCCGGGTCCTGACCAAGCTCGCCCTCCGCGACCGCGCCCAGCTCATCGTCCACGCCTACGAACACGACGTCGTACGCCCAGGAGACAACTGACCGGCAGGAACAGGTCATCGCGGGTGGGTTTCGGTGAGCCTTCGGCCGGACCGGATTGGCTGGCTGTGTCGGAACGACCCAGCTGAAGGAGCACCTCGTGCTTGCACCCGCACTCCTGGCCGTCTCGACGCTGATCTCCGGCGCCTAGCTTCCCGGCCCCCCGCCGTACGGGCACAACGCCCGCACAAACCGGACGTCGCCGGACCGAAGAACCTCGACCGACTCGACGTGACCGTCACCCGCAACAACGCCTCCAGCGGCAAGGGCGTGGCGGTCGCCTACGACCGCCACAGCCGTACGGCGGAACGCACCACGCCGGCCGCGGCACGCCGCTTCGTCTTCCTCTTCGACAGGTCGATCTCCCTCAATAACAAAGACTTTCCGACCTGCGCCACCGAGGTCGTCCGGCAGCAGGGCCCCGCAGCCTGCCCTGCCGGCTCGCACGTCGGCGGCGGCACCTCCACCAACCTTCAGGGCCAGACAACGCCGTCTACCTCTTGAACACCCGCTACTTCAACGGCGACTACGGCCTGATCGTCTCCATCCCGGCGGCCCGGCCAAACCGCCCTCCCCACCGACACCACCAAAGTCTCCTAACTCGGCCGCCAGGAGCAGCATCTGACCGAGTTGGTCGGACGCTGCCTCGCGCTGGCAGTCGCGACCGGACACCGGTAGCTTGTGGATCCGTTTTCGTCTCGTACCAGGGAGCGCGTCCGTGGCTCTGTCGCCGTACACCTTCAGTGGTGCTGTGGCTCTGCTCGACTCCGACCGCAAGGCCAGCGGTGTGCTGGACAAGATCCTCGGCGGAGCGATCTTCGTCGGCACCGGCGCCGCTCTCGTCGCGGGCGGCCCGGTGGCAGGCCTCTCGGCAGCGGCCTGGCTCGCGCTGGTCGACCCGAAGAACGAAGTGTCCAAGCTGCTCGCGCCGCTGGTGAACAAGGTCTACAGCAAGCTCAAAGGAACCAACGACAAAAGCCAGCTCGAACTCATCGCCGCAGCCCACACGATCACAGTGCTTTCGTCGTACTTCGATGCACTCAAGGAGATGCTCGGCGGCGTCCACGCGGAGCTGGCCCTCACTGACAAGGACCGGGCCAGGCTGTCGGCATCCGGCGCAGGCGACGATCCGTTCACCGGAGAGATCCCGTTACCGTCGCCGCAGCTGGGCGTGACCGAGAACCTCGAGCAGAATCTCATCCCGTACTTCGAACGGCTTGCTCAGCGCACTCTCGACTTCTTCACCGGTCTCCATGCTTGGAGTCGGACCCACCTGAAGGATCAGGCGCACCTGGCGGATGGCATCGTCCAGTGTGCGGCGGCGATCTACACCAGTCGCATGCTCGAGCTCAGCCCGTCCCCGCCGTTCGCCCTGTGGCTCACGCTGAACGAGTTCGCCGCCACCAGAGGACTCATCACCACCCAGGCGGCGGCCATGGGCGAGCTCCGGACGATGCTCACGATCGCCCTACGCGGCCGGCCCGCGCCCGGAGACAGCTACCGTAAACAGTTGGCGCTGGCCGCCCAAGAGGTCCTTGATGAACCCCTGCTCCGATCCAGCTCCCGGACCGTCGCCTCCCCAACGGTTCGCGACGGTTTCGTCGGGCCGGCTTTCCAGCACGCCCTCGCAGACGATCAGTCACAACCGGCCGACGAGGAATGGTGGGACGGCGAGGAGACACACGAGTCACTAGTCGACTACCTCGCCGGCTACCTGGCCAGCGAATCCAGCACCGAACGGCCCCTACTGCTCCTGGGCCATCCCGGTGCCGGGAAGTCACTGCTCACGGAGGTACTCGCGGCTCAACTGCCGACCGACTCATTCGCAGTCGTACGGGTACCGCTCCGCTCCGTCAACCCCGACGACGAGCTGGCGATCCAGATCAACAAGGAATTGCAACGCGCACTGCTGAAACCACACGCGGATCTGGAGGAGCTTCAGCGGGAGTGTGGACCGTGCGACGCCTGTGTACAGACCGGCCACCCGGCAGCATGCACGCATCGCGCACGTCTCGTCGTTCTCCTCGACGGCTTCGACGAACTCGTCCAGGCCACCGGTGCGACACAGTCCGGCTATCTCACCAAGATCGAGGCGTTCCAGAAGCGCGCCCGGACGTTGGGGTCGCCGACTTCTGTCATCGTCACCTCCCGGACCGTGGTCGCTGATCGGGCCGAGATCCCCACCGGGACGTCGATGATCAAGCTCTGCGAGTTCGACGACACCAGGATTAGGCGTTGGCTGTCGGTCTGGAACGCCGCCCACAGCCAGATCCCCGGCTTCAGCACACTCGACCTCGAAGGCCTGACCGGCCAGGAGAAGATCGCCGAACTGGCTCGCCAGCCACTGCTCCTGCTGATGCTCGCCGTCTATCTGGCTGAGCTCGGAACCAACCAGCTGGGTGGCGCCGACCTGACCCAGAGCACGTTGTACCAACGGATCCTCAATCGCTTCATCACGCGGCAGGTGACGGAGAAGACCGCGCCGGACGCCCCCGAGAACGAGCAACGGCGCCTGGAGACCGAGCAGCGAAGGCACCTGCAGTACGCCGCCATCGGCATGTTCAACCGCGGTCGCCAGCACATCACCGATGGCGAGCTGGATGCGGACCTGAACGCCCTCGAACCACGGAAACAGGAGCCGACCGCAATTCAGGCTCTGAGTCCTGCACACCGGGTGCTCGGTGAGTTCATGTTCGTCCACAACGCCAAAGCAGACCGCGACCAGCGCGCCGCGTACGAGTTCCTACACGCGACGTTCGGCGAGTTTCTCGTGGCCGAACTCGTCATGCAACTACTCAGCCGGCTGATGCGCTACCGCGAACTCGAAGCCACGGACCCCGGCCTGCACGCCGGCCAACTCGACGACAGCCTCCTACGCCGCCTCCTGAGCCACCAACCACTGAGCACGCGCCTGCCAACCCTGATCTTCGCCAGTGAACTTGCGAATGACCTCACGCCCCCGCAACACCAATCCTTGCTTGCCACCATCACCGAGCTACTGCAGGCTGAGCTGTTCCGGCCGGACACGGGCGACGAGCTCTACAGCCCGCTTCCGTATGACCCAGTCCGTCGGCGCGCCTGCTACACCGCGAACCTCACGTTGCTCCGGGTGCTCCTGGACCACAATCCCGTTCCGGTCGAGGAGGTTGTCGGCACGACCTCGCGCGATCAATGGGAACGAGTCGTCCGCCTCTGGCGAGCTGGCCTGGACAATCAGGCCTGGGTCAGCATCATGCACTCTCTGGGCACTGTCGCTCACCCCGACGTTCCTCCTGACGCTCTGCTGCTGACCCGCCGGATCTTCAGCGAGCACGAGGTTGCGGTGAACGAGGCTGAGCTTCTCGGTGATCGCCTCGCGATGGCGATCATGCTGACCGGTGCGCCGGGCACCCTGGCCGTCGATGATCGCTGGAGCGATGCGGACCTGACGACTATCAACAACGTCGCCAGAATCCTTTTCACGACTACTGGCACCCCACACCTCGGCGAGTTGCTGCCATTCGATCTGGAGTGGTACGAGTCGCTGATCGCCAACGCAGGGTCTCGGCGATCACCTCTCAACAACAGCGTCAAGCGAGCGATTCTGATCCTGCTCTCACGAGTGGCGACAGATCTACCCCACGACTACATCAGGCGACTGCTCGCGCTGGCTCTTCCTCCTCCCGGTCCTCTGAGCTACGGGCCGGAACTGGCGGCCGTCGTCGCAGCCAAGCCGGCCCTGTTGGAGGACGTTCCGGAGCTGCGCGGCTTCATCGCCGACGTCGAGGCCGGCAACGCGTCGGCCGTGGTCGCATTCCTGTGGTATGCCGAACAGCGTTCCAACGCACCTGAGCGCGGACAGCTTCAAGAGCTGCGACACCAGATCGACCTTCGCCTGATCGACGAACTACCCTTCAGCTTCAACTCCGGCTACTTCGCCCCGGAGTTCGTGACGTACTTGCGACTGGAACGGCCCGAGCACTGGATTGGGAACCGGCACGGGGACGCGCTGTTCGAGGACATCGAACCCGACATGCTTGCCAGCATCGCGCCGGAGGATGCGCTGTACCTGATGGAGATCTGGCCCTCGCTGAGCTTTCTCGAGGCCTATCTGGAAGGTCGAGGGATCGACCGGGAGCCGGACACACCACTCCTCGATGTGCTCGAGGCCTACGCCGCCGCGAATCCCAGCCAACCGTTTGGGCGCGCTGGCGCGTCAGGGGGGTTAGGTAGCGGGGACTGATGGAAGGGGCCTACGTGGGTGGTGGGGAGGGGTTTGTGGAGTTTGCCCGGGGGCGGCATGGGGCCCTTTATCGGTATGCGTATCTGTTGGCCGGGGAGCGGGGGTTGGCTGAGGATCTGGTGCAGGAGGGGTTGGTCAAGACGTATGTGGCTTGGCGGCGGATTCGGGATCCGGGGAATGCCGAAGCGTATGCGCGCCGGGTGATTACCAACACCGCGATCACCTGGTGGCGGCGGACGGCTTGGCGGGCGGAGCGGCCGAATGATGATCTGCCTGATCAATTGGCGCCGGACGAGGACACCACGTCGCGATTGTGGCTCTGGCATGAGTTGCAGCAGTTGCCGCCGAAACAGCGGGCGGCGCTCGTGCTCCGGTACTACGAGGACCTGACCGAACCGCAGACCGCGGAGATCCTCAACTGCTCCGTCGGCACCGTGAAGAGCCAGGTCTCGGCCGCGCTGAAGAAACTGCGCGCCCGCCTCGGCGACGATGTCGCCCTCCCTGACAAGGCAGGAACCACGCCATGACCGATCTACTCAAGGACACGCTCGCTGAGCAAGCCGCCAACGCTGAGGCGCCGGAGCTCGATCTCGCCACCATCATCAGTACCGGAGACCGCCGGATCCGCCGTCGTCGTACAGGCGCCATCCTCGGTACGACGTTCGTCGTGCTGGCCGTGGTCGCGGCAGGCCTCACCACCGCGCGGATCATCCGGGATGACGCCGAGCCGGCCGTCACCCCACCGATCCCGTTCACCGAACGCCGTCCGACCTATGCACTCGGCGGCGTGATCCACTTCGGCGACACGACGATCCGGACCGGGGCGGCCCGCATCGTGCGGATGGTGCAGACCGACGTTGGTTTCGTGTACACGGAGAACACCGGCGCGATCAAGCTGGCCGACGGGAAGACCACCCGTCTCCTCGCCGACCGCGGCGACCACACCAGACTCCTTGCCGAGGGCACCGTCGTCGGATGGGAGGAAAAGACGGGCGCCGACAACCGCACGGACGAGTACCGCACCATCATCAAGGACCTCCGGACCGGCGAGGAGATCCTGCGCGTCGAGCACGGAGACGGCAAGACCAGCTCCTCCCTGCCCGGCAACCCCGACCTCGGCCGGATCCTCGCCCTCGACGGCGGCTTCGCCTATTTCTCCGTCACCGGCGGGTTGTACCGGGTCGATCTCGCTGCCCGAACGGGCCGGCTGATCGCTGCCTCGAAGCCATCCATCAAACCCGTGACCGTAGCCAACGGCCGGTACATCTACGTGTCGCAGGGCCCCGAAGGCATTGGTACCTACATCCTCATCGGGCCGTCACTGGACCAATCGGTCGCACAGGCGCTGCAACGGCACTCCGGCCTCCGTCCCACCGCCGAGATCTCCACGAACGGTTCGTTCCTGATCACCGGAGAGCAGGAGGGCTTCCTCTCCGGCGTCATCGACCTCAAGGTGTACGACGAAACCGGAGGACTGTATCGAGGACAGCCCTCCGGCATCCAGCCTCAGCGGTTCGGCCAATGGCTGTCTGACACGACCTTCACCGCCATCCCTGTCAAGGGCACCAAACAACCCCTCGACCTGGTGACCTGCACAGTCACGATGCTCGGCGCCCCCATCTCCTGCAAGACCAGCTTCCGGGCGATCGCGCCGGTGAGCGCACTGCAGGAGCTCGTCCTACCGGACGGACGCACCCCCAAAGACGGCTAAGCCGTCCTCAGGCGGGGTCGGTGTCTGGGCTCGGGGCCGGGGCCACCGGCTTGTCCGACGGCTGGTTCTCCGGGAAGTGGCAGGCGGCCTGGTGGCCGGGGGCCAACTGGAGGAGCGGGGGCTCGGTGGTTTTGCAGATGTCTTGGGCTTTCCAGCAGCGGGTGTGGAAGCGGCAGGCGGGCGGTGGGTTGATCGGGCTCGGGACATCGCCCTGCAGCCGGATCCGCTCCTGCTTGGCCTTGCGCTTGGTGTCCGGGATCGGGACCGCCGAGAGCAGCGCGACCGTGTACGGGTGCATCGGCTTCTCGTACAGGTCGACCCGGTCGGCGAGCTCGACGATCTTGCCCAGGTACATCACCGCGACCCGGTCCGACACGTGCCGTACGACGGACAGGTCGTGAGCGATCATCACGTACGTCAGGTCGAACTCGCTCTGCAGGTCCTCGAGCAGGTTGACGACCTGCGCCTGGATCGACACGTCCAGCGCGGACACCGGCTCGTCGGCGACGATCAGCTTCGGCCGGAGCGCGAGCGTCCGGGCGATCCCGATCCGCTGGCGCTGACCGCCGGAGAACTCGTGCGGGTAGCGGTTGTAGTGCTCCGGGCTCAGGCCGACCAGCTCGAGCAGCTCCTGGACCGCCCGCTTGGTGCCGTGCTCGGTCTTCACCTTTTGCAGGTGGTACGGCGCACCGACGATCTTGCCGACCGTGTGCCGCGGGTTCAGCGAACCGTACGGGTCCTGGAAGATCATCTGGACGTCGCGCCGCAGCGGACGCATCTTGCCCTCGCTGAGGTGGCTGATATCCCTGCCCTCGAAGATGATCTGACCCTCGGTCGGCTCCAGCAGCCGGGTGAGCAGCCGGCCGGTGGTCGTCTTGCCACAGCCGGACTCCCCCACCAGCGACAGCGTCTCGCCGCGGGTGACGTTGAAGGTCAGTCCGTCGACCGCCTGGACCGCACCGGTCTGGCGCTGCAGCAGGCCCTTGCGGATCGGGAAGTGCTTCACCAGGCCGTTGACCGATAGCAGCTCCTCGCCGAGCTTCGGTGCGGTGACGCCAGGGACGGCGAGGGGGTCGGTTTCAGCAGTCGTCACAGTCGTCGTCCCGTTCACAGCTTCGGCTTGATGTCGGTCTCCCAGGCTTTCTTGCGCTGCTCCGGGGAGAGATGGCAGGCGACCTTGTGACCGCCGCCGATGTCCAGCAGCTCGGGCGACTCGGTCTCGCTGGCGCCGCCGGTCAGGTGCGCGTAGTTGCAGCGTGGGTTGAACGCGCAGCCGGTCGGCACGTTGATCAGACTCGGCGGCGTGCCCTTGATCGGGATCAGCCGCTCACTGCGCTCCCGGTCGATCCGGGGCATCGAGCCGAGCAGACCCCAGGTGTACGGGTGCTGCGGGCGGTCGAAGATGTCCTCGGCCGAGCTGTACTCGATCGCGCGGCCGGCGTACATCACCTGGATGTCGTCGGCCAGCTCGGCGACCACACCGAGGTCGTGGGTGATGATGATGACGGCCGAGTTGAACTCGCGCTGCAGGTCCCGGATCAGGTCCAGGATCTGGGCCTGCACGGTCACGTCGAGCGCGGTGGTCGGCTCGTCCGCGATCAGCAGGTCGGGGTCGCAGGACAGCGCCATCGCGATCATCGCGCGCTGCCGCATCCCGCCGGAGAACTGGTGCGGGTACGCGTCCACCCGCTTGTCCGGCTGCGGGATGCCGACCCGGTCGAGCATCTCGATCGCGTGCTTCTTCGCGACCTGCTTGCTCACCTGGTTGTGCACCCGGTACGCCTCGATGATCTGGTGCCCGACGGTGTAGTACGGGTGCATCGCGGACAGCGGGTCCTGGAAGATCATCGCCATCCGCTTGCCACGCAGCAGGCGCACCTCTTCGCGGGTGGAGGAGATCAGGTCCTGGCCGTCAAGGAAGATCTGGCCGCTGATGTTCGCGACCCCGGGCTTGTGCAGCCCCATGATCGACAGGCTCGTCACACTCTTGCCCGAGCCCGACTCCCCCACGATGCCCAGGGTCTGGCCCCGCTCGAGCTTGAACGAGATCCCGTCAACGGACTTCACGATGCCGTCGTCGGTCGGGAAGTGCACCTTCAGGTCACGGACATCCAGGAACGCCTCACCACGGTCGATCCGCTCAACAACGGTGTCCTGTTTCGGTTCGGTCACTGGATTCGCACCCTCGGGTCGACAACGGCGTACAGGAGATCGACGACCAGGTTCGCCAGCACGATGAAGAACGCGGCGACGAGTGTCACCCCGAGCACCTTGGGCAGGTCGTTCGCCCGCAGGGCGATCACGGCGTACTGACCGATTCCGGGCAGCGAGAACGTCGTCTCGGTCAGGATCGCACCACCCAGCAGCAGGCCCAGGTCGAGACCGAAGATGGTCAGGATCGGGGTCAGCGCAGACCTCAGGCCGTGCTTGATGACGACGGTCCGTTCGGTCAGGCCCTTCGACCGCGCGGTCCGGACGAAGTCCTCGTTCATCGTCTCGAGCATGCCCGCCCGGGTGAGTCGCGCGTACGCCGCGGCGTACAGGAAGGCGAGCGTGACCCAGGGCAGGATCAGGTCGTACGCCCACTCGAGCGGATTGGACGCGTCCATCGGGTTGGCCCCGCCCTCGGCCGTCCAGCCGAGACCGTAGCTGAAGATCGACAGCGCGAGCAGACCGGTGAAGAAGATCGGTAGCGAAACACCCGCCAGCGCTACCGACATGAGTGATCGGTCCAGCACCGACCCACGTTTCAGTGCGGAGACCACGCCGGTGCCGACGCCGGTGAGCAGCCAGATCAGGGCCGCTCCGAACGCCAGCGACGCCGTCACCGGTAGTCGGTCGACCAGGTCCGGCCAGACCGGCTGCTGGGTCAGGAAGGAGTAACCGAAGCACGGCGCCGGGCAGCGCTCGGTGGCCGGGCCGTAGTTGAAGTCCTGGCCGACGATCAGGCCTTTGACGAAACGACCGTACTGTTCGTACAGGGGGTCGGTGAAGCCGAGCCTGACCGCCGTTTCGTGGATCTGCGCCTCGCCCGCGCTTTTGCCGACATAGCGCGACGCCAAGTCGTCCGCGGTCGCACCACCCAGCCGGGGCACCCCGAAGAAGATCGAGAACGTGACGGCCGTGACGATGAAGAGCAGGACCACTGCTCCGATCAGCCGGCGAACTAAGTATGCGAACACCTGGTCGGCGTGGTGGCCGGTGATCCCTGGGAATCACCGGCCACCGCTAGCCTTCACCTACCTCTGAATGAAGAGTCGATCGGACGGCGGAGCCGATTACTTCGGAGCGACACCGACCGCGGTGTAGTCGTACATGTTCTGGCTGTCGCTGATGAACACGTTCGTCAGCGAGTCCGGCCGGTACAGCAGGCCCTTGGCCCAGATACCCGGCAGGACAGCAGCCTGCTCCATGACCTTCTTGTCGACGTCGACCCAGATCTTCTCGCGGGCGGCCTTGTCGGTGGTCTCCAGCGCCTTGTCGATCAGCGCGTCGACCTCGGGGATCTTGATACCGAGGTTGGTGTTACCACCGGCGGCCCGGATCACCCGGCTGTCGACGATCTGGCTCAGGAAGCCGAAGCCGTCCGGCCAGTCAGCACCCCAGCCGTACACGATCAGGCCGAGGTTGTTGGCCTTCGCGAAGTCCGGCTTGCCGGCGTACAGCTTGGTGTAGTCACCGGTCGGGTACGGCTTGGTGGTCAGGTTGATCCCGACCCGCTTCAGCGACTGCTGCAGCGACTCGGCGGTCGCCTTCTCCTTCGGCCGGTCGGCCCGGTAGCTGATGTTGGTGCTGAAGCCGTTCGGCTGACCGCACTTCGTCAGGGCTTCCTTGGCCTTCTCGATGTTGCCGTTCTTGTCCTGCTCGAAGCCGTAGTCGTCGAACTTCTCCGCGCCCGCGACCAGCGGCGGCATCAGGTTCGTGGCGATGTCACCACCGACCGGACCGCCGTACGCACGCTGGTAGCCCTCGTGGTCAGCGGCGTAGAGCACGGCCTTGCGGCACTCGACGTTGTCCATCGGCTTGACCTCGCTGTTCAGCACGGTGAACCACAGCCGCGGCGCCGGCGCGTTGTCGGCGTGCGCCTTGAGGTCCTGGTTCGCCAGAACCTTCGCCTGGGTCTCGGCGGTCACACCGGTACCGGCCATGTCGATGTCGATGTCACCGGACTGCAGCCGGTTGTCGATGTCGGCCTGGTTCACGTTGTACGCGACGGTGATCTTGTCCGGCAGCGCCTTGCGGCCCGAGTTCGGGTCGGTCGCCGGGTCGTACTGATCGTTGCGGACCAGCGTGATGCCCTTGTTCGGGTCGTGGCTCTCGAACTTGTACGGGCCGGTCGAGATCGGGTGCAGCTGGTACTTCGTTCCGGTGTCCTTCGCCGCCGGCACCGGAGCGGTGGCCGGCAACTGGGCGAAGTAGTCGAAGCCGGCGAACGGCTTGTTCAGGTGGAACACGATGGTCTGGTCGTCCGGCGTCTCGATCGCCTTCGCGAGACCGGCCAGCGCCTTGTCCTTGTACGGGCTGAAGTCCTTCGGGACGTCCAGGAGGAAGTCGTTGAAGTACGTCGGGCCGTTCGGGAACGTCGTCTTGTCCAGCGCCCGCGCGACGCCGTACTTGACGTCCTTCGAGGTCACCGGCGTGCCGTCCTCGAACTTCACGCCCTTACGGATCTTGTACGTCCAGGTCTTCGCGTTGTCGCTCGGCACACCGAGGCTCTCGGCGAGGTCCGGAACGACCTCCGTGCCCTCCTTGCCCGGAGCGGACTTGAAGACCGTCAGCGGCCGGGCGTAGTTGCGCAGGAAGTTCCAGGACAGGCCGTAGTAGGTGTCGGCCATGTCCGTGGAGTCCCACTTCTCACTGATGGCCATCCGGAGGGTGCCACCCTTTTGGTCCGTCGGCTTGAACACCTTGTCGACGGCCGCGTTGTACTCGGCCTTGGTGGCGTCGCCGCCACCGCCGGTACCGCCACCTCCGTTGTCGGAGCCCCCGCAAGCCACCAGGCTCAGTGCGACGGCCGCACTGACGGCTGTTGCCGTCGTGATGCGATTCCATCTCATCTCTTGTTGCACCCCTTTTTTCGTGAGAGCCAGGCTCCCTGGTTGGAGAGAAGTCCTATCGCGACCGGGGGTCGAGGGCGTCCCGTAGCCCGTCGCCGAACAGGTTGAAGGCCAGCACCGTGATGAAGATGGCCAACCCGGGCGGAACCATGTAGAGCGGGGCGACCTGGTACCAGTTCGCCGCGCCGGAGAGCATGTCGCCCCAGCTCGCCGTCGGCGGCCGGACACCGACACCGAGGTACGACAGACCCGCTTCGAACAACACGTTGGTCGGAATCAGCAGCGTCGCGTAGACCAGGATCGGCGCCACCAGGTTCGGCAGCAGCTCGGTGAACAGGATGTACGGCCGGCGCGCGCCCAGGCTCCGGGCCGCGTCGACGAACTCCCGCTCCCGCAGCGACAGCGTCTGGCCGCGGATGATCCGGCCGATGTACGGCCAGCTGAAGAACCCGATGATGAAGACGATCAGCGCCACCCGCAGCGCGTCACCCTCGAGGCCGAAGGCCGAGTCGGGGATCGCGCCGACCAGGGCGAGTGCGAACAGCACCAGCGGGAAGGCCAGGAAGATGTCCATCAAACGGCTGATCAGAGTGTCGATCCAGCCACCGAAGTAGCCGGCGATGATCCCCATCACCGTGCCGATCACGACCGACAGCAGGGTGGCCAGGAAGGCGATCAGCAGCGAGATGCGAGCGCCGTACACGATCCGGGCGAAGATGTCGCGGCCGTTCACCGGCTCGATCCCGAACGGGTGGTCCCAGCTGATCCCGTTCCACTTCGCGATCGAGGTCTGCAGCGACGGGTCGACCAGATCCTGGTGGAAGTCGTTCGGCGTGACCCCGACCAGCTTGCAGATCAGCGGCGCGAAGACCGCGACCAGGATCAGGAACACGACGAAGCAACCGCCGACGATGGCGACCTTGTCGCGCTTGAGGCGCATCCAGGAGATCTGCCACAGTGACCGGCCCTCGATCTTGCGGACGCCTGCGAGCACGGCCTCCGGCTCAGCTGCCGACGATCCCGGCTCGACCTCGAGTGGCGTGCTCACGCGGTGGGTTCCCCCTGACTCATTCGGTTGAACCGGAACGAAATCCGGTATGGCTGCCGCCTTAACCTGCCGCCATTACACGCTGGAGTCAAACGCGGAAAGTGCTGCGTTGCCCGATCGTGACCGTCAGGAAATCGTCCCGTATCGTGGACATTCGGCAGTAAACCACGCTGTGGCACCCTGGGTCGCCAACGCTTCGCCAACCGTTACTGTCATGGCATTTTTGTGTCACGCCCGTGATTACCGGCCTGACTACAGGCGGAGGCCGGACAGATACAGGAACGAGAGCGGATTCAGCGCCGTCGCGACGTTCTCCAGGTTCTTCCCGGCGACCACCGTGAACCGTCCCTGCCAGACCGGGATCACTGGTGCGTCCGACGCGAGCACTCCCTGTAACTGACCGAGCAGCTCCTCGCGCTCGAGCCCGTTCTGCTCGGTCGTCTCCTGCTCCAGCAGCCCGGTGGCGGCGGACGACCTGTAGCCGTTGTTGAACACTGCACCGGTCCGGACGAACGGCGCCAGGTAGTCGTCCGCGTCCGGATACTCCGGGATCCAGCCGCCGTGGTACAGGTCGTACGCCCCGGCTTGGGTGGCCTGCTGGTACTGCGGCCACTCCGCGCTCCGCAGGGTCACCTTGAACAGCCCCGACGCCTCCAGCTGCCGCTTCAGCTCGAGCACCTCGTTCTTCGCGCCGGCGCCGTACTCCACCGGCGTCCAGCCGACCGTCAGCGGCACGGGTACGGCAATACCGGCCTGCTTGAGGATCGCGGCGGCCGCGACCCTGCTCGGCTCCTTGTACTCCGTTTTGAACGCGTCTGTCTGCCCGCCGAACCCGGGTGGCACCACCGAGTACAGCGGCGTCACGTGGTCGCCGTACGCCTTCTTGACGATCGCAGGCCGGTCGATGAGTTGCGCGACGGCCCGTCGTACGGCGGGCTTGCGCGCGGTCAGCGACTTCATCTGGAACGCGAAGAACCGGATCGCGGCGTAGTCCGACTCGACCACCTGCACCTGGTCGGACTTGCGCAGCTTGTCCAGCATGCTCGGGCCGAACCCGTGGAACGCCAGGTCGGCCTTCCCGGTGGTGAGCGCCTGGTACAGCGCGGTCGAGTCCTTCAGCAGGCTGATCTCGACGCCGTCGTTCCGCGTCCCGCGCGGGCCTTTGTACTTCTCGAAGCGCGTCAGCGTGAGCTCTTCACCCGGCCGGTACGCCGACAACTGGTACGGGCCGCTGCCCATCGCCTTGGTGTCGAGCAGCTTGTTCGCCGGGTAGAACTCCTCGTCCACGATCGAGCCGGCGGTCGTGGTCAGCAGGTACGGCAGCCGCGCGTCCGGGCGCTTCAGGTTGAACACCGCGGTCAGGTCGTCCGGCGTACTCACCGAGGTCAGCGACGAGAACAGCGCGGCCGGTCCGTCCGGGGTCTTCAGCCGCAGCATCCGCTCGAAACTGAACTTCACGTCCGACGACGTCAACTCGTGCCCGTTCGGGAACGTCAGCCCCTCCTTCAGGCTGCACGTGTACGTCGTCGGCGAGTCGAACTGGCAGTCCGCGGCATCCGGCACCGGGGTGGGCTTCCCGGGCATGATCGTGAGCAAGGTCTGGTACAGGTTCGCCTGGACGGTGCGCGAGCCCACGTCGTACGGCCCGGCCGGGTCCAGTGAGCTGATCGTGTCGGTCGTGACGACCCGCACGATCATCGCTTTCGGCGTCTCGCTGCCCTGGTGCGGCGCGTTGTCGTCCGGCTCGCCACACGCGGCCAACGCCAGTACGAGCGCGGCCGTCACCGCGACCCGGCACCACGACACGATCACCATCTCACCCTTCCCCAGCCCTCTGTACCCCAAGTAACTGCCCCCGAGGGCACCAAGTGACGGTAGCGCTTCAGCGGAGCAAGTTGCGCAGTGACTCCGGTGTGATCGGCTCGAGTGAGTCGACCACGAGCCGCCTGGGCGCCTCCGGGATCGTCACCCACTGCGGTACGGCGACCACGTAGGCGCCGGCCGCCGTACCGGCCTCGGTCCCGGTGTTCGAGTCCTCGATGACCACGCACTGTGCCGGGTCGACGCCCAGCTTCGCGGCCGCGGTCAGGTAGGGCTCCGGATGCGGCTTGCCGTGCGTCACCTCGTCCCCGGCGACGATCACGTCGAACTGGTCCGGCGGCAGATGCGTGAGCGCCGCGTCGATCATCACCCGGTACGACGCCGACACCAGAGCGCAAGGTACTTCCTCTTTGCGCAGGGCCTGCAGCAGCTCGAACGCACCCGGCCGGAACTCGACCTCCTTGCGGAGCGCCTCGACCACCTCGCTGAACATCCGCTTCGCCAGTTCCTCGGCCGTGATCGCCCCCGCGGGGATCCGCGACATCCACACCTGCACGGCGTCGCGTAGATCACTGCCGACCAGTTGCATGCAGTCGTCGACGGTCCAGGTCGCGCCGAGCGAGCCGAGCAGCTCGATCTGCACCTCCGCCCAGACCTTCTCCGAATCCACCAACGTCCCATCCATGTCCCACAACACAGCCTGAAGTGTCATGAGGCGTTGAAGTACTTGGCTTCGGGGTGGTGAACCACCAGGGCGTCGGTGGATTGTTCCGGGTGCAACTGCAGCTCCTCCGATAGGTGTACGCCGATCCGTTCCGGCTTCAGCAACCGCACCAGTTTCTCGCGGTCCTCCAAGTCCGGACATGCCGGGTACCCGAACGAGTACCGCGAACCCCGGTAGGCCTGGTCCCGGAGCATCCCGTCCAGGTCGCCGTCATCGCCGCCGAAACCGAGCTCATCACGGACCCGGGCATGCCAGTACTCCGCCAGCGCCTCGGTCAGCTGCACCGACAATCCGTGCAGCTCCAGATAGTCGCGGTACGCGTTCCGCCCGAACAGCTCGCCCGTCACCTCGGCGACCTTCGGCCCCATCGTGACCAGGTGGAATGCGACCACGTCGAGCTCACCGGACTCCCGCGGTCGGAAGAAGTCCGCCAGGCACAGGAACCGGTCGCGCCGCTGCCGCGGGAACTCGAACCGGTGCAGCTCGGCGTGATCGTCCGGATCGAGGACGACGAGCGCGTTCCCCTCCGAGTAACACGGCCAGTACCCGTAGACGACGGCCGCCTCCATGATCCCCTCGGTCAGGATCCGGTCCATCCACAGCCGCAGCCGCGGCCGTCCCTCGGTCTCGACGAGTTCGTCGTACGACGGGCCGTCGGCACCCCGCGTCCCCCGCAGACCCCACTGGCCGAGGAAGGTGGCGCGCTCGTCCAGGTAGCCGGCGTAGTCCGCGAGCGGGATGCCCTTCACGATCCGCTCGCCCCAGAACGGCGGCACGGGTACGACGTTGTCCACGGCAACATCCGATCGAGCCGGCACCTCGTCGAGCGGCCGGTCCAGCACCCTGGTCGCGGACCGGACCCGGCGTTCGCGACGCTCGGGCAATGCAGCACCTGGCACACCTCGCTTCACGGCCATCGCCGCGTCCATCAACCGCAGTCCCTCAAACGCATCCCGGGCGTACCGGACCTCACCCTCGAACAGGTTGCCGAGGTCCTGTTCGACGTACGCGCGAGTGAGTGCGGCTCCGCCGAGCAGGACCGGCCAGCGCTTGGCCAGGCCGCGCTGGTTCAGCTCCTCGAGGTTCTCCTTCATCACCACGGTCGACTTCACCAGCAGGCCGGACATGCCGATCACGTCGGCCCGGTGCTCCTCGGCCGCCTCGAGGATCGCGTTCACCGGCTGCTTGATGCCGAGGTTGACCACGCTGTAGCCGTTGTTGGTCAGGATGATGTCGACCAGGTTCTTGCCGATGTCGTGCACATCGCCCTTGACCGTGGCCAGCACGATCGTGCCCTTGCCCTCGTCATCGGTCTTCTCGATATGCGGCTCGAGGTAGGCGACACACGTCTTCATCACCTCGGCCGACTGCAGCACGAACGGCAGCTGCATCTGCCCGGAGCCGAACAGCTCGCCGACGACCTTCATCCCGGCGAGCAGATCGTCGTTGATGATCTCCAGCGCCGACTTGGTCGTCAGCGCCTCGTCCAGGTCGGCCTCGACTCCGTTGCGCTCGCCGTCGATGATCCGCTGCTTCAGCCGCTCGGCCAGCGGTAGCGCGGCCAGCTCGTCCAGCTTGCTCGCCTTCAGATCCGAGGCCTTCACGTCCGCGAACAACTCCAGCAGCCGCTGCAGCGGGTCGTACCCGTCTCGCCGCCGGTCGTAGATCAGGTCGAGCGCCGCCTCGCGCTGATCGTCCGGGATCTTCGCGACCGGCATGATCCGGCTCGCGTGCACGATCGCCGAATCGAGCCCGGCCTGCACGCATTCATGCAGGAAGACGGAGTTCAGCACGTGCCGCGCGGCCGGGTTGAGGCCGAACGAGATGTTCGACAGGCCGAGCACGGTCTGGACGTCGGGCCGGCGCCGCTTCAGCTCCCGGATCGCCTCGATCGTCTCGATCCCGTCCCGCCGCGACTCCTCCTGCCCGGTCGCCAGCGTGAAGGTCAGGCAGTCGATCAGTACGTCGTGCCCGGCGATCCCGTAGTCGCGTTCCAGCGTCTCGAGCAGCCGCTCCGCGATCGCGACCTTCTTGTCGGCGGTCCGCGCCTGGCCCTCCTCGTCGATGGTCAGCGCGACGACGGCAGCGCCGTACTCCTGAGCCAGGCCCGCGATCCGCGCGAACCGGGACTCCGGCGCCTCGCCGTCCTCGAAGTTCACCGAGTTCAGCGCACACCGCCCGCCGAGCATGTCGAGCCCTGCCTGCAGTACGGCGGGTTCGGTCGAGTCGAGCACGATCGGCAGCGTCGACGCGGTGGCGAGCCGGCCGGCGATCTCCTTCATGTCGGCGACCCCGTCGCGGCCGACGTAGTCGACACACAGGTCGAGCAGATGCGCGCCGTCCCGGATCTGCGCTCGCGCGATCTCGACGCAGCCCTCCCAGTCCTCGGCCAGCATCGCCTCGCGGAACGCCTTCGACCCGTTCGCGTTCGTCCGCTCCCCGATCGAGAGGTACGACGTGTCCTGCCGGAACGGCACGTGTTGGTACAGGCTCGACACGCCCGCCTCGGGCTGCGGCTCGCGTTGCCGGATCGCGCGGCCGCCGACTCGCTCGACCACCTGACGTAGGTGTTCGGGCGTCGTACCGCAGCAGCCGCCGACCAGGGACAGGCGGTAGCTGTCGACGAAGGTCTCGTGCGCGTCGGCCAGCTCTTCAGGGGTGAGTGGATAGAACGCGCCGTCGGCGGTGAGCTGTGGGAGGCCCGCGTTCGGCATACACGTCAGTGGGATGGTCGAGTGCTTGGAGAGGTAGCGCAGGTGCTCGCTCATCTCCTTCGGGCCGGTCGCGCAGTTCAGCCCGATCAGGTCGATGCCGAGCGGTTCGAGTGCGGTCAGGGCCGCGCCGATCTCGGAGCCGAGCAGCATCGTGCCGGTGGTCTCGACCGTCACCGAGACGATCACGGGGATCGTCGAGCCGGCGGCGTCGAGCGCTTTGCGGGCGCCGATCACGCTGGCCTTGGTCTGCAACAGGTCCTGGGTGGTCTCGACCAGGATCGCGTCCGCTCCCCCGTCGATCAGTCCGCGCGCGGTATCGGCGTACGCATCCCGCAAGGTCGTGAACGTGGTGTGACCGAGAGTCGGCAGCTTGGTACCCGGGCCGACGCTGCCGAGCACGAACCTCGGGTGTTCCGGTGTCGACGCTGCCTCGGCCGCCTCGCGGGCCAGCCGGGCGCCGGCCTCGCTGAGCTCGTAGATCCGGTCGGCGATCCCGTACTCCCCCAGGTTGGCGAAGTTCGCGCCGAACGTGTTCGTCTCGACGCAGTCGACACCGACGTCGAAGTACGCCCGGTGGATCTCCCGGACCACGTCCGGCCGGGTCAGGTTGAGGATCTCGTTGCAGCCCTCGTGCCCCTCGAACTCGTCCAGCGACAGGTCGTACGACTGCAGCATCGTGCCCATCGCCCCGTCGGCCACCACCACGCGCTCGGCCAGCACGCGGCGCAGATCGGGTCGGCCGGCTCTGGACACGGAACCTCCAGCGATCGGGGATGGACACCGATCTCACATCGTAATCGGCCCCGCGACACTTTCCGCTGGAGGTGAAACCGAGGCGCACGCGACCGCGCGAGCACGTAGGCTGGCAGTCCGGTTTCCGGCGACCCCGCCGGATGGCACACAAGACGACAGGGGGCCTGCGAGTGGTTGACCTCGCGAACCTGAGGGACCCGGTCGTGATCGCCGCGTTCGAGGGCTGGAACGACGCGGCCGAGGCGGCCACCGGAGCGGTCGACCACCTGATCGACGAGTGGGACGCCGAGCTCGTCACCGCGATCGACCCCGAGGACTACTACGACTTCCAGGTGAACCGCCCGCAGGTCGGTTTCGACGAGGACGGCGTACGACGCCTCACCTGGCCGACCACCCGGGTGTTCCTGGCCCGTCCGGACGACACCGACCGCGACGTGGTACTGATCCGCGGAATCGAGCCGAACATGCGCTGGCGCGGGTTCTGCCAGGAGCTGCTCGAAGTGGTCGACGAGTCGAACGCCCAACTCGTCGTCGTCCTCGGCGCCCTGCTCGCCGACTCCCCCCACACCCGCCCGATCCCGGTCTCGGCCACCTCGTCCGACCCGGAGCTCAGCGCGTCCTGGAGCCTCGAGCCATCGACGTACGAGGGCCCGACCGGCATCACCGGCGTCTTCGCCGACCTCTGCGGCACCCTCGGCGTACCAGCCGTCTCCATCTGGTCCGCGATCCCGCACTACATCGCCGGCTCCCCCTGCCCGAAGGCCTCCCTCGCGCTCCTCAGCAAGATCGAAGCCCTCCTGGACCTGCAGATCCCAGAAGGCGACCTCCCCGAGCTCTCCCGAGCCTGGCAACGCGGCGCCGACGAACTCAGCGAAGAGGACCCAGAGGTCGCCGAATACGTCCACTCCCTCGAGGAACAACGCGACACCGCCGACCTCCCCGAAGCCTCCGGCGACGCCATAGCCGCCGAATTCGAGCGCTACCTGAAGCGGCGCAACAAAAACCACCCCGACTAGCCCCAGACGCGGGTCGCGTGGGTCAGTGAGACGACTGCGGTCGTCGACTGCTCGGCAAGGCGACTCGTGGTCGTCGAGTGCTCAGTAAGGCGACTCGTGGTCGTCGTGCTCAGTAAGGCGACTCGTGGTTGTCGGGTGCTGCGAGAAGACGACTGTGGTGTCGCGGCTCCGGGCTGCGTGATCGTGCTGGTCGTGGTGGTGTGCGTCAAGGGCGCCTTCGGCGTCCCTGCGGGAGCTTCGCCCCTTGACCCACACCACCACGACCAGGGAAGGACGCAGCTATCCCGGAGCTGCTCACCCGAGTGGTCGCCTTGGGGGGTGGATCCGGTGGGCGGGCCTGGATCCGAGGACGGCTCGACATCGTGCGGTCCGATCGGCCGGAATTTGAGGGGATAACCCCTCAGATGGTGGGTTGCCCCCTCAAATTCTGAGGGGGCAACCCACAAGGTCAGGGGTTATCCCCTCAACAGGACGCACTCAGGCGGCTGCGTTGGAACCTCGGACACCATCCGGGGGCCTCGTACACCTGACCAGATGTCCCAGGTCCCCAAAAGGTGTCCGCGGTCTGCTCTTCGCACAACCACAGCCGTTAACCGATCCACGACCTCGGGCTATGGCTCCCCGCGGGATCCGCGTAGCTGCGTCCTTCCCTGGTCGGGGCGGTGTGGGTCAAGGGGCGAAGCTCCCGCAGGGACGCCGAAGGCGCCCTTGACGCACACCGCACCGACTAGCACCATCACGCAGCGGAGACCGCGGAACCAGGATCCGTCTCCCAACAAACCACCCGCACCCAGACACCAACCCCACCAGCAGACGCCCCCGAGCCGATAGCCGGCGGTCACTCTACCGTGGCGTAACTTCACTGAACGTCCTATCCTTCGGACGACAGGCGGGTGGGGATTCACGGGGAGCGGGTTATGCGCAGGTCACGGGGCGACGAGCGGGGTGGTGGTTCCGTCCCGGCGCTCGCCGTACTCGTCGTGCTCGGTGCCGTCGCGGTCGTGGGCTTCCTCGGCGACCGGAAGCCAACCGTCGACCTCACCACCCTGACGAGTTCGACGACCCAGACCACCATCACCACCGCGCCACTGGATCCGCAGCCGTACGCCGGTACCGCCGGCCTCGTCGTACACCCGCGAGCGGAGACAGCTATCTACACCGCACCCGACGCAGACGCGTTCGCCAAGATCGGGCCGACCCAGTTCGGGCCGACTTGGCTGCCTGTGGTCGAGCAGACCGACGGCTGGGTCCGCGTGTTGCTGCCGTCCAAGCCGAACCGCTCGACCGGTTGGCTGCGGGAAGACGAGATGGATCGCGCGATCTCGCCGTACCTGATCCGGGTGCACACCAGCTCTCGCACCATCGAGCTGTTCAAGCAGGGCAAGCGGCTGGGCAGTTGGAAGGCGGGTGTGGGTGCGCGGAAGACGCCGACACCACCCGGCCGTACCTTCCTGCTCGGCTCGATCATCGATAACAAGCGATCGGCCTCGCCGGTGGTCCTGCCGCTCGGTGCGCACAGTCCGACCCTCGACACCTTCGGCGGCGGACCCGGCACGGTCGCGATCCACGGTTGGCCCCGGGCGGATGTGTTCGGCGCGGCCATCAGCGCGGGCTGCGTCCGGGTTCCCAAGAAGGCCCTTGCCGAACTGCAGAAGGTTCCCCTCGGCACCCTCGTCCTGATCGACAGCAAATAGTGAGGATTCGCAGATGCGACGACACTTCGCACCGACCGTTCTGACCGTCATCGCCGTGACCGGCGTGGTGGCGTTCAGCCTGGTCGCGAGCTCGCCGGTCGGCAACGCGGCCGCCCGGCCGTCGTCGGCGTACGCCGTCAGCGCGGAAGGCCAGGTCCCGATCGCCAAGACGCCGTACGCCGAATCACCTGACGGCAGCCGCAAGACGTCGTCTGCTCTCGAGCTGCCGCAGAACCCGCTGCTGTCGGTCCGGGCCGGTACGGCGACGGCCGGCAACGACTCGGCGTCGGTCGAGCTCTTCGACGTGGTTGTCGGTCCGGACGTCCTGAGCCAGGTCA
Source organism: Kribbella sp. CCNWLW201 (assembly GCF_037203805.1). Classification (NCBI taxonomy): domain Bacteria; kingdom Bacillati; phylum Actinomycetota; class Actinomycetes; order Propionibacteriales; family Kribbellaceae; genus Kribbella; species Kribbella sp. CCNWLW201. The sequence continues at coordinate 119,058 of NZ_JBBCBQ010000012.1, read as the reverse complement.
AGGTCCCGCCGGAGCTGAAGCAGACGTGCGCCACCCTGCCCGCACAAGGCGCCGACGACCTCCCGATTCCCGACCTGCCACTGCCTGACCTCGGCCTCCCGTTGCCAACACCGAGCACGGCGGACCTGCCCGCCAAGAACCTGCCGGAGCTGTGCAACCTGCTGCTCACGCCACCCAGCTCGCTGCTCGGCATCGATGCCATCAACGTCTGGTGTTCCGGTGACGACGGCGGTGTCGACGTCGGCTCGCTGACGCTGCTCGGTCAGAAGATCGCCGTACCGACGACGAAGCAGGTCGTCACGATCCCGGCTGCTCCGCTGGCCACGATCACCGTCAACGAACGCACCCAGCGATCCGACGGCTCGTTCACGATCACCGGCCTGACGATCAACCTCGGCAACGGCGCCCAGATCATCCGCCTCGCCTCAGCAACCTGTGCCAAGCCGGCGGCCCAGCCCAAGCCCACCCCGAAGCCGACTCCGGCCCAGAACCTCCCCGCCCCGGTCGACCACCCGCCGGCCGCCCCGATCCCGACTCCCATCAAGACCCACCACCCGGTAACGGGCTGACGCAGCACTCGACCTGGTTTGAGTCTCTGGCGGGTTGGAAAACCCATATCGGCGCAGGCACCTGACGAATAGGCTCGCGCTCATGACCGACGGCGACTGGAGGGATGGCGGGTTCAGGCAGCGTCGGCCCTCCGTGGAGACTCTCGCCTGGGTTGCGGCGTCGATGGGTCCGGGCAGTCGCGTCGTTGGCTATCGCCGATTGACCGGTGGCGTCTGCTCCGCCGTGCATCGACTGACTGTCGAGCGACGTGGATTGCGAACGTTCGTCGTACTGCGGCAGTACCCGGGCGGGCTCGGCCTGCAGGGGAGCTTGGAGAAGGAGATCGCCAACCTTGGTGTGGTGGCGGGAAGCGGGCTCCCGGTTCCGAGCATCCTGGCTACTGATGTTACTGGAGCTGCGACGGGCGGCGCGCCATCGTTGCTGATGACGCGGTTGCAGGGGCATGTTCACCTCAATCCGCCGGAACCTCGGTCGTGGCTGACGAGGATCGCGGAGATTGCGGTTTTGCTGCATTCCCTCGATCTCCCCGCGAAGATGTTCAGACCTTGGACGGATTCCTGGATCGCTCCTCTGGACGGGTTTCAGGTGCCGGCCGACGCACAGAAGCCGGCTGTGTGGAAGGCGGCGTTTGGTGTCATGGCGGCGCCGCCGCCAAAGGACACTGCCGTCTTTCTGCACTGCGATCTCCTGCCTGTCAACATGCTGTGGTCGCGCGGGAGGATCACTGGACTGACCGACTGGAACTCCATCCATCGGGGGTCGCGCGCGATCGACGTCGGGCACTGTCGGCGATACTTGGCGGCGCTCTACTCGCCCGAGTGGTCGGAGCAGCTTCGGTCGCTCTATGAGTCGATCGCCGGGGTGACTCTCGATCCGTGGTGGGACCTGTATGCCCTGCTGCACTATGACGACAGCGGGTCGAAGTGGATCCGTGGTCAGGTCGCTGGGCGCCGTCCCGTCGATGTGCCCGGCATGACTTCCCGGGTCGAGGTCGCTGTCGAGACAGCGCTACGACGCCTCGGATAACTGCGGGTCGCCCTTCCGGCTAAAGCTCCCGGGCGGCGGTCGAGATCACGTCATCCAGTATTGCCCAGGAGTTGGTCAGTCGGCGATCAGCCGATCGATGCGGTCGCGTTCGGCGGTGAGCTCGGGCGTCGCGCGTTCGTTCGGGCCGCCGTCAGGATCACGCATGCACGGGAGCAGCTGGGCGATCTTCTTGCTGTGCAGCCCGGCGGCGTACAGCTCCTGGATCAGGATCACCCGATCGACGGCTCGCTCCGGGTACTCGCGCTGGCCACCAGGGGTCCGCTCCGACACAACAGCCCCTGCTGCTCGTAGTACCGCAGCGAACCAGCCCTACCCGGTCAACATCCCCGGCATGCTCAGCGTCCCGTACACGGTCGAGCTCAACGACCTGCTCATCTTCCCGCGCGGCACCACCGGCCCGGAGTTCGTCCAGATGATCAAGGACCAGTACGACGTACTCCGCAATGAATCCGGCCGGGTGATGCCACTGGCCCTGCATCCGTTCGTCATCGGGCGGGCGTTCCGCGCCAAGTACCTCGATCAAGCACTCGAGTTCCTCGCGTCACAGCCCGACACCTGGCTGACCACGAGCGACGAGATCGCCGCCCACTACACCGCCAGCTTGACCCCGAGCAGCGCGTCGACGGCCTGAGCGACCAGCGCCGGAGCCTCCAGGTCATCGCCGTTCGACGTAGCCCAGGTGTCGATCGCGGACAACGCGGCAACCGTGTCCAGGTCGTTCGTGAGTGCAGCCCGTACGGCGTCCACCGCGGCCGCACCGTCAGGACCTGAACCCCGGGTGACGGCGCCGCGCCAAACGTCAAGGCGCGCTTGCGCATCGGCCAGCTCAGACGACGTCCAGAACCAATCCGTCCGGTAGTGGTGAGTGAGGAGCGCCAGCCGGATCGCCATCGGGTCGGCCCCGGCCAGGCGTTCTTTCGACACCAGCACCAGGTTGCCCTTGGACTTCGACATCTTCTCGCCGTCCAGGCCGACCATCGCCTGGTGCACGTAGGCCCGCGCGAACGGGTACTTCCCGGTCTGCACCTGCGCGCCACTGGCGGACATCTCGTGGTGCGGGAAGATCAGGTCCGACCCGCCACCCTGGACGTCGAACGTCATCCCGAGGTATTCCAGCGCGATCGCCGAGCACTCCACGTGCCAGCCCGGCCGGCCACGACCCAGCGACGAGTCCCAGGCGGGTTCACCCGGGCGTTCGTGCCGCCACAGCAGGCTGTCGAGCGGGTCCTGCTTGCCCGGCCGATCCGGGTCCCCGCCACGCTCGGCGAACAGGGCGCGCATGGTCTCCCGGTCGTACCCGGACACGTTCCCGAACGCCGGATCCGCCTTCACCGCGAAGTACAGATCGCCGTCGACCGAGTACACGGCTCCGGCACGCTGCAGTTCCTCGATCGCACCCGCGACCAGATCGACCGACTCGACCACGCCGATGTAGTTCTGCGGCGGGATCACCCGCAGCGCGGTCATGTCGTCGCGGAACAGCTGGATCTCGCGCTCGGCCAGGTCGGTCCACTCGACCCCGGTCGCGGTCGCCCGCTCCAGCAGCGGGTCGTCGACGTCGGTGATGTTCTGTGTGTAACGGACGTCGTACCCGGCGTCGAGCCAGAGCCGGTTGATCAGGTCGAACGTGACGTACGTCGCCGCATGGCCCATGTGCGTCGCGTCGTACGGCGTGATGCCGCACACATACATCCGCGCCGTACCGCCGTCCACCGGCGGTACCTCGACCGGCCCGCCCGAGGCGGTGTCGTAAAGGCGCAGTCGCCGGGCCGGCCCCGGCACGACCGGGATGTCTGGTTTAGTCCACGCCTGCATGCCCTGGAGCTTATGTCAGCCCGGATTCCCCCGGCACGACACGGTTCGCCTGCCCGCTTCCCGAGACCGCTTGACAACCACTAGAACGCGGGCCATGGGATGGCTGGCCAGTCGTCGCTGGGCAGTGGGTACGTGCCGGTCTTCAGCAGGGTCGCGCAGCGTTCGCGGGTTGCGGTCAGCTCTACCGCGGTGATCAGTTCGCAGAGCTCCTGGCCGAGTCCACCGGCCAGGTGGTCGGCCAGTTTGCGTACGTCGTCCAGCACGTCCGATGGGATCGGGTCACCGGCCCAGCCCCACAGGACGGTCCGCAGTTTGTCGTCCGCGTTGAAGGTCACACCGTGGTCGACCCCGAACACCCGCCCGTCGCCCGGGTTCAGCACGTGGCCGCCCTTGCGGTCCGCATTGTTGACCACGGCATCGAATACGGCCATCCGGCGCAACGCCACGTTGTCCGCGTGCACCAGGGTCACCGGGTTGTGCCGTCCGTCGAGCGCATCGAGTACGCCGATCCACCCGTCCGGCACCCGTCCCTGCGGAACGATGTCGACCAGCTCGGTCTCCCCCGGCCCGAGCTCAGCCTCGTCGATCCACAGCTGCACCATGCCTTCACCAAGCGGCCCGTCCCGCAGCAGCGTCGGCGGCACCAGCGACCAGCCGAGCGCCTCGGACACGACGTACGCCGCGTACTCCCGCTGGGCCAGCGTGCCGTCGGGGAAGTCCCACAACGGCCGCTCCCCCTGGACCGGTTTGTAGACCACCGTCGCGGATTCGCCGTCAAGGCTCACCGAGCCCTGGAAAGTACCGTTCGACGCGGCCACCAGCCGGCCGTGCAGGGACAGCTCCCCCTGGGCGAGCAGGTCGTTCATTCCGGCAGGTGCCTGCGGTAGCCGTTGGCGCGCGGGCAGATGTGTCCTTCCGCGTCGATCGGCCGCCCGCAGAACGGGCAGCTCGGCCGTCCGGAGGCGACCAGCGCGACCGCCCGGCGGGCGAACGCGCGAGCCTGCTCCTCGCTGATCCGGACGATGAACACCTCGGCGTCCTCGGACTCCATCGCGGCCGCGACCGGGTCGGTCTCCTCCAGCTCGGCCTGCTCGCCGGTAACGACCGCGAACACCTCGATCACCACCCGCTCGGCGTCGGCCTCCCAGGCCAGCGTCATGGTGCCGGCCCGGAACTCCTCCTCGATCGGCTGCTCCAGCGGATCGGTGTCGTCGACCCCGGCCGGCGTCACCGGATCCCGGTCGAACCGCCGGGCCACCTCGTCCAGCATCACGTCCAGCCGCTCCGCAAGCGCCATCACCTGTTCCTTCTCACAGGCCACCGACGTCAGCCGGGTACCGGCCCGCGCCTGCAGGAAGAACGTCCTCGCACCGGGTTCCCCCACGGTGCCGGCGACGAACCGGTCCGGGTCGTCGTAGGAATGCACAACTCGCGCCATGGTTAGACCCTATTACCGTCCGCCGACCACTGCGTCATTACCGTCCGCCGACCACTGCGTCCGAGGACTGCTTCTTGGTCCTCCGGGTCTTCGGCTGCGGCTTCGGAATCAGGGAGGCGAGCTCGCTGCCGGAGTCGTTCAGCCGGACCAGGAACGGGCGGGTCGCGGTGTAGGTGATGATCGTGGTCGACGCGGTGTCCACGACGATCCGCTGGAACGTGTCCAGGTGCTGCGCGAGTGCATCCGCGACGATCGCCTTGATCACATCGCCGTGCGACACCGCGACCCACAGCGCGCCGTCCCCGTGGCTCTTCGCCAGCGCCGCGTCATGCGCCCGAACGGCGTCCACCGCGCGCTGCTGCATCGCCCGCATCGACTCCCCGTTCGGGAACGTCACCGCCGACGGGTGCTGCTGGACCACCGCCCACAGCGGATCCTTCGCCAACGTGGAGATCTTCTGGCCGGTCCAGTCGCCGTACCCACACTCGGTCAGTCGCCGATCCGTTGCCGGACGCAACGCACCGTGGTGCTTGGCGATCGCGGCCGCGGTCTGCTTGCAGCGCTCCAGCGGCGACGTGACGATCGCCGCCAGCGGCAGCTCGGCCAGCCGCTGCGCGACCGCCTCGGCCTGCTGCACGCCGGTCTCGTCCAGCTTCACCCCCGGGGTGCGGCCGGCCAGCGTGCCGGACGTGTTCGCGGCGCTGCGGCCGTGGCGGACCAGAATCACCGTGGGCATGCCCTGCACGTTATCCGGTCGAGGCAAGTCCCGGTGACATGATGGTGGGGTGATCGTGGACTGCGGCGTGTATGCCGAGGGCGAGCGGCAGGATCTGCCCAGGGATCCCGAGACCGTTGCCCAGGCCATCGACGACGACGGCCGCTGCTTCGGCTGGGTCGGCCTGCACGAGCCGTCGGACACCGAGATGCGCCGGGTCCAGGCGCTCTTCGGCCTGCACGAACTCGCCGTCGAGGACGCCCTCAAGGCCCACCAGCGCCCCAAGGTCGAGCGGTTCGGCGACGCGATCGTCGTCGTACTGCGCACCCTCTGGTACGTCGACGAGGGCGACGCCGTGGAGACCGGTCAACTGAGCGTCTTCATCGGTCCCCGGTACGTCGTCACCGTCCGGCACGGTGAAGGCGGTGAGCTGGCCACGGCCCGGCAGGAGCTGGAAGAACGCGCCTCGATCCTCGGTCACGGCCCGGCCGCCGTACTGTGGGCGATCTGCGACTCGGTGGTCGACGCCTACGAGGAGGTCGCCGAGCAGGTCGAGCTCGACGTCGACGAGATCGAGTCCTCGGTGTTCTCCCCGGAGCGCACCAGCGACGCCGAGCGGATCTACAAGCTCAAGCGCGAGGTGCTCGAGATGCGCCGCGCGGTCGGGCCGCTGCGCGAACCGATGGAGCAGTTCGCGCACGGCGTCCCCGGGATCAGCGCCAAGGCCGCGCCGTTCTTCCGCGACGTCGCCGACCACGTGAACCGTGTCTCGGACCAGACCGAGGCCCTCGACATCCTGCTCAGCTCGGCCCTGAACGCCCACCTGGCCCGCGTCTCGGTGCAGCAGAACGACGATATGAGACGCATCTCGGCATGGGTCGCGATCGCAGCGGTCCCGACCATGGTGGCCGGGATCTACGGCATGAACTTCGACAACATGCCCGAACTCCGCTGGCACTACGGCTACTACGCCGTCCTCCTCCTGATGCTCGTCGTCTGCTTCACCATGTACCGCTTCTTCCGCAAAGTCGGCTGGCTCTAAGTCGCGGTGATCGTGCTCGTCGCCAGGAGGATCACGATGACGATGCCTATCAGGATGCGGTAGAAGGCGAAGATCTCGGTGGTGTGTTTGGCGACGAACTTCAGCAGCCAGGCCACTGACGCGTAGGCGACCACGAAGCTGACCGCGGTGCCGACCAGGACCGGTACCAGCCCGACGTCTCCCTCGAGTGCGTGCGGGAGCTCGAACACCGCGGCACCGACCAGGGCCGGGATGCCGAGCAGGAACGCCATCTTGGTCGCCGCGACCCGGTCCAGTCCGCAGAACAGGCCGGCCGCGATGGTGGCGCCCGAGCGGGACACCCCCGGGATCAGCGCCAGGCACTGGATGATGCCCATCACGATCGCGTCGATCAGGGTGATCCTGGTCAGCGGCCGGCTCTTGGTGCTCAGCCGCTCCGCCGCGACCATCACGAACGACCAGCCGATCAGCGACGCCGCGACCCACCACAGGCTGCGCAGCGGGCCCGAGATGATGTCCCGTCCGAGGTACCCGACGATGCAGATCGGCAGCGAGCCGACGATGACGAACCAGCCCATCCGGTGATCGAACTCACCCCGGTACTCCGGGTGCCGCAGCCCCTTGAACCAGGCGACGGCGTACTTGCGGATGTCCTTCCACATGAACAGCACCACGGCCGCGATCGCGCCGAACTGGATCACCGCGGTGAACGCGGTGATGGACGGGTCGTCGATCTGCTGACCGAGCGCCTTCGAGGCGATGGTGAGGTGCCCGGTGCTGGACACCGGCAGGAACTCGGTCAGACCCTCGACGATGCCGAGAATGATGGCTTCCCAGATGGACACTCAGTCACCGACCCCGGCGAGTTCGAGGGCCTCGGCGACGGTGCGGATGTCGGCGATCCGCTGCTCCACGGTCGACGCGAACGGGGTCAGTGCGACGGTGGTCGCCCCGGCCTCGGCGTACGCGGTGAGCTTCTCGGCCATCCGCTCCTTGCTGCCGAGCAGCGAGATCGAGTCGATGAACCCGTGCGGTACGGCGGCCATCGCCTCGCGGTGCTGCTTGTCCAGGTAGAGGTCCTGGATCCGCTTGGCCTCCTCGGCGTACCCCATCCGGACGGCCAGCGCGTTGTAGAAGTTCTTCTCCCGGCTGCCCATGCCGCCGATGTAGAGGGCGGCGTACCCACGGATCGGGTCGGCCGCGGCCTGCAGGTCGTCACCGGTCATCACCGGCACGGACGCGACGACGTCGAAGCCGTCGAGTCCCTCCTGACGAGCCTGGCGGCCCGTCGCGATGTGTTTCAACTGCTCTCCCAGATAGGCGGGGTCGTTCAGGATGCCGAGCCAGCCGTCGGCGATCTCGCCGGCCAGCTCGAGGTTCTTCGGACCGACCGCGGCCAGGTACACCGGCACATGGTCGCGGATCGGGTGGATGGACAGCTTCAGCGCCTTCCCCGCGCCGCCGGGCAGCGGCAGGGTGAAGTGCTCGCCCTCGAAAGCAACCGTCTCACGTCGCATCGCGGCGTTCACGATGGCGACGTACTCGCGGGTGCGGGCCAGCGGCTTGTCGAACCGGACGCCGTGCCAGCCCTCGGAGACCTGTGGTCCGGACACGCCCAGGCCGAGCCGGAAGCGGCCGTTCGACAGCCGGTCCAGCGTCGCCGCCGTCATCGCGGTCATCGCCGGGGTCCGGGCCGGGATCTGGAACACGGCCGCGCCGACATCGATGGTCGACGTCTGGGCGGCGATCCAGGTCAGCAGCGTGGCGGCGTCCGAGCCGTACGCCTCCGCGGCCCAGGTGACCGAGAAACCGAGCTGTTCGGCCTCCTTCACCAGCCTCAGATGATTCAGATGGTCATCGCCACCGAAGACGAAGCCGATGTTGAGTCCGAGTCGCATGACAGGCGAGCCTAACGAGCCGTTGTCGGTGGCGGCCAATAGGCTCGGGTTCATGCAGCAGCGCTATCTCGGTCACAGTGGACTGGCGGTGAGCCGACTCGGCCTCGGCACCATGTCCTGGGGGCGTGACACCGACGAGCACGAGGCGCGCGAGCAGCTCGCCGCGTTCGTCGCGGCCGGCGGGACGCTGATCGACACCGCGGCCGCGTACGGCGACGGTGACAGCGAGCGACTGATCGGCACTCTGCTCGGCGACGTGGTGGACCGTGACGACCTGGTGATCGCGACCAAGGCCGGTTTCAGCGTCCGCCGCGGCGAGCGGATCACCGACACCTCGCGCGGCGCCCTGCTACGCGACCTGGACAGCTCCCTGCGCCGGCTGAACGTCGACCACATCGACCTGTGGCAGCTGCACACCTGGTCGGACGACGTACCGCTGGAGGAGACGCTGTCGGCGCTCGACCACGCGGTGAACTCGGGCAAGGTCCGGTACGTCGGTGTCTCGAACTACGCGGGGTGGAAGTCGGCCCGGGCGGTCACCTGGCAGCAGGCGTGGCCCGGTCGCGCCGTGCCGGTGTCGAACCAGGTGGAGTACTCACTGCTCGCCCGGGACGCCGAGGCGGACGCGATCCGGGCGGCCGGCGGGCTGGGGATCGGGGTGCTGGCGTGGTCGCCGCTTGGCCGGGGTGTGTTGACTGGGAAGTACCGCACCGGTATCCCGGCGGACTCCCGGGCGGCATCTCAGCATCTGTCCAGATTCGTCGACCCCTACCTCGACGGCCGTGGTTCGGGCATCGTGGAGGCAGTCGCGCGAGCCGCCGACGGGCTCGGCTGGACACCGCTCGAGGTGGCGCTCACCTGGGTGCGGGACCGGCCCGGCGTGTCGGCGGCGATCGTCGGGGCCCGGACGGCGATGCAGCTCAAGTCGGTCCTGGGTGTGGAGGAGCTCACCCTCCCACCCGCGATCGTCGCAGCTTTGGAGGATGTGTCGTAGAGCAGTGCTGGAGGTGCGGATGGCCGAATACGAACTGCAACAGTTCGAATTGTCCAGGACGGAGTCGCGCGGCGCCGTCCGCCGGTTGCTGACCGAGCACGCCGAGTACGGCGGCTGGGAACTCGCCCGGCTTCGCCGCTACCCGGACGGATCGCGCCGGGTCTGGCTCCGGCGCCGGATCATCCGGGTGATGCGGACCCTCTGAGCAGGGCCGTCACCAGTTCGCGTCGACTGCCGACGCCCACCTTGTCGAAGGCTGCCCGGACGTGTTCCTGCACCGTGTGCGGGGACAGGCACAACCGGTCGACGATCTGCCGGGTCGAGTAGCCCTTCAGCAGGAGTTCGGTGACCCGCTGTTGAGCCGGTGTCAGCCCGTGCAGGTCCAGCAGGAACGACCCGAGCTGCGCCGCCGTGGCCGGCTCGATGACCACCGCGATCTGCTCCTCGCCGATGCTCTTGAGGAGTGTCGCATGCAGTGCGAGCCAACGCCCGTTCGTGGTCCTCACCTTCAGCACCGGCGCTCCGGGCGGTTCGTGCACCCGCCGCTGTTGCACCGCCGCAGCCCGCACTGCCACCGGCAACTCCGTCCTACGCTCCGGATCCAGCTCCGCCATCCAGTGCTCCGCCTCCGCACTGACCGACACAACGGCGTGCTTCGAATTCAGAACCACCACTCCTGGACCGACATCGCCGTCTCTGACCGATCCGCCGAGCAGGCCGCGTCGTAGTCCCTCGGCGAGATGCGGTCCAAGGCGTCGTACCAGCTGAAGTTCCTCATCCGAGAAGCCGGTTGCGGCGTCCTCCCTGTGCAGGCAGATGACGCCCCAGCAGCGGTCGTTCGACACCAGCGCGGCCCGGAGCTCGTCGCCGAGACCGATCGGGCGCATCACCTCGACGTACCGGGCGCTGCTCGGCCACTGCCCCTTCGTGGCATGGCCGAGCGAACTCACCGGGTCGGGTGCGGCGGCGAGGGCGGCGAACTTGTTCACGTCCTCCTGCCCGAACTCGTTCCACAGGAACTGCTCGGTCGCGGCACCGAGCGGCTCGTCCGAACTCGCGGAGGTGAACAGGATCGTGGCCGGATCCACCGTCGCGAAGAATGCGGCGTCGACGGTCATCAGTTTCTTCAGCCGGGTCAGCGTCTCGGACCGCAACTGATCCGCGTCCAGCCCCGCGTAGCACCGCTGGATCAGCACTTCCAGGCGATCCGCCGCCCCCATGATCGCGATGCTACGGCTGATCCGGTACGACGCCCAGTTGCCGGAGGAACCCGAGTTCGTCCAGCCGTCCCCAGCGTTCCACCACCAGACCGTCCCGCAGCCGGAAGATGTTGATCCCGGGCAGGCTCACAGTCTTCCCGCTCGGCGCGACCCCCATCACCTCACCTTGATGCGTCCCACCCGCGGTGAATCGCTCGACCACGATGTCGCCCTCTGCAACCAACTCGTGCATCTCGCTGTGCCAGTCCGGGAACCCCTGCCGCATCAGTCCCCCGGCGACTCGCATCCCCTCGCGGTCGGCCGTGACCCCGAACGGCGGGTCGTGATTGATGAAGTCCTCGGCGAGGTAGGTGTCGACCGCCCCGAGGTCCCCTTTTGTAAACAATCCGTCGATCAGATCGCGGACAATCCCCTTGTTGCGTTCCGTAGTACTCATGCCACCGATGCTCCGGCAGCTCCCCGTGCCGGCCTACCCCAACAAGTTGGGGTCCTGTGTCCCCTGAAATATCTCTGCGACAGAGGTATCGTCGGAGATGTGAACACCACCGAGGGTCTTGCGGAGGAGCTGCTGGCCGCGATCGGGCTGGTGCGCCGCCACCTCCGCCGATCGGTCGGGCGACCCTTTCCGCTGTCGGCACTGACCGACTCACAGGCCGAGTTGATCCGTACCGTCCGCCGCAATCCCGGGATCTCGGTCGCGGAGGCCGCCGCCGAGCTGGGCCTGGTCGCGAACACCGTGTCGACCCTGGTCGGCCAGCTCACCGAGCGCGGGCTCCTGCAGCGCACCCCTGACGAGACCGACCGACGCGTAGCCCGGCTCACCTTGACCGAGCCCGCCCGGGAGCAGGTCGAGGCCTGGCGCGACCGCCGTACCGCTCTCGTCACGCAGGCGCTCGACGACCTCGAGCCTGATGAACGTGCCGCGTTGCGGTCCGCTCTGCCGATTCTCGCCGTACTCGCCGACAAACTGCACCCGGAGCATCCCGGCGAACTCGCGTTGACCCACCCAGGGAAGGAGTGAGCATGAACGCGGATGCAGCAGTGCGGATCGCCGGGCTGAGCCACCGGTTCGGGGTTCATCTGGCCGTCGACGCGCTGGACCTGACGGTCAACCCGGGCGAGTGCTTCGGCCTGCTCGGACCGAACGGCGCCGGCAAGACGACCACGCTGCGCGTGCTCAACACCCTCTACCCGCCGCAGTCCGGCACGGTCCAGGTCTTCGGACTGGATGTGCGCAGGGACGCGATGACGGTACGGCGGATGCTCGGCTACGTCCCGCAGCAGCTGTCGATCGAGGGCGCGCTGACCGGGAAGGAGAACGTGTCCTGGTTCGCCCGACTGTTCGACGTACCGCGTCGCGAACGAGCCGCCCGCGTCGCCGAGGTCCTCGAGATCGTCGACCTGACCGACGCCGCCGACCGGCTCGCGTCGACGTACTCCGGCGGCATGGTGCGCCGCCTCGAGCTTGCCCAGGCACTGGTGAAACCGGCCGGCCCTGCTCGTGCTCGACGAGCCGACGGTCGGCCTCGATCCGGTCGCGCGGGATTCCGTCTGGGCCCGGGTCCAGGACATGCAGGAGCGGTACGGGATGACGGTGCTGCTGACCACGCACTACATGGAGGAAGCCGACCTGCTGTGCGATCGGGTAGCCCTGATGCACCATGGCCGGCTACGCGCTGTGGGGACACCGGCTGATCTCAAGGCCGAGCTCGGTCCCGAGGCCAGTCTCGAAGACGTGTTCCGCCACCACACCGGCGAAAGCCTGGAAGGTGCGGAGAAGGGAGGACTGCGCGATGTCCGTGGCACCCGCCGCACCGCCCAGCGCATGGGCTGAGTCCCGGGGCCGGGCCGCTACCCGGCTGCTCTCGCGGATCGGCACGTTCTGCCTGGTCGAGCTCCAGAAGCTGAGACACGACCGGACGGAGCTGCTCACGCGGGCGATCCAGCCGATCCTGTGGCTGGTCATCTTCGGCGTGACGTTCAGCCGGATCAAGGCGATCCCGACCGGAGACGTGCCGTATCTGGACTATCTCGCGCCGGGCATCATCGCGCAGTCCGCCCTGTTCGTCGCGATCTTCTACGGCATCCAGATCATCTGGGAACGCGACGCGGGCATCCTGACCAAGCTCCTGGTCACGCCGAGCCCGCGCTCCGCACTGGTCGCCGGCAAGGCGTTCGCGGCCGGCGTACGGACGATCGCCCAGACGATCGTCGTACTCGTCGTCGCCGCACTGCTCGGTGTCAGCATGACCTGGAACCCGTTGAAACTGCTCGCCGTTCTCGCGGTGGTCGTGCTCGGTGCGGCGTTCTTCTCCTGTCTGTCGATGACGATCGCCGGTCTGGTACTACGCCGCGACCGGCTGATGGGCATCGGCCAGGCCATCACCATGCCGCTGTTCTTCGCGTCCAACGCCCTCTACCCGGTCAGCCTGATGCCCGACTGGCTCCGCGTGCTGAGCCACGTCAATCCCCTCACCTACGAGGTCAGCGCCCTGCGCGGGCTACTCATCGGCGAGCCCACCAACTACTGGCTGGACTTCGCCGTCCTCATCGTCGCCGCCGTCGCCGGTATCTGTGCCGCCTCGTCCCTCCTCAGCCGCCTCGCGCGCTAGAGGTCGTGGCGGACCCAGACGTTCGGTTCGACGTACACGGCGTGGTCGTGGGCGACGTCCACGTGCACCGGGACGAGCGCCTTCGGGACGATCACATCGCCGGAGACGTCGAACGGCAGGCCGGTCCATTCCCGCCACTCCGCCAGCGAACCCGCGATCACCATGGACCGGGGTGCGACCTGCACGATCTTTCCGCCTGCCTTCACATGCACACGCAACCAGGGATCCGTCGGCAGACCGTCGTCCCTGAACTGCTGGACGTACTCCGTCATCGGAAGCTCTGCGTCGGCCTTCCCGTTCGGGCGAACCGGAGCGAACAGAGTGCTGTGTCCCTTCGCCTTCACCGCCGCGCGCATCGCTTTGAGCATCTCGTGCGACAGCCCGCGGCCGAGGTGCGAAGGCCGGATCACGATCTCCAGGGCACTCGAGACGTTCGGGGTCCGTCCGTTGCGCAGATCGGCGAATCCCCACTGCAGCACCCGATCCCAGCCACCGGAGGGCAACTCGCTGCGGTTCTCGTCCGGGAACACGAACGGGATGCTGCGACCGTGGGCGACCAGCTCGCCGGCCTCGGTCGCCACCAGGCACTGATCCGGGAACGCATCCGGGACCTGGCCCATGAACGCGTTGCCGACCGGGTCGTTGTGCATGAACGCCGGCCACGTGTCGGCGAAGTCGTACATCGGCTGCCGGTACTCAGGCCGCTCGGCCAGGGTGGTGATCACGATCTCGGACATGGTTCGCAGTGTCGCACTGCGACGGTCTCGGCTTCACCAGGATTACGAGTGCGACGAGCGTGGTCAGCAGCCCGGCCCCGACCAGGGTGTTCTCGGCTCCGGCCGCCGCGATGATGGGCCCTCCGGCCAGCATCCCGGCGGAACTCCCCGCGTTCACGACCACGGTCTGCCCGGACAGCAGCGCCCGACGCTCCGCCCCTTGTGACGACCTGGTGATCAGAACAGAGATCGCAGCGATCCCGAGTACGACGGTTATGCCCGAAAGCGCACCCAGGAGGGCAATGACCGGCGGGTGCGTCCACAGCCCCATCCCGGCCCAGCACAAGCCCATGCAGGCCCAGGCCATCGCAGCCAGGGGTACTGGCGGCAGACGTCGTACGACGGCCAGGGAGATCGCCGTCCCGATGACAGACCCGACGCCGTACCCGGTCATGCCGGCAGCCAGGTAGACACCGGGTTCACCGCGCTGTGCACCGATCACCGACAGGCCGAGAGTGAACGCGAACCAGGTCACGCAGCCGGTCCCACGAGCTATCCAGCCGTAGAGCACGTCAGGACGACCTCTGAGGCTGGCACGGATCGTAGGAGTCGCTATGCCTTCGGGAGCGCGCTCCGCCTTCACAGCGCAGGCCAGGAGCCCTGCAGCCACCACAGTGACCGCCTCCACCCACAGCAGTCCGTTCGTGAACCCTGTCGCCACTGCAAAGGCTCCGACGACCGGTCCGACCATCATGCCGATCCTGCGCAGTCCGTCCTGCCAGGTGAGCAGTACGACGGCCTTACCGTCACCCCACCGGTCTCCGGTATCAGCCAGCAGCGCTGACCGACCTGGTGTCGACAGGGCGTCGCCACACCCGAGCAGTAGACCGCTGACGACCAACAACTCGGGTGTGAGGAGTCCTAGCGCGGCCGCAGCCGGCACACTCGCCAACGCGAGTGCAGAGATAGCTGCGACCACAGCGAGCCGTGGACCCGAGTCCACCCATTGCCGGGCCTTCCTGGCCCACCATGGCGACAACAGCACCGGTAGTCCAGACGCACCGCCGACCAGTCCGGTAGCAGCAACGGAGCCCGTCTCGTGGAGGATGACGAGCGGCAACGCGACCTGCGCGATCCGGAACGCCAGGTCGGCCGCACCGCCACCTGCCAGCAGTGCGAACGCTTCGCTCCGAGCCCTCATGCCTTAGATTCTTGAAGTTATCAAGCGGTCCGGGTAGCCTGCGGCGGCTTGGTGGTTGCCATAGGCTGTACCTATGGCCTCATTACCATCGGTCGATGATCTGCGGCTGGTGCAGGCGATCGCCCGGACCGGCGCGGTCGGTACCGCGGCCCGTGAACTGCGCATCTCGCAACCGTCCGCGTCCCAGCGACTGGCCCGACTCGAGCGCATGTGCAGCACCAAGTTGTTCGAACGCGACACCCGCGGCGCCCGCCCGACACCCGCCGGCGCCGAGCTCGGCCGCCGAGCCGACCACATCCTCGGCCACCTCGAGGAGGTGTACGCCGCCACCCGCGAGGCCGCCGCCGGTCAGCGGCTGGTGATCGGCACCTTCGCCAGCCTGGCGCCCATCCTGTTCCCCGTCCTCGACGCAGACCTGCCCGATCTCGACATCCAGCAACAGGTCGACCACGGCCACTTCCTGGTCGAACGGATCGCCGAAGGCACCATGGACGCCGCGTTCATCGCGATCGCCGACCAGATGACACTCCCCCGCGGCACCATCGCCCGCCGGGTCGGCCGCGACGAACTCGTCCTCTTCGTCCCACCGGGTGCAACCCCACCCGGCCGCGCCAAGCAACCGTTGAAAGACCGCCCGGTCCCGTTCTCCACCTACGACCGTGGCGCCGAGGAGATCCACGCCCGCCTGGTCGCTCTCGGCGCCGTACCCCGCCACGGCGTGACCCTGAGCACCACAGTAGCCATGGCCCGTCGTCGTACCCAACTGGCCCTGGTCCCCCGCAGCGCCCTCGCCACCGAACTCCGCCCCGGCGAACGCCTCACCCCCGCGCCCTTCCGCTACCGCCTCACCCTGTCCCTCGTCACCACGCCAACCCCACCCAAGCCCCTCATCCAGCACCTCCCCAACCTCCGCACCACACTCAACCTCTTGTGAGTCAGGGCGTGCGGTACGACGCTGTAGATGAGGTGAGTGGGATGACCATGCGGCAGTGGACAGTCGACATCGAGATCGACGAGGTCGAGGACCAGCGGACCACGCATGCGGAGGCCCGGCTGCGTACTGACGGAGAACAGTTGGCCGGACGGGGTACGGCGTACCGGCACCCGAACGATCGCGAGGTGCCGCAAATCGGCGACGAACTGGCCGCCGCGCGAGCACTGTCAGAGCTGGCGCATCGTCTGGTGCTCGCCGCGGCTCAGGACATCGAGGAGATCACCCACCGGCCGTCCCGGCTCCGGAGCTGACCCCTCAGGCCTCATCCAGGAAACGGTCCAGCACCCGGGAGCCGAACTCCAGCGCGCTGGTCGGGACCCGCTCGTCGATGCCGTGGAACATGCCCATGAAGTCCAGATCAGGCGGCAGCTGCAGCGGCACGAACCCGAAGCACCGGATCCCCAGCCGGCTCCATGACTTGGCATCCGTGCCGCCCGACATGAGCAGCGGCGCGGTCCGGCTCTGCGGGTCCTCGGCCGCCAGGCACGCCTTCATCGCCTCGACCAGGCCGCCGCTGAACTCGGTCTCCAGCGCGATGTCCTCGACCACTGCTTCGCGCCGTACCTTGTCGCCGATCAGCTCGTCGATGGTGGCGAAGAACTCGTCCTCGTACCCGGGCAGGAACCGGCCGTCGATATGCGCCTCGGCGTCGCCCGGGATCACGTTCACCTTGTAGCCGGCGTTCAGCATCGTCGGGTTGGCCGTGTTCCGGATGGTCGCGCCGAACATCCGGCTGAAACTGCCCAGCTTCGCCAGCGTCTCGGTCATGTCCTCCGGGTCCAGCTCGACCTCGAGCACATCCTCCAGCGTCTTCAGGAACTCCCGGACCGTCGGCGTCAGCCGCAGCGGCCACTCGTGCCCGCCGATCCGGGTGACCGCCTCGACCAGGTTGGTGACCGCGTTGTCGTTGTTCACCATCGACCCGTGCCCCGCCGTACCGCGGGCCTTGAGCCGCATCCAGCTCATGCCCTTCTCGGCGGTCTCGATCAGATACAGCCGCAGGTCGTCCTTCACCGTGACCGAGAACCCGCCGACCTCACCGATGCCCTCGGTGCAGTCGGCCACCGTGTCCGGGTGGTTGTTGATCAGCCACTGGGCGCCGTACACACCGCCGGCCTCCTCGTCCGCGGTGAACACCAGCCGCACCGGCCGCCGCGGCTTCACCCCGGCCCGCTGCCGCGCCCGGACCACCGACAGCACCATCGCGTCGAAGTCCTTCATGTCGACCGCGCCGCGGCCCCACACGCACCCGTCGAAGATCTCCCCGGCGAACGGGTCCACCTTCCAGTCCTTCGGATCGGCCGGTACGACGTCCAGGTGCCCGTGCACCAGCAACGGGTCGGCCGACTGGTCCTCGCCCTCCCAGTGCGCCACCAGCGTGGCCCGGCCCGGCTCCGACTCGTAGATCGTGGACTCGATCCCGACCTCGTCCAGCTTCGCCGCGACGTACTCCGCGGCGACCCGCTCACCGTTGCTCTTGCCGTTGCCGTAGTTCGTGGTGTCGATCCGGATCAGCTCACTACACAGCTCCACCACTTCGGCGTCAGGTGTGTACGACGGACGGTCACTGCTCCCCGGAGAAGTCATGGGCCCATCCTCCCCCACCGCCGAATGACATCGCAGCAGCCGGGTATCAGGAAGGTGTGAAGGGCGACCGGGTGGAGATCGTCGTCGACACCGGCAGCGGCGTGTCGACGTACGAGATCACCGCGACCAAAGCCGGCCGCCGGGTCGAGATCAACACCACCCGGAACGTCACCGAGGTTGTCGAGGTCACCCGCAGCGGCAAAACGGTCCGCACCGCCCGCTTCATCACCACCCGGGTGATCGCCCTGGTCGAACACCCGGCGCCGAACGGATCCGGTCCGGCATGAGAACCGACCAGGTGACCATCGAGTCGTCTGGCGTCGAGCTTCCCGGCGATCTCACCGAGCCCGCACCCTCGAACGGCCTGGTGATCTTCGCCCACGGCAGCGACAGCAGCCGGCACAGTCCCCGCAACCAGTACGTTGCCCACGTCCTGAACCGAGCCGGTCTCGCGACCTTGTTGTTCGACCTCCTGTCGCCCGCGGAGGCCACCGACCGCAGAAACGTCTTCGACATCCCCTTGCTGGCCGAGAGACTGACCACCGCTCACGTCTGGGCGGGCGACGGATTCGGCCCGGTCGCGTACTTCGGCGCCAGCACGGGCGGAGCGGCCGCCCTGTGGTCGGCGGGCAGCGGCGCCGACGACGTACGGGCCGTCGTCTCGCGTGGCGGAAGGGTCGATCTCGCCGGTCCACGGCTCGCCGACGTGTCCGCGCCGACGCTCCTGATCGTCGGCGAGCGCGACACCGACGTACTCGAGCTCAACCGCGAGGTCCAGCAGCAGTTGCAGTGTGCCAACCAACTCGAGATCGTCCCTGGCGCCACACACCTCTTCTCCGAGCCCGGCACGCTCGAGCGAGTCGCCGAACTGGCCCGCGACTGGTTCCGCACGCACCTATGAGCCTGATCTCGCTCCAACACGCCCTCGCCCAGGCGACACCACCACGATGGACACCCCCGGAGCGGTTCCTCGCCGGCGGTGCCTGGATCTGCCTTCCGCGCGGTCTGTCGGGTCCGGGCTCTGCCGGTGACCATGCCTGGGCCGCCGCCGTCGTCATGGACGGTCGCCGCGTGGTGGGGCGGTCATCGATCACCGGTCGCACCGCGGCGCCGTACGTCCCGGGTCTGCTGGCTCTCCGACTCGCTCCGCTGTTCGAGGACGTCGTACGGCGTCTCAGACCTCAGCCCGAGGTGTTGCTTCTGGACGCCACCGGACGCGATCACCCTCGACGTGCCGGGTTGGCGACACAGCTCGGCGCCGTACTGGACCTGCCGACAGTCGGTGTCACGCATCGACCGTTGACGGCCTGCGGAGACTGGCCCGCCGACGAGGCCGGCGCGACCGCCCCGCTCACAGTGGACGCCGAGCAGGTCGCGACCTGGCTCCGCACGAAGCCGGGTACGCGGCCGCTCGTCGTCCATCCGGGGTGGCGAACCGACCTCGGTACGGCGGTCCAGGTCGTCCAGGCGTCACTCGCCGGACGCCGGACTCCGGAGCCGCTGCGACAGGCTCGTCAAATGGCCCGCCGGGCGCGCGGTTCAGAGGACCTTTAGGCCGTACATCTCCCCCAGCGGGTCGGCGATCAGCTCGACTCTGGTGCCGTCCGGGTCCCGGAAGTAGATCGACGTACCGCTCTCCTCCAGGTACTCGATGCCAGCCTCGTCGAGGTTCGCCTTCAGCCGCGCCCACTTCTCCGGCTCCACCGAGATCGCCATGTGATGCAGACCGCCGAGCACCTCGGCGTACGGACCGAGATCGAGCCCGGGGAAGTCGAAGAACGCCAGCAGGTTGCCGTTGCCGATGTCGAAGAAGAAGTGGTTCGAGCCCTCGTAGTCCCGGTTGCCGACGATCTCGGTGAGCGGGAACTCGAGCACGCCCTGGTAGAACTTCACGGTCCGCTCGACGTCCGCGCACAGCACCGCGACATGATGCAGCCCGCGCGCCGACGACGTCTTCCCCTGCTGGAGGTACGTCGCTCTGATCCGGTCCCGCTCGGCCTCGATCGCGGACAGGTCGATATCAGTCATACGGATCCCCTCAGATTCGGAAGAACAGGTTGAGATAGCGGTCCGCGACGGCGCGGTCGCCGCGGATCGTGCCGGAGTTACTGCGCCCGAACGCGGTCAGCACGAAACTGCCCGGATCGAACTCGATCACAGTGTCGCCTTCGCCCGCCTCGTACGTCATGCCGTCCGGACCTACCAGGACCCGCGTGTCGCCGGCGTTGGGGCCGCTGGTGATCCGGATGCCGAGGTCACACGGCTCGTTGACCTTGGTCGTGTACTGCCACAGCACGAACATGAACGGGACCAGCAGGTCAGCCGCCTCGCCGGTCAGCCCGTGCGCCCGGCCGGTCCCCTGCCGGACGTCCCAGGAGTGGACGCCGTAGTCCATCAGCTGGAAGGCCGGGAAGAAGAACGACGGCAACGGCCCCATGTAGAAGTGCGGCACGTTCAGCCCGGTCCAGTCCTCCGGACCCAGCGCGTCGAAGATCTCCATGATCTTGTCGAAGTCGCCGCGCAGCCGCTCGACCAGCTCGGTCCTCGGCACATCGCGGAGCGCCAGCGCCTGCTTGTCGACCCGCTCGGCCATCCCCGGCAGCCCGTACGCGGCCGGCACCTCGGTGTGCGACCGGGCCGCGTCGAACGCGACGAAGTACGCCTCGGTGGTGTCCGCGATATGCGCCACCACGTCCCGTACCTGCCAGTGCCCGGCCCCGGTCGGCGCCTCCCACGCCTCGTCGCTGTCCACCAGCTTGAAGAACTCCCCCGCCTCGCGCCGGACCACCCCCAGGATCGTGTCCTTACCCTCGAACGTCATCGCGTTCCACGCGTTCATCCCAGCCTCCTCCCAGGCACCACTTGAATTTCAAACTACGCCTCGAGAGACCCCCGAGACAGCCCGTCGGAGCGCGGCCCGGGCCCGATGTGAATTCCACCCGTGGAGTTTGCTACTGTTCTCCGGTCAGCGTCGCTACGGCGACAAGACCACTCGTCCGGGTGGCGGAATAGGCAGACGCGCTAGCTTGAGGTGCTAGTGCCCTTCGCGGGGCGTGGGGGTTCAAGTCCCCCCTCGGACACCGTGGGGGTTCAAGTCCCTAGGGACATGAGCCCCTTTCTTCTTGGCCCGACCGGAGACCGCGATCTCCACATCGGTTGAGGGCTACGAGTTGATTCTGTCCGTCACAGCATCTTCAGCGGCGGCGTCTGGTGGACCGACTGAGAGCCGGCGGCGAGGGCATGGATGGGCGGCTCACACAGCGGCTGCGACGGCCCTGGTAATGCCATCGGCATCAAGTCCGTACGCGTGAAGAATGTCCTCGCGCTCCCCCGCCGCGATGAAGTCGCTGGGCAGGCCGAGGGTGATGAGTGCAGGGCGTGACGTCGTACGTCGAAGCGCCCGCGCAAGGGCATCTCCGAATCCACCCGGCAGCGCGTTGTCTTCGATCGTCACCACCAGCCGGTGCTTGCCGGCGTACCGGACGAGCTCGGGATCGACTGAGCTGATCCACCGCGGATCGACGACCGTCGCGCCGATTCCCAGCGCGCGGAGTCGACGGGAAGCCTCCAACGCGGCGGCGGCCAGCGGACCCACGGGCACGAGCAGCACCTCGGACCGGCCCGCCGTCAGCAACTCCGCAGCGCCGATGGTTGCTCGGGCGCGGAGGACTACTCCGCTGCGTCCACGTGGAACCGCAGCATGGTAGGCCCGGCTTGATGGGCGATGCACGCGCGTAACAGAACCCGCAGCTGCTGTGCGTCCCGAGGGGCCGCGACCCGCATGCCGGGAACCAACCCAAACAGAGCCACATCCCACATTCCGTGGTGAGACGGCCCATCCGGACCGGTGATTCCGGCGCGGTCAAGGACGAACGTGACCGGCGCCCGGCAGCGCCGCGTCTATCAGTACCTGATCGAAGGCGCGGTTGAGGAATGTCGAGTAGATCGCGACCACAGGATGCAGCCCCGCAGCGGCCAGCCCGACAGCAGACGTCACCGCGTGCTGCTCGGCGATCCCGACGTCGTACACCCGCTCGGGGTACCGGCAGGCCAACGGAAACAGCCCAGCCGGCCGCGACATCGCCGCCGTCACCGCGACCAGATCCGTTCGCTCGGCCGCGATCGCGACCAACTCCTCCCCGAACACATCCGTCCAGGTGGGTCCGTGGACCTGGCTCGTGGTAGCCGGACGGGCCGGATTGACGGCATGGAGGTGGTCGGCTTCGTCCAGCTCGGCGGACCCACACCGCCCAGCTGACGTGCAGGGATGGCATCGCCGCCAACTGGTTGGCGTGGTCGACCAGCTCCGACCACCAGGCATTGCCCTGGGCAACGGTATCGACGAGCCCGAGCTCGGGCAGCAGACGGGGCGGCGTCACAGGGTAGAGCACAAAGCAGGCGATGGCGATCACGTTGAGGACGACGAACGAGTCGCGGGCTTGGCGGAAGGCGTCGGGCCGCCGTACCAGGATCCAGACGAGCAGGGCGAACGCGCTGAGGATGTAGGTGAAGGTGTACCCGTGCCAGCCGGTGCGACTGGTCCTTGTCCGGGGCATCGCGGGGCGACAGCGGCGGTTCAGGCATCGTTGCCCCCAACACTCATCATCTCGGTCACAATCGAGTCCAGCAGTGCCAGCGGATCGGTCCCGTCCTGCTGGCCAGCCCACCAGCACCGCCGGTGGGCTGGCCCGGGTGGTCGTCCGGTGGGTTGGCAGTCCTTGGTGGGGTCGAGGACGAGTTCGCGGAGCAATTCGCCGGGTGGCGGTGTCGACGACGCGGATGTGCAGGTCCTGGTCGAGCAGGATGACGTCGGTTCGGGCGATGCCGATGTGATGGAGCAGGCCGCCGCGCACAGGGGTGACCACACCCGTGTCATCGACGCAGTCGCGGCGGATCCGGTCGTGGGTGTCCCCGGGTGCGGTCGCTGCTCGGGGTGGCTCTCTCGCGCGGGTGGTGCGGCCGGCAGCCTTCACGGGCGGCCGCCGAGATCACCCGTGAAGGATGATGCCCGGCGGTCGCCGGGTGCGCAGCATGGGCAAATCGCGGTCGGAATCCACTCGCGGGCCTCCAGATGGTGCACTTCGCCAGGCCGACCTCGAGCTCGGGGGCCGCGAAGCTCAGAGGAGGAATGATGGCGACACCTGCGGCAGGAACCTCTCGCCCGGGCATCAGTTCCGGTCCGACGAGCGAGTTCAGCTTGTTCTTCCATGTCAAGCCGGACGAGGGCAAAGCCCTGCGCACCGCTCTTCGCGAGCTGCAGCAGACACCCGGGTACCGGCCAGGGGACTACGGCATGTCGATCGCAACGATCCACGAGGCGAGGTTCGTGCCCTTTGACGACGACACGCGGCTCGCGTTCGTCACGAGCTTCGACGGCCCTTGGGACGCCTACATGGAGGACTTCTTCACGTCTGGGCCGACGCTGAAGCTGTTCGATCTCATCTTCCGGCACGTGGAGGGCTACGAGGGTCTTCCGGATCTGGCTGCGGTCAGGGCGTTCATCCTCGGCGCGCAGCAGACCGCGGGTGCCTACGCACGGAACTATGGCGGCACGGTGAAAGAGATCCGGAAAGCTCAGCGCGTGAACAAGGCCTTCCAGCAGGTGCTGGACCACCCGGAGGCCGCGGAGGCGCTGCAGCACCCCGCGTTGCGGCCGCTGCTGGACGAGGCTGCCGACTGACCAGCCCGAGCAGCGGGGCCGAAACGAGGACGCCAATGTCGGATCACATCTCAGGGCCGCGAGCCTTGGCCGAGCCGATAGCGGACATCACCGACGTGTACGCGTTTCCGAGCCCAGAGCGGCCGGGACATCTCGTGCTCGTGGTGAACACACTTCCCTTCGCGAAGCCCTCGGACCTGCTGTCCGACGGACTCGTCTATCGCTTCCGACTGCGCCCGCTGACCGCGACCGCGGGAGGCGATCAGGTGCCATTCGCCGTCGGCCCTGAGGAGTTCGACTTCGACTGCGTCTTCTCCCCTCCTGTGAAGGCTGACGGCAGGCAGGGCGCCGCACAGGAAGGCAGCTGCACCACCCCAGCGGGCGAAACGGTCTCCCTCCGGGTGAACGATGACCAGGGCGGCTCAGCGCACGGCGCGCGCGTCTTCGCCGGCCCGCGCTGGGATCCGTTCATCATGGACGCGCCCGCGGCGTTGAAGACGATCGCGACGGGCAAGTTGGCGTTCACCGATCCCGGGTCGATCTTCCTTGACGGCAAGAACGTCCTCAGCCTCGTCGTCGAGGTCGACTCCGCGCTCCTGGACGGCGCGGAGCTGGTCGGCGTCGTCGCGGAGACGCTCACCCGCGGCAAGTTCGACGTTCGGATCGAACGCGTCGGGCGACCTGAGGTGAAGAACATGATGCTGGCGCCGAAGCAGTTCGACCCGGTGAACCGAGACCTCGAGATCCGCGACCTGTACAACATGGAGGACGCGTTCGGTATCGGAGAGTCCTACCGGGGCGCCTACCGGGCGCGGCTGAACGCCAACCTCGCCTTCTGGGACGGTCTCGACGGCAAAACCGACTGGGTCAGGGACGAAAACGGCGACCACCCCCTGACAAAGCTGATACTCGCCGACTTCCTCGTCGTCGACCTCACCAAGCCGTACGCCGAGCAGGGCTCCTTCCTCGAGATCGAGCTCGCCGCCCTCCGGGGCAAGCCACACGAAACCTGTGGCGGACGGGCGCTCAACGACGACGTGATCGACACAATCTTCACCCAGCTCGTCAACGCCGGAAACGGGCCCGTCATCAGGGACGGGGTCGACCAGGCGACGAGGCCGGCCTCGACGACGTTCCCCTACCTCGCGGCGCCGAATCCAGACCCGCCCGAACCGCCCGAGCACTTCTAGCGACGGAGGGTAGGTGAACACCGTGACTGCCGGGCAGAGCATCGGCCTCGAACTCGACGACATCCAGAGCGGCGCGCTGCACGAGCGACCGTCGCCCTACGTCGGAAGCTACCTCCTGCTGCGCATCGACGACCGAGCCGCCGGACGCGAGCTGGTGCGGAGACTGCACCCGATCGTCGACTCCGGACGGCCCTCGCCCGATCCCACCCGCGACGCCTGGATCACGGTCGCCTTCACTTATCAGGGCTTGAAGGCGCTCGGCGTACCGCAGGACTCGCTCGACAGCTTCGCTCCGGAGTTCCAGCAGGGGATGGCGGCGCGGGCAGCCGAGCTGGGCGATGTGGGCGAAAGCAGCCCCGACCGCTGGGAGAAGCCGCTCGGCACCCCCGACGTCCACGTCGCCCTGGCCGCGCTCTCCCCCGATGCCGCCCGGCTTCGGACCGTCCTCGAGAAGGCACGCCGCGCCCACCAGGACCTTCCCGGCATCGAGTTGATCTGGCGTCAGGACTGCTATCAGCTCCCGACCGGGCGCACGTCCTTCGGCTTCAAGGACGGGATCGGCCAGCCGGCGGTCGAAGGCAGCGGCATCCCGTCCTCGAACCCGAAGGAAAAGCCGCTCAAGGCCGGTGAGATCATCCTCGGCTACCCGGATGAGACGGGCGAGCTGCCGCCCATGCCGACTCCGGCGGTGCTCGGTCGAAACGGCACGTACGTCGTCTTTCGAAAGCTGCACACGCGGGTGGCGGCGTACCGGCAGTACCTCCGCGCGAAAGCCGCAACCCGCGAGGAGCAGGCGCTCCTCGGCGCGAAGATGGTCGGGCGCTGGCAGAGCGGCGCCCCGCTCGCGCTCTCCCCCGAGCAAGACGATCCCGAACTCGGCGGAGACCCGCACCGCAACAACGACTTCCACTACGCCGACGATCTGCGCGGCTTCAAATGTCCGGCCGGCGCGCATGCGCGACGCGCGAACCCGAGGGACGCGCTCGACCACGAGGGCAGTGTCAACGTACGCCTGCACCGGATGATCCGGCGGGGTACGAGCTACGGCTCGATGCTGCCCGAAGGCGTCCTCGAAGATGACGGCGTCGACCGGGGCATCATCTTCGTCTTCGCCGGCGCGCACCTCAAGCGCCAATTCGAGTTCGTCAAGACCCAATGGCTGAACGACGGCATCTTCATCGGCGCCCCGGATGAGAAGGACCCGCTCGTCGGACCGCATGACCGCTCGGGGACCTTCACCGTTCCCGCCAAGCCGATCCGGCACCGGCTGAAGGGGTTGCCGCCGTTCGTCGTCACCCGTGGCGGCGAATACTGCTTCGCCCCAGGCCTGCGAGCTCTGCGCTGGCTGGCGGAGCTCGAGACGTGACCGGCCTCGAATGAGAAGAGGAAGACGACGTGACAACGAACTCGACCAGCACCGACCGCTGGAAGGAACTTGACTTCGGTCCGCCGCCATCCGATGGCGACGAGCCCGACTCCCCCGTGCTCGTCGACTACCTCTCCGGCGATCGCATTGCGCTCATCACCCTCAACCGGCCACACGCCGACAACGCGATCTCCACCGAAATGGGCGCCCGCCTGACCGAAATCGTCGAAGCGATCGCGGTCCGCCCCGCCGTTCGCGTCGTCATCCTCACCGGAGCCGGGGACAAGGCCTTCTCCGTTGGCAGCGACCTCCGCCAGCGCAAGGACATGACGAAGGAGGACTGGCTCCGCCAGCGCCAGGACTTTGATCGCACGCTCTACACGGTGCGGCAGCTGCGCAAGCCGATCTTCGCCGCCGTCAACGGGATCGCCTACGGCGGCGGCTCCGAGCTCGCCCAGAGCACCGACTTCATCATCGCCTCCGAAAACTCCACCTTCGGCCAGCCCGAAGCAATGCTTGGCCTTGCGGCCGGCGGCGGCTCGCCGGTGTTCCTACCCAGGTTGCTCCCGCCGGGGAAGGCCCTGCAGATGCTGATGACGGGCGACCCGATCACCGCCCGGGAGGCGCACCGGCTGGGCATGGTCAACGAGATCTACCCGCAGGCCGAGCTCGTCGACGCGGCACACCGGATCGCGACGAAGATCGCGAGCAACTCGCCGACAGCGGTGCAGGCGGTCAAGCGTGCCGTTCAGCTGGGTCAAGGCCAGCCGGCCGAGCAGGCGATCGCCATCATGATGGAAGCCCACTGGCGCTCGGCCGTCCATCCCGACCGCGTCGAGGGAATCGGCGCCTTCAACGAAGGCCGGGAGCCGACCTTCCAAGATCCCGACTACTGATGCGGCACACGACTAAATCACTGCACACGAGGAGGCTGAGAGATGACTGTGGCAGAAGATCTCGAACGAGCACGCGCCGCACTTCTGATGATCCACCCCGCTCCTTTCAATGCAGAGGCACCGCCTGAGGCCCTCGCCGGGCTGATCACGCCCACCGAGCTCCACTACGTCCGCAGCAACTTCGCGGTGCCGGCACACGACGGCACGCTCGAGGTTGGCGGCGCGGTCGAGAACCCGATCACCCTCACGCTCGATGACCTGCGCGCCATGCCATCGGCCGAGCGGACGGTCACGCTCGAATGCGCAGGGAACGGGCGAATCGACATGCGACCATTGCCGACCGGCGAACCATGGGGAGCTTACGCGGTCTCAACCGCCCGCTGGACCGGCGCGCTCCTCCACGACGTGCTGCAGCAGGCGCACCCAGCAGCAGGCGGCGTCGACGTTCGGTTCCAAGGGTCCGACCACGGCGCCTTCCACCTCCGGCCCGTCCTCGCGGAGACCAGCAAGGACGACCTGACCTTCGTGCGCGCGCTGCCCCTTTCCCACGCAGCCGATCCGGCAGCCGACATCCTGGTCGCTTACGAGATGAATGGCGAGCCACTGGGTCGGGACCATGGAGCGCCGTTCCGGCTCATCGTGCCCCACTGGTACGCCGTCGCGTCCGTGAAATGGCTGAAGCGAATCGACGTCCTGACCGAGTCGTACACCGGCGAGTTTCAGACCGGCCACTACATCTACGAGTGGCCCGATCGACCACACGAGGCCGTCAGCCTCATGCGCGTGCGAGCGCGAATCACCGATCCCGCGCCCGCATCGACCATCACTGCAGGAACGTACAAGGTACGAGGCAAGGCATGGTCGGGAACCGGACCAGTGACGCGAGTCGACCTCAGCCTCACCGGCGAAGGCGACTGGCAGCCGGCACAACTCGAGCCACCCCAGGGCCCCTACCAATGGCAGGACTGGTCGTTCGACTGGGAGGCGACCGACGTGGGCAGACACACCCTCCGCGCCAGAGCGACCGACGCGGCCGGCAACATGCAACCGGACGTCCCGCCCTGGAACCGGCTCGGCTACGGAAACAACGCCATCGAGGTCCCCTACGTCGACGTACGCTGAGACGCCACGAGAAGCGCAGGCCCTCCGTGGGTCTGGCCGCGCTACAGGCCCGGAGGCATCACCCCGCACGGATGATTCGCCGGCCCCCCGAGGCGTTGCCAACGCGGCCCGGTGCCGTTCACCCGCTAGGGATGAGGCGGTCAGCTCGCCAGAGTCCGAGGCTGCAACCGACGTACAGACCGATCCAAGGGAGCGCACGATGGCGACACTGACGGTGTGGAAGTTCGACAGCCCCACGGCAGCCGAAGAAGTGGTCGGGACGTTGGAGTCTTTGGCCAAGCAAGAGCTCATCAAGGTGCACGATGCAGCGACGGTCTCCTGGGAGCCGGGCAAGAAGAAGCCCAAGACGCGGCAACTGCACAGCCTGGCAGGCGCTGGGGCGATGGGCGGCATGTTCTGGGGGATGCTGTTCGGGCTGATCTTCTTGGTTCCGCTGCTGGGCGCGGCCGTCGGCGCGGCGACCGGCGCGCTGGCCGGCTCGATGAGCGACGTCGGCATCGACGACGACTTCATCAAGTCCGCCCGCGACAAGATCACTCCCGGAACCTCGGCGTTGTTCCTGCTGACGAGCGAAGCCGTCCCTGAGAAGGTAAAGGCCGCCTTCACCGATCGCGGACTGCATGCCGAGCTCGTCCAGTCGAATCTCTCGGCCGAGCAGGAAGCGGACCTTCGCGAGATGCTCGCCCAGTAACCGGCAGCCGGTACCCCGCCTGCTGAGGACGGGCGACGTTGAGCTGCGCGTTTGCCTCGGGTCTCGGTGCCGTCAGGCGTTGGCTGCGCTCGCGGCAGCCAACGCGCCGGGACCTGCGCAACGACGCCATCGCCGGGCTGCCGGGCGCGATCGGCAATGTTCCGGACGGCATGGCGGCAGCCGCGCTTGCCGGCGTCAGCCCGCCCACGGCCTGTACGCCGCGTTCGCCGGACCGCTCGTCGGCGGGCTGACCAGCCGCACCCGCCTGATGGTCATCACCACGACGACGGCGGCCGCCCTCGCCGCGGGTTCGGCCCTGCAGACGGTGAGCCCGCTCAGCCAGTCGACGATCCTTGCCGCCGGCAACGCGAACGGTCCGGATGGCACAAGCGATCGATACGTCCACGTCGCATCTCGGCTTCCGCTGCGTCGCCTGGCGGGCCTCATCCCCGCGGGGTGAGGCGCTTGCCGGGCCACGAGGGACAGCATCCAGGTGCGACCCGCCGCCGATTCCGGCGGCGGCCGACGCAACGAGGGGAGATGTCGATGATGGCTGAGAAAGAACGCGGGATGGCACTGGCCGGCCTCGTCGTGTTCGCCGGCGCGCTGCTCATGACGATCGGCCTGATTCATATCGTCCAGGGATTTGTCGCTCTGGTGGACGACGAGCGCTTGGGGCTGACGGCGGACAAGCTCGTCATTGTGGACGTGACCGCCTGGGGATGGACCCTCATCGTCTCCGGGTTGCTCCTGATGGCAGTCGGCGGCGGCTTGCTCGCGGCTGCGGGGTGGGCCAGGATCGCCGCCATCGTTGTCGTCTGCCTGCACGCCGTGACGCAGACCGCATGGCTCGGCGCCTATCCCGTCTGGTCGTTGCTGATGATCGCGCTGGACGTCGTCGTGCTGTACGCACTCACCGCGCGGTGGTCCGACGTACGGGACCGTCTCGGCGGTGTCGGCGAGGCGCCATGGAGCGGCATGGAGGGAGCCGAGCTGTCAGCGGCCGAGCGCCGTACCCCTCCCCTGACGTGACTGACCAGGCCACGTGCTCGCCTAGCTTCCGGATGGTAGATCATGGTCAAGCGAAATGCTGTCGGATGGCTGGCGATCGCGATCACCGCGGCCTCCCTCGCCGGCGCCTGCACCACGACGACCTCCGTCCCGCCAGGTGGGTCGATCACCGAGGCGCCTCGAACGGCGCAGCCGACGCCGACAGGTGCGACCCTCAGCGCGGCCGACCACGCGGCGATGAAGGTGGACGAGAACACCGCGGTGACCGCGGTGGACACGTTCTGGCGCCGTCACTTCACCGAACAGTTCGGACAGCCGTACCAGAGCCCTCGCGTTGCCGGGGCTTACATCGGCACCAACGGACCACCGTGCGGCGGCGAACCTGCCTCGGTGCCGTTCAACGCCGTGTACTGCCGGCCGGGCGACTTCGTGGCGTGGGACGACAACCTGATGGCGGCCGGCTACAGCCAGATCGGCGACGCGTGGGTCTACCTGATCATCGCGCACGAGTTGGGCCATGCCATCCAGGCGAGGCTGCGCAGCGACAGGGTCTCGGTCGCGGCCGAACTCCAGGCGGACTGTTTGGCCGGGGCCGCCTTGCAGGGAGCGGCTGACGATGGACTGATCGCTGCCGAGCCTGGGGACAGCGAGGAGATCGCCAGAACCCTGGCCGCGGTAGCCGACGACTATCCGTGGACCGACGAGAGCGATCACGGGAACGCGGAGCAGCGGACCTCGGCGTTCAACACCGGCGTTGAAGGTGGCGTCGCGGCGTGCATCTGAGTCCCTGACTCAGCCGGCTCGGCGCCACTCGTCACCGACGTACGGAAGCGGGTTGCCGGATGCGCGGGCGCCGGCGGCGAGCCAGGCAGCGAGTCCCTCCGGAGATCGCCGCTGCAACTCGTCGAGGTACTGCTGCCGCTGTTCGACGACTGCCAACCGTTCCGGGGCCGACTGCGCGGCCTCGAGCCGGAGGAAGCTCCGGCGCCATACCAAGCACAAGGCCGCGTCGTCGAGGCGACTGAGCTCCGGCATCGGCTCGGCCGCAGACCGGTTCACGTCAGGCCCGCTCCGCGGTGTGGGGACGCGATCGGAGGCCGGCCGCTGTTGCTGGGTGGGACGATCCCCCGGTGCGAACCATCGCGCCTGGATGCGCGATGTGAGTGTGGGGTTGGTGCCCGCAAAGATCAGCACGATCAAGACGCCGGCGAACCCTAACGCAGCAATCAGACCAATCGCGGCCGGTCCGACCAGCCCTGCGACAAGGGCGGCACGAGCGATCCTGGATGCAGCGCTCCGACCGTCGTCCCCTGACCAGGTGGACGTGCCGGCTGCGGCGGCCGACAGTGCGAAGAGGACGGAACTGGTGATTGCGCCTGGCACGCCCCATGTGGCGATCAGGCAGAGGAATCCAGTCCCGGTGGCCACGTAGACACAACAGGACCAGACGAGCCGGCCCTTGCCCCGGGGGGTGACGGGATCAGGCCGATCGCCGCCGGACGACCGCTTCGTATCGCTCACGTACCAGATGGTCGTACTGTCCCCACCGCAAGGCCTCATCCTCTCCGGATGAGGCAGGTGAGGCCGGCTGGGCGAAGTCTGGAGGCGGTGACCCATCCTCGAGGGGAGAGACCGGACATGTCGCACTCCGCGAAGCCGGACGAGGCGGCCAGCGTCGCCCCGCCGGCACAGCCGCAGGGCGTACAACCCACGCAGATGTCGGGCTGGGTCGGCTGGATCGCCTTCGCCGGCGTGATGATGGCCCTGCTGGGCACGTTCCACGCGATGCAGGGACTCGTCGCGCTGTTCAAGGACGACTACTTCCTGGTCGAGCAGTCCGAGCTCACCATCCAGGTGGACTACACCACCTGGGGCTGGATCCACATCGTCGGTGGCATCATCATCGCCGGTGCCGGTTTCGCGGTGTTCGCCGGGAAGATCTGGGCCCGCGCGATCGGCGTCATCGTGGCGATGGTGAGCGCGATCGTGAACATCGGCTTCCTCGCCGCCCACCCCATCTGGTCGGTCACCATGATCGCGATCGACATCCTGGTCATCTGGGCACTGACCGTCCACGGCCGCGAGATCACCGAGTAGCGAGCCCGGGAAGGTGACGACATGAACAGGGATGGCGGCTGGAAAGTCCTGGTAGCTCGCGGGGTCATCGGCGTCGTCTTCGGGATCCTGGCCGTCGTCTGGCCCGTCTCCACGGTCACCGCACTGATGGTGTTGTGGGGAATCTGGGCACTCGTAGAGGGCATCAGCTGCCTGGTGCAGGCGACCCGGCCGGAGACTACGGGAAACCGGCTGGGGTCGGTCGTGCTGGGTGTCGTCGGACTGGTCGCCGCATTCTTCGCGATCTTCAGCCCGCAGGTGACGGCGGAGACGCTGACCTGGATCGTCGGCATCTGGCTCATCATCCGCGGCCTGTTCGAAGTGGTAGGGGCCTTCGGCAACAGCATGCTGGCGCCACGCTGGCTGATCCTGCTCAGCGCGGCGTTGTCGATCCTGCTGGGTGTGTTCTTCGTCGCCAACCCGGGACGTGGCGCCGTCGGCATCGCGGTGCTGCTCGGGATCATCGCACTCGCCTGGGGCATCGTATTCGTAGTCGCGGGCCTGCTCATCCGCCGCGACCTCGCCACTCCAGCCCGCACCGAACCGGGCCACACTGCGCCCCCGACCCCAGGCTGATCGCGGATGGAGAACCTGCTGAAAGTCTTGCCGCTGCCGAAGTCGGCGAGAAGACCACGAATCCGCCGCGAGTGCCTGCGCCGCGAACTGTCCTACTCGAAGTGCAGGTCGACGGCTGGCTGGTGCAAGCCGCGGACTCGATCAGTCATGGCGACCCGGGCCGCGGCGGGCTCTGCCTCGAGCGAGCCCTCAGACCGGCTGCTCCGGAACACCTCCGCCGTCCTTTCTCGGAGGCGCCGTCGGCCGTGCGGAAGCTGCTCCAGCCCTGCGGCGAGCTGATGAGATGTCATCCGTGGCTCCAGGCGCCGAGCCCTGCACCTGGCCCGAACGGCACCACCGAAGGCTCCCGCGATCAATCGTTGGCATTAGTTGGCACCGACGCACTGACCAGCAAGGAATACGAGGTGCTGGAGTACCTCGCTGAACTACTGACCACCGAGGAGATCGCGAGCACCATGTATGTCTCGGTGAACACCGTCCGAAGCCACGTACGGAGCGTGCTCCGCAAGCCGAACGCGTCGCGACGGAACGAATCAGTACGCCGTGCTTGGGAGCTGGGGGGCTCTCCCCCGCACGCCCGGAATCCTAACGATCTCAGCGGTTGGACTCCCCGCGCTCGACCATGGTCCGCATCTCATGACCGTGGACCGTCAGCGCCCAGATCACCAGGATGTCCACAGCGATCATGATCGTGGACCAGATCGGGTACGCCGCGAGGAACCCGGCATTCACCAAGATACTGAGAACGGCGAGAATCACACCGACGACCCTGCCCCACATCGCGCCGTTGAGCAGGGCGATCCCAGCCGCGAGGACGACAGCGCTGAGGGTCAAGTGGATCCAGCCCCACACCGTGTAGTCGAGGTGAACGGTCAGGCCGGTTCGTCCGACCAGGTAGTACTCCTCCTCGACCAGGGCGAGGAGGCCCTGGAGGGCGTGGAAGAGGCCCAGGACGATCATCATCACGCCCGCGAAAAGG
Organism: Kribbella sp. CCNWLW201; assembly: GCF_037203805.1. NCBI lineage: Bacteria > Bacillati > Actinomycetota > Actinomycetes > Propionibacteriales > Kribbellaceae > Kribbella > Kribbella sp. CCNWLW201. Next base: position 85,625 of record NZ_JBBCBQ010000012.1, on the reverse strand, counting down.
ATCCAACCCACCCACGGACTGGTCCATGGCGTGGCCTGTACGTCGCCCGGCGTCGACGACCCGGGTGACAGATGCTTCGCCGTACGCGAGTGCGGTTCCGACATGATGCACTCCTCGCCGAGAACATATCACGGCCGGCCATCGGTCTTGGGCAGCCTGGGTCGCCAGTCGTAGATGACCGCCGACTGTCGCCCGCGAGAGCCGACGACGCGAAGCCCCCAAGACGTGACAGCCGTAGCTCCGACCAGTGATCGACCACGCGACGGCGAGGTAGACAATGAGGACCACCAGCCCCGCGGTCACGCTCAGCAGGATGACCCTTCCGTGAAATCGTCGATCCTGGCGGGCAGCGGGTCGGCGTGGAACCGCCTCGTCCCACCGGGTCCAAATCCCTTCGTAGGCTATGAAGAAGTACTCGAACGTGTTCGGGAACACCCCGACGATCGCCGGCAACGGGTACAGCGGGATCAACAGCGGCCGAGCGAAACGCGCCAGCACCACGCAAGAGAACACGAGCTCGACGCTCATCCGACGTCCTTTGATTCAGCGGCCGGAATGCCGGCCCACGAACTACGCCTCCGCCGCACGCGACATCATCCGTAGCGGGGGAACGCGCGTCGTGCGGATCGTGATACAGCTGGCGAATGGGGAGTGATCAGACTGACCTGTCGCAGGTCGCTGCAGCGAGCCGCGGCGCGCGCCGTGTGATCGAGCGTGGCGTTCTGCCGCTCGCGAGCTCGGTCGACGGGATTCGCTTCGAGTTCCAGGCCGCCCTGGACGACCTCGCGCTGCAGGTGGGCGGTTATGTGGTCCTCGAGACCGGCGCAACCGGGCGGCTCGGACAGATTCTCACGCTCCGGATCGCCGACGCCAAGGCCTTCATCATGGGACGCAACATGTTCGGCCCGGTGCGCGGTGAGTCGGATCGGGATCGGAACGGCTGGTGGGGTGACGATCCGCCGTACCACCGACCACCGACCACACGGATCTTGATTGCCCGTTGGCGGGGAGGGAACTCGGCAGATGCGGACTACATCAAGGCTCTGAAGTAGACCGCGGGCGAGTATCCAGCGCCGGATCTTCTCTCGTCTTCCGACTGACTGGAACCGCCAGTGCAGCCGGAAAGGCGGCGATTGCTGTGCGCGACGATGAGCATCCAGATGGACGGCCGGACGTCACCCCCAGGGCCTTGCCGAAGGAGGTCCAGGTCTTCATCGGTGGCCATTGGCTGAGCGTGACCGCTCACGCCACTCGCTATAGCCGCCGGGGACATCAGGTGCTCATCGACCACTACGGGAGGCTCGTCTGGGTCAGCGCATCCCGGCTCCGCCCGTGGTCAGGCCGTGGCCTCACCGGCCGGCGCCGGCCAGGCGTGTACGCGGCGCAGCAGGAAGCCCGTCACGACGAAGACCACACCCCAGCACAGCGTGATGAGACCGAGCCAGACCGCGATGCCAACTGCACCGCAGTTGGCGACGAAGAACACGCCCAGCAGGATCGACAACGCGGCACTCACGAGCAGTAGCCAACGTGGTGTGGGCCGACGACTACCCGGGCGTCCGCACAGGAAAGTCCGCACAGCAAAGGTTGTGCGATCAGCCTCATGATTCTCCGGATCAGGGCTCCGAAGATCATCCCGCGGAGATGAAGACGGTCCAAGCGTGAGACGCCAGGCTTGATCAGACGCGTTTTCGCGCTCGGAGAAAGGACGCTGCAATGAGTTTTTGGGACGTCGTGTGGTTCATCATCATCAGTTTCGCCTTCGTGGCGTACCTGATGATGTTGTTCTCGATCTTGACGGATCTCTTCCGCGACCGGGACCTCTCCGGCTTCGCCAAGGCGATCTGGCTCGTCGGCCTGCTCTTCCTGCCGTTCCTCTCGGCGCTGATCTACGTCATCGTGCGCGGTCGGGGTATGGCAGACCGGACGATGGCCAGCCACGTTGCTGCCCAGGAGCAGCAGGAGGCCTACATCAAGCAGGTCGCGAGCTCGGCCAGTCCTACCGACCAGATCGCCCAGGCCAGCGCAATGCTCGAGAAGGGCACCATCTCGCAGTCGGAGTTCGACGCCCTCAAGGCGAAGGCGCTGGCGGTCTGATCGGTCACCGCAGCGGAGGAGGCCCCGCGATGAGCGAGCCTGCCGAGGTACGGCGACTGGTCGAGCGGGTGGCTCAACTCGAGCGTGAACGGGCCGCCGGCCGGTCGACCACCGGCGGCCTCGGATCCGCCGCGCACCAGGCGTCGCCGGACGAGTTGGCGATCCTGTCGTCTGATGGTCCAGACGGTGGCCTGATGGCGTCGCGCGTGCAATTGGCTACAGCCCGCTCTCAGCCTCCAGGCGGCCGCTCTTGATGGCATCCAGGAACACCTGGTAATCGCGTTCGTTCTGGTCGGCGTACGCCTCGGCGTACTCGACCATCGCTTCGGGGAACGCGTCATCGCTGTTGAGGTACGCCGTCAGGGCGATCCGGTCGCCGGATATGGCATGCGCCCTGGCCAGCGTCCAGCCGCACAGCCGGCCGTGCATCGTCATGCCGCGCGGGTCCATCTTCTCCACCGCAGCGCCCCTCAGGTCCCGCAACTGCCGGACGTAGAAGTCGCGGGTCTGTCCGTCGATGCCTTCGACCCGCTGCCAGCCGAGGAAGATGTCACTGGCTGCCTGCATCAGACGTTGACCCACCACTACGCGCTCCCCCGCGTTGCGGTGTGCGGACCGCCGCCTGAGCACGGTGGGCACCTTCGACTTGAGCACCGAAGGCCCGGCCTCCTTGACCTGCAGGAAGAGCGGATCACCGTCGTCTCTTCCGCGCAGAAGCACGATCCAGCACCGTGTGCCGACACTGCTCACCCCGACCACCTTCCAGGCCATGTCGACAAACTCGAACTGGTCGAGCAGCGTCCGCCGCTCGGTCGGCAGGGTCCGGCGGTAGAGGTTCAGCAGCCCCCTGATCGCGGTCTCGAGCTCTTCCCGGCCGGTGTCGGGCCGAAGATCAGCGATCGGCACGATCAACGGCGGATCGGCCTTGATCCGGACCCCGTCGTCGGTGATCTCGGCGAGCTTGGTGAAGGCCTTGAGGCTTCCGCTGCCGCGCGCCTTCAGCAAGTTCTGGTCAATCGTCTTGCGTCGGCTCGAGCTCAGCTTGTTTCGCAGCGTTTGCTCGACCTCATCGACGTCGGCGCGGGCGTACCAGACGTCGAGAGTTCGCATGGCCCCGAAGTCGGCACTGGCATCGCGATAGCGCCGTACCGTCTCCAGCACACACGTGCGCCGCTCTTTCCGCGAGAACCCGTTCCCCCGGCCGGCGACCGTCAGGCTCGCGGCGAGTCGTTTGACGTCCCACTCCCACGGGCCAGCGATGGTCTCGTCGAAGTCGTTGATGTCGAAGAGCAGCCGCCGTTCGGGAGATGCGAAGACTCCGAAGTTCGACAGGTGGGCGTCCCCGCACAGCTGCACCCCGAGGCCGGACACGGGAGCCGCGCCGAGGTCGGTGGCCATCCCGAGGGCGTTGCCCCGGAAGAAGGTGAAGGGCGACATCATCATTCTGCCGTGCCGGACTGGCACGAGTTCCGGAACGCCGGCCCGCGCCTGCTCCTCGAGCAGCGCGACAGGATCCGGACGATCCGAGGGCAGTACCAGCTCCGCCTGCGCTCGCGGCGGGAGGGCTGCCCGCGCTGCGAGTCCCAGGCGGGCGCGTTCGGCCGGAGCGAGATGAGGGACAGCGCGCGCCGACTGTCCGTTGGCCCGAGACGACTTCGTGGCTCCCGTGGTCCGTGCCGTAGGCATCGTGTTCGGTGCGCTCATGCCGCCCGTCCCCCTCCCGTCATGGTCGAGTCGCGCCCTTGAGACTCTGATCTGTGGAGGGTGCCAGCAAACACCGGGGGTCGGCTGGCCAGCATCACCCTCGCCGGATGAACCGGCCGCGCGGTGTCCAGGCTTGACTGGATCTGTGAAAGGCGCCGAGATCGACTACCAGCAGCTCCCCCCGCGGACGCGGCGCCGCCTCGCCACGATGTCACTGGTGCGTTCCCTGGTGGTGTCCGTGGTCATCGTCGCCGGCTATTTCCTCCTGCCCATGCGCCTCGACGGGTCGTTGGCCGTAGTAGCCCTGGTCGGCGGGCTTGTCGTCGTGGGGCTCGTGCTGGGATGGCAGATCCTCGATATTTCCCGCTCCCCCTACCCCCGGATCAGGGCGATCGGCGCGCTGGCGACGTCCGTGCCCTTGTTCCTCGCGGTTTTCGCCACGGCGTACTTCCTGATGAGCCGTGCCCAGCCGGCGACCTTCTCCGAGCCGTTGAGTCGGCTCGATGCGGCGTACTTCACCGTGACCGTCTTCGCGACCGTCGGCTTCGGTGACATCGTGGCCGTGTCAGGAGCGGCCCGCGCGATCGCGACGGTGCAGATGGTCGGTGACCTCATCATCGTCGGTCTGGTCGCTCGCACACTCTTCGGTGCGGTCCAGCACAATCTCAGTCATCGGCAGTGATATGGCGGATCTAGTCCGGCACGTCGACGTCAACCGAAGGTGGAGGATCCTTCAGGCGCGCCATCCGGAAGGAATTCACCAGCCCGGCGAGACCGGCGAGAATCGGAATGCCCAGCGCCACCTGCAGGGCGATCGGCCTCGAGTCCGTGTTGATCCGGATGATCTCCTCCCGAACCTCCGGCGACTGCTTGGCGAGCAGCTTCTCGAGCTCGGTGTTGGTCATCACCTCCGCGTCGTGTTCCAGCGCGTCGGCGACCTGCTCCTGCTGGGCAGGTTGCAGGACGGTGCTCGACTCCGCCTGGTTGGTGAAGGTGAAGGACAGCGTCGCGAGCATGATGGCACCGGCGAACGCGAGCCCGAAGGACAGTCCGAACGAGCCCGCCGCCGAGTTGACGCCGGCTGCCTCGCTGACCCGTTCCTGAGAGATCGGCGACAGCGTGTAGTTGTTGAGCTGGGACACGAGCAGACCCAGCCCCACTCCAGCGAGCACCAGCGGCCCGACGAGGATCCAGCCGGAGTCGGCCCGGGGCACGATCGGGATCAGCACCACCAGACCCACGGTCAAGAGCACGAATCCCCACCGGATGATGCCGCTCGGGCGTCGCCCGCCCGCCTTCTTCTCCGCGAGGATCGCCATACCGAACATGCTGAGCGAGAGCGGCGCGAGGGTGAGGCCGGCCTCCATCGCGTTGTACTCGAGAACCATCTGGAGATAGATCGGCAGCGCGATCATCGTGCCACCGAGCGCGATCTGCTGGAGCATCTGCTGAGAGATACCCAACTTGAAGACGGCGGAGCTGAAAAGGGCCGGGTCGATGAGCGTCGGCTTGCCCTGGCGCTTGCGCCGCACCAGCCAATAGCCGAACGCCACGAGCCCGACGACACCGATGGCCAGGAGCAGGCCGACGAATTCGCCGCCTTCCTGCCACACCAGGATGCCCAGCACGATGCCGCCCATGCCCACGACCGAGAGGACGGCACCGATCATGTCCACCCGCCGGGATCCGGTGTAGGGCGCGTCATGGATGAGGCCGCGGCCGATGAGCACGACCGCGATCACGGCAGCCTCGAGCAGAAACGCTACCCTCCAGGACAGGTAGGTGGTGATGAAGCCTCCGAGCAGCGGTCCGACCGCGGCAGCGAGCGCAGCGGCAGCCCCGACCATGGCGTAGGCCTTCACCTGAGCCGATCCTTCGAAGTTGCCATGGATCAGTGACTGCATGGCGGGCAGGAGCAGCGAAGCCCCGATACCACCCACCAGGGACCAGAAGACGATGATCGCCGTCAGGCTCTGAGCCAGCGCCATCGCCAAGGCGCCGACCGCGTAACCGCACAATCCCAGCAGGTACGCACGCTTGCGGCCGATGAGGTCACCGACCTTGCTTCCGATCAGGATGAATGCCGCGGAGACCAGCGCCTCGAGCGCGATCGCGGACTGGACGCCGCTCACCGTCGTGTCCAGATCCTCGACCACGGCAGCGATCGAGACGTTCATCAACGAGGTGTCCACGACCAGCACGAACATCGCCATCGCCAGGAGGATGGCGAGCCGCGGGCTGGCCTTCGTTCCGGCCGGAACCCCACTCGCTTCCTCGGTCATGGCAGCCGTTCCTGTCTGTCGGCCACTGATCAGGAGATGGGTGGCGTACTTCCCGGAGTGTCCCGTGCGGCAGCGATTCAGCCGGCGAGAATCTTGGCCTTCTGCGCCTCGAACTCCGCCTCGGTGAGAACACCCGACTGCTTCAGCTCGCCCAGGCTCTTGAGCTGCTCCAAGCGGTCGGAAGTGTCCGGCCGTGGCGGTGCGGCAGGTTCCGGCGGTGGCGCGGTCTGCTCCGCGTACGCCTCGTCACGTTTCGCTGCCGTTTCAGCGTCGCGCTGAGCGAACTTGGCGTCTTGACGCCGTTGGATCCGGCCGTGGACCGCCGATGCGGTGCCCGCAACAGCAGCGGTCCTCGCTAGTCCCCGCAACAGTCCTGGCATATCAGGCTCCTCAACTCGTCGCTTCCAGAGATTCCAGGGCATTGAGTACTTCCATCACGTCCTGGGCCGGAATGCGCCCGCCGGCGATCCACTGGCCGCCGGACTCCAGGGCCGCTGCGACGAACGGAATCGCCCAGGTGTTCTCGTAGACGATCAGCGCCGCCATGGTGCCCGGCTGCATCGCGCCGCCGACCTCGCGGAGGTCGTCTTCGGCCAGGATTCCCGTCCGGGCACCATCGAGTTCCGCGAAACCGCCGGCCTGACCTGACGACGCGGCCAGATCAACCAGGTAGACGGAGCCGTTGGCGTCCTTGCCGACCACCATCACGTCGTACACGTGGACGATGCCGCGATCGACGAGCCTCACGAGTTCCTCGGCCGCTCGACCGGTCAGCCTGTTGCCGGTGAACTCGAGGAGTACGTAGTCGATGGGTCCATGAACGTCTGCAGCTGGCATGACTCTTCATCCTCCACAAGGATCTTGGCGACCCTTCGTCCCTGTTCGTCTCCACACTGCCGTCGCCTGGTGGCGGCGTCATCACCCGCGCGGGATGACTCAGACCGACAGGCCGGCGGAGACCGCGACTTCCCACGGCGTGACCTGCCGGATACTCAGGATCACCAGGTCCGCGGCCTGGAGCATCGCGGCAAGGTCTGCGATGCCCTGGTCGCCAACGACCCGCAACCGAAAGGCTCCGGACGTCTTGTGATGAGCCAGCGGACCGGCGCAGAAGGCGAGAAGGGGTGGCCTCAGCTCGCCCTGAACGACGACCTGGTACGACGGGTCGCCCCGCTCATGTGGATTCATCGTCTCCCCTGCCCGAATCATTCTCGATCGACTCTGCCGATGCGGAGGTAGGGTCCAGGATCCGGCGAACCTCGACGACCTCGATGCCGAGGGCACGCAGTCTGGCCAGCAGACCGTAGAGCGCCGACTGGTCCGGGATGCTGTAGACGACGGTGTTCACCTGGTCGACAGCCAGGGTCACCGCGCCCATGTCTCGGAGGTCTTGTTCGGGTACGGCGCCCGCCACGCGGATCTCGTACGTCGCGTCGACCATCGAATCCACTCCCGTTCCCCAACGTGTGCGTTCGACGCTCGCAAAGGTCGGGAGCCCGGGCGTCATCCCTGCGGGGTGAACTCCCGGGGGCCGGTGCACAAGTGGAGGTCGCGCCATGTCGAGAGTTCGGCATTCGGACGGAAAACGCTGGTTTTAAAGGCAATTCCGTGATTTCTTCGAAGAGTGCGACTCGCCACGCACCGCCCCACCAGCGTTCAGTGATGCCGCACATCGCTAGGAGGGGACATGCCGAGCGATCAGCGCACAGGGGCGAATAACGGACTACACGCTTCACCATTCGAAGGCCGGCTCAGATCCACGGCGAGGACCTCGGGGATCCCACCGGGCACAGTGCCGCGGCCGCGGCTTGCCGACCGAATGAGCCTCGGCGTTCACCGGCCGCTCACACTGGTCAGTGCGCCTGCGGGCTTCGGCAAGACGATGCTGCTGGAGTCATGGGCAGCGCTCTACCCGGGACCGGCCGTGCTCAGGCGAATCGTAGTGGATGCCAGCGACGAACAACCCGCGGGCGTGCTCGAGTCCCTGCGCGACGGCGCGCACCGCCGCGATCACGATCTGGTGGTGCTCCTGGTGGACTGCGGCGACCTCACGATGACGCCGGAGTTCGGTCAGCGCCTCCATCGCCTCATCCGCGGCAACGCCGGACGCGTCCGGGTCGTCCTGGCGACGCGGTCCGACCCGCCGCTCCCCCTGCACCTGTATCGGCTGGCGGACACCGTTGTCGAGATTCGGGCCGCTGAGCTGGCCTTCACGATGGACGAGGCCGCAGCGTTGATGCGCCAGCACAAGCTCGAGCTGACCGCATCGGAAGTTGCCGAGCTCGTGGCCCGGACCGGCGGCTGGCCGGCCGGCCTGATGTTCGCGGCCATGAACCTGGCCGGCCAGAGCGATCCGGAGCGGGTCATCCGTGAGTTCCGCGGAGACGCCGGCAACGTAGCGGCGTACCTGATGACCGAGGTACTTGACGCGCAGCCCCCGGAGCTCCGCGAGTTCCTGCTCCGGACCTGTGTCGTCGACGAGGTCCGGCCAGGGCTGGCCGAGGCACTGACCGGGCGCGCTTGCGACCTTCGGTCGTTGCAGTTCATCTCCCATGGGAACGCGTTCATCCTGCCTGTTCCGGGGACAGCGGACTGCTACACCTACCAGCCTCTTTTCCGCGAGTTCCTTCGCGCCCAACTGTTGTCCGAGAGGCCTGACGCCGCCCCTGAACTGCACCGCGCTGCCGCGGCCTGGTTTGCCCAGAACGACCAGCCGTTGGAGGCGATCCACCACGCCATCACGGCCGGCGACTGGTCGCACGCGGCCCAGTACCTGGTGCGGCATCTCGGTTTCGCCGGTCTCCTCGTCGGGCGCCGGCGTCGGCAGCTGACTAGGTTGTTCGCCGGCCTTCCCGACGATCTGAACGGTTCCGATGCCGCGATCGTCAGAGCCGCCCAGGCGCTGGCCGCGTTCGATGTCGGCCGCTGTACGTCGGAACTGGGCAAGGCCAGGGCGTGGCTCGACCACCAGGTAACCGCTCGAGGCCAGGCGATCGAGCTGGCCATCAGCCTGCTGCACGCGGTCTGCGCGAGCCTCAGGGAGGATACCGAGGCCGGACTGGGCGCCGTCCTATCCGCGGATGCTCAGCTGAGAGCGGCATCGCCCGATATTGCCACCGCGCATCCGGAACTGAGGCTGCTGGTCGCCGGCTGCAAGGGCCGCGTGCTTCTCCAGCGCGGAGACTTCGCGTCGGCCTTGGCAGCCTTCACCGAAGGTATCGCCATCGCGGAAGAGGCCGATGCTCACGAGGCTCTGGCCGACTTCCTCGGTATGGCCGCGCTGGTGGAAGCGGTCTGGGGACATCTACGACGCGCCGGGGAGGTCATCGCGCAGGCGGCCGCACTCGCGGAGTCGGGGGGGCACCTGTCTCAATCCGCGATCGTGGCCGAGGCCTGGGTAGATACCGAACAGGGCGATCTGCCCAGCGCCGAACATCTGGTGCAGCGTGCCGCGAAGGCCGCTCCCACCCACGACGCGCGAGTTCTCACTGCCGCACTCGCTCTGGTTCGGGCCAGGCTGCTACGGGCGGGCGGCGACATCGCTCTCGCTGCTGCCGAATTGCGGGCCGCGAGCAGCAGCTACGGCAAGCAAGGCTGGCTCGGCCAGGCCCTGATCGTCGACGAGGCGAAGCTGCTCGTCGCACAACACCAGCCGCAGGAGGCCATCACAGTGATCGAGCAGTCCCAGGGTCGCGACCAGGCCGGGTCGCTCCTGGTGCTGCAGCGAGCAGCTGCCGAGTCCGGCGAACGCTTGCCCGCCCAGCCACCCCTGGCCACACGTCGCATGGTCCCCCTCGAAACCCAGGTGGACGGCTGGCTGGTCCAGGCCGCGGCGTCGATCAGAAGCGGGGACACCGGACGCAGTGGGATCTGTCTGGAACGCGCACTCAGACTTGCTGCTCCCGAGCATCTCCGCCGTCCGTTCGCGGAGGCGCCGCCGTCAGTGCGTACGCTGCTCGAGCCGACCAGTGATCTGGTGAGACGGCACCCATGGCTCCGCGCGCCGGATCTTCCTCGAGGTCGCGACCGCACTGCGGCCGATCGCTGGGCTGCGCCTCGGCCTGAGTTGGTCGTCACCGCCTCGTTGACCAGCAAGGAGCACGAGGTGCTCGAGTACCTCGCCGAGCTGCTGACCACCGAAGAGATCGCCAGCACCATGTACGTCTCCGTCAACACGGTTCGCAGCCATGTGCGGAGCATTCTGCGCAAGCTGAGCGCGTCGCGCCGGAACGAGGCTGTCCGGCGGGCGTGGGAGTTGGGGCTGTTGCCCTCTCGCCCGGAACCCTAGCCGCCTCAGTACGGCATTGCTCCGGCGCTGTCGCTGGTCCGCACGTCACGACCGTGGAAGGTCAGTGCCCAGATCACCAGGATGGCGAAGGCGATCATGATGGTGCACCAGATCGGATAGGCCGCGAGGAACCCGGCGTTCACCAGAACACTGACGACGGCGAGAATCACACCGACGATCCGGGCCCACAGCTGACCGAGGAGCAGACAGAACCCGGCCGCGCAGACCACCGCGCCGACGGCCAACTGCACCCAGCCCCACACCATGTAGTCGACCTGGATCGCCAGCCTGTTCTTGTCGACCAGGTAGTACCCCTCGCTGAGTAAGGCAATGAACCCCTGGAAGGCGTGGAAGAAACCGAGAATGATCATCACCACGGCGGCGAAGATGATCGGGCCGACCCAGCCTCGCCGCTCCAGCCCCGGCAGGCGTACGCCGGACTCCGTCGATGGCTGCGGTGCCTGATGCCTCGGAGTCGCGTCCGGCCGCTCTGTGTCCGCCATGGTCAACTCCTCATCGTGGTTGTCCGGGTCGCCAGTCGTAGATGACCGACGTACGCAGGACGAGGTCTTGCAGAGAACTGTGCTGACGACCACCGGCACACAACAGCAGTCCGAGCGGGAACAAGACACAGAAGACGGCCCGCAGCAACGCGACGAGCAGCCGTACCCGTCCCCCGCGACGGCCGACCACCCGCAGTCCCATGACGTGACAGCCGTAAGTCCGTCCGGTGGTCGACCACGCGACGCAGAGGTAGCCGACGAGCACCAGTAGCAACGTCGCCACACTCGGCAGCGGCGATGCCTCACTGAACTGGAAATCCCGTGGATTGACGAGGAACCTCAGCCCGTTGACGGCCACATAGCCGGCCAGCACCGCTGCCACCACGACGACGCCGTCGATGACACCGGCGAGCGATCGGGTGACCAGGCCCGCTCGTCGTCCCTGGTACGGCTGGGCCTCCCGCGGGACGATCGACACGTACTCGTCCGTTCTCATGGTTGCGCGGGCATCATCCCGGGATCTGTCCGGCCCCGCCGCAGCCTAAGCCGAGCCACCACCCGGCCCACGGCCTCATCGCCGGAGATGCCCTGCATGCGTACGCCGCGGACGGTGTCGGAGGCAACCGATCCGGTGGACTGCCGGATGATCTCGGAGAGATCGACCTCCGCGATGACCCCCTCGGCCATTCCGGCCATGTCGATCCGCTTCAGCACCTCTGCTGCCACCGCAGGAACCATCCGGTCCAGCACGACCGACAGTTGATGCTCCAGCTCCGCACGTCCTCGGCCACCACGCCGGGCCAGACCTGCCAGCCAGGTGGCTGCTTGGTACCGCTCCGCCAGCATCGGGGGCCGCAGGATCACGACGGCGACCGGGCTGAGGGCTCCCCCGACCCGGTGCCCGACCGGGCTGAGAGCTCCCCCGACCCGGCGCCCGACCGACTGCGCGGCGGCCGCTGCCAGCACGGAGGCCCCGACTGCCGCGTCGAGCACGAGGATCGCGTCCCGGCTCGGCGGCGGCGCGTCAGGCGGGTTTTCGGACTGCTCTGAAGTACCCACGCGACCATGCTCCGTCCGGCTGCCCTAGGCCGCCTCATCCTTGCTGGGGGAAATCGTCTGACCGGGGCCGGCATCAGTTCCGAGCCACGAACGCACCTGGCGGGCGAGCCTGCCCTGGCTGCGGTCGAATTCCGCGCCGATCACGGTCGCGATGACCAGGATCAGCGAAATGCACAGCAGCCAGGTGACCAGGGCCAGGGTGACGCCGAAGAGGCCGTACCGCTCGCTGTTGGTCCCCATCATCCGCGGCATGTAAATAGTGGAGGCGCTGCTGTACGCAGCGCCGCAGAGGCTCGCTATCACTGCAGAGGGCACCAGCCGTCGCCAGTGGACCCGGCCGTCGAGCAGCAGCCACGGAACGCAGATCCACACCACCACCCCGGTCAGGATCGAGGCCGTGACACTGAGCAGCCAGTCCATCGGCATCGGCCGCACCGCTGAGCGCGCCAGGTACAGCAGGGCGATCTGCAGCAGCAAGGCACCCAGGCCGACAAACGTCGTGAGCCTGCCACGAACGCCCCCAACAGCACCGAGCTGCCAGGCGTCCTGGTAGAGCCGCTGCACCCGGCGGGCGAGCGACATCGCCGAGAAGACCAGGATCACCACGCTCAGTACGCCGATGCTCGATCCGCCCACCGGCTGCGCGAACACCTCCCTGACCGCCTCGGCGGCGTTGCCGCTCAGCTCGAACCTCCGGACGAGTCCCTGCGCGACGACGTCACGGCGGTTCGCCGGAGCGAGCGTCGAGACCATGAGAAGCAGGGGTATGAGCGCCGTCAGCGCCTGCGAGGCGATCACCATCGCCCGGTCCACACCGCGCAAGGCCAGGAAGGAGCTGGCACACCGGCCCGGGAACGTGTGCTCCAGCCGCTGGGCGATCGTGTTGAACATCTGACGCGTCAGTGTTCCGCTCCTGTCTGACCGGACGCGGCGGCGTCGCGTTTCGCTGCGGCCGCGCGATACTCACTGACCGGGTGGTACCGGTCGTAGAGCATCGTCAGAATGCTCAGCAGGAAGACGAAGAACAACGTGTCGGTCAGCTGCAGATCGTTGCCCCGCCGCGACAGCAGCAGATCGGCGAGGAACACCAGTCCGACGTTGCTCGCGAAGACGACCGCGAACGAGACCGCGGCCGAGTCCCACCCGTAGCCGCGCCTGGCCGACCAGAGGCCGATCGCGGAGTTGAGCATCACGAAGACGGCGATGCCGAGGAAGAGTTGGAGGTCGTTCGCCTCGACGCCCGGCAGCACTTGTCCGTAGATCACGCTGATCAGCCCGATCAGGAAGATCTTCTCCACCGTCGCCAGGTCGAAGACCTTGCGGTGCGCAACCCGGTACGCGGCCCGCTCGTGCGCTTCGTCGATCTCAACCGGCAGCAGGTCGGAACGGAACCGCAACGGCCAGTCGGCCGGCCGGAGCCGGGGACGGACGACGAACCACACGACCGCCAGCAGCGCGAGACCGGCGATCACCAGGGCCGGGAGGAACCACGGGACGTCCCGGATCGTGTCGGTCAGGTCCAGCTGGGCGATGTGGATCCAGTACTCCTGCGGCAGCTTGACGAAGATCCAGATCGCGCCGGCCACCAGCACCCAGAACTTGAGCGCGTAGCGGAGCGGATTCCGCCGGCTGCGAACCGCCTCGTAGGCGATGAAGTAGTACTCGAAGGTGTTCGGGAACAACAGCAGTAGCCACCGGGCGCCGGTGAGTTCGAAAGCCACCACGCCGACCTGCCGGTAGAAGAACAGGAAGCGGCTGATCCGGACCGCCGGCTGGTTGGTCCAGTTGCGCAGGCTGGCCAGATACGCGATCGCCAGGTAGAACACGTCCATCGCCTTGTCATAGCTCTGGTAGTTCGGCGGGTCGAACCCGAACGTCTGGAAGATCGTCTGGTCGACGCCGTCGAGCAGCAGACAGCCGACGATCGCCGGCAACGGGAACAGCGGGATGAGCAACGGCAGCGCGAATCGCGCCAGGACCACGCACCAGAACACCACGTCGACGCTCATGTCAGAACTCCCCCCGGCGACGCATTCCGTGTGGCCTGCCATCCGGGTCGTAGACCACCCGGTACAGCGGCTCCGCCCAGAGCGCCTGCAGCCGAGTCACTTGTTGCGGCTCGTGCGGGCGGATCTGGCCGGGTGGCCGCTCACCCTTCCGGCCACCGGCGTACCAGGCTTCCAGGTCCGCGGCGGTTCGCTGCCACAGGTCGAAGCCGGCCGGTGGGTCGAGTGACGCCAGACCGCTGCTCGGTCGGCCAAGGTGCTCGGCCCACACGTCGAGCCGCAGGTCCCGAGCGAGCCGGCGGGCGTCTTCGGCGCCAGGCTGCCGGTCGTCGGGAGTCGAGTCCAGGACCGCGCAGGTGAGTTCGCTGTCACTGGTCCAGGACCGGCGGTTGAAGTTGTCCGAGCCGCAGGTGAACCACACGTCGTCGACGATGCAGATCTTCGCGTGCACGTAGATGGGTGATCCTTCAGAGTTCTCCAGGTTGTAGATCCCGACGCGCTCCGGCGCGGCCCGCCGCAGCATCCGCACGGCCCGCAACTGACCGAAGCGTGCCGGTGGCCCACTCACCGGACCGTCGGCATCCGGGTACCGCGGTACGACGATGATCACGCGGAGCTCCGGCGATCGCTCCAGCGCTCCGCGGATCCCTTGCGCGATCAGCTCGGACCACAGGTACTGGTCCTCGAGATAGATCAACGTCCGGGCGTTGACGAACGCCTTGCGATAGGCCCGGGCGATGCTCCGCTCCCCCGCGGGTGCGAACGGATACCCGGGATGCTTGTAGGCATACGTGCGCAGCACCTGTACGGCGTGCGGCCCGGCCGGCGGTGGATCGGGGAACGTCTCGGTCAGCGGTTTCGGATGACGGGGCATCCGGGCGAGACGTTGCACGACCATCCGGTACGGCGTCCGCCGGTCCAGCGGATGGTGGTCGTCCCATCGCTCGACAAAGGTGCGGAGCAGGTCACCGACGACCGGTCCCCGCAACTCCAGCGCGGCATCATGCCACGGCGTGCGGTCACCGTACCGGGGATCCATCGGCGCCTGCTGTGGATCCCCGAGGTGCTCGCGGTCGTCGCGGCGCTGGTGTGACAGGTCGATGCCGCCGACGTACGCGACATCGCGCTCCGGTTCGCCGCGATGCCGGATGACGAACAGTTTCTGGTGATGCGAGGACATCCGTCGTACCCGCTGGTCGAGCAGCACCTCGGCGCCGGCCTCGTTCAGCTCCGTCCCGAGCCGGTGGTTTTCCCGTGCGTTGAACTGCAAGTGGTCCGAGTGCGATCGCCATAGCAAAGCCCGGACCTCGATCCCCGCTCGCGCCAGCTCGCACAGCACGGCTCCGATCGTCGGGCCCTCGGACAACAGTTTCTGATCGGCGTCGCCACGCCAATCGGTGAAGTAGACGTGGTCGCCGGCGCGCAGCGCACACAGTTCCTCGTACAGACGACGGAAGTAGGTCGCCCCGTGAATCAGCGGACGGACCAGGTTGCCCTCGACCCAGGACCCGTCCACGTCCCCCATCCGGTCGATGTCGGTGCCGGGATTGCCGCGCTCGTCCGGACGAAGGAACCACTGACCAGCGCTGTGGTCGATCATCGTCACGTCCTCCCCGTCGAGTGTTGCTTCCCGGCCGCTCAGGTTGCTCATCCGCTGTGGGTGAGTCTTCCTGGGCTGTCTCCCGCTAGCGCCGCCATCTCAGACGTCCGCCGCGTCGCGCGAGATCCCGCTTCGCTGTCCGAGCTGTTCGAGATAGCCGACGAGCACGCGGTGGAGTTCATCCGCTCCGCGGATCGGCTGGTCCGGGATCAGCAGGTCCGGCGGGGCCAGCAGCAGCGCCCGCCCCTGCCATCCGCCGAGTCCACCGTGAGACCCGACGAGGCCCTCGAACGCGGAAACCTGACCGGTGTCCTGGTCGACGGCGCTGTTGACGTAGAGATCGGGAGCCTCCGGCATGGACACCGCTCGCATCAGGTCCGCGGAAATCTGTGGTCCGAACAACTCCAGCGGGTCGTCGCCGGTCACCGTCGCGTCGGAAAGCCGGTGCACGCCGGTCGGCCCGACGGCCAGGGGCCCGTGCTCGACACTGAGGACCGCAACGAAACCGACCCCGTCGTGATTGACCAACCCCGGGATGAGCGCCGGCCAGCGATCGTTGATGTCCTCCATCGTCAGCCGGCGTTCCTCGGCGGCGTACACCAGGCCGAGGTTGCCCGACCCGAGAACCACCAGCTCCGAGCCGGCGGTCACCGCAGGCGGTGCCGAGCGGCGCTCGACGCGCAGCGCGGCGCCGTGGGCAGCCCGCTCCCTGCTGGTCCCACCGCCGGACAGGTCGGCCAGGAGGCCGTTCAAGCGACCCCAGCCCTCGACTGCCTGCTCGACGGCTTCGACCCGCGCCGCGGTCAGCTGCGAACAGACCGTGGAGAGGTCGACCCCGTAGCGATCGGCGAAGATCGGTCCCTGGGACTGACCGTGGTCGGACAGGATGACCAACCGGTACGGTCGCGGTGCCGCCGCGGCGACCGCCTCCAGGCACGCGAGCACATGATCGAGCCGATCCAGTGCGTCCAAGGACTCCGGTCGCAACGCGCCGGCGTGATGAGCCACCTCGTCGTAGTCGACATAGTCGACGTACACGGACCGCGTCCCACGGATCATCTCCTCCGCCACCAGCGCCGTGTTGAGGTCCCGCAGCACGACGTTGGTGACCGCACGCATTCCGGCGAAGAGCCAGCCACGGTGACAGCGCGGGCGAACGTCGCGGCGCCGTTGCCGCCGCGCTTCGAACCTCTCCCGGGCGATCTCGGCGACCGCGCCGAAAACGCTGCCGGCGAACCCGTCGGGCCTGGCCAGGTACCAGGCGACGCGGCGACGGGTATCGGCAGAACCACGCTTGAGCTCCAGCTTGCTCATCGTCAGCAGTGACCGCTCGGCGTCACCGCTGAACAGATTCGAGATACTCACGCCGCCGTCTGCCAGCAGGCCGCGGCCGTCGGAGGCGCGGCGCTCGATCTCGGCGGCGTCGGCGGCCCGGTTGGCCACCAGCACGCGTCCGAGCACCCGGTCGTACCACCGGAACGCGGGTACTCCGTCGATGCGGCCGTGCAGAATTCCCAACTGGCTTGCCGGTGTGGTCGGCGGCAGCACCGGCGTCCATTCCACCAGGCGATACCCACGTTCGCGGATCCACCGCCCCGCGGTGGGGACCGTTGCCGCCAGCAACTGCCAGCGCAGCACCGGGAAGGGCACACCGTCCAGCTGGACGAAGATGACGCCCGGAGCCTCGGGATCGTCGACCGGCCGACGCTGCTTTCGCGTCCGCCGTACCAAGGCCGCGGTGAAGGCCTCAGGCGTGCCGGACGTACACATCCACGCCACGATCGTCGTCGCGGCCGCCGCGATCCAGGCAGCGGCGAGCACGACCCAGAACGACTCCGCCTCGACCCCCGGGATCAGCGAGAGCGCCAGCGAAAGGATCACGGCTTGTCCGAGCATCGCCATCAGGAGCACGGCCAGCCATCCGATCGCCGCACTCGCGGCGACCAGCACCGGGCGCACCAGCGCACCGACCAGCAACGCCGCCGCGGCCGACGCGAGCAACTGCGGGAACGACGAGAACCCGAGACCGGGCAGCACGGCCGCCGCGAAGGCCAGGGCCAGGACCGAGGTGACAAAGGTGGCGACGATCCGGCCGAGATCGCCAGTGCGGACCAGCGGCGTGGACACGGCAGCCGGACCGTCAGGTGCGGAGCGCGCGCGGACGCGTCAGCGCCCAGATGACCCAGACATCGAGCGCGATCAGCAGCGACGACCAGAACGGCGCGTAGGGGATGAAGAAGAAGTTGTCGATCGCACTCAGCACCGCCAGGAAGACAGCGATCACCCCTGCCCAGACTGCCCGGCTGAACAGTCCGATGCCGGTCGCGATGAGCGCCAGGCCCAAGATCAGGTGGATCCATCCCCAGGCGGTGATGTCCAGATCGAAGGCGTAACCCCGGACGCGCACGAAGTACTCGTCGTCGATGATCGCGGCGAACCCGGCGATCGCCTGGAAGGCACCGATCATCAGCATCATGGTGGCGGCGAACGCGACTCCGGTCATCACCCAGCCCGACTCAGCCTGCGAGTCGATCGTGCGTTTGTCGGTCATCTGTGCGCACCCTCCTGCTTATCCCTCGACGGACGTCGAGTGCCCATCGACAGTAGGACCGCGGCGATCGGTGGCGCGTCACCCTTGGCGGACGACGTAGCGGCCTCAGTGCGTCAAGGCAGCCTTCAGCGCGACGATCACCAGGCCGAGGATCAGGTTCACGACGGCCGCGGCGACCATGCGCCCTCTGGTGGCGCCGGCCCGGGCGGCGACGTACAGCGCCCATCCGAGCTGCGACCCGACCGCCACCAGCAGCGCCAGCCAGGCAGCGCCGGCGTCCGACATCCCGAGGAGCACGCCCACGCCGACCGCCATCGCGGGAGGTACGGCGGCCTGCACGATCGGCCAGTCCTGTCGGGCCACAGCGCGGAACCTCCGTGCGGACGGGAGCATTCCTGACGATCGCTCCCCGACCAGATGAGCATAGACATGGGACAGCCAGAACACCACGCCGGTCGCGAGCAGAAGTGCGATCAACTCGCCCGGGTGGGGAGGTTCTTGCCCGGGGCCGGTGCCGGCGACGACCGACGCCGCCAGCAGCGACCCGTAGATCGCGCCCGCGTAGTCGGACGGTTGCCGCTCCTGGCTCGCTCTAACCGGGTCGACCATCGGTCCCTCGCTCATCCAGTCTCCTTCGCAGGGCCGCTCCACCTCGTCACCGGCCTCGAGGGCAGCTTCCCGCGGTGACAGTCCCGGCCGCCTCACCCCGACCGGATGACGCGGTCACCGGCGTAAGGATCATCCGGCCAGGATGATGCTGCCCGCGACGATCTGAGCGATCTTCGAAGCCGGGTGAGTCGGGAGAGGGAGGTTGCGACGATGTCCGCAGGCTCCACGGAGTCCCCCGACGGCCGCGTGCCGGCCGCCGACCCACCACCTGCCGCCGACTCACAGCCTGCCCCCGATTCATCGCCTGCCCCCTGGGCGCTCCCGCGCGGAGTCGTCGTTCTCCTCGGGACCGCAGCCGCGGTCCTGACGGCCGCTGGAATAAAGGGCTTCGCCGACATCGTCGGACCCGTCTTCCTCGCGCTCGTACTGACGATCGCTGTGAGTCCACTGCGCCGGCTGCTGGTCAGGCGAGGAGTCAAGGGGTGGATTGCCGCACTGATCGCACTCGTGGTCGTGAACGTCTTCCTGCTGGGAGTGGCGGCGGCGCTGGCCTACTCGGTCGCCAAGCTGGCGAGCCTGCTGCCCACCTATCAGGACCAGTTCGCCGACATCGTCGACGATGCCCGTGGCTGGCTGGCCGACCGTGGCGTGGGCGACGAGCAAATCCAGGCCGCCCTGCAGGAGCTCGACCTCGCGAGGTTCCTCGACGTGCTGCAGGGCTGGCTCAACGGACTCCTCGGGATCTTCTCGGACCTGGCCTTCATCGTCATCGTCTTGTTCTTCATGGGCATCGATGCCGCCCACTTCACGGACCGCCTGCGCGAGGCGGCGCGGGCCAGGCCGGACATCACCGGTGCCCTGACCGGCTTCGCGCGTGGTACGACGCGCTACCTGGTCGTCTCCACCGTCTTCGGGCTGATCGTCGCCATGTTCGACGTCGGGGTCCTCTACCTGCTGGACATCCCGCTGCCCTGGCTGTGGGGCCTGCTCGCCCTTATCACCAACTACATCCCGAACGTCGGATTCTTCATCGGGGTGATCCCGCCCGCGCTGCTGGGACTCCTCGACCAGGGCTGGGCGACCTTGGTGTGGGTGATCGTGGCGTACAGCATCATCAACTTCATCATCCAATCGATCATCCAGCCAAAGATCGTCGGCGAGGCGGTCGGGCTGTCCACGACGCTCACCTTCCTGTCCCTCGCCTTCTGGGCCTGGATCCTCGGCCCACTGGGCGCCGTACTGGCCATCCCGCTCTCGCTGCTGGTGAAGGCCCTGCTCATGGATGCCGATCCCTCCACCCGCTGGATGGGCGGCCTCATCTCCGGTGACCCACTCCCGGAGGACGCCCAGGCCGCGACTTCGGCAGACCTCCCCCCTGCCGAAGTCGCCGCCGAACAAGTCAGTTAGGGGATTGCCATGTGGCGCTCGGTGTTGCTGCACGAGTTCCCGGACCACAACGTCCGGTCCTTTCAAGGCCTACCCGGCAGCTTCTCGCCAGACTCGCCCCCGCTGAGCCCGGCCGAAGGCACCGTGCTGATCGCACCAGGACGCGGTCTGCGCTACGTCCTCGACACTCCGCTTCTCGATGTGATCGGGGTCAGCTGCCTGTTGCGGTTCAAGCACCCTGGTCCGGTCGACAGTTCGTCGCGGATCATCGGCCTCGGGGACGAGTTCGACCTGAGACTCGAACGGTTGACCACGTTCCAGGCCCTGGTCCTGGTCCGGCTGCACGGGGCCTGGCACGACATCGGCCAGCTGCCGAATCCCAGTACGCGCTTCGCGGAACTGAGATTCGACTGGCACACGAGCGGTAGGACCTACCTTCGCGTGGACGGGCGACTCGTCGGGTATCACGATGCTCTGAGCCGAGGTTCCCGGCTCACCATCGAGGACGTCACCTTCGGCTCTCCGGAGTCGCTCCCCACCTTGTCTGGCCCGCGCTATCAGCTGGGCGAGTTCTTCGTCCGCGCCCTGACCCGCCGCACGCGCTGGCCGCGGCGACGCCCGGCAGACGTGCGCAGGCCATGACGTCGACGCAGAGCCTTCAACACAGGGCCTTCACCACAGGGCCGCGCGGGGTCAGGTACTGCTTGCTCGTGCCTGCGTGACGGCCCAGATCACCCAGACACTGAGCGCGATCACCACCAGCGACCACACCGGTTGGTAGGGAATGAAGAAGAAGTAGTCGATTGCGACCAGCCCAGCGATGATGATCGCGACCACTCCGGCCCAGCTCCGGTTGGCGAACAGGCCGAGCCCGACCAGTACGACCGCGATGCCCAGCGCCAGGTGGATCCAGCCCCATGCCACCGTGTCGAGATCGAACGCGTAGCGCCGACTGACGACCAGGTAGTCGTCATCGAGGATCGCGGCGAGCCCGGCAACCATCGAGAACGCACCGATCATGACCAGCATGCTCGCGGCGAACGCGAGACCACCGATCGCCCCACTCGAGACATGCTGCCGCTCGTCCATATCGCCGTACGTCATCGTGCTCCGCCCTTCCTGCTCATTCCCCACCTCGATGACGATGCCCGCCGGTCCCAGCGCAGCACATCGTCCTTCCAGGGTGAGATACCGATGGCGCCGCGCACCTAGGCTCGCAACCAATCCCGGGTGAGGAGACCTCGAACGCGGAGGGAGACGGGCGTGACCGGTGGTCGTCGCGTGACCGCTCGTCCTGTACGTCGGTGGCTGTGGTCGATCCGGCCGGAGCGACCGCACCTACGGGCCGACGTGATCGCCGGTGTGCCGGGAGCGATCAGCAGCGTTCCCAACGGGATGGCCTCCGCGGCACTCATCGGCGTGAACCCGATCCACGGCCTCTATGCGAGCTTCGCCGGTCCGGTCGCCGGCGGATTCGCGACGAGCAGCCAGCTGATGGTGGTCACGACGACCACGGCCGCGGCCCTGGCCGCCGGATCGGCTCTGCAGGGAGTGGACGCCGCGGATCGGCCGCAGGCCCTGCTGCTGCTAACGATCATCGCCGGCCTGGTGATGATCGCGGCCGGCGTCGCGCGGCTGGGGCGTTACACCCGCTTCGTGTCGCATTCGGTCATGACCGGCTTCCTCACCGGGATCTCGGTCAACATCGTTCTCAGCCAGTTGCCCGGCCTCACCGGCGCGGACGCCACCGGCGAACTCGCCCTCGAGAAGGCCGTGGACCTCGTCTTCCATCCCACCCGGATCGACGTCGCATCACTGCTCGCGGGGCTGGCCGCGCTCGGTATCCTCATCGGCCTGTCCCGGACCCGGCTGGCGGCGGTGAGCGCCTTGGTGGCACTGGCCGTCCCGACAGCCGGTCTGGTCATCGCCGGCGCCGCCAACGTGACCAGAGTGGAGGACACCGGACAGATTCCTCGCGGGGTTCCGCTGCCGCAACTGCCGGACCTCGGCCAGCTGTCGTTTCCCTTGGTCACCGGGGCTCTGGCTGTCGCGGCCATCATCCTCGTCCAGGGCAGCGGTGTCGCCGAAGCGGCACCGAACCGGGACGGCACGCCCTCGAACGCGAACCGGGACTTCGTTGCCCAGGGCATCGGTAGCGTCGCGGCCGGCTTCTTCCGCGGTCAGCCGGTCGGCGGCTCGGTCGGCCAGACCGCACTGAACCAGACGGTCGGCGGCCGCACCAGGTGGGCGGCGATCTGTTCAGGTCTATGGATGATCGTGATCCTGGTCGCCTGCTCCAGCGTGATCGGGCTCGTCGCCATGCCCACGCTGGCGGCCGTTCTCATCTACGCGGCCGCCAAGTCGCTCCGGCCAGGTGAGTTCATGGCGATCCTGCGCACCGGCCCCACCTCTCAGATCGCGGTCGTCACGACCTTCTGCGCAACCCTTTTCTTGCCGGTCTCCGCCGCGGTCGGCATCGGTGTGTCGCTGTCGCTCCTGCTGCAGCTCAATCAGGAGGCCATGGATCTCAAGGTCGTCCAGCTGACACCCGTCGTCGGCGGCCGGTGGACCGAACACCCGGCTCCCGAGAAGTTGCCCAGCTACCAGGCGACCGTCCTCGACGTCTACGGGAGCCTGCTCTACGCCGGCTCCCGCACCCTGCGAGTCAGGCTGCCGGACCCGGCCGGCGCCGAGGCACCAACCGTCGTACTGCGACTACGCGGCCGAACGGCTGTCGGCGCCACGTTCGTCAAGGTCGTGGCCGACTACGCCGCCGCACTGAACGCTGTCGGCGGCCGGTTGTACCTCAGCGGAGTCGACCACGCAGTCGCCGAGCTGCTGCGTCGTACCGAACAGCTGGACGTTACCGAACCGATCGGCGTCTTCGAGGCGACCGAGTTGCTCGGGGAATCGACCGAGCAGGCCCTGCGGGAGGCGGAGGCCTGGGCGGTCCGGCGCCGACCGCTATGACCGCCCCGCGGCTCAGCGCTCGATACGGCGGTCCCGCATCGCCGCCCGCGCTGCTCCGCTCAGCAGCATGCCGATGGCGATCCCGACCGCGACGTTGATCAACCCGGTCGCAATCTTCGATGACGTCGACCCGCTCGCGGCGAACGGCGCGAGTGCCCCCGCCAACGTGGCCAGCGTCATGATCCAGCCGAAGAACCGCAACGGCCGGGGCGTGGAGATCAGCAACAGATGCAGAAGGCCGGTGGCCACCAGTGCTGCGAGAGCGCAGTACACCGCGTACTTCGCCGTGTCGGCGTCTCCCCAGGTGCCCTCGCCCTTGGGTGCCAGGATGGGTACATCGAAGACGCCGCGGGCGAGCAGGATGCCGACGAGCGCGATCAGCCCGGCGACCACGGCCGTGGCCGCACCTCCGGCCCACAGCCGGCCGCTGGCGACGGCGTTCGCACCGCCTTGCGTCGGTTGAACTGTCATGATGTGTGCTCCTTGTCATTCGGCTGGCGATGGTGGCCAGCGGCGGAGCGCCAGCCGTGCGGCCAATCGCCCGAACAGCGCGCCTATAGTCGCCCCGATCAGAACGTCGCTCGGGTAATGCACGCCCGTGTACACGCGAGAGAACGCGACGACCGACGCTGCCACCCGCAGCGTCGGCCGGAGCGCGGGCAGGACCTCTCCGACAGCGACGGCGAAGGCCGCAGCCGAGGCGGAGTGTCCGGACGGAAAGGATCCCGAGGAGGGCATCCGCACCCACCGCTGCACGGGAACGCCGAGGCCGTGCCGGTCGGGCCGGAGGCGTTCACCCACTGCCTTCTTCAGAGGCTGGTTCACCACCAGGGACGCTGCCCCGATCGCCGTCAGCCCGGCAACCGCAGCCTGCCGGCCCTGTGCGCCACCGAACAGCGTCAGCGCACCGGCCACCAGGAACCACGGCTTTGAGAAGTTGGCGAAGTCGGACACCTGCCGCAGCGGTTCATCCAGGACCGGCGTGGACATGCGCGCCACCGACCGGTACAGCGCACGGTCGTAGGCAGCGAGACGCCCCGGCGAGTCGGTCACGCAACCGTCACCATGTGAGCTCGATCTCGAGCTCGCTCTCGTCGTCCCCGATCTCGAACTCGAGCTTCCAGTGCACCTCGTCGGGAACATGCACCTTGACCCGCAGGCCGCCTCCGTCGAACTCGACGTCGTTCTCCTTGGCGAGCGTGTCGGCAAGAGCGTGCAAGCGGGCCGCGGCGGCCTCTCGGCTCAGCAGAACCTTCTCTTTGACCTCGATCAGATCCATTACGGCCTCCTAGCAGCTGAACTTGCTGATTCCCGGTCCCGGCCGAGGACGATGCGCACCAGCTCGGCCAGTCCGTCACGGATGCCCTCGGGAGCCATCGCCGACGGCGATGAGCCCGGGTGCTGGTGCGCGATGCGCACCCGGAGAACTCCGGGCCGGATCCGAAACAGCAGCGGCGCGTCCAGTACGAGCGCCTCCCCGTCGACGCCGGCCGGCAGGGGGCGGTCGGCATCGACCTCGAACGACGGAGCGGACCACTCGCGCCAGGGCCGCTGAAGGCGGCCTTGACCGCCGTCCGCGGGCGCCCCGAGGACGGTGATACCGAGCAGGCCGTCGTCGATCCGCGGACGGGTGCCGGATCCCACCGCACGACCGAGGCGGTAGCGGTTGTTCGAGACGAGTACGGCGGCGCCCCCGCGATGATCCTGCCCGCCGGGGCCGGTCCAGCGCATGTCGAGATCGCTGCCACTGTCACCGAGCGCGTCGGGCACGGTGTCGAGCAGGGTCCGGATCTTGGCCGCGCGGTAACCGGTCTTTTGGACAGCCTCGGCGTACAGACCGAGCGAGACGTTGTTGACGAACACGCGGCCGTTGACCTCGGCGAGGTCCACCAACCGCTCGCCGCCGTCGACGAACGCGTCCAGAGCACCGACGACGTCGTCACGGTCGACACCGAGGTCGAGCGCGAAGTGGTTGCGTGTGCCGGCGGGCACGCAGGCGTAGGGCAGCGAGTACTCGGCGGCGATCGCGGCGACGATCGCCTGCGAGCCGTCCCCGCCGGCCATCGCGAGTCCGTCAGCGCCCCGCGCGACCGCGCCGCGGACCAGGGTTTCGAGGTCGTCCCCACGCTTCAGCTCGATCGGCTCGATCCCGCGGTCGCGCGCTTCCTTGGCGAGCGCGAAGCGTTCTGCCTTTCCCCCACCCGAGAGCGGATTGTAGAACAGCACCGGATGCTCCGGCGCCGTCGCCCGCGGCAGCTCCACGTGGACGGCAAAACTGGCACGTACCGCTGCCAGGGTGACCAGGAGCCCGACCACGACGAGAAGATCGACGCCGAACTTCCCACCCACGACAATCAGGACCACCGCACCGACGAGCGCCACACCCGCGATGTACAGCCCCGCCGTGCGCGCGAACCCTCGCCGCAGTACGCCGTACCAAGCCGCAATGCCGGCGATCAGCACACAACCCAACAGACCAAGCCCACGCGGGAACTGACTCACAGACACCACGACGCCGAGCACAACCGTCGCAGCCCCCACCAGCAACGCTGTAACCGCCGCAACCCGCCGCCTCACGGAGCTCAACCTCCTGCTACTGCCGTGCCAGGTGGACTCGTAGCTCGGACTCCGGGTCCTCGATGAGCTCGCCACTGACGTCCACGGTCACCTTGTGGAGGGTGCCGGTGAACTTGAACGGGCTCGTGTAGTCCGGACTGATCGGAGAGCCCGGGTTGGAGCCGCAGGTGAGATTGCCGGGGTTGAAGGCGAACGGCGTCGTCACAGCCGCGTCCGCGGCAGCGACGAGCGCTCCGTCGACGTACAGCTGCAGGTGCCCGGGCGAGCCCTTTCCGTGCGGCATGTCGGGCTTGTCGGTCGGTTCGAACTCGAAGCGGAGCTCATGCTCGCCGACGGGCACCGGTTCGGACGACGAGACCCGGAACAGATCCCTGCCGACGTAGTTGTGCACATAGTTCAGGAGCCCGTCCTTGATGAACAGCGAATAGCCGCCGGCCGCGCTGCCTTGACTCAGCAGAACTCCCTCGGCACCGCCGTCGGGGATCTCGACGAAGGCTGTGATGCTGTGCGGCCGGTTGAGGACGCGTGGGCCGGCGGAGAACGGGATCGCCTGGGTGTTCGGCCGCATCGTGTACTGGTCGCGCGGGGCCGCGATCAACGGTTTCTCGCCGACTATGCGCGCCAGTGCGCTCCCGTCGATCGGCAGGACGCCATGCTTCCCCGCCTCGGCGTACCAGATCCCGATCATCGCGATCAGCCGATCCCGGTTGTCCGCGGCAACGTTGTTGGTCTCCGCGGGATCCTCTGCCACGTGGTAGAGCTCCCAGCCGGTGGCGTCGAGTTGGGACAGCCTCGTCGAGCTGATCGGATCGCCGAAGGCAGCACTGGCCTCGGCGAACGAGGGGCCCGGCCACGGGCAGACTGCCCGCCAGCCGTCGTGGTCGATGGCCCGGTGTCCGAACATCTCGAAGTACTGCGTGTGGTGCTTGCTGCCGGCCGCGGCGTCGTCGAGGGCGTGGGCGAAGCTGACGCCGTGCAGAGGCGCCTGCGTGACGCCCCGGATCGTGGCCGGCGGCTCGATGCCGAGCAGGTCCAGGACGGTGGGCACCATGTCAATGATGTGGGCGTACTGGTTGCGGACCTCGCCTTTCGCCTTCACGCGGGCCGGCCACGACACGATGAACGGATCGCAGGATCCGCCCCGGTACGTCTCCCGCTTCCAGCGCCGGAACGGCGTGTTGCCTGCCCAGGTCCAGCCCCACGGGTAGTGGTTGAAGTGCTTGGGGCCGCCGATCTCGTCGATGACCCTGAGGCTGGCTTCGAGCGACTCGGGGGCGTTGTTGAAGAACTGTGCCTCGTTCGTCGTCCCGGTCGGACCGCCCTCGGCGCTCGCCCCGTTGTCGGAGATCATCATCACGATCGTGTTGTCCAGCTCGCCCTGATCACGGAGGAAGTCGAGCAGCCGGCCAAGCTGGTGGTCGGTGTGGCTGAGGAAGCCCGCGAACACTTCCATCATCCGGCTGAACAGCCTGCGCGCCTCGGGCGATTGCGCCTGCCAGTCCGGTACGTCGGGGTCGTGGCGCGACAACGTGGCGTTGGCGGGCATGATGCCCAGTTCCTTCTGCCGCGCGAAGACTTTCTCCCGGTAGGCGTCCCATCCCTCGTCGAAGGCACCCGCGTACTTGTCGGCCCATTCCTTCGGCGCGTGGTGGGGCGCGTGCGTCGCACCGAAGCACAGGTGCAGGTAGAACGGCTTGTCCGGGTCGATCTGCTTGCTGTCGGCAATGAACTCGATGGACTTGTCGACCAGATCCTCGCTCAGGTGATAACCCTCCTCCGGCGTGCGCGGCGGCTCGACCTGGTGGTTGTCGTACACCAGGTCCGGATACCACTGACTCGTGTCACCCCCGAGGAAGCCGTAGTACCGCTCGAAACCGCGTCCCAGCGGCCAGCGGGTGTACGGGCCTGTCGCGGTCTCCTGGTTGCTCGGTGTCAGATGCCACTTGCCGACCATGAAGGTGCTGAAGCCCTGATCCACCAGCATCTCCGAGAGCATCCCGTTCTCGAACGGCATGACGCCGTTGTAGCCGGGATAGCCCGTCGACAGCTCGGTGATCGAGGCCATGCCGTTGCTGTGGTGGTTCCTGCCCGTGACGATGCAGGATCGGCTGGGCGAGCACAGCGCGGTGGTGTGCATGTTGGTGAACCGCAGCCCGTTGGCGGCCAGCCGGTCGAAGTTCGGGGTCGCTATCGGGCTTCCGAAGCAACCGAGCTGCCCGAAACCCGTGTCGTCCATGACCACGAACACCACGTTCGGGGTGCCTTTCGTGGCCCGCACGGGACTTGGCCAGGCCGGGCTCGACTCGTCGGTCGTACGTCCCACCACACCGGTGAACGGGCGTCCTTCCCGATACTCCTCGATCGCCATCACGGCCTCCCAATCGATGCGAAACGACACGGCTTACAGCAACTGACCCCGTCGGAGGTGCCGCACAGCAGCACGCTCGTCGTACCCGCGCGACATGTCATCACCCGCCGAGGATGAGC
The DNA here is from genome assembly GCF_037203805.1 of Kribbella sp. CCNWLW201. Taxonomy (NCBI): domain Bacteria; kingdom Bacillati; phylum Actinomycetota; class Actinomycetes; order Propionibacteriales; family Kribbellaceae; genus Kribbella; species Kribbella sp. CCNWLW201. Next base: position 57,506 of record NZ_JBBCBQ010000012.1, on the reverse strand, counting down.
CACGGCCGGCCGAAACCCCCTCAGGCGGATGAGGCGCCCACTGGGAACGGCAGTCACGGTGAACATGAGTCAGTCCGGTTCACGACGGAGGCGGGGCGGCGGTGACAGAGGCCACGTTCGCAGTGCTCGCGCTACTCGTCCTCGCGTGGGCGGTCACCTCGGGCCTCCTGAGCCGGGCGAACATCACCGGTCCATTGGTCTTCACCGTCGCCGGCTACGTTCTGGGCAACCGTGACTGGGGCCCCCTCACGGTGGATGTCGATGCTCCGTCCGTCCATCTGCTCGCGGAGCTGACCCTTGCGATGTTGTTGTTCGCGGACGCGTCCAGAGTCAACCTTTCCAGGCTGAAACGAGACATCAACCTGCCCGCGCGTTTGCTGGGCATCGGCCTTCCGCTGTCGGTGCTCCTCGGCTCGCTCCTGGCGGCTTGGCTCTTCGACGACTTCACCTGGGCTCTCGCCGGCTACGTGGGCGCCACGCTGGCTCCCACCGACGCTGCTCTCAGCGCACAGGTCATCAACGACCAACGGATACCGATGCGGCTGCGTCGCGCACTGAACGTCGAAAGTGGACTCAACGACGGCATCGTCACACCGATCGTCACTTTCACGCTCGCTGTCGCCGCTGGCCAACTCGGGGCAGCGCATGAGGATGGCGCCGATGACGGGGGCGGCGCGCTGCTGGAGCTCGCGGCCGGCGTCAGCGTCGGCCTGGTGGTCGGACTGGCAAGCGCCAAGCTCCTGACCTACGGTTCCCGTCGCGACTGGATCACCTCAGGCGCAGGACGGCTCGGCACGTTTGCCGCCGCGCTCAGCAGCTTCGCCCTCGCGGTGGCCTTCAGCGGCAACGGTTTCATCGCGGCGTTCGTGGCCGGCATCGCCTTCCGGGCGGGTCTGGACGAGAACGTCGTCGACGCGGACAACGCCATCGAGCTGCCGGAACTCGTCGGTGAGATCCTGGCATTCGCCGTCTGGTTCCTGTTCGGCGCCACGCTGGTGCCGGTCTTTGTGCACAACTTCGATCTACCGCTCCTCGCGTACGCCGTACTGAGCCTGACGATCGTCCGTATCGTTCCCGTCGCCGTGGCCCTGCTCGGGACGGGACTGGACGGCCGCACCGTCGTCTTCGTGGGATGGTTCGGTCCCCGCGGCCTCGCATCGGTCGTGTTCGCGTTGCTGGCGATCGAAGAGATCGGCGAGACCGAGGTCGTCGAGCGGGCCGTCGCCGCCGTGTCTCTGACCGTGCTGCTGAGTATCGCGCTGCACGGGATCTCGGCCGGCCCGCTCGGACGTCGCTATGTCACTTTCGAGCAGGCGGAGGCCAGTGCGAGCCCCGGCCCGAGATCACGACGCTCCGCACATCACCATCACCACGGTGCCACGGTGCCCGGCGGCAGCGACGAGCCATGACTCAGACGAGCGGCGGCGTACGCTGCTCGGCGGCTGAGAGCTGGGTTTCCTCCTCGAGTTGGGTTTCCTCCTCCTTGCGCCATGGCGCTTCACCAACCCCACCGAGCCGCTCGCGTACGGCGGCCCACCGGGCGGTGAGCGCGAACAGCACAACGGTATCCAGCGCGATCATCAGCAACGCCCAGACGGGGTAGGCACCGAGCCAGGCCGTCTGCACCACGGCGTGCAGGCAGACGAGCACGATGGCCGTGATCCTGGCCCACGTCTGCGCCACGAGCAGGCCGGCGCCGACGGCCATCAGCAGCAACCCGAAGATCAGCAGCGTCCATCCCCAACCAGTCACGTCCACGACGACAAGGTTGGTCCGCGTCATCACCACACGCTCGTCGGAGACCAGCGCAATGAGTCCCTCGAAGACGTTGACCAATCCGATCACCATCAGCAGCGAGCCGGCGAACATGACGAACCCGGCCATGGCCGCCCCACCTCTTTTCGCAGCCATCTCGGTATCTCCTCTCGTCGCGTCGGGCGCCGCTGAGTCGGCGGCGTTCGCACCTGGATGCTGACCCGCGTCGCCCCTCCCCGCCTCACCCCGCGCGGATGAGGCTCGGCCGGTTCATCCGCGCGGGGTGAGGTTCCGCCCGCCCGCGGCAGAGACGATCGCTGCCTGAACCGACTGGCGAGGAGGTGCGGCATGTCTGACCCAGACCCCACGCTGTCCAGTGGTCCAGATCGCAGCGTGCCCGTCGAAGCGCCCGCGGCGGCGCGACCATCCAGGGGCCGTTCGGTCGCGGCGGTCGTCTGCTTGGTGCTGGCGGCGTTGCTGACGACGCCGGCGGCGATCGCCTACTGGGGTCAACGCACGCTGAACGACACCACGCGCTACGTGAACACCGTCGGCCCGCTGGTGAACTCGCCAGAGGTACAGGACGCGATCGCGACGACGGTCACCAACGCGATCGAGAAACAGGTCGACATCGAGGCGATCCTCAACGACGTGTTCGCCGGTGTCATCACCGATCGGCCGCGGCTGCAGCGACTGGTCGGGCCGCTCTCCGCGTCGATCAATGGATTGATCGACCGCCAGGTCCGGGAGTTCCTCGCCTCGGACGAGTTCGCCGACCTCTGGATCGCGGTCAACACCAGGGTCCAGCAGTCCCTCCAGCGCCTGCTGACGGGTGGTCAGTCCGGCGCCGTCTCGCTGCAGGGTGATCAGGTCGTCCTCGACGTCTCCGAAGTCATCGAACGGGTCAAGCAACGCCTGGTCGATCGGGGACTCACGGTCGTGCAGAACGTGCCGATCCCCAACATCGACAAGCAGATCGTGTTGATGGAAGCTCCCGAACTGGCGAAGCTCCGGACGACCTACGCGTTCGCGAACCCGCTGGCGCAGTGGATGCTCGTGGCGGTAGCCGGGCTCTATCTGGCAGCGCTGCTGCTCGCGCGCCGGCGTCCGCGGATGACGGTGATCATCGGGGCAGTGCTGGCGGCGAACGCATTGGTGGTGGCGCTGGCACTGGCCGTCGGACGGCAGTTGTTCATCGACGCACTCGCGGGTACGACGTTCAGTCCGGCGAGCGCGGTCTTCTACGACACGCTGCTTGCCTATCTCGACCGCGGTCGGCAAGTGTTCCTCTGGCTGGGCCTGATCCTCGTGGTCGTCGGCTGGTTCGCGGGACCCAACACGTACGGCACCGCCGTACGCACTGCAGTCAGCGGTGGCTTGGAAGGCATCGGCGGTGCCCTGGCCGGCAGCCGGGTCGGCGACGGGAGCCGATGGGTCGCGCCCAACGCCCGGTGGCTGCGCGTTGCCGTGGGCCTGCTCGGCGTCGTCGTGCTGCTCTGGGGCAACGACATCTCGCCGGCGCGGCTGTTCTGGTCGCTCGTGCTCGTTGTCGCGTTACTGGCCGTCGTGCAGGTCCTGGTCGGCGCCGGCAGGGCGGCCGATGCCGCCCGTCCCATCCCGCCGGCCCAAGCCGTCCCCGGAACCGCGAAGTAGCCAGCTGTGACAGCGGCAGCAGGCAGACGCGCGTGAACATCGTCTGGGCCGCTCTGGTCACAGTCCTCGCGACCGCGGTCACCGTCACGGCGATGCTCCTCGTGCGCAGGCGGGCGCCGGAGGGCAGCTACTTCAGCGACGGTGACCGCGCCTCGGGCGTCTTCGGTGTGCTCGCCACCGGGTTCTCGGTGCTTCTCGGTTTCATCATCTTCTTGTCGTTCACCTCGTACGACCAGTCGCGGGCCGGTGCCGAGTCCGAGGCCACGATCGTGGCACAGCAGGTCCAGACGGCCCAGTTCCTGCCCGACCAGACCGGGGCGGAGCTCACCGGCGAGCTGATGTGCTACGCGCGGTCCGTGGTCGGGGTCGAGTGGGACGCCTTGGACAAAGGCACGCTCGGTAACTCCATCAACCCGTGGGGTGTGGAGATGTTCCGGACGATCTCCGCCGTCGACCCACGGACGCCGACCGAGCAGTCGGCGTACGACCGGTGGATGGACCAGACCGCCGAACGGGAACAGGCGCGCATCGACAGGGTGCACGGGGCGGAAGGGATCATCCCGACCCCTTTGTGGCTGGTCCTGTCGGTGATCTCCGTGGTGATCTTTGTCTACCTCTTGTTCTTCGCCGACCGGGCCGAGCGCGCGGTGACGCAGAGCCTCCTGATGGGCAGCGTGACGATGGTCATCACGCTCCTGCTGTTCCTGCTGGTGTTCTTCGACCATCCGCACGGCGACGGAGTGGGCAGGCTGCAGCCGACCGCGATGCTGCGAACCGTCGGCGTGATCGATACCCAACTCGAGGTGGTCGGGCTCGATGTGACGCCTCCGTGTGACGATCATGGCAACCGGCGCTGACGAGCCGCCCAGCCGCGGCCGCGGCTGGCAGGAGGTGCTCGTCACCCTTCTGATGGTCGCAGCTGCCCTCGGGACCTCGTGGAGCAGCTACCAGGCCACCCGGTGGAACGGCGAGCAGGCCAAGGCGGCCGGCCGCACGAGCGCGATCCTGATCGAGGCCGGCCGGGCACAGGGCCTGGGTGAAGCCCAGACTCAGGTGGATGTCGCCACGTTCATCGCCTGGGCGGATGCGGATCGCCGAGGCGAGGCCGGCCTCGCCGACTTCTACGTCGACCGCTTCCGCGCGGAGTTCCGGCCCGCGTTCAACGCCTGGATCGCGACCCGCCCGTTCACGAATCCGGAGGCGCCGGCTACGCCGTTCGCCATGAACCAGTACCAGCTCGCGTCGCGGCAGGAGGCCGAACGGCTCGACCTGGCCGCCGACGCCTCCGCGGCCGAGGTGCGCCGTAACCTCCAAACAGCCAGCAACTATGTGCTCACCGTCGTTCTGTACGCCGTGGTCCTGTTCTTCGCCGGGATGAGCACCAAGATCACCAGTCACCGGCTGCGCTGGATCCTGGCCGGGATCGGCTGCCTCGTCCTGCTCACCGCCATCGCCTGGATCGCCACCTTCCCGGTGAGCGTCGACATCTGATCCCGAGCGGCATCGTCCACGGGGGATGATGCCGGGCCCGAGGCGGTTCGGCAGCCTGGTGTCATCCTCACCGGCGACCGGTAGTCAACAAGCATGAGCACAAGGGAGTGAACAACAGTGACACATGGAGCAGCAGCATCGCATTACGACGCCGCGGGCGAGGAACACGAGGTCAGCGGCTGGGCGGTCGGGTTCGTCCTGTTCGCCGGCGTCATGATGATCATGTCCGGAGGATTCCAGATCTTCGCGGGCCTGGTGGCACTCATCGAGAACGAGTTCTATGTTGCCACCCGCAACTACATGTTCCAGTTCGACGCCACCGCGTGGGGCTGGATCCACCTGCTGGGTGGCCTCCTGGTGCTGGCGGCCGGCTTCGCGGTCATCGCGGGCCAGACCTGGGCCCGGGTCGTCGGCATCATTCTGGCCGTGCTGAGCGCGCTGGCCAACTTCACCTTCATCCCGTACTACCCGTTCTGGGCACTGACCATCATCGCCATCGACATCTTCGTCATCTGGGCACTGGCCGCGCACGGTCGCGACGTCGCTGCCTGACGGCTACCGCGTCCCGATCGATGCCGTCCGAGAACTTTGACCGCTGGAGGTAGAGCATGACTGACACCATCGATGAACTGGGTCCGGTCGACTGGATCGTCGTCGAATTCCCGGAGACGAAGCTGACCGGAGAGATCGCACCGATCCTCGCCGACTATGTCGACCGGGGCCTGATCCGGATCCTCGACCTGCTGTTCCTTTTCAAGGACATGGACGGCGCCGTCGAGGCGTTCGAGGCGGCTGATCTGGACGAGAGCGCGATCGGGCAACTGCGGACACTCGAGACCGAGATCGCGATGCTGCTCAGCGAGCAGGATGTCGAGGACCTCGCCGTGACCATCGAGCCCGGCAGCTCGGCCGCGGTGCTCGTCTGGGAGAACCTGTGGGCCGCGCCGTTCGGAACGGCAGTGCGGCACGCCGGCGGTCAACTGGTCGCCAGCGGACGCATCCCGATCCACGCTGTGCTCGCCGCCATCGAGGCCGACGCCGCAGAGACCGAAGAGATCAAGAAGACGACCTAGGAAGGGGTCTGCCATGCCACTTGGAGCCCGCCGCAGGCGCAGGCGCATAGCAGCAGTGGGAGGTGCCGTGGTCGTCGCACATGGCATGCACCGCCGCCACGACCGCCGCGACGACCGTCGTGACGACCGCGGTGACCGCCGTGAGGACCGCCGCGACGACCGTCGCGACCGCCGCGACTGACGCCGCCTCCCAGCGCCGAGCCAGCTCGACTCAACTGGCTCGGCGTTTTGCGTCACCGACGTACGGAAGTGGATTGCCGGAGGCTCGTGCGCCGGAGGCTAACCAGGCGGCGAGCCCTTCCGGCGATCGCCGCTGGAGCTCGTCGAGATACTGCTGGCGTTGCTCGACGACGGACAGGCGTTCGGACGCTGAGCGGGACGCCTCCAGCAGGCTGAAGCTGCGGCGCCAGGCCAAGCACAATGCCTCGTCGTCGAGGGAACGGAGCTCTGGCTCCGGAATGAGCACAGGACCGTCGGAAAGCGAGATCGCGGGGTCGCGAGGTGTCGCCGGCTCCGGCTGAGCGACGTGGGCATCATCGCCTCGGGCGTGCTGTCGTCGCGCCAGGACGAGCGAGGTGAGAGCCGGCGTGGTCGCTGCCAGGATCAGCACGATCAGGACGCCGGCGAACGTGAAGACCGCGATCAGACCGACGGCGGCCGGCCCGACCAGCCCGCCGGCGAGGGTGAAACGAGCGATCCTGCGCACCGCGCTCCGCCCGTCGCTTCCCCACGCCGATGAGGCGACGACGGCTGTCGCCGTCACGAAAATGACCACACTGACGACGACCCCTCCCAGACCCCAGTTGGCCAACGCGCAGACGAGCCCGGCTGTCGTGGCCAGGTAGACACACCACGACCGGACACTTCGGAGCTTGCCGCGGGACGTGCCGGGATCAGGTCCATCGGCGCCGGATGACCGCATCATCTCGCTCACGTTCTCAGTCCTCCGCCCCGGTTCCCGATCTCTTCTGCTGCCATTGAGCTCGGCTAGAACGTCAGCATGCTCCGGGCCGACAGCGTCCCGCCTCCTCCATCCGGGGTGAAACCGGCTCGGGGATCAGCGGCAGCCCGCCGACTGCACTCACGCCGGCCGGCGGATGATCGTTCAGCAGGGATGATGCGGCGACCGGAGTCCTGGTGAATCGTCGGCGGAGTATGCCGATTGCAGGGTGAGCACCCGGCTCGACCGACGAGCCGTGCCTGCGACGGAGAGAAGGGCGGCCGATCATGGCGACGAAAGTTGAACATCTGACTCTGGACGAGCGCGGCGCACGCGGTGTGGAGGCTCGTTTGCAAGCGACGCCGGACAGTCACGCGGGGTGGAAGCCTGCCGCGGACCGGCCGGACCCGGTGGCGCTCATCGAGGAGCAGAACCTCCGGCGGGATCCAGACCTGGTTCCGGTCCGGCACGGCCGGATGATGGCCTCGCCGTTCACGTTCTACCGCGGTGCTGCCAAGATCATGGCGGTGGACCTTGCCGAGACACCCACATCCGGTCTCCAGGTCCAACTGTGCGGGGATGCCCACCTGTCGAACTTCGGGGTCTTCGCCTCGCCGGAGCGACACCTGGTGTTCGACATCAACGACTTCGACGAGACCCTTCCAGGCCCCTTCGAGTACGACGTCAAACGGCTGGCGGCGAGTCTCATGGTGGCGGCCCAGAACAACGGCTGCTCGGAGTCGGACGGTCGTGCGATCACGAAGGGCTGTGTCACCTCCTACCGGGAGACGATGGCCGAGTTCGCCGCCGCCAAGACCCTCGACGTGTGGTACGCCCACCTCGCCGAGGACCAGATCAAGCAGTCGGTGACCGCCTTCCTGTCCGGAGCCAACAAGGGCAAAGGCAAGGGATCCAAGAAGGGCAAGGGCAAGGGCGGCGAGCAGGACGGTATGAGCGGAATGACGTCGAAGCAGGTGAAGCAGGCCCAGAAGCGCTTCGAGAAGAACGCACAGAAGGCGCACTCCCGCACCAGCGATCAGGCCCTGTCCAAGCTAGGCGAAGAGGTCGACGGCCGCTACCGCATCGCCAGTGTCCCGCCGGTGATCGTCCCCGCGCGCGAGCTCCACACGGCGTACGGCGTAAAGCCCGGGGATCTCGAGAAGGTCGTCGTCGACCTGTTCCGGGACTACCGTTCCACCCTTCGGCTCGATCTTCGGCAACTGCTGGAGCGCTTCGAGATCGTCGACTGGGCACGGAAAGTCGTCGGCGTTGGAAGTGTCGGAACCCGAGCGTTCATCGTCCTCCTGCAGGGCCGTGACGGCAGCGATCCACTGTTCCTCCAGGTCAAGGAGGCCACCAGGTCTGTTCTCGAAGGAACCTTGCCCATGAGCACGTTCAAGCAACCGGGCGAGCGGGTGGTCCAGGGTCAGCGATTGATGCAGGCCAGCAGCGACATCTTCCTGGGCTGGTCCAAGGGTGTTCAGGCCGACCGGTACTACTACTGGCGTCAACTGCGCGACATGAAGGGCTCAGCGCTCGTGGAGCTGATGGCGCCCGCGGAGCTGGCCTTCTACGGCCGCACCTGCGGGTGGACCCTCGCCCGTGCACACGCACGATCCGGCGACGCGGTTTCGATCGCTGCCTACCTCGGCGAAGACGATGCCTTCGACAGGTCGATCACCGACTTCTCCGAACGCTACGCGGCCCAGAACGACCAGGACTTCGCAGACTTCACCAAAGCCATCAGCTCGAACCGGATCGATGCCATCCAGGGCGTCTGAGCACGGCAGGACGACTTGAACCCGATCCCCGAGTCGCTGCGTGGCTACCGCCGGTCCTGGCTGGCTCGCGACATCATCGCCGGTCTGACGCTGTCGGCGGTGGCGATCCCCGAGGTGATGGGCTACACGTCCATCGCCGGTACACCGATCGTGACCGGGCTCTACACCATCATCTTTCCCACCCTGATCTTCGCTCTGCTGGGCTCCTCGCGGCTGCTCGTCGTGGGCGCGGACTCGGCCACCGCCGCGGTACTCGCCGCGGGCCTGACCGGTCTCGGCATCGCCGGAGTCACGCCTGGATCGCCCGACTGGCTTGCGTTTGCCGGCCTCACCGCGCTGGTCTGCGGTGGTCTGCTGATCGTGGCGCGGTTGCTGCGGCTCGGCTTCATCGGAGACTTCCTGAGCGCGTCGGTACTGATCGGGTTCCTCACCGGGGTCGGCATCCAGGTGCTGTCGGGGCAGATTCCGGACTTGCTCGGCATCCCGAAGGGCACCGGCGGCTGGTTCGAACAGCAGTGGCACTGGATCACCTCGCTGTCCTCGATCAAGCTCGGTACGTTCGCCTTCGGGCTGAGCACGATCGTGATCATCCAGATCTTCAAGCGTTTCATTCCTGTTGTCCCCGGTGCCATCGTCGCCGTCGTACTGCTGACCGCCATCTCCGCCCTGGCCGACGCGCAGGCGCACGGCGTGGCCGTGGTCGGTGCCGTGCAGGGCGGATTCCCACCGATCGGCCTGCCGTCGGGCATCTCCTGGTCGGACGTGGGAAAAGTGCTGCCGACCGCTCTGTCCTGCCTCGTGCTCATCATCGCCCAGAGCGCCGCCACCTCCCGCAGCTTCGCGTTCAAGCACGGAGACTCGGTCGACATCAACCGCGACATCGTCGGGCTCAGCGGCGCCAGCCTCGCCGCCGGTCTCAGCGGCACCTTCGTGGTCAACGGCAGCCCGACCAAGACACAGATCCTCGACGAGCAGAAGGGGCGCACCCAGCTCGCCAACCTGACGATGGCGGCCGTCGTGCTGCTCTTCACCCTGTTCTTCACCGGTCTGCTGGCGGACATGCCCAAGGCGGTGCTCGCCGGAATCGTCTTCCTCATCGGCGTCAGCCTGATCGACGTGCCCGGCCTCCAGCGGCTGTGGCGGCGACGCAGGAACGAGTTCGTGGTGGCTCTCATCACGACCGTCACCGTCTTCGCCGTCGGCGTCGAGCAGGGAATCATCCTCGCCGTCGTACTCTCGCTGCTCGACCTCGTCCGGCGGCAGTACACACCGGGCGACTACGTCATCGGTCAGGACCAGGCCGGCGAACCGACGTACCTGCCGGCAGTGCCAGGCGCCCAGAGCCTGCCCGGGCTGGTGGTCTTCCGCTACGACGCCGATCTCTTCTACGCCAACGCCAACCGCTTCGCCGACGACCTCGAGTCGATCATCTCCGCCGCTCCCGATCCGGTCCGCTGGGTAGCGCTGGACTGCGGCGCGATCGATGACATCGACTACTCCGCCGGGGTGACCCTGGCCAACCTCGTCAACTACACCCGGGCGCACAACGCCCGCTTCGTGCTGGTCCGGCCTGATACCCAACTGCTTGCGACGCTCCGGGCGTACGGGACCGTGGACGCGATCGGCGAGGACAACATCTTCCTCACCCTCGCGGACGCCTTCCGTGCTTACCGGGCAGACCCAGGTACGACGTCTCCGGCGACTCAGGAGCCGGCCGACTCCGACTAGGTCGGGGTCGGCCGCCGCGGTGTCGCGCTACTCCCGTGCCATCATCGCGAGCGCCTCGCGCTCCAGGTCGACGTACGGGTCGCCGCTGACATCGACGGCCACCCGGCTGATCGGTCCGCCGGTGAACGACCAGGGCGCTTCGCCGGGGTAGTCCTGGGTTACCGGATCGCTGCTGTCGCGCCCGACGCACAGGCCGTCGCCGGCGAGCGAGAACTTGCCGGGCTGGGTCTTGATCCGGCCCTCCCCCACCTTGACGTCGCCGTGGAAGAGCGACAGCGTTCCGACCGCGACGCCGGGCGGGTCCTCGCCGTCCTTCTCGAAGGCGGCGGACAGGATCAGGTTCTCACCCGTCGGCAGTTGCTCGTCCGCGACGATCTTCTGTTCCAGACTGCCCACGAAGCTGTAAACGTAGTGCAACCGATTGTCCTTGACGTAGAGAGCGTGCCCGCCGAAACGCGAGCCGTGCGCGAACAGCACGCCCTGGGCACCTGGCTCGGGGATGTCGACGACCGCGGCGATCGCGTAGGACCGGTTGCGGATGCTGACCGCCTGCGACTCCGGCACGTCGGCGACGCCCGGGTAGTAGATGTAGCGATTGCGCGGCGGCGAAAGTAGCGGTCGTGGCGTCGTGATGAGCTCCAGCGCGGAGCGGTCGTCGAGCGGGAAGGCGCCGTTGGCGCCGGCCTCGGCGTGCCAGAGCGCGATCAACTCGGTCAGGCGCTCGGGTTCCTGGTCGGCGAGGTCATGCACCTCGGAGCGATCGACATCGGTGTGGTAGAGCTCCCAGGTGTCCTTGGCATAGGAGCCCCAGCCGCTGATCGTCGGGTGGGTGGTGACCGCCTTCCAGCCCTGGTGCCAGATGCCGCGCGAGCCGAGCATCGAGTAGAACTGCGTCGAGCGTGCGCTCGGCATCGGCGCGGCGTCGAAGCTGTACCGCATGCTGACGCCGTCGAATCGGCTCTGCTGATGGCCGGCGATGGTCGCGGGCGCCTCGACGCCGAGTACGTCGAGGATCGTCGGGACCACGTCGACGGCGTGGTGGTACTGCTCGCGGAGCTCGCCCTTGGCCTCGATGCCCCGCGGCCAGGAGATGATGCACGGGTCCGCGGTGCCGCCCTCGAACTCGTAGCGCTTCCACATCTTGAACGGCGTGTTGAACGCCATCGCCCAGCCGTTCGGGTAGTGGTTGTAGGTCGCCGGGCTGCCGAGTTCCTCGAGCTTGGCGAGATTCTCCTGGAGGTCGTCCGGGAGCCCGTTGCACAGCTTGTTCTCGTTGACCGACCCGTTCGGGCCGCCCTCGCCACTGGCGCCGTTGTCGGAGACCACGATGACCATGGTGTTCTCGCGCTGGCCGCTCTCCTCGAGGTAGTCCAGCAGGCGGCCGATCTGCTCGTCGGCGTGCGCCAGGAAGCCGGCGTACACCTCCGCCATCCGGGCGAAGAGCCGTTGCTCGTCACCAGACAGCGAATCCCACGGCCGGGTGTAGTCCAGGGCCGGGTAGGGCTGACCGTTCGGGCCGGTGCGGGTCTCGGGCGTCCCGATCGGATTCAGCGGCGGCAGCGTCGTCCCGGGTGGAACGATGCCCATCTCCTTCTGCCGGGCGAGCGTCTGCTCGCGCAATACCTCATAGCCCCTGTCGAAGCGTCCCCTGAAGCGATCGATCCATTCCTTGGGGGCGTGGTGTGGAGCGTGACAGGCGCCCGGGGCGTAGTAGAGGAAGAACGGCTTCTCCGGGGCCATCACCTTGGCGTCCTTGATGAACTCCAGCGCCCGGTCGGTGAGGTCCTCGGTCAGGTGGTAGCCCTCCTCGGGCGAGCTCGGCGGGTCGACGGGGTGGTTGTCGTACACCAGGTCCGGATACCACTGGTTGGTCTCGGCTCCGAGGAAACCGTAGAAGCGCTCGAAGCCCCTGCCCACCGGCCAGTTGCGCCGCGAGGAGGCCAGATTCATCTCGGCCTCCGGGCACAGGTGCCACTTGCCGACCATGTACGTGTTCCAGCCCCGCGCTCCGAGGATCTCCTGGATCTGGCCGTTCTCGGGCGGGATCACCCCGTTGGCGTTGGGGAACCCGCTGGCCGCCTCGGTGATACACGCCATGCCGTTACGGGTGTGGTTGCGACCGGTCAGCAGACAGGAGCGCGTCGGCGAGCACAGCGCGGTGGTGTGCCACTGCGTGTACCGCACCCCGCTGCCGGCGATCCGTTCGATGTTCGGTGTCTCGATCGGACCGCCGTAGCAACTCATGGCCGAGAACCCGACATCGTCGAGCACGATGTACACCACGCTCGACGCCCCGTCCGGCGGCTTCGGCGGCTCGAACGGCGACCAGTCCGGCGCCGAGTCACGGATGTCGATGTTGATAACGCCCCTGAACGGCTCGCCCATGATCAGTCCCTTTGGTCCACGGCTTCCCCGGAGGCGCGCAGGATCGCTCCACCGGGCTGTCGCACCGAGACTTGTCGATCCGGCCCCCACCGCGCCTCCCCCTCAGCGGATGAGGGAGCTGACAGGTCGTTGCGAGACATCCTCTGCGGATGAGGCAGGCGCCGCCCATGTCGAGGCATGGTCGATGGAAGCCTCCGAGAGGAGAGACACTGGTGAGCGAGATCGGTACCGCAGCTGGGTCGGCGACCGGCGCCGAGCGTCCGCCCTACACTCTTGCGGCGGACGAGGTCGTCGTCGCGGCCGGCTCCGATGCCGTTGCGGGGCTCGCCGGGAGCGAGGCGGCGAGCCGGCTCTCGTCGTACGGCGCGAACGAGATCGCGGCCGAGAAGCCGCCCTCGATCTGGGCCATCGCAGCCCAGCAATTGCGCGACCCGATGAACCTCATGCTGATCGCCGTCGTGGTCGTGAGCCTGCTGATCGGGGAGCTCTCGACCGGAGTCATCGTCGCCTTGCTCATCCTGCTGAACGTCGGACTGGGTACCCGCCAGGAGCTGACGGCACGAGCGAGCGTCGACGCCCTCGCCGATCTGCAGGTGCCGCAGGCCCGGGTGGTGCGTGACGGCGACGTGAAGATGATCGCGGCCACGCAGGTGGTTCCGGGGGACATCGTCGAGGTCGAGGCCGGCGACATCGTGCCCGCCGACGGCCGGATCGTCCGGTCCGCGACGCTGGAGGCGCAGGAGGCCGCGCTCACCGGAGAGAGTGCGCCGATCGCCAAGGGCGCCGGCGTGCTGGCCGCCGACGACGTCGGTCTCGGCGACCAGACCAACATGCTGTTCCAGAACACCTCAGTGACGCGGGGCACTGGCACGATCGTGGTCACCGCGACCGGCATGCAGACACAGATGGGCCGGATCGCGACAATGCTCACCTCGGTGAAGCGCACTCGGTCGCCGCTCCAGCGCGAGCTGGACTCGCTGACGAAGGTTCTGGGGATCATTGCCTGGGGTGCCGTCGCGGTCATCGTGGTGGTCGGCTTGATCCGCGGGACTCCAGGCAAGGACCTGCTGCTGCTCGGCACCGCGATGGCCATCTCGGCGCTCCCGACCGGTATGCCGGCGTTCGTCTCGGGCCTGCTCTCGCTCGGCGCGAAGCAACTGGCCGAGGCGAAGGCCGTGGTGAAGAACCTCACCGATGTCGAGACTCTCGGTGCGACCAGTGTGATCAACACCGACAAGACCGGGACGCTCACGTTGAACCAGATGATGGTCTCGACGTTGTACGCGAGCGGGTCGTGGTTCAGCGTCGACGGCGAGGGCTACCGAAAGAGCGGCGCGATCCATTCGGTGGCCGGCGTCCCCGTGCCGGACTTCACCCGCCTCGGTCTCGGACTCGCCCTCGACAGCGACGCAGTGGTCGGCGACGACGGATCGGTGATCGGCGATCCGACCGAGGCCGCGCTCGTAGTGCTGGCCGCGAAACTCGGCGTCGACGCGGAGGAGACGCGGCGTACCTACCCGCGGCTGGCAGAGGTTCCGTTCGATTCCGAGTACAAGTTCATGGCGACGTTCCACCGGGTGAGCGTCGACGGCGTCGAGCATCTCATCGAGCTGGTCAAGGGCGCGCCCGATGTCGTCGTGGCGCGCTGCAGCGAGGCGGGCGGACCGCTCAGCGGCTCGCAGGTCCCGATCACGCAGTCGCGGGACGGCATCGACGAGGCCAACCTGCGGATGGGGCAGAAGGGCCTGCGCGTCCTCGCGTTCGCTGCCCGCCTGGTTGCCGACCACGAGCTGACCGCAATGACCGACGATCCGATGTCCTTGACCAAGGGACTGTCGTTCGTCGGGATGGCCGGCATCATCGACCCGCTGCGCGCCGAGGCGAAGAGTGCGGTCGGTACGGCGCTCGCGGCCGGCATCGACGTACGCATGATCACTGGTGATCACGCGATCACCGCTCAGGCGATCGGCGAGCAGCTTGGCCTCGGTCCCGGGGCGATCAGCGGCGCGGAACTGCGGGCACTCACCGACGAGCAGCTGAAGCAGCAGTTGCCCGAGTTGCACGTGTTCGGGCGGGTCACTCCCGAGGACAAGCTCCGGCTCGCCCGGGCCATGCAGGAGCAGGGCCTGATCGTCGCGATGACGGGCGACGCCGTCAACGATGCGGCCGCTCTCAAACAGGCCGACATCGGGGTGGCGATGGGAAGCGGCAGCGAGGTGACCAAGCAGGCCGCACGCATGGTGCTGACCGACGACAACTTCGGCACCCTCGTGCACGCCGTCGAGATCGGTCGGCGCGTCTACGGCAAGGTCGTCTCGTACGTGCGGTACCAGATGACGCAGCTGCTGTCGCTGGTCCTCCTCTTCCTCGCCGCCACCGTGTTCGACATCAACGACGGCGTGGCGATGACTCCGTCGATGGTCCTTTTCCTGCTGTTCTTCGCCACGGCCGTGGGTGTCGTGATCATCGCTGTCGACCCCGGTGATCCCGACGTGATGCACCGTCCGCCGCGCGATCCCGCCGTACCGATCACGAATCGGAACGCGGTGATCAGGTGGGTCGTCTACGCCTGCGTGCTCTTCCTGGCCGCACTGGTACCGCTGGTGGCGGGGCCGGACGACCCGAGTACGACACAGGGCACCGTCTCGCTGACGATGACGTTCGTGGTGATGGGCCTGGGGACCGTGTTCAACGCGGTGGTCAACCGGCGCGCCCCGGCCAGCGGATTGACACCACCGATCGTGAAGGCGCTGGCGATCGGCCTGATCCCCGTTGTCCTCTTGTTCCTCGCGACTCAGCTTCCGACGCTCCAGGACGGGATGCTCACCGTCACGCTCAGTCCGCGCCAATGGGTGACCTGCTTCGGCCTGGCCGCGCTCCTCCCGATCGTCGTCGAGTTGGACAAGCTGGTCCGGAGGCGGCGGCTGCGGACGCGGCCGACACTCAGCCCGGAGCACGCCGTCGCGCCGGCTCGTGCCAGGCGCACCGAAAGGTAGGAGCCACCGAATGACATCTCGCGAGCAGCGGATCGCCGACTTCATCGAGCCGTTCCGGGTCGAACCGGGCTCGAAGGTCAGCCTGGCCAGGGACTTCGAGCCGGACTTCAGGGGCATGATCCGTTCCAAGAAGCGCGGCCGCAAACTGCTGGTCCAGGGGACCGAACTGTTGGCCGAATATCAGTCCAGGCTGTACGCGCAGCACACCCATGGCGTCCTGGTGGTGCTGCAGGCGCTCGACGCCGGCGGGAAGGACGGCACGATCCGCCACGTCATGACCGGGGTCAATCCCCAGGGTGTGTCGGTGAACAGCTTCAAGGTCCCCTCCAGCGAGGAGCTGGATCACGACTATCTGTGGCGCTACGGGCTGCGCCTACCGGCTCGCGGTGAGATCGGCATCTTCAACCGCTCGCACTACGAGGAGGTGCTCGTCGTCCGCGTGCATCCGGAGCTCCTCGACCGCCAGAAGCTTCCGCCGGGCACCCGCCAGGGACTCTGGAAGAGGCGTTATCGCGAGATCAACGAGTGGGAGCGAACCCTCAGCGACAACGGCATCAAGATCGTGAAGCTCTTCTTGAACCTCTCCCGGGAGGAGCAGCGGATCCGCTTCCTGCGGCGGATCGACCTGCGCGACCACAACTGGAAGTTCTCCGCGGCCGACATCCGCGAGCGCGAGTACTGGGACGACTACCAGAATGCGTTCTCGCGGATGCTGTCCAGGACCAGCACCGAGTGGGCGCCGTGGTACGTGATTCCCGCCGACCGTAAGTGGTACGCCCGCATCGCCGCCGCCGCGGTGATCGCCAACACGCTGATCGAGATCGATCCCCGTTATCCCAAGGTCGGCAAGAAAGCACGGAAGGCGCTGCAGGAGATCAAGGGGACCCTTGAAGAACAGGCTCCTGAGGGCGCGGCGGCCGATCCGTTCGCGGCGACCTAGGCCGATCGGCTGACCGCCATGGGTGCCGTCGAGGAACGCCCCGATGTGAAACCTTCTTGGTGGCAGGAGTATGTGCCTGCTGTGGGCGTGGCCAGGTCGTACGAGCGGGCGTGGTTGCCGAAGGACATCGTCGCCGGCCTCGTGCTGTCGGCGCTGCTGGTGCCACAGGGGATGGCGTACGCCGAACTTGCCGGTCTGCCGCCTGTGACCGGGTTGTACACCTCGATCCTGTGCCTGCTCGGCTACGCGGTCTTCGGACCCTCCAGAGTGCTGGTGCTCGGTCCCGACTCGTCCCTGGGTCCGATGATCGCGGCAACGATCGCGCCACTCCTGCTCGCCAACGGTGACCCCGCTCGGGCCGTCGCGCTCGCCTCGATGCTGGCCGTGATGGTCGGTGTGGTGATGGTGGTCGCCGGGGTGGCGCGGTTCGGGTTCGTGGCGGACCTGCTGTCGAAGCCGACCCAGATCGGCTACATGAACGGGCTCGCGCTGACCATCGTGATCGGTCAGTTGGCCAAGCTGTTCGGGTTCTCGGTCGATGCCGACGGGCTGGTGGCCGAGGCGCGCGCCTTCTTGTCGGGGCTCGCGGACGGCGAGGCCAACGCGACGGCCGCGGTCCTCGGGGTGGGTTCGCTCGTCGGCATCCTGCTGCTGAATCGACTGCTGCCCAAGCTGCCGAGCGTGCTCATCGTCGTGGTGCTGGCCGCCGTACTGGTCAACGCGTTCGACCTGGAGTCGCAGGACGTCGACACGGTCGGCGTGCTCCCACAAGGTTTTCCGCCCTTCACGGTCCCAGCGGTCAGCTGGGACGATCTGCCGCCGCTGCTCGCCGGAGCGCTCGCCATCGCCGTCGTCGCGCTCGCCGACACGATGTCGACGGCATCGGCGTTCGCCGCGCGCAAAGGCGATCGGGTGCGCGGAAACCAGGAGATGGTCGGCATCGGTGCCGCCAACATCGCGGCCGGGTTGTTCCAGGGCTTCCCGGTCAGCACCAGCGGGTCGCGCACCGCCGTCGCCGAGCAGGCCGGCTCCCGGTCCCAGGTGACCGGCATCGTCGGCGCCGGGATGATCACCATGGTCCTGGTCTTCGCCACCTCCCTGATGCAGTACGTGCCTCAGCCCACCTTGGGCGCGATCGTCATCGCGGCCGCGCTGTCGCTGGCCGACATCCCCGGGACGCGCCGGCTGTGGCATCAGCGCCGGACAGAGTTCGCGCTGTCCATCATCGCGCTGCTCGGCGTGGCCCTCCTCGGAGTACTGCCCGGCATTCTCGTCGCCGTCGGTCTGTCCATCCTCAACGTCTTCCGCCGCGCCTGGTGGCCGCACCAGGCCGAGCTCGGCCGGGTGGAGGGAATCGCGGGCCTGCACGACACCGACAGCTACCCCGACGCCCAGCTCCTGCCCGGTCTGGTCGTCTACCGCTTCGACGCGCCCCTGATCTTCGCGAACGCGCGGATGTTCAGTGAGAAGGTGCGGGAGATCGCTGCCGATGATCCCGGCCTCCGCTGGATCATCGTGGCCGCCGAACCGATCACAGACGTCGACACCACAGCCTCCGACATGCTGCAGGACCTGGACGCCTGGCTCAACGCGCGCGGTGTGTCCCTGGTCTTCGCTGAGCTGAAAGATCCGGTGCGCGAGAAGATCGAGCGGTACGAACTCACCCGCACGATCAACCCGGCGCACTTCCACCCGACGCTCGACGAGGCTGTCGCGGAGTACGTACGGCAGACGGGCGCGAGCTGGCGCAGTCCGCAACCGGAGGCTGACGACGAGGGTTCCCGGCAGTGAGCCCGGTTCATCCGCGAGTAGGAGCCATGAAGATGAAGCACGAAGGAGCTGTGCGGTCGGCCGTCCTGCTGTCGTCCTGGCGAGACACCCCGACCCGACAGGCGATCGTGGACTTCGTCGACCGGGCCGTGCAGGAGGGCGGAGCGCAGTACGTTCCGCCCTCCGAGCGGATCGCGGTCTTCGACAACGACGGCACACTGTGGTGTGAGAAGCCGATGCCGGCCGAACTCGGCTTCATCCTGCAGCGGCTCGCCGAGATGGCCGAGCAGGACCCAGCCCTTCGCACACGTCAGCCGTGGCAGGCTGCCCGGGACAAGGACTACGCCTGGCTCGGGGGCGTGATCACCAGGCACTACCACGGCGACGACCGCGACGTGAAGGTGCTCCTGGGCGGCATGCTTCAGGCGTTCGCTGCGATGAGTGTCGACACCTACGCAGAACTGGCCGACCGCTTCTTCCTGACGACGCGCCACCCGACGCTCGGCCGGCTGCTCCAGGACTGCACCTATCTCCCGATGGTCGAACTCTTGCACTACCTGGAGTCCTACGGGTTCACGACGTACATCGCGTCCGGAGGCGACCGCGACTTCATGCGACCGATCACCGAGGAGATCTACGGCATCCCGGCCGAGCGCATCATCGGCACCTCGGCCGGCCTCCGGTACCAGGACGACGACACCGGAGGATCGGTCGTCTACCAGGCGGAGATGGACACCTTCGACGACGGCCCCATGAAACCGGTACGCATCTGGAGCCGGGTCGGCCGACGGCCTGTCGTTGCCGCTGGCAACTCCAACGGCGACATCCCGATGCTCCGGTATGCCGGACGTCCCCAGCGTCCCGGACTACGGCTGCTGATCCTGCATGACGACGACGAACGCGAGTTCAGCTACACCTCAGGCGCCGAGACGTCGCTCGAGCAGGCCCGCGCACAGCATTGGACGGTAGTCAGCATCAAGAACGACTGGGCAACCGTCTTCGCCGACGAAGCCTCAGGCACAGTCCGCGGCGGCTAGAAGCTCCCTATTCCCTTGCCGATCATGACCACACCGATGACGAGGAGAAGGACCGCCATGACGACAGCGTTCTCCTGGACCAGCCGTCCGCGCAGAGTCTCGAGCGGTTGGACCATCCGGTCGGCGGCCGCAAGGTAGGCGATGACGGGCACCGCGACGGTACCCGCGGCGATCGCCGTGAAGACGACGATGACGACGACGGTCTGACCGGTGCCGAGGTCGCCACCACCGATCGCGATGCCCGCCCCAGCGGCCATGATGAGGTTCTTGGGGTTCAGTGCTGACAGGAGAAAGCCGAGCCCGAGGCCCTTGACCGGGGTCAGGGTGTCGATTGCCGACATCCACTTCGGCAACTCCGGCGTCACCTGGCCGCGGGGCCGGGCCCGCCATTGTTTGGCGGCCAAGAGGATCAGAAGCACGCCGAGGGCGAGTTTGATCGTGCCCTGGATCGGCTTCGAGGTATCGGAATCGTCCTCGGGCAGGAGTGCGGAGAGCACGGTGAATGCGGTGACCGCGATGACGACCCCGGCGATCCAGCCGACGAGGAACCCGACGCCGGTTGTTTTCGCGTTCGGCGACAACAGCATGAGAATCGCCGCGATGATGGGGATCGGGCTGATCGCGACAACCAGCGCGAGCGGAAGGATCTCGCCGATCACGTCGCCCATGCTGGAGTGTCAGCTCTCTGGCCGTTGTTTTCGGTCGAGCTGGGCGTCCAGGGTCATCGCGGCGTCGACCAGGGCGAGGTGGGTGAACGCCTGGGGGAAGTTGCCGATCTGCTCGCCGGTGAGCGCGATCTCCTCGGAGTACAGGCCGAGGTGGTTGGCGTAGGTGAGCATCTTCTCGAAGGTCAGCCGCGCGTCGTCGATCCGGCCGGCCTTGCCGAGCGCGTCGACGTACATGAACGTGCACAGCGAGAACGTGCCCTCCGAGCCGCGGAGGCCGTCCGGCGATGCCTCAGGGTTGTAGCGGTAGACGAGGCTGTCGGTGACCAGCTCGGAGTCCATCGCCCGCAGCGTCGACAGCCACAGCGGATCCCGTGGGGTGATGAACCCCACCGTGGGCATCCGCAGCAGTGACGAGTCGAGCACCTTGCTGCCGTACTGCTGGACGAACGCACCGCGTTCCGGGTCCCATCCACGGTCCATGACCTGGTCGTAGATCGCGTCCCGGGCGCGGGTCCACCGGTCCAGCGGTGCTGGCCGCGACCGGGTGGTGGCGAGCCGGATCGCCCGGTCGAACGCCGACCAGCACATGACCCGGCCATAGGTGAAGTCCTTGCGCCCGCCCCGGGTCTCCCAGATGCCCTCCTCGGGCTGGTCCCAGTTGTCGGTGAGCCAGTCGAGCAGGTCCCGGACTGCGAGCCAACCCTCGTGGCCCATGGCGAGCCCACGCTGGTCGGCGAAGTAGATGCTGTCCAGCGCTTCGCCGTAGATGTCCAGCTGCAACTGATCGGCAGCGCCGTTGCCGATGTGCACCGGGCGGGAGCCGCGGTAGCCCTCCCAGTGCTTCAGGGTCTCCTCACTCAGGTCGGAGGATCCGTCAACGCGGTACATGATGTTCAGCGGTCCACTGGCCCCGCCGGCCTTCTCCTTCACGCGATCCCGCAGCCAGCCGCTGAAGGCAGCTGCCTCCTCGGTGAACCCCATCCGCAGCAGGGCGTAGATGGAGAACGACGCGTCCCGGATCCAGGTGTAGCGGTAGTCCCAGTTCCGCTCCCCGCCGATCTGCTCCGGCAGCGCGGCCGTCGGCGCGGCCACCAAGCCACCGGTCGGCGCGTAGGTCATCAGCTTCAGCGTGATCGCCGACCGCTGGAGCATCTCGCGCCAGCGACCTGCGTAGGTGGACTGCGCCAACCACGTCCGCCAGAAGGCGGCCGTGTCGTCGAACAACTGCTGCGCCTCGGCGGCCCTGATCTCCCGCGGCGGCCCGTCGGCCGCGGTCTCGAGCATCACCCCGCGCTGTTGCCCCGCCTCCAAGGTGAACGACACCTGTACGTCGCCGGTGTCGTCCACCCGCGGCCGAGACAGACGTGCGTCGTCGGGCTCACGCACGATGTGGACGGTCAGCGTCGAGCCGTCGCTCGTGCAGACACCGCCGTGTTCGGTCGCGTGCCACTGATGAGCCTTGCGCCCATAGTCGAACCGCGGTGCGATGTCCAGGTCGAACGTCATCCGGCCGCGGACGCAACGAAGCAGCCGCACGATCCGATGGCTCTGGGTCGCGTGCGAACTGCTCGTCGCCGGCATGAAGTCGATCACCTCGCCGACACCGGCCTCGGTGAGGAAGCGCGTGATGAGGATCGCCGTGTCCGGAAAGTACAGCTGCTTGGTTTCGAAGGTTCCATGCGCTGGCCGGATCCGGGAGTGGCCGCCCTTTTCGTGGTCCAGCAGCGCCCCGAACACACTCGGCGAGTCGAAGCGGGGTGCGCAGAACCAGTCGATCGAGCCGTCCGTGCTGACGAGGGCGGCGGTCTGCAGGTCCCCGATCAGTCCGTGGTCCGCGATCAACGGGTAGTCCTTCATTGTGGCTCTCCTCGTGATGGATCAGCTTCCCTGACAGTCTCCTCGGGACTACTTCGCCGTGTTCTTCACCTCCGCCGCGCTGTCCGCGTCGACCTCGTGCTTGGTGATCTTGGCCGCATGCGACAGCGTCTTGTCGACATCGGTGACCCACGATTCCTCGAACAGCGCCACGATTCCCGAACTGTTGGGTGGCAGGGTGTCTTCGACGTCGGCCTTGATCGCCTTCTTCTCTCGATGGGACTTGAGGCCACCTACGCCAAGTCCCGCGCCCGCACCGACCGCTGCGCCGGCCAGCAGGCTGGGTGGGAAGATGAGGCCGATAACGGCACCACCGACCGCGCCCCAGACAGCGCCTTTCCGGGCGGTGTGGAAATCGTCGTCGACGTTGATCTTGCCGTCCGCGGCACGACTGACCAGGACGAGCCCGTCGACCTTGATCACATCGTCCGAGGCAGCTTGCTTGATAGCGTCCCAATCACCTTGCGCTGCGCCCGCGTCCGGGTACGCAGCGATGTACAGGTCGACTGGGGCCTTGATGTCAGATCCCACGGGTCTCTCCTCTTGATCAGGCGACCACGGCCGCACGCGGTACGACGTACCTCTCGTCACAATGCCGCCGGCCCTCCTGGGAAGCCTCACCCCGGGCGGACTACGTGCTCCGAGCGGCGTGCCACCCCGGATCAATTCACCCCGCACGGATGATGCTCACCGTCAGCTCTCACGCAACGATCCAAGTCAACCGTCGACCCCGGTGGGCCGACCAGGAATGCGCGAGAGGAATGACATGGGCTGCTTGTTCGCCTTGTTTGCCGGCGTCTTTCCGCGCTTCGCTCTGCTGATTGTGTGGATCGCGCGCCCCAGACTGGTGGACGAAGCCTTCGACGGCTGGTTCTGGCCGCTGCTCGGCCTCATCTTCCTCCCCTTCGCGACCCTCATGTACGTCGTCCTCTACACGGGCGGCGGCCTCACCGGCTTCGACTGGTTCTGGGTCGTCTTCGCCGCCATCCTCGACGTTGCCCACTGGGGCGCCAGCTGGACCCAACGCCGCGGCATGCCCGGCTACCCAGGCACCGCCCAGGCGTAAGGTTCGGCCACCTGGCAGGCAGCAAAGGCAACCCCGTGCACGCAAACGCTGCACGCAGGCGACAGCCGCGTCCAGGGCATCTTCCTGACCATGGGCCCTCACAGGCCCGCCCGTGGGCGGGCCTGTGAGGGCCCTGCTTGGCTCTACCGGGACGGAGTTTCCCCGGACCTCGCGCCTGGTGCCGGGACGTAGCCGGTGGTTCGGGTGGTGAAGGTTCCCCGGCCCTGGGTCCGGCTGCGCAACTGCGTTGCATAACCGAACAACTCGGCCAGCGGGACGGTGGCGACGACCACCATCGTGCCCGGTCGCGCGGTCGAACCCGAAATCCGGCCACGCCGTGCCGCCAGGTCGCCGAGCACGCCGCCGACGGCATCCTCAGGCACGGTCGCCGTGACCTCGGCGACCGGTTCCAGCAGCACCATCGCACTGGCACGCAGCGCTTCCCGGAGCCCCAGCCGGCCCGCCGTACGGAACGCCATCTCCGACGAGTCCTTCGGATGGGTGGCTCCATCCGTCAGCGTGACCCGCACCCCGGTCACCGGGTGCCCGCCGAGGGGCCCCTGGGCCAGAGCATCCCGGCAGCCTGCTTCGACCGCGCGGACATACTCCTGCGGCACCCGTCCACCGACGACGACCGACCGGAACGCGAAGTCCTTCGCGCTGTCGTCATCAGCCATCTCCAGCGGTTCCACGTCGAGGGTGATCTCGGCGAACTGACCGGCCCCGCCGTCCTGCTTGACGTGCCGGTACACCAGCCCGGACACCCCGCGCGCGACTGTCTCACGGTAGGTCACCTGCGGCCGGCCGACCCCGACCTCCAGCCCGTGAGCACGACGTATCTTCTCCACCGCGACCTCGAGGTGCAGCTCACCCATGCCTGACAACA
The DNA here is from genome assembly GCF_037203805.1 of Kribbella sp. CCNWLW201. Lineage (NCBI taxonomy): Bacteria > Bacillati > Actinomycetota > Actinomycetes > Propionibacteriales > Kribbellaceae > Kribbella > Kribbella sp. CCNWLW201. Next base: position 33,462 of record NZ_JBBCBQ010000012.1, on the reverse strand, counting down.
GCGTCTGACCGGTCTCGGAATCGGTCCGGACCGTCAGCGAGAGGTCCTCATCGGCCAGCCGCGTCAGTGCCGACGCGAGCCGGTCGGTGTCGGCGCTCCTGCGGGCCTCGACTGCCACGGAAACGACCGGGTCTGCCACGGCCGGCGGTTCGAGAACCAACGGTGCCGCCGGCGCGCACAGGGTGGCGCCGCTTCGTGCGGACTTCGGCCCGACGACCGCGACGATGTCTCCGGCGAACGCCTGCTGGACCTCCGCGTGCTGGTCGGCCTGCACCCGCAGGATCCGGCTGATCCGCTCAGTGCGTCCCGCGCCCGCGTCCACCACCGTTTCTCCCTTCCGAATCGTTCCCGAATACACCCGCAGGTACGTGAGCCGCCCGGTGGCGGTCGAGCTGACCTTGAACACGAGCGCCGCGAACGGGGCCGTCGGGTCGGCGACCCGCTCCTGTACGACACCGTCCGACATACCGCGCACCGCGGGCACCTCCTGCGGCGAAGGCAGATAGGCGACGACGGCGTCCAGCAGCGGCTCGATCCCGCGGTTGCGGTACGCCGACCCGCACAGCACCACCACGCCGGTACCAGACCGGGTCAGGTCCCGCAGTGCGGCAGCTAGCGTCTCCGCCGAGACCGTTGACCGCGCATAGAACTCGTCCAGCGCGACCGGGTGGAGCTCGGCGACGGTCTCCTCGAGCAGCCGACGCCGTCGCTTCGCCTGTTCCAGAAGGGCTTCGGGCACAGGGCCGTCCGCAAAGGTGTCACTGCCGTCGACCCAGACGTACGCCCGCATCCTGAGCAGGTCGATCACTCCGCTGAACTCGGCCTCCTTCCCGATCGGCAACTGGACCGCCAGCGGGGTCACGTGCAACCGCTCGCGGATCGAGTCCAGCGCTGCGTCGAGGTCGGCGCCGGGGCGGTCCATCTTGTTGACGAACGCGATCCGTGGCACTCCGTGCCGGTCGGCCTGCCGCCAGACCGACTCGCTCTGCGGTTCGACTCCCGCGACGGCGTCGAACAATGCGACGGCACCGTCGAGCACCCGCAGCGAGCGCTCCACCTCGTCAGAGAAGTCGACGTGGCCCGGGGTGTCGATCAGGTTGATCGAGTACCCGTCCCAGTCGCAACTGACGGCCGCGGCGAAGATCGTGATCCCACGATCGCGTTCCTGCGAGTCGAAGTCGGTGACGGTCGTGCCGTCGTGGACCTCACCGCGCTTGTGAATGGTGCCGGTGAGGTACAGGATCCGTTCGGTGACGGTGGTCTTGCCGGCATCGACATGGGCGAGAATGCCGACGTTGCGCAGGCCGGACAGCGAGCGGTTCTGTTGACGGTGGTCAAGGTTTGTACGCATGGGCCGATGGCCTTTCGGATGATCCGGAGCAGGACGGCGCGATTCGCGGACGAAGCGGCCTGCGGTCAGGCCATGCGCCACAGCCCCAGCGGCGGCTCAGCATGCAGCCGCCTGCAGGACAGGCTGGGTCAGTTCGTCACGGACAGGAGCCGACCGCGCAGCCGGCACCTGACACACGAAGACACCAGGATCACGTCGTACCGTGACCGGGGAACACTCACAGCGATGCTGTAACGCACGGCCGGGGCTCCCCTCACTCGTCAAAGCGCCTGCCACGGTGTCGCGGCGGCGCCCAGTTCGAACCAAGCGTAAGGGGATCGGCGATGCCGGACCACCGGATTTCACCGCTGGACCGACCCGACCGGAAGCGCGCCCTACCGGGGAACGATCCCGCTCCGCCCCTGCCACGAGCCGTGCTCCGACAGCGGCCGAAACCGCAGGGTGGCGAACTCGTGGTGGAAGTCCCTGCGCCGGCGTTCGGCCATCGCGGCGGCATGACGGTCGGGATCCGGGACAGTGCTGTGACCGTGGACCATCTCCTCCATCTCCCGCACAGACCGCCAGACCGAGAACGTAGAGATCGTCCGGGGCGGGCGCATCGCGGCCAGCGCCAGCGTGGTCCCCGGATGGTCGCGAACCAGCCGCTCCACAGGCTTGCCCCACTTAAGGAACCTCGGCACCTCCAGGAGGCGCATCCGGGCCAGCGTGACCGCCACGACAGGTTCGGCAGGGCCCCACTCCCCCGCTCTCGCCGGCAGGTCGGGCAACGCCGCAAGCCGCGACCAGCGACGCAGGAACTGCATGCGCACATGCCAGCCTGCCGCCACCTCCCTGCCCAGGGGGTGGTCCGCCAGGAAGGTCTCGACCGCCGCCTCGTCCTCCCACCGCGCGAACATCGCCATCCGACGCAACTGCATCCGGGCCGGCGAGACGGTCGGCGCACCAAGGCGCATCAGCGCCAGGCACTCGGCGTACCGCAACCCGGGCGTGGAAGGCACAGTCGGCGCCTTCCACAGTGCCCCCGCCGTCGTCGTCGGACGGAGCTCCGCGAGGTGGAACGTGAAGATCGTCATCGTTGGACAACTGTCCCACGAGCGACGCCCACCCACCGGCAGCCGTCCTCAGGTTGGCCATCCTCCAGATGGGACCGATCCGCTCCTGCTCAACCAGCCGGAGGACGATCTCGACAACAAGCTCATCAAGCAGCCCGCGGTCGAAACCCTCAAGAACATCGAAACCCGGCCACAGACCTCAACGTCGACGATCTGCTCGACGTGGTGGTACGTCAGCGACAATCGCAGCGACGCATACAGCTCGCTCATCTCCTCTGGCTGAGCCTTGTCGAGAGCCTTCGCCATGTCGCCGAGCTCCGAGATACGCCTCCAACTCCTGGCGAGTCATCGCAACTTCGACCGGGGTCGTCGGCCTCAAGCAGTACTCGCACCGTGTCTTCACGGTGCAGGGATGGCCCCCGCGACCAGCAGATCGAGCTCAGGCGACGTGGATGGCGTGAGGCTCGGCGAGCGCCACGAGGCGGTCGAACACCGCAACCCGGTCGAACTGCAACGCGTACGCCCGCGCGCGCCGCTCAGCCCCCGCCCGCTGCTCGCGGGTCCAGTCGCACACGACCTCGTCAAGCACGGTCCGCAGGGTATCCGGGTCACGCTGCGGCACCAGCAGGGCCGTATCACCGACCGCCTCGGGTACGCCGCCGGTCGCGCAGGTGATGATCGGCCCACCGCCGGCGAGAGCCTTCTCGACCAGCGCGATCCCGAACGTCTCCACGAACTCCGGCTGCTCGCGGGTCGGCAGCACGAACGCCGCGCTCCCGGCCATCAGCGCCGGCTTCTCCGCGTCGTCCACGTCGGTCAGCACCTGCACCCGCTCGCCCAGGCCCCGCGCCACCACCCGCGCCACCACCTCGTCTTCCTGCGGCCCGCGCCCGGCCAGGATCAGTTGCACCCGCTCGGCCGACCGCGACCCGACGTAGGCGTCGATCAGGTCGTCGACCCCCTTCGCCGAGGCGATCCGGGACAGGAACAGCACGTACCCGTCCCGCGAAAGGCCGCGTCTGGTCAGAGTTTCGGCGATCCTGTCATCGGTGAGCGACAGGTAGGACCAGGAGTCGACCGCCGGGTAGGAGATGGCGATCCGCTCCCGGCAGCGCTGCGCGAACGTCGTACCGTGCATGGCGTCGAGGGCCGCCGCCGAGGCCACGATCAGGTCCCTGGTGTACTCCGACACCGCCACGCAGTGGTCGGCCGCCAGGTAGACCGACAGGATGTGCGCGGCCGCCCCGAACCGGCCGGTGGCCACACACTCGCGCACCACGTTGGTGATGTCGGAGCCCACCGCCTCAGCCACCGTAGTGACCCGTGCGGGCCCGATCCCGCGCGCCACCTGGGCGGCCTCCTGCACGGCGATCGCATGCGGGCTCAGGTACAGCGACATCGCCACCGTCGGCACCCCGTCGCTGAACAGCTCGACCAGCCGCCCGATGAGCCCGGACAGGTAGCGCCCGTCCGGAACCCGGTAGTCGCCAACGGGATCGGGCCGCTCCACGGTGATGCCAGGGCTGTACGGCAGCACGCGATCGAGCGGTTTCAACGGCAGTCCGGCCGCCTCCAGCGCGTCCAGCGGCCAGGTCACGATCCGCACATCGTCGAACCCGCGGGTGAGCGCAACCTCCGCGAGGCACCTCGCCTCACCGGAGTGCCCGCAGATCACCGGGTCGGCGCGGACAACAATGACCAGGCGGCGGTTGGGTGTGGAAGGGGTGAGCGTGTTGTCGGCGATGTTCATGCCTCACCTCCAATGGCGTGTAGCGGGTCGGATGTGGATGGTGGCCTGATCCGGGTGCCCCAGCCGGAGGGCTGAGGGCCGAGTTCGATGTGCAGGTTGCGGATGTGCCGCAGTTCCCGGCCGGAGATCCAGGGGCGTTCGAGTGTCTTGCCGTCCACCGTGATGGATTGGACGTAGGAGACCGGTCCGCCTGCCTCGACCGGCTCGAATCCTGTGGTGGTGATCGACAGATCGCGGTCCGGCAGCCGGGTCGTGGACTCCGCCACGGCCGGCGCGCTGACCAGGAACAGGTTCTGCCCAGCCACCGGGAACAGCCCGAGCGTCGCCCACACGTACCACGCAGAGAGCCCGCCGGAGTCATCGTTTCCTGGCAGCCCGCCCCGGCCGGTGCCGAATTGGTTGGCGATGGCGGCATGCACCACCTCTGCGGTTCGGTCCGGCCGTCCCGCGTAGTGGTAGGACCACGGCGCCTCGTAGTCCGGTTCGTTGTTCAATCCCTCGAACCGGCACAGGCCGTACCCGGCGTCCATCTCGGCCACGCTCGGCGCCACCCCCGGCTGGGTGACCGGTGCGGCGTCGTACCCGAAGAACCGGTCGAGCAGTCCCACGAACGCCTCATCACCGCCGGCGAGTGCGATCCGGGCGCGCATGTCGTGCAGCAGCCGGAAGGAGTAGTTCCACCGGCCGCCCTCGTAGAACGTCGAGTCGCGCAGCAGGCCGGTGCCCGGGTCGTACGCCGCCCGCCAGCCTTGAGCGAGGTCGCGCATCTGCTGTGCCAGTGGCCGATCGCGCACCTTGTGGGCGATCGCCGCGGTGCAGTGGTAGGCGTACGCCAGGTCGAGGGTATGGCTGATCGGGTGCGCCACACCGTGCACCAGGTAGTCCTCGCCGTACGTCCGGCGCAGTTCCATCTCCAGGTGCACCATGGCCCAGTCCCAGTCGATACCAGGCAGATCCAGTTGGCACAGGTCGGCAAAGAAGGTGTGCGCGAGGGCGCTGCCCTGCCGGGAGAACCGGTCGGCTCCCTTGGCCATCCGGTAGCCGATCGGCAGGTTGCCCTCCTGCTCGCAGATCGACAGCAGCGCGCCGGCCAGCGCGACCGAACGCTGCGGGAACAGCGTGGTCATCAGCGGCAGTTGGGTGCGGTAGATGTCCCACATGGTGCAGATGTCGAACGCGTACGGGCCCTCGGTCGTCCACGACGGGCTCTCGTCCGGGGCGAAGCACGGCTTGACCAGCGAGTGGTAGAGCGCGGTGCCGAAAACCGTTGCCTGGTCGTCGGACTCGGTCTTGATCTCAACCTTGCCGAGGTGGTCGCGCCAGCTGGCTGCCGTGCGGTCGCGCCGCCTGGCGAAGGTGCTCTGCGTGCGGCCGACGTCCGCGCGGAGGTTGTCGCGGGCCGTCTCACACCCACGCAGGGAGAACCCCAGCCGCACCTCGACGGTCTGCTCGGCGCGCGATGGTCCCATGAACATCAGCCCGAACGGCCGCAATGTGGTCGGTCGGATGTAGTCGAAGTCGAGGCGAGTGCCGCCGGGCATCAGGCGCCGGTCGTACCACAGCAGCTGCCGCCAGCCGGGGGCGTCGACCTCCAGGTGCACAGCCAGCGGCACCCCCTCGACGTGGATCTCCCCTTGAGCCACCCCGGGCTCCAGCATCGCCAGGTGCGCCTTCAGCGGCACAGTCCGGCTGTGCGGGATGGCCAGGCCGCCGGTCGAGGCGTCGATGACGATCCGGGCGGCGTCATTCGCCGGGAAGGTGTACCGGTGGACGGCCGACTTGGGGCCGACCGTCACCTCGCAGTGCACCCCCGAACTCAGCGTCGCCGCGTAGTAGCCGGGCCTGGCCACCTCCTCCAGCAGGTCCCACGTGGTGCCCAGGTCATCGAGCGGGCCGAGCATCGGGGTGACCTGGAAGTAGTTGTAGTACTTGCGGATCGCGCCGGTGCCGGACTGCTGGAAGTGGGTGAAGCCGGAGGCGACCGGGCGGTCGTACAACAGGTCGGGCACGCCCTCGGTGTTGAAGTCGTACAGCCCGTAACCGGTCGGGTAGGCCCCGGAGTACGGGCAGGCCGACACCATCCCGAAGGGGTGCATGGCGCCCGGGTGGGTGTTGCCGACCTGCGGCTTGGGCCACCACCAGGTCGAGGCCAGGCCCTTGGGCATGGGCAAGTCGGTGGCGCCGGTCCCGATGAAGGGGTCGACGTGTTCGTACATCGGCTCACCGCCTCGCGCGGCTGACGTGGACTCCCAACGTAAGAAGCGCATGTTTCAGCCGCGTGACCGAAGGAGACGCGCAGGTTACGACCGGGCCGGACGACAGATGGAAGCCATCTGGTTCGGCAGTACTCGTCACCTCGACCGCGGAACCGACTCGCCGGCATCGTCCTACAGATGCCACGACCTCAAGACAGCCGGCGCGACTCGACAGGTCCGCTTGGTTCCGGACGGCTCAGGCCTGCCCCGCTGGGCGCTACCGCCGCCTCGGCGAAGTGCTTCCCGTTGCCGGCTCCGTTGCGCGAAGCAACAGAACCCGACATAGCGAGGTTGCGATCGAGCCCGCGATGAACGCACCGATGACCACTGCGACCACCGCCCGCTTCGACTGCACCAGCGCACGCCCAAGTACCGAAGCGTCAGCTTCCACATAACTCTCCCCCACGTCTCCAGCCGTTGCCCGCCGACCGGTCGTGGCCTCGCCAGTCCCTCCGGCAAGTCGCACGTATCTACGGACAGTCAACACAGTGACGAACTTGCGTGATTGCGTGTCAACGCACCGGCGATCACAACATTCGCTGCTGACAATACCGCCGGCTCTCGGCCCCACCGGCACGTGACTGAGATTGCCACGTCCAACAGGCGATGACGGGGTCAGACTCGCCGGATCCGCGTCACGTCGGATCTGGTCATTTGTCCCACGAGTGGGGTGGCCCTGTGGTTACGGTTCCCAATGCACTGGTCCCACCCGGATCGCCGATCCGAAACGGATCGGCACGGGGGTCTGCGGCGCGGACGGGAATCGAGGTCGCAGTGTGGACGCGCCTTTTGTGCTTGCCGGCCGGGCTCGGGTGCGGTCGTAGGCGGCACGGCGGATGGGGTCGCGCAGAGTTGTGTAGGCGGTGAGGAGCTGTTGCAGGCGCAGGTCGGCGTCAGCGTCCGGCTCTGTTGATGTTCGGGTGTCGGGGTGGAGTTGGCGGACGAGGATACGGAAGGCATGGTCGAGGTCGTCGTCCGAGGCCTCGGCTGTCACGCCGAGAATCGCGTACGGGTCGGTGAGTGGTGGCGCGGTCATGGCTGCAGTCCGTTGAAAGCTTCAGGGGCTACGAGAACCTAGCTCGGATCAGGTGCTGGGTGGGTCAGACCGAGGTGATGCGGCGGCCCGCCGTTGCTTGCCGTCCTAGGAAGGACAGGCGGCAGAAAGGGGAAGTCGTCGCCGCGGAGTCGAAGGGTGTGTCTGGCGGGCGGCCGCATCACCGGGTCAGGGATTTCGTCGATTGTTGGATCTACTCACCTCCCCACCGGCACCGGAATATCGATCAGGTACGTCAGTCGCTCCAGCGCTGCGGAGGACCGCGCTCGCGGCCATGAGGCCGTCGCGGCGTCCCGTGGCCGACTGGGATGCCGGGTCGGAGCGGCCACCTGGGCGGTGGCCGGGCGGCCCACCCACCGACGGGTGGACAGGGCTTGTCGAGGGGCGGCTGGCAGGGCGACTCCCAGCAGGCAGCGACCAGGGCATCGAACTCGGCCCGCACCAGATCGTTATCGGCGAGCGCAAGGTCGAGGAATGCCTCGGCCTCGTCGCGTACCTGCTGTGCAGTCAGCGTCATCGATCTCACCCCATCGACAACTTGCCCCGGCGTGGTGTGTCGCCGGTTCAGGCGTCGATCTCCTTGCGGTCGCTGTCGGCGCCTGCGACCGCGATCTTGCGCGGCTTCGCCTGCTCGGCGATCGGAATCTTCAGCGTCAGCACGCCGGCCTCGTAGCTGGCCTCGATGCGGTCGGCGTCCAGCGTGTCGCCCAGGAACAACTGCCGGGAGAACACGCCGAGCGGACGCTCGGCGACCTGCATCTCCACGCCCTCACCGAGCTCGAGCGGCCTGCGCTCGGCCTTCACCGTGAGCACGTTGCGTTCCACGTCCAGGTCGATCGCGTCCGGCGAGATGCCGGGCAGATCGAACGAAACGACGTACTGATCGCCCTGCCGGTAGGCGTCCATCGGCATCGCGGTCGGCCGCGACCACGTGCCCGGCGCCTGGCTGCCGAAGAACTGCTGGGCAAGCCGGTCGAACTCCCGGAACGGATCTGTGCGCATCAACATCGTCCCGCACCTCCTCGATCATCGACTCATGGGTGGTGTCAACACGCACTTCCCTTATAGCATGTCAACGGAACGACGACAAGTATCGAGCGTCATCCAATCGCTGACATTGGGAACTGAGGAGGTGACCGTGACAGCCAGCGAAACGACAGGCGGAGCGAGGCCCCCCGCCTCGGTCACGATCGTCGCAGTAGAAGCGACCGTCCGGCGCCTGACGCAGCAGGCAGACCTCCTCGGCCCTGCGAAGCCAGACCCCGCGAGCTCGGCGGAGGTTCTGGCCGCGCTGGCGGCGCTACGGTCCGTCCAGGACCAGCTCGCGGTCTGGGAGCCGATGCTCATCGGTGCGGCCCGGGACCGGGGAGTGAGTTGGGCCGCGATTGCTCCCGCGCTCGGCGTGGCCAGCCGGCAGGCCGCCGAACGCCGGTTCCTGCGACTCAACCCCCACACTTCAGACCAGGAAGGAATGACCGGCGAACAACGAGTCCAGGCAGCCCGCGATCGGCGAGCCGGTGAGCGCGCCGTCATCCAGTGGGCCCGGGACAACGCGGCCATGCTGCGCCGGCTTGCCGCACAGATCACCGCGCTCGACGACCTCGACGCGGCAACCCAAGCGAGCGTGGAGCGAGTCCTTCACGCGCTCGGCGACAGCGACGCCGCAGCCCTGCTGGCGCCTCTGACCGAGGCCGGGGCAAAGCTCGAAGACAGCCATCCCACACTGGCTAGCCAGGTCGCCGACATCAACGTCACGACCGACCATCTGCGCAGCTGAACAACCACCAGGACAGTGAGCACACCGTCAAGCGCCGCCTGGAGAACGGCGCATAACTCCCCAGCCTTGCTGGTTCTCCAGCCTCTTGTGGACTGACGAAGCGAAGTCGTCTTGCCCAGCGCGGACCTGCGGCTCCTACGCGCGGTTCAGGCAGTCGATCAGGTTGGCGTAGTACCGCCGCACTGCGACTAGGCGAGACAAGGCGATCTGCGGCTCACGGCAGTGGAGTTGGCGTCAGGGTACGGCGCGCTCGCGCTCGTCAACGCAGGGCTTGGCGCGGGGGCCGTCGTGGTCGCATTGTCCCCGCGGACGGCGACGGCGACCATCACGACGACGACGGCGAGGCAGGCGAGTCCCGACAGGCCGAAACCCAGGCCGGTACGGCGTCGTCGCGGCGGGCCGGGTCGGAAATGGTAGTCGTGGCCACTGCCGAACTCGGGCCCCCAGCCAATGTCCAGCCGCGTCAGATAGCGCGGAAGCCGTATTCAGCGTAGTACTGGCTTGTCCTGCGAAACTCGTCACAGCCCACCCGCGCTCTTTCCAGCGTCCTTGCGTGCTCGTGCCGCCCCGTATCGTTGGCGAATCACCGACAGCTAAGGCTTCATCTCCATCAGCTACGGCAATTGCCGCCAGAAAGAGCCCGACTCGACGACAGCATCCGCCAGCCTGGTAATCGCCGCCAGGCGGCGTAGCGTTTGAACTGCCGTCACTGTTCAGCTGTTGCTGTCCAACCTCCGCCCAGGGCCCAGCCTGCAGCCGGGAGCAGGTCGGTCAGGGCAGGAACCGGTGGCACCGTGGCTACAGATGGGCGAAGTGACGAGCCTCTTGTGGATGTGCTGGGGTCAGTGCATTCGTTGCTGCTGAGCGGCCCTGGGCTGGAGGACTTGCTCGTCAAGCTGGCGGGGATGGCGGCCAAGGTGGTGGATTCGCCGGCCTCGTGCGGCATGACGACCCGGTACGACGGGCAGCCTCGGACGATCGTGACCAGTGATCCACGGGCCGCGTTGATCGACGAGCAGCAGTACAGCCTCGGTGAAGGCCCTTGCCTGGACGCCTTGGAGAACGGCGAAGTGGTCGATGTCGCAGACCAGGCGAGCGACTACCGCTGGCGTCGCTACCATGATTCCGCGCTCGAACTCGGCGTGACGGCGTCTCTCAGCTTTCCGCTGATCGTCGACCAGCAGATCATCGGCGCCTTGAATCTCTACGGATATGACCGGCCGAACTCCTTCAGCGAGGCGGACCGGGAGCGGGCCGCTGCCGTCGCCGACCAGGCCGCCACCACCTTGGCGTTCGCGGCACGAGCGGTGCAGCAGTCACAGCTGGGCGAGCAACTGGAGCGGGCATTGGTCTCGCGATCGGTGATCGACCAGGCACTCGGCCTGCTGATGGGCCAGCAGAACTGTGACGCCAGGACGGCCTTCGACCTGCTGCGCCACCATTCGCAAAACACCAACCGCAAACTGCGAGACGTTGCCGCCGACCTCATCACCAGGCTCACCGGACAAGCGCCCGTCGACAGTCGCACACTCGATGACGATGACTCCAACGGCTCGTTGAGCGGCTGACTCACCTGTGGATGGTCCCCACTGGGAGGAACGCCAGGACGTGACCCGGCCCGCCCTCCTGGCCGCACACGTCCTGGCGCCTGTGTGTACCTCGCAGAGAGGAATGACGCTCGCTGTGACCCGGCCCGCCGTCCTGGCCGCACACAAACGATGCGTCTGTGACAATCACCCCTGCCCCGGTCACAAGTTCCCAGGTGCCTCCTCCTCGGCGAACATGCCACGGCGAGTGGTCAGCTCGCCGACGATCTGCACGTGGCCGGCTTGTGCCTCCCCCAGGCTTGCCCAAGTCCATCGATGCGGCCGACTGCTCCCTGCGCAGTGGACCAAGGTCTCGAAGATCGGCGGCCACAAACCCACCCAGATCGTCATGATCTGAACGTGTTGACCACCCCCGGCCACGCGGTCGCACTCGATCACCACGTACTCACGCCTCTCGGACAGGGCGAGCCAAGTACTGCGATTGATCGGGTGCCCGTGCCTGTCGACGTACCTGCATCTCGTTCGCGGCACCATCACCGCGGTACCCGTCAGCCCACCCCGCCGATCAGCCAGTCGTTGCCTCCGCGCCGACCACCGCTGCAATGAATCATCAACGCCACTGTTCTCACCCCTGAGCGTTCGCGTGCTGGCTCTGCGGCAGGATCTGCACGGTGTCGCTGGCGAATCGGGTCACGACTGATCAGGCCGAGCGCGGCACAGCGCAGCAGATGACCTGGAGGCGGTGGGATTCTCGATCTCCGTCGACACCGGCGGCACCCTGGCCGCCTGGCTGTTCTCCCAACCTGGCGCCACCATAGACAACACCGCGCCCGCTGACAACCCATCAGCCGCTCGCTGAGCCCCACGTTGAGGGTTCGCCGCGTTCTGCCAGGCCGTGATCCCAGGTCCTGAGCTTGTTCAGCAGCGACGGCCTCACCGTCGTACTGGTTGTCAATGGCAAGAAAGTCGACAGTGACCCGATCAGCAGTTCCGCGCGGGCCGCAAGACCGTGCGCGGCAAAGTCGAACCGAAGCCGGAGGCTGGACGCCAGGACCGGTCGGCCGCTGGACGCGATCGTGGCGGGCGACCAGCCTGGTCGGGGAGAACGGCGCCGGCGAATCCACCCTGATGAAGCTGCTGTCGGGCATCTACACCGCCGACGAGGGCGAGTTCTTCCTCGGCGGTCAGCGCTTCGAGCCGGCCAGCCCGCGGCACGCGCAGGAGCTGGGCATCAGCATCATCCATCAGGAGTTCAATCTGATGCCCGACCTGACGGTCGCGCAGAACATCTTCATCGGCCGCGAACCTCGACAAGCGTCCACCCAGGCAGGCAGTTCACGGCATTGGTCAGCGAGGCCCGGACAAGCAGCAACGCTCTCGTGGTGCTGAGCCACAGCAGGAGGTTCCAACGCGCGTTGGTACGACGGTTGGCACGACGTACGACGTCCTCCGTGGCACTGATCGGGTTGTCCGCCAACAGATCGGTTGGGCCGTCGGCAGGTCGCGTGGTTGTCGGCGTTGACGCCGACCGTGGGCCCGCGGAGGCGTTGGGGTTCGCGTTCCGTGCCGCGCGACGCCGTGGCGTCGGCCTGACCCTGGTACACGTGGGAAGGTCAGTCGAGGACGCGGTGCGGATCTGGCAGACGGTCTATCCCGAGGTCGGCGTCCGGTGGGTCCTGGCGTCCGGCTCGGTCGACAGTGCCGTGCTGGCCGAGGCGGCCGCGGCTGCGCTGACCGTAGTCGGCGTCCACGTTTGCGCCGGATCGGTTCCGGGTGCAAGCCTGATCTGGTCCGATCGGGTGACGGCGAGGGTGGGCATGGCGGATCGTGAACTGCGTGGTCGGCGGCGGGAAATCGCCGTACTGGACGAACTGATCAGCGCAGCGCGCACGGGCCGCAGTGAGGTCCTGGTTCTCCGCGGCGAGGCCGGTGTCGGCAAGTCGGCGTTACTCGAGTCGCTGGTGGCACGCAGCAACACGTGCCGGATCGCGCGGGCGGTCGGAGTGGAGTCCGAGATGGAGCTCGCCTACGCCGGACTTCATCAGCTCTGCCAGCCGTTCCTGGACCTGGTCGACCGCCTTCCGCGTCCGCAGCACGATGCCCTCGGTACGGCGTTCGGCGAACAGACCGGACCAGCGCCGGACCGTTTCCTCGTCGGTCTCGCCGTCCTGAACCTGCTGTCCGACGCGGCCGCCCAGAAGCCGGTCCTGTGCGTCATCGACGATGCCCAATGGCTCGACCGGATGTCCGCGCGGATCCTCGCCTTCGTCGCGCGCCGACTGGCGGCCGAGTCGGTGGTCATGGTCTTCGCCGTCCGCGATGGTGAGGACCACGAACTGGCCGGGTTGGCCGAGCTCGAGATCCGCGGGCTGGACGATGCGGACGCGCGTGCCCTGCTCGATTCGGTGCTACCAGGGCCGGTCGATCCGCGCGTCCGGGACCGGATCGTGGCCGAGACCCGCGGCAACCCGCTGGCTCTGCTCGAGCTTCCGCACGCATGGAGCCTGACCGAACTCGCGGACGGCGTCAGCCCGGGGACGTTGGCCGCCCGGATCGAAGAAGGCTTCGTACGACGCCTCGAGGTACTGCCGGCCGATACCCGGCTGCTCCTGCTAACTGCCGCAGCAGAACCACTTGGCGATCCGACTCTGCTCTGGCGTGCGGCGGAACGACTCGATCTGGGCGCCGACCCGGCAGCCGCGGCGATCGCGTCCGGACTGATCACCTTCGGCCGGCACATCCAGTTCCGGCATCCGATGGTGCGTTCGGCGGCGTACCGGCTGGCGACACCGCATGAGCGGCAGGCCGTACACCATGCGCTCGCCGACGTGACCGATCCCGACCTCGACCCGGACCGGCGCGCGTGGCATAGAGCTCACGCGACGCCCATGCCCGACGAGGAAGTCGCCGCAGAGCTCGAGCGTTCCGCGGTACGGGCTCAGTCACGCGGTGGCTTCTTCGCGGCCGGCGCGTTCCTGGAGCGTTCGGCGGAGCTGACGCTCGACCCGGATCGCCGGGCGCAGCGGTTGCTGGCCGCGGCGGCAGCGAAACGCAGTGCGGGCGCGCTCGAGGCGGCGCTCGACCTGATCGGTGGGGCGGTCGCCGGACCACCGAACGCGGTCTGTGAGGCCGAGGCCGAACGGCTCCGCGGAGAGATCGCGTTCGACCAGGGCCGCGCGCGCGAAGCCGCCCGCACCCTGCTCGGCGCCGCCAGGCAACTCGATCACCTTGATCCCGACCGGGCGCGGGTGACGTATCTCGAGGCGATGTCGGCGGCGATCTGGGCCAGCGGTCCGGATGCGCCCGGCATCCTGGCGTTCGCGGCAGCTGCGGCTCCTCCCCCGGTCGACTCGAACCCGCCGGCCGACCTGCTGCTGCAGTCTCTTGCACTGCGGATCACTCGCGGATATGCCGCCGCCGCGCCGGATCTGATCAGGGCGCTCGACCACGCCCGCCGAGCGGATATCGGCACGGACGATATCGGCAGTTGGCTCTGGCTGGCCGGGAACCGGGTCAGCGGCATCGTCGCCATCGAGGTCTGGGACTTCGACGCCGCTCTCGAGCTCGCCCTCCGGCAGGACCGGATGGCCCGCGAGACCGGTGCGCTCGTGCAACTCCAGTTCGCCCTCAGCTTCCGCGCAAGCCTGCATTGCCTGACCGGGGAGCTGTCCACAGTGTCCGGCCTGGTCGACGAGGACCGCCAGATCGCGGCGGCGACCGGGAATCCCCAGGTCGAGTACGGCGCTCTGCTGCTCGAGGCGTACCGCGGCAACGAGGTAGAGGCCCGGCAGCTGATAGACGCAACGATCCGGGAGGCGACCGAGCACAGCCAGGGCAGGATGGCGGCCTTCGCGTCGTACGCGAACTCGGTCCTGCACAACGGTCTCGGCAAGTACGACGTCGCCCGAGACGCTGCGCTGCAGGTGTTCGAGCAAGACGTCGTCGGGTACGGCGTACTGGTCGTCGCCGAGCTGGCCGAGGCGGCGTCCAGGACCGGCGACACCAAACTCGTCGACTCCGCCGCCGCCTGGCTGAGCGAGCGCGTCACCACCACTCCGACAGAGTGGGGACACGGAATCGAGGCCCGCGTCCGGGCTCTCCTGGGCGGGGACGAAGACGCCTACCGGCAGTCCATCGAGCACCTGACCCGGACGAACCTGCGCGTGGAGATCGCCCGTGCCCATCTTCTGTACGGCGAGTGGCTGCGACGCGAGGGCCGTCGGATGGATGCCCGCGAACAGTTGCGGACTGCCCATGAACAGCTGCAGGAGATGGGCCTCGATGCCTTCGCCGAACGCGCCCGCCACGAACTGCTCGCGACTGGCGAGACAGTTCGCAAACGTACGCCGGACACTCTCACCGACCTCACCTCGCAGGAGGCGCAGATCGCCGGGCTGGCCCGCGACGGCCTGACCAACGTCGAGATCGGGGCGCAGCTGTACATCAGTCCGCGCACGGTGGAGTGGCACCTGCGCAAGACGTTCTCCAAGCTCGGCATCACGTCCCGCCGGCAGCTCCGCAGCGCACTGGCGCGCTCCACCTGAAGCAGACCAGGGTTTTCCACGGGTGCGATGACCGGGACCAGGACAGACGATGGAACGACGATCGTCAAAGGAGTGCCCCCGTGGACAGCAAGCTCAAGGCCGTCGTCGTACCCGTGTCCGACGTCGACCGGACCCGGCACTTCTACCGCACCCTGGGATTTCACCTGGATTCCGACCAGGCGGACGGCGATGTCCGGGTCGTCCAACTCACCCCGCCTGGCTCCATGTGCTCGATCGTCATCGGCACCGGCATCAGTCCGGCCGAGCCCGGGTCGACCGTCGGGATCCTGAGAGTGAAAGACCTTCCGGCAGCCGTCGCCGACCTGCGGTCCCGTGGCGCGGCTCCTAGCCCGATCTCCCGAGGCGCGGCCGGATCCGACCAAGCGTCCTTCCGCGATCCCGACGGCAACATCTGGCTGCTGGTCGACGACGGCGTCGAGCGCTGAGGATTACTGTGGCATCACCCTGAAGGGGGTGGGGATGCCAGCGCTCGACGCCTTCTCGCACGTATCGCTGACCGTGACCGATCCGCAGCGTAGTGTCGACTTCTACAACCGCGTGCTCGGAACCGAGACGGTGTTCTCGTCCACGGACGACAGCGGCCGGCTCTTCATCGTCGCCCGGCCCGGGATGATGATCGCGCTGCGCGACCACGCCGACGCCACCGGACAGAGCTTCGACCCGGCCCGGATCGGGCTGGACCACCTCGCGTTCCAGGTCCCGTCACGGTCCGAGCTGGAAGCCTGGCACGCCGGCCTGATCGCGGACGGCGTGACCTGTTCGGACATCGAGGCGAGCCCGTTCGGGCTGCACCTCAACCTCAAGGATCCCGACAACATCGCCCTCGAGCTCTTCGTGCCTTCCTGAACACACACAGGAACCGGCCGGAGCGGGATGCTCCGGCCGGTTCGTTCGCCGCGATGATCAACGAGCGGCTCGCTCGATCACCTCCGTCACTGCCGAGGGCTGCGACACTGCGACCAGGTGGGAGGCTCCGGCGATCTCGACCTGCTTGGCGCTCGCCCGGGTCGCCATGAACCGTTCCGCCGCCGGCGCGATGGCCTTGTCACCGGTCGGGATCACGGCGTACTTCGGCAGGGCCGCCGGAGCGGTCTTCTGGACCGGCTCGGTGAAGGCCGCGGCCGAGACCGGACGCTGAGCGGCGAGGAAGATCGCGCCTTGCCGGACCGGGATGTCCGCGGCCAGGATCGGGCCGGCTGTCTCGGGCTTCAGCGCGAGGTCGACGCCACCCGGGTAGCTGATCACGTTCAGCGTGTCCGGACCGAGTTCACTGCCCGGGAACTGCGAGTTCAGCGCGCCCAACGTCTCGCCCGCCTCGGGGATGAACGCGGCCACGTAGACCAGCGACTTCACTCCTGACGTGTCAGCCAGCTGACTGACCAGTGCGCCGCCGTACGAGTGACCGACCAGTACCTTCGGCCCGGGGATGGTCGCGAGAACGCCGCTCAGGTACGACGTGTCGGACGCGATCCCCCGCAGTGGTACGGCGGGCGCCACGACGTTGTAGCCGTCGCGTTGGAGCCGGCCGGTCACCTCGGACCAGCTGGAGCCGTCGGCATACGCCCCGTGCAGCAGGACGATCGTCGGTTTGTCGGCCTGAGTGGTCCCCGTGGCCTGTGCTGTGGTCGCGCCCGCCAGCAACAGACCGGCGCCGATCGCGGCCACCAGGAGGTTCCGTGCCTTGAGCATCAAGTGCTTCATGTCTCTTCCAATCCTTGGAGGGACTCCGTTGCCACCACAGTGCGTCGGTGGTTGACGTGTCACCCCAGTGGAAGACACTGGTTGATCACCTGGTACAGACCCAGGCTTCACCCCAGGGAGGGCCGCTGGGCTAAGGCAGGACGTCGAGTTTCTGCCGGGCGGCGGTCAGGTGTCCCGCGGCCCGGCTGAGGTCGTCGGAGGCCAGGGCCAGATCCGCGTCGGCCTCGTCCAGGCCGTCGTACCGAGCCAGGCCGAACGACGACACGAGCAGGGCGGCGGTGGACATGAGGATTCGGAGTTCGTGGAACTCCGCGACCAAGGCCTTGGCCGCCACATCGTCGGCTGGCCGGCGGCGCAGGATCTCGACCACTCGCCGCAATGCCGTGCCCGCCTCCTGCAACGAGTCTTCCGCGCTCTCTGACACCAGCCGCAAATCCTCTCCGGACGAATCGTGACTAGGCCAGCTCGCGCAGCCGGGCCTTGGCACCTCTCTCGACGAACAACGGCACGAAGTCCCGGATCGGGACATGGTCGAACTCAGGGCGAGACTGACTCACGGCCTCCGCCACCGCGACCCGTGCAAGAGTTGTCCAACATTTGACGAGCTTTGAGCGACTCTGATGCGCGGCCAGGGTTGCCACCAGGGAGATCGCCAGGCGCTGTCCCAGACGCGACGAAGGCTGCGGCGGGCGACTGTCAGGGCATGACTTCCCAACAGATTGCAGCTCCGCGGAGCGTGGCGAACCCCCGCCGCGTGAGGCTCGCCGTACCAACCAAAGAGGCCGGCCTGGTCGCCCGCCTCGCGTCGGTCCCGGGCCTGGTTCGCCCCGGTGTCTCGCACTGGGACCTGAAGACCCGGCTCCCGCTGCACCCACTGTCGGTCGAGAACGCGTACGGCGACCCGCGGTTGCTGCACGATCTCGCCGTACCGGGGGTGACATTCGCCCGGCGGCTGGGAGCCGACGTGATCGTCGGCGCCGAGACCGGCGGCATCCCGCTCGCAGCAGCGGTCGCCCTTGCCGGCGATCTTCCGTTCGCCTTCGTCCGCAAGCCCGGGTACATCGGCCATGAGGACCACGAACCACGCGTCCGGGGCGCCGAAGTAGCGGGCCGGCGAGTGCTGCTCGTCGACGACGCAATCTCGCAAGGTACGGCGCTCGAAGCGTTCGCCGGCCAATTGCGAGCTGAGGGCGCGATCCTCGTCGGAGCCTTCACCCTGGTCGACATGCGCGACGTCGCCACCTCGGTGACGCCGACCGCCGCGACGCTCTCGATCGCGTCCGTCGCCACGTATCTCGAGGTGCTCGACGCAGCGACCGACCGCGGTGTGCTCGACCCCACCCTCCACCAGCTCGCCGTCGACGCCCTCGTCAACCACTGGGCCGACGACGACCCCCGCTGGTCACTCCTCGACCGGCAACCCGCCGCGGCCTGACCAGGCACGACACCAGGGACAACCCCTGGGGTGATGCCGCCACCGCAGCGCAACAGTGATTGATGAAACCACCCACCACAGGAGGAAAGCAGTGAACACCGATTTCAAGTTCGAGGCCGTCGTCATCCCCGTCACCGACGTCGACAAGGCGAAGGCGTTCTACCAGCAGCTGGAGTGGCGACTGGATGCCGACTTCGCCTTCGACAACGGCTTCCGGGTCGTCCAGTTCACCCCGCCGGGTTCACCGGCCTCGGTTCAGTTCGGCACGAACATCACCACCGCGGAGCCGGGCTCGGCCCAGGGCATGTACCTGATCGTTTCCGATATCGAGGCCGCGCGGAAAGAGCTCGCGGGTCGCGGTGTCGAGGTCAGCGAGGCGTTCCACCCCGCGACCCCGGGCGCACAGTTCCAGGCCGAGGGAGATCGCATCAGCGGACCCGCGGACGAGCGCGCCAGCTACGGCTCGTTCGCGACCTTCAGCGACCCCGACGGCAACGGCTGGCTGCTGCAGGAAGTCACCACCCGGCTCCCCGGCCGCGTCGACCCCGCTGAAACGACGTACACCTCGGTGGACGACCTGCAGCAGGCGCTGTTCCGCGCCGCGATGGCCCACGGCGAGCACGAGAAGCGCAACGGCGGCGAGTACGACGAGAAGTGGCCCGAGTGGTACGCCACCTACATGGTCGCCGAGCGGACCGGCCAGGAGCTCCCGCAATGAGCGACTACGACGTCATCGTGATCGGCGGCGGCTCCCCCGGTGAGCACGCCGCCGGGGCCCTCGCCGAGGGCGGCCTGCGCGTCGCGGTCGTCGAGCGTGAACTGGTCGGAGGCGAATGCTCGTACTGGGCATGCATCCCGTCCAAGACTCTCCTCCGCCCCGGCGAGGCGGCCCAGGCGGCGAACGACGCCGCCGCTCCCGCCACGGTCGACGTCGAGGCAGCGCTCGCCTGGCGCGACTTCATGGTCTCCGACTACTCCGACGCCGGCCAGGAGAAATGGCTGGCCGACAACGGGATCGACTTGATCCGCGGCCGCGGGCGCTTGGCCGGAACAGGTGTCGTCGAGGTCGACGGCCGCCGGTACACCGCCGATCACGTCGTCCTCGCGAACGGCTCTGAGGCCGTCGTGCCGCCCATCCCGGGCCTTCGTGAGCTCGACGGCGTCTGGACGAGCCGCGAGGCGACGAGCATGAAGACCGTCCCAGGTCGCCTTGTAGTACTCGGCGGCGGGCCCGTCGGCGTCGAGATGGCGCAGGCGGTACGGCGGTTGGGCGGCGAGGTCGTCCTGGTCGAGTCCGCCGAGCAGTTGCTGTCGCGCGAGGCGGCACCGCTTGGCGAGGCTCTCGGCGAAGTACTGCGCCGCGACGGCATCGAACTGATCCTCGGCGGACGGGCGAGCGCTGCTCGACGCGACGGCGACGACTACGTCCTCGCGCTGGACGACGGTCGTGAGGTTCGCGGCGACCGGCTGCTGGTTGCCACCGGCCGCCGACCACGGGTCGACGGCATCGGGTTGGAGACGGTCGGCGTCACGGCCGACTCCCACGGCGTGCCCGTCGACGCTCACCTGCAGGTCGCGGAAGGATTGTGGGCCGTGGGCGACGTGACGGGGATCTGGCAGTTCACCCACGTCGGCAAGTACCAGGCTCGCGTCGTCGCCGCCAACATCCTCGGCGAACCGCGGGAGGCCAAGTACGACGCCGTACCTCGGGTCGTCTTCACCGACCAGCAGGCCGCGGCGGTCGGCGCCACGGACGCCACCTACAGCGCGACCATCGCGCTGCGGGACGTGGCGAAAACAGCGACGTACACCCGTGAATACGCCGACAACAACGGATTCCTGACGCTGCTCAGCGACGGCGAACGTCTCACCGGCGCCTACGCGCTCGGCCCGGAAGCCGGCGAGTGGCTGCAGCAGGCCACGCTCGCGATCCGTGCCCGCATCCCGCTCGATGTACTGCGGGACACCATCCAGCCCTTCCCATCCTTCTCCGAGATCTACGTTGCGGCCCTCAAGGCTCTGGCCTCGAACACCAACCACAGCAAGGAGTAACCATGTCCACCATCTACCTGCACGCGAACACCACCGCGTCACCCGAGCAGTTCCTGGCGGCGCTGACCGACTTCGGTCCGGGCCGTTCGGAGGTCTTCGGCAACAGCGCCGACGAGTACCTCCAGGTCCACGAACTCGGCCCGCAGTACGCCGACGTCACCGAAGGCTCCGGCGGTGTCTGGGAACGCCTGCGTTACGACTGGTCCGATCCCAACAGCATCGTCATGGTCACCACAGACTCCAACGTCTGGGGCGGCAACTCCAGCCACACCTACACCTTCACCCGCCAGCCCGACGGCACCACCACCGTCGACGCCATCGTCGTACGCCAGGGCAAGAACATCCGCGGCCGGTTCCTCGGACTCGTCCTCGGCACCATCGGCAAAGGCGTCCTGAAGAAGGCCTTCGCCAACACCGTCAAGGCCATCGAGACCCGCTCTACCACCCAGGTCAAGTAGCCCGCAGCCTGAAAGCGAACCTTCATGACGTGCGCCGGCCCAACCACGGGCCGGCGCTGTCTTGGTTGGCAGGGCGAAGTGCGTCAGTCGTCCAGGCTGCCCATGGTGAGATTGACCGTGGTTCCGGTCATTCCGCTGGCCTTGTCGGACGCCATGAAGACTGCCACGTTCGCCAGCTCCTCGAGCGTCATCAGGCGGCGCGGATGGGTCCTGCTTGCGAGCAGGTCCTGCCATTGTTCCCAGGTCATTCCCGATGCCTTGGCGCGAGGCTCGTAGGCGTCCTTGATCGTGCGTGTCTCCGGCATGCCCTGTGGACGCAGGCCCACCACCCGGATCCCCTGGGGTGCGAGCTCAGCGGACAGCTGACGAGTGAGAGCCTCCTTGGCCGCTTGTGCCGGACCGTAACCTCCCACAGACGGGATGCCCGTCCGCGAGTGGAGCGCGGTCACGGTCATGATCACCCCGGCCTTGTGTGGAATCATGCACCGGGCCGCGAGCCGTGCTGTCAGGAAGTACGACGTCAGGTACGTCGTGACTGCTACGGAGAACTGCTCGGCGTCCAGCTCGGCCAAGGGAACACCCACGATCCCCGCGTTCCGGATTCCGACCGCGTTGAACGAGATGTCGACCCGGCCCGTCCTGTCGACCACCGACTGCAGGTGCGTCTCCAGAGCCAGCTCGTCGAGAGCGTCAACCTCCTCCGCCGCTGCGGACCCGCCGGCTGAAACGATGTCCTTGGCAACTGTTTCGACCGCTGCCCCATCGCGCCCGGTGAGAAAGACCCGGGCGCCCTCGTACGCGAAGGCGCGTGCCACCGCACCGCCGATCCCGCCGCTGGCTCCGTAGATCACGGCAACTTTGTCCGTCAGCATCATCTCTGGTTCCTCTCGCCAACCGTGGGACGCCCGGGTCTGCCCGACCGTCGATGATGAAGACACCGCGACACCGGAAACTGGGCGCCCACCAAGCGCCCAGTTCGCTCCTTCGCCGGTGTCTGTACAGGATGGAAGTACGACGAGGTGCGAGGAGAAGGTGACCGCGGTGACAGCCGAACTGATCGCACAGGCGCAGGCTGGGGATGGCGAAGCGTTCCGAGAGCTGACCGAGCCCTACCGCCGGGAACTGCAGGTGCACTGCTACCGGATGCTCGGCTCGATCCAGGACGCCGAGGACGTCCTCCAGGAGACGCTACTGGCCGCCTGGCAAGGCTTCGGCGCGTTCGAAGGCCGGTCCTCGGTCCGCACCTGGCTGTACCGGATCGCCACCAACCGGTGCCTGAATGCGCGCCGCTCGGCCGGCCGACGACCCGCGAAGGAGTGGGACGTGCCAAGAGTTGAACCGCCCGAGCCGACCCGGCTCGGCGAGATCGTCTGGCTGGAGCCATTCCCCGACGCTCTGCTCGAGGGAGCGCCCACTGTGCCACTCGGCCCAGAGGCCCGCTACGAGCAGACTGAGTCCATCTCCCTCGCCTTCGTTACTGCCCTTCAGGTCCTGCCGCCTCGCCAGCTCGCCGTGTTGATCCTGCGCGACGTCCTCGGATTCCATGCGAGCGAGGTGGCCGAAATGCTGGACTCGACCGTCGAATCGGTCACCAGCGCTCTCAAACGGGCACGCTCCGGCCTGGAACGTTCCTGGTCGGCGGCGGGCCAGGACTCGCCGCCCGGCTCCGACTCGCCCACCGAGGATGTGCTCGTGACTAGATTCGTCAGCGCGTGGGAGTCCGCCGACCTCGACGCGCTGGTTGCCCTTCTCACCGACGACGTCTTCATCTCGATGCCACCAATGCCCTTTGAGTACGAGGGCCGAGACGCCGCGGAGCGCTTCTGCGCCAGCATCTTCCGGTCCGGCCGCAGGTTCGACCTCGTCCGGACGCGAGCCAACGGTCAGCCTGCGTTCGGCGCCTACCTGCGCGCCCCGAGCGGCACTCGCCACGGGACCGGTCTCTATGTCCTCACCCTCGCAGGCGACCGGATCTGCGCCATGACCCACTTCGACAAGAGCGTGCTCCCGTGGTTCGGGCTACCACGATCGCTCCCGGATCGATAGTGATCGTCAGTATCGCTGGTGGGCGGGAATGAAGGCATTCGTACCGACTGATTCCTCGGCGCGGATGATGTGCATGATGGCGTTGATCAGCGCCAAATGCGTGAACGGCTGGGGAAAGTTGCGCGGCGTACTTCTACCGCTTCAAAGCGGGCAAGGCGATCAGCCCCGTCGGCCGGACCAAGACCGCGCCCGCGTTCGGCGCCTCGGTCTCCCGGCTCCGGCTCGCCGTCACGAGCTGCCAGAACCATCCCGCCGGATACTTCGTGGCGTACCGGGACATCGTCGCCCAGGACCTCGACCTTGTCGTCCACCTCGGCGACTACATCTACGAAGGCCGTCCGCCGGGAACCCCGCATCTGAGCGGGTCAGCTCCCGTGATGTCTCCAGCGGTGGTCGGTCAGCTCCCATTCGCGGTCAAGATCCCGGGAGCGGCGTCGGTCAAGGCACACCTGGGCCAGCCGGGTCAGGCCGATGAGCACCAGCCAAGCGACCATCGCCGCGGTCAGCCCGACCGCGGCACCGATCGCCTCACTCTCACCAGGTTGGCGCGGCGGGGCACTGATGGCACCGGAAGGATCGAGCCAGATCGTCACCTCGCTGCCCTTGATCGTCCCGATCGGCACTGAGGTCCATCCCTCGCGTGGCAAACCGTCCGCATCCGTCCAGCCGACCTTGGCCCAGGACATCACCACGCCCGGCCCTGCGCCAGACCAGCTCTCGACTTCCTCAAGGGCGGTTGCCGGCGCCTCGGTGAGAACCGCCCGGCGCTGAGCTGCAGCGCGATCGCTCGCATCTTGTACGGCGGTACCGACAGCAACGGCGGCCGGGATCGCCAGTACGGCGACAAGCAACGCGCTCAGGATGATCGCCGACTCGATCCGGTCCACGCGGCGGCGCAACGGATTACGGCAGAACCCGAGGCGACGCGCCAGCCTCGTGAGCCACCACTCTCCGTAATCGTGCCCATCCATACTCACCACGACCCTCGGGTCGGCCACATCGCGGCACTGCGATGCGCCGCGACGAGCTGACCGTCCTGCAGCCCCGGCCTCGCGACCTTGGCCGCCACCTCCATTGTCACTCCGAACAAGGCTGCGAGCACCGGAGTGTTCCGGCAACCTGCGCACCATGTTGCCGGACGGATCGCGGAAGGCCATACGGATCAGGCTAGGCACGGCCAGTCATCGGGGCGTCTCGGTTCCTGACCGATCCGAGGCCAACGCTGACCTGCCAAGTCGCCTCGTCTGCCACAGTTCATCGCGCTCAGGTCTTGTGATCGGTGCCGCGGAGGCGTTCGCTCGGAGGTGACCAACTGCTCGGGGGCTCGGACCTCAGGAGGGGCCATGCGGCGTTCACGCGCCATGGTCCTGGCTGCGGTCGCGTGTCTGTCCCTGACCGGGACCGGGCTCGCCGCCGCGCAGCCGGGCGCAGACACGGAGGTCACCGTCGGCAGTCCGTCGACGCCCTTCTCACAGAACAAGCAGAACGAACCGGGCCTCGCGGTCGACGCACATCAGCCGTCGCTGCTCGCCTCCGGCGCGAACGACAACATCGACCTGGAGGGCTGTGCGGCCGGCGACCCGACAACCTGCCCGTTCACCCCGGGTGTCGGGGTCTCGGGCATCACGTTCTCGACGAACGGCGGCCAGAGCTGGGTCCAGCCGACGTACACCGGCTGGTCCGCGCGGCACTGCCTCGGCCCTGCGGCCTGTGTGCCCACGGTAGGACCGATCGGCACGTTGCCGAACTTCTTCGAGAATGGGATGGTCTCCAACGGTGATCCCGAGCTGGCCTTCGGGCCTCGCCGAGGCGCCGACGGCAGCTTCGCGTGGACCAACGGTTCGAGGCTGTACTACAGCTCGCTGACAACACCGTTCCCGGGCAACCCCGGCTTCCGGGGCGCAGCGGCGATCACGGTGTCCCACCTGGACGCGACTGGTCCCGGCAACCGCCTTGCTGACGCGCTGGCCGGTGTCAACGCGGCGTGGTCCGACCCGGTCATCGTGACCAGGCAGAACTCGGCACTGTTCTCCGACAAGGAGCAGATCTGGGCCGACAACGCCGCCTCGAGCGACTTCTTCGGCAACGTGTACGTCTGCAACGTCGGCTTCCGCGGTGTTGGTTCCGGCGCGCCGGAACCCGTGCTGTTCGCCGCGTCCAGCGACGGTGGGCTGACCTGGCGGGCCAAGCAACTGTCTCCCGCGACGAACAACGCCCAGACCGGCGGCCGGCAGGGCTGCGCGATCCGGACCGACAGCAGCGGGACCGTGTACGTCGTCTGGGTCGGCACGGACATCGGGACCCGGCAGGGCGTGTTCTTCCAGGCCCGGTCCTTCAACGGTGGCAGGACCTTCGAGCGGCCGCAGCCGATCACGATCGTGACGAACATCGGTCAGTTCGACCCGGTGCAGGGCCGATTCACCATCGACGGCGTCGCCGGTGCGCGGACCAACACGTTCCCCAGCATCGACATCGCCACCGGCGCACCCACCGGAGCGGACGCCACCGACGAGATCGTGGTCACCTGGTCCGACGACTCGGCCGGCACGAACAACGAGCGGGCCTACGTCATCCACTCGACGAACGGCGGCGACAGCTACACCGGCCGGACCGTGGCCAGCGAGGGTGCCGACCGGGCCAACCAACCCGCGATCGCGATCTCGCCCGACGGGCAGGACGTTTACCTGACCTACAACGCCTTCCTGGATCCGTGGCGGACGACAACCGCGGATCCCCGACGGATGCTCGGGGTTGTCCGGCACGCGAACTCGTCGACCGGTCCGTTCACAACGCTGCACCGAGGCGCGGTCGGAGACGCGCGGGCGTCGAGCGCCAACGGGCTCGCCTTCGAGTTCCTGGGCGACTACAACTACGCGGTCGCCACCGATGCGGCCGGTGTCGCGGTCTGGAACGACACCCGCGAGGCCGCGGTCTGCCCGGCGATCAATGCCTACCGGCAGTCTCTCGTGGACGGTACGCCGATCGCCCCGCCCGCACCGGCGACCGACTGCCCGGCAACGTTCGGGAACACCGACATCTGGGGATTGGCGGTGGCAGACCCAACGGCTGACTGACCAACTCGGGGGTATCGCGTGGCACAGGAGGCCACGCGATACCCCTTTGTGTCGTCAGATCACGGGCACAGCAGCCCGAGGACCTTTGCCGTGCCGGGGTGTCCCGGGCTTGGAGAGTAGCCGGGATTCACTCGCACGATGGCGATTGCCGGCTTCGTTCCACTGATGACGTTCCCACTCTTGACCACCTTCGACGTGACCAGCACGGCGGTGTACTCCGGCAAGGCATTCGACGGCGGCGGGCTGTTCCCCGGCAGGGTCCGCCACGTGCCACCACAGGTGGTCCGTCCGGACGGGTCGTTGGAGAAGCCCTTGAAGCTGTTCGGCGCGGTACCACCACTCACCGAGTTCGCGAGGTACCACGTATCGCTCCAGAATGTGGCCGTTGCTCCGACGGCGGCGTTACCGTCACCGATGACGAAGTTGCCGCCCGGTGTCCAGGTGAACACCACCACCGACGCGCTCGTTGCTGACGGCAAGTAATATGCGTCGCCGGCGAACGTGGCCGTCACCGTCGTCGGTCCGCCGGGTTGGTTCACCGATGCGATCGTGCAGCTGGCGATACCGGTGGCGGCCGTCACTCCGGAGCAAGACTGCGCACCAGGTCCCGTGCCGAGCATGAGCTGGACCGTCCGCCCGGCCACCGGCGTCGGGTCGTCCTCAGTGAGCCGAGCCGACAGGGTCGCGGGATCGCCATTACCGGCGAACGCGGGACCCGTGTAGGTCAACGTGGTCTGCTCCTTGTTCAGGATGAATGCCACGCCGGGCGAGGTGGTCGCCTCGTACTGCGTCGAACCCGCGAAGCTCGCCGTCGCGGTGTACGGCCCGGGCACCTGCTGCGGGGTGAATCCACAAGTTGCCACACCGCTGGCGTTCGTCACGCCAGTGCAGGTGTCGGTGCCGAACCCGATCGTGAGGGTCTGGCCTGGAACGGGTGCGGACGTCAGCGCGTCCCGGAGTGTGCCGCTGACCGTCAGCGGGTCGTGGTACTCGCCGCTGGTCGGTCCTGTGTACGCCGCCACCGTCGGGTGCTTCTGCCAGGTCACCGTTACCGGCGTGGTCTCGCCGGCGTCCTGGACGGTGTCCTCGTCGAGGTCGGCCCAGATGGTCACCGTGTCCGTACCCGCGGTGCCGTTGGAGTACGAGAACGTCGCCTGGCCGGCCGCGTTCGTCGTACCGGTTCCTGTCGTGTCCGACGGCGTACCGCTGCTGGATACCGTGAAGCGAACCGGGATTAACTGTTCGTTCTCTGCGTGCGCTCCGGTCACCTTCGCGGTCACCGTGGTGGTCTGTCCCCACGCGAGCGGGTTCGGGCTCGCCGTGCCCGCGACCGTTGTGGGCGGCGAGAAGTCGACCCGGGCGCTCCATCCGTCGGTGGCACCGCCGACTCCGGCCCGGCCGTCACCCCAGGACGGATGTACGACGTTGTCCGGCCCGACATCCACCGCCAGATAGTCGCCGAGGAAGCCGGTCGCTTCAGGCGTCGGTTGTGAATTCACCTGGACCGCGGTGAAGGCAGGCGTCGCGGCCACAGCGCCGTACGACAGGAAAACGTTGTGGTTGTTCGTCTCGTCGTCATTGCTGTAATAGGCAACATGCACACGGCCCTGCGCCACATCGACCCAGGGCATGAACTGGCCGTCCGGGTCCGCCTCCACGTCGACGCCCGACGGCGCCGTCCAACCCGCGTTGTCGATCGCGGACGAGATCAGGATGTCGGCGTCACCGCCATCGGCGTCGGTGTAGTCGGCCCACACCACGAAGGCCCGGCCAGTTGCCGCGTCTACGTCGATGCTGGCGAAAGAGCGGCTCCGGAAGCCGGTCGCAATCGCCGGGTTCACGTTGTCCAACGTCGCTACCTGGACCGGCGCGCCGAAGTTCTGCCCGTCGTCTGTCGAGCGCGCCACCCAGACCGACGAGTCGGCGCCGTCTCCGATGCCATTGCAGAACGTCGTCCAGGCGACGTACAGGTCGCCGCTGTTGGCCTCCTGGGCCAACTCAGCTCCGTGGTTGAGGCAGCCATCTTGCGCCGCGGCGGTCGACAGCACGAGAGGTGCTGAGAAGGCAAAGCCGTCGCCCGCCCCGTTGACGTCGCGGGAGAACACCAGCTCGTTGTTGTTTCCGCCGCCGAACGGAGTCCAAGCCACATAGACGTTGTCGTTGTTCGCCCGGTCGACCAGGATGAATTCCTTGTCGTTGCAGACGGTCGTGCCGCCGGCAGCGACGACTCCGTTGGCCGGATCGGTCCAGTTGGTGCCGTCGTCGGTGGACGAGGTGACGAACAGCGTGCAGGGATCCTCGCTGTCGCGGTGCGCCAGCGCCGAGTAGTAGATCCGCCCACCGGCGCCGAAATCGACCGCCGGATCGCTCATCAGCAAGGTGTCACCGTCGCCACCGACGTCGGTCACAGTCAGCGTGCCGAAGGGCAGGTTGCCGCTGGTCCAGTTGCGACCTCCGTCAGTGGAGGTGTACCACTCCTGGCTGTTGCCGCCGCCGCGCTCGTTCGCGCCGGCGGCCAGATGGTTGGCGTTGTTCGGATCGACAACGATGTGCAGCTCGCGCTCGTTCGCGGCGAGATTGGCCATCGACACGTCTCGGATGACCGGTGTCGTGACATGGTTCGCAGCCGCCGGCCCGGCACTTGCGCCCAGCCAGGTCAGCGGTATCAGGCTGCAGGCGACTGTCGCCCGCAATAGTCGGTGTCTCACAGTTCCCCCCTGTGGGTTGTGTCAACAACTGGTTGATCGCATGGCCAACCGGCCGTCGACTACTTGTGACGGAATCGCCAGCCCGCGCCCGAACCTCCAGCCCCCGGTCTGGTCGCGGAACCACACCTGGTCGTCGCCGGTGCGGTCAGTGATACGTGGCGTCTGGTCGACCTCCCGCCCGTCCCGACTGCTCAGCTTGACGGTGTCCGCTGAGCCGAACAGCCGACCATCTGGGAACAGCCGAGCCGCGCCTCCGGGTGGGATCGCGCCACCGGTCGAGATGCGTGCGGAGATACCGGTCGACGCCGATCGAACGGTCCAGCAGGCGAGGTCCACCGCCTTGCCGGTGCCGTTGAAGAGCAGCACATATTGGCCGCCGGGCGACCGGTCCTCAGATGCGACCTCGACCGCGATGATCCGGACTAGACCATCGGATCGAGGGGTGGCCTGACTCACCGATGGCTGCGATGCGCCAGGCGAGGTTGGGGTAGGTGCCGGACTGGTTGGCGCCGGCGACGTACTTGCCGTCGGCAAACTTGTCACAGACGTGGCAGGTGCCGGCGTCGGACCGCCTTGGTCCGCGCCGTCGTCGCTGCACCCCGGCAGCGCGAGCAACGCGCCTGTGGCAAGCAGGAATGCGGCCCTACGTCCCCGTGCAGTCATAGCTGACCCCCAGCCCGAGCGCTGCCGCACTGTCAGCGCGGCCCCCGCACGACGGGCATGCAACCGAAGGTAAACCCGAGGTGGACACACGGCAAGAGCGAACCGTTGCCCTTCCGGGCACTCTCATGCCGCGAAGACTCGGTGCCGGCGGGGTGGGCCGACATCGTCGATGTATACCATCCGCGAGAACCGGATCCGGCTGCGCTGCCGGCGCAGACTGATCCAGTTGACGTCGGACTGCACGGCCGGCGGTGGGACTCGCCGGGCCGAACATCACCCGCCCGGGTGGCCAACAGTCCCTAGCTGCTGATGTCGAGTCAGGTGCTCGGTTGGCCGGCGGCTGTGGCGTAGTGCGATCGCGGTGGTGACTGTCAGGGCAGCGGCGAGATGGATCAGGCTTTGGCGAAGGTCGTGTCCGAAGCTTGCGTAGGCCAGATAGGAAGCAAGTGGTACGGCGAGCCATTCGGCCCGGCCGGCCAATACGGCGAGGGCGATCAGCGGAACGCCGTACCAGGGATAGGTCGGCGTGGTCAGCAGGAGTGCCGCGCCGTACAGCCAGCAGCAGGTGACCGCGATCGGCTGCCGGCCGTGCAGGCGGATCGCCAGCACTGCGAGCACGATCGCGAGGGCCGCCGCGACTAGCTGGCGGGCCTCCGGCGGCAGTACCAGTGCGAGAATCGCCGAGCGTGAGCTGCCGTCGGAGAAGCCTTCCTGGCCGAGATAGCCGGGCAGGAACCCGATCACCAAGGTGCCGACGGCAAGTACGTGCGGGACGTAGCTCGCCACGAAGGTGCCGATGGCAACAAGTGGTGTGGTGAAGCCGCGCCGCCGCCATGAGGTGAACGCCGGCAGGAGCAGGAGCGGTAGGAGTTTCACCCCGGCCGCTGCGCCGAGGATGATTCCGGTGACCACCGGTGCCCGCCGGGCGGCCGTGATGACTGCGGCAACGACGAGAGCGGCGGCGAGTACGTCGATGTGCGCGGCGCTGCCGGCTTCGAGGGCGACGATCGGGGACCAGCCCCACAGGATCGCCCAGCGGGGATCCCGGTTGCGGCGACGCAGTTCGGCGGCCAGCAGCGCTGTCACGCCCACGGCGAGTACGGCGGCTGCCAGTTGGAGGCCGAAGGTGCCGGCCGACCATGGCGTGAGGGAGGCGACGGCGGTGAAGTACGCCTGGGCGACGGGTGGGTAGATGGTCGGGACGCGAGGGCGGTTGATGCGCGTGCGTGGGTCGTCGGCCGAGAGAGCGGCGAGAGCGGCCGGATCCTGCGGAATGTGCGGTGGGCCAGTGACGCCGGACCGATCGTGCGGGGAGAGACCGGGAAAGAGGGTCGGATCGCGGAGCCTGGCCAGCGAATCGTCGAGTGGAACATGCGAGTACGGCGAGGTGCCGGAGAGCTGGACTCGTCCGTCCCAGACGTAGCGGTAGGCATCTGTGCTGGTGATCGGGGCGAGGGTTAGACCGGGCAGTTGGCACGCCGCCGCGAATGTGAGGATGCCGAGCAATACCCGGGGACCTGCCGGGCGACGAGTGATGAGCCAGGCGATCCCGCCGAGTAGAAGGGTCGCCGCCACCAGGGTGAGGTTGGGCCACCAGCTACCCGAGGCCGTGGCGATCACCGCCGTGCTCCCCGCGATGCCGGTCACTCCGCCGATGACGAGCGGGAGACCTGGGCGCCGGGCCGACTCACGCTTGGCGACCCGAACTCGCGGGCCGGAGGCGGACCGCCGCAGCTCGGACATCACCAGACCGCCGGCGCCTGGGCCCAGGAGTCGCGTTCTCCTGTGGCGGCCGGCGAGCGGCGGAAGGTGAGGAAGGCGCGGCCGTCGGCGCGCCAGTCCTCGGTGGCGAGCAGTCCGGCCGTGCGTGCGTGCCGGATGATCGCGCGGCTGCCGACTCTTGCCCAGGGCAATGGTCTTGACCGGCGCCCGTTCGCGCTGCGCAGGACGATCGCGCCGGAGTCGTCGAGACCGTCGTCGGGATCGACTTCGACCAGGACCACGCCGTTCGGACGGACAAGTTCGGCGCAGCGTTGAAGCAGGACGTCGGGGGCGCCGCCGATGCCGATGTTGCCGTCCATCAGCAGAACGCTCCCCCAGCGGCCTTCACCAGGCAGCGGTTCCTGCACTGCTCGACGGAGTGCGGCGGCGCCGCGGCCGGTGGTCAGCCGTACGGCGTGGGCAGAGATGTCGACGCCCAGCGCCGCGATCCCTTGCTCGGCCAGCGCCGTCACGATCCGCCCCGGGCCGCAGCCGATGTCCAGCACCGGTCCCTCGCAGCGGCTCAAGGCGATTCGGTCGACCGCGTCGGCGGGCGCGCGCCAACGGTCGATCTCGGACAGCCCCGGAACCGCCCGCCCGTCGGTGCCGGTGACGACGACACGTCCACCGTCGAGGGCCTGCTCGAAGAGGAGTGCCGGATGTGCCGCGTGCTGCAGCCGCCGCTGCAGCCGCGACATCCGCAGGTCAGGGAACACCGCCGCGATCGCCGCCGCGTCCTGTGGTGTGTCCATGTCGCGCAGCGTCGGCAGTAGCTTCACCCGGTATCCGAGGACTTCGAGCCTGCCCAACTGGTCGGCACCGGTGTGGTCGGTCGACATCGGTACGCCGACGAGCGCACGCCGGTCCGGTTCGCGCAGCCCAAGGCACCAGTAGCCGCCGTCCTCGGTCAGTCCCAGTACGGCGTCATGCCCCGACCAGTCGGCTCCGAGCAGCTCGGGAGTCACCTGCGGAGTGTCCATCCCGACCAGCAACATGGGCGTTCCGGCGTACGCGTCCTCGAAGGCTGCGGCCAGCCGCTCGTCGAGCCCGTCGCCGCGCTGGACGATGACGGAGAACCCGTCCGGCAGCCAAGCCCCGGCCTCCCCGTCGATCGCCAAGACATAGCGCTGTACGGGTGTCTTCCGGACGGCGGCGAGGGTGTCGGCGAGAGAGGCGCGAGCGAGGGCGGCAGCCTCGCCGGGGGTGAATTCCGTCTGCAGGCGGGTCTTCACTCGGCCCGGAACTGGTTCTTTCGCGATCACGATCAGCGTGCCGGCGTTCATGCTGACAGCACCTTGGTCATGTCCCTGACTGCCCGTACGGCGCCGAGCGGCGTGCCGGTCACCTTCGAACGACCTGACCGTGGCAGGTAATCCACGTCGACCTCAGCGATCCGCCAGCCGGCGTCAGCTGCCTTGACCACGGTCTCCAGCGGATAACCGGATCGCCGGTCGGTCAATGCGAGCTCGAGCAGCTGTTGCCGTCGGGCGGCGCGCATCGGGCCGAGATCGTGCAGGCGAACGCCGGTACGGCGGTGGATGCGGCGGGCGAGTTCCGCGTTGGCCAGGCGGAGGTGCCAGGGCCAGGCGCCACGTGTGACCGGGCGACGTCGTCCGAGCATCAGATCAGCCCGCCCGGCCAGGACCGGGGAGGTGACGCGAACGAGTTGGCGGGGATCGAGCGAGGCGTCCGCGTCGAGGAAAGCGACCACCGGGGCCGTCGCCGCCTCCAGGCCGGCGTGGCAGGCGGCGCCGTACCCGCGAAGCTCGCACGAGATCACGGTGGCGCCGAGCCCGGCCGCGATCTCGGCGGAGCCGTCGGTCGAACCGTTGTCCACGACAACCGCCCGGACGCCGTCCGGCAACCGGCCGAGCACCCACGGCAGAGCGGCCGCCTCGTTCAGGCACGGCAGGACCAGGTCCACCTCAGCAGCAGCCACCCTTCGACCGTAGGGAATTCCGGTCGCCGGCTGGGCCCGAACGCGACTACGGCTCGCTTACGTCCCGGCGATGCCAGGCTCGAGCGGGCCGGGACCGACGTCGAGAGTCCTACGCTCGTGCTGTGGCTACTCGTGTGCTCGTAGTGGACGACGACCCGACTGTTTCGAACGTGGTTTCGGCGTACCTGACCAAGGCCGGGTACGACGCCCGCGTGGTCGCCGACGGTGTCGCGGCGGTCGAGGTGTGGCAGCAGTGGAAGCCGTCGGTCGTCGT
>NZ_JBBCBQ010000011.1:331311-376134 GCF_037203805.1 Kribbella sp. CCNWLW201 | reverse complement strand
AAACCAGTTACCCGGTGAGTCGACACATCGAGTGATCCTTTGAATCAGAAACAATCAAACTGACTTGAATCAAAAATAACTTCAAAGGAATCCGACACAGAACAACAGACAACCACCCACCCAAACCTCGAAGAGATCCAGGCAGAAAAGGTCACCCAATGCCTGTGTACGGGGATACTACTAATTTCGGCATTGACTTTCGGCACGCTGTTGAGTTCTCAAGAATCGGACGCACACCGCGTCATGGCCTCTCAGCCAGGACTCCGGGGCAACCTGCGTTACTCTACCGGACCAGATCCACCGAGTCAAGACTCGATTTTTCTGACCATCCACCCGCGAGGGAGCTACCGGCCCGAGTCAGACGACGCGGTTCGGCTCAGCTAGCCTTGGGGGGTTCGGAGCGACCGGCCGCTTTCGCGTCCCGCGCCTCGCTCCAACAAGAAGAACATTACGTGGCTTCCAGGTAGCCGGTCAAATCGGTTCCCGGTGGGCAGGATCACACGGTTGTAATTTGCCCTCGTCGTGCAGTTTGTGGGAGTGGACCGAAGCCGTCGACCCACGCGATCAGCTGCCCGTCGGCGACGCCAGAACCCCTGCAAACGAACGCTTTCCGCGGCGCAGCACCAGCACTCCACCCGGCAGCAGGTCGTCGGACCCCGGCACGTACTCGGCGTCCTTCACCTTCTCGTTGTTGAGGTAGCCACCGCCTTCGGCCACCGTCCTGCGCGCGGCCGACTTGCTGGCCACCAGGCCGGACTTCACGAGCAGGTCGCCGTACGTCGGCATCGGTTCGCCGGCGCCTAGTTCGACATGGGGTGCTTCGCGGAGTGCGGCGACCAGTGTGGAGCCGTCGAGTGAGGCGAGTTCGCCCTGGCCGAAGAGCGCCTTGGACGCCTCTTGCACTCTCCTGGTCTCCTCCTCGCTGTGTACCAGCGTGGTGATGTCCTCGGCGAGCAGTCGCTGGGCCTCACGTGCGTGTGGTCGTTCCGCGGTTGCCTGCTCGAGTGCGGCGATCTCCTCTGGTGTGCGGAACGTGTAGAACCGCACCAGCTGCATGACGTCGCGGTCGTCAGTGTTGAACCAGAACTGGTAGAACGCGTACGGCGATGTCAGCTCCCGGTCCAGCCACACCGTGCCGGACTCCGTCTTGCCGAACTTGGTGCCGTCCGCCTTGGTCACCAGTGGTGTGGCCAGTGCGTGTGCTTTGCCGGCCTCGGTACGACGGATGAGCTCGACGCCGGCCGTCAGGTTGCCCCACTGGTCACTGCCACCCGTCTGCAGAGTGCAATTGTGACGGCGGTAGAGCTCTAGGTAGTCCAGCGACTGCAGCAACACGTAGCTGAACTCCGTGTAGCTGATCCCCTGCTCCAGCCGCGCCTTCACCACCTCGCGCCCGAGCATCCGGTTCACCGGGAAGTGCTTGCCGATGTCACGGAGGAAGTCGAGGGTGTTGAGGTCCTTGGTCCAGTCGTAGTTGTTGACGATGCGACCGGGGTTCGGCAGGGCCGGGTCGAAGTCGATGAACTTCTCCACCTGGCCGCGGACCCTCTCGACCCACTGCTGGACGACGTCCTTCGGGTTCAGCACCCGCTCGGAGCTCTCCTTGGGGTCGCCGATCAGACCGGTGGCGCCACCGACGAGGCCGATGGGGTTGTGGCCGGCCAGCTGGAGGCGGCGGAGCGTCAGCAACTGCAGCAGGTTGCCCATGTGCAGGCTGGGCGCAGTGGGGTCGAAGCCGACATAGGAGGTGATCGGTCCCGCCGCCATCGAAGCCCGCAGAGCGTCTGGATCGGTGGAGTGCGCGATCAGGCCACGGCTCTCCAGGTCGTCGAGTACCTGGGTGCGGCGTTCGGTCCCGCTGTCGGTCACTTGTCTCTCCTCGAGTACGTCGGTCAGCTACAAGTGTCCTGTATGTGACCTACGTGGGGTCTGGGCGGGTCAGGACCGCTTGGAGCTGGGGGCGAAGCGCATGGCCGTCGGGAGCGTGGACTGTCGCGGCGGTGGGGCGGTGCGGGTCGTGGGCGCCCGGGTCCGGGTTGGGGACCGGCAGACCGTGAGACAGCACCTGCTCGGCCGGGGTGAGCTGGCGGATACCGATGGCCCGTACGTGGTCCGGGTGGGTCTGTGCGAAGTCGCCGTACAGCTGGGGGTCATGCTGACCGTCGTCACCGATCAGTACCCACCGGACGTTCGGGAACTCGGCAGCGAGGCGGCGTAGCGCCGTGCGCTTGTGCTCCTGCCCGCTGCGAAACCACCCGGTGTTGGTCGGCCCCCAGTCCGTGAGCAGCAACGGCCCAGCCGGGTACCCGTGCCGCGCCAGGAAGCGGGTCAGCGTAGGTGCGGTGTTCCAGGCCCCTGTGGAGAGGTAGAAGATCGGCGCACCCGGGTGGTCCTCCAGTAGCTCGGCGTACATCTCTGCCATGCCTGGTACGACGCGACGCGCCTGCTCGTCGCGGAGGAACGTGTTCCACGCGGCGATCAGTGGACGCGGCAGCATCGTCAGCATCACCGTGTCGTCGATGTCGCTGACCAGTCCGAGAGTGGCGTCCGGGTCGGGGACGTAAACGCGGGCACGG
The DNA here is from genome assembly GCF_037203805.1 of Kribbella sp. CCNWLW201. Lineage (NCBI taxonomy): Bacteria > Bacillati > Actinomycetota > Actinomycetes > Propionibacteriales > Kribbellaceae > Kribbella > Kribbella sp. CCNWLW201. The sequence goes on along the minus strand of NZ_JBBCBQ010000011.1, from coordinate 373,558 downwards.
GCCTCTCGCTCGCCGTGCACACCCAGGTTGACCTCGTGCCAGCCCGGCGGCAGCACCACCGGCACACTGAGGTCGACGAAGCCGCCGCGGTCGGTCATGGCCTCGAACGTCTGCCCGCTCACGGTGACCGTCACCTTGACCTTGGTCGCCGGTGCGGTGACGAAAACGCGCCAACCGCGCACGACCTGGTCCTCGTCGTACCTGGGCTGGTTGCGGGGGTCCCTACTGAGTACGACGCGTGCCAGCACCCGGACGAACTGTGTGGTGCCGTAGCCGACGTGCGGGATGATCCGTTCCCGCCAGCCGCGACGCCGCAGGATCGCCTGCACCCCGATGTTGAACCAGTCCTCGAGACGGGACGCGTAGTGCGGACGGGCCATAGTCCGAAACCTACCCGGAGCAGGGGCCGCTACGCCTGCTGCCCCCACGCCCTGGGACGACCTTTACCGAACTGCCGGAAGTCCTTTCGAGATCTGCGGGAACTCCTTTGAGAACTGTCGGCGGCGCCCTCTACGGTCTTCGCATGACACAGACCTCCGCCGCTCTCGGGATGTGCTTCCCGCGCACCTACCCCGCCGCCCTGGTGACCGACGTGGCCCGCCGCCTGGACCAAGGCGGCGCGGACGAGTTGTGGATCATCGAGGACTGCTTCTACACCGCCGGACCGTCGCTCGTGTCCGCCGCCCTCACCTCCACCGAGCGACTCACGGTCGGCCTCGGCATCCTGCCTGCGGTCGCCCGGACCGCGGCCGTCACCGCGATGGAGCTCGCCACCCTGGACGCGCTCGCGCCCGGCCGGTTCCTGCCCGGTATCGGTCACGGCGTGCAGGAGTGGATGGGCCAGATGGGTGTCCGGCCCAAGTCGCCGCTCACTGCACTGGAGGAGGTCACCACCGCAGTCACCAGACTGCTCGCCGGCGAGACCGTGAGCTTCGAGGGCAAGACGGTCTACCTGCAGGACGTGAAGCTGGACGCGCCACCGGTCGAGCCGCCGCCGATCCTGCTCGGGGTGATGGGCCCGAAGTCGATGGCGTTGGCCGGGCGGGTCGGGGGTGGGCTGGTCCTCGCCGAGCCGGCCACGCCGTCGTACGTGCGGCAGTCGGTCGAGTACGCCGGATCGCCGGAGGGCTTCGTGGTCGCGGTGTTCAGCGCGTTCTGCGTGCGGAGCGACCGCAAGACGGCGTACGAGTGGACCGCGCCGTGGCTCGGGTCGCGGATCGAGGACAACCACCCGGGGCTGAAGGCGATGCCGTTCTTCGACGACCTGAAGAAGCTGTACGACGAGTCCGGTACGGCGGGCCTGGTCGGGATGCCGGTCGACTGGTGGACCGAGATCGGCGCGGTCGGGACGCTCGACGACGCAGCCGCGCACATCGAGGCGCTGGAGGCGGCCGGAGTGCACCACATCGGCCTGTTCCCGGACCCAGAGGTCGAGCACGGGCTCCCCCAGCTCGACCACGTCCTGGAGCTGGCCAAGCGCTGATCGATTCAGCCGCCGCGGCGGGGCTCAGGCGGCAGCCTCCCCCGCAGCGGTGCGGCTCAGCTGGCGGCTGGACCGCGGCGTTTGGGGACGTGGGGCCGGTACGGCGAGACCGTGGGGTCACCCGGGATCCAGAAGCGCCACGGGCGGTCGGCGGCTTGGCGGAGGCCGACCCGTGGCCCGGTGGACGGTTCGCCGTCGAAGCCCGGGCCGGGGAGCAGTTGGACGTGGGAGGTCTTGGAGAGCAGGTCGGCGCCGTTGTCGTCCCGGCCGATGCCGAGAGCAACGCACATGCGGGCCGGACCGCGAGCGAGATCGCGGTCCGGGTTCCCGTTCGACCGCTTGCCCACCGGCCCCGGCAGCACGCCATTCGACCGAACACCGGTCACGCCAGGCGACCGCGCGGGTTCCAGACCGTTCGACTGGTTGAACTTGCCCGGTGGGGTGATGGGTAGGCGGCGGGCGCGGGCCAGGTCGAGGCCTTCGACGATCTCACCGGCCCGGAGCAGGATGGCCGACGGCTGTCCGTCCGGCCCGGCGCTGATGTTCATGCAGAAGTGCATGCCGTAGGTGAAGTACACGTACAGAAATCCGGGCGGCCCGAACATCACCGAGTTGCGGGGCGTCTGGCCGCGGTACGCGTGTGACCCGGGATCGTTCGGCCCGTCGTACGCCTCGACCTCGGTCAGCCGGACCGCGACCGTGCCCTCGTCCGTGGTGCTGCGCAGGACCATGCCGAGAAGCTTCGGGGCCACGTCGAGGACGGGGCCCGCGAGCAGCGAGCGGCGGACAGGCATGCGCAGCACCCTAAGCGACGCCCCGTATCAGGCGAGGCGTTCGGCGTGAGCGGTGGCGCGACCCCGGAGTTCGGTGAGTTGCTCGGCCACGCGCTCCCCCGCCGTACCACCGCGGGTGTTGCGGGACGCCAGCGAACCCTCGACCGTCAGCACCGAGCGGACCTCAGGAGTCAGCGAGGGCGAGATCGCGGCCAGGTCGGAGTCGGTGAGGTCCCACAGCTCGATGCCGCGCTTCTCGCACTCCTGGACACAGGCGCCGGCCACCTCGTGCGCGACTCGGAACGGCACCTTCTGCCGGACCAGCCACTCTGCGATGTCGGTGGCGAGCGAGAACCCCTGCGGCGCCAGCTCCTCCAGACGCGCCGTGTTGAAGCGCAGCGTCCGGATCATCCCGGTGAACGCGGGCAGCAGCACCTCGAGAGTGTCGATGGAGTCGAAGACCGGCTCCTTGTCCTCCTGCAGGTCCCGGTTGTACGCGAGCGGCTGGGCCTTCAGCGTGGCCAGCAGGCCGCTCAGGTTGCCGATCAGCCGGCCGGCCTTGCCGCGGGCGAGCTCGGCGATGTCCGGGTTCTTCTTCTGCGGCATGATGCTCGACCCGGTCGAGAACGCGTCGTCCAGCTCGACGAAACCGAACTCCTTCGTCGCCCAGATGATCACCTCCTCAGCCTGCCGGGACAGGTCGACACCGATCTGCGCGGTGACGAACGCGAACTCCGCCACGAAGTCGCGCGCGGCGGTCCCGTCGATCGAGTTCGCCGACGAATCCGTGAAGCCGAGCTCGAGAGCGACGTACTGCGGGTCCAGGCCGAGCGAGCTGCCGGCCAGGGCACCCGATCCGTACGGCGAGTCAGCGGCGACGCGGGCGTCCCAGTCGGCGAGCCGGTCGAGATCGCGGATCAGCGGCCACGCGTGAGCGAGCAGGTGGTGAGAGAGCAGCACCGGCTGCGCGTGCTGCAGGTGGGTGCGCCCGGGCATCGCGACGCCGAGGTGCTTCTCCGCCTGCTTGGCCAGGGCGTTCACCTGGTCCAGCACCAGCCGACTGACGATGCGGCCGTGCTCACGCAGGTACCCCTTGAACAGCGTGGCGACCTGGTCGTTGCGGGACCGGCCGGCCCGGAGACGTCCGCCGAGCTCAGTGCCGAGCCTGTCGAGCAGACCGCGCTCCAGCGCCGTGTGCACGTCCTCGTCGTCCTCGGCGGGGAGGAACTTCCCAGTCAGTACGTCGTCCAGCAGCCCGTCCAGCCCGGCCAACATCGCAGAAAGGTCCTCGTCGGTCAGCAGCCCCGCTCGGTGCAGCACCTTCGCATGCGCCTTCGAGCCGGCGATGTCGTACGGCGCCAGCCGCCAATCGAACTGTGTCGACTTGCTCAGCGCCGCCAGGGCATCCGCCGGCCCGCCCGCGAACCGGCCGCCCCACAGGGCCGCACTCTCACCAGAACTCACACCAACATCCTCTCAGTCACTTGCTCAGTAGCTTTCGCCAGGTCGCGGCATCGTCCGGGGTGTAGGCACGGCTGAAGCCACATCCCCAGGCGTACGCGTCCTTCAACGGGTTCGTGCCGCCCCATTGCGGCTCACCGGTGATCAGCAGCCGGGTGCCGACGGTGTAGTCGGGGAAGTCGACTGACACGTCATAGCCAGATCCCTCCGGTGGGGTGATGGTTCGCACCGTCACGGTGTCGCCGCCACCGATCGGCTTGAACCACTCGTGGACCTGGAGCGTCAGCAGGTAGCCCCGCATCGGCCCACCCGGATCCGCGACGATCTTCAGGACCGTGCCGTCGAACGCGAAGCCGCGCTTCTTCAGCTCTGCCGGGGTGTACCCGGACACGCAGGAGGCGGCGACTCTGTCGGTGGGTGTGCCGCGAGGCGCGGGGGTGGATCCGATTCCGCTGGGCGGGACTGCCGGCCCAGGAGTCGCGGTGGGGCCGGAGCTAGTTTGGATGACGGCGACGGCGCCCACTACTACAGCCGTGCTGCTCACTGCGGCGACAACGGGAGCCAGCACGCGGAGCACGGTCCGGCGACGGCGAGCGGCTGATCGCAGTTGGCGGTTGGCGTGGGCGAGGACTTCCGGGGAAGGCGGTGGGACCTCGCCAGCGGTCTTCAGGGCTGTCCAGTGGTCGGTCATCGGTCGGCCTCCTGTCGAGTGGGTTCGTCCTGTATTTGGGGCGAACCGGAGAGGCGTTCGTCCATGCGTTGTCTTGCTCGGTGGAGCCGGGAGCGGGCGGTTCCGGCCGGGATGCCGAGGACCTGGGCTGCTTCCGTCGGGCTGAGGTTCTCCCAGGCGACCAGCAGGAGCAGTTCCCGCTCGACGGCCGCCAGCTCGCGGAGTGCCTGGCGGAGCTGCGGTGCGAGTGCCGTCGCGTCCAGCCGGGCGTCGACCGCGGCGGTCTCGTCGATCGGGCGATCACTCCGGAAGGCCCGCGCGATCGTCGTACGCACCCTGTTCTTGCGGTAGTGGCCGTGCAGGACGTGGCGTGCGATGCCGAAGAGCCAGCCGCGGGCCGAGCCCAGGTCGGGGTCGAAGCCGGACCGGCCCGCGTAGGCGGCCAGCCAGACGTCGGCCAGCAGGTCGTCCGCGACCCCGTCCACCGTCCGCCGGCTCAGGTACGCGTGGATGTCAGCGCCGTGCTGCTCCACTTGTGCCACGAACCAGTCGTCCATGCCCGCTCCCCTCCCACGCCCCAGTGCCTTCGCTGAGTACTTGGCACATCAGGGCGCGAGCGTTCGCGCTACTTCGGCTCGGAGCGGGCGGCCAGGGACAGGAAGCGGGTGGCCAGGGCGGGGCCGCCGGTCGGGTTCCGGGAGACGACCATGACGGTGTCGTCGCCGGCGATGGTGCCGAGTACGTCGTCCAGTCCCACGTGGTCGATCGCCGACGCGAAGTACTGGGCCGCACCCGGCGGGGTTCGCAGGATCACCAGGTTGGCACTGCCTTCCGCCGAAACCAGGAGCTCGGACGCCACCCGCGCCAGCCGGGCCTCGAAGGCAGCCGCCTCACCGGCTCGCGGCGTACGGTCACCGCCTTCACCTGGTACGGCGTACACCAGCTGGCCACTCGAGTCGCGTACCTTCACCGCACCGATCTCGACCAGATCCCGTGACAGCGTCGCCTGGCCGACGACCAGCCCGGAGTCTGCAAGCAGGTCAGCAAGCTCCGTCTGTGACCGCACCGGCTGCCGCCCGAGCAGATCCACGATCCGCTGCTGCCGCGCAGTCTTCGTTGTCGGTACGGCGATACTCATGCCTCGAAGCTCCTCGCCAGCAGCCACGACAGCAGCGCCTTCTGGGCGTGCAGCCGGTTCTCCGCCTCGTCCCAGACGACCGACTGCGGACCGTCGATCACGGCCGCCTCGATCTCCTTGCCCCGGTACGCCGGCAGGCAGTGCAGCACGATCGCGTCGGCGCTTGCCTTCGACATCAGTTGCTCGGTCACCGCATACGGAACGAACGGCGCCTCCCGCGACGACGCCTCGGCCTCCTGCCCCATCGACACCCAGGTGTCGGTGGCAACGACATCCGCACCGTCGACGGCGGCGTAAGGATCCGCGGTCCAGCTCGCGGATCCACCAGTCGTCAAAGCGATCTCGGCCGCGCGCGCCAGTACGGCGGGATCCGGCTGGTACTCGGCGGGCGACCCCACGACCACATGCATCCCGGCCGTGACTCCGCCGAGCAGATACGAGTGCGCCATGTTGTTCGCACCGTCTCCGAGGTAGACCAGCTTCAGCCCGGCCGTCGACCCCTTGTGCTGCCGCACCGTGAGCAGGTCGGCCAGGATCTGGCACGGGTGGAACTCGTCGGTCAGCGCGTTCACAACCGGCACCCGGGACGCCGCGGCCATCTCCTCGATCCGGGTCTGCGCGAACGTCCGCCACACGATTGCCGCGACCTGCCGGTCGAGCACCCGCGCGGTGTCCGCGATCGGCTCGCCACGACCCATCTGCGACGTCTGCGCGTCGATGATCAGCGGTACGCCGCCCAGCTCGGCGATCCCGACCGCGAACGAGATCCGGGTCCGGGTCGACGTCTTGTCGAAGATCACCGCAACGGTCTTCGGCCCGGCCAACGGCTGATGCCCGAACCGGTCCCCGGCCAACTGCAGCCCGAGCGTCAGAACCTCGTCCTGCTCGACCGGACTCAGGTCGTCATCCCGCAGAAAGTGTCTGGTCATCCCGCCTCCACCTGGTCCAGCAAGCCCGGGAGGGCCGCGACGAAACTGTCGGCATCAGCCTTGCTCAGGATGTACGGCGGCGCCAGCCGCAACGCGTTGGGGATCGGGTTGTTGATCACGAACCCGGCCTCCAGCGCGAGGGCGGCCACCTGGTCGGACACCGGCTGGGTGAGCTCGATCGCGAGCAGCAACCCGCGACCCCGCACGCCGGCGATCAGCGGATGGTCGAGCGCGATGATCGACGACGCGAGGTGGTTGCCGACAGCATTCACGTTGGCCAGCAGCCCGTCCCGCTCGATCACGGTCAGCACCGCGAGCCCGGCGATCGCGGCGACCGGGTTGCCGCCGAACGTGGTCCCGTGATTGCCCGGCTGCAGCAGGTCCGCGGCCGCGCCCAGCCCGATGCACGCGCCGATCGGGATCCCCGCGCCGAGGCCCTTCGCCACCGTCACCAGGTCCGGCGTGATCCCGTCGGCCTCGAACGCGAACCAGCTCCCGGTCCGCCCGACCCCGGTCTGGATCTCGTCGATCCACAGCAGCGCGCCGTGCTCGGAGGTGATCCGCCGGGCCGCCTGCAGGTACCCGGCCGGCGGTACGACGACGCCGTTCTCCCCCTGGATCGGCTCGAGTACGACGGCCGCCGTCTCGTCGTCGACCGCGGCGGCCAGCGCCTCGGCATCGCCGTACGGGACGAACTCCACGTCTCCGGGCAGGGGCGCGAACGCTTCCCGGTACGCCGGCTTCCAGGTCACCGCGAGGGCGCCCATGGACCGGCCGTGGAACGCGCCGACAGCGGAGACGATCTTGGTCCGGCCGGTACGGCGGGTGATCTTGAACGCGGCTTCGTTGGCCTCGGTGCCGGAGTTGGTGAAGAACACCTTGCCCGGGGCATCGAAGAGCCCGAGCAGTTTCTCGGCCAGCGCGATCTGCGGTGCGGAGGCGAAGAAGTTCGAGACGTGGCCGAGGGTGGCGAGCTGCGAGGTCACCGCGGACACCACGAACGGGTGCGCGTGGCCGAGGCAGTTGACCGCGAGCCCGCCGAGCAGGTCGAGGTACTTGTTGCCGTCGGCATCCCACAGGTACGCACCCTCGCCACGGACGAGCACCCGCTTCGGTGCGCCGAACGTGTTCATCAGCGCATTCGAGTACCGCTCAGTGAGCGCACTCTGCGTCCCGTCGACGGTGAGCAGTTCGGTCATGACGGAATCACCTGGGTTCCACTTCCGGCGTCGGTGAAGATCTCGAGCAGCAGCGAGTGCGGCACCCGACCGTCGATCACGGTCGCCCGGGAGACGCCCGATTCGACCGCGCGCAGGCAGGCCTCCATCTTCGGCACCATGCCGGACGCCAGCGACGGCAGCAGCTCGGCCAGTTCGGCGGCGTCGATCTGGGTGATGATCTCGTCGCTGTCCGGCCAGTTCCGGTAGAGCCCGGCCACGTCGGTCAGCACGACGAGCTTCTCCGCACCGAGCGCGACGGCCAACGCCGCGGCGGCAGTGTCGGCGTTGACGTTGTGCGCCAGGCCGTCCTCGTCCGGCGCGATCGTCGACACGACCGGGATCCGACCCGCGTCGATCAGGTCGACGACCGCCTCCGGCCGTACGTCGACCACGTCACCGACCAGCCCGATGTCGACCGACTCCCCGTCCACCATCGCCGTACGACGCTCAGCGGTGAACAGACCGGCGTCCTCGCCGGACATGCCGACCGCGAACGGGCCATGCGCGTTCAGCAGGCCGACCAACTCACGGCCGACCTTGCCGACCAGGACCATGCCGACGACGTCCATCGCCTCCGGGGTGGTGACCCGCAGCCCGCCGCGGAACTCGCTGTCGATGCCGAGCCGGTGGAGCATGTCGCTGATCTGCGGACCGCCGCCGTGCACGACGACGACCCGGACCCCGGCGTACCGGAGAAAGACGATGTCCTCGGCGAAGGCCCGCTTGAGCTTGTCGTCGACCATCGCGTTGCCGCCGTACTTGACCACGATGGTCTTGCCGTGGAACTGCTTCAGCCACGGCAGGGCCTCGGTCAGGACGGCAGCCTTCTCCACCGCATCCGCGTGACTAGTGCTCATGACGAGTACGCCGAGTTCTCTTCGACGTACGCGTGTGACAGGTCGGTCGTGAGCACGGTCGCCGATGCCGGGCCGGCGTGCAGGTCGATGACCACGTCGATCTCGAGACCGCTCAGGTCGGCCTCGGAGCGGTCGACGCCCTTGCCGCCGGCCACGCAGATCGGGGCCCCGTTCAAGGTGATGTCGAGCAGCGACGGGTCGAACGCGGTGGGTGCGTTGCCGACCGCCATCGCGATCCGGCCCCAGTTCGGGTCGGAGGCGAAGAACGCGGTCTTGCAGAGGTTGTCCTCAGCAACGATCTTCGCGGCCGCGATCGCTTCCGCCTCGGTGGCCGCGCCCTGCACCGTGATGCTGACGTGCTTGGTCACGCCCTCGGCGTCAGCCTGCAACTGCTTGACCAGGTCGCCGGCCAGAACCGTCAACGCGGCCTCGAAGTCGTCCGCACTCACGGCCACACCGGACGCGCCCGAGCTGAGCAGGAGCACCGTGTCGTTGGTCGACGTACCGCCGTCGACGTCGAGCCGGTTGAACGTCTTGCCGACCGCGTTCCGCAGCGCGTGGTCGAGATGCGGCTGATCCAGTACGGCGTCGGTCGTGATGACGCTGAGCATCGTTGCCATGTTCGGCGCGCACATGCCGGCGCCCTTGGCGAACCCGCCGATGCTCCAGCCGTCCTGGTGCTTGAGCACAGCCTGCTTCGGCACGTTGTCGGTCGTCATGACCGCCGTGGCCGCGGCCAATCCAGCCTCAGGGCCATCACTGAGAGCGTCCACGGCCGCGTCGATGCCCGGGATCAGCTTGTTCATCGGCAGCCGTTCGCCGATCAGGCCGGTCGAGCAGACCCCGATCTCGGCCGCGCCGACGCCCAGCACCTCGGCCAGTTTCTCGGCGGTCTTGTGGGTGTCCTGGAAGCCTTCCGGACCGGTGCAGGCGTTGGCACCGCCGGAGTTCAGCACGACGGCCTTCAACTTACCGGCGGTAAGTACCTGCTGCGACCACAGGACCGGGGCGGCCTTCACCTTGTTGGTGGTGAAGACACCGGCGGCGACGTCGTGCGGGCCGTCGTTCACGACGACGGTGAGGTCCGGCGTGCCGGCCGGTTTGATCCCGGCGATCACCCCCGCCGCACGGAAGCCGGCCGGCGCGGTGACCCCGGCGCTCCGATCGACTTGGGTGCTGGGGGTGACTGCGACGGTCACGGTGCGACTCCATTGAGGGGAAGGGCCAGGGTCTCGTCGAGCCCGGTGGCCAGGTTCATGCACTGCACGGCTCCGCCGGCGGTGCCCTTGGTGAGGTTGTCCATCGCGGCCACGATGACGGCGCGGCCGGTGCGCTGGTCGAGAGCGAGCTGCAGCTGCACGGTGTTCGCACCGAGGGTGGCCTGCGTCTGCGGCCACTGCCCCTCGGGCAGCACATGCACGAACGGCTCGTTGCGGTACGCGTCCTCGTAGGCCTGCCGCAGCGCCGCCAGGTCGGTGCCTTCGGCAATCGGTGCGCTGCAGGTGGCGAGGATGCCGCGGGACATCGGCACGAGTACCGGGGTGAATGAGACGCTCACCGGCCCTTCGGCGTACGGCGTGAGGTTCTGCTCGATCTCCGGGGTGTGCCGGTGGACGCCGCCGACGCCGTACGCGGTGGCCGAACCCATCACCTCGGCGCCGAGCAGGTGCGGCTTCGGTGCCTTGCCGGCGCCCGACGTACCGCTGACCGCGACCACCACCAGTTCGCCGGGATCAACGAGGCCGCTCTGTACGGCGGGCAGCAGGGCGAGCGTGGAGACGGTGGGGTAACAGCCCGGTACGGCGACCCGGTTCGTACCACGGAGCTTCTCGCGTTGACCGGGGAGCTCCGGGAGCCCGTACGGCCAGGAGCCCGCGTGCTCGCCGCCGTAGAACTCGGTCCACACCTCGGCCTCGGTCAGCCGGAAGTCCGCGCCGCAGTCGATCACGGTGACGTCCTCGCCGAGCTGCTCGGCGATTCCGGCGGACTGTCCGTGCGGAAGGGCCAGGAACACCACGTCGTGACCGGCGAGATTCTCCGCCGTGGTCTCGACCAGGGTGCGCCCGGCCAGTGGCACGAGGTGTGGATGGTGCTGCCCGAGCGCCGTACCGGCGTTCCCTCCGGCGGTGAGCGCGCCGACCTCGACCTCGGGATGCGCACTCAGCAGCCGAAGCAGCTCACCCCCCGCATATCCGCTGGCTCCGGCCACCGCCACCTTCACACTCATATGAATGAGTATGCCATGGGTTGGAAAAATATCCAAGATCCGCCAGCGCCGCGGGGATCAACTACCCACCCTCGTCAGGTAGAACCATGTGACCCAGGTCATGTCACAAGAGTGCTCCCGGGGCGTGTCCGGAAGGGTGACGACGAACTCTAGGAGGTTGTGATGGCCCGGATCGCGCTGGAGCACAAGCGGACCTGGTTTGTCCGGTTGGCGGAGTGGGGCAGCCGGCGGAAGTTCGGGAAGGTGCTGGACCCTGGGCAGGCGGCGCTGCACAACCGGCGGGTGCTGGTGTCGATGCTGCTGATGGAGGGGTCTGCCGGCCGCTGGAACAAGCTCGACCCGACGCTCAAGGCACTCGCGGTGATGGTGTCCTCGGCGCAGATCGGGTGCAGTTGGTGCGTGGACTTCGGCTACTGGGAGTTCCACCACCAGGGGGTCGATCCGAGGAAGCTGCGCGATGTGCCAGGGTGGCGGGACAGCGACGCCTACACGGATCTGGAGCGCGCGGTAATGGAGTACACCGAGGCCATGACGGCGACCCCGCCGCAGGTCACCGACGAGCACGTCGAGCGGCTGCGGCGGGACCTCACCGACGAGCAGGTGGTCGAGCTGACCGCGTGGGTGTCGTTGGAGAACTACCGCTCGCGCACCAACGCCGCGCTCGGTCTCACCAGTCAAGGCTTCAAGGAGCTGTGCGAGCTGAGGCCGGCGTGACCGATGAGGAGCTGGCACGGGAGTTCGACACACACCGGGCGGTTCTCGTCGGTGCGGCGTACCGGGTGGTCGGGAGTGTGAGCGACGCCGAGGACGTGGTCCAGGAGGCGTGGCTGCGCTGGGCCGCGGTCGACCATGAAGAGGTGCGGGACACGCGCGCGTACCTGATCCGGATCACCACCCGGCTCGCACTCAACCGGCTGCGCCAGCAGAAGGCACGACGGGAGGAGTACGTCGGTCCCTGGCTGCCTGAGCCGATCGCGTCCGACGACGACCCGGCCGCCGCGGTGGAGATGGCGGACTCGGTGAGTATGGCGATGCTCGTCGTACTCGAGACGCTGTCACCGCTCGAGCGGGCCACGTTCGTCCTGCGAGAGGTGTTCGATCTGCCGTACGACGAGATCGCGGAAACGCTCGGCCGGTCGGAGAGCGCCGTACGGCAACTGGCGCACCGGGCCCGCGGGCATGTGCATGCGCGGCAGCCGCGGCATCAGGTGGACAAGGAGCGGCACAACGAGCTGACCATGCGGTTCATGGCGGCGGCCGGGTCCGGCGACTTCGACCAGGTCGTCGCGCTGCTGGCACCGGACGCGGTCCTGATCAGCGACGGCGGCGGCAAGAAGCAGGCGGCGCTGCGCCCGATCCACGGATCCGAGAAGATCGCCCGCTGGCTGTCCGCGGTGACGGCGAAGAACCCGAACTTCGAGATCCGGATGGCCACCCTCAACGGCGAGACCGCCTTCATCATGTACTTCGACGACGAGCCCGACACGGTCGCCTTCCTGGAGACCACCGACGGCCTGGTCACCAGCCTCTACATGATCCGCAACCCGGACAAACTCACCACGGTCCCGAACCGGCACGAACTCGACTGAGGAACGGCCGGATCCGGGCGACCACCTGGTCGAGGTGCGTCTCGAGCAACCAGTGACCACCGTCCTCGAACAGGTGCAGCTCGGCATCCGGCACGTCGGCCAGGTACGCGCGGGCCGACTGCGCCGGCATGTACCCGTCCTGCGGGCCCCACACGATCAGGGTCGGCGGCCGGTGTTCGCGCAGGTACGCCTGGTACTGCGGGAATCGCCGGACGCTGTCCGCGATCTCGGCGAAGAAGCCGACCATGATCTCGCGGTGCTCCCGCATCAGCGGCCAGGCCAGGTGCCACAGATCCGGGCTGATCCGCTCGGCGTCCTCGACTTCGCCGAGAATCTCCTCACGGAGCCCGTCGAACGGTATCCGTGCGGCAGCAGTACGACGGGTGCGTCGGGCGGGCCGGCTTCACGGTAGAAGATCTCGACGCCGCCCACGTCGATGGTTCGGTGTCTGACGGTAGCCATGCTGCACGCAGTACCCAGTTGACTCCGTCCGTAGACTATCTGCAACTCAGTCGCATCTGGAGGTGGCGTGAAGTACCTGGTGGCGGAGCCGGACGAGGCACTCGAGCCGGGATTGCGGGCTGATCTGCTGGACACGTGGATCGCGGTGACGGACGCGGGTGGTGCGGTCGGGTTCACAGCGCCGGCTCCGGTGGAGTTGATCGCGGAGACGCTGGACGAGGCGCTGGGGCGGGTCGCGGCCGGGCTGGATCTGCTCGGGGTGCTGCACAACGGCGAGCGGTATGTCGGCATGGGCCTGCTCGTGACTCGCGGCAGCGCGTTGCAGCCGCACTGGCGCACGGTGCTGCGGGTGATGGTCCATCCGCAGCACCAGGGCAGCGGCGCCGGCCGGATGCTGATGGAGGGTTTGCGCGGTTCGGCGGTCGACCTCGGCCTGCAGCAGTTGCAGCTCACGATCCGCGATGGTCTCGGCCTGGAGAGGTTCTACGAGTCGCTCGGCTACCGGATCGTCGGTCGTCATCCCCGGGCGATCCTCGTCGCGGCGGACGATTACCGCGACGAGGTCATGCTGGTGCGGGATCTCTAGCGGGACCGCCGCGAGATCGCGGCGAGTGTCGCACCCAGCGCCGTGAGCAGCGCACCGAGGGTCAACAGCACCGGCGGCGGACCACCCGTCGCCGGGATCTCGGCCCGATTGACCGAGCGCAGATCCGCGGCCGGCGGGGCGCCGATCGTGAACTTCACCGGCGCCGCAACAGTGGAGCCGGTCGCGTCGGTCTGCTCGTAGGTCGCCTTCGCGTTCCCGGTGAACCCGGCGGCCGGAGCGAGACTGATCGTCCCGTCGGACGCGACGGACCAGGTGCCCGACGCATCCGTGACCCGCTTCGAGCAGGTCGCCGGTCCCGTCCGCAGGCAGACCGTGGACGGATCGGGTGCGCCACCGTCGTTGAGCAACGGATTCACGGCGACCGGGCTCCCCGGAGTGCCGGTCGCTGTGTCGGTGGTCGCCTTGGCCAGGATCGGAGCGGCGACGGTGACCTCCAGCAGCGCGGCGTTGGAGGTGCCGTTCGCATCGGTGATCCGGTAGGCGACGGTTCGCGTCGTACCGATGAAGTCCTTGGCCGGGGTGAACGTGATCGCGCCGTCCGCACCGACCACGAAACCGCCCTCGCCCGGAACTGTCACCGACTTCTTGTCCTTGCCGTCCGCCGGATCCCGCAGTACGACGGAACCCGGGACCAGCGGCGCGGACGGGTCACCCGCCCTGTCGTTGCCGAGCACGGCCACGACGACCGGCTTGCCGAAGCCCGTCCGGGCGCTGTCGTCGACAGTGACCGGACGCACCGGCGCTACCGTCACGGTGATCGTCGCGCGGGCCGCGTTCCGGTTGCTGTCCTTCACCACGTACGCCGCCGGCCGGGCGGTCCCGGTGAACGTCGCCACCGGACTGAACGTCACCTTGCCCTTGGCAACGACCCAGTCGCCTTCGCCCGCGATTGTCACCTGGTCGACCAGCGCCGCGTCCGGACCGATCAGCAGCAGGGTCTCCGGATCGAGGGTCGCGCCCGGACCCGGCTTGTCGTTCACCAACGGGTCCACCGCCACCGGCACGTGCTGCTTGGTCTGCGCCGCATCCGGTGCCGCCACCGGTCGCGCCTGGACCGTCACCGTCACCGTGGCCGCCCCGATCGTCCCGTTGCGATCGGCAACCTGATACCCGACCGGAATCGCAGTTCCGACAAACCCGTCGACCGGCGCGAACCGAATCCCGCCATCAGGCTGGAGCGTGTAAGCGCTCTGCCCCGGCACGTCCAGCGACGCGACAGCGTCACCGGTCGCCGAATCGACCAGCCGCACGTCGCCCAGCGGCGCCGACGCATCACCCGGCTTGTCGTTCTTCAGCACGGCGACGGTGACAGCGGTGTCGTACGGCGTGGCGATCGTGTCATCCGCCGCCACCGGGACGATCGGCTGGACCGTCACCGCGACCGTCGAAGCGGCCGTGTTCCGGCTCGTGTCGGTCACCCGGTAGGCGATCGAGGCGACCCCGCGGTACGTCGGCGCCGGGTCGAACGTGATCCGCCCGGTCACCTCGTTCACCGTGAACACGCCCTGGCCGGCGATCGTTGCCTTCCGCCCCCAGTTCCGCGCGGTCACGCCGTACAACTGGACCGTCGCCTTGTCGAGTTCCGCGTCGGTCCCCGGTGCGTCGTTGGCCAGTGGATCCACCGTCGCGGTGACGTTCTGCTTCGTCGTGGCTGTGTCGACGGCGGCCTGCGGTCCCTTGCCGACGGTCAGGAAGAGCAGCCCCTCGGCGGTCGACCCGTTGTCGTCGGTGATCCGGTACGTCGCCGGCGTCGTCACCCCCTGGTAGTCCTTGACCGGCGTGAACGTGATCGATCCGTCGTCCGCGGCGGTGTAGGTGCCTTCACTGGGTTGCGTGACCGTCTTGCGGTATCCGCCGGCCGGATCCTTCAGCACCAGACTCGACCAGACCAGCGGCGCGGACGGATCACCGGCCTTGTCGTTGGCCAGCACGTTCACCGTGATCGCCTGGTTGTACGGCGTGATGTCCGAGTCGTCCACGGTGACCGGCCAGACCGGCGTCACGTTCATGGTCAGCGTCGAGGCGGCAAGGTTCTGGTTCGAGTCGGCGACGCGGTAGTTGATCGCCAGCGCCTTCCCGCGGAAGGCCGGCAGCGGATCGAACACGACGGCACCACTCGGCTGGACCGTGTACGTGCCCTGACCCGCGACCGTCACCTTCTTCACGTAGCCCGTCGTCCGGGCCGCAGGATCGAGCAGGCCGACCGACGACGGGTCGAGCTTCGCATCGGTCCCCGGGCTGTCGTTCGACAGCAGGTTCACGGAGACGGCGACGTCCTGCAGCGTGGATGCGGTGTCGGCCACCGCGATCGGCGGCAGCCCGACCGTGATCCACAGCTTGGCCGTGGTCAGCGTTCCGTTGCTGTCGGCCACTTGATAGGTCAGCTGCGTGCCCGGGCCACGGAACGTCGCGCCCGGATCGAAGGTGACCACTCCCCCGGCGGCGGTGTAGACACCCTCGTTCGGGATGGTGACCGTTGCCTTGAGCAATCCGTCGGCCGGGTCGGTGAGCAGCAGGCTGCCCGGCATCAGCGGCGCCGACTCGTCCCCCGGCTTGTCGTTCGTGAGCACCTTCACCGCGACGGTCTTCTCGTACGGCGTCTTCGCGGTGTCGTCGGCCGCGACCGGCGTGATCGGCGTGATCGTGACGGTGATGGTCGACCGTGTCGCCTGGTCGAACCAGTCCGACACCCGGTAGGTCAGCGTGGTCGCCGTACCCGTGAAGCCCGGCAGCGGGTCGAAGAGGACCGTGCCCTCGGGGTTCACCTGGTAGCTGCCCTGGCCGGGGATCTTCACCAGTTTCTTCATCGATCCGTCGGCCGGGTCGATCAGCACCAGGCTGACGGGATCGAGCCCAGTGCCCTGGCCGGCTGTGTCGTTGGCGAGCGGGTCAAGCAGGAGCCGTACGTTCTGCTTGCTCGTCCCCGTGTCGGGCTTGGCGGTCGGTGCCGGCGGCTTCGCGATGGTGACGGTCAGCGTCGCAGTGGCGAGAGTGCCGTTCACGTCGGACACGCTGTAGGTGATCGGCGCGGCGACTCCGGTGTACGTCGGCAGCGGGTCGACCTCGATCTTTCCGTCCGGTGTCACCGTGTACGACGCCTCACCGTCGACGACGACTGTGGTCTTGGGCTCGTGCGTCTTCGGGTCGAGCACTCGGACGCTGCTCGGCACCAGCGGAACCGCCGGGTCACCCGCGCTGTCGTTCGTCAACACGGCCACGGTTACGTTCGCGTCATACGCCGTACTGGCTGTGTCGTCCGTCGCGTCCGGCTGCACCTTGGTCACCTTGACCACGAGCGCCGACTTGCCGATCGCGCCATTGCCATCGGCAACCTGGTAGGTGATCGGCTTCGCCGTACCGCTGAAGGCCGGTACCGGTTCGAACAGGATCTTGCCGTCCGGTTTCGCCGTGTACTTGCCCTGACCCGCGATGATCAGCGTCGTCACCGGCTCACCTCGCGTCGGCGGGATCAGCCGCACGCTGTCCGGAACCAGCGCCGACCCGGTCGGCCCCGCCTTGTCATTGTCGAGTACGGCGACCACGACCGAAGCACCCTGCAGTGTCGTGATCAGGTCCGGATTCGCCACCGGCGGACCGGGCGCGTCGACGGACACCGTGAGCTCCGCCCGCGCGGGCGTCCCGTTCTTGTCGAGCACCTGGTAGGTCAGCGGCGTACCAACGCCTTGGAACCTCGGGACCGGCTGGAAGGTGACCTTGCCGCCGGCCACCAAGTACGACCCCTGTCGCGCGACGGTCACCTTGTCGACGAGCTTCTGGCTGACCGGATCGACCAGCCGGAGACTGGCAGGATCCAGCGGCGCATCCGGTGACCCGGGCAGGTCGTTCTCGAGCACCGGTACGACGACATCGGTGCCGAACGCGGTCGACACGGAGTCCCCGTTCGCCGTCGGCGTGACCGGCGTGACCGTGACAGTCAGCGTGGACTCGGCGGTCTGTTTGGTGCTGTCGGTGACGCGGTAGCCGAGTTGGGTTCCGACGCCGGTGAAGCGCGGCAACGGTACGAAGTCCACGCCGCCGTTCGGCTTCACGACGTACTCACCCTGGCCGGCGATGACGACCTTCTTCTTGAAGGTGGTGTCGGCCGGGTCGCGGAGGACAACCGACGCCGGGACCAGGTTCACGCCGGGCGCTGCGCGGTCGTTGCCGAGCGGCTTGAGCGCGATGCTGACGTTCTGCGGGGTGGTCGCGGTGTCGGGGGTCGCGACCGGCCGAGCGGGCAGGGCGACTGTGAGGGTGAGCTTCGCGGTCGCCGTGGTGCCGTTGCTGTCGGCCACGCGGTAGGTGACCGGTTTGGCCGGGCCGACGAAGCCGGGCACCGGTTCGATGTCGATCTGGCCGTCCGGTTTGGCGACGTACTTGGCCTGGCCGACGACATTTACCATCACGACACACTTGTCGCCGTCGACGAGACACAGCGAACCAGGTTTGAGGGGCGTGTCCGGATCACCCGGCTTGTCGTTGCCGAGCACGTCGACCGTGAGACCGGTATTGAACGCGGCCGTCGCTTTGTCGTCCAGCAGGACGGGCGGAGGCGGCGGCGCGATCAGGATCGGGTGGTCCTCGACCTCACCGGAGTCGGTCGCACCGGTCGGTTTGTCGAGCTGCGCGTTGTTGTAGCCGACCCGCACCCGGGCGTACGACGCGCCGGCGGTCGGGCGCGCGTACTTGGTCCAGTTGAGGGCGACGGCACTCTGACCCGAGGCGAACGTGGCACATGCGCGTTCGGCCGGCGCGAAGGCTCCGTCGCGATCGAGGTCGATCCAGGCACAGGCCCGGCCGGCCTTCGAGGCGCCGGTCAGGGCGAGCTCGGCCGAGTACGCCGTGGAGTTGGTGCGCAGCGGTTTGAAGGTGACGCCATCGTCGGCCTGGTCGGGCGTGGACGGGCCGGTGGTGCCGTTGGCAACGGTCGCGTTGTCCTCGGTCACGTCCTTGCCGAGTCGCACGTCGCTGAGCACGGACCACGCCGCGCCGTACGACGCCGGGGCATCGCCGAAGTCTTCGCCGGTGGACGCGAGGACGGAGAAGGCGTCACCGGAGGACGAGGTGTTGAACGCCGGGAGCTTCGGGTGTTTGGTGAAGAGCGCGGTGAGGTCGAAGGTGATCTTGGTGGCGACGCCGTTGACCCGAACCGATCCACAGGCCGCCGTCGCGGAGGCGTCCGGGCCGGTGCCGGTCTTGTTGTTGATGCAGTTCGGACCGGCGTCGTGGTTGGTGGCGGTGATCGTGTCGCTGGTGACGGCCAGGTTGTTGCCCTGGCCGACCTTGCTGAGGCTGAGGCCGGCGGTGGTGAGCTTGAGGACCGAGTGAAACTCGGACTGAGCGGTCGGTTTGCCGCTGACGGTCTGGGTGACGGCACCACCGATGCCGGCGAAGTGCAGGACCGGGTTGCGCACTGGCTGGCTGAACGCGATCGTCACCGTGCCGCGGTCGCCGCAACTGCCGGTCGACGCGCAGGTCCCGGTGTTGACCAGGAGATCCTGCGCGGGCGTCGTACGCGCGATCGGCGGTGCATAGGTCGTCGGGCCGGTACCGCGGACGCCCGCGGTGGTTGCGTCGAGCAACTCGGTCTGCCCGGTCACGGTGATGGTCTGCTGGAGCCCGGACCCGGGCATGGTCGCCGTCGCGGAGTCGCCCTGGGTGAAAGGTGCCGCGGGCACCTGGTACGCGGCGGCATCGATGGCGGTGAGATCGATCGTGGTGAGGGAGAGGAGGCCGGAGGCCAGCACGATGGACAGGCCCGGTCGTGTTGCCCGCATGTAGCCGCCCTCCCGAGCATTCACGTCGTGCGCGTGCGTCGGCCACAGGGCGGGCGGCCAGCGTAGAGGTAACGGTCTACGCCGACTCGATGTTACGGGGTAATCACTCTCCGAGGTCGTAGATCCGGACCTTGCCGACGCTGTGTCGCAGCACGGCCAGCCGGTCCAGCGCCGGTGACACGGTCCCGTCGCGTGCGTCGGCGTACAGCCAGCGCACCTGGTACTCCTCGCGCAGCCGCCGCAGCAGGTCCGGCGTCGGCGCGGCGAGGGCCTGATTCGTCAGCGCGACCCGCTCCGGCCACGGCGACGGCTGCTCGGTGTACCGCCGGCCGCCGACTCCCTGCTCGGCCATCGCCTCGTTCGTGTAGGCCCAGCCCTCGATCAAGGTCCGGCGACCGGCGATCCCACTCACGATGTAGCCGCGCGCGTCACACCCCGGCGTCTGCTTGCCGGCCGGGCGGCACCACGTGTTCGCGGCGACGACATCGGTCGGCGCGGAGACCTTCCCCAACCACAGCGCCGCCGACTCCTCGTCCGGATACACCCACCACCTGGCCGCGGTGAAGGTCTGCGCCCGCTCGGAGTCACCGTGTACGGCGCTCTGCGCGAACGACTTGATCGGCCCAACAGCCAGCAGAGCCAGTACGACGACCAGCTCGGCACCCGACCGTCGTCGCAGCAACCACCAGAGCCCGGCCAGCACAGGAATGACCAGTAGCGGTCGGGCGACCAGGAGCAGTTGGTGTCCCGGCGAGCCGACCGGTTTCGCATCGGCTGCCAGCAGCATCCCGGCGCAGACCGTGCCGAGCACCAGGGAGCTTGCCGCGACAGTGATGAGTGAACGCCGCCTCGTGCGCGCCGGGAAGTCGCGGGCAAGCGTCGCGGCCAGCCACCCGGCCGCGGCGAGGCTGAATGGGATCGCGGTGTGGATGAAGTACGACTCGCTCACCGAGGGATGGTCGATCAGCAGGTACCCGGCCCAGCCGGCGATCAACGCACCGACCAGGAACCACGCCATCGGGTCCCGCTTCCTGAGGACCCCGAACCCGACCACCGCGGTTGCCTGATTGATCAGCAGTAGACAGAGCAGCACGAGTGTCCCGACGACCGCTCCCTGCGTCAGCGCCGGCAGGATCAGTCCGCCCTCCCCCGCCGGCGTCATGTCCCCGGTCGCCGCTGCGTAGTCACCACTCGACTTCAGTACGGCGAGAAACTGCAGCCCCGACCCGCTAGTGCTCCCGGCAACCGTCAGCATCGTCCCGACCCCGGTCGCCACCAGCAGGACCCCGGCCACAACCGCCCGCACCGGCACCCGCCGCGTCTGCACCAGCAACACCACAGCCGCCAGCCCCACCGCCCCGACCAGGATCGGCAACACAGTCGGCTTCGACCCGCCGCCCAGCACCGCCACAGCGAACGTGACCACCCACAGTCCGCCCGGTCCACCCCGGAACAGCAACTCGATCAAGAAGACCGCCGCCGCGACGCACGCGACCATGCCGAAGGTCTGCGACGGGCTCAGGAAACTCAGTGGCGAGGAGAGGTTCACACTCGTGTCGAGGAACAGGTACAGCTGCGGCGCGGCCAACGCGAGAGCTGCGAGTACGCCGGTCCACCAGGTGCGACTCACAGTCCGCGCCAGCGTCGCGCACACCAGCAACGCGACCACGAGCCACGGCAGCAGCCACAGCCGGAACAACACAATGACCGGCGTCAGCCGCGTGATGTCGACCGCCGCAGCCATGTCCGCGTTGGCGAACCAGTGGTACTCCAGCCGCTCCCCCGCCACCTGCGGCAGCTCCGGCGGCACCGCCCGCATCAACTCGTTCACCATCGACAGGTGGTAGAGCAAGTCCTGGTAGTACGCCGACCCCTGCGGCGGCACCTCGTGAAACGCCATCACGCCCAGCGTGGTCGCGCCCAGCACCACCGCCGACGCGACCGCCAACCCCCAGGTCCACAGCGTCGGCAATGGCATCGGCTGTGTGATGCGCCAATGCACGCGCAGACGTCGTACCGATGCAAAGGCGAGGAGCACCAGCGCGGGCCAGATGATGAGCCAGCGTTGCCAGCCGAGCGCGGTGAACACGGCCCAGCCGATCAGCTGCCAGGTCGCACCGACGACGGCACCGAGGCCGAGGTCTTCAGCCCAGTTGCCCGTACTACGCCAGGCCGCGCGCAGCAGGAGCGTGCCCGGGAGCGCGATCGCCAGCGCGAAGTAGACGCAGTACTTGACGATGGGTCCGGGCGGTACGTCGATCGCAGCGAGCCCCGTAACCGCCACCACAAAAGGCAGCAGCCATGGAAGGGACCGCTTCATCTCTGGTGTACCGGTTCCTGGTGTCCTTGGTCTTCGAGGCTGTCGTAGCCGACGAGGAACTGCGGCCGGCGCTGACTCGATTGGAACAGCCTGGCCACGTACTCACCCAGCAGGCCGAGACACAGCAGTTGGATCGCGCCGATCACGCTCACCGCAAGCACGGTCGAGGTCCAGCCGGGGATGCTGCGGCCGGTCAGCTTGATGATCAGCGCACCCACGACGAACAGCCCTGACATCACGCCACCGAGCAGCCCGAGCCAGGTCGCCAGCCGGAGCGGCGCGGCCGAGAACGCGGTCACGCTGTCGAAGGCGAGCCGCAGCATCTTGGACAGGTTGTACTTCGTCGTGCCCGCGGCCCGCTCGGCCCGGACATAGGCGACCTCCGTGCTCGGGAAGCCCAGCCACGGGATCACGAGCCGGAACACCCGGCCGTCCTCCGGCAACGCGTTCACCGCATCGACGACCCGCCGCGACACCAGCCGGAAGTCGGCGGCGTCGAACGGGATGTCCTTGCCGACCAGCCGGCACATCAACCGGTAGTAGAGCCGGGCTGTCGTCCGCTTCGCCCACGAATCGCTCGACCGGTCCGACCGCACGCCGTACACGACATCGACATCCTGCTCCCGCGCCGCCGTCAGGAACTGCTCGATGACCTCCGGCGGGTCCTGCAGGTCGGCGTCGATCGTGACGACATACCGTCCGCGGGCCCGGCGGAAGCCGGCCGACTGTGCGGCCTGGTGACCGCTGTTCCGCAGCAGTCGCACGACGCGCAACTGCGGCCAGTCCTTCGCAGCCTCGAGCAGCAGCGCGGCCGTCTTGTCCCGGCTACCGTCGTCGACGACCACCAACTCGTAGGTGATCCCGAGGCCGTCGAGCAGCGGATGCATCCGGTCGAAGAAGATCGGCAGCACTTCCTCCTCGTCGTACATCGGTACGACGACGGAGAGCTCGGGGTCCGTGTCCCGCATGCTGCAGACCTTCCAGTCAGGTGTCGAAGGGATGACCTTACTAACGACCAAGTCGGGTGATGGGCACGATCAGAGTGGCGGCGAGATCGCGACGGCACCGGTACGGCGTGGGTCGCCGACCGCGACCAGGCCGTCGGCGGGATCCCAGAAGGCAGCCGCGACTCCGCCGAAGTACATCGAGTGCGGCGGCATCGGCCGGGTCGGCAGCGCGGTCGAGCCGGAGACCGGCAGCTCGTCCTCGTAGTCGACCACCACGTCCTGCCGGACCCGGACGTGCAGCCGCGGATGGTCGACCGCCTCCGCCAGCGGTAGCCCGCCGTGCGTGTAGAGCGCGTAGACCTGCGCCAACGCGGTCGGGATCCGGTCCGAACCAGGCGAACTGATCGCGAGCACCGCGCCGTCGCTCTCCCGGCGGGCGACACTCGGCGCCATGTTCGAGGTCAGCCGTGTCCCCGGCGCCAGGCTGTGCGGCCCGCCGTGCAGCAGCTCCTGCTCGCCGAGCGCGTTGTTCAACCAGATCCCGGTGCCCGGAGTCAGCACACCCGAGCCGTACCCGGACGACACGGTGATCGCGCACGCGTCGCCCTCGTCGTCCACCACCGAGACAGTCGCCGTACTGGGCGAGCTCAACGCCCTCAGGTCACCGGACGCGGCGAGGTCGAGCAGCCGCTTGCCCTCCAGCTGCCGCTGATCCTCCTCGTCCAGCTCCGCCAACCGCTGGCCGAGTACGGCGTGCTGCACCTCGATGAGCCGCTCCAACTCGGACTGAGTCCAACTGCCGTCAGCCGGTACGCCGTCCAGCAGCGCGAGCATCGCGGCCACGGCAACGCCCCCGACCGCGGGCGGCGGGTTGGTCGCGAGGCGCCACCCGTTCTGCCGGACGATCAGGGCCGGGCGTACGACGGCCTCGTACGCGGCCAGGTCCTCCGCGGTGAGAATGCCTTCGTTCTCGGCCATGTCGCGGACCAGCAACTCGGCCAGCTGGCCGGTGTACATCGTCTCTGCGCCGTCGCGGGCGATCAGCTCGAGTGCCTCGGCCAGCTCGGGGATGACGATCGTGGTGCCGGCCTTGATCACCGAGCCGTCGTCGCTGTGCACGACCCGATGGCTCGGCTGATGCCAACCGAAGATGATCTCGTGGGTGTACCCGAGGTAGTAGCCCGACGTCCGGCTGAGCGGGAAACCGCGCCGGGCGACGTCGATCGCGGGCTGGACGACCTCGTGCCACGGCGCCTTCCCGGATCGCCGGTGGGCGAGGTCGAGCGCCTTCATCCCGCCGGGGGTGGCGACGGATCCGTGGCCGACCGTGGTCGTCGTACCGCCGCCGTAGTCGGTCGTGATGTCCCAGACGCCGCGGCCGAACCGATCGGTCGACAGGCCGCGGCCGGGCATCTCCACCCAGCCGTCGATGGTGACCGCCTCGCCGCCGGCCACCTGCAAGGTGACGAAACCGCCCGAGGCGGGCGACACCACGCCGATCTCGTTCACCATCGTCACCAGCGTGGCCGCGATCGCGGCATCCACCGCGTTCCCGCCCTCGGCCGCAACCCGAACGCCAGCCTCAGCCGCCGCGGCGTTCGGAGCAGCAACCGCCACCCGCGGATGACCGCCGGTCATGACGTCCGGCCTCGCCGGCTCGAGCCGACTGCCAAACCGTCGCGCGGGCGTAGCCTGGCCGAACCCGCCCCGCCCCGGCTCATGATTGTCAGCCGACCCGTTGGACGGCGCCGAAGCGGTCGACCGCGACCTGGACCGCGGCCTGCCGTACGTCCGCGACCTCGTTCTCCTTCAAGGTGCGGTCCGGCGCCCGGAAGCGGAGCGCGAACGCGAGCGACTTCTTGCCCTCGCCGATCTGCTCGCCGGTGTAGAGGTCGAACAGCCGGATCGACTCCAGCAGCTCGCCCGCACCCTCGACCAGCGCCGCCTCGACCTCCGCCGCGGCCACCTCGGCCGGGACGATCAGCGCCACGTCCTCCTTGGCCACCGGGTACGACGAGAACGGCTTGGCCGCGATCGACGACGGACCGGCCGCGATCAGCGCGTCCAGGTCGAGCTCGACCGCACCCGATCGCGCGGGCAACCCGAACGCCTGGCACACCTTCGGATGCAGCTCACCGGCGTGACCGACGACCTTGCCGTCGACCGAGAACTCCGCACACCGACCCGGGTGCCACGGCGCCAGCTCGACGTTCCGCAGGACCGGCTCGACGCCGACCGCGTTCGCCACGGTCCGGGCGATCTGCACGGCATCCGACCAACTGGTCGGCTGGCCCTTGCCCCACCAGCCCGTCGGCGTGCGCGCCCCGGTCAGCACAGCACCAAGGTGTAGCGGCTGGTCGGGCAGCGCGTCGTACAAGGACTGGATCTCGGCGTCGCTCGGGCGCTGCGCGACTGACGGCAACGGCGCGGGCTTCGACTCAGCCTTCGGCAGGAAGACCAGGCCGGTCTGGAAGATCGCCAGGTCGGTGTTGCCGCGGCCGACGTTGCGCTCGGCCGTCCGGAGCAGGGTCGCCAGCAGAGTGGTCTGCATCGACGGCTCTTCGTCGGACAGCGGGTTGACGAGCTTGACCGTCATACGGCGTGGGTCGTCGGCGGGCAGGCCCATCGCGTCGAAGTCCGCGACACCGGTGAACGGGTACGAGACGACCTCGGTCAGGCCGGCGCCGACGAGCGCGGTCGCCACCCGGCGACGGCGCGTCTGCGACACGGTCAAGCCCTGACCGCCTGGCGCCGACGGCAGGATCGACGGCACGTTGTCGAACCCGAACAGCCGGATGACCTCTTCGGCGAAGTCGTTGGGGTCACGCAGATCCGGTCGCCACGACGGCGGCGTCACGGTCAGCAGGTCGTCGCCGGCCAGAGCCGCGACACCATGCGGCATGTGGTCGCCTCCGACTGGCGCGCCGCCCCGAGCTGCTGCCTCGGCCGCCGTACCAGTGCCGGCTGCGCCCGGGCGGGGCTCGACGACGAGCGCCGGTGCGTGAACGCCCGCGGCCAGCGGCGCCGGGCGGGCACCCGGCTCAGCCGGAACCACCGCGCAGCCGACCGACTGGAGGTGACGGACGGTCTCCTCGATCGAGATCGGCGCACCCGCGACCCGAGCCGCATGATCGGCCCGGAACGTCACCGGCTCCGGCAACGAGTGGGTGTCGACGACGGTCTCGTCGGACTCGATCGTGCCGCCGGCCAGCTCGGCCAGCAGGTCGGCGACGCGCTGAGCAGCGCGGCGCGGGAGCAGCGGGTCCACCTCGCGCTCGAACCGCCGGGACGCCTCGGACGACAGCCTGTGCCGCCGCGACGCCCGGGCGATCACGATCGGGTGGAAGTGCGCGGCCTCGATCACCACGTCGGTGGTCGAGTCCGAGATCTCGGTCGTCGCGCCACCCATCACACCCGCGATACCGATCGGACCCGAGTCGTCGGTGATCAGCAGATCCTCGGCGTCCAGTTCCCGGGTCTGGTCGTCCAGCGTCATCAGCTTCTCGCCGGCGTTGGCACGGCGTACCACGATGTCTCCGGACAGCCGGGCCTTGTCGTAGCCGTGGATCGGCTGACCGAGCTCGAGCATCACGTAGTTGGTGACGTCGACGCCGATCGAGATCGGCCGCATCCCGGCCGCGAGCAGCCGCTTCTGCAGCCAGCGCGGCGACAGCGCCTTCGGGTCGATCCCGGTCACCGTGCGAGTGACGAACACACTGCACGCCTCGGCGTCGTCCACGCGGACCGGGTAACCGCCCTGCCCCGCACCGGTGAGCTCCAACCCGGCCGGGTCCTTGAGCGGTACGCCGTACGCCGTCGAAGCCTCCCGCGCGACACCCCGGATGGACAGGCAGTAGCCCCGATCCGGCGTGACCGCGATGTCGAGTACGTCGTCCTGCAGCGAGAGCAGCTCGATCGCGTCGTCACCCGGCACGGCCTCACCCGGCTCGAGTACGACGATGCCGTGCGTACCGTCGTCACCGAGGCCGAGCTCCGAGCTGGAGCAGATCATGCCGTTGGAGACATGCCCGTAGGTCTTCCGCGCCGAGATCGCGAACCCGCCCGGCAGGACCGCACCCGGCAGCACGACGACGACCAGGTCGCCGACCTCGAAGTTGTGCGCACCGCAGACGACCCACTGCGGCTCGTCGTTGCCGATGTCGACCGAGCACCAGCGGACGGTCTTGCCGTTCTTCTGCGGCTCGTTCTCGTACGTGAGCACTTTGCCGACCACCAGCGGGCCGGTCAGGTCCGACTCCTCGACGGTCTCCACCTCGAGCCCGGCCCGGATCAGCTTCTCCGCGACGTCGCGACCGGTCACACCGGCCGGGAGGTCGACGTACTCACGAAGCCATGACAGTGGGACTCGCATCAGATCTCCATCCCGAACTGGCGGCTGAACCGCACGTCACCCTCGACCATGTCCCGCATGTCCTCAACCCCGTTGCGGAACATCAGCGTCCGCTCCAGGCCCATGCCGAAGGCGAAGCCGGAGTACCGGTCGGTGTCGATGCCGCAGGCCTGCAGGACGCGCGGGTTCACCACGCCGCAGCCGCCCCACTCGATCCAGCCCTCGCTGCCACAGGTGCGGCACGGGCGGTCCGGGTTGCCGACGGACGCGCCGCGGCAGACGAAGCACTTGAGGTCGACCTCGGCCGACGGCTCGGTGAACGGGAAGAAGTTCGGCCGCAGCCGCGCCTCCAGGCCCTCGCCGAACATCGAGACGACGAAGTGGTCGAGGGTGCCCTTCAGGTGCGCGAGCGTGATGCCTTCGTCCACGACCAGGCCCTCGACCTGGTAGAAGACCGGCGTGTGGGTCGCGTCCAGCTCGTCGGTGCGGAACACGCGGCCCGGGCAGATCACGTAGATCGGCGGCTTGCGGGTCAGCATCGAGCGCGCCTGCACCGGCGAGGTGTGGGTCCGCAGCACGGTGCCGGAACCGGCCGGCTCGACGAAGAAGGTGTCCTGCATCTGCCGGGCCGGGTGGTCCGGCTGGAAGTTCAGGGCGTCGAAGTTCAGCCACTCGGCCTCGATCTCGGGGCCCTCGGCGACGTCCCAGCCGAGCGCGGTGAACACGTCCGCGATCTGCTCGGAGATCAGCGACAGCGGGTGCCGGGCGCCGAGCTCGGGGGTCGGCCACGGCAGCGTCACGTCGACCTGCTCGGTGGCCAGCATCCGCTCCTCGTGCTCGGCCTCGAGCACCGCAAGCCGGGCCGCGAAGGCCTCGCTGATCGCCTTCCGGGCCGCGCCGATCCGCTGACCCGCCTCCTTGCGGCCCTGCGGTGGCAGCGCCCCGATCTCGCGGTTGGCGAGCGCGATCGGCGACTTCTCCCCGAGATGCGCGACCTTCGCCTCCTGCAGGGCAGCCAGATCGGCCGCCTCGGCAAAGGCCTTCAGCGCCTCGTCCCGGGTCCGCTCCACCTCTTCGGCGTGCAACGGCGTCACTTCGACCGGGTCGTAATCAGTGTTGGGACCGGACATGGCTCGCTCTCGGGTTCGGAACTTCTGCGGAAGCAGTCTAGGAACCTCAGCCCGTCAAGCGTGAATCGGCCGTCCACAGCCCCACCGACTTTTGAGGGGTCAACCCCCCAGTTGGTGGGTTGCGGAGGCGAATTCTCCTTCCGCAACCCACAACATGCGGGGTTGACCCCTCAAATGGGGCAGGGGGTGGGGCAAGGGTGGTCAGCGGGCGGGGGTCTCTGCCAGGGCCGGGTCCTGGGGCGTGCTGTCTGCCTTGCGGCGGGGTAGGGCGACCAGGGCGACGACCGCTCCGGCCAGGGCGCCGATCAGGCCGGCGGTCATGGCGATGGACATGGCGTCGGTGAACGCGTTGCGGGCGGCGGCGACGAAGT
Organism: Kribbella sp. CCNWLW201; assembly: GCF_037203805.1. Lineage (NCBI taxonomy): Bacteria > Bacillati > Actinomycetota > Actinomycetes > Propionibacteriales > Kribbellaceae > Kribbella > Kribbella sp. CCNWLW201. The sequence goes on along the minus strand of NZ_JBBCBQ010000011.1, from coordinate 345,246 downwards.
CCGGGCCGAGGGCGAGAGTCTCGGCGATGGACTTGCGGGCGGCCTCCGGGACCGAGTCAGGCAGTGACGATGAGTAGGCAGCGGCCAGGACACTGCCCAGGACAGCCACCGACAGAGCGGCACCGGTCTGCTGGACGGTGTCGTTCATGGCCGACCCGACACCTCGGTGCTCGGCCGGCACCGACTGCATCAACAAGGTGTACGCCGCTGGCCCAGCCAGACCACCGCCGACACCCATCACCAGCAGCCCGACGATCAGCAGCCCGTAGCCGGACGTCGTACTGACCTGAGTCAGGATCGCGAAGCCGGCCGCGATCACCACCAACCCGGTCGCGATCAACGTCCGATCGGCCAACTTCTTCCCCAGCGTGGCACCGAGACCGTTGAACAGCATCGCCGAAGCCGCGTACGGGATCAGCGCCAGACCGGCCTTCAACGGGGTGTACCCGAGGACGAACTGGAGGTACTGCGTCAGCGCCAGCAGCAACCCACCGGCGGTGAACGACAACAGCACGATCGAGAAACTCGTCCCGCTGAAGTTCCGGTCCCGGAACAACGCGAGCGGCACCATCGGGTGCGCACTCCGCTTCTCCCACAACGCGAACCCGGTCAGCGCGACCACACCGGCGGCCAGACCACCGAGCACCTTCGCGGAGCCGAACCCGTCGGCGGGGATGGAGATGATCGCCCACACCACCGCGGTCATCCCGACCATCGACAGCACCGCACCACCCGGGTCGACGGCACGCGCCGGCCCACGGGACTCCGGGATCAGCGCGACCGCACCGACGATCGCCAGCACCGCGATCGGCACGTTCAGCAGGAAGATCGAGCCCCACCAGTAGTGCTCCAGCAGTACGCCGCCGACCGTCGGACCGGCGACCACACCGACCATCGCGACAGTCGACCAGCCGGCCATCGCCTTGCGCTGCTCCTCCGGCGGGAACACCGTGAACAGCAGCGACAGCGTGCTCGGCATCAGCAGCGATCCGCCGACGCCCATCAGGAACCGGCAGCCGATCAGCTGCCACGGCGTCTCGGCCAGCGTCGCCAGCAGCGAGGCGAGCCCGAACAGCACCAGCCCGAGGATCAGCATCTTCCGCCGGCCGAACCGGTCGGACAGGCTTCCCGCGGTCAGCAGCAGCCCGGCGAACGCCAGGATGTAGGCGTCGATGATCCACTGCACGTCGGCAGGAGTGGCATCCAGGTCGCGCATCAGCGACGGGATGGCCAGGTTGAGCACGGTGTTGTCGACGACCAGCACCATCAGGGCCAGGCACAGGATCAACAGAATCCACCAGCGTCGCGGGTGACCGGTCGCGGTGGACTCGAACGGTGTACTAGTCACTCGCACACTGTACGACAAACTCGTACGATGTGCGAGCCCCGGCTAGGATGGGCCCGTGAAGGAATCGATCTGGACCCGGACGCGAGCTGCCGCACCCACCCGGGAGACGCTCAGCCGGGAGCAGATCGTGCAGGCCGCGATGGAGACCCTGGACTCCGAGGGCGTGGCCGGGCTGAGCATTCGCAAACTGGCCGCCAAGCTGGGTGCGGGTGCGACCAGCCTCTACTGGCACGTGCCGACCAAGGACGACCTGGTCGACCTGCTGATCGACGAGATCTGGGGCGAGATCGACGTACCGAGCCCGGAGCTGGCCGGCTGGCGGAACGGGGCGATGCTCTTCGCCCACAGCCTGCGCGCGACCGTCCTCCGGCACCCCTGGCTCCCCGAGGTCATGTACACCAGGCCGAGCATGGGACCGAACGCGTTGACGCTCGGCTCCCGCGGCCTGGTGCTGTTCGGCGCGGCCGGGTTCGCCGGCAACGAGGTCGACTATGCGATGGGCAGCGTGATGTCCTACGTGCTCGGCACCTCGAGCGCCGAGGTCGCGACCCGCGAGATGGTCCGAAAGTCTGGCCAGTCCCCGGAGGAATGGGCCGACGAGATGCTCACCCAGGCCGAAGAAGCCTCCGCCGACCACCCCGAGATGCGCGCCTCAGTACGACGCCGTTCGCACCAGGACCTGAACACAGCCCTGACCGAACACTTCGTCTTCGGCCTAGAAGCCCTCCTCGACGGCCTTGAGGCCAGACTCAAGAAGTAGCGCTCGGCTGGGGTGGTAGGTGGATCGGGTTGGTCCAGGCGCGGGCGCCGGTGGGGTCTTCGATGGTGATGCGGCAGTGGGTGCCGTGGAACAGGCGCAGCGGGAGCGAGCACTCGGTGAGATCTGTGCCCTGGGCAACCTCTGCGCCTGGGTGGCCGCCGGTCAGCAGGATCTTCGTGGCGGGCGAGCAGCGGACGACGACCACGTCGCCTTCGATGCGTACGTCGTACAGCTCGGGGCCTGTGCTGGAGTAGAAGTGGCCGGCCTTGAGGGCGGTCAGGAGGGCGTCCGGTTCGAGTGCTTCGGCGCGGACCTGGACCCATGCCTGGCACGGGGGCGGGTCCTGGGGTTGCAGGTGCGCGTCGTCGGCGGCGTACGTCGTCAGCCGGTGACCGCGGTTCAGCAGGACATCGGTGAGGTGCCAACTGTCGCCACGGTTCTCCCGGTCGGCGAGCGCGTTGTAGACCTCGACCGAGTGCGCCGCGTCCAGGCTCTCGGCATCGACCGCCGTCAGTAGCGACGCCGCCGGATGGGCCATCCCGACGAACGCCCCCACCGCCCGCGCCCGCCGTGCCAGCTCAGGCCCGGTCTCCGTCTCCCCCGGCGGCGCGAAATCCAGCGGCAACCCCACCGCCACGATGTGCCACGACTGTCCTGCCTCGGTGCGCGGGGCATGCAACTCGGCGCCGACCAACGTGGTGAACCCGTCTGAGCGCAGCTCCCGTGTGTCCGTCACCGGGAAGCCGTACTCCGGCCGGAAGTGGTCGGTGATCGACACGAAGTCGTAGCCGGCCTCGCGATATATCCGGGCGGTCTCCGAAGGCGACAACGCTCCGTCCGAGCAGTTCGAGTGCGTGTGCAGATTCCCTCGCCAGAACCGCCCCGGCAGGTCGAACGGCAGGCCCGTCATCGTCGCTGCGCGCGCGCCGACGCGTACAGGCAGATGGCTGCGGCAGTGGCCAGATTGAGGGACTCGGCCCGGCCGTAGATCGGGACTTTGACCGAGCGGTCGACGATGGCGTCGTACCCGTCGGGCAGACCGTGGGCCTCGTTGCCGAAGAGCCAGACCGTGGGCTTGGCGAGAGTGCCGTCGTCGATGCAGGTGTCGAGGTCGGAAGAGCCGTAGCCGTCTGCCGCGAGCACCTGCAGGCCTTGGTCGCGCCACGACTTGGCGGCCGCGGCGACGTCCACATCGACCGTGATCGGGACGTGGAAGATGCTGCCGACGCTGGCCCGGACCGCCTTCGGGTTGTGCGGGTCGACAGACTCCGACGACAGTACGACGGCATCCGCGCCGGCCGCGTCCGCCGTACGGATCAATGTCCCGACGTTGCCGGGATCGCGGACCTGGACACCGACCGCGACGAGCCGGGCAGTACGTCGTACCGCTTCGTCCAACGGGACGTCGACGAGGGAGCAGACGGCGACTACGCCTTGAGAGGTGACGGTCTCGCTCAACGCCTCCACGGCGGCGCGGTTGACCTCGAACCAGGGCACCCCGGCCGCGCGGGCCAGGTCGCGGAGATCGCGATGACGGGTGGCGACGTCGGGTTCGCCGTACACCTCGAGGACGAGTTCGCGGTGCTCGAGGGCTTCCCGGACGGCCTGTGGGCCCTCGACCAGGAACCGCCCGGTCTTGCGCCGGAACGCACGAGTGGCGAGCCGCCGGGCCTGCTTGATCCGCACGGACTGCGGGGTCAGCAGATCAGGGCTCGCCACTACTGCGCTAACTGAGGTCTTGCTCAGGCCGCGGAAGCGTCGCTCTTGGGCGCGTTCACGTCGGCCGGCAGCGCCGCCTTCGCGACCTGGACCAGCGCGGAGAACGCGGCCGGGTCGTTGACCGCCAGGTCGGCGAGGATCTTGCGGTCGACCTCGACCTCGGCCAGCCGCAGACCCTGGATGAACCGGTTGTAGGTCAGGTCCTCGGCGCGGACCGCAGCGTTGATCCGCTGGATCCACAGCTTGCGGAAGTCGCCTTTGCGCGCCTTGCGGTCCCGGTAGGCGTAGACGAGCGAGTGGGTGACCTGCTCCTTGGCCTTGCGGTACAGCCGCGAGCGCTGGCCGCGGTAACCGCTGGCCTGCTCGAGTACGACCCGGCGCTTCTTGTGGGCGTTGACTGCCCGCTTCACGCGTGCCATGAGGTGTTACTCCTTGTATTTCTGCGCCGGAGACAGAGGGTGCCCACTCGGCGGGGGTGTTCGGGGGGTGGTGGTGCTCAGATGCCGAGAAGCTTCTTGGCCTTCTTCGCGTACGACGGGGCGACCTCGACGGTGCCGCTCAGACGGCGCTTGCGCCGGGACGACTTCGCCTCGGCAAGGTGACGAATGCCGGTCTGCTCACGGCGGACCTTGCCCGAGCCGGTGATCCGGACGCGCTTCTTCATCCCCGAGTGGGTCTTCATCTTCGGCATGGCTGTTGTGCTCCTGATTATCTTTCGTTGACTCGATCTTCGGTTGACGGTGCTCCGGCCTCACGACCGGAGCGATTCGTCACTCCGGGTCGAGGTTGTCTGCCGGACCCTTCGGCTTCTTCGTGGCGCCGGCGGCGCGCTCGGCCTCGTGGGCCTGAGCCTGCTCGGCACGCTCCGCGCGCTCTGCCTGCTCCTCGGCCTCGCGTTCGGCCTTCCGCTTCGCCTTCTCGGCCTCCACGTCCACGCGCGCCTCGGACTTCTTCTTGTGCGGTCCGAGCACCATGATCATGTTCCGGCCGTCCTGCCGCGGCGAGGACTCGACGAAGCCGAGCTCGCTGACATCCTCGGCCAGCCGCTGCAGCAGCCGGAAGCCGAGCTCCGGCCGGGACTGCTCGCGACCACGGAACATGATGGTGATCTTGACCTTGTCCCCGGCACGCAGGAACCGAACGACGTGACCCTTCTTGGTCTCGTAGTCGTGCGGGTCGATCTTCGGCCGCAGCTTCATCTCTTTGATGACCGTGTTGGTCTGGTTCCGGCGGGACTCGCGCGCCTTCTGCGCGGTCTCGTACTTGTACTTGCCGAAATCCATCAGCTTGCAGACCGGAGGGCGGGCTGTTGCTGCGACCTCGACCAGGTCGAGATCGGCCTCCTGTGCCAGCCGAAGTGCGTCCTCGATCCGGACGATGCCTACCTGCTCACCGTTCGGTCCGACCAGTCGCACCTCGGGAACGCGGATGCGCTCGTTGACGCGCAGTTCAATGGTGATGGGTCCTCCTGGGTTGTGCTCGTTTTCGTGCCACCTCGTGACCGCCGCGAACCCCCGGAAACGACGAAGGCCCTCGTGCGATCACACGAAGGCCCAATTCCCAGATCGACGGCGCTCCAACCCTTGCGGGAGGTACGCCGTACGATCGCCGACATCACCGGAAAGGCTCCGGAACCTCGGCGTGACCGGGACCCGCCGACTGTTCATCGACTGGGTGGGAGGTGGCCCTCCGCTTAGACCAGAACCGCTGGATCGCCTCGAGTATTCCACTCAGGGGTCACCACCAGACCGGGTCGGTCGCCATGCAAGAGTAGCAGCATGAGCGATTCAGGTGCCACTTCGCAGCCAGACCCCTACTCGACGGTGTCCCGCGACATCGCCGACGTACCCAGTGTGGAGATCATCTCGACGGCGGCACTGCACCTGATGAGCGCGGCCGCGGTCAACCTCGGCCTGGCCGAAGACCTGCCCGAACACAAGGACCTGGACGAGGCCCGCTCCCTCATCGACGCCCTGGCCGGCCTCCTCGACGCCTCCGCCGCCTCCCTCGGCCACCACCACGCAGCCCCCCTCCGCGACGGCCTCCGCTCCCTCCAACTCGCCTTCAAAGAAGCCTCCACCATCCCGGACGAGCCAGGCCAGGGTCCCGGCGAGAAGTACACCGGCGAAGTCCACCCCACCGCCGCGCGCCGCTGAACCCGGGGGCGGACCGCCAGGCCATCACAATCGCCGGCCCGCAACGCCGCCCAGCAGGCGGCAGGGCAAGGCCGCGTCATTGTGATGGCGTAGCGGTCCGGACCTCGGTCAGGAGAGTTTGGGCGGTGGTGAGGTAGAGCTTGGCGCCGGTTTGTTGCTGGATCTCGACCGCGCGGACCGCGGTCGCCTCCGCCTCCTCTGATCGGCCGGCGGCGTGTTGGACCGCGGCGAGCGTGGTGAGCACGTGGCCTCGGAGCACTGCCATCTGCAGGGTCTCGACCTCGCGGAGTGCCGACTCGGCGTCGGCAAGGGCGAGTTCCAGGTCGCCGAGCGCCAACCGGGCCATCGCCAGCCCTCGTAGCGCCCGAACCTCCACCTCGCGAGCGCCCACCTGCCGCGCCAGCGACAACGCGAGATGGAAGTGGTCGATCGCATCGTCCTGACGCCCCAGTCCGGACAGCGCGTCGCCGAGTGTCGCCTCCACGTGGCACTCGACCCGTACGTCGCCCAGTCCCCGAGCTAACTCGAGTGCGTCCAGCGCCGCCTGCTCGGCCAGCTCGAACTCACCCCGGTCACGGTGGATCGTCGACAGCGCCTCGCACGACATCGCCTCCCCCGGTCGCCGGCCAGACCGCCGTACCGCGGCGATCTCCTCGGTGATCAATGTCAGCGCCTCGTCCAGCTCGCCGAGGTCCTGGTGGATGACGGCCCGGACGTGCCGCGTGGTGTGCTGTCCGGGGCCGTCGCCGAGCGCGTCGTGCTGGGCCTGAGCCTCGATCGCCATCGGGAGCGCTTCGTCGACTCGGCCGAGCTCGTGCAGGATCGCGGCCAGGTTGTCGGTGGCAATGACCAGCCCGCGGTGGTTCGACGAGCGCCGGGCCGCGTCGGCCGTCTGCCGGAACCAGTCCAGTGCCGCCGTACTGTCGCCGAGGTACGCGGCCGCGATGCCCAGCAGGTTGGTGACGCTGTGCTCGCCCCGGAGGTCACCGGCCTCGCGGTAGAACCGCAGGGCATCGAGCAGGATGTCACGTCCCTCGGCGATCCGGCCGACGTTCTTCAGGCTCAGTCCTCGCGCTCGGAGCATCGCGGCCGTGGCCTGCGCGTCGCCGGCACGTTGGGCGGCCCGCAGGCCTGCATCGATGACGGCGTGCCAGTCCGACTGGTGGCCTCGCTCGGAGAAGTACCCCCCGAGTTGGTCGGCGAGGCGCCAGGTCGCCTCGAGCTCGCCGTGCGCCTCGGCGTCGAGCACCGCGGCGACCAGGTTCGACCGCTCGGCATCGAGCCACTCCTGCGCCGCGGCGGCATCCAGGTCGGTTGGCGGCTCGACCACCTCCTTCGCCGGCAGCCGCAGCTTCGTCGGTCCGAACACCTGGACCGCCGCCATCGTCTGCCGCAGGCAGGCGTCGAACCAGCGCGCGCGAGCCGCCGCCCGGTCCGGATCCGCGGCCGCAAGCTCGGCTGCGTACAGACGCAACAGATCGTGGAACTGGAACCGCCCCGGCCGATACCGCTGGACCAGGTTCGCCTCCGCCAGCAGCTCCAATTGCCGCTCGGTCTCGGCGTACGGCGCCTCCGTCAGCGCAGCGGCCACCGACGCCGTGAAGTCCGGCCCCGGAATCACCCCGAGCAACCGGAACAGTCGCGCCGTACCTGCGTCGAGCGCGTGGTACGAACGCTCGAAAGCATTCCGTACGGCGGCATCGGGATCGCCGGCCACGGCCAGCTTCGCCAACCGGTCCCCCGCCCGCAGCTCAGCGAGATAGTGCTCCCACACCATCCCCGGCCGGACCGCCAGGTTCGACGCGGCGATCCGCAAGGCGAGCGGCAGATGCCCGCACAACTCGGCCAACTCGTCTGCCTCGTCGCCGGGCCGGTCACCCAGCAACCGGGCCAGCAGCAGTCCGGACTCCTCGGGCTCGAGTTGGCCGATGACCAACCGATGAGCGCCTGCCAGCGCCGTCAACCCACCCAGCGCACTCCGACTGGTCACGAGTACGGCGCTCTGCGGTGCGCCGGGGAGCAACGGCCGGACCTGCTCCGCCTTCTCCGCATCATCCAGTACGACGAGCACCTGCCGGCCGGCCAATCGCGAACGGAGCAAGGCCGACCGCGCATCCAGTCCGTCCGGCACCTCGGACCGGGGAACCCCGGACGTGACCAACAGTTCAGCGAGGACGGCCTCCGGGTCACGCGGCCGATCACTCGCACCCGCCAGGTGCACATACCACTGCCCGTCCGGGAACGCCGTACCGATCCGATGAGCCACATGAATCGCCAACGCCGATTTGCCGGCTCCAGGTGGACCCGAGACAGCCACGATCGGCACGCCCTCGGCCGGATCGGTGAGCAGCTTCTCGATCTGACTCACCAGCTCTTCGCGTCCGGTGAAGTACGGCGCCTCGAGCGGCAACTGATGGTGGACAGGCCAGCGCGGCTCGGGCGCTTGCTCCTGCTCCGGCGGCGCCAGCCGTGGTTCGCCGACCAGGACCGCTTGGCGCAGTTCGCGGAGCTCCGGGCCTGGGTCCAGGCCGAGTTCGGCGGCGAGCATCCGTCGTACCGACTCATAAGCGGATAGGGCGTCCGCCTGCCGGCCGCAGCGGTACAGGGCGATCATCAGCTGCGCCCAGAGGCGTTCCCGCAATGGGTGTTCGGCAGTGAGGGCACGGAGCTCCGGCACGAGGCGGGTGTGCAGGCCGAGGCGGAGGTCGACGTCGATGCGCCGTTCGAGAACAGTCATCCGCGTCTCGACCAGTGCGGTGAGGTCATGGCTGCTCAGGGAGCCCGGCACATCACTCCACAGCGCGAGCGCCTGGTGCAGCAGTGCTGCCTCGGTCTGGTCGTGACCGGCCTCGGCATCGGCTCGGGCGACCAGCTCCCGGAAGGCGGCGAGATCGAGCTGCTCGGCATCCGCCTGGATCAGATAGCCGCCGGGGACGGTCTGGACGAGGCTGCCGTCGTCTCCGAGTGCAGAGCGCAGACGGGTGACGTAGGTCTGCAACGACCCACGCACCCTGACCGGCGGCTCCTCACCCCAGAGTCGGTCGGCCAGCACGTGCAGCGGCACCGGCTGACCTGCCCGGACCAGCAACGTGGCCAGCAAGGTGCGCAGCTTGGTGGCCAGCTCCACCGGCGCTCCGTCCCGCAGGACGGTCAACGGCCCCAGCACGATGAATCGCAACGCCACGGTGGCTACCCCTCAGCTCGCCGAGCCACCATCGTAGTGGTCCAGGCGGCCCAGCGGGGCCGGGCCGCCCAGGGTCGAAACAGTGGTCAGCCCTTGACGGCGCCCTCCTCGACTCCCTTGAAGAAGAACCGTTGCAGGGTGGCGAAAACGATGACGATCGGGACGAACGCGATCATCGTGCCCGCGGCGATCAGGCGGGGGTTGTTGCTGAAGGTGCCGGACAGGTACTGCAGGCCGACGGTCAGCGTGTACTTGTCCGGGTCGGTCAGCACGATCAACGGCCAGAGGAAGTCGTCCCACGCACCGATGAACGCGAAGATCGCCACCACACTGATGGTCCCCCGCACCGACGGCAGACCGATGTACACGAACCGCTGCCACGCGTTCGCACCGTCCACGATCGCGGCCTGGTCGACTTCGATCGGCAGTGCCCTGAACGCGTTGTACATCAGCAGCACGTTCAGTGCACCGATCATGCCCGGCAACGCGACGCCGAACAGCGTGTTCGCCAGACCGAACTCCCGCACCGTCACGTACTGCGAGATGATCGTGACCTCACCCGGCAGCACCAGCGTGGCCAGGAACAGCCCGAGCACGAGCTTGCGGCCCTTGAACTGCAGCCGGGACAACGCGAACCCGGCCAGCGACGCCCCGAGGACGTTGCCACCGACAACCAGTACGGCGACCACCAGCGAGTTCTTCGCGTAGTCCCAGACCGGGATCGTGTCGGCCACCGCGCCGTAGTGCTCGAACGTCGGCTGGGCCGGCAGCAACCGCGGGATCCGGGTGTAGATGTCCTCCCCGGATCCCTTCAGCGAGGTGGACAGCTGCCACAGGAACGGCCCGATGGTGATCAGCAGCACGAGCACCAGCAGCACGTACCGGACCACCTTCTCCCGCGTGGAGATGGTGTTGAACCCGAACGATCCCCTTCGACGACCAGGCGTCGTACCAGGCTCTGAAGGTACGGCGACCGGCCGCGCCGGATCGGTCACAGTGGTCATGCTTCGGCCCCTCTCCGGTTGAGCCTGGCCAGGATCAGCATCGGTACGACGGTGACGAAGAACAGCACGATCGACAGTGCCGACGCGTACCCGAGATTGCCCTCGAAACCCTGGCTGTACTGCTGGATCAGCATCACGACCGAGTTGTCCCGGCCACCGGGACCACCCTTGCCGCCGCTGAGGATGAACAGCTCGGAGAAGACCCGCAGCGCCGACACCGAGATCAGGATCGAGATCAGGATCATCGTCCCGCGGACCCCCGGCACGGTGATGTGCACGAACCGCCGGAACGGCCCGGCCCCGTCGACCGCGGCCGCCTCGTGCAGCTCGCGGCCGACGTTCCCGAGGGCGGCCAGGTAGATGATCATGTAGTACCCGAGCCCCTTCCAGATCGTCAGACTGATTGCACTGAGCAACAACAGCCACTGGTCGCTGAGGAATGGCAGCGGCCCGGAGATGACGCCGAGCTTCTCGGCCAGACCGTTGACCAGACCGCGGTCGTCCAGGATCCACTGCCAGATCAGCGCCACCACCACGGCCGAGGCGACCACCGGCGTGTAGAACGCCGTACGGAAGAAGGTGATGCCCGGCAACTTCTTCTCCACCAGTACGGCGAGCAGCAGCGGCAGGACGGTCAGGAACGGCAGGCAGACCACCATGTAGATGACGCTGTTCAGCAACGCCCAGCGCAACTGCTCGTCGTGCAGCAGGGTCTCGAAGTTCTTCAGCCCGACGAAGGTACCGCCGCCGATCGGCCTGGCGTTGGTGAACGACAGGATGACGGTGTTGATCGACGGCCACAGGTTGAACACCAACAACCACGTGAGTGCTGGAATGACCAGCACCCACGGGGTGAACCAGCGTTGGTGGCGCATTACTGGGTCAGCAGCTGGTTGGCCTTCGCCACCGCGGCGTCGAGGGCTGCCTGGGACGAGATCTTGCCGGCGATCGCGAGCGAGATCTGCTGCCCGATGAAGTCGTTGGTGGCACCGCTGATGATCGGCGGGGTCAGCACCTTCGCCTTGGCCAGCGACTCGAAGGCGAGCACCTTCGCGTCACTTTCCGGCGTACCGTCGCTCTTGGAGAAGTACGGGTCGCTCGCGGACGCCTTGGTGGACGGGAAGATGTTGACGATCTTCGCGAACGCGGCCTGGTTCTCCGCGTTGGTGACGAACCGGGCCAGAGCGATCGCGGCCGCCTGGTTCTTCGTCTTCGCCGACACCGACAGACCCTGTACGTACAGCGGCGGGGTGTCCAGCGCGGGCGACGGGACGACCTTGCCCTTCAGCGACGGGTTGTCCTTGACGAAGTCCTGGATCGCGTTGCCGCCGCCGGTGGTCCAGGCGACCTTGCTCTGGGTGAAGAGCTTGGAGTTGCCCAGGTACTCCTGGGTCAGGATGTCGCGCGGCAGGTAGCCGGCCTTGTACGCGTCGCGGTACTTGTCCAGCAGCGCGGCGGCCTCGGGGGTGTTGAAGGTGAACTTCTTGCCGTCGTCGGACAGGATCTTCACGCCGGCGTTGGTGAAGTCACCGATCCCCGGCAGCCGGCTCATCAGGTATTCCTTGCCGCCGGTCTTGTCGTGCATCACCTTGGCGGCCGCGAGCAGCTCGTCGAACGTCTTCGGCGGGTTCTTCACATCCAGACCGGCCGCGGCGAACTTGTCCGCGTTCCAGTAGTCGATGTCGGTGTTCAGGTACCACGGGTAGCCGAACGTGCCGTTGAGGCCCTGGTACTGATACGCCTGTACGCCGCCCTCGACGTACTCCTCGTTGATCTTCGGGTCGGCCGCACCGACGTCGAGCAGCATGCTCTGCTTGGCCAGCGAGAGGGCGAAGTCCGGCGGCAGGTTCACCACGTCGGGCAGCTGGCCGGCCGAGGCCTGGCTCAGCACCTTCTTGTCGTACCCGTCGCCCGGCTGGTCCAGCCAGGTCACCTTGGTCCCCGGGTACTTCGCCTCGAAGGCCTTGATCACGCCCTCGACGTACGAGGTGAACTTCGGCTTCAGCGCCCAGGTCTGGAAGCTGACCTCACCGGTCACCTGCGCATTCGCGTCGACGGTCGGCGTGGCGGCGCTGCCAGGATCCTCGGTCGATCCGAGGCCGCAACCAGCAAGGGTGAGAGCCGCGGCGGCCAGAGCTGCCACCGCTGCCGGACGACGTCTACGCATGAAATCTCCTGGGTTTGATAAACCGGTATAGCTCCTGCACTATCCGGGATCGTAGAATCCGCTGTCAAGGGTGGAGGAGGTACCACGTGGCTAGACCGACGATCGCGGACATCGCGACCCGGGCCGGTGTGTCCAAGGGCGCGGTGTCGTTCGCGCTGAACGGACGGCCTGGTGTCAGCGACGCGACCCGGGAGCGGATCCTGCGGATCGCCGAGCAGATGAGCTGGCGACCCCACAGCGCCGCCCGCGCGCTCGGCGCGTCACGGGTCGACTCGGTCGGGATGGTGATCGCCCGGCCGGCCCGCACCCTCGGCGTCGAACCGTTCTTCGCCCACCTGCTGTCCGGCGTGCAGTCCGGGCTCTCCGCGGAGTCGATCTCGCTGCAACTCCTCATCGTCGAGGACACCGCGGCCGAGATCGAGGTCTACCGCCGGTGGGCCTCCGAACACCGGGTCGACGGCGTGATCCTCGTCGACCTCACCGTGAAGGACGCCCGGGTCGACGAACTGCGGGCGCTCGAGCTGCCGGCCGTGATGATCGGCGGCCGCGGCGGCAAGGGCGCGCTACCCTCGGTCTGGGCCGACGACCGCGAGGCGATGCTGTCGATCGTCGAGTACCTGGCCGCCCTGGGTCACCGTCGGATCGCCCACGTCGCCGGTACGCCGAACTTCCAGCACACCCAGCGCCGTATCCGGGCCGTCCGCGACGCGGCACCCCGGCTCGGCCTGGTCGACGCGCCGTCACTCACCACCGACTTCAGCGACGCGGAGGGCGCCGCGATCACCCGCAAACTGCTCTCCCAGTCGCAACGGCCGACCGCGATCGTCTACGACAGCGACGTGATGGCGGTGGCCGGGCTCGGGGTCGCGATGGAAATGGGCGTCTCAGTACCAGGCGACCTGTCGATCGTCGCCTTCGACGACTCGATCCTGACCCAACTCATGCACCCGGCCCTGACCGCCCTGTCCCGCGACACCTTCGACTTCGGCCGCCAAGCCGCCGAAGTCCTCCTAGAAACCATCGCCGACCCCACCACAGTCATCAACCGCCGAACCCCCGACCCAGTCCTAACAGTCCGAGAATCCACCGCACCCCCCACCTAACCCACCCCAAACACTCCCAACCCACCCCACCCAATCCCGCCCGCCCGCCCGCCCGCCGTCATCCAACCCCGCCGCTCTCGGACTCTCAGCCTGCCCCACCTGGCTCCGCCCACCCCGCGGCCCCGGGCCTTCCCCTCCGCCCCCGCCCTGTGGGCGCGCGAGGGGATATCCCCTCGCGTCATGCCTTCTCTCCTGGCGTACGAGGGGAGAAGCCACCCCGCCCGGGGATGTCCCCTCGCGTCGGCCCGGGCCCCCGGCGGATCCGCGCGACCACCCTGCCCTGGGTGCATTTGAGGGGATAACCCCTCGCATGCACCCTTCTCCCCTCGTTCTCCGGGGCAAGAAGGGGCAACCTGCGGGGTTATCCCCTCAAATTCCGCCGGGCCGGGCCGGGCCGGGCCGAGCCGAGCGGGTGGGGCTGGGCGGGTCGGGGCGCCCACCGAGCCGAGGTTCCGCCGAGGTGAGGGGTTGGCCGCCGACCTGGGAGGTTGCCC
>NZ_JBBCBQ010000011.1:0-331211 GCF_037203805.1 Kribbella sp. CCNWLW201 | reverse complement strand
AGCGAGGTGTGGGGTTGCCCACTGGGAAGCTCGAGGGGCAACCCCCGATCCGAGCGGGCAACCCTCCCGAGCACCGACGTTGCCCGCCGAGATGAGGGGTCGGCCGGCGAGATGAGGGGTTGGCCGCCGACCCGGGAGGTTGCCCAGCGAGGTGTGGGGTTGCCCACTGGGAAGCTCGAGGGGCAACCCCCGATCCGAGCGGGCAACCCTCCCGAGCACCGAGGTTGCCCGCCGAGGTGAGGGATTGCCCGCCGAGGTGAGGGGTTGACCGGCGGGATGGGGGCTGGCGGAGTGGGAGTTGGACCGGGGGGAGGTGGGGGAACCTGTGGGATGAGGGGTGGGTTCGCGGGGGTGAGGTTGCTTGGTTTTCTAAACCGATTTAGTGTTGGGGGATGCGCTTGGAATCCGTCGTGCCTCGGTTCGGGGCCAACTACGTGCCCTCGGCTGGGTGGTTTTACAGCTGGCTGGATTACGACGGTGCGGCGGTACGGCGGGACTTCGCTGATCTGGCCGGGTTGGGTCTGGATCACGTCCGGGTGTTCCCGATCTGGCCGTGGATCCAGCCGAACCGGGCGATCATCCGGGAGCGGGCGATCGAGGATCTGCTGGACACCATCGACGCCGCCGCCGAACACGGGCTGACTGTCGCGGTCGATCTGATCCAGGGTCACCTCTCCAGCTTCGACTTCCTCCCGTCCTGGGTGCTCACCTGGCACAAGGCCAGCCTGTTCGAGGACTCGACGGTCCGCGAGGGGCTCAGGTCGTACGTCGAGACCGTCGCGCGGGCGGTGGCGACGAAGCCGAACGTTTTCGCGATCACGCTCGGGAACGAGGTGAACAACCTCTGGCCGGACAGCGCGACCAGCTTCGAGCACTCGACGAGTTGGGCGCAGGAGCTGTTGACCACGGTCAAGAAGACGGCGCCCGGCGTAGTGGCTCTGCATTCGGTGTTCGACGACGCCTGGTACAAGGCCGATCATCCGTTCCATCCGGTGGACGTGGTGGACCTGGGGGATTTGAGCACTGTCCACTCGTGGGTTTTCAACGGGGTATCCCGCGTGGACGGTCCGCTCGGTCCGGCGACGCTCAGCCATGCGGACTACTTGGTCGAGCTGGCCGCGGCGACGTCGCTGGATCAGGCGCGACCCGTTTGGTTGCAGGAGATCGGCGTACCCGGGCCTGATATTCCGGTGGAGCTGCAGGCCGAGTTCACCCGGCGGACGGTCGAGTTGGTGCTGGCCAACCCGGCGTTGTGGGGTGTCACCTGGTGGTCGTCGCATGACATCGACCGGCGACTGCTGGACTTCCCGGACCGTGAGTACGACCTCGGCTTGTTCACCGTGGACCACGAACGCAAGCCCGCCGCGCAGGCGCTCGCCGACGTGATCACCGAGGTCCGCTCCACCGGGATCACCCCTCAGCCGGCGACGACGCTCACGTGTCCCGTCAACCTGCGGACCGAGCCGGACCGCCGCCCGGAAGTTGCCCCCGGCAGCGAGTTCCACCTGCAGTGGGTCGCTGCCCGGGCCAACGGGCCGGTGCGAATCGCCTTACCTGACTAGCTTCTCGATGCCGTCGAGGATGCGGGTCAGACCGAAGTCCAGGTCGTCGTCGACCTCGTCCTCGTATTCCTGGTTGGTGTAGAGCGCGGCCACCATCTCGAAGCCGGCCTCCTGCAGCCTCGGCACCAGGAACGCCCCGACAGCCGGCGCCTGCACCGGTACGTCGACATTGGCGGTCAGCTCACGCACCATGGTCGAGTAGCTGCGGGCGTACCCGGACAACAGCACCGCGCAGCCGAGCGCGTCGTGCTGACTGAGCGACGTCTCCGCCAGGACCCGGAGCAGCACCTCCAGCCAGTGCAGCTGGTTCGGCGTATTCGGCGCACCACGAATCGGTACGTCGAGCAGCCACGGACGCTCGGCGTACCGGTCCACGGCCGCACGCACCCACGCGTCGGCACCCGCCCGCCAGCCGCCGGCCGCGAGGATCGACTCCGGCGCCCGGCCCAGCGCCTTGTCCTGGACGAGGACGATCAGCTCGTCCTTGGACCGGACGTAGCGGTACATCGCGTTCGTGGTGACGCCGAGGTGCGCCGCGATCCGCTGCAGTGAGATCGCCTCGAACCCGTACCGGTCGCCGAACTCGATCCCGGTGTCCACGATCTGCTCCACCGAGAACCCCGGCTTCGGTCCGCGCCGCTGCACCGGCTGCACACCCCACGACAGGGCCAGCCCCGGCGGCAGCTCCCCGCGGTCCTCGGTCATGACTCCCATCCTCGCGTACGGCGGCCGGCAGGGGACCTAGCACCACCCACGAAACGGGTCCTCAGCTCCCTGTCGAAGAAACTGTTCAATCCTTACGCTATTTCACAACAAACCCCAACGCACTGAAGGCAGGCACCTCTCATGAACACCGTCCTCGACCCGCTGTTGATGCCCGACCAGGTCCAGCTGTCCGACGCCGACCGACAGGCCGCAGCCGCCAAGCTGGACCACGCCGTCCGGCAGGGCACACTCACTCCCCCGCAGGCAGCCGGCCGACGGGACCTCCTGGACACCGCCCGTACCCGCGGCGAACTCCGCCAGGTCTTCGACGGTGTGTACGGCGCTCTCCCACCGGACGGCCTCACCGTCGGGATGCGCGCGGCCACTGCGATCTGGCTGGTCACCTGCGTGGTGCAGTTCGTGGTCTGGCTGACCATGGCCGCCTTCGGGAACCTCGACTGGCCGTGGTGGCTGTTCTCCTCTGTCGGACTCGGCCTCGCCGTCGGCATCCTCTGGTGGACCCACGAGTCGTACCACCGCAAGACCGCCGTACAGGTGGAGCAGTGAGCGCGCCGGTCCAGCTCACCGACGTCCGCAAGGTCTACGGGACCGGTCCGGGCTCGGTCACCGCGTTGGACGGTGTCACCTACGGGTTCGCCGAGGGCACGTTCACCGCGGTGATGGGCCCGTCCGGGTCCGGCAAGAGCACACTGCTGCACTGCGCCGCCGGACTCGACGCACCGACGTCCGGCGACGTACTTCTGGTCAACCGCCCGCTGCGTGGTCTCAACGAGACCGCACTGACCGAATTGCGACGTGAGCACGTGGCCTTCGTGTTCCAGTCGTTCAACCTGATGCCCACGCTGACTGTGCGGCAGAACGTCGTACTGCCGCTCACTCTGGCCGGCAAGTCGCCGGACCGGGCGTGGGTCTCGGAGGTGATCGAGCGCGTCGGGCTCGGCGACCGGGTCCGGCATCGGCCGAGTGAACTGTCAGGTGGTCAGCAGCAGCGCGTGGCGATCGCACGGGCATTGGCGGGTCGGGCGGCGATCACGTTCGCCGACGAGCCGACCGGAGCGCTGGACACGACCACCGCGCTCGAGGTGCTGTCGCTGCTCCGGGATCAGTCGCGGTCGCTCGGCCAGACGATCGTGATGGTCACCCATGACCCGGTCGCGGCGTCGTACGCCGATCGCGTCGTCTTCCTGGTCGACGGCCGGATCGTCTCCGAGACCACCCGCCCGACTCCCGAATCCGTCGCGGCCCACCTTGCCCAGCTCTCGTCCCGATCGAAGGTCTCGCCATGATCCGCCTCGCCTTCTCCAGCCTCCGCCACCGGACCGCGGCATTCCTCGCGATCTTCGTCGCGGTGACGCTCGGCAGCTCCCTGCTCTGTGCCGCCGGCGGACTGCTCGAAACCGGGCTCCGGCTCAACGCCCCACCACAGCGCCTCGCCGCCGCCCCTATCGTCGTCACCGGCGACCCGGCCTACCACCCACCGAACGGCTCCGGCTCCGTCGCCTTCCCCGAACGGCACCGCGTCGATGCTTCTGTCGTCACCAAGCTCGCCGGTACGACGGGAGTCGCGCAGGTGATCCTGGACCGTTCCTTCCCGGTCATGGTTGCCCCAAGCAAAGACCTCATCGGCGGCCACCGGTGGAGTTCGGCCGCGTTGACGCCATACCAACTCATTGCAGGTCATGCGCCTGCGAGCGGTGAGGTTGTGGTCAGCGAGCGACTAGGTCTGGGTGACCAGATCAGTGTGGTCGTCAACGGAGAGCCACAGTCATTCACGGTCGCTGGTGTCGCGGCGTCTCACGTCGACACTCCGTCGGTGTTCTTCAACGACGCGGACGCTGCTCGGCTGGCGCCAGGTGGATTCGACGCGATCGGCGTGTTCCCGGCGCCGGGGGTCTCGGCCCGGGACCTGGTACGACGACTGGAGTTGCCGGACGGTGTTTCGGCGTACGTCGGGGACGACCGGGGCGTCGCGGAGTACGCCGGGATCGCGACGAGTCTGCCGTTGATCATCATGTCCGGCGTCTTCGGTGGGATGGTGGCCGTGGTGATGGCACTGGTGGTGTCGGCCACGATCGGGTTGTCGGTCCGCCAGCGACGGCGTGAGCTGGCGTTGCTCAGGGCAAGCGGTGCGACCCCGCGTCAGGTCAGCCGGATGGTGGTCGCCGAAACCATGGTGGTTGGGGTGATCGGCCTGGCGCTCGGGCTGTTGGCCGGCCGGGTCGCCGGTGACTGGATCTTCGGGATGCTGGCCGGCAGCGGGATCGTGCCGTCGCAGTTGCGGTTCGACCAGGGGCCGTTGCCGTTCGCCGGGGCCGCGCTGCTGACGTTCGTGGTAGTGCGGGCGACAGTGGGCTTCGCGGCTGGACGGGCGGCGCGGATCCGGCCGATCCAGGCGCTCGCCGAGGCCGCCGTACCGGCTGGTGTGCTCGGACGGCCGAGGCTTGTCATCGGTGCTGTCTTCGCGATCGGGACCGGGTGTCTTGCGGTCGCCACGATGTTCATGAGTCCGGTGAACGCGGCCGCGATCGGTGGGCCGGCCGGGCTGACCGGGTCGATCGCGGTCGCGATCCTCGGGCCGCTGGTGATCCGGTCGGCGCTGGTTCCGCGGGTGACGGCGCTGATGGAGAAGCGCGGCTCGAGTGGGTTGCTCGCCGTGATCAACCTCCGGGTCCGGGCGGCCCAGTTCACCGCGATCCTGGTGCCGATCACGCTCGCTTCGGCGATTGCACTGGGCAACATCTACTCCCAGACCACTCAGCAGAAGGCCGCAGTCGAGGCGTACACGGACAACCTCGCCGCCAACGTCGTCGTGACAAGGCCCGGGGGTATCACGGCCGGCCAGTTCGAGGAACTGCGATCGCTGCCGGGAGTCACCGCGGCGTCCGAACTGGTTCGTAGCAAGGGCTGGATCGAGGAACCGTACGACGCCTCACACACCAGCGATCCATGGCCGCTGCTCGGTCTCAACGGACCGGTCTACAAGGGCAAGGTGAAGGCAGGGTCGCTGAGCGATCTCACCGGCTCGACCGTCGCGTTGCCACCTGACGCCGCGCGCAAGCTGAAGGTGGGCGTCGGGTCCGAGATCGGACTTCGTCTGGGCGACAACGCGCTGGTGAAGGTCAAGGTGGTCGCGCTCGCGGAGGGTCCCGATGGCTACGAGCCTCTTCTGTTGCCCTCGGCGCTACTGGCCGCGCACACCACGACCGGGCTTCCGACCCAGGTGTTGTTGCAGACGGATCAGACGATTGCGCCGACGCTGCCTGGGGCGACCGTCAGCGAGGCGCTCGGAGACGGGTACGACGCGGGTCTCGGGATCGATGCGTGGATCGGGTATCTGCTGGCCGGGATCGCGATCGCGTACACGGCGATCGCCTCGGTCAACACGATCGCGGTCGCCGTCCTCGACCGGCGACGCGAGTTCGGCCTGCAGCGGCTGACCGGCTCGACCCGGCGGCAGGTGAAGGCAATGCTCTACCTGGAGCACCTGGTGATCGCGGTCCTCGGTCTCGTCCTCGGTGTCCTGACCGCGGCCTGCGCGGTGCTGCCGATCGCGGTCGCAACGCGTGGTTGGCCGATCCCGTCCGGCTCGCCCTTGATCCTGCTCGGGTGGATCGCCGTCGTACTGCTCCTGGTCCTCCCGACCACCGCCATCACCGCGCGTCTCGCGATGCGGGTGAGGCCGATGGATGCGCTCAGCTCACCAGTCGGATGAGGTTGCACTCCGTGGCAGCGATCTTCCGGAAACCGGCGGGGCTCAGGCTGGCTCGATCCAGGCGTAGCTGCCGTCTTCCAGGCGGATCACCTGAAGGCCGGCGGCGAGGCGTCGTAGGTCGTCGGTCTCGATCACACCGGCGGCCGGGCCGGCGACGTCGAGGACGATCGCGGCGGCGCCTTCCTGGACGGCCGCGGTCGCGACCAGTTGGGACTGGGCCGGCATCGGGCGGGCCTCCGGGCTCCAGCGGGCCAGGCTTTCGGTGCTGGTGAAGGCGAGGAGCGCATTCCGGCCGTCCTGTCCTTGGAGCAGGGCGACCGCCATGTCCGACGTCTTGTCGTGGGCCAGGCCGTTCTCGTCGTACTCGACCTCGCCGAGCATCGCCACGACCGGCACCAGCAGCCGCGCCTTGGTCAGTGCGGCCAGCAGCGCTCCGTGATCACCCTCCGCGAGCGCCTTCGCCAGCGTGGGGTCGGCCGACCCGTCGTCGTTGTCGAACCCGGTAAACGCCAACCGCCGCTCTGGTTGCATACGCACGATTCTGCCTCCGGACCGCCAGCCCATCACAATCGCACCCGCGCAGCACCCGCCACGCTCCCGGCGCCCAGCACCGCCAACCGTGATGGCCTGGAGGTCCGCGGACGCCCACCACTCACCAACCGCGAGCGGGCGGCTCCCGCCACGCTCGCGGGGCGGCGATGGTTTGGGTGAGGGCGAGGTTGGTGAGTGGTGGGGGTCCGGGGTGGGGATCCGGGCGAGAGTTTCAGGGTGGTGTCAGGGCTGTTCCCGGCTTGGTTCCGCAGGGGACTGTGCGAGCCTGGGTATGTGCCTGACTTCAACGATCTGACGCTGCTGCCGTTCTGTGTGGGCCTCACGCTGCTCGGCCTGATCGGCTCGTGGGCCGCCTGGCGGCGCCGCGGGGCGGCGGCCGCTACCCGTGGCGTGGCCTGGTCCCTGTTGCCGGTCTCGCTGTACCTGACCGGCCTGCTCGAGCTGGTCTGGGACGTGGTGCGCTCGAGCGTCAGCTGGGTCACCCACCTGATCTTCTCCCCCACCGTGTGGGCCGGGGTCGCGCTGTTCGGCGTCTCGGTCGTCCTGTACGTCGTCTCGGGTGTAGCCCGGGGCCGCGGTGGGGACAGGGCACCAAAGGACAAGGCACAGTCAAAGCCCGCCTCGCCCGCGGGTGAGCTGACCGCCACGGGTCCCGCACCCGCGTCGGCCGCTCCCGCCAAAGCTGCCAAGCCTCCGAAGGGGTCGAAGGCGAAGCAGCAGGAATCGTCGGAGTTCGACGAGATCGAGGACATCTTGAAGCGCCATGGAATCAACTGACCAGGAAACGCCCCCTGCCCCGCTGACCATCGACTCCCTGCTGGACCACGTCCAGGCCGCCCCACCCCGGCTCGGCAAGACCCGGCTGATCAGCATCGACGGACCAGCCGGCTCCGGAAAGTCCACCCTCGCGGCGAGCTTCGCGGCCCGCGCCGAGGCCCGCGGACTCCACACCCGCGTCATCCACATGGACGACCTGTACGACGGCTGGACCGGTGCGGTCCGTGGATTCGGCCTGCTCCGCGACCACGTACTGCAGCGGATCGCGGACGGCCGCGAGGGACGGTACCGGCGCTACGACTGGCACACCGGTGCGTACGCCGAGCTCCACGTCGTACCCGTGACCGTCGAACTGCTGATCGTCGAAGGCGTCACCTCGTGCGACCGCGACGCCGACCACTGGCAGTCACTGCGACTGTGGATCGAGACGTCGAACGAGGTGCGGCTGGATCGCGGTATCGCCCGTGACGGCGAGGCGCTGCGGGACCACTGGCTCGAGTGGATGCGGTGGGAGCGCGACCACTTCGCCGAGCAGGGGACCCGCTCACGAGCGCATGTGATCGTCGACGGCGATCCGTCGATCGCGCACGACCCGGCGCTGGAGCTCGTCACGAAGTCGGTGGCGTTGCCTCCGCACGACTCAGCGGCTTCCTGACCACGATCAGCCGCGCTCGCGGATGGTGGGTCCACTCCCCTGCGGGTGCATGGCGCAGGTAGTTCTCGCGGAGTTGCGCGATGAATTCGTCACCACGGGCCAGCGCCAGCGCGCGCATCGACCCGCCGTGGTTGGCAGTGTCGAAGTACGTCGCCGCGTCGGGGTGCGTCATCGGGTAGGACACCAACTCGTCGCGCTCGATCTCAGCGTCGAGTCCGGTCACGAGACGGCTCTCCCAGGAGTAGTCGCTTCGCTCGCCGAGCAGCTTCGCCACCAACGCGAACGGACCGTCGTCCTCGGTGATTTCGGGCCAGTAGACGACGGACAATCGCCCGCCGGGGGTCAGCGCGTCCAACCACGACCGGATCGCGGTCTCAGGATCGGGCAACTGCTGGAGCCCGAACACCGAGACGACGGCCGCACACCGACCGGCCCACCGTGGATCCAGGACCTGCGCATCGCCCTGCACCACGTCGACGTCGCTGCAGCCCAGCCGAGCCGCACGCTCACGGGCCAACCGCACCATCTCGGCCGACAGGTCGATCCCGGCGATCTCTCGGTCCGGGAACCGCTCGATCAACAGGTCCAGCTCAGGAAACGTGCCACAACACGGCACGAGAATCGGGCCCTCCGGCAGCCCGGGCGCCCCGGACTGCGCGCTGGTGAGGGCGTTCACGGCTGCGACCACCCAGGGTGCGAAGCGGGGAACGAAGTAGCGCTCATAGCCTTCCGCGGCTTCGTCCCAGCCTCGGGCAACCCTCGCCAAGCGTTCATCTGTCACGGCTGGTTCAGCTCCTCGATGCGGCGGCGCAGGTGGGCTCGATCTGGTTCGGTGCCGGCCAGGGCGAGGGCTTCCTCGTACGCCGCTGTTGCCTCCGGCAAGCGGCCGAGGCGGTGCAGGAGATCGGCCCGCGCCATCGGGAACGGGTGGTAGTCGCGCAACCGAGGCTCGCCGGCCAACTCGTCGAGCAGTGCCAACCCCGCCTCAGGTCCGTCGCGCATCGCGATCGCTGCGGCCCGGTTGAGTTCGACCACCGGTGACGGGTCGATCGTGACCAGGACGTCGTACAGGGCAACGATTTGCGGCCAGTCGGTGCCGGCGACGTCGGGCCCCTCGTCGTGCAGGGCGGCGATCGCGGCCTGGACGCCGTACGGACCGGCCGGGCCGCCGCTCAGCGAAGCGACAACCAATTCGGCGCCCTCGGCGATCATTTCTCGGTCCCAGAGGCTGCGGTCCTGGTCGTCGAGAAGTACCACCGAGCCGTCGGGGCCGGTGCGGGCGTCACGGCGGGCGTGGATCAGCAGCATCAGGGCGAGCAGGCCGGCGACCTCGCGTTCGTCCGGAAGCAGCCGGCGCAGGATCCGGGCCAGCCGGATCGCCTCCTCGGCGAGGTCGAGGCGCTGCAGGAACGGTCCCGAACTGGCCGCGTACCCCTCGGTGAAGACCGAGTAGATCACCTGCAGGACACCCGGCAGCCGCTCCGGCAACTCGTCCGGGCCGGGGACGCGGAACGGGATCCGCGCGTCCTTGATCTTCTTCTTCGCCCGGACGATCCGCTTCGCCATCGTCGCGGTCGGGACCAGGAACGCCCGTGCCACCTCCGGCGTGGTCAGCCCGGCCAGGCACCGCAGCGTCAGCGCGCCACGGTCCTCGGCCGCGAGGGCCGGATGAGCGCAGGTGAAGAACAGCTGCAGCCGCTCATCCGGCAGCTCATCCCCAACGGCCGGCGGCGCTGCCCGGTCCGCCTCGACCTGCAGTACGGCGAGTTTGGCGGCGTACACCTGGTCGCGCCGCAACCGGTCGACCGCCCTCCGCCGAGCCGTGGTCATCAGCCAGGCACCCGGGTTCGGCGGTACGCCGTCGACCGGCCACTTCACCAGCGCCGTCTCGATCGCCTCCGACGCGACCTCCTCGGCCAGGTCGAGGTCACCGAACCGCCGGGCGAGCGCGGCCAGCAACCGCCCGCGCTCCTCCCGGAACACCGCCTCGACCTGTTCGTGCATACCGGCTCAGGCCCCCGGGAACTCGGCGACCGGGCGGACGTCGATCGAGCCGCCACCCCGCGAGCCCGGGCACTTGGCGGCCCAGTCGAGCGCGACGTCGAGATCCGGTACGTCGATCACGTAGAAACCGCCCAGGACCTCCCGGGTCTCCGCGAACGGCCCATCGGTCACGGTCTTCTTGCCGTCTCCTCCGACCTGGACCCGGGTGGACGTGACCAGGTCGGCCAGCGACTCGGAGGCGACCACGACCCCGGCGTCCTGGATCTCCTTGTCGAACCGCATCCAGTCCTCCGGTTCACACCCGACCACGTCACCGCTCGTGTCCAGCTCACCGGCGTTGATCAGCAGCAGATACTTCATCTCGGAACCTCCTGTAGGCGTGTTTACAGCATCACCACGAACGGGTCAGGCCCCGATGGACAGCAACGGTCAGGAAATTTGTGAGGATGGGGCCATGAATGTTGCGCCGTCAGGAGAGCAGTGGGTGCTGGAGGCCGGTGGGTACGTCGCCACGGTGGTGAGCGTTGGCGGTGGACTGCGCAGGCTCACGTACGACGGGCGCGAAGTGCTGCTCGGGTACGGCGAGAACGAGCCGGCGCATGCGGGGATCGGGCAGCACATGTTCCCGTGGCCGAACCGGATCACCGACGGGAAGTACACCTTCGAGGGCGTCGACGAGCAGCTGTACCTGACCGAGCCGGCCCGCCAGAACGCGATCCACGGTCTGACCCGCTGGGCGAACTGGGAGCGCATCGACGACGGCACCGACCCGGCGGTGGTCGAGGTCGGTCATCGGCTGCACGGTCAGCCTGGGTACCCGCATCAGCTCGACCTGCGCCTCACGTACCATCTGGCCGACGGGCTCACCGTGACCGCTCAGGCGACCAACGTGGGTGCGAGCGATGCGCCGTACGGATATGGAACGCATCCGTATCTGAGTGTCGGCCGGGTGATCGACGAGTGCGTGCTGGAGTTCCACGCGGCAGAGTGGCTGGAGGTGTCGCCGGAGCGGATGACGCCGATCGGGCTCTCGCCGATTCACGACACGCCGTACGACTTCAGCACGGGCCGGCTGATCGGGGATCTCGACATCGACAACGCGTTCACCGGACTGGGCGGCAGCACGTGGTCGGTGACGCTGACGGATCCGGACTCCGGCAACCGGTCGGTCCTGACCAGTGACACGGCCTGGCTGCAGCTCTACACCGGCGGCGCGATCGGACGTGCGGCGCTCGCCGTCGAGCCGATGACGTGTCCGCCGAACGCCTTCATCACCGGCCAGAACCTCGTCGTACTGAAGCCTGGCGACACCCACACCTCCAGCTTCACGGTGTCGGTCTAGGCCCCGCCCCACGCTCGCGAGCAACGGCCGCCAACTCCTTGGCGGCCCGGCCCGCCCGGACGCCCTCGGCGGCCTGGACCGCGAGGATGCCCAGACGGTTGCCATCAGCATCGAACAGCTGGAGCCACGCGTCGCCCGGCTTGAACCGCAGCGCGGACACCTCGGACCACGGCAGCGTGTAGGACTTGAAGACGTTCCGCACCCGCAGCCGGTCCGGGTACGCCGTCACCCGCAGCGTGACCATCCGGTACAGGATCCACAGGATCGCACCGAAGAACGCCAGCAACGTCAGCCGCTGGAACCAGCTGAACGTGTCCCGGGCGTCCTCCGACAGCCGGAACCAGATCACCCCGAACACCGCGATCAGCGACAACCCCATCCCACCGGCCATCACCGCGACGATCCGCGGATGGAAGGTGAAGAGCCGCTGGTCACCGGTCATGGGGCCCCCGGCCTGGACTGAGGAGCGCAGGGAGCGAAGCGACTGGAGTGACGAGGGAAGGCCGGGAGCCAAGGCCCCATGACCCGCCGCGCCGGAGGCGTGGCATCCATACTGTCACGTCAGATCCGGCAGGCGTGGATGTCAGTGGTGAGGATGGCACGCGCGCCCACCTCCCACAGCTGGTCCATGATCCGCTGCGCGTCGGCCCGCTGCACCATCACTCGGACGGCGACCCAGCCCTGGCGGTGCAGCGGGGACACCGTCGGCGACTCGAGCCCCGGCGCGACCGCGGTGGCCGCGTCGACCTGCTCGGCGCGGATGTCGTAGTCCATCATCACGTAGTTCCGCGCGATCAGGACGCCCTCGAGCCGGCGGATCAGCTGCTGCATCCCGTTCGGCGGGGTCTCCACGCCGTGCCGCTTGATCAGGACTGCCTCGGACTGCAGGATCGGGTCGCCGAACACCTCGAGTCCGGCCTGGCGCAACGTCGTACCGGTCTCGACGACATCCGCGATCACGTCCGCGACGCCCAGTTGGACGGCCGACTCGACCGCGCCGTCGAGGCGGACCACCGAGGCCTCGACCCCGTGCTCGGCCAGGTGATCCTGCAGCACCCCGGCGTACGACGTGGCGATCCGCTTGCCGGCCAGGTCCTTGATCGAGGTCGCGGCCCCGGGCGGACCGGCGAACCGGAAGGTCGACCCGCCGAACCCGAGCCCCATGATCACGTCGGCGTCAGCGTGCGAGTCGAGGACCAGGTCACGGCCGGAGATGCCGACGTCGAGGGTGCCCTCACCGACGTACACGGCGATGTCGCGGGGGCGCAGGTAGTAGAACTCGACCTCGTTCGCGGCGTCGGTGAGCGCAAGGTCCTTGGTGGTCCGGCGCTGCTTGTAGCCGGCCTCGGTCAGGATTTCGGTGGCGGCCTCGCTCAGCGAGCCCTTGTTGGGTACTGCGACGCGCAGCATTGCACTGCCCTTTCTGAAGAAGTGAACCGGTGACTCAAAGCCAAGGGGGTGCGGGTGGCGGAGCCCCCGCTGGCGCGGAGCGAAGCGACGCCGCACAACACAGTCGGCTCCTACAGATGTCGGTACACGTCGTCGAGGTCCAGGCCGAGCGCGTGCATCATGACCTGCGCGTGGTAGAGCAGCTGGGACAGCTCCTCCGCGGCCCGCTCCTTGCTCTCGTGCTCGGCGGCCATCCAGGACTCGGCGGCCTCCTCGACCAGCTTCTTGCCGATCGCGTGCACGCCGGCATCCAGCGCCGCCACGGTCCCGGATCCCTCCGGCCGCGTCAGCGCCTTCTCACCCAGCTCGGCAAACAGTTCCTCAAAGGTCTTCATCGCGCGCCCAGCCTAGATGCCCGGCACCAATGGCCTCCGGTCAGGTCCGCCTGCCGGGACCTCGTGGCGAAGAGTGAGCATCGACGTACCAGGTGTGACTCTCGGCGAGCAGGCGCTTGACCATCCCGTGGTCGATGGTGTCGCCCTCGGCGCGCAGGTGGAACGGAGGCGGGTAGAAAGCGTCGCCCAGGAGGATTACGCCCGAGTCCGTCGCGACCAGCGAATCCGGCGCGTGGTTCCCACCGACATGACGCAGTACGACGCCAGTCGGCAGCGTGAGCGTGTCGTCGAAGGTCTGGTCCGGGAGGACAATCCGGAAGTCGGTCCAATCCGGTACGGCGAGGGCGCGGGCGCGGAAGCTGGGTCCGAGCTTGGGGTTGGCCTCGACCTGGTCGCGGAGGTAGCGGTGACTCCACGGGCGCTCGGCTTCTTTGGTCAGGAGCTCCACGGCTGCGGTGTGGGCGACGACGGTGACGTCCTCCCAGGCGCACGCTCCCCACGTGTGGTCCCAGTGGTGGTGCGTGTAGACCAGCCACCTTGGCGCGGGCAGCCCGGCCTCGGTGATCGCTGCCTGGATGGCTCGGGCGTGCTCGGGACTGTTGCCGGCGTCGATCAGTACGCTGCCCCGGTCGTCGGCGATCACCGCGACCGACGGCCTGATCGCATCCGGGTCGGGGTCGTGCGGGTAGAGCCACACCCGGCCGTTCACCTGTTCCAGCACCTGGCCGACGATAGCTGCCATGCAAACTCCCCGGAGAGTCCGCGACCTCGGCGTCACCGTCGGCACGCTGCCACCCGGTCCGCTCAACGCGATCACCGACGTACCAGGGGTTCGCGTCGGTCAGACCACGATTTCCTCGGGTGACCTGCAGACGGGAGTGACCGCGATCGTGCCGGATGGGTACGCCGACGGTCTGCCGGCCGCGGTTGCGGTTGGCAACGGGTACGGGAAGCTCGTCGGGTCCACGCAGGTGAACGAACTGGGCGTGATCGAGACCCCCATCCTGCTGACCGGCACATTGAGCGTCTTCCGCGTCGCCGACGCGCTACTCACCTGGCTGCTCGACCGCGACCCTCAGGCAACCAGCCTGAACCCGATCGTCGGCGAAACCAACGACGGCTACCTCTCCGACATCCGCCGCCGCCCCATCACCCCCGAACACGTCCACGCCGCCCTGGACTCAGCCTCCCCCACCCTCCCCACCGAAGGCTCCGTCGGCGCCGGCACCGGCACCACCGCCCTCGGCTACAAAGCCGGCATAGGCACCTCCTCCCGCACCCTCGACTCGGGCTCCATCGGCGCACTGGTCCAAGCGAACTTCTCCGGCACCCTGACCGTTCTCGGCACCCCGATCCCCGCGGAACCGCTCGATGCCGACGGCAACTCCTGCATGATCGTCATCGCCACCGACCTCCCCCTCGACGCCCGCCAACTCGGCCGGCTCGCCCGCCGCGCCATCTTCGCGATGGCCCGCGTCGGCTCCGACTACGCCCCCGGCAGCGGCGACTACGCCATCGCCTTCACCACCAACCGCGAACCAGCCTTCCCCGACCGCCAGCTCCGCGCCCCATTCCAAGCCGTCACCGAATCAGTAGAAGAAGCCCTCCTCAACTCCCTAACCACGGCCACCCCCACAACCGGCCACCACGGCCACACCGCTCAGGCGCTCTCCCACGACCTGGTCGTGACCCGCTTGACGTCAGGAGGCTTGCTCGCCTGAGGCCTGGCAAAGGCGGTGGTGGTCAGGGTGGCGAAGGCTAGGAGGGCGGCGATTGTGCGGGCCAGGTGGGCTAGTTGCCAGCGGTCGCGGGTGGTTGACCAGTCGGTTGGTGGGTTTTGGGGCGACCAGTTGGATTGGTCTGCGTTGATGGGCAGGTTGATTGCGAGGGTTGTGGCGAATACCAGGAGGAGTAGGACGGCCGCTGTCCACGCGAGGCGGCGGTCGTTGCCTTGGGCACGGATCGCGAGGACCACGGTGGTGAGGATCGCTGGGATCAAGGTGACCGATGCCAGTGTGTCCAGCGAGTCCAGTTCGACCTGTCGTACTTGGGTGTAGACCTCTGCGCCATAGCCACGCAGTGAGTTCTCCAGCACCAGCACGCCGAGCAGGAAGCCGGCGAACAGCCCGGTGAACAGGAGACTCGCCAAGCGCATCAGCCTGGTCATGGGGTCGCCTGCCCGAATGCGTAGGCGTGGTCGCTGACCCAGTCGGCGAAGGTGCGGGCGGGGCGGCCGAGGATCTGCTCTACCTCGTCCGTGGTCTCCGCGGGCCGGCCGGCGCCGCGGGCGTACCTGGCCATGAGGGCGGTGACGAAGGCTTCCGGGATGCCGCGCGCAATCATCCCACCCGCGGCCGCCTCCGGCGGAACTTCCAGGAAGTGGAGTGGCCGGCCGAGCACCTTTCCGATGACAGCGACCTGCTCTTCGTGGGTCAGCGACTCCGGTCCGGTGACCGGAATCCGACGGCCGTCCAAGTCATCGTGCAGCAACGCGTAGGCGATCACGGCGGCCAGATCCGCCTCGTGGATCGGCGCTTCGGCGAAGTTCGCATACGGACCTCGTACGACGTCCCCGGCACGGACCTGCGCGCCGAACATGCCGATCGCGTTGACGGCGAACGTGCTGGGCCGAACCGCCGCCCACGGCAGCCCGCTGCCGGTCACCGCGTCTTCGACTTCCTTGTTGCGGTCCCCGTTCTGCCGCGACGGCTGGTGCGCCGGGTCGTCGTCGACGTTGATTGCCGACAATACGACGATCCGCCGTACGCCATGCTCGGCCGCCATCGCCAGCAGCTTGCCGGCACTCTCCCCGACGGCCCGCGGGTGTACGAACAGCGTGCTGACACCCTCGAGTGCGGGCGCGAGGCTCTCCGGCCGGGCCAGGTCCGCGGTGACGGACTCGACACCGGCCGGTAGCGCTCCGGCGCCAGACCGGGTGACGGCGCGTACGGCGACATCACTGCCTATCAACGCATCGACCAGTGGGCGGCCGACGGTTCCGGTTGCTCCGGTGATCAGGATCATCAGTTCGTCCTTTCAGTAAGCGACGCCGACGGCCTGATCGACCGTCGCCGGATCGTCGAGGGCGGCGAGCATGAAGTGGGCGACGTCGGCGCGGGAGATCGTGTAGCCGCGCGAAACGGTGCCGCCGACAACGGTCCGATAGGTCCCGGTCAGCGCCCCGGACGTGAGCTTCGGCGGCCGCACGATCGTCCAGTCGGTGTTGCTGCTCCTGATGTCCGCCTCCATCACCCGGAGGTCGGCGTACACGTCGGCCGCGAAGGCGTTGATCATCGGCAGCAGCAGACGGCGGTTGAGGAAGCTCTCGTCCGGCGCGGCCGGCCCGAGTGGTGCTGCGCTCACCGCGACAAAGCGCCGTACGCCGGAAGCCGACAGCGCGGCCAGCATCGAGCGAGTGCTGCTCGACGCGACCGGACCGTCCTTGCGTCCCCGCGGACCGACCCCGGAGATCACGGCCTCGCTCCCGTCGACCGCGTCCTGCAACGGACCGGGCTCACCCAGCCCGGGGACCCGGAACACCTCGAGCGACGGGTGCTCCAGTGCGAAAGCCGACGATGTTCGCACCACCGCCGTCACCTTGTGCCCTGCCTCCAGCGCCTGCTGTACGACGTGACCGCCGATCCCGCCCGTCGCTCCGAACACCGTGATCTTCATGCCAACTCCTCGCCTCGTGCGATACCGTGAAGCTTCTCTGTAACTCATATAGTACGGAACTCATAAGATATGGAACAGACACAACCAGGTGACGCGCGTCACCGCCGGCGGACCGGCAACGAAATCAAGGCCGCGCTGCGCGACCTGCGGATCCAGCTCGCCCTGCTCAATCACCAGGTCGGCGGCCGACTGGCGCTGAAGGACGTCGACCTCGACTGCCTGGACGTGCTGGCGCGGAGCGGACCGCTCACCCCGAGCGCGCTGGCCCGGCAAGCCGGCCTGCATCCGGCCACGTTGACCGGCATCCTGGATCGGCTCGAGCGGGCCGGCTGGATCGCCCGGGACCGCGCGCGGGGCGACCGGCGCAGCGTCACCATCCGGGTGCTGCCCGACCGCGGCATGGAGGTGTTCCGGCTCTACCAGCCGATGATCGGCGCGATGGACGACGTCCTGGCCGACTACACGGACGAAGAGTTAGAGGTCATCGCGGGCTTCCTCCGCCGCAGCACCGACGCCGGCCGATCCGCCATCGAGAAGCTGAATCAAGACTCGTAGATGTCGATCAACGTGCGGCCGAGCCGAGCCAACTCGGCCCGCAGTTCCGGCGGATCGAGCACCTCCAGGGCGTTCCCGAAGCGGCACAACGCAGCCGCCGCGTTGCCGATCGACTCGATCGGCAGTGTGACCGTCACGGTCCCGTCGGCGGCCGGCTCGGCGGCCGCGACCGCCTTCACCAGCTGCGGAAACGACACGTCGTGCATCCGCCCGACGAGCCCCGCCGACACCCGTACGACGGCCTCGCCGGTAAAGCGGGTCTGGTCGAAGGCGGCCAGGTGGTCCTGCCAGAAGCCCGCTAGGTCGAAGTCGGACGGTCGCTCGAACTCCTCATCCGTCGGGGTCAGCTCGAGGATGTTGGAGACCCGGTACGTACGCATCCCGTTGCCCGTGGCGGCGACGACGTACCACGCACCGTTCTTGAGCACGAGTCCGTACGGTTCGAGGACGCGCTCGACCTCACGGGGTGCCTCCCAGCGCCGGTACAGCACCTTGATCCGGCGGTCGTGCAAGACCGCGTCGGCGACGGCCGAGAGGTGTGGCGAGGTCTCGGCGTCCTGGTACCAGGCGGGTAGGTCGAGGTGGAAGCGGTTCTTCAGCCGGCCGGCGCGGTCGCGTTGGTCCGGGGCGAGCGCCGCCAGCAGCTTCAGCTCGGCCGCGCTCGTCTCCGCGGTCAGCCCGAGCGCCGCGGCCGGCCCGGGCATGCCGACCAGGAAGAGCGCGGCCGCCTCCTGTTCGGTTAACCCGGTCAACCTTGTCCGATACCCCTCGACCAGGCGATAACCACCGGCGCGCCCTTGATCGGCATACACCGGTACGCCGGCCGCCGCGAGCGCCTCCACATCGCGGTAGATCGTGCGGAGCGACACCTCGAGCTCGTCGGCGAGCTCGCGCGCGGTCAGCTGCCTGCGGGTCTGCAGCAACAGCAGGATCGACAGGAGCCGGCTCGAACGCATATCTCGAGGTTAACCCGGAACACTGCCACTCGCTGTCAGGTATAGAGCCGAAGCTTGCTGCATGACGACATGGACCAAAGAGACCGGCGACTTCGACTTCCTGAATGGGTACTTCGACGTCCGGCACCGCACGCTGAAAGCAGCCTTCGTCGGCTGCGACGAGTGGAACGAGTTCGACGGTACGACGACCGCGCGGACCCATTTCGACGGGGCGATCAGCGTCGACGAGATGCGCTTCCCGACGCAGGGCAGGTACGGGATGTCGGTGCGGCTGTTCGACCCGGTCGAGAAGCAGTGGAGCATCTGGTGGATCGACGGCCGGACTATGCAGCTCTACCCACCGGTGCACGGCGGGTGGACCGAGGACGGTACGTCGTGCCGCCTGGTCGGTGACGACGAGTTGGACGGGCAGCCGATCCTGGTCAGCTACGAGTGGTCGGCCATCACCGAGCAGACCGCGCACTGGGAGCAGTGCTACTCCAACGACGGCGGCAAGACCTGGGAACTCAACTGGGTCATGGACTTCACCCGCCGGGACACTCCGCCGCCGCCACTCGACGTACCGAAGCTGACCGGCGACTTCGACTTCCTCGTCGGCCGATGGGACATGCACAACAGCCGTCGCAAGCCGGCGCTGGGTGACAACGCGCAGTGGTACGACATGCAGTCCGAAATGGAAGTCACGACGTACTTCGATGGTGCCGTCAGCTTCGACGAGGGCTGTTTCCCGACCGAAGGCTTCCGCGGCGCGACCCTGCGCATCTACAACCCCGAGTCGAAGACCTGGGCGATCCACTGGATCAACAGTCTGCGCGGCCAACTCGAGACACCGGTCATCGGCTCGTTCCGCGACGACGGCATCGGCATCTTCGAAGGTCCGGACGTCTGGGAGGGCCAGCCGATCGACGTCCGCTTCACCTGGACCCCAGGCACCGACAAAGCCTCCTGGGAACAGGCCTTCTCCACCGACGGCGGCAAAACCTGGACCCCCAACTGGAAGATGCAGCACACCAGAATCGGTTAGACGGGCACCTCGTCGTACGCGCGGACCTTCGCGACGATCAGGTGGAGGGTCAGGGTCAGGGTGAGGATGACGGCGGCGACGGCGAGCAGGCCGTACGGCGAGGAGCCGGCGGCCAGCGCGACTCCGCCGAGGCCGCTGCCGAGGGCGCAGCCCAGGGCTATGGCGCTGCCGTTGAGTGCCATCACGATGGCGGCCGAGTCCGGGGCGAGGGCGGCGAGGCGGGCCTGTTGGGGGACGGCCGCGCCGCCGTTGCCGATGCCCGCGGCGAAGAACCACAGCAGCCCGGTGACCACCAGTACGCCGCCCAGCGTGAACGCAAGTGCTCCCAGCACCGCGTCCAACAGCAGTCCGACCAGTACGACGGTCAGCACGCGAAGCGCGGTGAATCGGTCGGTCAGCCGGCCGGTGACCGCGTTGCCGAGCATGCTGGCCAGGCCGTAGCCGAACATGACCAGGATCATCATCCACTCAGCCGGAAAGGCCGGCCGCAGGATCAGTGTGGCGTAGGTGAAGCAGGTGTAGCTGCTGCAGAGGATGCCGGTCGTGACGAGCAGACCGGCCAGCAGACGTGGCTGGCCGAGTGGACGCAGGCGATCGGTCAGCGTTCCGCCCGGTAGATGCAGGCGTGGAAGCCTGAGCAGGATGCCGGCCAGCGCGATCGTCCCCACCACCGCGACCAGAATCATCGGGAACCGCCAACTCGACTGACCGAGCACCAGGCCGACCGGCACTCCGAGCGCCGTCGCCGCCATCCACCCGCCGAGCACGAACGACAGCGCCTTGCCGTGATCCTTCGCCGGCGTCAGAGCGATCACGTACCCGGTGACGGCGGCATTGAGCAGACATCCACCAAGCGCGGCCACCACTCGTCCACCGAGCGCGACCGAGTAGGAGGTCGCCAATCCGACGATCAGATTGCCGACAACGAAGACGCCAAGCGACAAAGCGATCGTCGTACGGCGTTCCCAGCGGCTAGTCACCGTACTGAGCAGCGGTGCCGCCAACGCAGACGTCAATGCGAACGCCGACACCAACTGCCCAGCGGCCGCTTCGACGACGCGCAGATCAGCGGCGATCGCGGGAAGGAGACCGGCGAGCACATAGCCGTCGATCCCCGTCGAGAACGTCGCAACCGCCAGCCAGATCAGCGGACGGTAGTTCACTGCTGTCTGACAAACGTGAACATACTTCGGCCCAGCACCAGAGATTCTGGTTGGCCAGTGAAGCGATGTACGCCCACACCAAAGCCCGCGGATAGGTCGGACAACCACACCCGCTCGAACTCCCTCTCCTCGAACCAGCCGCAGATCGTCGGCACCAGATCCGGCTCGTCCCGGTGCCGCGTCCAGATCACCGTGCCGCCGGTCTCGCTCAACTGGCGACACGTGTCGACGGTCCGCTCGATGTCCTCGTCCGAGATGTTGCCGAACACCCCGCACGCGAGTACGACGTCCGCCGGCACCAGACCCTGATACTGATCGACCAACGCCGCATCGCCCTCGACCACCTCGACCCCGGCCAGCCCGGCGACCCGGATCGACTCTTCGGCGACCGCCGTACTGCGTGGATCAAGCTCGACGAGCCGAGCGCGGACGTCGTCGCGACGCGGATGAGCCGGCAGCACCTCCAGCAGATCGCGCCCCTCCCCCGCGCACAAACTCACGACCGTCAACGGGCCGGGCGGAGCGGCATCCAACGCCAATCGAAGCTGCTCCTGCACGACCGTCAGCCGCTGCGCGAGGGACGAACCAGGTACGTCGTAGTCATCGTGCCAACTGTGCCAGTCCATGGCCCTAAAGACTACGGATGGCCACCAACGTCGACAGCGCCGCCTGCGTGGCTTCGTACCCCTTGTCCTCGCGGCTGTCCGGGAGACCGGCCCGATCCAGCGCCTGCGGGTCGTTGTCACACGTCAGTACGCCGAAGCCGATCGGAACTCCCGTGGTCACGCCGACCTGCATCAGGCCTTCGGTCGCGGCCTGGCAGACGTACTCGAAGTGCGGGGTGTCGCCGCGGATCACGACGCCGAGCGCGATCACTGCGTCGTACCCACTCTTTGCCGCATGCAACGACGCGACCGGGAGCTCGAACGATCCCGGCACCCGGATCACCGTGTAGTCGGTGACGCCGGCCTCGTCCAGCGCGCGGATCGCGCCGGCGACCAGCGCGTCGGTCACCTTCGGGTGCCACAGCGCGCCGACGATCGCGACGCGGGCGCCGTCGGCCCGCGGGGTCTCGATGGTGGGTGCTCCACTGCCCGACATCAGCCGGCTCCGTTCTCTTCAGCAAGTACGCCACCCGGCAGGTGGTGGCCCATCCGGTCGCGCTTGGTCCGCAGGTACCGCAGATTGTGCTCGGTCGGATCGATCGAGATGCTGCGCCGCTCGATCACGTCGATGCCGTAGCCCTGAACGCCGGCCATCTTGTCCGGGTTGTTCGTCAGCAGCCGCACCTCCTTGACACCGAGGTCGGCCAGGATCTGCGCGCCCGTACCGTAGTCGCGGGCATCGGCCGGCAGCCCGAGGTCAAGGTTCGCGTCGACCGTGTCGCGGCCAGCGTCCTGCAACTCGTACGCCTGCAGCTTGTGCAACAGCCCGATCCCGCGTCCCTCGTGCCCGCGCAAGTACACGACGACACCACCCTCGGCCGCGACCTGACGCAACGCCTCGTCGAGCTGCGGACCACAGTCGCACCGCAACGAACCGAACACGTCGCCGGTCAGGCATTCCGAGTGCAGCCGGACCAACGTCGGCCCGTCCCCGATCTCACCGCGGACCAGCGCCAGCTGCTCCGACCCGTCGACCGTATTCCGGTAGCCGTGGGCAACGAAATCGCCGTACTGCGTCGGCAGCAAGGTCGTCGCGACCCGCTGGATCTGCCGTTCGGTACGACGCCGATAGCGAATCAGATCGTCGATCGACACCAGCACCAGCCCGTGTTCGTCGGCGAACTCGCGCAGCTCGGGACCACGCTTCATCGTGCCGTCGTCGTTCACCAGCTCGGAGATCACCGCGGCCGGCGTCAGCCCGGCCATCCGGGCCAGGTCGATCGACGCCTCGGTGTGCCCCGGCCGGACCAGGACGCCGCCGTCGCGACCGCGCAGCGGGAACACGTGACCCGGCTGAACCAGGTCGTACGGCTCGGACGCGGAGTCGGTCAGCACCCGGATCGTCCGGGCCCGGTCCGCGGCCGAGATCCCGGTGCTGATGCCGTCGCGGGCATCGACCGAGATCGTGTACGCCGTCCGCATCCGCTCCCGGTTGTGCGGGGTCATCAGCGGGATGCCGAGCCGGTCCAGCTCGGCCCCCTCCATCGGGACGCAGACCACGCCCGAGCTGTACCGGATCAGGAACGCGAGCAGCTCCGGCGTCGCCTTGGAGGCGGCGAAGATCAGGTCGCCCTCGTTCTCCCGGTCCTCGTCGTCGACCACGATCACCGGCCGCCCGGCCCGGATCTCGTCGATCGCGTGCTCGATCGTGTCCAGCTTCAGAATGTCGCCCATCTCAGCCCACCACCACAGGTTCGGGAGTCTCGGTGCGTTCGGTGTTCTGGATCCGCCACCACGACGCGAACCCGATGACGCAGAAGAATCCGTAGACGATGTACATCGTCGCCGACGGGTAGAACTTCGCCTGGATCAGCAGCGGTACGCCGACCACGTCGACAGCGATCCAGATCAGCCAGAACTCGACGAACCCTCGCGCCATCCCGTACGTCGCCAGGATCGAGCCGGTCAGGATCCACGCGTCCCACTGCGGTCCCCACGAACCGAGTTCGCGAAGCACGAAGTACGAGATGGCGTAGAGCCCGACCGCGAGGCCGAGCAGTTCGAGCCGCTCCCGGGCGGTCGCCCAGCGCGGCTGCACCGCCTTCGCGGCACCGCCGTGCCGGGTCTGGTACCAGCGGTACCAGCCGTAGAGACTGACGAGCGCGAAGAACACCTGGCGCCCGGCCTGGCCCCACAGATCCTTGTCCTGCGGGGTGTCGAAGATCCCGCCGACGAAGACCGTGAACAGCAGCACGTTGCCGACGATGCCGACCGGCCACGCGGCCATCAGCCGGCGCATGCCGAACAGGGCGCTGCCCAGGCCGAAGACGTTGCCGACGATCTCGCGGACGAGCACCGGCGACCCGGCGATCGTCACTTCCGCGTGCAGCAACCAGTCGATCACTTGGTGCCTCCTAGTAGGCGTTCGACGTACTTGGCGATCACGTCGACCTCGAGGTTCACGGTGTCGCCGACCGCGTTGCGGCCGAGCACGGTGAGCTCGAGGGTGGTCGGGATCAGGCTGACTCCGAAGGTGCCGGTCGCGTCGTCCACCTCGGTGACCGTCAGGGAGACGCCGTCGATGGCGATCGAGCCCTTCTCGGCGACGTACTTCAGAATCTCTGGCGCGGCGGAGATCCGGACGTCCTCCCAGTGCTCGGACGGCGTGCGGCTCGCGATCGTGCCGACACCGTCGACGTGGCCCTGCACGATGTGGCCGCCGAGCCGGTCATGGGCCGACACCGCGCGCTCCAGGTTGACCTGCGAGCCTTTGGTGGCCTGACCGAGGCTGGTGCGCTGCAGCGTCTCGCGCATCACGTCAGCGGTGAAGGTGCCGTCACCGGTCTCAACCACGGTCAGACAGCAGCCGTTGACCGCGATCGAGTCGCCGTGTTTGGCGTCCTCGGTCACCTTCGGCCCGCGGATGGTGAGCCGGGCCGCGTCCCCTTCCAGCAGGTCGAGCGCCTCGACGGTGCCCAGTTCCTCGACGATTCCGGTGAACATTCAGTGCGTCCTTTGTGGTTCGAGCGGCGTCAGGGTCAGCCGGACGTCGTCGCCGAGACGGGTGACGTCCGCTAGCTTGAACCGCCGCAGGTGGCCGATCGATTCCGCCCCGAGATCGCCGATCGCGGCGTACCCGGAGCCGAGCACGGCCGGGGCGACGTACGCGACGATCTGGTCGACCAACTGGGCACGGAGGAAAGCGGCGGCCAGCGTCGGACCGCCCTCGAGCCAGAGGTGCCGGATGTGGTGGTCGTCGAGCTGCCGCAGCACCTCGGCGGGATCGTGGGTGGGCAGGATCAGCGTCTGCGCGCGGTCGTTGCGGACCTTCGCGGTCAACGGGATCTCACGGTCGCCGACGACAACTCTCAGCGGCTGCCTGGCGGCGGGGACGTCGTGCTCGTCGCGGACCGTCAGCTCCGGGTCGTCGTCCAGCACGGTCTGGGTGCCGACCGCGATCGCGTCACACTCCGCCCGCTTCCGGTGTACGTCGGCCCGCGCGATCGGGCCGGTGATCCACCGGCTGCTCCGGTCCGGCGCCGCTGAGCGCCCGTCGAGCGTGGTGGCGAACTTCCAGGTGACGAATGGCCGCCCCATCCGGACGCTGTGCAGCCAGACGTGGTTGACCGCCTCGGCCTCGGTGTCGAGCACACCCTCCTCGACCTGGATGTTCTTGCTCCGGAGCTTCTCCGCGCCACCGGAAGCCTGCCTGTTCGGATCCGGTACGGCGTACACCACCCGAGCTACC
The DNA here is from genome assembly GCF_037203805.1 of Kribbella sp. CCNWLW201. Lineage (NCBI taxonomy): Bacteria > Bacillati > Actinomycetota > Actinomycetes > Propionibacteriales > Kribbellaceae > Kribbella > Kribbella sp. CCNWLW201. Next base: position 306,371 of record NZ_JBBCBQ010000011.1, on the reverse strand, counting down.
CCGGCAGCGATCAGTGCGTCCGCACACGGTCCCGTCCGGCCGGTGTGATTACACGGCTCCAGCGTCACGTACGCCGTACCACCGCGGGCTCGATCACCCGCCATCGTCAGTGCTTCGATCTCGGCATGGGGGCCACCGGCAACGGCATGGAAGCCCTCACCAACCGGATGCCCGTCCCGGCCGGTGATCACGCACCCCACCACCGGGTTCGGGTGGGTGCTGCCGATGCCCTTGGCGGCCAGCTCGACCGCACGCCGCATCCAGGCGACATCGATCGGCGAAGCGTTGTTCACTCACGGTCCCTCGTCGTCACGGACGCACTCCGGGGCTCGTGACAACCGGCATGCACGCACTGCCGCCCGGGGTTGCCGCAGGTCCTGGGACTCGCGGCGGACCATTTTGGGTCCATTGCCGGACGTCAGAGCGCACCCGCCGATCGCGTGCGCCTCCCATCCGGACTTTCACCGTCGGTCCCGGAATTCCACCAGGTCAACCGGCCGCTCAACTGCTGCGGCCGGGTCGCGGACTGTCACCGCCGGCTCGGAATTACACCGACCCCGGAGCACGCGAGTGGGTTCACTCGTGCCTCAAGTGTGCCACTCCCCGCCCAACCCACCAGGAGCCAGGTCACATCTTGAGCTCCCGCCGCCTCCGCAGCGCCGGCTCCGGCGGCATCCTTCCAGTCAGGGCGAGCGCGACGGCGGCGGTTACACAGGGAGCGAGGCCCGGTCAGCGGAGCGAGCTCACACCTAGCGGAGCAGCAGCCAGGCGGCGGCTCCGAGCAGGCCAGCTGCCCCGGCAAAGCTGGTGACCGCGATCCAGCGCAGCACCCGCTTCGACCGGGTGGCCAGCCACGCATGCTCGCCGTACCCAGGTGGATTTTGCGTCCCCGCGGCTTCCGCGCTCGTCGTCAGCCCTCCGCCAGACGGGTACGCGATAAGAGTCGAGCGTGGCGACGCCTCCGGACCGGTGCGTGCGCCGACCTGCTGAGCGTCTGGGTCAGCCTGCTGAGTGCCTGGGCCAGGCTGCTGAGGGCGGGGGTCGGCCTGCTGGGTGCGCGGAGCCGGACCTGCCGAGCTCCACGAGTCGGGGAGCGGCGGAAGCTGGTCGAAGACTTCAGGTGAGTCGGGATCGTCCGCCCATGGTGTGGTGCCCGCCGGCGGCAGCACACCGCTCGCGGCGAGCAGTCGACCGGCTTCGCTCGCGGATTCGGGGCGGTCGGCCGGATCGGTCGCCGTACACCGGCGAATGAACTCGCCGAGCGGACCGTCAACGACCGGGAGCTTGCCGTCGACACCGGGACGTTCACCGGTGAGGAGCTCGACGGCCACAGCACCGACCGCATACAAGTCCTGGCGCGGATCCGGGTCCGCACCAGCCAGTTGCTCGGGCGCGAGGTACCCCGGCGTGCCGAGGATCGTGCTGTGGCGGGTCATTCGCGGTTCGTGGAGGAGACCCGCGACGCCGAAGTCGGACAGCCGGAGATGCGGCCGACCCCTACCCGTGACATCAAGCAGGAGGTTGGCCGGTTTCACATCGCGATGGACGACCCCCGCGGCGTGGACGGCAGACAACCCGTGCAGCAGTTGATCGAGGAGGACGGCCACGTACGACGGCGGGAGCGGGCCGTGATCACCGAGCAAGGTCGCCACGGACCCACCGCGGACCAGATCCATCGCGAACACGACCTTGTCGTCGTCAGCGGCCCAGCCATGCGGGGCGACAACATGCGGATGCCCGATCCGCAACGACTGCTCACGCACGAACCGCAGCAACGTCGCCGCATCATGCTGCCCGAGTACCTTGGCCGCCACGTACGCCGACCGCCGCAAATCCCAAGCCCGCCAGACCGATCCCATCCCACCGGTCCCGATCAGGTCGATCAGCCGATACCGCCCAGCAAACGCCTCCACCCGAAGAAACTACCGCCCCACCCGCCCACCCCCGCCACAGCACACCTGGATCCCGACCGCCGACAACACGTCCCAGACCGCCGGTCGACGGCCCGGGCCTCCAGAGACGACAAGCACCAACGCGACGCCGGGCCGCCCATCGAGGAGCTCCTGGAGCTGTCCCACCTGAGCATCCGCAACTACCAGCGCACCAACGGCGAAGTCATCGCCTTGCTGGTCATCGCGCCGTCCAAGGCCGATCGCGAACGCGTCATTCCCATGTCGGCCGAGCTGTTCCATGCCGTCGCGCTGACCTGCACGAGCGCCTCGATGCGCAGTGCCGGGCGACCGACGGGGCGTATCCGGATCTGGCCGACTTCGCCATCGATGACGCCGGGCGGCCGTTGCTCAAGCAGTTCCGGGCGGCGCCGCCCACGCCGTCGGCGCAGGCCCTGGCCCTGGCCCTGGCGGTGCGGGTCGGCCTCGCCACCGCCGACTTCCGTCTCGCGTGACCTGCTGCGCGTCAGTCCGGCAGCCAGTCCAGCTCGTGTGCCAGGGTTTTGGCGACGGTACGGATGCGGCGGTGTAGTGGTGACTGCACCTGCGGGAGGACCAGGTGGATCGTCAGGGTGGGTGCGCCCTGCAGCGGTCGCCACGTGAGACCGGCCGGTAGTGCCGTGACCGCGGCTTCACTGGCCGGGGCGAGGGTGAGCCCGTCGTGTAGGTCGCGCTGAGACATGTCGAAAGAGACTGCGGGCGTGTGGAATCGGGGGTTTGGACGGGTGTCGCGGAACAGTGCGGACAGCTGATCGTGGATCACGGGGTTGGCCGTACGGTCGGGGAGTCGCAGCGGGTACGCGGCCGCGTCGGCGATCTCGATCTCCGGGTGTTCGGCCAGCGGATGATGCTGTGCCAATTGGACCCCGACGCGCTCACGCCGCAGCAGGAACCGGCGTACGCCACGACCCGGCTGTTCACCGCGGGTGATCCCCGCATCGATGCGGCCGTCGGCGACCGCGGGGGAGATCTCCGGTGTCGCCATCGGGACCGCGCCGACCTCGAGTCCCGGGCTGCTGCGAATGAGCCTGTCCACCAGAGCCGGTGCCGTCTCGGCCCCCGTGCTGAGGCTGTACCCGATGCGCAGCGTGCCCAGTTCACCGGCCCCCGCATTCCGGGCGGTGTCCCATGCCCGGTCCAGCGCCGCCAGCGCGGGCGGCGCGGACTCCGCCAAAGCCGCACCGGCCGTGGTCAATACGACGCTACGCGTGGTACGAACCAGCAGGCTCGTGCCGAGTTCCGCCTCCAATCGGCGAATCCGGGCACTGAGTGCGGGCTGCGCGATACCGATCCGTGCGGCCGCGCGGGTGAAGTTCAACTCCTGCGCCAGCACCAGAAAGTACCGCAGGCTCACCGTATCCGGCGCCACATGCCCTCCCACCCGATTGATAACGATCCGTTCTGAGTCTATCCCGTCCCGGTCTTTCCCTCGACCGCACATCAAGCCCTAACCTGCGCATATGACGAGTCAACTGACCGCGGTACCGGACATCGCACTCACACACACCCCTGATCTGGACGGAGGTCGTCATGCATAAGACGGTGGTCCTGTATCCCAAGCCCGCCGACCCTGACCACTTCCGCGACTACTACGTGAACAACCACCTTCCGCTGGTCATGAATTGGCCCGGCCTGCTTGCGTGGCGCTACAGCTTCGACGTAGCGGCGACCAACGGAGAAGCGCCGTATTTCGCGGTCTTCGAAGCCGACTTCGCTGACGCCGCCGCCCTGGCCGCGGCGCGGTCATCGCCGCAAGGCCAGCGGCTGGCCGCCGATGTCGTCAACTACGCCACCGGCGGTGTGGTCGTCATCGACTATCCGGTGCAGGACGGCACCAGCTGAGACAGGACGGCACGCTCCGGGACGCGTTCGGCCGGCCGATGCGGCCAGGTCCGGCTATCGGCGGAACGCCGTTCGCGGTTGCCGGTTCGTTGAGCGTCAAAGGTGGGCCCATGTCCTGGCCGGATGTCACGGTGGTTGATGCGTGCCTGCGGCGCGACCGCCGGGGCAGCAGCCCCACGGCAGCGTTGCCGCGCAGGCCGTCCGGTTGACCCGCACCGCGCTGGGCGAGCTGAACGACCGCCAACACACCGGCGGGCGCACGTTCGACAGCTTCGAGCAGGCCGTCGCGGCGCACGAGAGTGCGGCCTACCAGGAGGCGCTGGTCGGCCTCTCCGAAGGCGTCGAGCGCGACTTCCGCATCGTCGAAGGCATCGACTGACCGAGGCCCAGTCGGATCTTCACTGAAGGCTCACAGAGCTCCAAGAGGCTCGACTCGCCGAGGTGCTGTGCAACGGCAGCTACACCCTCACCCCGCTCGGCCACGACGCCCGCGAGGCCCTGCGTTCGGTCACCGAGTGGTCGCAGCGGTGGGCTGCCGAGCTTGCCGACGCCCCGCCCACTGCCGCCGAGGGTGCCGGCGACGCCAGCGCAATCGGTTCTGACAGCGGTCCGCGCGCGGGACACCTCAGATTTTCGGCCCGTAACCACAGGACTGGAGACCACCGACCATGACAGAGTTCCCCTTACAGGCGGCGCGAACCGCCGTCGCCGCTGCCCTGACTGAGGATGAGTCGGGCCAGGACATCACCACCGCGTGGAGCGTTCCCGAGGGCCTGGCGGCCGTGGCCGAGATCCGCGCCCGGCAATGCGGCATCGCCGGCGGTCTCCCCGTGGTCGCGGCGGTCTTCGCCCAGGTCGACCCCGAGGTCACAGTGGAAGCTCTCGTCCCCGACGGCGCCCGGCTGACCAGCGACGATGTCCTGGTGCGCCTGTCCGGCTCGGCGCGCAGCCTGATCACCGGGGAGCGTACGGTGCTGAACTTCCTGCAGCGCATGTGTGGCATCGCGACGCTCACCGACCGCTACGTCCAGGCCGTGGCCGGGACCGAGGCGCGCATCCTGGACACCCGCAAGACGGCGCCGGGCCTGCGCGCCCTGGACAAGTACGCGGTGACCGTCGGCGGCGGCCGCAACCACCGGCTCAACCTCGCGGCGATGGTGCTGCTCAAGGAGAACCACATCGCCGCGGCAGGCGGCGTGACCACCGCGATCGACGCGGTCCGGCGCGGGATGGCGCGCACCGGGCAGAAGGTGGAGACCGATGTCGAGGTGCAGACCGTGGCGCAGGCCGTTGAGGCCCTCGATGCCGGGGCCCGCTGGATCATGCTCGACAACATGCCGGTGGCCGACATTGAAATGGTCGTGAATATCCGGGCCGAGCGTGCCGACGCCTCCCGGATCCTGCTGGAGGCCTCGGGCACCGTCCGCCCGGACAGCGTCCGCGCCATCGCCGAGACGGGAGTCGACCTCATCTCGGTCGGCGCGTTGACGCACAGCGCGCCCGCGCTGGACCTGACGATGCTGCTGACGACCGACCCGGTGCTATGCCCGAGGTAGTGGTCATCGACGCGTGTCAGCGGCAGGGCCGGGGCGGCAGCCCGACCGCTGTTCTCGACGAAGCGTCGTTCACCGACGAGGAGCGATGCCGCATTCCGGGGGAACTGGGCACTTCGCACGCCGTCTTCATTCGTGCCACCGGAGTTGAGCGTGGCCGTCCCTCGTACTCGCTCCGGTTTTTCACCGCCGAAGGCGAACTGCCTGCCTGCGGCCACGGCACCGTCGCGGCCCTGGCGCTGCTCGCCATACGCGAAGGCGGCAGCGACCACCACGCCGTGCTGTGTACGACGAGCCGCAGCTTCGAAGGCTGGGCCATCCGAAACCGCGACAGCGTGACAGCGTCGTTCGACCCAGGCCCGATGAACCTGCGCGTCGCCCAGGCACCCGAGCTAAGGGCGGTCACAGCCGGCCTCGGCCTGGCTGACGAAGCCGTCGTCGGCAACGCCTGCGTGGCCTCGAATGGGCGGCCGAGGCTTCTCCTGCCAGTCCGATCGCGCGCCGCGTTGGCCGACCTCTCCCCAGACTTCGCCCTCCTACGTGCCGCCTGCGACCGCTACGGCTTGTTGGGCTGCTACGCCTACTCGATCCCGGACCGGCATGGCCGGGCAGCCGCTCGGATGTTCGCCCCGTCGATCGGCGTCCCCGAGGACATCGCCAACGCCAACAGCACAGCCTGCCTGGCCGCGCACATGGCCCGATTCGGCACGGACCGCCTCACCGTCGACATGGGCGATCTCCTCGGCAACCCATCCACCATCACGGCAACCATCGATAACACCCACCTGGAGCACCCGGTCCGAGTTGGGGGCCAAGCAACTATCGCACGAACAGTCGTGCGTCAGGCTTGACGTTTGACGCCCAACTAGACCGTCCTCTTCTGCGATCCGCGCATGGGGCTGGGGCTGTCCGCTGCGGTGAAGCGTTGGCACCCGGTGGCGGCCGTCAGCGGGACGCGGTGTCGAGGGCGCGGCTGAGTGTCCATCGGGAGACGCGCAGCTTGGTGGCGACGGCGGTTCGGGTTTGTCCGGCGCCGAGCAGGATGCGGGCGTCGGCGATCTGTTCGGAGGCCAGGGCGCGAGGACGGCCGCCGACGCGGCCTCGGGCGCGGGCGGCGTCGAGGCCTTCGCGGGTGCCTTTGACGATCTGCTGACGTTGGAACTTGGCGATGGCTGCGAACACGGTGAAGATCAGTTCGCCGCACATGTCGTCGCTGGTGCCGAGCACGATGCCGTCGAGGGTGCGGAAGTGGCGGCCGTTGGCGTGCAGGTCGTCTTCGACGCAGGCGAGGAGTTCGCGGGTGTCGCGGCCCAGCCGGGTCAGGTCGAGCACGACGAGGATGTCGCCGCCGCGCATGTGATCGAGGGCGGCGGTCAGGTCGGGCCGGGTGGCGCCCTTGACGCCGGACGCCTTGTCGAGGTAGATCCGGGCGCAGCCGGCCAGTAGCCCAAACCCGCACCCACACTGGTCCCGCTACCCGCCTATCGCCGGTTTCCGCCGTACCTTGGCTGCAACCCCACATGATCGAGGAAACGGCCTGCCACGTCGGCCATCTCGACCTGCTCACCGACGCCATCACCAAGCCGGGCTCGGTGACCACTCGCAACGATCGCGACACAGAGACTCCCACACGCGGCGGTTAGTGCAGAGAAGGTGGCAACTGTTGGCCGCCTTGGTTCGGGTACTGCAGTGGCACTTGCGTCGGGGATGCGAACTGTTTGGCCAAACCAGTTCAGCTGGGCGGTGGCCGGCTTCGAGGGCGGTGAGGTCGCGTGCACCGCGGCTGTCTTCCTTGTGGACAGAGCCCGGGCCGTGGGGCCCGGGCTCTGTTGGGTGTCAGTTGTACGGCGGCCGTTGTGGCGGCTGTTGGCCGCTCTGGTTCGGGTATGGCGGCGGCACCTGGGTCGGGTGCTGTGGACTGTTTGACCAAGCGCTCGGCTGGATGATGGCCGGCTTCCGGCGGAGGCGGAGGACGACTAGGAGGCCGAGGATGAGGAGGGCGACGCCGCCGCCGGACAGGCCGGCGACGAGGGCGACCGGAGTGCTGTCGCCGGAGTTGGTGTCGCTGCCCTGGATGGGACCGCCGGCTTGGGTGCCGTTGCCGTTCTCGTTTTCGGAGCCGGAGTCGGACGGGTCGGCGGTGGGTGAAGGGGTGGTCGAGGTGCCGGCGACTGGAGTGGCGCCGTCTACGTACTCGGGCTTGCCGGTGCCCGCCGTACCGATGACTCCGACGGTCAGGGTCATCGGGATAGCGACGGCCTTGTCGGTGTCTCGGCGGGTCATGGAGATCGCGATGTAGTACTCGCCGGGCATCGATGTGCCCTTGTCCTGGTTGTTCGGGCCCTCGCGGTTGAGGTAGCGGATCTCCTTGGTCGTGTTCGCCTTGAAGGCTCCGTCCTTGGTGAGGACGCCGCGTCCGCCGGGGCCGTTCGGAACCTGCTTCGCGAACACGGCGTACACGTCCTCGCCGGTCGGCGAGATCAGCTTCGTGTCCAGGTAGTGGATGGAGTCCAGCGCCTTCGCGGTCGCCGCGCCGAGCTTCGGAACGGTCACCTGCTCCTGGAGCCGCTGGCCCCAGTCGAGCTTGACCTTGTACAGCTGGACCTCGCCGGGCATCAGCGTCGTCTTGTAGCTGCCCGGGGTGAGCAGCGGAGCGTCGGGGAAGCTCGAACCGGGGATGATCTCGCGCGGGGTCGAGCCCGTCATCGGCGTCCACACCGGGTTGCCGGCCTCGGGCGGCAGATTCGTGGTCGAGTCGACCGGCGGCTCTTCGTCGATGCGCAGCTCGTAGGGCAGGCCCTTCATCTCGCGGAAGTCATCGCCTGCCGAGACAGTGAGCACCAGTTGATCGTCCGCCGTGCATCCCTTGGGATAATCACCCGTCCAGCTCGACGCGGCGCCGGTGGCGATGCCTTGCTCTCCTTCGAAGGCGAGCGGGTAGCTCCAGCCGCACGCCTCACCGCCGATCGTGCTCATCTTCACCTCGGCCTTGACCACGAAGCTCCCACCCGACGGCCGCCGGAAGCTCACGCCGGCCCGCAGCGTCGACTGCCCCATGGTGCGCTTGATCAGGTAGTACTTCGCGGTCGCGTCGTTGCCGAAGGTGTCCGAGTAGTGGCCTGGGGCAACCACTGGCGCGCCTTCTTGCTGCGCGCCGCCCTGGATCGGCGTACCCGAGATCCGGAACGGTCGGAATGCTCGGGTAGACAGGCGATCCAGTCCGGCCTCGAGGTCGATGGTCGAGTCGGCGTCGTAGTAGTCGCCGCGGCCTTCGCGGGCGACGCACTGCAGCTGGCTGCGCGCCTTCCCGCCGACACGGAACCCGACCACGTCGATCTTCAAGTCGATGCCCTGCTTGGCGATCGACTTTGCCACCACGCACGGGTCGGGTGCGCAGGTCGCCTCACCGTCGGAGACGAGCACGATCGTGCGCTGACCGCTCGGGCCGAGATCCTTGGCGGCTTGCTGGAGCGCGTAGCCGATCGGAGTCTCGCCGTACGGCTTGTACTGCGCGATCGCGGTCTGCAACTGCGGGCGGTTGTTCGTGCCGATCGGCACGGTCAGCTGGGTGTCCGTGCACGCACCGGGCTGGGTGCGCTTGAACACCGTCGCGCCGTACACCCGCAGACCGACCTCCGCTTCCGCCGGCAGCTTGGTCACCACCTTGGTGAGCGCAGCTCGTGCGGCGGCGATCTTGGTCTGCCCGTCACCGGCCGGCTCCTTCATCGAGCCGGACGAGTCGAGCACCAGGACCAGCTTGCCGCTGCCCGGGTCGGGGTCAGCCTGGGCGGTCCCGGTCGCCAGGCCGCCCAGTAAGGCGATCAGCGTGATGGCGAGGATCGCCCACACCGCGGGGCGGCGGTGTCCCTGCAGAGCCGTCATCGTTTCCTCCAGTGAGATTCGCTGTCGCAAACCCTGGCAGTTTGCAATCGCAAATGTCAAGCCGCCTCGTTCACGCTCAGATTTCCATAGACGCGGGGTCCTGGGCTGGAAATTTGCGTTCGCAACTGCGAAGATCTTTGCAGTCGGTCACGGACGGCCGCCGGCTAGAGGGGATCACACGGATGGACCAGACAGCGCACAACCTCCAGCAGCAGATGGAGCTGTACGGCGAGCCACTCGGTGAGACGGTACGACGCGTGGCCCCGCCACTCGGCTTGACCCAGGGCGGCCTCGCCCAGGTGATCGGGTTGTCGGCGCCGATGCTGTCTCAGCTGATGAGCGCGCAGCGGGTGAAGATCGGCAACCCAGCGGTGGTGTCACGTCTCCGCGCCCTCTCCGAGCTCGCCGATCTGGCCATCGCGGGTGAGATCGATCCCCACGACATCCCGGGCGAGCTGGACGGGATCCGCGCCGCCACCGGCGCCTATACCCACGCCACCGCCCAACTGTCCCGTCCATCCGTTCCGCCACCAGGACAGACCGCCGGTGCGGCGACGCCGTTCGCCACCCCCGGCGGGTTGCCAACGGGCGTGACGACGGGGTACGCCCGCCCACAGGCGCCACCCAATGACATCCAGGCAAGCGCGCCGTCAGCGCGCGCTGTGGTGCGAGAGATTCAGGATCTGTTCCGCGCTGTCGCCTCTGCCGAGGAGATCCAGCACGCCGCGGCTGCTGTCGCACCCGACTCCCCCGGCCTCGCCGAGCTCCTCCTCACCTACGGCACCGGCCGCACCGCCGACGCCATGGCCCACTACGAACACCACCACGAGTAGGAGCCGCCGAGCAGGAACGTCAGTGCCGGTTGGGTTGCCGAAGGTGCTCGCGCATGAGCTGATCCGGTGACAGCTTCGCGGCCGCGTGCCCGCGCACGAACAGGGTGCTGAGGCGACGGCGCCCGCTGGTCGGTTGGGTTGCCGAACTGCTCACGCACGAGCCGATCCGTTGAACATGTGGGCTGCCGGTGTGCTCACGAGACCGGTCCGCTGACGGGTGATGCTGCCGGAAGTGCCGTGGATGAGTCAGGAGCCGGCTGTGGTGGTTGCCGGGGCGTCCGATTCTGCCGGGGGTGAGGTCGTCGTGTTGGGAGGCTTTGTGGGTTGGTGATTCTCGCCACGTCGGTGGGATGGATATATCACGAGGTCGGTAGACAATTCGGCGGTGTCTCAGTGGGTGTCGGGGTGGAATGGGCCGCGTGGGGGTGGTGTTGGGTCGTGGAGGCGGGGCGAATCGCGCTCTCGCCGATCAACGGTTGTGAGGAGATAGTTGTGCGCGCGTTCAGGGGCTTTCGTCGGGTTGTCGCGGTGGGTACCGCTCTCACGCTGGCTGTCTCGATGGTTGCCTGCGGCAGCGATGACGATTCGGCCGCGGGCGGTTCGGATCTCGGGCTGATGAAGTCCGGGACGTTGCGGATCGGGACACTGACCGACGCGCCGCCGAACGTGTACGTGAAGGACGGCAAGTTCACCGGTTTCGACAACGACCTGATCACCGCGGTGGCGGCGAAGCTGAACCTGAAGCCGGAGTTCGTCGGGACCGACTTCTCCGCGCTCCTGTCGCAGGTGAACGGCGGCCAGTTCGACCTCGGCAGCTCGTCCATCACGGTGACCGAGGCACGGAAGAAGACGGTTGCCTTCAGCAATGGGTACGACTTCGGCTACCTCGGGCTGAACACCACCAAGGACTCCGGCATCACCAAGTTCGACCAGCTGCAGGGCAAGCGCGTGGTCGTTGTCCAGGGCACCGTCCAGGACGACTACGCCACCCAGAAGGGCCTCGACCCGGTCCGGGTGCCGAACTACAACGCCGCGCTCGGCCAGCTCAAGGCCGGTACGGCGGATGCGTGGGTCTCGCCGGCCGAGATCGGCGAGAAGATGGCCAAGGAGCAGGGTGGCGGCACGGTGATCCTGGCGGCGAAGGAGCTCAGCGACGCGCCGATGGCGTTCGCGGTGGCCAAGAACAACGACAAGCTGCGCGAAGCCGTGAACAAGGCCCTCGACGAGGTCATCGCCGACGGCACCTGGACGAAGCTGGTCGAGCAGTACTACCCGGGCCGCGCCGTACCGGCGAACTTCAAGCCGGGCAGCGGCAGCGTCGGCTTCACCGCACCCGAAGCCAGCAGCACCCCACAAGCCAGCAGCACCCCCGCGGCCGGCTGATCGTCGCGACGACTGAACGGCGAAACCGAGAGACGGCTGACCTAGATGGACATCTGGTCGACACTGAACGACACCTTCCTCGACTGGGGTTCGATGAAGGAAGTCCTGCCCGAGATGCTCAAGGTGGGACTGGTCAACACGCTGATCCTGGCGGCCGCCTCGGTCGTGCTGGGCACTCTGCTCGGCATGATCGTGGCGGTCCTCTCCCTGTCGCGGAAGCGCTGGCTGCGCTGGCCTGCGAAGATCTACACCGACATCTTCCGCGGCCTGCCGGCGATCCTGACCATCCTGCTGATCGGTCAGGGCCTGTCGCCGATCACCCGGCACTGGTGGGGCCCGAACCCGTACCCGCTCGGGATCCTGGCGCTGTCGCTGATCGCGGCCGCCTACATCGGCGAGATCTTCCGCTCCGGCATCCAGAGCGTGGAGAAGGGGCAGCTCGAGGCGGCTCGTGCGCTGGGGTTCACGTACACGGCCGGGATGCGACTGGTCGTCATTCCGCAAGGGGTACGGCGGGTTCTGCCGGCGCTGGTGAATCAGTTCATCGCGCTGGTGAAGGAGTCGAGTCTCGTCTACTTTCTCGGGCTGCTCGCCAGTCAGCGGGAGCTGTTCCGGATCGGGCAGGACGCGGCCGCGACCAACGGCAACCTGTCGCCGTTGCTGCTGGCCGGAATCTTTTACCTGGTGATCACGGTGCCGCTGACCCACCTGGTGAACTACTTCGACAAACGCCTGCGGGAGGGCCGTCCGGACGAGACCCGCGCGGACGACGTCGTACGGGAGGAGCTTGTGCATGCAGACCACCGTTGAGACCGCGGCGAGTCTCGAGGTCGAAGGGATCGAGCTGGCGTTCGGGAGCATCAAGGTGCTGCGCGGCGTCGATCTCGCCGTACCGGCCGGGCGTACGGCGTGTGTGATCGGGCCGTCCGGGTCCGGGAAGTCGACGTTGCTGCGGGCAATCAATCGGCTGCTCGAACCGGACGCCGGGGACGTGCGGCTGGCCGGTGAGTCGGTGCTGAAGAGCAATCCGGACGAGTTGCGGCGGCGGATCGGGATGGTGTTCCAGCACTTCAACCTGTTCCCGCACAAGACCGTGCTGGAGAACATCACCCTGCCGCTGCGCAAGATCAAGAAGCTCGAGCCCGAAGCGGCCCGGGCGGCGGCGCTGGAGCAGCTCGAGCTCGTCGGCCTGAGCAACAAGGCGACGGCGCGACCGGGCAACCTTTCCGGTGGTCAGCAGCAGCGGGTGGCGATCGCGCGGGCGCTGGCGATGAAGCCCGAGGTGATGCTGTTCGACGAGGCGACCTCGGCCCTAGACCCCGAACTGGTGAAAGGCGTGCTGGGGTTGATGGCGGACCTTGCCCAGGCGGGGATGACGATGGTCGTCGTCACGCACGAGATGGGGTTCGCCCGCGAGGTGGCCGACCAGGTCGCGTTCATGGACGACGGTGTGGTGGTGGAGTCCGGCGTACCGGAGCAGATCTTCACGGCTGCCGAGTCGCCGCGGCTGCAGCAGTTTCTCTCCCAGGTGCTCTGACTCTGGCGAAAGTGGTTGCCGGGGGCCACTATGGAGACGGACCCAACACCGGGTCGACCATGGCTGGGGGATGGTTGTGGTGAGAAATCTTCGACTACCGGGCCGGGTTCGCTGGTCGGGTCGGCTGACCTCGACCGCCCTCGCCGTCGGGCTGAGCACCTCGCTCGGCCTGGCGGCGTCGGCTGCACCACCACACGCTGGAGGGGCGGCGGCAGGCCAAGCTGTGGGAGTCGAGGCTGGTCGAGCGGTCGCCGCAGCTCCAGGCGAGGCTGCGGGTGTCGGCGCCGACCAGGCGGTGAGTCAAGGTGCGGACCAGGCGGTGAGTGAAAGCGCGGACCAGGCTGCGGGAAGCCGGCCGGCGAAGTGGGTGTATCTCACATTCGACGACGGGCCGAGTCCGAAGTACACGGCGCAGGTCCTGAAGATCCTGAGCACCCACAAAGTGCGGGCCACCTTCTTCGTGGTCGGCCGGAACGTCAAGCGCTACCCCGCCCTGACCCGCCGCGCCGATCAGCGCGGTCACAGCGTGCAGAGCCACACCTGGTCCCACCCGAACCTCCGCAAGGTCAACTGGTCGACGTTCAAATACCAGATCCGGACCACGGACCGGTACGTCCGCGCTCAAACCGGCTACACCCCGCGCTGCCTCCGTCCGCCGTACGGCGCGACGAACCGGCTGGTCGCCAGGCGGGCAGTCGCCCTCGGCAAGACGATCAAGCTCTGGTCCGTCGACCCGCGCGACTGGACGCGTCCTGGCAAGTCGGTGATCGCCCGCCGGGTGCTCGCGAAGGTGCGGCCCGGCTCGGTGATCCTGCTGCACGACGGCGGCGGCAACCGCAGTCAGACGGTCGCCGCGCTGCCGGCGATCCTGCGCACCCTGAAGGCCCGCGGCTACGACTTCTACCCCCTCTGGTGCCAGTAGCACGCGTCCGCTATCCGTGGATTGTTGACGCGGCAGCGGCGTGGGTACTCGCTTTCCGCCGGATCGTGTCGATTGTGGACGCGTGAGGAAGTGAGCCCACCACCGCCCTGGGGGACACATGGCTTTGACGCGCTCCGGCAACCGCATGGTCGGCCTGGCGATGATGATCGTGGTCAGCGCCGTGATCGGCACTGTGGTGGTCGCGGCTGCCCGCACGCCCAGCCCACCGCCGCCGAGCCCACCGCCGGCGGCGGCACCGGCTCAACAGGCGCTGCCGGCCAAGTACGTCGTACTGACCTTCGACGACGGGCCCGATCCGGTGTACACCCCGCTGATCCTCGACGTACTCGCGAAGTACGACGCCAAGGCGACGTTCTTCGAGGTCGGCCGGAACGTGGCGAAGCACCCGGCCCTGACCAAGCGGATCCACGCCGCCGGGCACAGCGTGCAGAACCACACCTGGACCCACGCGGATCTCCGGGGGCTGTCCGCGACGTCCTTCCGGCAGCAGATCGCGTCCACGGACCAGGCGATCCGCGCTCAGACCGGTAGTACGCCGGCCTGCCTGCGACCGCCGTACGGCGGGATGAACAGCACCGTGACCAGGCGTGCGAAGGCCCTCGGCAAGGATCTCGTCGTCTGGGACATCGACTCGCGCGACTGGACCAAGCCCGGTACGGCGGCGATCGTCAAACGAGTGCTTGCGGGAGTGCACAACGGTTCGGTGATCCTTATGCATGACGGCGGCGGGAACCGCAGTCAGACGGTGGCCGCGCTGCCGACGATCCTGAAGACGCTCAAGGCGCAGGGGTACGGCTTCCGGACGATCACCTGCTAGGCGAACGCCTCGACCAGGGGTACGACGTCGGCGATGGACTCGACGATCCGGGTGGGACGGTACGGGAAGCGGTCGACCTCGTGCTGGCCGGTCGAACCGGACAGCACGAGGATGCTCCGCAGACCGGCTTCGAGACCGCTGATGATGTCCGTGTCCATCCGGTCGCCGATCATGACCGCGGTCTCCGAGTGAGCCTCGATCCGGTTCAGCGCGCTGCGCATCATCAGCGGGTTCGGTTTGCCGACGAAGTACGGCGCGACGCCGGTGGCGCGGGTGATCAGCGCGGCCACCGAGCCGGTCGCGGGTAGCGGCCCCTCGGTCGACGGGCCGGTCGGGTCCGGGTTGGTGGCGATGAACCGGGCACCGTCGGCGATCAGCCGGATCGCCCTGGTGATCGCCTCGAACGAGTAGGTGCGGGTCTCCCCCAGTACGACGTAGTCCGGCGCCCGCTCGGTCAGCACGTACCCGATCTCGTGCAAGGCCGTGGTCAGGCCGGCCTCACCGATCACGTACGCCGTACCGCCGGGACGCTGGTCGTCGAGGAACTGGGCGGTGGCGAGCGCGCTGGTCCAGATCGCGTCCTCGGGTACGTCGATGCCACCGGCAAGCAATCGGGCGCGCAGGTCGCGGGGTGTGAAGATCGAGTTGTTGGTCAGGACCAGGAACTTCTTCCCGGAGTTCTGCAGGGAGGCGATGAACTCCTTCGCCCCGGGGATGGCGCGCTCCTCGTGCACGAGTACGCCGTCCATATCCGTCAGCCAGCTCTCTACGGGCTTGTGCTCTGACATGGCCCCCAGCGTAGAGGAGCACGCGAAAGTGCCTGACCAGGGTGGTGGGGGTGGATGGAAACTGTCGGTGGTGGGAGTGAGAATGCGGGCCATGGAGCTTTCCGGGTATCGCGAACTGTGGCGCACCCGCGGCGTGATGGCGCTGCTGGCCGCGTCGCTGCTGGCGCGATTACCCGTGCTGGCCACGATGGTGCCGGTCGCGTTCCTGGCCAAGGACGCCGGCGGGTCGTTCCGCTGGGCCGGAATCGTCGCGGGTGCGTACTCGGTCGGCATGGCGATCGCCGGACCGCTGTGGGCCAGGAAGGCCGACCGGCGCGGCGCCCGTGGGGTGCTGCTGGTGACCGGCATGTCCTGGAGCGTGGCGCTGGCGGCATTGGCCGCCCTCCCGTCTGAGCTCTACCGGCTGATGCCACTGCTGACCTTCGTCGCCGGCGGACTCGTGCCACCGGTGATGCAGACGCTGCGGGCCGCTTGGCCGCGCGTCGTCCACGGTCCGGCGCTGCGGACGGCGTACGCGGTGGACGCGACCGCGCAAGAGCTGTTGTTCATGGTCGGTCCGATGCTCGGGGCAACGGCTGTGAGCGTGGCGAGCCCGCGGCTCGGGGTGCTGCTGGCGGCCGCGATGTCAGCCGCCTTCATCTGGTGGTACGCGCTGCAGCAACCGGCGCCGCTCCACCACGACGATGCGAGCGGACCACGGCTGACCGCGCGTCAACTGCTGTGGCACCGGCATCGCCTGCCGTTGATCCTCGCCTTCGGCCTATGGGTGATGTCGTTCAACGGCATCTCCCTCGGCATCGTCGCGTTCGCGGACGAACACGGTGAGCGGCTGATCGCGGGCATCCTGGAGGCGGTCTGGGCATTCGGCAGTCTGGTCGGCGGTGCCGTGGCGGGTGCGTTGCCTGGGCGGCGTACGTCGTACCTGTGGCGGCGAGCGGCCCTGGTCACGGTGGGCATGCTGCTGTGTGTGTTCGCGACCGGATCACCGGTGGCGCTCGGTGTCGCGCTGACTGTGTCCGGCCTGACGCTGGCGCCCGCGATCGGTGCCTTGTACGAGCGGCTTGGCGCGCTCACTCCGGACACAGTGCGGACCGAGGTTTTCGGTTGGATGGGGAGCGCGGCGATGGGCGGAGCCGCGATCGGATCGGCGGTGTCCGGCGCGGTGGTCGAGAGCTTCGGCGTCCGCTACGTCTGGCTGGTCGCGACCGTGCTCGCGGCGGCGGCACTCGTGCTGTTGCTCAGAGTCCCACCGGAGCACCCGGCCGAAAAGACGACGGCAGAGTCAGCCGGCGGCCTGCTCGGCGAGGGAGCGTAGCTGGTCGACCATGGCATTGGGGTTGTCAGCGGCGTAAACGGCCGAGCCGGCCACGAAGACGTCGGCACCCGCGTCGGCGCAGCGCTCGATGGTGTCCATCGCGACTCCGCCGTCGATCTGGACCCAGAGGTCGAGGCCGTGCTTGTCGAGGAGCTGCCGGGTACGGCGGATCTTCGGAACGACCACGTCGAGGAACTTCTGGCCACCGAACCCGGGTTCGACGGTCATGATCAGGATCATGTCGAGCTCGGGGAGCAGGTCCTCGTACGGCTCGATCGGGGTGGCCGGCTTGAGTGCCATCGCCGCGCGGGCGCCCTTGGCACGGATCTCCCGGGCGGTGCGGATCGGCGCGCGGCACGCCTCGATGTGGAAGGTGACGCTCGAGGCGCCGGCCTCGACGTACCCGGGCGCCCACCGATCCGGGTCCTCGATCATCAAGTGGCAGTCGAGTGGGATGTCGGTCGCCTTCGCCAGCGACTCGACCACCGGCATGCCGAGGGTGAGGTTCGGCACGAAGTGGTTGTCCATCACGTCGACATGCAGCCAATCGGCGTTCGACACAGCGGCCGCCTCGTCGGCGAGCCGGGCGAAGTCGGCGGCCAGGATGCTCGGCGCGATCTGAATCCCCATGGGCGTCAATCTACCGACGGGCCCTGACCCACTCGACGACCCGGTCCACCGAATCCACCGCCTCGCCCCCCGCAGGCAGCGGTGGACGGCTGATCACCACCACGGGTACGCCGAGTTCCCGCGCCGCCATCAGCTTCGCGGACGTCTGTGGACCGCCGCTGTCCTTCGTCACCAGTACGTCGATCCGGTGCTGCCGCATCAGTGCGAGCTCACCCTCGACGTCGTACGGGCCTCGGTCGAGGATCAGGTCGCACCACGTGGGGACGGGCTCCGGCGGGTCCACGCAGCGCGCGAGCACCCACAGCCCGGTCCCTGCAAATGCGGCCAGCCCTTGGCGGCCGATGGTGAGGAAAGCGCGGGAGCCAAGGGTCGGCAACAGGCGAGCAGCCGCATCAGCCGAGTCGACCGAGTGCCACACATCACCTGGGCCGGGGGTCCAGCCCGGCCGTCGAAGAACAAGGAGCGGTACGTCGACCGCACGGGCAGCCGCGACGGCATGCGCGGTCATCGTGGCGGCAAACGGATGGGTCGCATCCACAACCGCGTCGACCGCGTTGTCCCGAAGCCAGTCCACCAGGCCGTCGGTGCCACCGAAGCCGCCTTGCCGGACCTCGCCCACCGGCAGGCGAGCGTCAGTTGTGCGTCCGGCAAGCGAGGACACCACGTGGACACCAGGCTCGACTGCCAAGGCGGCAGCGAGTGAGCGTGCCTCGCCGGTGCCGCCGAGCAGGAGGATCTTCATCGGGTCCGCGTCGTCGAGTACAGGTGGCTGTCGCGGAAAGCGGTCGCCGACAAGACCTTGCCCACGATGATGACCGCGGTACGGCGGATGTCCGCGGCCCGCACCTGGTCGGCGATATCGGCGAGCGTTCCGCGCAGGATCACCTCGTCCTCACGCGACGCCCGCGCGACCACAGCGACCGGACATTCGGCGCCGTACGCAGGAGTCAGTTCGTCGACCACGCGGTCGATCACCTGGACGGCGAGGTGCAACACGATCGTGGATCGGCTCGCGCCCAGGGTGGTCAGATCCTCGCCGGGTGGCATCGCGGACGCGCGGCCCGCGATCCGGGTGAGGATCACCGTCTGGCCGACCTCTGGGACGGTCAGCTCACGGCCGAGGCTGGCCGCGGCCGCCGCGTAGGCGGGTACGCCAGGTGTCACGTCGTACGGGATGCCGAGGTCGTCGAGGCGGCGCATCTGCTCGGCCATCGCGCTGAACACCGACGGGTCGCCGGAGTGCAGCCGGGCGACGTCGAGTCCGTCGGCGTGCGCGGCGGCGAGTTCGGCGATGATCTCGTCGAGGTTCAGGTCCGCGGTGTCGACCTTGCGGGCTCCGACCGGGCAGTGGTCGAGGAGCTCGACGGGGACGAGCGCACCGGCGTACAGGCAGACCGGCGAGGAGGCGATCAGGTCGCGACCGCGAACGGTGATCAGATCGGCGGCGCCCGGACCGGCCCCGATGAAATGCACGGTCACGGGGCCTCCCGCGGCAGCGTGGCATTCAATGAAGTCACTTGGTCACGCTCCAGATCGTCACGGGCATGGCGGGGCGCCAGCCGGTCATGGTCCCGACCGCTGAAGCGCGCTGGACGTCGAGGCGGATGAGGTCGCCGCCGAGTTCGCCGTACCAGCGGGCGATCAACGCCTCGGTCTCCAGCGTCACGCCGTTCAGCACCAACCGGCCGCCGGGTGCGAGTGCGTTCCAGCAGGCTTCGACCATGCCGGCCGCGGTCGCTCCCCCGCCGATGAAGACCGCGTCGGGCGTCTCGAGGCCGTCGAGGGCGTCGGGCGCCTTGCCCAGCACAACGTTCACCGAGGCCCCGAGTGCGGACGCGTTGCGTTCCAGCCGCTTGGCTCGGTCGGGATCGCGTTCGATCGCGACGGCCCTGCAGGTGGGGTGATGCCGCGACCACTCGATCGCGATGCTGCCGGCTCCACCTCCGACGTCCCACAGCAACTGGCCCGGCACCGGCGCGAGCCGTGAGAGCGTCACCGCCCGGACCTCGCGCTTGGTGAGCTGACCGTCGTTCTCGTAGGCGTCGTCGGGTAGTCCGGGCACAGTCGAAAGGACCGGAGCGCCCTCGCACAACACTCCGATCACATTGAGGGCGTCAACCTCACCGGACCACTCCGCGGCTGACGCCGTCCGTACACGTTCCGACGGTCCACCGAGCTGCTCAAGCACAGTCACCGAACTCGAGCCATAACCACGCGCGACAAGGAGTCCGGCAACCTCAGCCGGCGTGTGCGCACCCCAACTCAACACGAGAAGTCTGCGCCCCGGCTGGACATGCGGATGCACGAGCTCAACCGGGTTGCCAACCAGGCTGACCACCTGCACCTGGTCCTGCGGCCACCCCAGTCGCGCACACGCCAGCGACACGCTCGACGGGTGCGGAATCACCCGTACGGCGTCCGCCCCCAGCAGCCGCGTCAGCGTCGTACCGATGCCGTGGAACGTCGGGTCCCCGCTGGCCAGCACGCAGACCCGTCGCCCCCGGTGCTCGTTCAGCAGGCCGGGGAGGGCTTCTGACAAAGGAGAGGGCCAGGCGATCCGCTCAGCCTGGTCAGTCGGCACAAGCGCCAACTGCCGGGTGCTGCCCAACAGAACCTCGGCTGACTCGACAGCAGTCCGTGCAGCAGGTGAGAGCCCTTCCCACCCGTCCGCACCGATGCCCACGACCGACACTGGCTCAGGCATTGCCCAGAACCTTTGTGATGGTGATCTCGATGACCACGCGCTGTGGATTGACCCGCGGCTCACGGTAGCGCTTGGCATAGCGCCGTACGGCGTCCTCCACGCGCTCCGGGTCGTCGCTGACCACTGCACGACCCTCAAGCGTGGACCACCGGCGCCCATCCACCTGTGTCACCGCGACCGCGGCTACTCCGGCTTTACGGATCGTCCGGGCCTTGTACGACGTACCCGAGCAGATGACCCGTGCGATCCCCGCCTCGACATCCAACGTCGCCCCGACCGGCGTCGAGTGCACAGTCCCGTCCGCACGGACAGTACTCAGCACACACAGATGCCGCTCGGTCCAGAAATCCACAAGTCCATCACTCAAAGGCACCCAGCGATGGTAAGCAGAGCGGCCCGCCCGGCGGTGAGCCGGGCGGGCCGTCAGGCGCCGGACCCCTCAGACCGGCGCCGGCATGAGGTCAGCCGATGTCGCGGCGGCGGAAGGTGGTGAGGCCTGCCACTGTCAGGGCCGCGGCGATGGCCGTCAACCAGAGGACTGGGGTGACGGTGAAGTCGCCGCCGGGTAGGCGTGGGGTGTGGCCGTACGGGCTCAGATTCATCACGCTCTCGGGCAGGTCGAAGAGCGCGCCGAACTGCCCGATCAGCAGGAAGATCCCGAACAGGGCCCACGCTCCGGTGACCAGCTTGGGAGCCAGGCCGAACAGTACGACGACCAGTGCCGTGACCAGCCAGATCGCGGGCAGCTGTACGGCGGCAGCCGCGAGCATGCGTGGCACCTGCCGACCCATGTTGCCCAGCGAGGCCCCACTGGAGATCCCCGAACCGAGTCCTGCGACGAGGATCAGCGCACCCGTACCGAACAGTGCCATCAGCGCGTGACTACCTAGCCACTGCGCTCGCGTGACGCCGGTCGCCAGCAGTGGCTCGGCCCGGAGCGAGGTCTCCTCCGAACGCAGCCGGAGTGCCGCCTGGATGCCGAAGGCCGAGGCGAGCAGCCCGACCATCCCCATCTCGGTCGCCAGGAACGCGTCGGTGATGCCGTTCACCCCACCGAGCTTCTCCACCATCTCCTTGGCGCTGTCGCTGGTGACGAACCCGTCTACGTTGCTGGCGATGTTGCCAACCAGCAACCCGAGCAGCAGGAACGCGGCACCCCAGCCGTACAAGGAGCCTCGGTGCAGGCGCCAGGCCAACGCGAGTGGCGACCGCAGCGACCGTGAAGCGGTAGCAGGTCCCGGCCGCGGCCGTACTAGGCCCGCACCGACATCGCGCCGCCGGATCAGCGCCAGCGCACCGGCGACCAGCACGACCATGAAGGCGAGTGGCAGCAG
Source organism: Kribbella sp. CCNWLW201 (assembly GCF_037203805.1). Taxonomy (NCBI): domain Bacteria; kingdom Bacillati; phylum Actinomycetota; class Actinomycetes; order Propionibacteriales; family Kribbellaceae; genus Kribbella; species Kribbella sp. CCNWLW201. The sequence goes on along the minus strand of NZ_JBBCBQ010000011.1, from coordinate 284,861 downwards.
TACGACGACGTAGCGGTCACCGGCGTACGCCCGGACCTGCTGGGACCATCCGATCGGCGACAACCACGACACCCACTCGGACTTGCCGTCGGCGGACGAGTCGCCGATTGCCCGCAATACGTACGCGACCCCGAGGACGACCGCGGTGAACCCGTTCGCAGCCCGGGCACCCTCGGTCAGCTGAGCGGTCACCGCGGCCACGCCTGCGAAGGACAGTCCGGCCGCCGCCCACATCAACCCGAAGGCGAACGAACCGGCCGCGGGCAGCCCGACTCCGATCAACGAGAGCGCGGTCAACAGCCCCAGCAGTACGACGGTCCCCGACGACACGATCAGTGCGGCGGTCAGAGCGGCGTACCGGCCAAGGACTCCGGCGCTGAGCAACTCGAGCCGGCCGGACTCTTCCTCGGTCCGGGTGTGGCGTACGACGAGGATCGCGGCCAGCAACCCGACCAGCGCAGCACCGAACGCGGTCAGCTTGAACAGCGAGAGCTCCCCGAGCGAGGTCTCGTCGAAGATCCGGCCGTACAGCGACACCAGGGCCGGCGACGCGTTCGACGTACGCGCGGCCTCGATCCTTGACTGGACGTCCGGGTAGAGGTCGATCGATGCCTGCGCCGATCCGGCCGCCATCGACACGAACACCACGATCCACACCGGGATCAGAATCCGGTCCCGGCGCAGCGCCAGCCGCACCAGCGTGCCGGTACCAACAAATTCGCTCATGCCTCCGCCTCGCTGACGCTCGGCTCCAGCATGAGCGATAAGTCGGCTGTGCTTTTTGTTCGCTCGCTGCGCTCGCTCATCGGACGGCCGCCATCGGTTCGACCTCTTCCTCGTAGTGGCGCAGGAAGAGCTCCTCCAGCGTCGGCGGCTGGGCGACCAGGCTCTTGATCCCACTCGCGGACAGTTGCCGCATCACCGCATCCAGCTGGGCGGTGTCCACCTCGCACCGGACTCGGTTGCCCTCGACATCGAGATCGTGGACGCCGGGCAGCGAGGCGAGACCGTTCGGCGACCCGGCCAGCTCGGCGTGGATCGACGTACGCGTGAGGTGGCGCAGGTCGGACAGCGTGCCGGTCTCGACCACCTTGCCGCGCCGGATGATGCTGATCCGGTCGCACAGGGCCTCGACCTCGGAGAGGATGTGGCTCGACAGGAGCACCGTGCGGTCACGCTGGCGCTCCTCCTCGATGCACTGCCGGAACACCTCCTCCATCAGCGGGTCCAGGCCGGATGTCGGCTCGTCGAGAATCAGCAGCTCGACGTCACTCGCCAGGGCGGCAACCAGGGCGACCTTCTGCCGGTTGCCCTTGGAATAGGTGCGGCCCTTCTTCGTCGGGTCGAGGTCGAACCGGCGCAGCAGGTCGTCCCGCTTCTTCGGGTCCAGCCCACCGCGGAGCCGGCCGAGCAGGTCGATCACCTCGCCACCGGTCAGGTTCGGCCAGAGGTTCACGTCACCCGGGACGTAGGCGAGCCGGCGGTGCAGCTTCGCCGCATCGTGCCAGGGATCGCCGCCGAGCAGCGAGACGTCGCCTTCGTCACCGCGCAGCAGCCCGAGCAGGACCCGGATGGTGGTGGACTTCCCGGCGCCGTTCGGCCCGAGGAATCCGTGCACCTCACCGGTCGCGACCTCCAGGTCGAGACCGTCGAGGGCGTGCGTACTTCCGTACGACTTGTGCAGTCCAGAGACCACGATGGCTGATGTCATGATTCATAACGTACACTTCATTCAGAAGATTGTGAATCTTACTAACGCGCTTCTCACAGGACCGGTGGGTTGCTCACGAGACAGGAGATGATGGGGCGGTGAGTGCACATCGAGACGACGAAGCCGTCAGGCGGTACGCCGAACAGTTCGGCAACCTCCTGGCCGACACGGGCTGGCCGCGGATGGCCGGCCGGGTCTTCGCCGCCATCCTGTCCAGCGAGCACGGACGGCTGACCGCGGCCGAGCTGTCCGACCAACTGCAGGCGAGTCCCGCCGCGGTCTCGGGCGCGGTCAACTACCTGCTCCAGCTCCGCCTGGCCAACCGGGAGCGCGAGCCAGGCAGCCGCCGCGACGTGTACGTCGTCCAGGACGACGCCTGGTACCAGACCATGATGAGCGAGGACCAGGCCCTGGTCCGCTGGTCCGCATCCTTGCGCAAGGTCCTCGACGCGGCCGGCGAAGGCACCGAGGCCCACCGCCGGATCCGCGTCTCCCTCGGCTTCTTCGACTTCATCGGCGAAGAAGTCAAAGGCCTCAGCGAACGCTGGGTAAAACGCAAAGCCGAACTAGACGCACAACTAGACACCGAATACGGCAACTGACCCCGACGCGGGCGCGCTCGGTCGCGTGCCCGACGGACCTCGTACATCTCATGGGGACCTCGGACACCTGATCAGATGTCCGCGGTCCCCGCCGCGTGTCCGAGGTTCGCCCGCTTGTCCACAGGCGACGAAGTTGGGTCTGCGGCGAGGGCGCGGGGACGGCATGTTGTTGGCGTGAACCCGAAATTGAAGGTGATTTCCGATGGGCGGCGGGGGTGGTTCAACCGAAGCGACGTGCTGGCGGCTGGCTACAGCGACGCGGAGCTGCGGCGGCGCCTGCGTGGAGGGCAATGGATCAGGCTCGGCCGCGACGCTTTTGTCGAGCACAGCGGGTGGCCTGAAGACGAGAAGCCGTGGGATCGGGCGAGGCGTCTGCACCTCTTGGCCATCCGGGCAGTGACGGACCAGCTGGACAAGGTTGTCGTCAGTCACCAATCAGCCGCCGTTCTGCATGGCTTGCCGATCTGGGGCTTTGACCTCGGCAAGGTTCATGTCAGCCGATCGACCGGACGAGTTCGGTCGGGAGCCACGCTCGCCGTACACCGGTCGCCGTTGGATCCGGACGAGGTCACCGAGCTGGACGGCATCCGTGTGACGACTGTCGAGCGAGCGATCACCGAGACGGCGTGCGGTACGTCGTTCGAAGTCGGGGTGGTCCTCGCCGACGCGGCATTGCGAGCCGGGTTGACCAGCCCGGAGTTGCTCATCGCGACGGCGGACCGCCATCGGCACTGGCGTGGCTCGCCGGCCGCCCGCTCCGCCGTACGCTTCGCCGATGGGTTGAGCGAATCTGTGGGCGAGTCACGACTGCGGGTCCTGATGGACAACCACCAACTCCCGGCACCAAGCCTTCAGGTCGAAATCCGTGCGAACAGCGGCGAGCTGATCGGCCGGGTCGACTTCTTGTTGTCCGGCAGGCTCATCGTGGAGTTCGACGGTGCACAGAAGTACGGCGACAGCGCCGACACCATCGTCGCGGAGAAGTGGCGGGAAGACCGCCTCCGGGATCGCGGATACGGGGTAGTGCGGGTGAGCTGGCCCGACCTCGACCAGCCACGCATCACCGCTGCCCGCCTTCACCGTCACCTCCTCAGCGGGGAGCCGGGGCACGCGAACCTCGGACATGAACCGGGGACCTCGGACATCTGGTCAGATGTCCGAGGTCCCCGTGAGATGTCCTAGGTGCCGACTACCGGAGGGTGCCGGCGGCGACTGTGTCTAGGGCTTGCTGGAGGAGCGGGTTGACCTTCAACTTGGAGTTGGGGAGGTGTACGGCGTTGCCGTCGATGGGGCCGTTTACTGGGTAGACGGAGAGTTCGGCGGGGAGGGGTGAGGTGCCGCAGACCTGGTCCTTGCCTGGTAGTTCGCCGGTGAAGACGTAGGTGTCGCCGATTGCTTCGGCGCAGGAGGAGGCGGAGCCTACGTACTGGCCATGCTGGCCCTCGTCGTCGATGGCGACGAAGCGGGTGGCGCGGGCGGTGTCCTGGTGAGTGCGGAGGGCACCCTCGTACGCCGTCGCCGGGTCGAGCTCACCCTGGATCATCAGGATGCGCGGCGAGCCCTTCAGGTCGAGTTTGCGGTCCTGCGGCTCGTACGGCCAGAAGGCGCACATCGGTACGCCGTTCATGTAGCCGAAGAAGTCGTACTTGCGGGCCATCCGGTCCGCTTCCCGGAGGTAGAACCGGGGGTCGGAGTTCCACGCGGTGTCGTTGCAGCGGACCGTCGTACCGATGGCACCGAGGTTGACCACGGCGTCACCGGTCGACTTGGCCGCGGTCTCGCGGGCGTCGGCCAGGATCGAGCGGGTCGAGTCGACGCGCAGGGCCGCCAGGGTGGTGGAGGCCGCCGGTGTCACGCCGTACCGGGCCCGCATCGCGGCGAGGGTGTCGAACGCCTGCAGTTCCGGCGAGATCCGGGCCCAGGCGCGGTCGACATGCCGCAACTCGATCTTGCCCGACGTGGACGGGTCCTTCAGGTACTCGTCGTGGATCAGGATGTCGAGCGTCGCCCGGATGAAGCGGACGTTGCCGTACTGGGTGCTGTAGATGGTGCCGTCGAGGTCGTCACCGCGCACCGACGACGTACCGGCCTTGACCCGGGCGACGAGGCACGCGCGGATTCCGTTGTACGTCGACTTGACCTGGGTGAACGTGCTTCCGAGGCCGGAGATCTGGTCGGCGTGCCGGGCGATCCACGGGAACAGCTGGGTGTCGCGGCGGCGCTGGCCGGAGAACGGGTCGAAGTTCACGTTGTCCCACTGGGTGTGGGTCCAGTCCATGTTCGAGTCGATCACGAACCGGCCGACCTTCGACGGGTAGGTGTCGGCGTACCAGCCGCCGAGCCAGGTGCCGTAGCTGTAGCCGATCAGGTTCAGCTGCCGCGCCTTGAACAGCGCCCGCAGGAACTCCATGTCGTACACCGTCTGCTGGCTGCTGACGAACTGGCCGAACTCGGTCGCCGAGCACGCGTCGGCGAACAGCTTGGCCTCGGCCACCTCGGTCTCGTGGGTCTGCCGGGTGCGCTCCTTGTAGTCCGGGGTGGTCGGCAGCGCGGCCAGCTTCTCGGTCGTGGTCAGGCACTGCAGCGGGGTGCTCTGGCCGAACCCGCGCGGGTCGAAGCCGAGCAGGTCGAAGTCACTGAACAGCTGGGTCTTCTCCACCGCCAGCGAGGCCGACAGCGTGAGCCCGGCGCCACCCGGTCCGCCCGGGTTGGTCGTCATCAGGCCCTTCGACGTACCGGTGGCCTTGCTGTACGAGATGGCGACCTCGACGTCGGGGTGCGCGTCCGGGTGGGCCCAGTCCATCGGGACCTTCACCTTCGCGCAGTTGGTCGTCGGCGCCTGCGGGTACAAGCGCTTGACCGCGGCATCGAACGCGCAGACCGACCACGTGATCGGCTGGTCGAGGTACTTCTGGGGAATCGACGGGACCGGCGGATCCACCGGACCTTTGGCCGCAGGCGCTGCGGCGGCCGAGCTGATGGCGACCTGGGGTACGACGAGTGCTGCAGCCAGGGCCAGAGCGATCTTGGGCAGTCTGATCACGCGTGCCAACTCCTGTGTGTCCGGGCGGTTCAGGAGACAGCAACCTATTCCGGATCAGGCCACCACGACCAGTGACCAAAGTAAGGTCAAGGGCAATCCCTAAAGCTCGTAGACGGTGAAGATCGTGCAGTACATCGGCGGCGACTCGAGACCGGGGTAGTACAACCGCCCGGCATCATCGGTGATTTTGAAGTACGCCGTCGACGCACCGACCTGGGACGGCGCCTGCAACGTCATCGACACCGTCACCACCTCCCCCGGTACGGCGTCCGGCAGCCGAGCGCGATGTGGAGATCGCAACCACCCCGGCGTACCCGCGGCGCCCTGGCGGGTCAGCCAGCGATCGTGCCAGGGCCGCTCACCGCTGTTGCGGACCTCCCAGGTCTTCTCGAACTCCTGGTCCCGGCACACCCGCGTCCCGTCCGGAACCGTCTCCCCCACCAGTTCGGCCCGGTCCTCCGGGTGGTGGTCGACCGGCACCGACCCGCCGAGCAGCACCGGCTGGACATGCCTGCGCATGTCCCGGAGCGACACGTCGCGACCGGCTCGTACGGCGGCATCCAGCTCCATCAACTGGTTGACCAAGGCCTGTCCGGCCCCGAACGAGGCGTCGTACCACTCGATCAGCTCGCGGCTGGGCTTGGTGTGACCGCGCTCGACCCGGGACAGGTGGCCCTTGTCCCAGCCGGACTGGGCGGCGGCGCGCGACAGCGGTACACCGGCCGCCTCCCGGAGCTCACGCATCCGGCAGCCGATCACGAACCGAGCCTGTGCTGGCCTCACGGCGGACTCCCGCATCGATCGTTGCCCACTGCGACAACACCGTAACCCTCTGATTCTCTGTAAGTCAGTGCCAGTTCGCCACTGACTGAGCGAAAAGGACAAACATCATGCGTACCGCCCTCCTGCGCATCACCGCCAGACTCACCGCGATCACCCTGCTCGGCGCCGGCGCCCTGGTCGGCGCGGGCGCCCTGCCCGCCAGCGCCGCCACCGGCACCGTCGTGACCGACAGCGGGCTCGGCGTGACCATCCGGTCCGGTAACGCGACCAGTTTCGGCTCGGTCGGGACGCAGCCGAACGGCCCGGTCGAGATCGACTGCCAGATCTACGGCGAGCCGGTGACCGGCAAGTTCGGCCGCAGCCTGGTCTGGGACCACATCCCGGGCAAGGGCTTCATCTCGGACGCGTACGTCGACACCGGCAGCTCCGGCCTGGTCGCGCCGCTGTGCACCAGCAATCCACGGGCCGACAAGGCCATCGCCTGGTACTCCGCCCGCAACGGCTCGACGGCATTCCAGGGGTACTGCGAGATGGCCGCCGAGAACTCGTACGGAAAGACCGGGATCTACGCCTCGGCCAAGGCCAACTGGAACGACGCGGTCGCTCGCGGCGCCGCCCACCCGGGCGACCGGAACCCGCCGAAGGGCGCCCTGGTCTTCTGGGACCTCGCCGCCCCCTACGGCCACGTCGGCGTGGCCCGCGGTGACGGCTACTTCTGGGCCACCAGCGTCAACGGCGCGATCGGCCTGGCCAGACTCCCCTACTACTCCGCCTACCTCGGCTGGGCCTGGCCGAACTTCTGACCACCACTCACCAGAAGGGCACCTGGACGCGCGTTCCGCCCCTCACGCGTCCAGGTGCTCTTCCATGCGGTCCAGCCAGTCGGCGACCAACGCCTGGTACAGGGCCGAGCGCCGGATCGGCAGGTCGTGGCCTTCCTGGTCCAGTACGGCGTAGGTGGCACGGGGGTAGTCAGCAAGGATGGGCCAGGCATCGGCGTAGCCCGTCATGGTGTCCTGGCGCCCGGTCACGACGAGAGTTGGGCCCTCGAACCGTGCGGCCGGGTCCTCGCGCAGCGCATAGGTGGAGACGTCGGCCTGGATCCGGCCCAGGAACTCGAGATCGGCCTGCGCCTCGGCCGGGTCGTAGTAGCGGCGCTGCTTGTCCTCCCATGCGGCCTGGTAGGCCGCGGACTTGATCAGGTGGTCCTCGGTCGGCACCGTCCGCTTGGTGCGGTCGACGACGATGCCCGGGACCCGGAGCAGCAAGCCGAGGATGCGGGCGGGGTTCCGTTTGACGATGCCGCGAGCGTGCAGACCGCCGGCCGACGTACCTGCCACGGCGAAGCGCTCGTCGCCCACCAGACCGTCGATCAGGCCAAGGATCGCCTCGAGCATGCCGTCCTGGTCCTTGATCGACGGCTCCGCCGGCGACTTGCCGGTGCCCGGCGGATCGACGTAGATTCGCCGCCACCCCGAACGGCCCTCGAAGACCGGCTCGTGGACGTCGCGGCCTTCACCGTTGGCGCCACCCCAGCCGGGCAGGAAGATGATCGGCCGTCCCTCACCGAGCGCTTCGTAGTACACGGAACGACCTTAGCCACACCGGTCGCGGCTCAGCGGGTCTTTCTCTTCCGGGCAGAATCCGGCGACCGCTCGCCCGAGCCGCGCTGGATCAGCGCGCACGGCAACACGATCCGCTGCGGTGGCCGGGTGTCGGCACCCGACGCACGATCCAGCAACAACTGAGCCGCGTTGCGACCCAACTCGGCGATGTCGGAGGCCACGACGGTCACCGGGGTCGGCAGCATGTCGGCCAGCCGGAAGTCGTCGAACCCGACCACAGCAGGCTCCATGCCGACCTCCTGCAACGCCCGCAACACCCCTTCGGTGAGGAAGTTGGTCGAGGCGAACACCGCCGTCGGCGGATCCGGCAACTGCATCAACTCCAGCGTCGCCTTCTCCGCAGCCTCGGCAGTGCCCTCGGGCAACTGCACGACGAGCGACTCGTCGACCTCGAGCTCCGCCGACCGATACGCCCGGCGGTACCCGCGCAACCGGCGCCCGGTCGTGTAGTACGACGGCGCCAGCAGGATCGCGATCCGTTCATGACCCTGGTCCAGCAGGTGCTCGGTGGCCAGCCGGCCGCCGCCCTCGTTGTCGACCATCACGATGTCGGCCTCGATCCCGTGCGCCGGCCGGTCGACGAACACCACGGGTACGCCGGCCCCCGCGAGGAACGAGTGATCCCCTTGGTCCGGCACGATCATCAACCCGGCGACCTGCCGGCTGACCAGCTCCTGGATCGCCCGCTTCTCCCCCTCCGGATCTTCGTCGACACTGCCCAGTACGACGGCGAACCCGGACTGCCCGGCCACCTCGAGGGATGCCTTCGCGATCGTCGCGTAGAACGGGTTGGTCAGATCGCCGAGCACCAGGGCGAGGCTGGACGACTTCTTGCCCGGCCGCAGCGCCCGGGCGACCTCGTTGCGCTGGAAGCCGAGCTCAGTGATCGCGGTCCGGACCCGCTGGGCGGTCTCCTCCCGGACGCCGTGGCCGCCGTTCACCACCCGCGACACCGTGCCCAACCCCACCCCCGCCCGGCGGGCGACGTCGATCATCGTCGGCCGGCTGGCCTCCGGGATGGTTGGAAACGTTTCGGACACGGGGTTGACTTCCTTTTCACGACACGGCATCGTCACCCAACAGTAAATCGTTGGAAACGTTACCGTCCAGGAGGCTGGGTGAGACTTTCCGATCGACATAGGAAGCGCCGCAGTGGCGGCGGGATGGGTAACAACGCCGGCTCCGATGTCAAGGCGGCGTACATCTTCATCGCCCCGGCGATCATCGGCTTCACCGTGTTCGTGGTGTATCCACTGATCCGCTCCTTCTACCTCGCCCTGACCAAGTACAACGGCCTGACCGACCCCGTGTTCATTGGCCTGGGCAACTTTCGCCGGTTGTTCACGGTGGACCCGGCGTTCTGGCCGTCGCTGCGGGCGACCGGGTACCTGGTGGTCCTCTACGTCCCGCTGTCCCTGGCGCTCGGGCTGGCGCTGGCGATGTTCTGCAACCAGCGGTTCGCCGGGGTGCGGCTGGTCCGGACGCTCGCCTACCTGCCCGTCGTACTCCCGGTCGTCGCGACCATCACGCTGTGGAAGTTCATCCTCAACCCGCAGGTCGGCCTGCTGAACACGGTCCTGGACCGTCTCGGCCTGCCGACCAGCCTGTGGCTGCAGAGCCCGACGATGGCGATGCCGTCGATCGTGCTGGTGATGCTGTGGGGTGTCGGCGGGACGATGATCATCTTCCTCGCCGCACTGCAGGCGGTGCCGACCGAGCTCTACGAGGCGGCCCGGGTCGACGGCGCCGGCGCCTGGTCGGTGTTCGTCCGGATCACCTTGCCGATGATCAGCCCGATCATGCTGCTGCAGGTGATCCTGCAGACCACGGCCGCACTGCAGACGTTCAACCAGCCGAAGATCCTCACCAACGGCGGACCCGGTTTCAGTACCAACGTGCTGATGCTGGCGATCTACAACAACGGCTTCTCCAACCTCGGCCGGGTCCCGCAACTCGGGTACGCGTCGGCGCAGGTGTGGGTGCTGTTCATCGTGATCATCGCCGTGATCGCCCTGACCGCGAAGTTCTCCTCGCTCTGGACCTACAGTGACAACACTCCCGACTGAAGCCGCTGCGATCACGCAGACCACCCAGACGCGGCCCGCCAAGAAGCCCCGATTACTGGGTACGACGGCCTGGTACGTCACCGCGTTGTTCATCTGCTCGGTGATGATCGTTCCGCTGCTGTGGATGATCACCATCGGCCTGAAGAGCAAGACGGCGGTGTTCGACGTACCGCCGAAGTTGTTGCCGACCGACTGGACCTGGAGCAACTTCGTCAACGGACCGAAGGCGATCCACTTCCCGCGGTTGCTGCTGAACTCGACCATCATCACCGTGCTCAGCGTGTTCGGCGGGGTGATGACGTCGATGATGGCCGGCTACGCGCTGGCCCGGTTGCGGTTCCCAGGCCGGAAGCTGTGGTTCTACCTGTTCGTCGGCAGCATGCTGCTGCCGGGTGTGGTCGGCCTGATTCCGTTGTTCCAGCTCTACAAGAGCATCGGGTGGTACGACACCTGGCTGCCGCTGATCGTGCCGGCCTTCTTCGGCGGCAACCCGCTCTTCATCTTCCTGGCTCGCCAGTACTTTTTGGCGATCCCCTATTCCATCGATGAAGCGGCCAAGATCGACGGCGCCGGCCACTTCCGGATCTTCACCCAGGTGATGCTGCCGCTGACCCGGCCGGCGTGGATCACGATGGCGATCCTGGCGTTCCAGGCGTCCTGGAACGACTTCCTCAACCCGCTGGTCTACCTGTACTCCGCCGAGAAGTGGCCGCTGTCGGTCGGGATGGCGTCGTTCATCTCGTCGTTCGCGGGCCAGACCCCGGACTGGAGCTTCTACATGGCCACCAACCTGCTCTACATGCTGCCGCCGCTGATCATCTTCTTCGCCGCGCAGCGCTATTTCATTCAGGGCCTCGGCGCTCTCGGCAGCACAAACCAGAAATAGAGGGGATGTTCCAGTGAAACGCACCTACCTCGCTACAACGTTGGCATGCGCCGGGTTGCTGACCGCAACGGCGTGCAGCGGCTCGGACTCCGGCGGTACGTCGGACGGTCCGGTCACCGTGACCGTGATGACGTGGGAGTCCGTGCAGACGAACGCGGCGATCAAGAAGGCCCTGGCCGAGTTCAAGGACGACAACATCAAGGTCGAACTGCTCGAGACGCCGAGCGGCAACTACGGCGACAAACTGGCCTCACTGACCCAGGCCAAGAAGTTGCCGGACCTGTTCTGGTGCGGCAACGACACCGAGCAGCAGTACACGACCCAGGGGCTGCTGGTCGACTGGTCCGGCAAGATCACCGACGGCGACGGTGATTTCACGGCCGACAAGTTCGTCCCGTCCGCGATGGAGAACTGGAAGACCGCCGACGGTCAGATGGGCGGCCTGCCGTCACTGATGAACGTCTCGGGCGTTTGGTACAACGCGGACGCGTTCAAGGCCGCGGGCCTGCCGGAGCCGAAGGCCGGCTGGACCTGGGACGAGATGTACGCCGCCGCCGCGAAACTGACCGGCAAGAACGGAGCGAAGTACGGCCTGGTGGCGGACCCGCTGACGGCGCTTGACGGACCGTTCACGATGAGCACGTACTCCGTCTCGGCCGGTGGGGCGCCGTTCACCGACAACGTGAACCACCCGACGAAGGCCGAGGCCGACGGCAAGTACAGCGAAGGCGTGCAGAAACTGGCGGACGCGATCAAGGCCGGCTCGGTCGCGCCGCCCGGGTACGACGTCTCCAACGTGCAGGGACTGTTCGCGGCCGGCAAGGTGCCGATGATGTTCGGCGGACAATGGCTGGCTGCTGGTTTCCAGACCGACAAGCCGAAGGTGAAGTACGGGTACGCGCCGCTCCCGCAGGTGCAGACCCCCGTGTCGGTGTACGACGCGGTCGGCGTGTGCACGCCGTCGTACACGAAGAACCAGGATGCGACCTACAAGGTGCTGCAGTACATCAACACCAACGTGTGGAACGCCGTACTGCCCGCCTCCCCGGTGGCTGCGCCGGCGTACACCCCGGCGCAGGCGAGCTACTTCGACGCATTGACCAAGGCGCAGCAGCCGACTGTGGTCGACACCGTGAAGGCCGGACTGTCCACGGAGAAGACGGTCGGCGTGCGGTACACCACCCAGTGGGCGCAGCAGGTGGCTGATCTGACGACGGCGTACTACCAGCCGATCCTGACCGGCAAGAAGCCGGTGTCGGAGTTGCAGACGTACGTCGGCAAGGTCAACGACCTGATCAAACAAGGCGGCTGAGCTTTCACCTGAAGGCTTTACAGAGTTAAGAAAGACAGCGGATCCTGGGCGGGCGCGTCATTCCGCCCCGAATGACCCCATTCGCGCGTGGGGTCGCCCCCGCCCAGGAGGCCGCTGTGAAGTTTCGCAGGATCTCGCTGAGTCTGGCCGGCGCACTCGTGCTGACCGTTGCCTTCCCCTCCATCGCTCTGGCCGCTCCCCCACCGGCCCTGCCGGCCAACGCGGACGGTCTCGAGCAGACCTTCCAGCCGGCGTACGACTACGACACCGACGGCTGCTATCCCACTCCCGCCATCGGTCCCGACGGCACGGTCAACGGCGGGCTCGCGCTCGGCGGCGACGTGAACGGCCAGTGCCGCGACTCGTGGGACCTCGACAACACCAACGGGTACGCGCGCTACAAGTGCAACAACGGATGGTGCGCCATCATCTACGGCCTGTACTTCGAGAAGGACCAGGCGGCCCTCGGTCCGGGATCGGCCGGGCACCGGCACGACTGGGAACACGTGGTCGTCTGGGTGCAGAACAACACGGCGCAGTATGTGTCGACCTCGGCGCACGGTCAGTTCAACAAGTACTCGGCGTCGCAGGTGCGCTGGGACGGGACGCATCCGAAGATCGTGTACCACAAGGACGGCATCAGCACGCACACGTTCCGGATCGCCAACAGCAACGACGAGCCGCCGGAGAACCACTACCACTTCTGGCAGTTCCCGGACCTGGTCGGCTGGAACGGCTACCCGCCCGGCATCCGCGACATCCTCTCCAGCGCCAACTTCGGCAGCGCCGTCTTCGGCCTGAAGGACGGCAACTTCGAGTCCCACCTCAACGCCGCCAAACCCGCCGGCCTCCCTTTCGACCCTTACGCCTGACACCTCTGGTGGGCTGACCCACGAGACGGTGGGTTGGCCACCCGTAGTCCGGTTGGCCAACCCACTACGGGGTGGGTCAGCCCACCAGAGGGGGACGAACGGTTCGCCGGCTGGATCAGACGGCTTGCCAGAGGGAGAGCGCGAAGCGGGCCTTGGCGTCCGTCCACCAGGCGGCGTTGGTGAAGCCGGCCTGGTCGAGCTCGGCCGCGACTCCAGGGCGCTGGAACTTGGCGGAGATCTCGGTGCTGAGTTCCTCGCCCTCGGCGAAGTCGATCTCCAGGTGGATCTCCGGGATCAGCACCCGCATCGCCCGGTCGGCGCGCAGGTGCATCTCGATCCACTCGTTCTCGGCGTCCCAGATCGCGACGTGGCTGAACGCGTCCACGTCGAAGTCCGCACCCAGTTGCCGGTTGATCACCCGCAGCACGTTGCGGTTGAACTCCGCGGTGACTCCCGCGCTGTCGTCGTACGCGGCGACCAAGGTCTCGGGATCCTTGACCAGGTCGGTGCCGAGCAGGAGCCACTCGCCTGGTTCGAGGACGTCGCGGATCGAGGTGTAGAAGGCCGCGCGTTCGGCCGGCAGCAGGTTGCCGATGGTGCCGCCGAGGAACGCGACGATCCGTGGTGGTTCGCCGGGGAGCTTGTCGAGGTGCGCGGTGAAGTCGCCGACGACACCGTGTACGTCGAGCGTCGGGTAGTCGGCGTTGATCGCGTCGGCCGCGTCGCGCAGCGCGGACTCCGACACGTCCAGCGGTACGAAGGTCGTGAGGGAGCCGTGATCGCGCAGCCCGTCGAGCAGCAGCCGGGTCTTCTCCGACGAACCGGACCCGAGCTCGACCAGCGTGTGTGCCTTGGTGATCGAGGCGATCTCACCCGCGCGGGCCTGCAGGATCTCGCGTTCGGCGCGGGTCGGGTAGTACTCCGGCAGGCGGGTGATCTGCTCGAACAGCTCACTGCCGCGGGCATCGTAGAACCACTTCGGCGGCAGCCACTTCGAGTCAGCTGTCAGCCCTGCCCGGGCGTCCTCCCGTAGTGCGCGGGAGGCGTAGTCCGGTGTCAGATGTACGTCGATCTGGGTCACTGTGGTCCTTCCATCGGCGTGATTCGCAGCGTCGTAGCGGTGGCCACGAGCAACGAGTAGTCAGGTACTTCGTCCCACCCGTCGCCGCCGAACGGCTCCGAGCTGACGGTGATCGAATCCGCTGTGCGTCGCACCCAGAGCGAATGCGTCCAGGTGGTCGCGACAAGCTGTTCCCCGTCGGTCAGCAACACATTCAGCCGCGACCCGGGAGCTGCCGCTTCCACCTCCTGCACGACGGTCGCGACCGCATCAGCCAGTGGTGTTCCGTCGTACAGGCGCTGCTGAATCAACGCCCAGAGCAACGCGGAGTCGAGGGGTGCGTCGAGAGTCAGCAGGGTCGACACAGGGAGCTTTTCGGCGAGCTTCTCCACGGAGGACGGCCAGCCTTTGATGACTCCGTTGTGGCTGAAGAACCATTTGTCGCGCTGGAACGGTGCAACCGCCGCCTCTCCCAGCGGCATCCCTACCGTTCCATTCCGTACGGCGGCGAGGACGCTGCCGGAGCTGATGGAACCGGCGAGGGCGGGCAGGTTCTCATCAGCCCAGATGGGCACGCTTCGTCGATACCTCACTGGTTCGCCGTCGGCGTACCAGGCGAGGCCGAAGCCGTCGGCGTTGACCGTGCCGCCGCCTCGCATGTCCGTGGGGGCCCAGCTTTGTTCGTAGAGGGAGTGCGGCTGGGCCAGGACGAGGGAGGCGAGGGTTACGGGTGGGCCGAGGTAGGCCAGGTGGCGGCACATCAGGTGTGCAGCTCCTCGGGGCGGGGGTCGCGGGCGCAGCGGAAGCCGGCGAAGATCTGCCGGCGGATCGGGTAGTCCCAGTTCCGGAAGGTGCCTCGGGCAACGACCTCGTCGGTGCCGAAGGAGCCGCCGCGCAGCACCTTGTAGTCGGAGCCGAAGAAGACCAGCGAGTACTCGTCGTACGGGAACGCGCGGAAGCCCGGGTACGGCCGGAAGTCGCTCGAGGTCCACTCCCAGATGTCGCCGATCAACTGCTCGACACCCAGTGGCGACGCGCCCGCCGGGTAAGCCCCGACCGGCGCCGGCCGCAGGTGCCGTTGACCGAGATTCGCGTGCTGCGGACCCGGGCTCTCGTCACCCCACGGGAAGCGCCGCGTCCGCCCGGTCGCCGGGTCGAACCGCGCCGCGAATTCCCACTCCTCCTCGGTCGGCAGCCGCTTCCCGGCCCACTTCGCGTACGCCTCGGCCTCGTAGAAGCAGACGTGCATCACCGGCTCGTCCAGCGGCAACGGCTCCCGATGCCCGAACCGCATCCGCCACCATTCACCATCGGCGAGCTCCCAGAACCGCGGCGCGACCAGCGACGCCTTCTGCACATGGGCCCACCCGTCGTCGGACCACCAGCGCGGATCGTCGTACCCGCCGCCGAGCACGAACCGCAGGTAGTCCCCGTTGCTCACCGGAACGGTGTCGATCACGTACGGCGCGACGCGTACGGCGTGAGCCGGTCGCTCGTTGTCCAGGGCCCATGGCTCGACCGACGTACCCATCTCGAAGACCCCGCCGGGGACCAGGACCTCGGGCGCCGCCAACCGACGACCGGCCGGTGGCGGCGGCGCGTCGAGCACCGGGACGCCGGCCCGCAGTTGGTGCGTCGCCAGCATCGTCTCGTCGTGCTGCTGCTCGTGTTGCGCGATCATCCCGAACGCGAACGCGTTGTCCACCAACTCGCGCCCGCCGTCGAGCTTCACGTGGTCGAGGACGTCGAGCACCTTGTCCCGCACCTCGACGACGTACGCGCGCGTCTCCGCCGGACCGAGCAACGGCAGCGCGGGTCGATCGGCGCGCGGGTGCATGAACGCGTCGTACAACTCGTCGATGTCCTGCCGGAGCGGTTCGCGGCCGCCGACGTCGCGGACCAGCCAGAGCTCCTCCTGGTTGCCGACGTGCGCGTAGTCCCAGATCAGCGGGGACATCAGCTTGGAGTGCTGCTTGACCAGGTCATCGGTGTCGACCGCGTCGGTCAGCTGGACAGTCCGCGCCCGCGACCGCTCGAGCTGCTCCGCGACGTACGCGCGCAGCCCTTCGGCAGACAACTCGGACAGTTGGTGGGTCATGGGGCCTCCCGGCCTGGACTGAGGAGTGGAGGGAGCGAAGCGACTGGAGCGACGAGGGAAGGCCGGGAGTCAAAGCCCCATGACCCCGCCGGCGCCGAAGGCCCGGCCAAAAGCACAGTCATGAGGCTCGCCTTCTTTGGGTGTCGTCGACGATGCGATGTAGTCGGGTCGCGACCTGATCGCTGAGTTCGGGGTCCACGCCGGTCCGGTCCAGAACCTCGGTACCCAGGTCGACCACGGCGCGGGCGGCGTCGAGGACCAACTTGTCCTCGAGACCTTCGCGAGCGGCCGGGAACCAGCGCCCGGCGGCCGGCTCAGCCGCGGCGAGCACCTGGTCGATGGGCACTGCGTCGGACATCAGCGCGGTGAGCAGCAGGGTCGGGGCGATCCACCCGTCACCGGTCTGCGCGTCGAGATAGCGCACTTCGAGATACCCACGTGGGCGGACCGGCGGGAACAGCGTGGACAGGTGGTATTCGAGATCGTCGTACGTCGGTCTGTCGCCAGGCAGCTCGCCCTCCGCCCAGGCGCCGAACGTCAGTCCGGCCGGAGCCTCCCAGCTGTCGCCGCGTCGAAAGCACAGCACTGGCGCTTCCATCGCCATCCGGGCCCACGCGGCGGCCGGGTCGGCGTCGAGCGATGGCGGCTCGGTGAACGGGGCGCAGGTGCCGAACGTCGCCTCCGTCCGCGCGGAGGCCCAGCCGGTATCCGCGCCGGCGCGGCGTCTGGAGTTGGCGAACAGTGCGACGAGGGCGGGGCCGAGATCGTGCAGGGCCCGCCACCGGAGAGCGGTCTGATCTGCTTCGCCGGCGTCGAGGCAGATCTGCAGGCCGGCCGTGCTGCACATCATCCGTGGACCGTGTGGGCCGAGGCGCTGGAAGGCGGCCTCCATCGCGGCGTAGCGGGGAACGGTCAGGATCCGGCGAGGTGCGCGGAAGGCGTCCAGGCCATGGTCGCCCGGGACGAGGTCCGCGTCGAGAAGGAGGGAGAGCAGCTCGGCCGCGTCGGCGGCGGTGTCGTCGATCAGCCGGGGAATCGACTCCGCGGCGGGGCCGGAGATCTCCACCTGGCCACCCGGCTCCACCGTGACCAGAGCACCCCGGCCGAGCGGCCGCTGCGGGCTGCCTCTGACCAGGGTGGCGGGCGCATGCACGCCCAGGGCTTTGCTCAGTTGACCGGCGTCGAGGGGCCGGCGCGGGTCGTCCGCATGGTGCACCGTCCACTCGAGCTCGACGCCGTGCAGTTGCGGAGGACCGTGCTTGAAACAGACCATCGCGACGTACCCCTCCGCGTCGGCCCGAGAGCCGATCGGAGTCGTCGCCGGAACACCACCGGACGCGGTCACGTCTGCGAACCTAGCTCCGGACCAAAGCCCGGACAACCGACGGCGGGTTACCCGTCGGTGACGCCGTACCTGCTGGAAAAGTCATGCCCAGCATCGTGCCTGGCCCCACCGACAGTTTCCGGCCGGATCCGGACAAGCCGGGTTTTCAGCGGAATCGCGGGCAGGTCGAGCAGGCTTTGATGTTCGGAAGTGCATAGAAGTAGCAGCATGAGATCCGCAGCTTCTCATCCAGCGACACCTCGAACGCTGCCGCGGCCTCATCGGCGTACGGCGCCTCCTCCGGCATCCGGATCGCCTGCCGGAGCTCGTCCTTCACCGCGCCGTACCGCTGGAGTGAGCCGAGTTTCACCTCTGGCCGGTAGGACTCCAGAAAGGCCGTCGTGTGCGTGTTGAGCTGTGCGGCCGCCTCACCAGCCGTAACAACCCTGTCCGTGAGGAGAGCGATCTCCATCGGGTAGTGCGCGGTCGGGTGCCGCCGGAACGCCAGTGAGGCCGGCGACACATCAGGTGACATCCCCGTCACCGCGGCAGCCACACCCGCCACGATCGACGGCACCTGGACGTACCACATCAAGGTGATCATCGCCGCGACCTGGACCGGCGGCTCGATCGCGTACTCGCGCCCGTAGTCCTCCCGCACGACCTTCCGCCATTCGTACGTCGGATCGCCGCCTGCCTGCTGCTCTGCGACCACCTCCGCGCACGACACCCACTCGGGCCCGGGCACGGAGTCCGCAATACGCATAGAGACCCACGCCACCGTGTCGTCCACGATGTCGGCGAGGCGACGAGCGGAGTACGTCACCCGGCCAGCCTACGGTCGGGTACGACGACTGGGGCGCCCCCGACTTCGACCACAGTGGCCTGCAGCCCGAACACGTCGTCCAGCAGCTCCTCGGTCAGTACGTCGACCGGTCGCCCCTCAGCCGCGATCTTGCCCTCCCCCATCACCACGAGGTGGTCGGCGTACTGGGCAGCCAGCGTCAGGTCGTGCAGAACGGTCACCACGGTCCGGCCGGTGGCAGCGGCGGCGTGGACCACGTTCATCACGTCCACCGCATGTGCCAGGTCCAGGTACGTCGTGGGCTCATCTAGCAGCAGGTGCTGCGTACCCTGCGCCAGCACCATCGCTATCCACACCCGCTGCCGCTGACCGCCGGACAGCTGGTCGACCTGCCGCTCTCGCAGCTCAGTCAGCTCGACAGCAGCCAGTGCCTCGTCGATGGCCGTGTCATCCTCAGCCGTCAGTCGTCCGAACAGACCGCGATGCGGGTGCCGCCCACGCGAGACCAGCTCGGCGGCCGTGATCCCCTCCGGTGTCACCGGCCCCTGCGGCAGTACGCCGAGCTTCCTGGCTAGCTCGCGAGCGGGCAGCTTGTGGATGTCTTTCCCGTCCAGCAGGACCTGACCGCTCTGTGGGGTCAGCAGTCGGCTCATCCCTCGCAGCAGCGTCGACTTGCCGGACCCGTTCGGCCCGACCACGGCGGTCAGCCGTCCGGCCGGCACCTCCAGTGTCAACCCGGTCACCACCGGCGCATCAGCGCCGTACGCGAGGGTGATGTTCTCCACGTGCACGGTTCAGCGTCCCTTCTGCTGACGACCGATGAGATAGAGCAGGTACGGCGCTCCGGCCGCGGCCGTGAGCACACCGACGGGCAGCTCGTACGGACCGACCTGCAACCACTGCAACCCGTTCCGAGCCAGCAGGTCCGCCAATACGACGAACAGCGCGCCGAGCATCGCGGTTGTCAGCAGTGGCGGCCGTTCCATCCGAGTCAGCCGCAGCGCGACCTGTGGTGCGACCAGTGCGACGAACGCGATTGGCCCGGCTCCTGCGGTTGCCATTGCGGCCAGCACGGTCGCAATGACGAGCAGCGCCAGCCGGACCCGCGCCACCCGCACACCCAGCGACGACGCGACATCGTCCCCAAGCGCCAGCGCGGACAGGTCCCGGTTGAACATCATCGCCACCGGCACCAACAGCAGCACAGCGAGCGAGACCGGTACGGCGTCACTCCACGCGCGAGCGTTGAGCGAACCGGCCAGCCACGCGGCGGCTCGGCCGGCATCGTTGACATCACCGATCACCAGCAGCCAGGCCACGAGCGAGTTGGCGGCGGCTGCGATACCAACACCGATCAGCACCACCCGACCGGCGTCCACGACCCCACGCTGGATCGACAGCGCACCGACGATCAGCGTCGCGAGCAGTCCACCTAGTACGGCGGCCAGTGGGATGCCGACCTTCGCCGCGGCGCCCGAGATGTTCCCGCCACCAGTGCCGGCGAGCACGATCACGGCCACCGCACCAGCGGATGCACCTGAGTTCACGCCGACGATGTCCGGGCTGGCGAGCGCGTTACGGGAGAGGGTTTGCAGGAGCGCGCCGGATACGGCGAACGCGATGCCGACGAGCAGTCCGGTCGCGACACGGGGCAGGCGGAGCTCCAGGACGACCAGCCGGGTACCGCGGCGGCCACCACCGAGCAGCACCTCGACCACATCCGTCACGGGCAATTTCGTCGTACCGACGCTCAGAGAGATCATGGCGACGGCGACTGCGAGGACTGCGAAGACCACGCTGAGGAGGATCGTCCGCGAGTTCACCTTGCTGGGATTGGGCTTCAGCATCAGAGGGCCACCGCCCGACGTCGTACGACGATCACGAACAGCGGCGCCCCGACGATGCCGAGTACGACGCCGGCCTGGACCTCACCGGCTCCGCCGACGAGCCGACCGACCAAGTCCGCCAGCACGAGCGACGTCGCGCCGATCAGGCCAGCTGCGGGGATCAGCCAGATGTTGCGGGCGCCGAACATCCGGCGCGCGACATGACCGGCCAGCAACCCAAGGAATCCGATCGGACCGCAGGCCGCGACCCCGGCCGCGGTGAGCAACCCGATCGACGCCAGCCCGACCAGCCGCGCGCACCGGATCGACAACCCGAGGCCGGCGGCCACATCGTCGCCCAGCGCGAGGAGGTCGAGGTCGCGTGCATTAACCAAGGCAAGAAGTAAACCGAGTAAAGCGAACGGCAGCACCTGCCCGGCGACATCCAGCCCGCGACCGGCCACCGAACCGACCGCCCAGAACCGATAGCTGTCCAGCGTGTTCGCATCGAGCAGCACGATCGCGGACGTCGCGGCACCGAGCATCGCGGCCACAGCGGCACCAGTCAGCGCCAAGCCAACCGGCGAAGCCCCACTCCCTCGTGACGCCAACCGCTGCACGCCGAAGGTGGCGAGCAATGCTCCCCCGAGCGCGACCCACACCGTCGACGACACCGACTCGACCACACCGACCTGCAGACCGAGTACGACGGCAAAGGCGGCACCCGAACTCACGCCGAAGATGCCCGGCTCGGCCAGCGCGTTCCGCGTGTGCCCCTGCATCAACGCACCCGCGATGCCGAGGCAGATCCCGATCAGCACGGCCACCACAGTGCGGGGAAAGCGCAGGCTGCGGACGATCACGTCAGCGTCAGACCCGCTGTTGGCAGTCAGTGCGTGCCAGAGCGCGCCTGGCCCGAGCCACCGCGAGCCGAGCGCGAGACTGGCCGCGAAGGCGAGCACGAGAACGACGACGAGGATCAGCAGCGCGACGGTACGGCGTACCGGAGGTCCGGCGACCGGACGTGCGGCAGGGGCAGCGGAGCGCATAGGGTTAGGGTTGCCTTACTTCACTCGGGTGGTGAGCCACCCTAACCTGCGACATGTCCTGACCAGGAGAACACCCGTGCGCCTGCCCCGCCTGACCGCCCTGTTCGCTGTGACCGCCCTGGCCCTCACCGGGTGCGGCGGATCCTCCGACGACGAATCGCCGGACGCGGCCGGATCGGCGGGTGCAGGCTTCCCGCGGACCGTCGAACACGCGATGGGCAAGACGGAGATCCCGACCAAGCCGAAGCGCGTGGTCGCGCTCGACGCCAGCTTCGTCGACGCCACCCTGATCCTGGACACCCCGGTCGTCGGGTACACCGACTACCGCAGCATCAACGGGAAGCTGCCGGACTACCTCGGCGAGGACAGGACGACGTACGGCTCCGAAGCGCAGGCCGTCGGCACGCTGGCCGAGCCGAACCTGGAGAAGATCGCCGCACTCGACCCGGACCTGATCATCACCGCGAAGGTCCGGCACGAGAAGCTCTACGACCAGCTGTCCGCGATTGCACCGACAGTGATGTCGGAGACCACCGGGCCGACCTGGAAGGACAACATCCGGCTCGAGGCGAAGGCGCTCGGTCAGGAAGACCTGGCGGAGAAGGAGATCTCGTCGTACGAGAAGGCCGCCAAGACCGTCGGTGACGCGATCAACGCGAAGGCCTCCAACCCGACCATCTCGATCGTCCGGTTCGTCGACGGCCCGACCCGGCTGTACCAGAAGAAGAGCTTCTCCGGCATCGTCCTGAAGGACGCCGACCTGGCCCGCCCGAAGCCGCAGGACGTCGAGGACTTCGCCCTCGAGATCAGCCCCGAACGCATCAAGGACGCCGACGGCGACGCCATCTTCGTCACCGAGTACGCCGACGAGAAGGGCCTCAGCGCCAAAACCGCCGCTCAGTTCAAGTCCAACCCCCTCTGGAAGCCCCTGGCCCCCAAGGTGCACGAGGTCCCCGACCTCACCTGGATGACCGCCGTCGGCCTCCAAGGCGCCTGGGTAATCCTCACCGACCTGGCCAAAACCTTCGAAGTAGAAGCCCCAGCCAAGTCCGCCTGACGCGCTCGAGGTGGGGCGGTGCGGAGGGGTGGGTAGGGTCGGGGCGTGGCGGGTCTGGCGCGGTGGCATGTCGGTGCTTGGACGACGCGTGGGAGCTTGCCCGGGGAGCCGCTGGAGCCAGGGCGGAAGCGGACGCCGGACGAGCTGTACTTCGACGTCGTCGGCCTGGCTCGCATCCTCGGGCGGCGGCTGTCCGGGCGCGAGGAGTTGCAGGTCCGCCTGTGGCAGAACGAGCTCCGGCCAACCCACACGCGACTGTGCGGCGTCCACACCCTCGCGGACCCCGACAACGCGCAGCTCCTGCGTGAGACAGCCCTGCAGGCGCTCGCCTGGCTGTCCGAACGCGCACCCGCGGGCTACGAGTTCGTACTCACAGACGCCGTCGAACTGCGACCCCTCCTCGACCTGAACGCGGACGTGGTCGCAGTAGACGCCGTCATCCAACTGGCCGACACCGACCTCCCAGCCGCCCAGCTGGCAGCGTCCCACGTACGACGCTCAACCACAGGCGACTGGTACGCCGGCGACGCCACCTGCAACTGGTCCGGCCCCCACAACACCGCCGACGCCGCCGCAGCCGCCGTACAAGCAGCCCGCGCCGACCTGATCACCCAACTACGCGCAGCCAACCGCAACGACCTAGCCAACACCGCCCCCCGCTGGCCCCCCATCCCAATCGAGTCCCCTAGCTGGCATTCGAGGGGATAACCGCCTCTTCTGCCGTATGTGTGGGTGGATCGAGCGTGCCCGGGGTGACACGGCACGGTGACCTGAGACAGGAGAGGTTGTCAACGGTGACCTGGGACAGGAAGTAGCAGGTCCCCGCCCATCAGTTCCTGCTCTATCCTCACGGCACCCTCAACGGACCCCTCGATGCCCAGCACCAGTCGCACGTTCCGGTGCGTGTACCGACGAACGGGTAGTGCACCCCGCTACGACGTACGCGCGGGCACCACCCCCGCTCAGCTGCACTACCAGGCACCTGACCACTACCCGTCGATCGGTACGCCGCCGCACCTGGGACCACCACGTCACCGGCCACCCCACTGCCGACTCGCAGCCCCCGGGGACTGGCGTGCGGCGAGCGGAGCCTCATGTCAGGGGGTTGCCCATCAAGGTGGAGGGTTGCCCACTCAAATTCTGAGTGGGCAACCCTCCTACTGAACGGGCCACCCCCCTGTGCTGGTGGCCTTCCCGCGGACTGGTGGCGCCAGCCCGCGCCCGGTGCGGACAGATCACCCACACATCAAGCAGGAGAGCCGGATATCCCCTCAAATGCACAAGGGCGGGCCGGGGGCAGGCGCGGCCGGGTCCGGCCGGGTCCGGACGGGTCCGGACGGGTCCGGACGGGTCCGGACGGGTCCGGCCGGGGGTGCGGGCCGGGGGCGGACGGGGCCGAGGGCGGCCGGGTGCGGGCGAGGCGCCGGGGCCGGACGGGTGCGGGCCGGGGGCGGACGGGTGCGGGTGGGGTCGGGGCGGGCGGGTGGGTTAGGTGAAGGTGGCTACTAGGTAGCCGACGCCGTAGGGGGCGGAGTGGTAGGTGAGGTTGCCGGATAGGCCGGTTTCCAGGGCTCCTGCGAGTACTTGCCAGGGGGCGCGGCCGGCGGCTTGGAGGTCGGCGGCTAGGTCTGGGTCCAGGGCTGCTAGTACGGCGGAGTCGGCGTGGTGCAAGGCGTTGGCGACTGTGGTGTCGAAGATCTCGGCGCGGGGGTGGAGGTGGACGGGTGAGTGTTCGCTGCGGCGGGCTGAGCCGTCTCCCATCACCAGCAGACCGATCCGATCGTTGCCTGCGGCAATTTCTCGGCCGAGTTCGAGGCAGCGCTCCGGCGGTGTGTCCGTCGGCACAGAGAGGTAGGAGCGGGGCAGGTCGGCGGCCTTGGTCTGCTCGATGAGCCATGCGCCCATCGCCAGCGACAAGGGCAGCACCGGGTCGCCGATCCCCACCCTCACCCCGGGAGCGCCGTACGCACCAAACGACCCACCAGCCGCGCCGTCGTACACGGCAAAGGCCCCACCGGCCGCCCCGTCATAGGCGCCAAAGGACTCGCTGGCCGAGCTGTCATACCCACCGAAGCCGCCCACCGACCCACCGGAAGCGCCGTCCGTGAAGCGGCGGGGAGCGGTGGAGCCGATGACCAGGACCTTGTCTGCTGCGGACAGGGGCTCGATTGCGGCCAAGCAGGCGGCGCGGAGGTCGTCTAGCTCGGAGGCAGCGCCTGAGGCGACCTCTGGGACGAGTAGCGGCGGGTGCGGGCAGACCGCGGCGCTGACGACGGGCACGCCTACGCCTCCCGTAGGTAGCGCAGGAACACGTACCCGTCGTCCGCCGTCAGCACCGAAGTCAGCGTCATCCGCCGAGTCAACGTCGTCTCCGGACCGGCCGTGATCCGCCCAGCCCCCGGACCGGCCAGCATCGGCGCCAGCGACAGACACAGCTCGTCGACGAGATCGACCTCGGTCAGCGACCCCAGCAGATGCGGACCGCCCTCACACAGGATCTGCGGCAACCCCCGCTCCCCCAGCTCCTTCACAACCGCCGGAAGATCGACCGCAGCCGCGCCCAGAACCAGTACCTCGGCCACCTCGCCCAGCGCCGACCGACGTTCCGGCGGTGACGCGGAGTGCGTGACCACGATCGGCCGTACGGCGGACTGGAAGATCGGGTTCACCGGGCTCAGTTCCAGCCGGGACGAGACGACCACCAGCGTCGGGTTCTCCGGCAGCCCGGACGCCCGCCGCCACTCCCTGCTCGCCGCCGACAGGCGGAGTGGGTTGTACCCCTCGTCCCGGATCGTCCCGGCGCCGACCATCACCACATCGGCCAGCATCCGGATCCGGCTGAACAACCGGCTGTCCGAGTCGCTCGACAGCGCCTTGGACTGGCCGTCGATCTCGACCGCGCCGTCCAGGCTGCTGACGAAGTTCGCGCGCAGGTGCGGTACCGACCGGTCGGCGGGTTCGTAGGCCGCCGCGAGATCCGCGTCCGTGAGGTCTTCCAGTCGACGCATCAGGCGAGACTCCTTCGGGTTCCGGCTGGTTGTGCGGTCTTCCGCAGTACGGCGACAAAGTCGAGCGCCTGGCGTGCCGCCGGTACGTCGTGGACCCGGAAGACCCGGGCACCGAGCCAGGCGGAGATGGTGAGCGCGGCCAGTGTCCCGTTTCCTCGCTGCCCCGGCGGCAACTCCAGGGTCTCGCCGATGAAGTCCTTGTTCGACACCGCGACCAGGACCGGCCAGCCGGTGGCGGCCAGTTCGTCCAGGCGGCGGGTGAGTTCCAGCGACTGCAGGGTGTTCTTGCCGAAGTCGTGGGTGGGGTCGATCAGGATCCCGTCCGGCCGGACTCCGGCGGCGACCGCGCGGTCGGCGAGGGCGGTCGTCGTACGGATCACATCGGCGACCACGTCGTCGTACGCCATCCGGTGTGGATCGGTGCGGGGCGAGAGGCCGCCGACGTGGCTGCAGACCAGTCCGGTGCCGAACTCGGCGGCGGCCGCGGCCAACTCAGGGTCAGCGCCTGCCCACGTGTCGTTGATGAGGTCGGCGCCGGCCTCCGCGACCTTGCGGGCGACGCCGCTGCGGTAGGTGTCGACGCTGATCACCAGATCGGGGTGCCGGGCGCGGATTCCGGCGACGAAATCCACGGTCCGGCGGAGCTCTTCGTCCTCGCTCACGGGTTCGCCGTACCCGGCCTTGACACCGCCGATGTCGACCAGATCCGCACCGTCCGCGACGGCTTTGTCGATCGCCTCGTACGCCGCATCGGTCGCAAAGGTCGCCCCACGGTCGAAGAAGGAGTCCGGGGTCCGGTTGATGATCGCCATCAGCGCGAATTCGCCCACGCCGAACGACCGGCTTCCCAGCCGCAATACCCCGCCGCGCTCGTCCGCCACGGCACCGACTCTAGTCGCCGGACCCCCACCACTCACCAACCCTGCGAACGGCCCGGCCCCGGTCTATGCCCGAGCGTGCACCACTGGCAGCCATGCGTGGTTGGTGAGTGCCGCAGATCCGCCACCACTGCCCAAGTCGGCACATATCCTATAGGATTCCTCGCGACAGTCCGCCCACAGCTGCAGATCGGGTCCTGATGCCACGATTCACCGAGTTAGAGACGTACGACGTCCGCTTCCCCACGTCGCTGGACCTGGACGGCTCCGACGCGATGAACACCGACCCGGACTACTCGGCGGCGTACCTGATCCTGCGGACCGACGCCGACGACGGACTGGAGGGGCACGGGTTCGCGTTCACCATCGGCCGCGGCAACGACGTCCAGACCGCGGCGATCGAGGCGCTCCGCGACCACGTGATCGGCCTGGACGTCGACGCGACGCTCAAGGATCTCGGCGGGTTCTGGCGGTCGCTGGTGCACGACTCGCAGCTGCGCTGGCTCGGCCCGGAGAAGGGCGTCATGCACATGGCGATCGGCGCTGTCGTCAACGCGGTCTGGGACCTGGCCGCCAAGCGGGCCGGCGTACCGCTGTGGAAGCTGCTGTCCGACCTGACGCCGGAGCAGATCGTCGACCTGATCGACTTCCGCTACCTCACCGACGCGCTCACCCCGGCGGAGGCGCTCGAGGTCCTGCAGGCCGCGGAGGCCGGCCGCGCCGAGCGTGAAGCGGCCCTGCGTGAGCGCGGTTACCCGGCGTACACGACCACGCCCGGCTGGCTCGGGTACGACGACGCGAAGCTGGTCCGGCTCTGTCACGAAGCCGTGGCCGAGGGGTTCACCCAGATCAAGCTGAAGGTCGGCGCGAACCTGGACGACGACGTACGGCGGATGCGGCTGGCCCGCGAGGCGGTCGGTCCGGACATCCGGATCGCCATCGACGCCAACCAGCGCTGGGACGTGGCCGACGCGATCACCTGGATCAAGGCGCTGGCGCCGTACGACGTCTGGTGGGTCGAGGAACCGACCAGCCCGGACGACGTGCTCGGGCACGCGGCCATCGCCAAGGGGATCGCGCCGATCCGGGTCGCGACCGGTGAGCACGTGCAGAACCGGGTCGTCTTCAAGCAGATGCTCCAGGCCGGGTCACTGTCGGTGCTCCAACTCGACTCCGCCCGGGTCGCCGGGGTGAACGAGAACATCGCGATCCTGTTGCTGGCGGCGAAGTTCGGCGTACCGGTGTGCCCGCACGCCGGCGGGGTCGGGCTGTGCGAGCTGGTCCAGCACCTGTCGATGTTCGACTATGTGGCGGTGAGCGGGTCGATCGAGGACCGCGTGATCGAGTACGTCGACCATCTGCACGAGCACTTCCTGGACCCGGTGGTGATCGAGGACGGTCATTACGTCGCACCGCTGAAGCCGGGGTTCGGGGCCGAGATGGATGCTGAGACGCTGGCTGACTTCCGCTACCCGAGTGGCAAGATCTGGACCGATCTGACTAAGGAGAACAAGTGCGCGACTTCGCCGGCCTGAAGGCCGTGGTGACCGGAGGCGCTTCGGGCATCGGACTCGCGGCCGCCTCGCTGTTGGCCGCCCGGGGTGCGCAGGTGGTCGTGTTCGACCTCAAGCCTGACGTCGCCGAGCCACTGACCGGGATCGCCACGGACGTCACCGACGACACGTCGGTCCGCGACGCGGTCGCCGCGGCCGCGCTGCAACTCGGTGGCATCGACATCGTGGTGAACAACGCCGGCATCGGCGCACAGGGCACGGTCGCGGCCAACTCCGACGAGGAATGGCACCGCGTCTTCGACGTCAACGTGGTCGGGATCGCCCGGGTCACGCGGGCCGCGCTGCCGCACCTGCGCAAGTCCTCGGCCGCCGCGATCGTGAACACCTGCTCGATCGCCGCCACCGCGGGCCTCCCGAATCGGGCGTTGTACTCGGCGAGCAAAGGCGCCGTACTGGCTCTGACCATGGCAATGGCCGCCGACCACGTCCGCGAAGGCATCCGGGTGAACTGCGTGAACCCCGGTACGGCGGACACGCCGTGGGTCGGCCGCTTGCTCGAGGTGGCCGACGACCCGGCGGCGGAGCGGGCCGCTCTGGAGGCTCGTCAGCCGATGGGCCGGTTGGTCTCGGCCGATGAAGTGGCGCACGCGATCGCCTATTTGGCCAGCCCGTTGTCGGGTTCCACCACTGGTACGGCGCTTGCCGTCGACGGCGGGATGCAGAACCTCCGGCTCCCGGCGGCTCGGTCATGAAGCTGTTCCCGGATGATCAGCGAGTCGGGCTCGGCGGTGCGCCGCTGGCCGGGTTGTTCACGCCGATCACCGACGCCGAGGCGACCGCCACAGTGGAAGCCGCGTGGGACGAGGGCTGGCGGTACTTCGACACGGCACCGCACTACGGGCTCGGTCTGGCCGAGGAGCGCCTCGGCGCGGGCCTCGCCGGGAAGCCGCGTTCTTCCTTCGTACTGTCGTCCAAGGTTGGGCGGATCATCTACTCGGCCGAGTCCGATGCGCCTGATGACGAGGGGTTCGCGGTCACGTCGAAGCGTCGGCGGCGTTGGGACTTCAGCCGCGACGGGGTGCTGCAGAGCATCGACGACTCGCTGCACCGGATCGGCACCGACCGCCTCGACGTCGTCTTCGTCCACGACCCCGACGACCACTTCGACGAGGCCGTCGCCACCGCGTTCCCGACGCTGATCGAACTCCGCGACCAGGGCGTGATCGGCGCCATCGGCTCCGGCATGAACCAGACCGCGATGCTGACCCGGTTCGTCCGCGAGGTCGACATCGACGTGATCATGCTGGCCGGCCGCTACACCCTGATCGACCCCGACGGCCTGGACGACGTACTCCCCGCCTGCCTGGACAACAACGTCCAGGTAGTTGCCGTAGGCATCTTCAACTCCGGCCTCCTCTCCCAGCCCCGTCCCGCCCCCGGCGCCACCTTCAACTACGAACCGGCCGCCGCAGCCCTGGTCGACAAGGCCAACAAACTCGCCGACATCTGCGAGTCCCACGGAGTGACGTTGCCGGCCGCTGCCCTGGCCTTCCCGCTGGCCCACCCCGCCGTAGCCGGCATAGCCGTAGGCTGCCGAACCCCCGAAGAAGTCCACACCAACGCAGCCCTAACCCGAGTCGAGGTCCCCACCGCCCTCTGGTCCGACCTGAAATCCGCCGGCCTGCTCCGCGAAGACGCCCCAACGCCGTAACACTCGCGGCCGATCCGGGCCGGAAGCCGGGAGCTGAGACAGCTTCTGGAGAGCTGGCGGCAATTCCAGGTCCCAGCTCACGAGTTCCGGTCCCAGGTCCCGGTTCGGGCGCAGGGTCCCAGCCCACGAGTTCCCGTCCCAGGTCCCGGTTCGGCGACGGTCTGTGGTCCTAGTCGCGGGCGGTTCGGCAGGCTAGGTGGAGGGCTAGGCGTTCGTCGGAGTTGGAGAGGTCTACGCCTAGGAGTTGCTGGATCTTGGTGATGCGGGCGGAGACTGTGTTGCGGTGGATGCCTAGGACGGCGGCGGTTTCGGCCAGGGAGGATTCGGTGTCGAGGTAGGCGGCCAGGGTGCCGACCAGGTCGCCTGGTTGGTCTTGGATGGGGGCCAGGAGGGCTCTGGCTGCTGGTTGGAAGGTGTCGGTGCGGGTCCAGGCCAGCAACAACTGGGCCAAGCCGAGTCGGTCTACGTGGAGGAAGCGGCCGGTTTCGGGGCGGCCGCGGGCCAGGCCGGCGGCGTCGCCTGCTTCGGCGAGGGAGGTGGCGATGCCACTGGGACCGGGTTGGACGCGGCCTACGCCCACGTAGGCGTCGACGGTCTGCACCAGGCGGCGTTGGACGCGGCGGATGGCTGCGGCCTGTTGCTGGACCTCGGTGGCAGTCGGCTCGCGTGCAGCGGTGATCCACGCGGACCAGCCATCGCCCTGCTCGACAACAACTGCCTGCAGGCCCTCTGCGTCAAAGGCTTCGACTACATCGGTACGACGACCAGCGACGTCCACCTGTCCGTCGGCACCGATGCGGATGCCGGTATGCCACCCATCCAGCTGCCAGCCGAGGTCGACCGCACGTCGCCGCGTCGCCTCCGACGGCTCACCGTGCAGCAACTCCCCCAGTAACGACGTACGTTGTCGAGCGTCTCGCTCCAACTCCAGCCGCCGCAACGCCAGCCGCTGCCCAACAGCGGGTGCAACCACCGTCAGCACAGCAGGTACGGCGGCAACCTCGGCCGGCACCACACCAGGCAGCCGAGCCACCAACCAGCACGCAGGACCCGCCCCAAGCACAGACACCGCGATCAGCACGACACCACTCGCCAGATCCACCCGGTACGGCGCTGCCCACGCCACCGGGACAGCAGGCAACGCAGCAACGAGTGCAGGACGCTCTTCAGGGTCAAGCGGCTCCCCCGCCAACGTGCCACCGTCAGAGCCCGCCAGTGTCACCGGTCGCTCCAGTACGGCGGACGTCGTACGCAGCACCGAGTCCAGCTCACCGTCCGACCGCCGCAACGCGGTCACGGCCCGCAGCACCAGGTCCGCCCGGACGAGATCAGGCTCGGCCGTCACCCTGTTGAGGTACTCGTGGGCGGCGAGCGGATCCGGACTGCCCAGCACCGGCAACTGCAGCCGCTCGGCCAGTAGCTGAGCACCACGCCCCAGCGGCTCCACACCGGCAAGCAGTACGGCTGCTGCACCCGCTGCCGACGCTCTGCTGATCAGAGCATCGATCCGCCAGTCGGTGTGGTCCGACGCCAGCAGTACGACGAGCAACTCACCCGCCATCGGTGCCGGATGCCCAGCGACATCCATCAACACCCGCGATCCCGCCAACGAAGGCCCAGGCTCTTGTCCACCACCCAGTACGACGACGTCCCGCCACCCGGGAGACGTCAGCATCGCCGCCAGCCCGGTCATGGCGCCTCCCGGCCTGGACTGAGGAGGGAAGGCCCGTCGAAGCCCCATGAGCCCGGCGCCGGAGGCGTGGCGTTCAGCACAGTCACGATGCCTCCAGCAGCAGTGGGTCGCAGGTCAGGCCGAAGGCCCGTGGACCGACGTGAGCGAGACGCTCGCCGTGCCGCCACCAGTCCGGCCCTGGCAACGCGAGCACCAGCACCTCGTCACCGGAGCGAATGGCGTCGACCGCGATCGGCTGCAAGGTCCGTCGGTCCAGCACGCACACCAGGTCCGGTGTGGTTACCACTGGCTCTCCGTCGACCATCGCCAGCAGATACTCGTTCTCTGTCTCGATCCGGACCACCGCGCGACTCGGCTCGTCCACAACGCAGACAGTCCCCCGCCCGAACGCACCACCCGGGCCGTGCGACCGACCGCCGTACCTCGCGACCTCGTCGACTCGGCCGTCGCCCAGGAGTCGTCCGCCGAGAGCTTCAGCCACGTCGCTGGGTGCGGCCGAGACGGGGAGGGCGGCGTGTACCCGGCCGAGCTCGAGAGCCCTCGCCAGGCTGCCGTTGACCGCATCGGAGGTCGCGGCCACCGCAGGGGTCGGCGCGAGCGCCAGCACTGCCCAACCACCGGTGTGTACGACGAAGCTGCGTACGGCGCGCTCCAGTCCGGCCGGATCGATGTTGTCGACGACAACGACCTGACCGCCTGGTTCACTCAACGCACACGGGGTCAACGAGCGCCCCGCCACCGCCCAGGAGAACTGGTCGAGTCGCGGCAGCGCTCTGCCCATCAGGTCCGCGTCGACGAACGGCAGGCCCTGGTCGACCGCAGCGACCAGTGCGCTGAGTCCGTTCAGCCCGCCCGCCTCGAGCGACATCAGCCCGTCCACTCGCTGACCGGTCCAGCGGCTGACAGCTTGCACAGCGGTGGCGAACTCACTGCCACTCGGCAGCTTCTCGGTGAGCACACTGGTCGCACCGACCACGCCGACTGGGCTCAGGTAGCCGTCGGCAACGTCTGACGCGTCCAGCAGCTCCAGATCATCAGACCCCAGCCGCCGCTGCAGGATCCGCCCGAAGGCCCGGCTGTCGCCGCCACCTCCGGACCCCAGCAGAGTGACGCCGACGACCAGCGCCTCCAGATCCCGCTCCCGGATGACCGTCGCCATGCGCTGATGATGTCACCGCGGACCTCCCCCACTCACCAAACGCGCCAAACCACCCATGTCACCTGTCGGCCGAGCCTGCTGCGCCCCGGGACCAGGCAGTTGGTGAGTGCGGCGCGTCCAGCACACACCCGGGGCGCGCGCGGAATCGTAGGTTGCCCACCGAGATCGGGGGTTGCCCAGTGGGAATCTCGGCAGGCAACCCCCGATCTGGGAGGGCAACCGCTGAGCTCCCGGCAGGTGGGGGGCGGGTGGAACCTCGGCCCACCGTGGAGGGGTCGCTCGGTGGGCCGAGGATCAGGGGGTGGTGAGGAAGGTGTCGGTGAGGCGTTCGACTGGGCTGAACTCGACGTCCAGTCCGAAGCATGACGGGCCGAAGACCGCCAGTGCTTCGGGTGTCCGCATCAGGTCAGGGGTGGAGATGCCGACGACGGTGACCCGTTGGCCGTAGCGCAGGCCCTCGGTGGTGATCGGCTCCGCGGTGTCCGCCTCCAGCACACAAATGAGGTCAGGCACGGTGCAGACAATCTGATTGTCGACCTCCGCCACCAGGTTCTCGTTCTGGAAGCGGAGCTCCAGCGTGGAAGTGCCGTCGTACGACGTGAACCGGGCCCGGCCGCGAGCGAAGCCTTCGACGGTACGGCGCTCGACGTCGACCACCTTGCCGCGGAACAACACGCGCAAGTGGTTGTACAGCGTCGGAGCGAGCGCCGTACGCACAGCCTCGACCGGATCACTGTGCGACTCGCGCGCCTCACGGACCGCCCTGCCGAGGGACAGGCCGAGGGACAGCGTCCGCGGTACGGCGGTGCGCTTCACGTCGGCGCCCGTCATCGAGTACTCGGCGATGTGCGCGACCCCGCCGAGCCGGATGGTGATGCCGCGGGCCAGCCACTCCATCTGTCGATTGTCGACACCTGTATCGATGACAATCGTCTCGTCGTGCTCACCCGCGATCGCCATCGGCGACCCTGGTACGCCGTACACCGAGAACGTCTCCATCTGGAGCTCCGGGAACGCGCGGCCCATGCCGTCGGCGTCGACCACCGGGAGGCCGGTCCGGGCGGCGACCAGCAGCGGGATCATCGAGTTGATGCCGCCGCACTCGATCGGCATGGTCGCGTCGGCGGTGCGGCCGAGGTGGCGTTCGAGGGCCCGCAGCGCGCCGACGGGTTCGCTGCCGCGCGGGATCTTCTCCACGATCACGGTCGGCGCACCCATCTGCGCGGTCGGGATGACGAAGGCGTCGTCGTCGAGTTCGTCCGGGTCGAGCACGGTCACCGGCCCGTGCTCCCGGATCGCCTGCTCGACCAGCAACCGCCCGATCAGCGGATCCCCGCCGCCCCCGGTCCCGAGAATCGCCGCCCCGCGCGCGAGATCCCGCAGATGCTCGATCCCCAACTCCCAACTCATGCCCGTCCTCGCTTCGCTCCGGGCGGGCATGAGGCACGAATCGCGCTGTGTTGAATGGTTCGCTCGCTTCGCTCGCTCATACGGTCTCCAGGGCGCGGATCGGGTCGAGGTCGTAGCCGAAGTAGCGGGGGCCGACCAGTTCGATGCCGGCCGGGGAATGCCAGCGTTCGTCGGAGGGTGCGGCCAGTACGCTCACCCGTTGTCCGTAGCGCAGGGCTTCGGTGGTGATCGGCTCGCCGGACTCGGTGTCGAGCACGATGATCAGGTCCGGCGTGGTCGCGACCGCGGCGCCGTCGATCTCCGCGACCAGGTGCTCGTTCTGGAATCGCAGTACCACCAGGCGTCCGAGCGATGCGTCGAGCCCGTCGATGGTCGCGTCACCACGCGCGAAGCCGGTCGTCGTACGACGCTGAACGTCGACAACCTTCCCGACATGCAGCAACCGCCCGCCCAGCCGATCCACCACCGCGGCCACCGGATCACTGTGATCGCGCCTGGCGACATCGATGGCCCGCCCGATCGCGAGGCACTGTGACAGCGTCCCGGGCACGAACGACGCGCGCACCTCGGCACCCGTCATCGCATACAAAGAGACGATCGCCGAACACCCCATGTCCACGGTCGCGGACCGGGCCAACCGCTCCGCCCACGTGTTGGAGATCGTGTCGAAAACACCGCGGTTTCCTTTTTCGTCGACAATCGACATCGGCGTCGCCTCGATGCCGGCCAGGGTCGGCAGCACCATCTGCAGCTCGGGGAACGCGCGGCCCATCCCGTCGCCGTCGACCAGCGGCAGGCCGAGTTGAGCCGCCGCGATCACCGGGACCGTGGAGTTGACCCCGCCGGCCTCGATACAGGCGATGTGGGTCGGCGTCTTGCCGACGTACTTGGCCAGTGTCTGCACGGCGATCGCGATCTGGTCCGCGGACGGCAGCTTCTCCACCATCACGGTCGGCGCGCCCATCATTGCCACCGGCAACACACATGCATCGTCCGGCAAATCCTCCACCGAAACGATCTCGACCGGGCCATGCGACCGCAGCACCTGCTCGGCCAGCAGCCGGCCGATGTGCGGATCCCCGCCACCACCAGTCCCCAGTACGGCGGCCCCACGCGCCAGCGGACCGAGATCAGCAGCTGTCAGCACACTCATGACTGCCCCAACCGCAGGTCGCCGACTGCCTTGCAGCGGATCCGGGTGGCGTTGCCGGGCAGGTAAGGAATCGGCACCTCGTCGAAGTCGACAATCCGCACCTGGGCCGGATCCGCACCGGCCGCGACCGCCCGGTCGACTGCCTCCTGACGAGCCTCGTCGACCACCGCGTCGCGCCGGCCGGGATCGATCGCGTACACCCGGTCCACCTCGCCACCCACCTGCGCGATGGCCGCGCCGATCGCGTTCGCGACCGCGAAGTGATCTGGCCGATGCACCGCCAGACTCCCCGGCAGATCGTCCGGCAACAGGATCGACCCACCACCGACAGCCACGACGGGCAGCGGATCGGGCGAGGTCCGCATCCGCTCCACCGCGTCCGCGATATCCGCCGCGACCCGGGCGAGCGCCGCCTTGACCAGCGTCGGATCGAGATCGGCGACCGCGGCAGCCGAACCGATTTCGGCCCGCCCGGCCGCGACCGCGATATCGGTGGCGGTCAACGTCGTACCGCCGAAGACCAGCGCCTCCTCGGTCAACCGGTAGCCGACGGAGCGGGGACCAACCGTCACCAGGTCGTTGTCCCCGGCCACCAAACTGCCGCCGCCGATGCCGATGCTGAGCACATCCGGCATCCGGAAGTTGGTGCGTATGCCGGCCACGTCCACCTCGGTGGTCGCCTCCCGCGGGAAGCCGTGCGTGAGTACGCCGACGTCACTCGTCGTACCGCCGACATCGACGACCGCGCAGGTGTCCAGGCCGGACAGCAGGGCCGCGCCGCGCATCGAGTTCGTCGGGCCGGACGCGAAGGTGGCGACCGGGTAGCGACGGGCGAAGTCGACGTCCATCAGGGTGCCGTCGTTCTGGCTCAGGTACAGCGGTGCGGCGATGCCGTGCCCGGCGACGGCGCCGGCCAGACCGTCCACAATGCTCGCGGCAAGCTCCCGGAGCGCAGCGTTGATGATGGTCGCGTTCTCCCGCTCCAGCAGGCCGATCCGGCCGATCTCGTGCGACAGCGAGATCGCCACGTCGTCGCCGAGCTCGGAACGCAGGATCTCCGCGGCACGCACCTCGAACTCGTTGCTGACCGGCGAGAACACCGACGAGATCGCCACCGACCGGACACCGTGCTCGACCATGTCCGCGGCGTGCCGGCGCAGCTCGTCCTCGTCCAGCTCGGCGATGTGCCGCCCGTCGAACTCGTGCCCGCCGTGCGCCAGATAACTGCGACCGCTGACCGCATCGACCAGCCGCTGCGGCCAGTCGACCAGCGGCGGCAGCGAGGCGGTCGCGGGCAGGCCGAGCCGGAGCGCCGCGGTCGGGGCGAGCCGGCGTGCCTCGACCAATGCGTTGATGAAGTGCGTGGTGCCGATCATCACTGCCTGCACCTGGGCCGGGTCGAACGACCGCTCGGCCTGCAACCGATCGAGGGTGTCGATGATGCCGGCCGTCACGTCCTCGCTCGTCGCCGACTTGTTGGCTGCCAGGACTGTGTTGCCCTCGAGCAGCACGGCGTCGGTGTTGGTGCCACCGACATCGATGCCGATACGCATGCGGATCCTCCTGGATTTCAGGTACGGCGGCCACGCGGCCGCCGTACCGCGAAGTGGCTAGCTGGTGGCCGGGACGGCGGTGACTTCGGTCTCCTCACTGTCCATCGTGCGACTCGTGCCGACACCGCGGATCAGGCCGACCTTGCCGGCCACGACGTACGCGACGAAGCCGACGACGAGCGAGTTGATACTGGGCAGGCCCCACTCGACGTACTTGCCGATCAGGGCGGCGCCGATCCAGATCACGATGGTGGCCGGCACCCAGGTCGGCGCGGTCGCCGGCAGCGTGCCGTGTTCACGGGTCTGATCCAGCTCGGGGCGCCAGCGCTTCACCACGAAGTACTCCGCGACCATGATCCCGGCGATCGGCGGGAACGCGACGCCGAGCACGATCAGGAACTCGGTGAACTTGTCCAGGATGCCGGCGGCCGCGAGCACGCTGCCGAGGACACCGACCACCAGGGTGACCGCGGCCCGGTTGACGTGCCGGCCGAAGACCGTGCCGATGAAGTTCACCACGCCGAGGCCGGAGCTGTAGAGGTTCCAGTCGTTGATCTTGATCGTGCCGAGGATGATCACCAGCGTGCCGACCCAGCCGACCGACGAGGTGACGATGGTGATCACGTTCGCCGAGCCGACGGCGTGCGCGAGCAGGACACCAGACAGGCCGATCACGTATTCGCCGAGCGTGATGCCGAGGACGGTCTGCTTCACCACGTCGCCGACAGTCCGGTTGTACCGGGTCATGTCCGGGGTGATGACCGCGCCGACGATGAATCCGCCGGCGACGAGCGTCGTACCCTCGAGCAGGCTCAACTGAGGACCCGGCGGCGCCGAACTGGCCAGTGCGCCGAGGCTGTGGTCGGACAGTTCGCTGATGATCGACCAGCCGACCAGGATCAGGAAGGCCGGCACGGTCACGTACGCGACCCAGGCCATCGAGTGGAAGCCGCGCAGTACGACGAGCGTCACGGCCAGACCGAATGCCAGTGACCAGCCCCAAGTGGGGAGTACGCCGATCAACTGGCTCAGACCGGCCGCGGACACGGCGGACTGGATGCCGAACCAGCCGATCAGGCTGATCCCGATCGCCAGCCCGATCAGCGACGAGCCGGCCTGGCCGAACCCGGTCCAGCGCGCGATCACCGAGGTCTGCAATCCTTCCTTGGCGCCGATGACGCCGATCAGGATCGCGACCAGTTCGAGGATCACCGCGCCGAGCGTGAGCGCCCAGAACGCGGTCCAGAAACTCATCCCGAACCCGAGCGTGGCGCCGAGCAGGAACTGGCTGAGTGCGGAGATCTGCCCGAACCGCTGTGTCGCGACAGACCACCAGGAATAACGGGCACTCGCCCGGACACGGGCGAGCGCATAGTCGTCGGTACCGACCTGTGGAGCGGCCATGGGGAACCTCCAGGACTGGGGATTCCATCGAACGTACGGCGGCGAGCGGGCCGGCTCACCGTCCATTGTGCACACCCGCCGCCCACTCGCTGTGCACCCAGCCCAGCTCGCTACTCTTGTCACGATGACCAGCCGACCCCCTCGTCGCGGAGCGCTACTGCTTCGCCTCCTTGGTGTGCTCGGAGTAGTCGCCGGCGTCTTCGCGATGCACGGCCTGACCGCCCATCACGATGCGGCGATGGCGACACCTACCCACGCTGGCATGCAGCACAGCGTCGTACCCGAGGCGATGGATCACGGGCATCAGGTGGCGTTGCCGATCGCTCTTGTCGACGCATTCGACCGGGTGGTGATCGCACCTGCGGGAGAGCAGCACGGGATGGCCGAGGCGTGCATGGCCGTGCTGACCGGGCTCCTGCTGTTGCTGGCGTTGGTGCTCGCGTTGCGGAACCTCCTGGCGTGGCGGCCCGTGTTACTGGTCGCACCGGCCGAGCGGGTGGTGTTGAGCGAGCGCTCGCCACCCTGGCTGACTCCATCGCTGTCGAAGTTGTGCGTACTGCGGACCTAGGCCGACCCGCGCCTTCCGCCGTACCCATTTGTCGACTTCGAAGGATTGTGATGAAGCACGTCTACCGTACGACCGCATTGCTTGCCGCCACGCTGGCGTTGGCCGGCTGTGGCTCCGACTCCGACTCCGGCTCCATGCCCGGGATGAACCACAGCAGCTCGAGTACGCCGGCCGCCACGCCGACGGCTGCTGGGTTCAACGACGCGGATGTCAGTTTCGCGACGCAGATGATCCCGCATCACCAGCAGGCCGTGCAGATGGCGAGCATGGCCGGCTACCAGGCGACCACGCCTGAGGTGAAGCAGCTCGCCACCGCGATCAAGGCCGCGCAGGACCCGGAGATCAAGCTGATGTCCGGCTGGCTGACCAGCTGGGGCAAGCCGGTCCCCACGCCGAGCCATGGCGGCCACGGCGGAAGCGAGGAAATGCCCGGGATGATGACCGAGGAGGAGATGTCCGACCTCGGCAAACAGAAGGGCAGCATGTTCGACCGGATGTGGATCCAGATGATGATCAAGCATCATCAGGGCGCGGTCACCATGGCCAAGACCGAGCAGGCCGACGGCCAGGACGCCGCGTCGATCGCCCTGGCCAAGAAGATCCAAGCCGCCCAAACCGCCGAGATCGCCACCATGCAAAGGCTCCTCGGCCGGCTGCCGGTCGGCTAAGGACCGTCGGACAGGAGGTAGGCGGCCTCAGCGGCACCTGGCACGCCTGCGAGGTTGTCGCTCACCCAACTACCTCCTGTCCTTCGGCACCCTTCATGCGGACAGGTGGTCGGGTGAGAGGTTGAGGCGGCGGAGGAGCTGGGCGTTGAGGGCTACGACGATGGTGGAGACGGACATCAGGATCGCGCCGACGGCTGGGGAGACGAGGACGCCGGCGAAGGCCAGGACACCCGCGGCCAGGGGGACGGTGATGACGTTGTAGCCGGTGGCCCAGACCAGGTTCTGCCACATCTTGCGGTAGCTGGCCTTGGAGAGTTCGATCACCGACAACACCGCCCGCGGGTCGTCGGCGGCCAGGACCACACCGGCCGACTCGATCGCGACGTCTGTACCGGCGCCGATCGCGATGCCAACCTCGGAGCGGGCCAGGGCCGGTGCGTCGTTCACACCGTCGCCGACCATCGCGACCTTGAGCCCACGGGCCTGGAGTTCCGCCACCTTGGCGTCCTTGTCCTGCGGGAGGACCTCGGCGAACACCTCGTCAATGCCGAGTTCCTTCGCCACCGCTTCGGCCACCTGATGCGCGTCGCCGGTGATCATCGCGACCTTCACGCCGCGCCGGTGCAACGCCTCCACAGCCTGCTTCGACTCCTCCCGTACCTCGTCCTCCAACGCGACAGCCCCGAGCACCTGCCCGTCCCGTACGACGTGCAGAACTGCAGCTCCACGTTCCTTCCACGCGGCGACATCCGCGGCCAGCTCGTCGGGTTCCGGTACGCCGTACTGCCGCAGCAAAGCCGGTCCGCCGACGGAAACCTCGGCCCCATCGACCACAGCTTGAACCCCACGCCCAGTGAGGGACCGGAACTCCGAGGCCACCAACCGACCATTGCCGCCGACGCCGACCCGGGCTCGTTCCTCGTGGGCCCGGACGATCGCCTTCGCCAGCGGGTGTTCGCTGTCCGCCTCGACCGCGGCCGCCAGTTCCAGCAACTCCTCCTCCGTCACCGCACCGACACCCGCGACCCCGGTGACGACCGGCTGGCCCTTGGTCAGCGTGCCGGTCTTGTCGAACAGGACGACGTCGATGGTTCGCATCCGCTCCAGCGCCAGCCGGTTCTTCACCAGTACGCCGGCCTTCGCGGCCCGCTCGGTGGAGATCGCGATCACCAACGGAATGGCCAGCCCGAGGGCGTGCGGGCAGGCGATCACCAGCACGGTCACAGTCCGCGTCACGGCCTCGTCGACCTCGCCCAGCAAGGTCCACACCAGGAACGTGATCACACCCGCGACCGACGCGAAGTAGAACAGGAAGGCGGCGGCCCGATCCGCCAGGGCTTGCGCCCGGGACGACGATGCCTGCGCTTCCGCGACCAGTCGCTGGATCCCGGCCAGGGCGGTGTTCTCCCCGACCGCCGTGATCTCGACCCGCAGAGCGTTGTCGGTGGCAACGGTTCCGGCGACGACCGGGTCACCGACGGCCCGCGCGACCGGCCGGGACTCACCGGTGATCATCGACTCGTCGACCTCGGCCTGACCCTCGACCACCTTGCCGTCGGCGGGTACGCGACCACCCGACCGGACCAGTACGACGTCGCCCTCGCGCAACTCGGCCAGCGACACCTCGACCACGCCGTCGTCAGTCACCTTCTCGGCCGAGTCGGGCAACAGTGCGGCCAACGCATCCAATGCACCCGATGCGGCACCGAGGGCACGCATCTCCAGCCAGTGCCCGAGCAGCATGATCACGATCAGCAGCGCGAGCTCCCACCAGAAGTCCAGGTCGAACCCGCCGAGCTCGAGCGTGGTCACCCAGGACGCGACGAACGCGACCGTGATCGCCATCGAGATCAGCAGCATCATCCCGGGCCGCCGGGACTTCAGTTCGCCCCATCCACCGGTCAGGAACGGCTGGCCGCCGTACACGAAGATCACCGTGCCGAGGACCGGGGCGATCAGGTTCGAGCCGGGGAACTCGGGCGGCATGTAGCCGAGCAGGTCCGCGAACATCTCGCTGAAGAACACCACCGGCACCGCCAGCCCCAGGCTGATCCAGAACCGGTCCTTGAACTGCGCCGCATGATCCCCGTGCCCACCGTGATTCCCATGGTCACCGTGCTCACCGTGACCACCGTGCTCACCGTGACCACCGTGCTCACCGTGACCACCGTGCGCGTCGTGCCCAGTGTGCTGGGCGTGACCGTCGTGCTCGTGCTCATCCATACGAGGGACCATACCCCCTAGGGGTATCAGACTCAACCCCCGCACAAAGAAATGCCCCCGCCACCCGAGGGGGTGACGGGGCACGCGTACGCCGTACCTACAAAGGCTCGAGGTCGGTCAGCGTCTCCGGCGTCAGCTCGAGCCACCGGGTGATGCCGATGTCGCGAAGGAACGGGACGTCGTGGCTCGCGATCAGCAACGCGCCCTGGTACGACGAGAGCGCGTCCTTCAACTGCGCGACGCTGGCCAGATCCAGGTTGTTCGTCGGCTCGTCCAGCATCAGCAACTGCGGTGGCGGCTCGGCCAGCAGCAGTGCCGCCAGTGTCGCCCGGAACCGCTCGCCACCGGACAACGTGCTGACCAGCTGATCAGCCGACCGCCCACGAAACAGGAACCGGGCCAACCGCGACCTGCGCTCCTGGTTCTCCGTGCTCGGGGCGAGCAACGCGAGGTTGTCGACAATCGACAGGTCGTCCCGCAGCAGGTCCAGCCGCTGCGGCAGGTAGCGGAACGGGACCACGGGCAACTCGTCACCGACGATCGACTGCAGCAGCGTCGTCTTGCCGGCACCATTCGGCCCGGTGAGTGCGATCCGCTCCGGCCCGCGGATCTCCAGATCCACCTGTGCACCGGTCCGCAAGATGTGATCCTCGAGCCGCAGCACGATCCGGCCGGCCGGTACGGCGGTCTTCGGCAGGTCGACGCGGATCGTGTCGTCGTCGTGCACCAGCGCCTCCGCGTCGGCCAGTGCCTCCTGCGCCGACTCGAGCCGCTCGCTCTGCATACCGAGGTGCTTCCCGGCCGACACCTGCGCGGACCGTTTCAGCCCGCCCGCGATGATCTTCGGGATCCCGCCCTGCTCGAACGCCCGCTGACCCCGCGCCCGGCGCTGGTCCATCTTCATCCGCGCGTCGATCAGGTCGCGCTTCTGCTTGCGTACGTCCGCCTCCGCGGCCCGCATCATCCGCTCGGCCGCCTCCTGCTCAACGGCGACTGCTTCCTCGTACGCCGTCAGGTTGCCGCCATACCAGGTGATGTCGCCCTTGCGCAGATCGCCGATCTGGTCGACCCGGTCCAGCAACTCCCGGTCGTGGCTGACGATCAGCAACGCACCGCGGAACTGGTCGACGGCGTCGTACAGTTGCCGCCGCGCCCGCAGGTCGAGGTTGTTGGTGGGCTCGTCGAGCAGCAGTACGTCGGGACGCCGGAGCAACTCGGCGGCCAGGCCGAGCAGGATCGTCTCGCCGCCGGACAGTTCGCCGACGCTGCGATCCAGCCCGATCGCGCCGAGGCCGAGTTTGCCGAGCAGTGCCTCGGCGCGTTCGTCCACGTCCCACTCGTCGCCGACGACCGCGAAGTTCTCCTCCGAGGCGTCACCGGACTCGATCGCGGTGATGGCGCGGCGGATGGCGTCGATGCCGAGCGCCTGGTCGACGCGCAGCGTGGTGTCGAGGGTCAGGTCCTGCGGCAGGTACCCGAGCTCACCGCTGACGCGGATCGCTCCGCGCTGCGGTGTCAGCCGGCCGGCGATCAGCCTGAGCAGCGTCGACTTGCCGGCCCCGTTGCGGCCGACGAGCCCGGACCGCACCGGTCCGGCGACGAAACTGAGCCCGTCGAACAGCACGTCGCCGTCGGGCCAGGCGAAGAAGAGGTCCGTAGCGGACAGGGAATGACTCATGTGCGTGTACTCCAGAAAGAGGTCTCGGACGAGACCGCACACCTCGACGGGTGGCGATCACCGGCTGGAAGAAAGACCTCGGAGTTACAACGCAGACCCCTGACGTCGGGAATGGGACGCCGCCAATCGTAGAGGGCAGCCCCCAGCCCCTTCAACCACTATTCGTGACGCTTGCGCCAGGCAACGATCACCAGGTCGACCAGGGCGATGACCGCCAGCACGACACAGGCGATCACCCACCCGGTGGGCACGTCGTAGGCGGCGAACAGGATCGCGGCCGTCACCCACAACGCCACACCGAAGCACGACAGCACCAATCGCAGCGTCAGCGCGCTGCGCGGTGGCGGCGGCTCGCCGTACATGACCTCACGGTGCCTTGCGGAGCCAAGTCTCGACGCCGGCGATGTGGGCGGTCATCCAGGCGCGGGCCGCCTCGGCGTCGCCGATCTCGATCGCGTCCAGGATCGCGGCATGCTCGGACAGCGTCCGCTCGACCGCGCCGGCCTGGGTGACGCCGCGCCAGATCCGGGCCCGCTGAGTCGCACCGGAGATGCCGTCCAGCAGCGAGCAGACGACCTGGTTCCCGGTCGCTTCGGCGATCGCGCGATGGAACCTCAGGTCGTTGGCGACCAGCTCCTCGACCGGGGCGTCCGGCGTCAGGTCGCTGCACAGCAGCCGCAACTCCGTCACCTGTTCCTTGGTGATCCGTACGGCGGCCAGCGCGGCCACGCCCGGCTCGAGCAGGCGCCGTACCTCGAAGAACTGCAGCACCGAGTCGTCGCGATGCAGGTCGACCATGAAGTTCAGCGCGTCGAGCAGATGCGCCGAGTCCAGGCTGGTCACGTACGTGCCGTCACCGTGCCGGACGTCGAGCACGTTGACCAGCGTCAGCGCCTTGACCGCCTCCCGCAGCGAGTTCCGCGACAGGCCGAGCCGCGCCGCGAGATCCGCCTCCTTCGGCAGTCGATCCCCAGGCCCCAGTTCCCCCGAGGTGATCATCCCCTTGATCTTGACGATCGCCTCATCCGTCAACGCCATCTAGTCAGTATGCCGCCGTACGATCCTCAGATGACTACTCCGGGCTACTCGGGCAAGCCGCTCGCCGCCAAGCTGGGGATCAAGCCGGAGCACGTGGTGCTGGTCGACAACGCTCCGGACGGGTTCGCGATCGAGGGTCTGCCGGCCGGTACGACGATCGTGCGGCGAGCCGGGCGTACGTCGTACGAGGTGGTGCTGGCGTTCTGCCCGGACCGGGCCCGGCTGGCGAAGCGCCTGCCTCAGCTGCTCGCCAAGACGACGACCGGCGGGATGATCTGGATCGCGTGGCCGAAGCGATCGTCCGGCGTACCGACCGACCTGGACGAGAACGGGATCCGCGAGCTCGCCCTGCCGCTGGGCGTCGTCGACGTGAAGGTGTG
This sequence comes from Kribbella sp. CCNWLW201, assembly GCF_037203805.1. Lineage (NCBI taxonomy): Bacteria > Bacillati > Actinomycetota > Actinomycetes > Propionibacteriales > Kribbellaceae > Kribbella > Kribbella sp. CCNWLW201. The sequence continues at coordinate 240,704 of NZ_JBBCBQ010000011.1, read as the reverse complement.
CGCGGTCGATGCGACCTGGTCGGGCCTCAAGCTGGTCCGGCGGCTGTCGAACCGATGAGCCCAGTGACAGGTAACTGGACTGATCCAGAGCGTGAGCTTCACCACATTTCTGCGCAGTCCTGATCACCACCGACGGCGAGCGGTCAGTTGCATACAGTGGCCAGTCAGGCTCAAACGCTCCACTGAGAGTCACCGTGGGAAGGGCCGGAAACCCACCTCTGCAAGGCGTCCCGCACTTCATCGGGCCTTCCGTCAAGTCGCTCTCACCCGGGCCGGTGACGAGAGAGCTGAAACACCTGCCTGCACAGTGTTTCAGGCCTCGAACGATCAAGCCGCCAGGGCCTGACCACCCGACGCACTGGTCCGGTGGTCCCGGGCTGTGGAAGTGGTCCGCGTGCTATTAGCCTTGCCCCCATAACATCAGCATTAATCACCGCGGTACCGGATCGATCGGAAGAGGCGAACTGCCAAGTGGCCACCGAGCCATCAGACACGAATCCACTAGCAGCCTTCGGTGCGAACGAATGGCTGGTCGACGAGCTGTACGAGAAGTACCTGCAGGACCCGAAATCGGTGGATCCGGAGTGGCTCGCCGTCTTTCAGAGTGACAGCTTCAAGAACTACTCCCCAGGTGACGCGAAGCCGGTGAAGACCGCCCCGGCCGACGCTCCCCGACCCGATGCCGTGTCGGAGAACAAGACTCCCGAGGCGCCGAGCCGCGGCACAGCTGCGTCCGCGCCCGCCTCGAGCCAGCCCGCAGCGGCGGCCGCCGCCGCTGCACCTCCAGCCGCCGCTCCGGTCGCGGCCGCCGCAACCCCACCGGCCGCTGCGCAGGCCGCCGTACCGCAGAACCAGCCCGCAGCGAAAGCAGCGCCTGCCGCAAGCAGCGCAGCCCCGACCGGAGGCACGGTGAACCAGCCGCCCAGCGCCCAGCCCAAGCCCGCTCCCGAGACCAGCACGGACACGGAGCGGAAGATCCTGCGCGGCGCGCCCGCGCGGACGGCGCAGAACATGGAGACCAGCCTCACTGTTCCCACCGCGACCAGCGTCCGGCAGGTCCCGGTCAAGCTGCTGATCGACAACCGCATCGTCATCAACAACCACCTCAAGCGCGCCCGCGGCGGCAAGATCTCCTTCACCCACCTGATCGGCTGGGCGCTGGTGAAGGCGCTGAAGACGCTGCCGGAGATGAACGCGTCGTACGACGAGACCGAGGGCAAGCCGACCCTGGTCCAGCCGGCCCACATCAACCTGGGCCTGGCCATCGACATGCAGAAGCCGGACGGCACCCGGCAGCTGCTGGTGCCGTCGATCAAGGCGGCCGAGACGATGACGTTCGCCGAGTTCTGGATGGCGTACGAGGACATCGTCCGGCGGGCCCGGGACAACAAGCTGGCGCTGCCCGACTTCCAGGGCACCACGATCAGCCTGACCAACCCCGGCACCATCGGCACCCAGCACTCGGTGCCGCGGCTGATGACCGGGCAGGGCTGCATCGTCGGCGTCGGCGCGATGGAGTACCCGCCGGAGTACCAGGGCGCGGCCGACGAGACGATGGCCAAGCTCGCGGTCAGCAAGGTGATGACGCTGACCTCGACGTACGACCACCGGATCATCCAGGGCGCCCAGTCGGGTGAGTTCCTGCGCCGGCTGCACCAGCTGCTGCTCGGCCAGGAGGGCTTCTACGACGAGATCTTCCAGTCGCTGCGGATCCCGTACGAGCCGATCCGCTGGGCCGCCGACCTCCCGCACAGCCACGAGGAGGACATCAGCAAGCAGGCCCGGATCCTGGAGCTGATCCACGCCTACCGGGTGCGCGGTCACATCATGGCCGACACCGACCCGCTGGAGTACAAGCAGCGCAGTCACCCGGACCTGGACGTGGCCACCCACGGCCTGACCCTGTGGGACCTGGACCGCGAGTTCGCCACCGGCTCGTTCGGCGCGACCGACCGCCGGTTCATGAAGCTGCGCGAGATCCTCGGCATCCTGCGCGACTCGTACTGCCGGACCACCGGTATCGAGTACATGCACATCCAGGACCCCGAGCAGCGCAAGTGGATCCAGGAGCGGGTCGAGCGGCCGCACACCAAGCCGCCGCGCGAGGAGCAGCTGCGGATCCTGGCCAAGCTGAACGAGGCCGAGGCGTTCGAGACCTTCCTGCAGACCAAGTACGTCGGCCAGAAGCGCTTCTCGCTGGAGGGTGGCGAGACCACCATCCCGCTGCTCGACGAGCTGTGCGAGGAGGCGGCCGGGGCCGGCCTGGACGAGGTCGTCATCGGGATGGCGCACCGCGGCCGGCTGAACGTGCTGGCCAACATCGTCGGCAAGTCGTACGGCCAGATCTTCCGCGAGTTCGACGGCAACATCGACCCGCGGACCGTGCAGGGCTCCGGTGACGTCAAGTACCACCTGGGCGCCGAGGGCGAGTTCGTCTCCGAGTTCGGCGACAAGATCAAGGTCTCGGTGGCGGCGAACCCGTCCCACCTGGAGACGGTCGACCCGGTGCTCGAGGGCATCGTCCGGGCCAAGCAGGACATCCTCGACCGCGGTGCGGCGTTCCCGGTGCTGCCGGTGCTCGTCCACGGTGACGCGGCGTTCGCCGGCCAGGGCGTCGTGGCGGAGACGCTGAACCTGTCCCAGCTGCGCGGCTACCGCACCGGCGGCACGATCCACGTGATCGTCAACAACCAGGTCGGCTTCACCACCTCGCCGGCCTCGTCCCGCTCGTCGATGTACTGCACCGACGTCGCCCGGATGGTGCAGGCGCCGATCTTCCACGTGAACGGCGACGACCCCGAGGCCTGCATCCGGGTCGCGGACCTGGCCTTCGAGTACCGCCAGGCCTTCGACAAGGACGTCGTCATCGACCTGGTCTGCTACCGCCGCCGCGGTCACAACGAGGGTGACGACCCGAGCTTCACCCAGCCGCTGATGTACGACCTGATCGAGCAGAAGCGGTCCGTCCGCAAGCTCTACACCGAGGCCCTGATCGGCCGTGGCGACATCACGGTCGAAGAGGCCGAGCAGGCGATGCGGGACTTCCAGCAGCGGCTCGAGCGGGTGTTCACCGAGGTCCGCGAGGCGAAGAGCCAGCCGGACGCGCCGGCGCCGTACGTGACCGTGCCGGTCTACCCGGACAAGCCGGAGGGACCGGACGCGACCGCGACGACGCCCGAGGTGCTGAAGAAGATCGCCGACGCGTACACGACGCTGCCGGAGGGCTTCACCGCGCACCCGAAGGTGCTGCCGCAGCTGCAGCGCCGGGCCACCGCGATCACGCAGGGCCCGGTGGACTGGGCCAGCGCGGAGATCACCGCGTTCGGCTCGCTCCTGCTGGCCGGGCGTCCGGTCCGGCTGGCCGGCCAGGACAGCCGCCGGGGCACGTTCGTCCAGCGGTTCGCCGCGGTCATCGACCGGGTCAACGGCCAGGACTATGTCCCGCTGCAGAACCTGGACGCCGGGCAGGCGAACTTCCACGTCTACGACTCGCTGCTGAGCGAGTACGCCGCACTCGGCTTCGAGTACGGCTACTCGGTGGCCCGGCCGGACGCGCTGGTGCTGTGGGAGGCGCAGTTCGGCGACTTCGTCAACGGCGCCCAGTCGATCATCGACGAGTACATCTCGTCCGGTGAGGCGAAGTGGGGCCAGAAGTCCGGTGTCGTGCTGCTGCTGCCGCACGGCTACGAGGGCCAGGGCCCGGACCACTCGTCGGCCCGGATCGAGCGGTTCCTGTCGCTGTGCGCCGAGAACGCGATGACGGTGGCGCAGCCGTCGACGCCGGCGTCGTACTTCCACCTGCTCCGCCGGCACACGCTCGGCGAGGAGCACAACCCGATGATCGTCTTCACGCCGAAGCAGCTGCTCCGGCGCAAGGAGGCGGTGTCGCAGCCGGAGGAGCTGACCCACGGCACCTTCCGTCCGGTCCTCGGCGACGCCGAGGCCGAGGCGAACGCGGGTGCGGTCGAGCGGGTCATCCTGACGTCGGGCCGGATCGTGTACGACCTGCTGGCCGAGCGGAAGAAGGCGGAGCCGGAGAAGATCAGCACGGCGATCCTCCGGGTCGAGCAGCTCTACCCGCTGCCGGCCGAGGAGATCCAGGCCGAGCTGGCGAAGTACCCGAACGCGACCGAGGTCCGCTGGGTCCAGGACGAGCCGGCGAACCAGGGCCCGTGGCCGTTCATGGCGCTGAACCTGACCGAGCACCTGGGCGGCAAGCCGTTCTACCGGGTCTCCCGGCCGTCCATGTCGGCACCGTCGGTCGGCTCGCACGGCGTGCACGTCGCGGAGCAGTCGACCCTGCTCAAGCAGGCCTTCAGCTGACGTGTACTTCACCGACCGAGGGATCGAGGAACTCGAGGGCCGGCGTGGCGAGGAGGACGTCACGCTGGCCTGGGTGGCCGAGCGGCTGCGCGAGTTCGTCGACCTGAACCCCGAGTTCGAAACCCCGATCGAGCGGCTCGCCACCTGGCTGGCCCGCCTCGACGACGAGGACGACTGATCCTCCAGCTGTTCTAGCCTGGCCCAATGCCCTTCGCCGACGGACTGCCGCGGCGGAGGGCATTCGTCCGTCCAGACCTGCCTAGTCGGTGTGTGGGGGTCTGGTGCGGCGGGGCGGGTCGGGGGCGAGGGTGCCGTCGGGGGCGATGTGCTCGAAGATCTGGTCGACCAGGTTGAGCACGTGCGGGTCGTCGACGGTGTAGATGTGCCTCCGGCCCTCGCGTCGCGCGGTGATGATGCCGGCCAGCCGCAGCTTGCCCAGGTGCTGGCTGGCGGTGGCGATGCTGACTCCGACCCGGTCCGCCAGGGTGCCGACGTCGTACTCCCCCTGCGCCGCCAGTGACACCAGGTGCAACCGGACGGGGGCGGAGAGCATCGCGAAGGTGCCCGCGGCGGATTCGAGCTGCGCCTTCGTCGGTTCAGGGGATGTGGTCATCGCGCAGTCATTGTGACCGCTGGACCGGTCAGGCGGCAGTACGCCGAGCCGCGGTGACGACGGTCTCATACTTTCGCAATTGCGAAAGTGTTAAAACGATGGCAGCTTAGAGGCATGCCCCGAGCCCTTCGCCCCGTGTTTCTCTGCCTGATCGCGGCGATTCCGGCCGGTGCCCTCCGGGTGTCCGGGGTGCATCCGTCGGCACCGCTCGCGATCGTGGTCTTCGGGCTCGCCGTGGTCGCCGCGTCGTTCGTGCTCGCCTGGGCCGCCGAGGCCGCGGAGGTCGACATCTCCGGCGGGCTCGCGATCGCGCTGCTCGCGGTGATCGCCGTGCTGCCCGAGTACGCCGTCGACCTCTACTTCGCGCATACGGCCGGCAGTGATCCGGCGTACGTGCAGTACGCCGCGGCCAACATGACCGGCTCCAATCGACTGCTCCTCGGCCTCGGCTGGTCCAGCGTCGTACTGATCAGCCTGTACGTCGCCTCACGGCGCAGCGGGCGGTCGGTGAGGGCTCTGGTGCTGGACTCCGGCTACAAGCGGGAGCTGGGCTTCCTGGGGATGGCGAGCGTGATCGCGTTCGTCATCCCGGTCACCGGGCAGATCCACCTCGTGCTGGGGATCGGGCTGCTGGCGTTCTTCGGGTACTACCTGTGGCGCGCGGCCGCGTCCGGGCATGGTGACGAGCCGGACCTGATCGGGCCGGCCGCGCGGATCGGGGCGCTGCCGAAGGTGCAGCGACGGACCGCGGTCATCGCGATGTTCCTGACTGCGGCCGTAGTGATCCTGCTGTCGGCCGAGCCGTTCGCGGACTCGCTGGTCGACGGCGGTCATGCGCTGGGGATCGACCAGTTCCTGCTGGTGCAGTGGCTGGCTCCGCTCGCATCGGAGGCGCCGGAGTTCATCGTGGCGCTGCTGTTCGCCTGGCGAGGCAAGGGCGGGGCCGCGCTGGGCCTGCTGATCTCGGCGAAGGTGAACCAGTGGACTCTGCTGATCGGCAGCCTGCCGGTCGCGTACATGCTCGGTGGCGGTCCCGCTGCGCTGCAGTTGGACGGGCGTCAGATCGAGGAGTTCCTCCTCACCGCGACACAGACGCTGCTGGGTCTCGCCGTACTGCTGAGCCTTCGCTTCCCGCGCTGGGCGGCCTGGACGTTGCTGGGGTTGTTCGCGGTGCAGTTCGCCGTACCGGGTCAGACCGGGCGATACGTGCTGTGCGGGATCTACCTGGCGCTCACGGTGGTGGCGCTGGTTCGCAACCGGCAGCACATCCTGCCGACGATCACCTCTCCGTTCCGCCGGACGGAAAAGCCCGCCGACGCGGAGCGCGTCGACGAGCTTGTCGGGGTCTAGGGTGCGTCTCTCAATTCCCTGCAGTCGCGAGCAGGTGCTCGGCGGAGTGCAGCGCAAGGCGGAGGGCGAGGCTCGGAGTGGGGTTCTCCGTGCCTCGCCCTCCAACGCCGCGATGTGCCCGCCGAGTGCCGCGCAGCACGCAGGGAATTGAGAGACGCACCCTCGCCTCAGCTGGCCTGCTGCTCTTCGACGATGCTGGGGCGGCGGCGCTCCTGGGGGCCCGGGCGGCCGCGACGGCGGCCGTAGAGGAACTTCTCGCCGGCCGCGGTACCGGTGAACTTGGTCCGGCGGGCCCACTCGCGGCATTCCTCCAGCACCGGGCAGGAGGTCAGGCACACGGCCTGGGCCTTGCGCTGCTCCCACGCGCTCGCGGTCTCGTCGTACGCCGGTGCCTGGCCGACGCAGGCGGCCTTCATCATCCAGCGGTCGGCGGGGTCGGCGATCACCGTCAAGGTCGGCCTCATGGGCACTCCTGCTCGCTCGTCGATCGGGCGGATCGAACCCGCGGGTGTTTCCTGCGGTAGGACCAGACTGGTCCAGTCTGATTGCCCCGGTGCGACGCGAATGTTTCCGGCGTGAAACGGCATCCGGCACAACTGTGCCGGTGACACTAACGCCGTACCATCCGGATCTCCGGCAGGTCGAAGAACGGGTCGTTCACCTGGGTGCCGTCCTCGACGAACCCGTGCCGGCGGTAGAAGGCGCGGGCCCGATGGTTACCCTCGAACACCCACAGGCTGGCCGGCTCCTTGCCGACGGCAACCTCCAGCAGCCGCGTCCCCAGCCCGGTCCCCCACCAGGCCTTGCGCGCGTAGATCGAGAGCAGCTCCAGCGGCGTCGGCGCATCCTCGTCCCGCGACGGCCCGGGTACGGCGAAGCCGACCACCCTGTCCTGGACCGCCGGGCTCTCCACCGGGTTCAGCGCGATCCAGTGGATCCGCCCGGCGCCAATGTGGGTGGTCCACCGCTCGATCCGCCGGTCGATGTCGCTGGTCCGCTCGGCCAGCATGCCCGGCTCGACCAGACCGTCGTACGCCTCCCGCCAGCAGAGCAGATGACACCACGCCGCCGCCTCAGCATCCTCAACCGTGGCCCGGCGGATCTCAGGTCGCATTCACACAGTAAAGACGATCTTGCCGAAGACGTCGCCGTCGTTCATCTTCGCGAAGCCCTTGCGGGCGTCGGTCAGGGGGAGGACCGAGTCGATGTGCGGTGAGATGCCCGCGTTCGCCATGAACTGCACGAGTTCGGCCAACTCGGTCCGGGTGCCCATGGTCGAGCCCTGGACGCGCAACTGCAGGAAGAAGATCCGGTTCAGCTCGGCCGACTTCGGCGCCTGGCCGCTGGTCGCGCCGGAGATGACCAGGGTGCCGCCCTGCTTGAGCGACTTCAGCGAGTGCGACCAGGTCGCCTGACCGACCGTCTCCATCACCGCATCGACCCGCTCCGGCATCCGCGCCCCGGACTCGAACGCCTCGTGCGCGCCGATCTCCAGCGCCTTGGCCCGCTTCCCCTCGTCCCGGCTGGTCGCCCAGACCCGGATCCCGGCAGCCCGCGCCAGCGTGATCAACGCGGTCGCGACCCCACCACCGGCGCCCTGCACCAGCACGGTGTCGCCCGGCTTCAGACCCGACTGCGTGAACAGCATCCGGTACGCCGTCAGCCACGCGGTCGGCAGGCAGGCGGCCTGCTCGAAGCTCAACCCGGCCGGCTTCGATACGACGTTCCGCGCGGGTACGGCGACCTTCTCGGCCAACGTCCCCTGGTACCGCTCACTCAGCAGCGACCGCTTCGGGTCGAGCGTCTCGTCACCCTTCCACGCCGGGTCCGAGATCACCGCGTGGACGACGACCTCGTTGCCGTCCGGGTCGGTCCCGGCCGCGTCACAGCCGAGGATCATCGGCAGATTCTGCTCCGCCAGCCCGACGCCCTTCAGCGACCACAGGTCGTGGTGGTTGAGCGCAGTCGCCCGTACGTCGATCGTCACCCACCCTTCGGGCACCGTCGGGTCGGGGCGCTCCCCCACCTCCAGTGCGGCGATCGGGTCGTCGGCGTCGAACTTGGCGGCGTAGGCAGCAAGCATGCGTCCCACCCTAGGCCGTGGTCTACGCGGAGTCAGTTACCGATTTCACCAGTTCAGGCCCGGGCGACGCCGTCGGCCTCGGCTGCGGCGGCTACCGCAGCAGCGACTGCCGGAGCGACGCGAGCGTCGAACGGCGACGGGATGATGTAGTCCGGGCGAAGGTCGTCCTCGGCGATCAGGCCGGCCAGCGCGTCGGCAGCCGCCAGCTTCATGCCCTCGGTGATCCGGGATGCGTTCGCGTCGAAGGCACCGCGGAAGATGCCGGGGAACGCGAGCACGTTGTTGATCTGGTTCGGGAAGTCGGAGCGACCGGTCGCGACCACGGCGGCGTGCCGGTGCGCGATGTCCGGGTGCACCTCCGGGTTCGGGTTCGCCAGCGCGAAGATCATCGACCCGTCGGCCATCCGGGCGATCGCCTCCTCGGGCACCGTCCCACCGGACACCCCGAGGAACACATCCGCGCCGTCGAGCGCGTCCACCAGCCGGCCGGACAGCCCGCCGGTGTTGGTGTCCCGGGCCAGCGAAAGCTTGACCGGGTTAAGGTCGGCGCGGTCCTCGTGCAGCACACCCTTGCTGTCGACAACGGCCAGGTCGCCGACCCCTGCCTGCAAAAGGATCCGGGCACACGCGACCCCGGCCGCACCGGCTCCGGAGATCACCACCCGGATGTCCTCGATCGACTTGCCGGTGACCCGCAGCGCGTTCCGCAGCGCAGCCAGTACGACGACCGCCGTACCGTGCTGGTCGTCGTGGAACACCGGGATGTCGAGCCGCTCCTTCAGCCGCCGCTCGATCTCGAAGCACCGCGGTGCCGAGATGTCCTCGAGGTTGATCCCGCCGAAGGTCGGAGCCATCCGGACGACGGTCTCGACGAACTCGTCCACGTCGGTGCAGTCGAGCGCGATCGGCACCGAGTCGACGCCGCCGAACTCCTTGAACAGCAGGGCTTTGCCCTCCATCACCGGCAGCGACGCGGCCGGGCCGATGTCACCGAGTCCGAGTACGGCGGTCCCGTCGGTGACGACCGCGACCACGTTGGACTTCCAGGTGTAGCGCCGTACCAGGGACGGGTCCTCGGCGATCGCCGTACAGACCCGGGCGACTCCCGGGGTGTAGGCCTTGGACAGGTCGTCGGCGTCGCGGACGTGGATCGAGGACGTGACCTCGATCTTGCCGCCGCGGTGCAGCTCGAAGACGGCGTCGCCGGCGTACCGATCGGACTCGGGAACGACGGCGGAAACGGACGGATGGGGCTGGGCGACCATGGGAGACCCTTCGGTGAAACAGTGTGCAGGCGGTCGGTTACAGTGAGTGGGCGGTTCGATCAATGGGTACGTCGAACAACGCCGCGGCCAGGGGGTCACCCGTCGCACCGAGTAAACCACACACCGCACTGGTCTGGTGTGTGAGGGTTCCCACAGGGGCCTGAAGGGCTGCGGTGGAGCGGCAACAGGGTGACGATGAGGTATCGGCAGTAGTCAGCAGCCGACACCTGGCTGGTTGCTGTGTCAGGATGCGGAATCCGGACCGGTACCGACCGGTTCGGCGTACCAGTTCCAGTGTCGAGAGGTATCGCGATGAACATCGTCTCCACCCTCCGCAAGCGTCGTGCCCGCGTCACCGTCGCCGCGGCCGCCGTGCTCGCGCTCACGCTCGCAGCCTGTGGCAGCGACGAACCGAGCAGTAGCGGTGGAACCGAGGACAAGGCCGCCGCGGCCGGGATCACCCTGGTGAAGCCCGGCAAGCTGATGGTCTGCACCCACCTGCCGTACAAGCCGTTCCAGTCCAAGGAAGGCTCCGAGGTGGTCGGCTTCGACGTGGATCTCCTCGACCTGGTCGCGAAGGATCTGGGCCTGGAGCAAGAGGTCGTCAACATCGAGTGGGCCCAGGTCACCTCCGGTGCCGGCTTCAAGGCGAAGAAGTGCGACATGGGCATGGGCGCGATGACGATCACGCCGGAGCGGCAGGCCGCGATCAGCATCACCGACCCGTACATGGACGCCACCCAGGTGCTGATGGTCAAGAAGGACTCCGGCATCAAGGGCCTGGAGGACCTGAAGGGCAAGAAGATCGGCGCCCAGGCCGACACCACCGGGAAGAAGTACGCCGACGACAACAAGGCCCAGTTCGGCTACACGGTGATCCCGTTCCCGGACCTGGCGATCCAGACGAACAACGTGAAGTCCGGCCGGGTCGATGCCGCCATCAACGACAACGGCGTGCTCTACGACTTCGTCAAGGCGAACCCGGACATGGCGATCGTCAAGGAGTTCAACACCGGTGAGCAGTACGGCTTCGCCGCCCAGAAGGACGGCAGCGGCCCGAAGCTGGTGGCGAAGTTCAACGAGGTGCTGGCCAAGGCCAAGTCGGACGGTACGTACAACGAGATCTACAAGAAGTGGTTCGGGGTTGAGCCGAAGAAGTGAGCGCGCCCACCACAACCGACACCGTTGAGCGGAAGGGGCTGAGCCCGCGGCAGCGGGCTCAGCGCTCCCGCTGGATCCAGTACGCGATCCTCGTCGTCGTCATCGCGATCGCGGCGTTCGCCGCGGACTGGGGCCAGATCCGCGACGTCTTCTTCAAACCGGAGTTCATCAAGGGCGCGTTCCAGGACGGCCTGCTGACGGCGCTGGTGAAGACGATCGAGTACACCGCGGGCGCCTTCGTGATCGGCCTGATCGGCGGCACCGTGCTGGCGCTGATGAAGCTGAGCTCGGTCGGCCCGTACCGGTGGCTCGCGACGGCGTACATCGAGTTCTTCCGCGGCCTGCCGGCGATCGTGGTGTTCATCGCGTTCAGCCTGCTGCCGCTCGCCTTCGAGGGCCTGACGATCCCCTGGGATCCGTACGGCGTCGTCTGGCTGGCACTCGGGATCGTCGCCGCGGCCTACATGGCCGAGGTGGTCCGGGCCGGGATCCAGGCGGTCCCGAAGGGGCAGGTCGAGGCGGCCCGCTCGCTCGGGATGCCGCCCGGCCTGGCGACCCGGAAGATCGTGCTGCCGCAGGCGTTCCGGATCGTGCTGCCGCCGCTGACCAACGACCTGATCCTGCTGGTCAAGGACTCCTCGCTGGTGTTCATGATCGGCGTCGCCGCGGACGGGTACGAGCTGACCGGGTTCGGCCGGGACCTGGCCAACACCAACTCGAACCTGACCCCGCTGGTCACCGCCGGCTTCTGCTACCTGATCATCACCCTGCCGCTGGGTATCCTGGTCCGCCGGCTCGAGGCGAGAGGGGCGAGGACGCGCTGATGGCTCTGGTCGAGATCAAGAACCTGCACAAGTCCTTCGGCAGCAACCACGTCCTGCGCGGGATCGACTTCACCGTCGAGCAGGGCGAGGTCGTCTGTGTCATCGGCCCGTCCGGCTCGGGCAAGTCGACGTTGCTGCGCTGCGTCAACCTGCTCGAGCAGCCGCAGGAAGGGCAGGTGCTCGTCCGCGGTGAGGACATCACCGACCCGGACTGCCACCTGGACGCCGCCCGGCAGCAGATCGGGATGGTGTTCCAGTCGTTCAACCTGTTCCCGCACCTGTCCGTCCTGGGCAACTGCACCGTCGCCCAGACCACGGTGCTGAAGCGCAAGCCGGCCGAGGCGGACAAGATCGCCCGGGCCAACCTGGACCGGGTCGGCCTGAACGACAAGGTGACCGCGTATCCGGCCCAGCTGTCCGGCGGTCAGCAGCAGCGGGTGGCGATCGCCCGGGCGCTGTCGATGGACCCGTTGCTGATGCTGTTCGACGAGCCGACCTCGGCGCTGGACCCGGAGCTGGTCGGCGACGTCCTCACGGTGATGCGCAAGCTGGCGCTGGACGGGATGACGATGCTCGTCGTCACCCACGAGATGGCCTTCGCCCGCGAGGTGGCCGACCGGGTCGTGTTCATGGACGGCGGTGTCATCGTCGAGCAGGGACCGCCGGCCGACGTGATCGGGAACCCGAAGGAGGAGCGCACCCGCACCTTCCTGCGCCGCGTCCTCGACCCCACCCACGTCGAACCGACCTGAGATTCACCGCGAAGGCCCGGTCTTGTCCACAAGGCCGGGCCTTCGCCGTGCATTGACGGCTTCCAGAGTGGAAGATGTACGGCGTGGTGGGGCGATCGCCCGGCCCGACACGAGGGAGGCAGCGCGTGGGCAGCACCGGACGATCCGCGGAGGTCCGTCTGAGCATTCCGGCGGACAGTGCGTACATCGCCGTACCGCGGTCGGTGGTCGGCAACCTGGCGGCACGCAACGACTTCACCGTGGACGCGATCGACGACCTGCGGATCGCGGTCGACGAGGCGTGCGCGCTGCTCCTGCCGCAGGCGTCCGACGGCGTGCTGGACTGCGTGTTCGAGATCGACCCACCACAGCTGACGGTGCGGACCAGCGCCGTCGTACCGAACGGATGGCGTCCTGACACCACGTCGTTCGGCTGGACCGTGCTGACCGCACTGGTCGAGTCCGCCGCCGCCGAGACGATCGACGGCCGGCTCACCATCACCGTGACGGCAACCGCCACCGCCGCGGAGAAGCCGTGAGCGAGCGTAGCGAGCGAACAAAGGGTAGAGCACTGGTGTCAGTCGCGCCGGAGCCGAGCGCCAGCGAGGCGGAGGCGTGACTGACGAAAGAACCCTGGGCGAGCCCCAGGAAACCCCCGATCTGCGGACCCGGACGGCCGGCCTGTTCCGGGCGATGGCGGCCGCCGATCCGGGCGACCCGGCCCATATCGGCGCCCGGGACGGCCTGGTCTCGCTGCATATGCCGCTGGTGGAACACCTGGCCCGCCGGTTCCGCAACCGCGGCGAGCCGTACGACGACCTCGTCCAGGTGGCCACCATCGGGCTGATCAAGGCGATCGACCGGTTCGACTCCGATCGCGGTGTCGAGTTCTCGACGTACGCGACGCCGACGATCCTGGGCGAGATCAAGCGGTACTTCCGGGACAAGGGCTGGGCGATCCGGGTGCCGCGGCGGCTGCAGGAGCTCCGGCTGTCCCTGACTGCGGCGACGGCCGAGCTGACCCAGGAGCTGGGCCGTGCGCCCACCGTCGCCGAGCTGTCCGACCGGCTGGGCCTTTCCCCGGACCTGGTGATCGAGGGGCTCGAGTCCGCGAACGCGTACAACACGTTGTCGCTGGACGCGCCCGATCAGAACGAGGCGGACGCCACCACGGTCCTGGACGGCCTCGGCGGCGAGGACGAGGCGCTGGAGAGCGTGGAGTACCGGGAGTCCCTGAAACCGCTGCTGGCGCAGCTGGACACCCGGGAGAAGCGGATCCTGACGCTCCGGTTCTTCCGCGGCATGACACAGTCCCAGATCGCCGAGGAGATCGGCATCTCCCAGATGCACGTCTCCCGCCTCCTGGCCCGCACCCTCACCGAACTGAGAGCCGGCCTGCTCAAGGAGTGACCCGTTGCGTCCGAAGATCTGTGGCTATAGGCCACAGATCTTCGGACGCAACGTTCAGAGGACCGGGTGGTCCTTGGTGGGGTCGTCGGCGAGGGCTTCGGTGGAGGCCTTCTGGAAGATGCCGACCAGTACGCCGATGGCCGCCAGGGCGAGCGCGATCGCGACCGCCTTGGTGGAGCCGCCCCAGAAGCTGTACGCCACCAGGATCTGGATCAGCTGAGCGAACACGGCCGGCCCGCGGCTCCAGGTCGACGCGCGAGACAGGCCACGGGCGACGATCATCAGGCCCCCGCCGTACAGGATGAAGAAGGCGGTGGTGGTCAGTCCGAGGACCAGCCGGGAGCTTTGGATCGTAAATGCTTCGGCAATTCCGAGAACGACCAGCACGAGCCCTTCCGCAGCGACCACAGCCGCGGCTAGCTTGAGCGGTCTCGGTACGGCGGCAGCTGGGGGGTCGGTCGGCATGTCCGTCAGCTTAGGGCGTGTCTCCTGAGTCCGTGCAGCGTGATCTGCGCGGGGTGAGGAGACACTCCCTGGGTGCTCCGTGCCGAACTGTTTCGGGCGCGCGGGTCGACCACCCTGCTCTTCCTGCGTTCCCGCACGGGCCGCAGGAACCCCAGCCCCACAGGGATTTGAGGTCGCGCGTAACCCGAAGGCTGTTGGATCGGTTACTTGCAGTGAACGGGTGATTGCGGGAACGGTCCTCTGTCCGGTTACCGGACGGGGAGAACCGCTGCGCACCGGTTCGTAGTGTTAAGGAAGTGTTGTGATCTGATCGACAACTCCAGAACCCTTGTTTCACTCACCTGAGATTGGGAACATGGGCTTGTTCGTGAAAACGTTCACAACACCTCGCACCGCTACCCCCCGTGCGAAATGAACCACGAGTAAACCCGCGCTGAGTGGGCACAGACCAGGCTCACAGCGTATGACAACTACTGAGAGAGATGGGATCCGCCATGGATTGGCGCCACCGGGCCGTTTGCCTCGATGAGGACCCGGAACTGTTCTTCCCCATCGGCAACACCGGGCCCGCGATCATGCAGATCGAGGAGGCCAAGCAGGTGTGCCGTCGCTGCGACGTGCGCGAGCAGTGCCTCGCGTGGGCGCTGGAAGCCGGCCAGGACCACGGTGTCTGGGGCGGCCTGAGCGAGGACGAGCGCCGCGCCCTCAAGCGCCGTAATGCGCGCGCCCGCATCCGCACCGCCTGAGCAAGTACTTCGAGGCCCCGCGGACCATCCCGCGGGGCCTTTCGCTTTCCCCGCAGACCCGCCACGCCTTCGCCTCTGGTTGGCGGACCCACGAGAGTGTGGGTTGACTCACCGGATTCCGGTGTGCGAACCCACCCTCGGGTGGGCTGACCCACGAGAGGGAGCGGGTCAGTCCTTGACGGGGATGTCGAGGGTGACCTGGGTGCCTGCCCTGCCGTCGTGGCGGGGGCCGAAGTCGAGGGTGCCGTCGAGTTCGCCGATGACGAGGGTGCGGACGATGGACAGGCCGAGATTGCCGGACAGCTCCGAGTCGAAGTTCGGCGGCAGGCCATGCCCGTTGTCGAGGACGGTGACGTGCAGCCGGCCGACCGACCGCTCGGCGGCCAGCTCGATCGTGCCGCTCGCCTCTCCCCCGTCCCGGGACCGGAACGCGTGCTCGACCGAGTTCTGCATCAGTTCGGTCAGCACCATCGCCAGCGGGGTCGCGATCTCGGAGTCCAGTACGCCGAAACTCCCGGACCGCTTGGTCTCGACGGAGGTAGCGACCGTGGACACATCCGCGACCATCGCGGCGACCCGGTCGGCGACGTCGTCGAAGTCCACGTGCTCGTCGAACGACTCCGACAGCGTCTCGTGCACGATGGCGATCGACCCGACCCGCCGGACCGCCTCGGCCAGTGCCGCCTGCGCTTCCGGCACGGTGATCCGCCGGCCCTGCATCCGGAGTAACGCGGCGACGGTCTGCAAGTTGTTCTTGACGCGATGATGAATCTCCCGGATGGTCGCCTCCTTGGTGACCAGCTCCCGCTCCCGGCTGCGCAGCTCCGTCACGTCCCGGAGCAGGATCAGTGCCCCCACGTGCTGGGCCTCGGCGCGCAACGGGATCGCGCGCAGGAACAGCGTCGCCTCCGGGTTCTCGATCTCGATCTCCTTGGCGGCCCGCCCGGTCAGCACCGACGCGAGCACGTCGTCGACCTTGTGCCCGCTGTGCAGCAGCTCACCGGTGACGTCCTTCAGCCGGCTCCCGACCAGGTCGGTGACCAGGCCCATCCGCCGGTACGCCGACAACGCGTTCGGACTGGCGAACGTCACCATCCCGTGCCGATCGACCCGGATGCAGCCGTCGCCGACCCGTGGCGTGGTGGACAGCAGCCGCTCCCCGCCGTACGGGAAGATGCCGTCGGTGATCATCCGGGCCAGGTCCGTGGCGCTCTGCAGGTAAGCGATCTCCAGCCGGGACGGGGTCCGGACACCGAGCAGGTTGGTGTTCCGGGCGATCACCGCGATCACCCGGGTGCCGCGTCGTACCGGGATCGTCTCGACCCGGACCGGGACGTCGTCGCGCCACTCCGGGTCGCCCTCGCGGCAGATCCGGCCGCCGTCGTACGCCTGGTCCAGCAGGTGCCGGCGGCCGCGCGGGATGAAGCTGCCGACGATGTCGTCCAGGTACGCCGTCGGTCCGGTGGTGGGCCGCATCTGCGCCCCGGCCCAGAAGCCGAGGCCGTCTGTGTCCGGCAGCCAGAGCACGAGATCGGCGAACGACAGGTCGGCCAGCATCTGCCAGTCCGAGACGAGCAGTTGCAGGCGGTCCAGGTCGGCCTGGTCCAGGGTGGTGTGGTTCCGGGCTACGTCGGTCAGAGACGGCACGCCTCGATGCTACCGACGGCTTGTACCAGTACCTGCGGTGGTCCGCTCGACAAGTGGGTGTATGTAGGTGTTGATTGATCAGGCACGGATGAAAGGATGCTCGGGTGGAGTCGACGTACTGGCAGGACGTGATGGCCGCGGATTACGCGGTACCGCGCGACCGTGCGCTGACCGACCTCACCGAAGAGCTGGTCCGCGGCCTCGCCAGTACCAACCCGCAGGTCCGCGACGCGCTGGCGTACCCGACGCTGGCGACCTGGCTGGAGCGCGGCGTGTACGACGACCTGCTGCCAGGATTCGGTGACGGCCTGTGCGCCGGACTCGCGTACGGACTGGGTGAGGACGGCACTGACACCGTCTTCCGCCGGTCCTTCACCGCACTGACGCTGGCGGAGGTGATCCACCGCGACAACGCCGAGTTCCTGGTGCACGACGAGGTGGTGATGCGCTGGGGCGACCGGCTGGCCACCTGGCTGCTGCGGGAGCGCGACCTGCGCGGGTACGTGCCGGACTGCGGCTGGGCGCACGCCGTGGCCCACGGTGCGGACGCTATCGGCGCTCTGGCCCGGTCGCGGCACTGCGACGCTGGAGTGCTCCGGGCGCTGCTCGACGTACTGGCTGACCGGATCGTGAAGGACACGCAGTACCGCTGGGTGCACGAGGAGCACGACCGGGTCGCACACGCGGTGATGACGATCCTGCACCGGAACATGCTGACCAGCGACGAGTTGGAGCGCTGGCTGAAGCCGATCGCGGCGACCGCCGCCCAGCAGCCGTTGATGCACGAGACGCTGCCCGAGTGGCCGACTCCCTCGGTCTTCAACGCCCGCGGCGTACTGCACGTCCTGCTGAGTCAGCTGGCGATCGGCGTGAAGGGCTTTCCGATCCCGGGCGACGACGAACTGTTCGGCCGGCCGATCGAGGCCCGGGCCGACATGCTGCTGATGCTCACCGAGGCCGTGCAGGCCTCACAGCCCTACATCTACCGACCGGCCTCTACTCAGTCTTAGGTACGGCGATCGTCGCCACCACGGCCCGGTGATCGCTGCCCTCGATCGCGTACGTCGTGAAGCTGCCCGGCTCGAGCTGCCGGGTGAGCAGCACGTGATCGATCTGGGTCCGTGTCACCGCAGGCTGATCCGACGGCCACGTGCCGATCAATCCGCCGCCGGTCAGCGAAGCCACACTGCGACAGTTCCCACCGAGCGCGTGCCGGAAGTCCGCATGATCCGTCGTCGCGTTGAAGTCCCCCGCCACGATCGTCGGCGGATTCTGCGCACACCAGTGCCGCAGCACCTCGAGATCCTTCTTCCAGGTGGTCACCGCGGACGGCAGCGGCGGGAACCCGTGGTACGCGATCAACCGCACCTCCCCCAGGTTTCCGCCGGTGACGATGATGTGCCCGAACGTCGTCGCGGACCCGTCCTGGGTGAACTGCACCGCACCGAGTGACGACGACACCAGCACGCTCGTCGCGCTCTCCACCGCCGCACTCGGTTGCAGCGTGTAACCGTTGTAGGTAAGGCCTTGCAGGTGCGCGCGGATCTCCTCGCGGACGTCGGCCTGTGCCTCCGGCAACGAAACCAGATCGGGCTTGCGCTCCCGGATCACCTCGGCCACCCTGCCCGCATCGGCACCGCCGCCGAGCACGTTCGCGACCATGATCGTCAGCACCCGGGACCCGGCCGGCGGTGGATCCGCGTCGGAGAACTGCCGGGGAGCGGTCAACGCCGCCCCGGTCAGCGCGAGGATCAGCACGAGTACGGCGGCTATCCGCCATCCCCGCCGTACCAGCATCAGAATCCCCAGCACCAGAAGTACGGCCAGGCCCTGCGGGCGAAACGCCACGAGTTGCGCGAACGGGGTGACCTCGTCCAGGCCGACCAGCTCCGGATACAGCGGGACGGCAACGATCAGCAGGAACAGCACCGACAACACGACCCGCCGGATCAACCATGCGCGTTCGTTATCCATGAACCACCCTGAGCATCGCCTGTGTGATGTTACTTGAGCGATGGACACGTCCAGCGCCAAGGAACATTACACAGGCGATGCTTTAGATCTGGTCGCTTGTCCGGACGAACGGTAGCGTGCTCCGTTGCGCCTGTGTCCCGAGGAGGTTTGCAGTGTCCCGATTGTCCGCGGTCAAACCCGCGTACTGGATCTCCGGCGTCCTGCTGGCGATCGCGATCGTCGTACCGCTCCTGGTCTCCACCTATGCCAAGGACGAGCCCCGATTGTGGGGCTTCCCGTTCTTCTACTGGTACCAGTTCCTGTGGGTCTTCCTGTCCGCGATCATCGTCAGCATCTGCTACAAGCTGGTGATCACCGAGGAACGGAAGCGACGAGCGACACAAGGTCTCGGCAACCCGGACAAGCCGGGTACGGCGGATGGGGGCGACCAGTGAACACCAGTGTCGACTGGGTCCAGCTGATCATCGTCATCGTGATCTTCGGCGCCGTCACCGTGATGGGCTTCATGGCGGCCCGGTGGCGGAGTTCGGGCAGCCTCGAGAGCCTGGACGAATGGGGTCTGGGCGGCCGCGGGTTCGGCACCTTCATCACCTGGTTCCTGCTCGGTGGCGACCTCTACACCGCGTACACGTTCATCGCCGTACCGGCCGCGATGTACGCCACCGGCGCGATCAGCGGCTTCTTCGCGGTGCCGTACACGATCGTGGTCTATCCGATCATCTTCATCTTCATGTCCCGGCTCTGGTCGGTCTCGCACCGCAACGGCTACGTCACCCCGGCGGACTTCGTCGGCGGGCGGTACGGCAGCCGCGCGCTGTCCCTCGCCATCGCGGTGACCGGCATCCTGGCGACGATGCCCTACATCGCCTTGCAGCTGGTCGGTATGCAGGCAGTGTTCGAGACGATGGGTCTCGGCGGCGAGAACCTGCTGGCCAAGGACCTGCCGCTGCTGATCGCGTTCGCGGTGCTGGCGGCGTACACCTACTCGTCGGGCCTACGGGCGCCGGCGATG
This sequence comes from Kribbella sp. CCNWLW201, assembly GCF_037203805.1. NCBI lineage: Bacteria > Bacillati > Actinomycetota > Actinomycetes > Propionibacteriales > Kribbellaceae > Kribbella > Kribbella sp. CCNWLW201. The sequence continues at coordinate 221,100 of NZ_JBBCBQ010000011.1, read as the reverse complement.
ATCGCGTTCGTCAAGGACGGCTTGATCTACCTGGTGATCGCGGTGGCGATCTTCTACCTGCCGCACGTGCTCGGCGGCTGGGGAGCGATCTTCGACGCCGCGGAGACCAAGCTGACCGCGACCAACCCGGCCACCGGCAAGCCGGTCGGCGCGTTCATCCCGGGTGAGTCGGGATATTCGGCGTACTGGACACTGGCACTGGGTTCGGCGATGGCCCTGTTCATGTACCCGCACTCGGTGACCGCGGTGCTGTCGACCAAGAACCGCAGCATCGTCCGGCGGAACGCCGCGATCCTGCCGGCGTACTCGCTGCTGCTCGGCCTGCTCGCGTTGCTCGGCTTCATGGCGATCAAGGCGAACGTGAACGTCAAGGGCCTGGACGGGCTGACGAACCCGCAGCTGGCGATCCCGCGGCTGTTCGACCAGGAGTTCCCGTCCTGGTTCGCCGGGATCGCGTTCGCGGCGATCGCGGTCGGTGCGCTGGTGCCGGCGGCGATCATGTCGATCGCGGCGGCGAACCTGTTCACCCGCAACATCTACCGCGACTTCATCAAACGCGACGCCACCCCGGCCCAGGAGGCGAAGGTCTCCAAGCTCGCGTCGCTGGCGGTGAAGCTCGGTGCGCTGGCGTTCGTGCTCACGCTGGACAAGACGCTTGCGCTGAACTTCCAGCTGCTGGGCGGGATCTGGATCCTGCAGACCTTCCCGGCGATCGTGGTCGGCCTCTACACCCGGTGGTTCCACCGCTGGGCGCTGCTGGCCGGCTGGGCGGTGGCGATGTTGTTCGGCACCATCGAGGCCTACAACGTGATCAACCCGGCGACGAAGAAGCACTTCGGCGGTTCGCTGGCGAACGTCCCGTTCACCGACACCCAGTCCTACATCGCACTGACCGCGTTCGGGCTCAACCTGATCGTGGTCGTCGTACTGACGCTGGTGTTCCGGGCGCTGAAGGTGCCGGACGGCGTGGACAGCACGCACGCGTCGGACTACCGGGCCGACCAGGGCGACCCGGGTGTGAAGGACCTGCCGGAACTGCTCGACGAGGGCGGCGCCTCACCGGCCAAGTCCTAGTTCGTTGATGGCGGCCCCTTTCTTGAGGGGCCGCCATCACTCTTTGCTGCTATGTCGACACGCTGCGGGATCAGCTTGCCCGGGATTCCGGTGCGGGCGCGGCAGAATCGCGAGGGTGTTGCTGGTCCTCCTCGTCATGGTGCTCGCCGCGGGTGCGGCCTGGGCGACCGGCGGACGCTTCACCCAGTTGGCCGCCAACTCCCTGACCGGTCTGCATTGGCTGGCCGCCGCGGCGATCGGCCAGTTCCTCGGCTCCCTCGTCGGAGGTACGGCGTACCCGGTCGGCCTGATCGGCTCCGCGGTCTGCATCGCGGTCTTCCTCCGGCAGAACCTCAGCCATCCGGGCGTCGGCCTGCTCGCACTGGGTTTCTTCTGCAATGCCTTGGTGGTCGGCCTGAACGGCGCGATGCCCGTCGCGGCCGACGCCCTGGCCCGCGCCGGCGTCGGGCCCTTCGCCGGCGATCCACGCCACGAACTGTCCGACGCGTCGACCACGCTGCCTTGGCTCGGCGACGTCGTACCGGTGGCCCTCCCCGGCCTCGGACAGGCCGTCAGCCCGGGAGACGTCCTGATCGCCGCCGGTGCGGGCCTTCTGCTGTACGCCGGAATGGGCGGAACGCACCGTATACCGGCCGAAACCGCACCGGTGTGGGACGAACTGGTGCCCTGCGAGGGAACGCCCGCACTGCTCCGGCTAAAAGCGGAAACCCCGGCCGATCACCCTTCTGAGTGACTCGACCACGACCGGGTCGTACTCCGCGCCGATGCCCAGGCCGATCGACTCCATCGCCTTGCCCGGCGACTGTCCGGTCCCTTCGCCGACCAACTGCTCGTAGGCCAGCGCCACGTTGACGATCCCGCTCTCCACCGGGATGTCCGCGTTGTTGGCCCGACCGTGCCGGTACGGATCGTTCGAGTGCCGGACGATCTCGGCGACGTGATCCAGCACGCCCGACCGTTCGATGACCGAGGCACCGATCTCCGCTGCCCGCTGCCGCTCCGCCCGGGTCCGCAGCAACGAAGCCCCACCAGGACTGGGATCCGCCAACGCCAACTGGCCGACGCCCGACAACAAAGCGGCGTACTCCAACGCCTCCATCCGCGCCGGCGTCAGCCCCAGATCGTGGCCCAGGGCAACCGCCAACTGCGCCGTCCGCGCATTCTGCCCAGGACTGCTGAACCCCGCGATCTCCGTACTACGCGCCATCGACCGAACCGTCGTCCGATACGTCCGCTGCGCCGAAGCAAACCGCCGGAAAGCGAACTGCGTCAGGAACAGCGGAACGACGACCAGCGGCGGCCCCCACAGCCCGAGCAACGACGTGCCGATGGCCAGCAGGATTCCGCTGATCCCCATCGCCATCCCGATCCGGGCGGCGACCACGGTCTCGTCCCGCAGCGCGGCCGGGAACGGCTGGTTGAACCGCTCAGTCGCCTGCCCCGCTCCGATCAGCGCGTCCATGGTCGCGGCGGTGAGGACGGCGAGGAGCATCGCACCGGTCAGCGAGATGGCGTTGACCCACGAACCGTCCCAGTACAGGTCAGACGGCGTCACCGCCGAGAACACCGCCGCTGCCGCGGACACCGACAACACCCGCCGGCAGGAGACGATGATGTCCCAGCGCAGGCCGGCGAGGATCCTCGGCAGCACACCAGCCACCGTCGCCAGGCCGGTGACCGCGATGACCAGCGCGACATCGGGTGGTATCGAAACCTCCGGTGGCCGGAGCAGCGCATATCCCAACGCCGCACTGGTCGCGATGGGCGCCCGGTTGCGGCTTCGATCGACCCGGAATTGCACCATCTCGCCGATCGCCACCAGAACGCCGAAGGTGACGGCGTACGGCCATTCCGTGACACCCCGGCGGACCGTGAGGGCCAGCGCTGCCAGGCCCACCACGCCGCAGGCGAGCACGATGACGAAGCCGCTGCCCGGCCGTCGCAGCTCGGCCCCTTCTGAACTGTTCATCTAGGCATCCGGTCCGGCCGCCGAGCCGGAGGCACCGCCACCGCTGCCGAGGCTCAGGTCGTCGTGATCGATCGCCACCTGCACGCTGCCGTCGGGAGCGGGCTGGTCGGCCGCTGCCGCCTTCCAGCCATCCTTCCGGATCACCTCGACGAACGCGTCGACGAGCTGCGGGTCGAAATGGGTGTAGCGATCCTCGAGCAGGATCCGCAAAGTCTCCTCCACGCCCCGGGCCGGCCGGTACGAGCGGGTCGAGGTCAGGCAGTCGAACGCGTCGACGATGCCGATGATCCGGGCGAAGTACGGGATGTTCTCACCGGCCAGACCGGCCGGGTACCCAGTCCCGTCGTACTTCTCGTGGTGGTGCAGGACGGCGGACTTCACCTCTTCCAGGAACGGGATGTTGCCGATCAGCTCGACACCTCGGGCCGGGTGCAGCCGGATCGCATCCATCTCGGTGTCATCGAGCCGGCCCGGCTTCCGGATGATCCGGGTGGGCACACCGACCTTGCCGACGTCGTGCAGCAGACCGGCGTGCTCCAGCGCCGACTGCCGGTCGTCGGTGAGTCGCAGGTATCTGCCGAGCATGCCGACGCCTTCGCTGACCCGCTCCGAGTGTCCCCGGGTGTAGAGGTCCTTCGCCTCGATGACCTGGATGAAGGCCCGCATGGTCGCGGCCTGCGCGTTGCGCTCAGCCTCGTAGAGCGAGAGCGCCCAGCGGGCGACGAGAAGTGGGACGACCACGAGGAAGATCGCGCCGAACCCGAGGCCGGCGATCCAGACCACGGCGAGCAGCACACCGAGGAGTCCGTAACCCATCATCGGCAGCACGGTCGGCGCGGCGACCTTGCGGAGGAAGTCGAGCGGCGACGTGGCACCCCGATCCAGCCACAGCACGAGGCACATCAAGACGGCACTGACCGCCAGCCAAGTGATGATCGCAGCCGTCGCGGCAACCAGAGCGCGGCCGGGCGCATCCAAGACCTCGGTGCCACGGACATCGCCGGCCCAGACGAAGACGAGTCCGGCGGCACTGGCGCACAGCACGGCCATGGCGCCGTTGAAGACCCGCCGCATCAGGGGAAGGCGCCGGTCCTGGGTCAGAGGAAGCAGAACCGATACGACGACCGCGGCCGCCGGACCGGACAAGAGGAAAAGAGCAATGCCAACGACGTAGTCGAGCGAGGCACGAACCGGACCTACCTTGGACCGCAGCAGGACGCCGACCAGCAACAGCAGACCGAGCGTGATCGTGGCTGCGTCAGGCCGGGTATGAAACAGCGCGACAACGAGCGCGACGACAGCAATACCAGCACAGAACGCCACAGTCAGGCGCAACGGCCAGCGGCTGTTCACGCATGAACTCTAACGTTCACCACTCCCAAGCGTCACTACCTAGCACGACAGGTCACCTCCGATCAGCGGTCGCGTCTTGTGCCTTGCCGACGGCAAGGACACAGGGGGGCAGACAGCACATCGCTGACTCGTCATGATTTTGCTTCATCAGGCGCGCCGCGAAACACTGTAAGCCAGACCGTGACCCGCCGCACGACATGAAGGTGGGGGCATGGTATGAGAGACTGTGACTCTTTGCAGTTGTTTCAAGGAGGCTTAGGAATGGGCAAGACCGGACGCAAGCGCCGTGCACGCAAGAAGAAGGGCGCTAACCACGGTAAGCGCCCGAACGCCTGACAGTAGGCGGCTACAGACAGCGAGGACCCCGGCCAAAACCGGGGTCTTTGCAATTTGGTCACAGGTGACACCAGACCACCATTGCCAGAGGTTTCGTATTCGGAGCGTCCGCACCCGAATACCGAATGCAATGTTCAAACGATCGTTGGGGATTCCGCGTGTTGTGATCTCCGGCACTCCGCCGACACCAGCCAAACCGGTCAAGTCGCTGTTGTGGATAACGCCAGCGCGTAGTCGGTGGCTCCTCCTAGAGTTAGCTCCGACGTCCGGAACCGAACGTAGCCGGCCGGGACACGAGGAGTGAGGGAGGTGGGATGCGCTGACCACGGAGAGTCTGAGCGAGTTGCTGCGTCGGTATCGCACTCGTGCCGGCCTGACGCAGGCCGCCCTCGCCGACAAGGCCGGCCTGAGCGAGCAGGCGATCAGCGTCCTCGAACGCGGCACCCGAAGCCGTCCCCGCCTCGACACGATCCGGGCGTTGACCGCGGTCCTCGGTCTCACCCCGGCGGAGGCTGCGGCGTTCCAGGCCGTTGCGCGGAGCAAGGGCCGCAAGGTCCAGAGCGCCGTACCAGGTGCGGAGGCTCCGGCCCCGGTCGACTCCCTGCCGATGCCGTGGCAGCTGCCGCCGGCCGTCCCGGACTTCACCGGGCGCGCCGCGCAGATCGACGCGATCCTGTCGGCGCTGCGGGACCCCTCCGGGCGCAACGGCGCGGTCGGGCTGGTCACGGTGACCGGGATGGGCGGCATAGGAAAGACCGCGCTGGCCGTTCAGGCCGCACACAAGCTGGCGGCCAGCTACCCCGACGGCCACCTGTATCTCAACCTGCGGGGGTACGGTCCGGGCAAGCCGATGAACACCGGCGACGCCCTGCGGCAGTTGCTGCGTTCGCTGGCTCTGGACCCGCAACTGATCCCCGAAGGTGTCGAGGAGGCCGCCGGCCTACTGCGATCCCAACTGGCCGGTCGCCGGGTGCTCCTGTTGCTGGACAACGTGACCGACGTGGCGCACGTCATGCCGCTCCTGCCGGGCAGCCCGGGATCGGCCGCGATCATCACCAGCCGGGGCTCGCTGGCGGCCTTGGCCGGCGCGCGGCAGATCCGTCTCGACGCGTTGTCGGAGACGGAATCCGCCGAACTGCTCTCCGGAGTCATCGGGCCGGACCGGGTCGCGGCCGAGCCGGAAGCCGCTGAGAGCCTTACGCTGCTGACCGGCCGGCTGCCCCTGGCGGTCCGGCTGATCGGTGCCCGGCTGGCGGCCCGGCCGAGCTGGCCGATCAGCCACCTGGTCGACCTGCTTCAGGACGAGGGACGGCGGCTCGACGGCCTCGGCTCGGACGAAACCGGCGTACGGGCCAGCATCGCCAGCTCCGTGCGCTTCCTGGAGACCAGCGATCGCGGCCACGATCGCGAGGCCGCCCAGGCCCTGCCGATGCTGAGCGTCCTCGACGGCCCCGATCTGCTCACTCTCGTCGCCGCCCACCTGCTCGACGTTCCCGTCCGCCGGGCCGACGCCGTCCTCGAGCGCCTCGTCGATCTGAACCTGCTCGAGGCCGTCGCCCCCGAGCGCTATCGCTTCCACGACCTCATTCGCGCCTACGCCCGCGAGCTGGCCGACGAGGCCCTGACCCCGGACGACCGCGACGCCGGCCTCGAACGCGTGCTGCGCTTCTACACCAGCGTCGGCTGGGCCTGTCAGGCCGTCACCCACGAAGCGAGTCCGCGACTGGCGCTCGCGACCAGCCGGGTCAAGCCGATCCCGGCCTTCGCCGACATGGCCACCGCGCTGCACTGGTTCGACGAGGAACAGCGCAACCTGATGGACAGGTTCGCTCAGGCGTCCGCCTCGACGCTGGCCGGATCCGCCCTGTTCCCCGAGCTCGCCCTCGCGTTGTTCGGCTACAACGAGCCGCGCGGACGCTGGACCGAGATGCGCGAGCTGGGTCGTGGCGCCGTCGAGCTCGCCCAGCAGCTGAACCTGCCGTTGATGGCGGCCTGGCTCCAGCACGACAGCGCCATCCCCGAGGTCGAGAACGGCGATGTGGAGTCGGCCGTCGGCTATCTGTTCAAGGCACTGGCGATGTTTCGCGAGCAGGCCGACATGGTCGGTCAGGCCCGCTGCTGCTCCTCCCTGACGTACGTCCTCGGCCACATCGGCCGTGTCAGCGAGGCCTTGGAGTTCGGCAACGAATCACTGCGGCTCAGCCAGCAGCTCGGCGACACGACGCTGGAGGGCGTGGCCTACACCGCGGTCGGCGGGCTCTACAACCGGGCCGGCGATCACGCGCGAGCCGACGAAGCCTTCGCCCACGGCGCCGCGCTCGCGGAGAAAGCCGGTGACACCCGGTCTTTGTTCAAGCGCCACATCAACGCGGGCTTCTCGCACCTTCTGGTCGGCCGCTACAGCGACGCCGTTGTCAGTTTGCAGCAAAGCCTGACCCTGGCCGAGAAGTCCCAGAACGACATCGGCCACACCGAAAGTCATCACACGCTCGCACTGGCATTCGCGGCGCAGGGCGATTACGAAACCGCCGCGCGGCACGCCGAGGCCGGACTCGAGCTGGCCCGGCGCCTCGACAACCGGATTCGCGAGGGTCGTCTGCTGCTCGAACTGGCCAGGATCAAGGCTGCCGCGGGTGATCGTTCAACTGCTGTCACGAATGCCGCCGCGGCCGCGGTTTTGCTGACCGGAGTCTCCCCGATCCATGAAACGTACGCCAAGGATCTAAGCGCTCTGCTGCAGCGCGGCGATCCTTACACGTACACCTTTACCACGCACTCGATCTGAAATACCGGACGTGTCAGTCGGTGCTGGTGATGCGGGTTTCGACCTGGATTTGGGTGAGGCGGAGGAGGATTTTCTGCCGGAGCGCGTCGGGGGCGTGGTCGGAGCCGCAGGAGCGGTGGACCAGCTTCTTGACGCAGCGTTCCAGGTCGTATTCGTCCAGGCAGGGGGCACACTCTTCCAGGTGCTGCCGGATCTCGTCGGTGCTGGCGTCCTGGAGTTCGTTGTCGATGAACAGGTACGCCCGCTGCAGGATCTCGCTGCAATCGACGTCGTGGTGCTCGCCGCAGCTCACGACTCCTCCTCGGTTCCGGTCTCGTCGGACGGGATCAGGCCGCGGTCGCGCGCGTAGTCGCCGAGCAGGTCACGCAACTGGCGGCGGCCACGGTGCAACCGTGACATCACGGTGCCGACCGGCGTCCCCATGATGTCGGCGATCTCCTTGTACGCAAAGCCCTCGACGTCGGCCAGGTAGACGGCCAGCCGGAAGTCCTCCGGGATCGCCTGCAGGGCTTCCTTGACGTCGGAGTCGGGCAGATGCTCGAGCGCGACCGCCTCGGCCGACTTCAGGCCGCCGGGAGTGTGCGACTCGGCGGCGGTGAGCTGCCAGTCCTCGATCTCCTCGGTCGGCGACTGCGTCGGCTGGCGCTGCCGCTTGCGGTATCCGTTGATGAAGGTGTTCGTCAGGATCCGGTACAGCCACGCCTTCAGGTTGGTGCCGGGCGTGAACTGGTGGAACGAGCTGTACGCCTTCGCGAAGGTGTCCTGGACCAGGTCTTCGGCGTCTGACGGATTACGGGTCATCCGCATCGCCGCGGCGTACATCTGGTCGAGGAAAGGCAGCGCCTCGCGCTCGAAGCGCGCGGTTCGCTGCTCGGGTGTCTCAGTCGTGGTGGGAGTCGGCATCGTGATCGAGAATACCGGGGTCTTCCCGGTGTCCCGCGCCGGAGCCTCTCTCGTCGCCATCATGCCTGCCACAACACGCCCGGGCGCGGGGGCATTCCCGCTCAGAACCGGGGTCTCAGCCGCTGACCACTATCCGGACACTTCGCGGCTGACCCATTCGAACACGGCTTCGACCAGCACGTCGTACGCCTCCTGCTGGCTCAGTTCGGCCCGCTTCGGCACCTTGAACGAGTGCTCGGCCTCCGGTACGACGGCCATCTCGGTGAGCGGAGGGAATTCCTCGGGGGTCCCGAACGGATCCCGCTCCCCCTGCACCACCAGCGTCGGCAGCCCAGCGCCCTGCAACTCGTCGACCCTGGACTTCTCCGGCTTGCCGGGCGCGTGCAGGGGAAAGGCGAGAGCCAGTACGCCGGAAGCACCCAAGCTGCTCGCGGTCCGGCAGGCCACTCGGGCGCCGGCACTGCGGCCGCCGATCACCAGCGGGGTGCGGATCCGGAGCTGGCCGATGATCGCGATCCAGGCCTCGTCGAGGATCTTCGGCCCGGGTGCGAGTTTCCGCCCGGCATGGCGCCAGGGCTGCTCGATCAGGAACACGTTGATGTCTTGTTTCGGCAGCCGGGCGGCCAGCGCGGCGAGGTCACCCGACTCGATCCCGCCGCCGGCGCCATGACCGAGCGCCAGCGTCGCCACCGGCCGCCGGGCCCGATGCGCCACGATCCGCGCGTCCCCGTGCGGCGTCCCCACAATCCGTTCGTCGGTCACCGCCCCATCCTGTCATCACCCGGCAACGGATCGGCGATGTCCGCGCGGTGCGTCAGAAGAGAGTGGTTTCCTCCGGGGCGTCTGGCTTGTCGATGGGGTCGACGCCGTCCGGTGGGAGCGGATCGATCAGGTGGGGGCCGTTGTTCTTCACCGAGCTGACTGCCTTGGAGACGGCGTACGCCTCCAGCCGGCCGGGCGCGGCCGGCACCAGCAGGCCGAGGAGGTCGTCGGGGTCGGAGCTCAGTGGGTCGAGCCAGGCGTCGTACCGCTCCCGCTCGACCAGCAACGGCATCCGGTCGTGGATGCGGCCGAGGTCATCGGTAGCTGTCGTGGTCAACACAGTGCAGGTCCACAGCCAGGCCTCGTCCCGGTCCGGGTCCTCGACCGACTTGTCCCGCCAGATCTCGTACAGCCCGGCCATCGCGAGCACGCCGCCGTCGGCCGGGTGGATGAAGTACGGCTGCTTGACCGGCTTGCCGTTCACCTTCTGCTCGGACTTGTACCACTCGTAGTATCCGTCGGCCGGAAGGATGCAGCGCCGGGTCGCGAACGCCTTCTTGAACGCCGGCTTCTCCGCGACCGTCTCCATCCGGGCGTTGATCAGCCGGCTGCCGATCGAGGTGTCCTTGGCCCACGACGGCACCAGCCCCCACTTGACCGTGGTCAGCTTCCGCACCGTCTCGTCCGGGACCTCCCGGTTCTTCCGCTCGACCACCGCGATCACGGAGTCGGTCGGCGCGACGTTGTAGTTGTCCGGCAGCTCCTGCACGGACCCGCGCACATTCCCCGCCTCGATCTCGAACTCGACGACGAGATCGGCAGGGTCCCGGCTGGACGCATATCGACCGCACATGCGACCAGCCTAGTCAGCCCCACCGACAGTTGTGACGGACAAGCGGCGGCGGATCGCCCACCCCGTGATGGTCGATCCGCCGCCGGCCTATGCGTCCGGGCGCCCCCCTGTAGGCGTCCGGACGCAGGTCCTAAGGTCTGGCCAGTTCGTCGAGCACCCGCCCGGCCATGGCGTCGGTGGTCGGAAGTCCTTCGATCCAGATCCGGGCCAGCTGGGGTACGTCGGTGTCCAGCCGCCACTGGGTGATCAGGGTTCGTACCGTCTCGACCTGCTCCGGCAGGTTCGGCTCGCGGCCGACGAGCGCCGCCGCGCGGTGTGAGCCGACGCGACCGAGTACGTCACCGCCGTAGAAGACGATCCGCAGGCACTCCGCCACGTCGACCAGCCGGAGTTCGCGGTCGAACGGCGACGTCCCCGCCGCAGTGAGCGGCTCGACAACCACCAGTGCGTGGGTCTGCGGTACGGAAGTTCCACGGAACTCCGCCTCTCGATAGAGCTCGCCGAGGCGGGACCGCAGATGCGACAGGCTGGACAGCCCGGTCAGCGGGTCCTCGCAGGAGAGCGAGTGGAGATAGACCAAAGAGGCCTCGGCCCAGCTGGAACTGAGTGCGCGTACCGCGGCGAAAGCCGGCTCGCCCCCGGCGATCGAGCGGTACAACGCACTCAGCCCATCAAGTGCCTCGAGCAACGAGACTCCGTCGGCCGCCAACTGCCGGCCGACCTCGTCACTCGCAGGCACGACATCGGCACCGTCGTGGAGCGCCTCGGCGATCGCGAGATAGGCGCTGTGGTCGGTGCCAGCTGTGCCGTGCGAGTCCCTCCACTCGCACGGTTGCTCATCGGGGGACGACGCCTCCGGCCGGGTCCGGGCGGGCGACCCCGCCAGGTTCAGGGACTTGGCCGGACGCAGGTCGAACCGTCTGCGGATGTCCGCGAACAGCGACATGGCCCTCCTCGAATAGCCCCGTCAGTCTCCCGACCGGTCGGCCGGAAGCGTCGTTCCAGGAGTGAGACAGAGCACGCAAGAGTTCATGACGCGGATTCGCCAAACTTTTTTCGCGTAACTTCCGCGTAGGCGTCGTCGTCAGGAAAGGAGCACCGTTCCGCGTCAGGAATGATGCGCACAGCCGTCCCACGTGGGAACCTTGTTCCCGGCAACGGTGTGACGGACCGTGACAACGTTGCACGGACAGTCGTGACAGAGCCCGCGGGGAGACCGATGGAGACGCCGGAAGGACCGAGCGACGCCGAACTGATCGCGCGCGTCCGCAACGGCGATCTCGAGGCGTACGGCGAACTGTTCGGCCGGCACCACCACGCCGCCGAGCGGATGGCCCGCCAACTCGTCCCCGCCAATGACGCCGACGACCTGGCCAGTGACGCGTTCGCCAAGGTGCTCGACGCGCTGCGCTCCGGCGGCGGCCCCGACATCTCCTTCCGGGCCTACCTGCTGACGACGGTACGGCGCGTGCACGTCGACCGGATCCGGTCCGGCCGGAAGGTCCAGGCCACCGACGACATCGCGGCGTACGAACGGGAGCCGGAGACCTTCGACGACCCGACCGTCACCGGCTTCGAGAGCGGCGCAGCGGCCAAGGCGTTCGCGAGTCTGCCCGAGCGGTGGCAGGCCGTGCTCTGGCACACCGAGGTCGAAGGCGAGAAGCCCGCGGCCATCGCTCCCCTGCTCGGCCTGACCGCGAACGGCGTCTCCGCTCTCGCCTACCGCGCCCGCGAGGGTCTGCGGCAGGCGTACCTCCAGCAGCACCTGGCCGACGTCGCCGGTGACCGCTGCCGCTGGACCACCGAGCGCCTCGGCGCGTACGTCCGCGGCGGCCTGACCAAGCGGGAGAACCGCAACGTCCGCGAGCACCTGGACGACTGCGTGAAGTGCACCGCGGTCTACCTCGAGCTCGTCGAGGTCAACAGCGCGCTGCCGGCCCTGCTCGCCCCGGCCCTGCTGGGCACCGCGGGTCTCGGCTACCTGGCCGCCGCCTCCGGTGCGAAGGTCGGCCTGGTCGGCTTCTTCGTCACCGGCTGGAAGAAGGCAACAGAGAACAGCACCCGTACGGCGGTCGGCGCCGGAGCGGTCGTGGTCGTCGCGGTCGCCGCCGTACTGGCCGCGATGGCGCTCACCGGCAACGACACTCCCCCGGCGGCGATCAACAATCCGCCGGCGCAACAGCCGACCCAGCCGCCGGGCAATCCGCCGACGGTCCCGCCGGTGAAGCCGCCGACGGTCAAACCGCCGTCCGCGAAGCCGACCACGGCTCCGACCACCGCACCGACGACCGAACCTTCTGAGCCTCCGGCAACGACCGCGCCAACCCCGACGCCACCGGCGACGACGACCACCACGCCCACACCACCGGAGCCGACGACGCCGATCCTGGACGAGGGCCTGCTGACCATCAGCATGCCGGCGGGCGGCGGTGGGCCCGCCACCCGTGCTGAGGGGACCGCGGCCGAGGGCGTGCGGTTCGTCATGACGATCAAGGCCCCGGCGGCGAACGAGAAGCCCGTGGTCGTCGGCCTCAAGTTCGGCAAGGCGCTCAAGTGGCCGCTGAGCGGCAACCCGCGCGGCTGGACCTGCACCCCGGCGACCGGCACCTGTACGGCGAACAACTCGGCCGCGCCCGAGCCGCTCCCGGTCACCTTCGACGCCCCCACTGGCGGATCCGCGGCCGACCGGACGTTCACGGCTTCGGCGAAGACCGGCCGGTACTACGACGATGACTCCGAGACCCTGACCGCCCCGCCGCGGGTCGACGAGAACCTGCTGAAGATCGTCGCCGGCAAGCCCGACCCGGACGTCCACCACCGCATCCTGACCGTCGCTCCCGGCACGGACCGGCCGAGCGTGACGCTGAAGATCACGTACGGCGCCTCGCTCGAGTGGCCGATCGCGGCGAACCCGGCCGGCTGGAAGTGCTCGGCCAAGACCCAGACCTGTACGGCGCTCACCCCGGCCAAACCAGCTCCGTTGCCGGCGAACTTCGACGTACCGTCGGGTGGATCGGCGACTGCCAGGACATTCACCGTGGCCGCGCAGGCCGGGCTGGTGAGCGACACGGACTCCGAGGTGCTGCCGGGGATCCAGCTGGACGAATCGCTGCTGCAGATCATCACGCCGACGCCGCAGACCGACCCGAACCCGTTCGTCTACAACCGGTTCCTGAAGGTGAACGGCGTCGCGAACCGCCGGGTCACCCTGGACATCTCGTGGGGACGCAACCTGTTGTTCCTGTCCGCGCTCGACAAGGGCTGGACCTGCTCACGGTCGACCGACGTCCGGCGCGCGACCTGCTGGACCGACGACTACCGCACGCCGTTCAACTCCGAGTGGTCCGCGTGGCTCCCCGGCACCGGCACCGCCAACCAGATCACCGTCCACGCCCAGGTCGGCGGCCGCCAGGACACCGACACCGCCCAGATCCCGCCCTCCACGACACGGCGCTAAGACCCTCTGTCTCGCTACCGTCTCCGACGGTGCAGCCCTCTCCGGTTCTCGACTCCTGGTTGAAGCGACCCCACACTGTCGCCGCGGCTCGTTCACCGCCATCATGATCGGCGGCGTGATCGTCGTCGGCGGTCTGCTCCTCGTGTTCCTCGCCGGCGTGCTTCTCGTCAGTCCTGATTTTCTCCGCGGCTGGACGGGACCGGTGATCAGCACGGTTGACGCAGCCCGCGTCTTCGTGGTCCTCAGCCTTGTCACCGTCGGCTTCCCCGCCCTCGCCTGGGGCGGCCTGCTGATCTGGATCTCAGCCAAGGCGTACCGGGGCAGGAACTGGGCTCGGGTGATCGCCACCATCCTCCTGGCGATCGCTGCCTTCCTCAGCCTCCCCTTGGTGCTGCGGCACGACGCGAGCGGCGTCGAGGTGCTCCTCGGTTCGCTCGGGCCGATCCTCATGGCGATGTCAGTTCTCCTGTTCTGGTTGCCGTCGTCCAACGCGTGGTACCGGCAGAGCTCAGCGGAAATGGTTTTGCCGGAGGCCGGTCGCCGGCCGTAGGCTGATCGTGTTCGCGCTGACGGAACCGAGTAGCGCCGTACGCCATGTTCGAGAGAGTCGCCGGTTGCTGTGAGGCGATACATGGAGCGGTGGCGAAGACACTCCTGAGCGAAATGCACGGCAAGAGGCCGGGTCCGTCGGATCCGGTGAAGGTGTGGTGGCACCGCGAGATCCCCTTCGCCCACACCTCCGGGGTACGAGACACGACCTGGAGGTGAAAACAGCGATGCGCATTCTCAGCCATGAGATCCCCTCAGCAGTAGGCCAAACCGTCACGGTGGCCGGCTGGGTGCACCGAAGACGACGGCTCGCCGCCGTCAGTTTCCTGATCCTGCGCGACCGGTCCGGCCTGAGCCAGATCGTCGTGAAGGCGTCGGAAACCCAAGCATTACTGGACGAACTCGGTGAAGAGACCGTCGTCCAGGTGACCGGTACGGTCGCCGCCAACCCGCAGGCGCCGGGTGGCGCGGAGATCGTCGACCCGGTGATCGAGCCGCTGACCGAGCCGGCCCAGACGCCGCCGATCGAGCTCTGGCGTCCCACGGTCGGCGCGGGACTGCCCGTCGTACTGGACAACGCGCCGGTCGCCCTGCGGCATCCGGCGGTCCGGGCCGGCTGGGAGATCGCCGCGGCGGCGCTGCACGGGTTCCGCACGGCGCTGGACGGCCAGGGTTTCACCGAGATCCAGACGCCGAAGATCGTCGGTACGGCGACCGAGTCCGGAGCCAACGTGTTCGCGCTGGACTACTTCGGTGGCCCGGCGTACCTGGCTCAGTCGCCGCAGTTCTACAAGCAGACGATGGTCGGAGTGTTCGAGCGGGTCTTCGAGGTCGGCCCGGTGTTCCGCGCCGAGCCGCACGACACGGTCCGGCATCTGGCCGAGTACGTGTCGCTGGACGCCGAGTTCGGGTTCATCCAGGACCATCGCGACGTTCTCGCCGTACTGCGGTCGACCATTGCCGGAATGCTGGCCGCGGTGGGTGAGCGGGCCGGCAGTGCGTTGGAGCGGCTCGGGGTGGAGGTGCCCGAGATCCCGGTCGACGTGCCGGTGCTGCATTTCAGCGAGGCGCTGAAGATCGCCGGGGCGGACCCGGACGAGCCGGACCTTTCGCCGGCCGACGAGCGCGCTGTTGGTGCCTGGGCGCTGCGCGAGCATGGCAGTGACTTCGTCGCGGTCGAGGGCTATCCGATGGTGAAGCGGCCGTTCTACACGCATCCGCAGCCGTCGGACCCGCGCTGGTCCAACTCGTTCGACCTGCTGTTCAGGGGCGTCGAACTGGTGACGGGCGGCCAGCGACTGCACCGCTACAGCGACTACGTGGCGGCGTTGGCGGCGCGGGGTGAGTCGGCGGAAGCACCGGCGTACAGCTCGTATCTGCAGGCGTTCAGGCACGGGATGCCGCCGCACGGCGGGTTCGCGATCGGGCTCGAGCGGTTCGTGGCGCGGCTGACCGGCGCGGAGAACGTCCGCGAGGTCACCCTGTTCCCCCGCGACCTGCACCGGCTCACGCCCTAGTGGACACCACCAGTTAGGCCGTCGCAGACCTGAGCGTTGCCAAGAGCACCGGATTCAGCCGCGGGTCCGGCGGGCGAACTCGTCCGCCGGGCCCGACGCGGCCGGGTACGGTGCGGCCAGGTACGGCGCCGCGCGGCGGATGCTCGGGTGGCTCGATGCATGATGAGCTCATGGTGAGTGAGGTCGAGCGGCGGGTGCTCGCGGCGATTGACGATGATCGGATTGTCGACGATCTGCGGGAGCTCGTGCGGATCCCCAGTGTTGACGGGACAGCCGCCGAGGGCGACGTCCAGGCATGGTGTGCGGACCGGCTGTCGGGGCTCGGTTTGATTGTCGACAATTGGCGGATCGACATTCCTACGGTGAGCGCCGACACGACGTTCCCCGGGATGGAAGTGGCGCGCGACGAGGCGTGGGGGTGTGTCGGCGTCCTCGGCGGGGACGGGACGCCGGGGCTGATTCTCAACGGGCATGTGGACGTGGTGCCGGCGGGAGTGTGGCCGGACGGGAATCCGTTCTCGGCGCGGGTCGAGGACGGGATCATGTGGGGCCGCGGGACCTGCGACATGAAGGGCGGTGTCGCGGCGATCCTCGGCGCGGTCGCGGCGATCGTTGCCTCTGGCATCAGCTTGCGCAGGTCGCTGGCCGTGCACACCGTGATCGGCGAGGAGGACGGCGGCGTCGGTACGTTCGCGACCCTGCGCCGCGGTCACACCGGCGAGGCGTGCCTGATCGCCGAACCGACCGCGGGCTGTGTCATACCGGCCAACGCCGGGTCGCTGACCTTCCGGCTGGAGGTGCCCGGACTCGCGACGCACGGCTCGACCCGGACCCGCGGGGTCAGCGCGATCGAGAAGTTCGTCGTGATCCAGGCCGCGTTGCAGGCCCTGGAGACCGAGCGCAACCGTGATCCACACCCACTCCTCGCCCACCTCGACCTGGCGAACCCACTGTCCGTCGGCACGATCCACTCCGGCGACTGGGCCAGCACCGTCCCCGACGTACTCGTTGCGGAGGGCAGGTACGGCGTACGCCTCGGTGAGTCCCTGGCCGACGCCCGGACCGCCTTGGAGTCCGCGGTCGCCGAAGCCTGCGCCAAGGACGACTGGCTCCGCGACCACCCGGTCAAGGTCACCTGGCCCGGCGGCGCCTTCGCGTCCGGTCTCCTCCCCGACGACCACCCACTCCTCGCCGACACCCTCCAGGCCGCCACTGACGCCGGAGGCCCAACTCCGAAGGTCAAAGGCGCACCGTACGGCTCGGACCTCCGCCAGTACGCCGCTGCCGGCATCCCCACACTCCAGTACGGCCCAGGCGACGTCCGCTACGCCCACGCCACCGACGAGCATGTCCGTCTCTCGGAGGTCCTCCACACAGCCCGCGCCTACGCCCTCCTAGCCCTACGCCGCTGCGGCTAGCCCTCTCGTCTTTGCAGCTCCCTTGGCCCGGCCGAGCAGGTGATAGAAATCCCCCATGAAGCCGTTGCGGGGGCGTGCGGAGGAGCTCGGCCGGCTCCTGGACGCACTGCGGGCAGCTGAGGGCGGGACAGCATCTCTGGCTGTCGTCACAGGCGAGCCCGGCATCGGCAAGTCCGCTCTGCTGGCGGCAGCTGTCGAGCAAGCTGAGCGGCGTGGCTTCCTGGTGGCCAGCGCAGCAGCACACCAGACCGACAACATCAGCCCACTCGCCTCCCTCGCACCAGCCCTCAGAGCCGGCCAGCACGCTCTCATCGACACAGCCCAGTTCCTGGAGCTCGGAAGCCTCAACACCCAACCACTCTGGCTGGCCGAGCGCCTGGCCGACCTCATCGGCCGCCGCCTCGAGGGCACGTCCGCACTGATCGTGCTGGACGACGCCCAGTGGTCCGACCCCCTCACAGCCTTCGTACTGCGCGTGGTCATCGCCCGTCTCTCCACCACGAAGCTCCTCTGGCTCCTGGCGACCCGACCGACCCCCGGCGGCATGACCGACCAGCTGACTGAGGCAGTCGGCCCACAGGTCCCGGTGCACTCGATTGCCCTGACCCCACTCGCCCCGGACGCCATCCAGGACATCGCCGCAGACCTCTTGAACGGCCCAGTCGACCCTGCCCTCGCCGTGCAGCTGGCTGGTGTACAAGGCATCCCGTTCCTCGCCGAGCAACTCATCGCCGGCCTCTACCTCGACAACCCCGCAGACTCGACCGGTCCGCTGCCCACCGGCCTGGTCGAGGGCGTACGGCGTCGTACCAGCGGACTGAGTGAGCTCGGCCGCACCCTGGTGCGGACGGCTGCGGTGTTCGGCAGCGAGTTCCGGCTGGAGGACGTCGCCGTACTCATGGCTGAGCCGGTCGCCAAGTTGGCCGTGCCGTTGGACGAGGTGATCCAGGCCGGGCTGCTGACCGACTCCGGTTCGGTACTGCGGTTCCGCCACGAGCTACTGCGGTCCGCAACGCTGGCCGACGTACCGCCGTCTGCTCAGCGCGCACTCCATGGCGCCATCGCCGAGCAGCTCATCTCGGCCGGACGTGGACCGGCCGCAGCGGCTCCACATGTGGTGGCGGTCGCACAGCCCGGCGACGCGGCCGCAGTACACACCTTGCGTGAGGCGGCCTGGGACCTCCTCGCAACGATGTCGACGACCGCGGCCGAGGTTATCCAGCAGGCATTCGACCTGACCCTGGTCGACGATCCACTCCGGGCCGAGGTCGGTGACGACGTGGTCAGTGTCCTACTCGCCGCCCGCCAGTACGACCGTGCAAAGGCCTTCGCCGACGACCTGCTCAGCGGTACGGCGCTCTACCGCGGTCCCATCACACCTGACCTCCGGGCGTCACTCCGACTGCTGTTGGCCCCACAGCAGTGGGCAACCGGCCGACTGGATGTCCAAGAGCTCACCGTCGACAACGCAGCACCGCACCTCGCTGAGCGGCTGGCCGCCTACCGAGTCCTGACAGGCGCAGAAGCTCCAGGCACACCGGACGATCCCGAAGCGACCGCACTGCTCCAGGTCGCTGCCGCCGAGCGCGCCCGCGCCGAGGGCAGGTACGAGGTAGCCCGCGACCTGTACGTCGAGGCGCGGCGGGCAATCACTGATCTGCCAGACGCCCTGGTCGAGGTAGGTGAGCTCTACTGCCGTGCGGAGGCTGACGAGCTTCCGACGGCGTTGGAGCGCGTGCGCGAGTTGCTGAGCGCCGGCGACTCGTGGTCCGCACCTCAACTCGCAGTACTCCGGGCAAGGCTCGAACTGGCAGCAGGCAACCTGCAAGACGCGGAAGACGCCGCCAAGACCGGTCTGCGGTGGATGACCGACCTCCACGACACCACACACGCACCAGTCGCGCAGCAAGTGCTCGCCCTGATCGCTCTGCTACGCGGCCACCTCACCGAGGCCCGGGAACTCGCGGGGCACGATCCGACCATCAACGCGCTGCTCGCCATCGCCGACGGCGACACCAAGGCCGCCACCCGGTTGTACGACGTACCACTCGACTTCCCCCAACGGACCGACATACTCGTGCAGGCAGACGCCAAGGACCAGCTGGCCGCCCAGGCCGCGGCAACTGCCTCGACAGCCTTCCGGGGAGCTGCCGAGTTGGTGGCCGCTGGCAACGACCTGAAGAGGCTGGCGGCAGCGACAGAGCTGTTGCGCGAGGCCCACCGACCAGTGCTCCTGGCACGAGCCGAGGAACGCTACGGCCGGGCCGAACTCGAGATCGGCGACCGGGCGACCGGCATCGCGACGCTGGAGCACGCCCTCGACACCTTGACCACGCTCGGCGCCACCGCGCCCGCCAGCCGGATCCAGGCCGTGCTCCAGGCAGCCGGGGTACGGCGACGTCGCTGGGCCGCTGTGGCACCCCGTGCCGAGGAGGGCTGGGAGGCGCTCACCCCGATGGAGCGCCGGGTCGCGCTGCTCGTCGCAGAGGGCCACACCAACCGCTCGGCCGCCGAGGAGCTCGTCCTCTCCGCCAGCACCGTCGGCACCCACCTCCGCTCCGCCTTCGGCAAACTCGGCGTCAACTCGCGGGTCCAGCTGACCCGCCTGGTGCTGGAAAGGTTCAGTCCTCCCCCGAACGCATGAGTTTTGGGTGCACCCAGGCCGGCAACGGCGCGATCCGAGGCCGGCAAGTTCAGCTGTTCAGTCGATCCGCCGGACCGGCCGCACGCGGTTTCCTTCTTGCAACGTCAACCGAAGGAGATCGAGAACAATGACTGACAAGACCCCGACCGTCGTCCTGGTGCATGGTGCGTTCGCGGACGGTTCGAGCTGGTCCGGCGTGATCGAGGAGCTGACCAACCGCGGCATTCCCGCCCTGGCGGTGGCGAACGAGCTGCGCGGCGCCGGCATCGACGGCAGCCGGGTCGCCGCCCAGGTCCGCGAGATCGACGGCCCGGTCGTCCTGGTCGGGCACTCGTACGGCGGCGCCGTGATCACCAACGCCGCGAACCAGGCCGACAACGTGGCCGGCCTCGTCTACGTCGCCGCGTTCGCCCCGGACGAGGGTGAGAGCCTGCAGGATCTGCTCGGCAGCTTCCCCGCCAACGACTTCGCCTCCGGTCTCGTCCCGCACCAGCTGCCGACCGATGACGGCGGTGCGGAGACGTTCCTGAGCATCGCGCTGGACAAGTTCCCGGCACTGTTCGCGGCCGACGTACCGACCGCGGAGCTGCTGGGCCGGTTCCAGCGCCCGATCGCGGCCGCGGCCTTCGAGGAGAAGTCCGGCCCGGCGAGCTGGAAGAGCCTGCCGGTTCACGCGTTGGTGGCCACCGGCGACCAGGCGATCCACCCCGACGGCCAGCGCACGATGGCGGCCCGCGCCAACGCCACCACGATCGAGGTCAACGCCTCCCACGCCGTCGCGGTGTCCCAGCCAAAGGCCGTCGCCGACCTCATCGCCACCGCCGTCGAGGCAACTCGATAAGACGGTGACAGCTCAGCCGGGGAGCTGGCCGGTGTCGAGCACATGCTCGGCGACGTCGCGCAGTTTGGTGTTGTTGTCCTGGGAGTAGCGCCTCAAGATCTCGAAGGCGCGGACGTCATCGATGCTGAACCGTTCTCTGAGGATGCCGACGGCCTGGCCGATCCGTTTGCCGGACTCCACCGCCTCGAGCAGCGAATCGTGCTGTTGGGCCGAGGCGATCGCCACGGCGCCGTAGGTGGCGAGGCGAGGCGCTCTGATGTCGGCGGCGTCGAAGGTGTGCGGTTGGTCACCGGTCAGGTTCAAGGCGCCCAGGGTGGAGCCGCCCGCGTTGAGGGGGATGCTGAAGACCGAGCGGCCCCGAGGCGTGACTTCGCGACTCCACCGTGGCCAGCGGGTCTCAGCGGCGGTGTCCGGGACGAGAACGCTCAAGCCGGTCGAGATCGCCGTAAGGCAGGGGCCCTCACCGACCTCGAGCTGAGCGGTCAGTGCGGCGCGGGACGCGTGGTCGGTCGCCGCGGCCGGTGCGATGCCGGTACGGCGCTTCAGCGCGACGGTCGCGTGGTCGCATTCCAGGAACTCGACGGCGAAGGACAGGAAGCGATCGACGGTCTCTTGGGTGTCCGAGGCCTCGTACAGCTGGACGACCAGGTTCTCCAACCGGTCTTCGTCGGGCACGAACACCGACCTGGCGGCCGGGGGCACGCTGATCATCGGCTCTGCCCCGGGATTCGCCGATGGATCTCCGGGGACGGCTTCGGGGAAGTTCATTGGCTTCTCCAAGTCGGAACCGGGGCTCCATCCCGCTGATGCTCGTCCGGCACACCCACCGTTGGTGACGTGCTGTACCGGGTCAGACGAGGCCGGGAGGCTCCGACTGCCATCCACTCGGAAAGCAGATAGGAAGACAGCTCTTTCTACCTCCTGTCCGAGCCGAAGTCCAGGGCGTAGGGTGCGCAGCATGGCAGTCAATGGGATAGCGGAGCGCACGGCGTCACCACGGCAACGCATCCTGGACACCGCCTACCAGCTGATAGCGACCCGCGGTGTACGCGACGTCGGAGTCGAAGAGGTCATCGCCAAGGCGGGCATCGCCAAAGCAACGCTCTATCGTCACTTCCCGTCGAAGAACGACCTCGTCCTGGCCGTTCTCGAGCACCGCGAACAGGTCTGGACCCTCGGCCTGGTCGAAGCCGAAGCGCGACGGCGTGGCTATACACCGGAACAGAAGCTCCTGGCGGTCTTCGATGTGTTCGACGAGTGGTTCCACAGCGACGGGTTCGACGCCTGCACCTTCGTCAACGTGCTGCTGGAGATGCGTGCGACGCACGTCCTCGGCGAGGCCAGCATCCGCCACTTGAAGAACATCCGCACGATGATCGCCCAACTGGCCGCCGAAGCCGGCCTGCGCGAGCCCGAGGAGTTTGCCCGCTCCTGGCACATCCTCATGAAGGGATCCATCGTGTCCGCCGTCGAAGGCGACACCAACGCGGCCCGCCGCGCACAGGCCATGGCGGCCGGCTTGATCGACCGGCACCGCTGAACCGCGGCGCTGGTCGGCCGGCGTTGCTCAGCGGAGCCGCTCCAGGGTGCGGCGACCGGCGGGGCCCCAGGTCGGCTTTCCGCCGGGCAGGCCCTTGTCGCCGGCGTCGCCGACCGAGATGAGGGCGAGTGCCTTGACGACCGCCAGGCCGCGGGCGCGGGTGATCGTCGCGTCGTCCGCCACCTCGTAGGCCTTGAAGAAACGGTCGGCCGTGCCGTCGGGAAGCAGGATCCAGGCGGCGGCCAGGTCGACGGCGGGATCGCCCACACCCAGGTCGCCGAAGTCGATCACCCCGGTGAGCGTGCCGTCCGCGACGACGACGTTCGCGGGATGCAGGTCAGTGTGAAGCCACACCGGCGGCCCGGCCCAGTCCGGTGCCGCGACCGCCTCGGCCCAGATCTTGCGCAGGGCAACATCCTCGATGCCGGCCTCGTCGACTTGCAGACTCTTCAGCGGAACACCCCGACCCGGACTGAGCGGAGCATCGGCAGGCGCCTCCACGTGCAGCGCCCGCAAGAAGCCGGCCAACGTGTCCGCGGCCTCCTCGGCTCTGATCGGCGTACGGTCGGCCGGTTCGCCGTCGACCCAGGTGGTGACGAGCCAGGTGCGCGGGAAGCGTTCGGTCGGCTCGCCGAGCCGCTGCGGTACCGGCGCCGGCAACGGCAGGCGCGGCGCGAGCTCCGGCAGCCAGCGGTACTCCTTCCGCAGGAGCTCCGGTCCGCGCTCCGTCCGCGGCAACCGCACCGCCAACTCGTCGCCGAGCCGCCACATCGCGTTGTCCCAGCCTCCGACCACCTTGCGGAGCTCCAGGTCCGCCAGGTCTGGGTGTTGCTCCTGCAAGAGTCCGCGCACCAGTTGATCGTCCATGCGGCGTCAGACGCGTCACACCGGCGGCTGGTTGGGAATAGGTCCGGCACAACCGAGGTTGCCGCGAGCATGCGTATTGATGTGTGGTCCGACGTGGTGTGTCCGTGGTGCTACATCGGCAAGCGCCGCCTCGAGCAGGCACTGGCGGAGAACGGCGACCAGGCCGAGATCGTCTGGCACAGCTTCCAGCTCGACCCGTCGTCGACCAACGACGACCCCCGGGACCTGCCGACCCGGCTGGGTGAGAAGTACGGTCGCGGCCGCGAGTGGGGCGTGCAGGCCAACGCGCACGTGACCGAGATCGCCGCCGAGCTCGGGCTCGAGTACCACCTCGACCAGGCCAAGTCCGCCAACACCGTCGACGCGCACCGCCTGCTGCACCTCGCCCGCGAACTGGTCGACGCCGGCCAGGTCCCCGCCAACACCCAGGACCGCCTCAAGGAGCGCCTGCTGAAGGCCTACTTCACCGACGGCCTCCCGGTCGGCGACCACGCGACCCTCGCGAGCCTGGCCGAGGAGACCGGCCTGCCGGAAGACCGTGTCGCCGACGTTCTCGCGGGTACGACGTACGCCGAAGAAGTAGCCGCCGACCAGGCCCAGGCGCTGGCGTACGGCGCGAACGGGGTGCCGTTCTTCGTCATCGACGAGAAGTACGGCGTGAGCGGTGCACAGCCGGTCGAGGTGTTCCGCGAGGCCCTCCGCCGGGCGAACGCCGACCGCAAGCCGGTCACCCTGATCACCAGCCCCGGCACGACCGACGACGCCGCCTGCGGCCCGGATGGGTGCGCCATCTGACAGTTGGGTACCGGGAGTCACACAACTCTTGGTGTATGAAGGAGGCATGACTGTCGTGCGCGCACTGGCCAGGCCGTTGCTCTCGATGATCTTCGTCGTCCAAGGTGCGAATTCGATCCGGAACCCGGAGCCGTTGGTACCGAAGGCCCAGCCGGTGACGGACCGGTTGGTGCCGATGGTGAAGAAGGTCGCGCCGCCACAGATCGGTGATCGCATCCCCGAGACCACGGTCAACCTGGTCCGGCTGAACGGCGCCGTCCAGATCCTCGGCGGTCTCGCCCTGGCGAGCGGCAAGGGCCGGCGGCTGGGTGCCGCGACGCTGGCGGCGACGCTCGTTCCGGTGACCGTCGCCGGGCACCCGTTCTGGCAGGTGAAGGACAAGGAAGCCCGGGCCGTCCAGCGGATCCAGTTCATGAAGAACCTCGGCCTGCTCGGCGGGCTGCTGCTCGCGGTGGTCGACACCGAGGGCAAGCCGGGCGTCGCCTGGCGCGCCTCGCACGGCGCCCGGGCCGCCAAGCGCGAGACCAAGCGCGGCGCGAAGGCGGCCAAGCGGGAGGCCAAGCAGTTCGCCCACGACGCCAAGCAGGCCGCCCGGCTCGCAAAGGCGGAGCTCCACCTCGGCTGATCCAGACTCCGATACGCTCCCGGACAGCGCCCAGCTCCGGTGACGCTAGGCTCAGTGCTGAGAATCGAGCCGAAGGAGTGGGATGAGCGAGGAGCAGGGCTGGGCGGCGCCACGGGCGGAAGGACCGGTCAGTGGCCGGGTCACGGTGCCCGGATCGAAGTCGATCAGTAACCGTGCGCTCATCCTCGCCGCGATCGCGGACGGCCCGTCCCACCTGACCGGCCTGCTCGCGGCCCGCGACACTTCGCTCATGCGTGCCGCGCTCACCGCCCTCGGCGTCGGCATCACCGAGAACGGCAGCACGGTCACCGTCACCCCCGGCTCGCTCAAGGGCCCGGCGAGCGTCGACTGCGGCCTGGCCGGCACCGTGATGCGGTTCGTTCCGCCGGTGGCGGCGCTGGCCGACGGCGTGATCGAGTTCGACGGCGACCCGTACGCTCGCGAGCGCCCGATGCACGTCATCCTCGGCGCCCTGCGCTCCCTCGGCGTGCAGATCGACGACCACGGCACCGGCCGGATGCCGTACGCCGTCTCCGGCGCGGGCTCGGTCCGCGGCGGCAAGGTCACCCTGGACGCGTCCGGCTCCAGCCAGTTCGTCTCCGCCCTACTGCTCGCCGGCGCCCGGTACGACGAGGGCGTCGACATCCGCCACGACGGGAAGCCGGTGCCGTCGCAGCCGCACCTGGACATGTCGGTGGCGATGCTGCGCGAGCGCGGCGTCCAGGTCGACGACAGCGAGCCGAACCGCTGGGTCGTTGCCCCTGGCCCCATTCGGGCCCTGGATACCGCGATCGAGCCGGACCTGTCCAACGCCGCACCGTTCCTGGCCGCGGCCGTCCTCACCGGCGGAGAGGTCACCGTGACCGGTTGGCCGGCCGAGACCACCCAGCCGGGCGATCAACTGCGTGACATCTTCACCCGCTTCGGCGCCGAGGTGACCCGCACCGACGACGGGCTGACCGTGCGCGGGACCGGCCGGGTGCAGGGTGTCGACCTCGATCTGAGCGAGGTCGGTGAGCTCTCGCCGGTGATCGCCGCGGTGGCTGCGTTCGCGGACGGTCCGTCGTACCTGCGCGGGATCGCTCATCTGCGCAACCATGAGACGGACCGGCTGGCGGCGCTGGAGGCCGAGTTCAACGCGCTCGGCGGTGACGTGACGCAGACGGCGGACGGTCTGGAGATCCGGCCGAAGCCCTTGCATGGTGGACTTTTCGGCACGTACCACGACCACCGGATGGCGCACGCGGCCGCCGTACTCGGGCTGCTCGTCCACGGCCTGCAGATCGAGAACATCGGGACCACGGCAAAGACGCTGCCGGAGTTCCCCGAGCTCTGGTCGGGGCTCGTCAGCTGATGTCGCGGTACGACGAGGAGGCCCGGTACGACCGGCCGAAGCGCCGGACCCGGCCGCGGACCAAGGACCGCCCCTCGTACGACGACGCCGCCACCGGCTTCGTCATCACCCGCGACCGCGGCCGCTACACGTGCTGGGTCGAGCCCGGCGATCGGGTCGTCACCGCGATGAAGGCCAGGCAACTCGGCCGCAAGGGCGTGATCGTCGGCGACCAGGTCAAACTCGACGGCGACGCGAGCGGCGACGACGGCACCCTCGCCCGGATCGTCGAAGTCCTCCCCCGTACGACGCTGCTTCGCCGCTCGGCCGATGACGACGACCCGATCGAACGCCCTCTGGTGGCGAACGCGGACCAACTCGTCATCGTCGTCGCCGTCGCCAACCCTGAACCCAGGACCGGCCTGATCGACCGCTTCCTCGTCGCCGCGTACGACGCCGGGATGCGTCCACTGCTCTGTCTGACCAAGACCGACCTCGCCGACCCGGATCCGTTGCTGTCCATCTACCGCCCCCTCGGCGTGGAATCGGTCGCAACCCAGCAAGGCGGCGACCTCAGCGCTCTCCAGGAGCAGCTGGACAACCGCACCAGCGTCTTCGTCGGCCACTCCGGCGTCGGCAAGTCGACCCTGGTCAACGGGCTCATCCCGGGCGCGGACCGGGCGATCGGCGTGGTCAACGAGGTGACCGGTCGTGGCCGCCATACGTCGGTCACCGCCCTGGTACTGCGGTTGCCGGCCGGCGGCTGGATCATCGACACCCCGGGCATCCGCTCGTTCGGCCTGGCCCACGTCGATCCGGACAAGCTGATCCACGCGTTCCCCGACCTGGCCGACGTCGCCGAGGACTGCCCGCGCGGCTGTACCCATACCGAGACCGCACCCGACTGCGCCCTGGACGAGGCCGAGGGCGTCGACCGCGAACGCGTCGCCTCCTTCAGGCGCCTCCTCGCCAGCCGCGAAGGTCGTGAGAGTCCCCCACCGGCCGCAGAGGCTACTTAGGCAACTGCCCGTCCCAGACCGCCCTCGCACCCGCGTCACCGGTGCGGATGGTCTGCCAGATGACCAGTACGCCGATCACCACGACGGCCGCGCTGGTGAGCAGCTCCAGCGGCCTGCTCTTCGTTGCCTTCGCACCCTTTCCGTTGGCCAGCGCGGACGTGCCGCCGAGCAGCAGGAAGGCGGCGACGGCGATCACCGCGAAGATCAGGCAGTACCAGAACAGCAGGTTGCCCCGGTCCTTGTGCACCCGCACCGCCTGCTCCAGCGTCGGCACGGCGGCGACGAACGCCTCCCCGCTCTCCTTCGCGACGTACGCGAGGACCAGCGAACCGAGCCCGAGCAGCAGGGCCGGCCAGCGGAGCAGCCAGCGCCAGCCCGGCAGGACCGCGAAGGCGATCGCGGTGAGGGCAGCCACCGGCAGCACGATCACCGCGGCGTGAATCACCAGCACATGCAGTGGCAGGTCCCCGATGCGCTCGAACATTGACGCCTCCATGGCAGTCGTCGACGTGATCAGACACTAACTGCACGTTCAACGACCCCGTTCGGTTCAATCCACGCCGCAACCGTTCCGCAACCTTTGCGGACACCTGTGCCTCCTCGAGAGACGTTGGTGCGACTGGCGGTGGTCCAGTCGTTCGCTGGCAAGGCGGAGGAGGAGAGCAATGCGGAGCATTGCGCGACGACGACAACGCCGCCAGCGGGCGTCTGGGGCGCCGCCAGGCGTGCCGAACGTTTCTTGAGGAGGCACTACCCCGTTGAGCGGGCGATCAGGCTAGCCTTCCGGCATGCCTTCGCACACGGATGACCTGCGGCTCGCCCACATCCTGGCCGACGACGCGGACTCGACCACGATGGACCGCTACAAGGCGCTCGACCTGCACGTCGCCACCAAGCCGGACCTCACCCCGGTGAGCGAGTCGGACAAGAAGGTCGAGGATGTAATGCGCAAGACGCTCGCCCGGGCCCGGCCGCGGGACGCGTTCGTGGGCGAGGAGGACGGGACCTCCGGCTGGGGTGTGCGCCGCTGGGTGGTCGACCCGATCGACGGCACCAAGAACTACATCCGCGGCGTCCCGGTCTGGGCGACGCTGATCAGCCTGATGATCGAGGACCAGGTGGTCGTCGGTGTGGTCTCCGCCCCGGCCCTCGGAAAGCGCTGGTGGGCGTCGTACGGCGACGGCGCCTGGACCGGCCGCGCCCTGCACTCGTCGCAGCCGTGCCGGGTCAGCGACGTGAGCAAGATCGAGGACGCGTCCCTGTCGTACGCCTCCCTCAAGGGGTGGGAGAAGCTCGGCAAGAAGAACCAGTGGGCCGACCTGATGGACTCCTGCTGGCGGACCCGCGCGTACGGCGACTTCTGGTCGTACATGCTGGTCGCGGAGGGCGCCGTCGACATCGCCGCCGAACCCGAGCTCAACCTGTACGACATGGCCGCGCTCGCCATCATCGTCGACGAGGCCGGCGGCAAGTTCACCTCGGTCGACGGCGTCCCCGGCCCGAACGGCCCCAACGCCGTCGCCACCAACGGCCGCCTCCACGACGAGGTCCTCAAGCGCCTCGAGTAATCCGCCGTACCAAGAAATCAGCCTCGACACCGTTGCTGGTGAACGCCAGCGCCTCTTCGTAGGCGGCGACGGCCTCCGTCCAGTTGCCGGTACGGCGCAACAGTTCAGCGCGCGTGGATGCCAGGTAGGGGTAGGTGGCGAGCGTCGGGTCGTCGGCCAACGAGCGGAGCTCTCGCAGCGCGGCCTCCGGACCGTCGACGTAGCTGAGGGCCACCACGCGGTTGAGTGCGACGACCGGTGACGGCCAGCGGGCCAGCAGGAGGTCGTACAACCCGAGGATCTCCTGCCAATCGGTGTCCTCCCACCGCTCCGCCTCGGCATGCACGGCAGCGGTAGCAGCCATCAGCCCGAACCGACCCACCGGCCACCCCAAGGCCTCATGCACCAGGGCGAGGCCCTCCTCGATCAGCGACCGGTCCCACACAGAACGGTCCTGGTCCTCCAATAGCACCAACTGCCCGGCAACGTCGACCCGGGCAGCCTGCCGCGCTTGCGTCAGAAGGAGCAACGCGAGCAGCGCCGTAGCCTCACCGCTGTCCGGCAGCAGCAGTCGCACCATCCGCGCCAGATCAAGCCCACGCTGCGCCAGGTCCGGCCGTGACAGCTCCGCCCCATCCGCAGCCGTGTGCCCGGCCGTGTAGACCAGGTGTACGACGTCCAGCACCGCGTCGATGCGCTCCGGCAGCTCGGTCAGCCGCGGGATCCGGTAAGCGATCCCCGACTTCGAGATCTTCTGCTTCGCCCGGGTGATCCGGGCCTGCATCGCGGTCTCCTTGACCAGGAACGCCTTCGCGATCTCCGCCGACGACAGCCCGCACACCAGCCGGAGCGTGAGCGCGATCTGCGTCTCCTGCGCCAGCGCCGGATGGCAGCAGGTGAACACCAGCCGCAACCGGTCGTCCGGGAACACCTCCGCGCCGAGATCGTCGACCGGGTCCGGCATCAACAGCGGCAGCTTCCGCTCCGCCACTCCGGCCCGGCGCCCGAGTTCCAGCGCCCGGCGAGTGGCAACGGTCGTCAACCACGCACCCGGCCGCCGTGGGATGCCCTGCTCCTGCCAGTGCACAAGGGCCTTGGCGTACGCGTCCTGCACACAGTCCTCGGCCAGATCCAGGTCCGCCGCCACCCGGGCCGTGGCGGCCAGAACGAAGGCCCACTCACTCGAATGGGCCTCCGCCACAGCCTGGGCGACCGAGTCATCCACCGTTGATGATGGGCCGAACCTCGACCCCGCCCATCGGCGCC
Source organism: Kribbella sp. CCNWLW201 (assembly GCF_037203805.1). Classification (NCBI taxonomy): domain Bacteria; kingdom Bacillati; phylum Actinomycetota; class Actinomycetes; order Propionibacteriales; family Kribbellaceae; genus Kribbella; species Kribbella sp. CCNWLW201. Next base: position 191,647 of record NZ_JBBCBQ010000011.1, on the reverse strand, counting down.
GGCACCTGCTTGGCGATCGCCAGCGCCTCGTCAAGGTCGGCCGCCTCGATCAGGTAGTAACCGCCCATCACTTCCTTGGTCTCGACGAACGTCCCGTCGGTGACCACGAACCCGCCGCTGCCGTCGGAGCGGATCGACGTCGCGGTGTCGCTCTCACCCAGCTGAGCACCGCCGCGAAGTGCGGCCCCGTTGGCCGCGGCGAACGCCTGGTGCCGCTGGTGGTTCGCCTCGGCGACCGAAGGGTCGGCAGCCGCCCACGCCGCCTCGTTGTCGTAGATCATCACCAGGCACTTGCCCACTGATGTCACCTCTCGTGTGTCGGTCTGAATCCAGCATCTACCACTCCGATGCGCGAGCCTGGGCGAGATCGACATCTCAACGCGAGGAATTCGCGGACCACGTAGGGTGGCTGGCATGCCCTTGACCTACCCCATCGCCGAGCAGACGCTCGACAACGGCTTACGGGTCGTCGTCAGCTCGGACCGCGCCGTACCGATCGTTGCCGTGAACCTCTGGTACGACGTCGGATCACGGCACGAGCCGGCCGGACTGACCGGGTTTGCGCACCTGTTCGAGCACCTGATGTTCCAGGGGTCACGCAACGTCGCGTCCGGTCAGCACTTCAGCCTGCTGGAGACCGCCGGCGCGAGCCTGAACGCGAGCACCTTCTTCGACCGGACCAACTACTTCGAGTCGTTGCCCAGCGGCGGACTCGACCTGGCCCTGTGGCTCGAGGCCGACCGGATGGGCTACCTGCTCGACGCGGTCAACCAGGAGAACCTGGACAACCAGCGCGACGTGGTGAAGGAAGAGAAGCGGCAGAGCTACGACAACCGCCCGTACGGCGACTCCTACGAGCGACTGGTCAAGCTCACCTTCCCGGCCGACCACCCGTACGCGCACATGACGATCGGCTCGATGGCCGACCTCGACGCCGCCTCGGTGGAGGACGTGCACGCGTTCTTCCGCAAGTACTACGGCCCGAACAACGCCGTCCTGACCATCGTCGGTGACGTCTCCGAGGAGGACGCCTTCGACGCGGCCAAGCGGTACTTCGGCCACCTGCCGGCGATCGCGAAGCCGCCGGCCGCCCCGGACGGGACGATCGGCCCGCTGACCGACGTACTGCGTGACGACGTCGTCTCCGACGTACCGTCCGACCTGATCACGATGATGTTCCGGCTGCCCGTCGACGGGACGCCGGAGCTGGACGCGGCCGGTCTCGCGCTCGACATCCTCGCCGCCGGTCAGAGCGGCCGGCTGAACCGGCGCCTGGTCCGTGACGAGCAGATCGCGCAGTCGGTGTCCGGCGGCGCGCTGCCGCTGATCGGCGGGGTCTCGTTCGGCACGCTGACCGGGATCGCCTCCGACGGCGTGGACCTGCAGAAGGTCGAGGACGCGCTGCTCGAGGAGATCGAGAAGCTGGCCGAGGGCGGGATCACCGAGGACGAGCTGGCCACCGTTCAGGCGCAGGCCGAGCGGGACTGGCTGGAGCAGCTGGCGACCTGCGCCGGCCGGGCCGACGAGATCTCCCACCACGCGCTGCTGTTCGGCGACCCGAACCGGATCAACACCCGGATCGACCAGGTCCGCGCGGTGACGGTGGAGCAGGTCCAGAACGCGGCATCACAGTGGATCCGCGCTTCCGGCCGCGCCCAGGTGACCTACCGCCGTACCGAGACGGCAGGAGAGCAAGCATGAACCAGGTTCTGACCACTCCGCCGTCCGTCGGCGCTCCCCGCCCGTGGAAGTTCCCGGACGCGATCACCACCACGACCGCCGCCGGCACCCCGGTGCACGTCTTCGACCGCCCCGGCCAGTACGTCGCCACTGTCCGGGTGACGATCGCGATGCCGCTGATCGCCGAGCCGCGTGAGGTCGAGGGCGTCGCGACGATCATGTCCCGGACCCTCGACGAGGGCACCGAGCTGCGATCGGCCAACGAGTTCGCCGCCGCTCTCGAGCGGCACGGAGCGGCGTACGGCGTGGATGTCAGCTCGGACGCGCTGCACGTGGAGATCTCGGTGCCGGTGTCCCACCTGGCCCCGGCGGTGAAGCTGCTCGCCGAGGCGGTCACCCGGCCCGCGTTCAACCAGGCCGATGTCGGCCGGCACGTGACGATCCGGCTCGGCGAGATCAACCAGGAGCGGGCGAACGCCGGCTACCGGGCCCGCGAGGCGTTCGCGGCGAACCTGTTCGACCAGTCGACGCGGCGGTCCCGCCCGACCGCCGGTACGCCGGATACGATCCGGCCGCTGACCAACGTGCGGGTGGCCGAGTTCTACCGCGACAACATCGGCCCGGGCCGGGCCCAGATCCTGTTCGCAGGTGACGCGACCGGCGTGGACGTGGCCGGGATCATCGACGAGGCGTTCGGCGGCTGGACCTCCGCGTCCGGGCCTGCGGTGGACACACCCGAACCGCTCTACATCCCGGGCGATCGCGTCGTACTGGTCGATCGGCCGGGGTCCGTGCAGAGCCAGCTCCTGATCGGCTGCGCCGGTCCGGACCGCCGCGATCCCGCTTGGGGCGCGGCCGCGGTCGCGAACCACGTGGTCGGCGGCACGATCACCTCGCGCGTCGACACCGTGCTGCGCGAGGAGAAGGGCTACACCTACGGCACGCGGACCAGCTTCGCCGCGCCGCGCAAGGGCGGCACGTTCAGCCTGGGCGGCGCCGTCCGCACCGAGGTGACCGGCGCCGCGATCAGCGACGCGCTCCGGATCCTGCGGGAGGCGCGTGACGGGCTGACCGAGCTGGAGGTCCAGGAGGCGAAGGACAGCCTGATCCGGACCGCCCCGCTGCGGTACGAGCAGGCCGACTCGGTCGCCCAGCAGGTCGGCAGCAACATCGCGAACGGCGTACCGATCGGCTTCGCCGACACCTACCTGGCCCAGATCGCCGCCACCACCGCCGACGAGGCCACCGAGGCCTACCGCCGGTACGTCGGAACCAACGGCCTACTGGTCGTCGTCGTAGGAGAAGCGAAGGACGTCCGGCCGCAGCTGACCCAGCTGGCGATGGGCGACCTGATCGAACTGAGCTGACGGCCTGCCCTCCTCTGCTCAGTACCCGGGGGCACTGAGCAGAGGAGCAGCATGTCGTTCACGGATCGTCCCACCGACGCGACGGACCGGACCCACACCTTCTGGTCGCCGTCATACCCGCTCCAGCCCGGATTCCCGAACCAGCCCGCGTACGGCATCCTCCGGGACCACTCGCAGGCCACCGTTTCCCTGGTGCTCGGCGCGATCGCGCTGTGCACCGGCCTGCTGGTCGTCTCGCCGGTCGCCTGGTGGCTCGGCAGCCAGGCCCTCGCCGAGATCGACGCGTCGCCCGGCGTCTACAACAACCGGGGCATGGCCCAGGCCGGGCAGATCTGCGGCCTGATCGGGACCGCTCTGCTCGGCCTCGGCCTGCTCTTCGTGCTCGGGATGGTGTTGCTGGCCTTCGCTACTTCGGTGTGACCAGGCAGGTCGCGCCGCGGTCGCCGAGGCTCCAGCCGGTCTCGATGGGGTGCAGGTAGATGATGTCCTCGTTGTCGGCGAGCTGCTTGCCCGTCGCCGTCCACCGGTCGACGCAGCCCTTCTCCGCGGCCGTCTGGACGGCGGTCAGCCCCGGCCACTTTCCCGCGGGCAGCTCGAACACGGCGAACACCTTCCCGCCGTTCGGCTGGTCGCAGGGCACCAGCTCGAGATTGCGGACCTCCGCGGCCTCGCTGATCGATTTCACGCAGTCACCGACGCGGAGCTTGTCCGCTCGGGCGTTCTGCGTCGTGGTGACCTGACCCGAGGCGTCCCGGTCCGGCTCACCGTCGCCGAACACGGCCGCCAGTACGACGAGCCCGACCAGCCAGACGCCGGAGATGACCAGGCCGGCGATGGCCAGCCCCTTGCCCTTCTGGTTCTTCTTGGGGATCTGGGCGAGCGCGACGACGCCCAGGATGACGCTGATCAGGATCCCGCCGATCACCCCGAACACGAGCGACAGGATCGCCGGCACGCTCGTCTTCTGCGGGCCGGTGTACTGCTGGCCTTGGTACGGCGGTTGGCCCGGGTACTGCTGACCCGGGTACTGCTGACCCGGGTAGGGCGGCTGGCCTGGGTACGGCGGTTGACCGTACGGCTGGCCGCCGTACCCAGGGCCTGGTTGTGCGGGCCCCGGCTGCTGCGGTGAGCCAGGGTAGGGAGGCCCGGCGTGCGGAGGCTGCCCGGACGACGGCGTACCGGAGTCCCCGCCCGTGGGAGGTGTCGGTTCCATGGACGGACTGTAGACCTCTGGCGGCGCCTACGCGGGGGATTTAGCGGCTGATGTAGTTCGACAGTTGCTCGCGCTCGAACTCGAGCTCGCCGATCCGGGACTTGACCACGTCGCCGATGCTGACCAGACCGGTCAGTGCACCGTCGACCACGACCGGGACGTGCCGGATCCGGCGGTCCGTCATCAGCCGCATCAGGTTGTCGATGTGGTCGTCCGGCGTACAGGTGTGGACCTGGGACGTCATGATCGAGCTGACCCGGACGTCACCCGCGTCCGGGGTGCCGTTCATGAGCCGGACCACGTCCCGCTCGGAGACGATGCCGGCCACGGAGGTTCCGTCCGGGCTCACCACGACGGCGCCGATGTTGTGGTCGGCCAGCAGGGCGAGCAGTTCGGTGACAGTGGCTTCTGGGGAGATGGTGACGACCTGGTTGCCCTTGCCGCGCAGTACGTCGTTGATCTTCACGGAGCCTCCTGCAAATCGAGGGACCAATACCCAAAGGTAGCGAAACCGGGCCCGAAGCGGCAGCCCTCGAACTGCGCATCGTGACCATCCCGTGCCGTGCCCGGCGCCTCCCCCGCCGGTGCCTCCGCCGCGAGCGTTTAGGTGTTTGAACGCTCAAAGGGACTTTGGTCCCTGGCCTGGGCGGAGATTGTTACCTAGCGTTACCGCCAACTGGTGTGCGCGGAGGGGTGCACATCAATCACGGGGAAGGCAACACATGACCAAGCACGGCACGATGGCGCGGCGAGCGGCCACGGGGGCGGCAATTGCCGCGGCCGCCGCCCTCACTGTCAGTGGCATCGCGCACGCTGACAACATCAACGACACGGTGGAGGGCACCGCCAGTGTGTCACTGGTCGCCGGCGACCCGGCGTCGACCGGATCGGCCGACGTCCGGGTGGTCGCCAACAGCGGGGACAGCGAGCCCGGCTGCAACATCGATCCGGGCGAGCAGTTCGTCATCACCTTCATCACTCCGGCCGGTGTGACCGCCTCGCCGGCGGCGCTGAGCTTCACCGGCTGTGGAGTGGCCCAGACGGTCAGCTTCACCGCCGCGGCCGGCGCGGTCGACGGCACCGTGACCGCGACGATCAGCACCAACACCACCGGTTCCGGGACCTTCAACAACAACGTCCGGATTCCCATCGACGTGACGACCCCGGTGGTCGTCGACCCTGACGGCGACAACGACGGCGTACCGGACGCGTCCGACAACTGCCCGGCGGCGGCCAACGCCGACCAGGCCAACGCGGATGGCGACGCCCTCGGCAACGCCTGCGACCCGAATTCCTACGCCCCGGCGGCAGCCGCGGCACCGGCCGACGGGAACGGCGACGAAGGCTCCGCGCTGACTACGGCCGGCGCCTTCACCGATGCCGATGGCAACCAAACTCTGACGATCAGCAAGGTGAGCGGCGCCGGAACCGTCACCGACCACGGCGACGGCACCTGGTCGTGGTCGCACAGCACCACCGACGATGCGACCGGCAGCGTGGTCGTGCAGGCCAGCGACGGCGAGCACGCCGCTGCGACCGAGACCTTCGACTGGACCGCGTCCAACGTGGCACCGACGGTCGGCCCGGTCACCGCGACGAGGATCAGCGCCTGCGCGGTCTCCGTCAGCGCACCGTTCACCGACCCGGGCACCGGCGACACCCACACCGCCGCCATCTCCTGGGGCGACAGTGCAACGACGGTCGCCGACCCGGCCACCGCCGCGGTCGCCGGCACCCACACGTACGGCGCGAACGGCACCTACACGATCGGTGTCTCGGTCATGGACGACGACGGCGGCAACGACGCGGCCACCGCGTCCTTCGCCACCCAGAACACGCCCAGCGCGATCATGCAGCCGATCAACTCCACCGGAACCAAGAGCGTGTTCAAGCTCGGCAGCACCATCCCGGTCAAGATCACGGTCACCGGTTGCGACGGAGCCGCCGTCTCGACGCTGACCCCGACCGTCGCGTTGTCCAAGCTCGACGCCACGCCGGACGGCACGCTGAACGAGACCGCGCTCGAGACCGTGGCCACCAACGGACTGCAGATGCGTTGGTCGGACACGCAGTACATCTACAACCTGTCGACCAAGCTCAGCCAGCACACCGGCGCTGCGCTGACGGCGGGCAGCTACAAGGTCACCGTCTCGGACAGCAGCTTCACCAGCGCTGTCTCGGCGCAGTTCGACCTGCGGAAGTAGGACTTCGGGGAGGAGCAGACCGATCGTGTGGGCGGCGGGGAGGGGGAGCCGCCCCCACGGTCGGTCTTGGTCGTCACGACCGGTCGTCGCGCAGCAGGTCGATGGCCGACTGACGGTCCTTGACGCGAAGCTTGCGCAGTACGGACGAGATGTGCACCCGGACCGTGGTCGGCGACAGGAACAGGCGCTTGGCGACGTCGTCGGTGGTCAACCCTTCACCGAGCAGGGCCATCACCTCCCATTCGCGTGACGTCAGCAACCCGGCCGCCTTCGATCGCCGGCCCAGCCGCCGCCGGCCCGGCTCCCGGAACTCGTCCAGGATGCGGGCCACCAGCGACCGCGGGATCGCGGCCTCGCCGGACAGCACCCCGCGCAGCGCGGCGGGCAGCCGATCGGGGTCGGTGTCCTTGAGCAGGTAGCCGGACGCCCCGGCCCGGAGCGAGTCGAACAGATCGTTGTCGTCCCGGGAGACGGTGAGCATCACGATCGCGATCTCCGGCAACAGCCGGGCGATCTCCGCCGCGGCCCGGATCCCGCCGCCGGGCATGTGGATGTCGAGCAGGACGACGTCCGGCTGGTGCTCCTGCGTGAACCGGACGGCCTCCGGTCCGTTGGCTGCCTCCGCGCACACCTCGAAGCCGCCCGCCTCCAGGGCCTGCCGGATATGCGCCCGCAGCCGCGGATGGTCGTCGGCCATCACGACCCGATGCGGTTCCGGGTTCACCACCTGATCATCACCGTCGTCCCCCTGCCTGGCCGCGAGCTGAGTTCGAAGGTCCCGGGCAGAGCCTCCGCACGCTCGCGCATACTGATCAGCCCGAATCCGGTCTGCCGCACCCCTGGGTCGAAACCGGCCCCGTCGTCGGCGACCCGCAGATAACTCCCCTCGGCATCGCGGCCCAGCTCGAGCTTGACCCGTTCCACCCTGCCATGACGTACGGCGTTCAGCATCGCCTCCCTCGCGATTCGGACAAGCGCGTGCCGCTGCGGCCGGTCGACCACGATCGACTCGTCCAGCTCCAGGTCGAGGGTGACGCCGTACCGCTGCGCCACCTGTTCGACGGCGCGGTGCAGCACGAGACCGAGCGGCTCGTTGTCCGGCCGGCCGAGTGCCTCGAGCATCTGCCGCGCCTCGTCGAGCGCACGTTCGCTGGCCCCGAGGACCCGCTCGACCCGTGGCCGGTCCTCGACCGTGAAGGCCGCGATCTCCGAGCGGATGTAGCCGAGCTCCTGCAGGACGCCGTCATGCATCTCGCGGGCCACCCGCCGCCGGTCCTCGGCCACCGCGGCCTCGGCCTGCGCGGCCCAGTGCCTGCTGATCTCCCGGCCGGCGGCGATGAGCAGGAGGAAGTAGGAACCGGTCCGCAGTACGTCGCCGCTGTACAACCAGTCAGGGTGATCCGAAGGAAAGATCAGGTAGTTCAGCCGCGCGAACGCACCCAACGCGCACGCCGGACCGAGCCAGCGCAGCAGTACGTCGTCTCGACTTCGTGCCTGGATGGTGAACGCCACTGCAGCCACGGCGAAACAGGTGAGCGTCACGATCTGCGCGACCAGCAGAGCCGCGTGCCCGTCCGTACTCGAGGAGAACCCCGCGCCGCCACCCAGCGCAGCCCGCGGCAGCGAGTCCCTTCGCCACGACAACACCGCACCGAGCACTGCTACCGCCACGACAACCGGCGCGAGCGCCCAGTACCGCGAGCCGCGAAGACGAGCCGTGCGGCCTGGGAGCAGGGCGGACGCTGCGATCAGCAACGTTCCGAGGATCCGCAGGGACGGCGGCAGCCACAAGCCGACCGGGCCTACCGGATCGGCCTCCACGAGCGTGACACTGAGCAGCGCGTTCGCCGTTCCGAGCAGCGTAAGTCCCTGCAGCAGCAGGAGATCCTGCCACTTGTTGCTCCGCCGGAACCGCCCATAGACCAGGTAAGCAAGCAGCAGCGCGACGCAGGCGTTGACGGTCTCGAGCACGAGATGTGCGGCCGGGCTCTGATACCCGAACACCAACTCCCGCCCACCCACGGCCACCGCCACCGCGGCCACCCCGACCACGAGCACCACAAGCGCCACGGGCCCACGCGCCGCACTGAACCCGATCCACCTCCGGGCAACCACACCACCCATGGTCACAGACCGTACGCCGAACCGTCACTCCCCGAAACCCACAACCCAACCGACACCGGAACCTGCGTAGGGTGCATGGGTGAGCTCAATCGTTCCGGGTCCGCAGAAGAAGCTCGAAGAGGAGATCACCGCGGCGCGCTCCGGCGCCAAGCCGCTCAACGCCGGTGACCTCAACCCGTCCGCGCCGCGGCAGGAACAGCTCGTCGGCCTCGACGACTGGCCGCCGACCGTACGGAAGGTGGTCGAGGCTGACCACGACCGCGTCACCGCGTTGGCCAGCAGCCGGCGGAAGACCGCCGATCTCGCCCTGCCCGAGGTCGTCCACGGCCTGGACGAACTGCTCGACCAGATCGCCGAACGCCTCCAGGCCGACAAGCCCCGCCTACTGCGCAAACCCGCCGCCACCGAGGTCCCGCTGGACGACGTAGCAGAGCTCCTCGGCATCCCGCCCGACGACCTCGCCCCGGCACCCGGCAGGGCCGAACGTCGCACGGCCCTACGCACGATCAAACAACTCCGCGCTCAGCTCAAGGAACTCGAGACCTCACACGACCACCCCCGTCTCACCCGCCTGGTCACCTTCGTCGTCCGACTGTCCCTAGTCCTCGACCGCGTCCCGGAAGCCACCGGCCCCTTGGCGCCGATCGCCCTCGACCGCTACGCCAACGCCACGCCAGACACCCAATGGGACTGGACCTTCCAACAAAAACTCACCTTCTGGCAACAAACCCACAAGACCCTGCCAACGAGGTCCGACAACTGACCAACGCGCCGCCCGCAACCCCGATCGGTCACACCGGTCCGCGCGCGCCGCCGGAGGCGGCCGACTAGGCGGCCGCCTCGCAGCGGTGTCGTTTGCTCGGGCCGTCGTACTAGCCCTTGATGGCGCCGCCGAGGGCGAAGGCTCCGCCGAGTTTCCTGCTCAGCAAGAGGTACAGCAGGAGGACGGGCGTGGTGTAGATGAGGGAGTACGCCGCCAGTTGGCCGTAGTTGGGTTCGCCGTACTGGCCGAAGAAGGTGAAGATGCTGACCGAGGCGGGGAGGCGTTCCGGGGAGAGCAGGAGCATGAACGGGACGAAGAAGTTGCCCCACATGCCGATGAAGGTGAAGATCAGCACCACCGCGATCCCCGGCCACATCAGCGGCAGCACGATCCGCCGGAGCGCCTGCATGTTGCTCGCGCCGTCGACCCAGGCCGCTTCCTCGAGGGAGATCGGCACGCCGTCCATGAACGTCTTGGTCAGCCAGATCGCGAACGGCAGCGCGCTGGTCGCCATGAACATGATCGTGCCGCCGAGCGTGTCGACCAGGTTGAGCTGCACGAACAGGCCGTACACCGGCACCATGACCGCGGTGATCGGCAACCCGGTGCAGAACAGCACGGTCAGCAGGAACGGCCGGTTGAACTTCGACTTGAAGCGGGACAGCGGGTACGCCGCCAGCACCGCACACACCATCGTGAGCAATGCCGCACCACCACACAGCACCACGCCGTTCAGAACGGGCCGGTACGTCGTGTCAGTGTTCAGCACCGCCCGGAAGTTCCCCAGCGTCGGGTTCGTCGGGAACTCCACCCGCAGCCCGGCGGTCCGGTTGATCGACGCGAACAGCACCCAGAGCAGCGGCAGAACGAACAGCACACCAATCGCCAGCAGGATGAGGTTGGCGGACAGCTTGCTGATCCGGTCGCGGGCAATCATGCGGCCTCCGAGTTCAGTCCACGCAGGTAGATCAGCGAGAAGACCGCGCCGATCAGCAGCATCACCAGGGCGATCGCCGTACCGTAGCCGATCTGGGAGAAGCTGAACGCCTGCTCGTACATGTACAGCGGCAACGTCTGGCTCTTCGTCCCCGGGCCGCCGCGGGTCATCGCGTAGATCAGGCCGAACACGCTCAGCGTCTGCAGCGTGATCAGCATCAGGTTGGTCATGATCGCCCGGCTGATCATCGGCAGCGTGACGAACAGCAGCCGCCGTGCACCCGACGCACCGTCCATCTCGGCCGACTCCTCGATCTCCTTCGGTACTTCGCTCAGCGCCGCCGAGTACACCAGCATCGAGAACGCCGTACCGCGCCAGATGTTGGCCAGCGAGACCGCGATGATCGGTGCCGCGTACAACCAATCCTGGCCGGGCAGGCCGACCGCGTGCAGCATCACGTTCAGCGTGCCCTCGTCGTTGAAGAACGCACTGAGCAGGTACGCCGCCACGACTTCGGGCAGCACCCACGCGCCGATGACCGCCGTACCGACGAAGTTGCGGACCACCTTGGTCGACTTACGCATCAGCAGCGCCAGGCCGAGCCCGAGGGTGTTCTGGCCGATGATCGCGGAGATCAGCGTGAACACCAGGGTCAGCCAGATCGCGTTGGTGAACGCGCCGCTGCCGAAGGCCTTGCGGAAGTTGTCCAGGCCGACGAACGTCACGTTCGCGGCACCGGTGCCGGTGAGCGCCATGTTGGTGAACGCGGCGTACAGGCAGTAGATGATCGGGCCGGCCAGGAAGACCAGCATCAGTCCGATCGCCGGTGTCAGCGGCAACATCTTGAACAGCTGGGCCGCGCGCGGCCGCCCGTTCCGCCCGGACTTGCCGGACGGAGCGGGCTTGGACGCGGTCGGGGCGACTGTCGTCGTCACAGGGGCAGTTCCTTCGTCAGACGGGGACCGGGGCTACTGTCCGCCGCTGTCTGTGGTCGTCTTGTCCTTGCCGACGATTCCTTCGACGGCTTCGTCGTAGTTCTTCGCGGCATCGTCGGTTGACGACTGCCCGGTCATCACCGCCTCCATCGCGGTGATGATCTCGTTGGAGACCTTCGGGTACTCGGCGTACGCCGGCCGGTACACGGTGACCGAGACCAGGTCGGTGAAGAACTGGGTGCTCTTCGCGGACGACTTGTACGTGGGGTCGGCGGCGACGTCCTTGCGGACCGCGATCTGCGCGCCCTCGGTGGCGTACTTGGCCGCGTTCTTCTGCGTCTGCAGCGTCTTGATCAGGTTCCAGGCCGCGTCCGGGTTCTTCGACTTGGCCGGGATCGCCCAGGTCCAGCCGCCGGAGAGGCTGACCTTGCCCTTGCCGCCGCCGTCCTGCGTCGGCATCGCGGTCTGGCCGAGCACCTCACTCCACTGCGGCCACGGCTTCGCACCGGTCTTCTGCCAGTTCCCGTAGATCCAGGAGCCGTCCAGCGCGATGCCCAGCTTGCCGCCGGGCAGCAGTTCGGTGCCGACCTTGCTGCCCATGTTCGGGTCCAGCGCCTGCTTCGGCGTCGGCGCGATGCCTTCGGTGTAGATCGTCTTGATGAAGTTCAGCGAGTCCTTGAAGCCCTGGCTGCCGACGACCCACTTCTGCTGATCGTTGTTGTACAGCGTGTCCTTGGTGCCGTACAGCAGCATCTCGAAGCCCTGCATCGCGGAGGCCTCACCCATCGGCTTACCCGAGTACACGTTCATCGGGATGACGCCGGGGACCTTCTGCTTGATGGCACGAGCGGCGGTGAGCACGTCGTCCCAGGTCTTCGGCTGCCAGTCGGTGGGCAGTCCGGCCTTGGCGAAGATCTGCTTGTTGTACCAGAGTGCACGCGTGTCGGTTCCGTCCGGGACGCCGTACGTCTTGCCGTCGAGCGCCTTGGCCGCACCCTTGGCCGTGTCCTCGAACTGGCTCCACTGGTCCCAGTTCTTGATGTAGTCGTCGAGCGGCCGCAGGTAGCCGGCGGTGATGTCGGAGTTGATCAGGAACGTGTCCTCGTAGACCACGTCCGGCGCGGTGTTCGGCGACCGCATCATCAGCTGGAGCTTGGTGTAGTAGTCGTTCTCACTGGCCACGATGGGCAGGATCTCGACCTTCGAGCCGGGGTTCGCCGCCTCGTACTCGGCCTTGACGCCGGCGAGGAAGTTCTTCATCACCGTGCCCGGGCCCCACTGCTGGTACGCGATCTTGATGTTCGCCGGACCGGCACTCTGCGAGCCGCCGGCCTCCGGCTCTTTGGTCGTCGACCCCTGGCTGCAGGCCGAGACCGCCAGCAGCAACGCCGTCACCGCGGCGGCTGCTTTGAAACGTTTCCTTGTCACCATCACGTCCACCTTCGGGCAATCGTTGTCATCCCGGCACCCCGACCCACAACCGCTGGGCCTCTCGCGACCGTAGGAGGCCGGAGGCGCCGAAGTCAATGCTTGACAGACAACGTTGTCGCGGTTTCCACGCGGTGACGCGGTGACCGGCATGTAACGATACGGTCACCGCGCTGTCATACATTCAGACAGTAACCGGCTTCGCTTCGTGACGGGGGTGGACGACGCGCTGGGCCTTGAGCGCTCCCAGACCACACAGGGTGAGGCCCGCCAGCAGCCAGCAAGCCAGTACGACGAGGGGCCCGCCCGCTCCGGCGCCGTCGAAGAAACTCACCGAGCGAAGCGCCGTACCCGCGGCTCCCGGCGGAAGCAGTTGACCCAGCGCGCCCCAGCCGCTCGGCAGCATCTCGGGCGCACTCGTCAGACCGGACAGCGGGTTGCCGAGCAGCATCATCACGGCCGCACCGAGCGCGAGCCCCGCTCTGCCGAGCAACCATTCCAGTCCGAGCAACGTGAGACTGACAGCCGCGATCGACAGTGCGATCACACTCGAGTTGGCGAGGTAGCTGCCCTCGAAGGACCCGAGCCAGAACTGCAGTACGGCGGCCAACGCGAGACCCCCGGTGATCGCGAACGTCACCGCACCCACCATGCGCTTCGGCCCGCTTCGCACAAGCTGGGTCAGCAGGGCTGCCGCGATGATCCCGCCGAGCACCAGCGGCAGCGCACCCGCGGCGAGCCCGGCACCACGCGGGTCGTCCGCCGGCAGCGGTACAACGTCCGTCACCTTCGCCGGCGCCTCAGGAGACAGCCGCGTCGACAACTGGGTGAGGATCTGCGCGACCGCGGGACCACCGGCCGACGCGGTCAGCACCTCCGGCTGCTGCGGGTCGAGCACGATGGCGCCGTACACATCCCGATCCTCGATCTTCTGCACCGCGGCAGCCCGATCCGGTACGGCGGTCAGCTCGAAACCACCGGGCATCGCTTGCTCGAGCCCCTTCGCGACCTGGGCGACAGCCGCCTCGGGCCCGACGACAGCGAGCGGGACATCACGAGGTTCGGAGCGCGCCGCCGGCCACGCGAACGCGATCAGCAACACGGTGAGCAGCGCGGTCAGCAGGGTGACGACCGCGACCAGCGGCGGCCGCTGACGGTTGTCGGCGGCGTGTTCGGGGGTGTGCTCGGGCCCGTGATCGGGGTGGTGCCCGGTCAGCTGAGCGGACATGGTGGACTCCTCGTTTCCCTAAAACCGAATGACCGTTCTTTATTGCTTCGAGCGTGGACCAGAGAGTGGCGACTTGTCAAGAACGGACATTCGTTTTATGTTCCGGGCATGCCGAAGGTCACCGAGGAACATCGCCTGGCCCGCCGTCAGCAGATCGTGGCGGCGGCTCGCCTGTGCGTGGTCGAGCAGGGTTTCCACAAGACGACGATGGCCGACGTGATCCGCGAGTCCGGTCTGTCCGCGGGTGCCGTGTACGGGTACTTCAAGAGCAAGGAGGAGATCGTCGCGGCCATCGCGGAGGAAGCACTCAGCTCGGTCGACGAGCTCTTCGAGAAGATCCTCGCGACCGAGGAGCCGCTGTCCCCGCTCGCCGCCCTGGAGACCGCGCTCAACCACATCGTCTCGGTCGCCGAGCGCCCCGGCGGTGACGTCACCAAGGTCGCGATCCAGGCCTGGGGCGAGGCGCTCCGCAATCCCGCGATCATGGCGACCGCGCAGAGCAAGTACACGCAGCTCCGCGGCCACTTCGAGGACGTCGCCCGGCGCGCCCAGGCCGACGGCACCGTGGACGCCTCGGTCGATCCTCGCCACATCGCCCAGGTCCTCTTCGGCATCCTCCCCGGCTTCATCCTCCAACGCCTCCTCATCGGCGACGTCTCCCCCGACTCTTACACGGCCGGACTGCGCGCACTGCTCCACCCCTGAGCCGTTGCGTCCGAAGATCCGTGGCCTATAGGCCTCGGATCTTCGGACGTTGTGAGACGGAGGTGGAGTTTCGTCCACCTTGGGGGGCGGTCCAGCACCATGGGGGTTCCGGCTCGCGCTCCGTAGCGTCATTGGCGTCCACCTGAAAGACGCAAGGAGCCGAACGCATGAGGCGCAAGAGCGAAGTTGTCCGCAGGACCGATCACTCGGTCGTCCTGCACGACGTACGACGGGTCTACGGCCGTGGCGGGAACGCGGTCACCGCCCTCGACGGCATCTCCATCAGCTTCGCCTGCGGCACCTTCACCGCGGTCATGGGTCCCTCCGGCTCCGGCAAGAGCACCTTCCTGCACTGTGCCGCCGGCCTCGACCGCCCGACCTCGGGCACCGTCCACATCGACGACCAACCGCTTGCCGACCTCAACGAACGCAAGCTCACCGAACTCCGCCGCGAGCGGATCGGTTTCGTCTTCCAGTCGTTCAACCTGCTGCCCGCACTGACCGTCTGGCAGAACGTCTGCCTGCCGCAGGAACTCGACGGCCGCCGCGCCAATCGCCAGGCCGTCCGCGAGGTGCTCGACCGCGTCGGCCTCGGCGACCGCCACAAGCACCGTCCCGGCGAACTCTCCGGCGGTCAGCAGCAGCGCGTCGCGATCGCCCGTGCCCTGGTCGCGCAACCTGCGGTGATCTTCGCCGACGAACCCACCGGCGCTCTCGACACCCAGACCGCCGCGGACGTCCTCGAGTTGCTCCGCGAACCAGTCCGCACCCAGGGCCAGACGGTCGTGATGGTCACCCACGACCCGGTCGCCGCCTCGTACGCCGACCAGGTCGTCTTCCTGGCCGACGGCGTACTGGCCGGCAGTCTCACCGCCCCGACGGCCGAGCAGGTCGCCGACCGCATGACCCACCTCGGCGCTCGCGCCCGGATGGACGCCATCACTCGCGCTGCCCGCGTCGCCGATCTGGCCCGCGCCGGCCGTTCGCTGCCCGAGGCGGTAGCCCGATGATGCGCCTGGCTGTCCGCACTCTGCGGTTCCGCAAGGGCGGCTTCATCGCCACCTTCGTCGCGGTCGTCTTCGGTACGGCGATCGTGATGGCGTGCGGTGGTCTGATGGAAACCGGCATCCGCTCCAACGTCGCACCGGAACGCCTCGCCGCCGCACCGATAGTTGTCACCGGCAAGCAGACGCACCTCCGCCCCGGCGCCGAGGACGCAACCCCACTGCCCGAACGCGTCGGCGTCCCTGCGTCTCTGGTCTCGAGAATCCGTTCTGTAGAAGGCGTTTCGGCCGTGATCGGTGACTACACGTTCGCGGCCGTCGCGCCGGGTGTCACCGAAGGCCACAACTGGTCGAGTGCGGGCTTGGCGCCCTATCGGCTGACCTCGGGCCATGCGCCTCGGGCCGGTCAGGTCGTCTCCACAACGTCTGATTCGAAGGTCGGCGATCGCGTCACCTTCCTGATCAAGGGCGAGCCCGCGACCTTCACCGTCAGCGGGCTGGCCACCGGCCCGGCGGGGCACAGCTTCTTCTCCGACCGCGACGCCGCCCGGCTTGTCGACAATCCGACGAGATTTGCGGACGTCGGCGTACTGGTTGCCCCTGGCACCTCTGTCGAGGCGGTGAAGGACCGAATCAAGGCGCTCGACGGCGGGATCACCGTCCACGCCGGGATCGACCGCGGTCTGGCCGAACACCCCGGCACGGATGCGCAGCGGGTCGCGTTGATCTCGATCGCCGGCTCGTTCGGCGGTATCGCGACGATGACGATGATGTTCGTCGTCGCCTCGACGCTGGCCCTGTCCGCTCAACACCGCGAGCGCGAGTTCGCCCTGCTCCGCGGCATCGGTACGACGCCAGGTCAGGTACGGCGGATGATCCTCGGCGAGGCCCTGCTCGTGTCGATCCCGGCCGTGCTGCTGGGCGCCGTACCCGGCACCTTCCTCGGCCGCTTCCTCTTCGACGAACTCGGTTCGCACGGAGTCGCGTCGCCGTTCATCGAGTTCTCCCAGGGCTTGATCCCGTTCGCGGCCGGCGCGGGAGCCGCCGTACTCGCGACCATCGGCGCTGCTCTGATCGCGGCCCGCAGGTCGGCCAAGATCCGCCCGGTCGAGGCGCTGATGGAGGCGTCACTGCAGCGGAAGTGGTTCAGCTGGGTGCGTCTGCTCTTCGGTCTGCTCTTCCTCGGCGGCGGTCTGGCTCTGCTGATCGTCACTGCGACAGTGATGACCGGTCCGCTCGCGGGTGCGACTGCCGGCCCGTCGATCCTGTGCTGGGCGATCGGTGTCGCGTTGCTCGGCCCGTTCTGGACCAAGGCCGTCCTGATGCTCTGGCGATGGCCGGTGCAGGCCCTGACCAGGGTCAACGGACGGCTCGCGATCCTCAACGTCACCGCGCGATCGGTGGCTATGTCGGCCGCGGTGATGCCGGTGATGCTTGCCGTCGGCATCTCGACCGCCAACCTGTACATGCAGACGACGCAGGTGCACGCCGCCTCCGAAGCCTTCACGCGGGATCTGCGCGCGGACGCCGTACTGGTGTCCGAAGCAGGCCTGTCAGCTGAGCTGCTGACGCAGGTGCGGGAAGTGCCTGGGGTGGCGAGCGCTTCGGCCTTCATCCGCAGTACGGGCGTCATCGACGAACCGCGCAACGCTCCCTTCGACGAGGAGGGCGCGCCTCTGCTGGGGGTGGACGCCCAAGGCGCCAACGGTACGGCGCCGGTCCGGTTGACCGCTGGATCACTGTCCGGCCTGGTTGGGTCGACGGTGGCACTACCTGAGTACGTGGCAACCAAGATCGATCGCGGTGTCGGCTCGGAGATCACCATGACGCTCGGCGACGGAACGTCGGTGAACTTGCGGGTGGTGGCGTTGTTCGCGGCCGAACGTGGCTACGAATCCATCGTCCTTCCTGCTTCACTGCTCGCTGCTCACACGACGGACGGTCTGACCAAACAGATCCTGGTTCGTTCGGAGTCTGGCAGCGACGTACGTCCGGCTTTGGCTGCGCTCGCTGCCAAGCACCCCGGCGTACAGGTCGCGGACCGCGACACCCTGGTTGCCTCGAACGCCGAAGACCTGCAGACACAGGCCTGGATCAACTACATGCTCGTCGGCATGCTGATCGCGTACACGGCGGTCTCGGTCGTCAACACCCTGGTGTCGACCACTCTCCGCCGGCGCCGCGAGTTCGCCCTTCAACGCCTCACCGGATCCACCCGCGCGCAGGTCCTCCGCATGCTGACCACCGAAAGCACCCTGGTCTGGCTGACCGGTATCACTCTGGGCACCTTGGTAGCCCTGGCCTGCCTGCTCCCCTACGCGGCCACTGTCTCGGACTCGTCTCGCCCCACCGGCCCACTCTGGATCTACCTGGTGATCGTAGGAGCCGCAGCCTTCCTCACCTTCGGCTCAACCCTCCTCCCCGCCACTACCACCCTCCGCCACTCCCCCACCCAACCCACCCACGCCGACTGACCAGACCGGTGGGTGTTCTCAGCCGAGAGCACCCACCGGACTCTTACTCGCCAAACACGCGAGCAGCAACGCAATCGGATCCCCCGGCAACTGCACGCTCATGCAGACCCAGGCCCAACACCGACAGCAGCACGATCACACACACCCACGCGGACCACATAACCGTCGGGCGACCATCACGACACGGCTCTCGCTGCCGTGCACTGTCCTGCTACTGGGCTGGGGTTGGCTCTGCGACTGGTTGCAGGGCGATCGTGGTGGCCTGGACGATGCCGGCGTTGTTCCGGAGCCAGCCGGACAGCACCACCTGCAGATCCTCGAGGTCCCGCTCCTCCAGGATCACCCCGGGCACCGGCACACTCGCACCGAGCTCCGCCAGCACCGGCCGCAGATGCTGATCCGCCAGCAACTTGTGGCTCGGCGCGGCCGACACCGTCACCGGCACCACCACCGCACCCGCCAGCGCCTGTGGCCGCAGTACGTCGAGGAAGCTCTTCAGCAACCCCGTATAGCTCCCCTTGTAGACCGGCGTCGCGACCACGATCACGGACGCCGACGACACCAGATCGACCGCGTTCTCCAGCGCCGCCCGCTCCTCCTCGCCCGCGCTCTCCCCCTGGAAGATTGCCGGCGCGAAGGTCACCAGGTCGACCAGTTCGTCGATCCGGTACGGCGTACCGAGCTCAGACGCGAGCAGTTCGGCGACGGACGCGGCCGCTACCGCCGTCCGCGAACCCGCCCTGGGGTTGCCCACGACGGTGACGACAGACTGCGGCCACGCCGGCGGATCCGGCACGACCTGCGGTTCGAACGCGACTGAGGGCATCTGACCCAACTCCTGAGCTTCGGCAGTGATGGATCGAGCGTAACCAAAGTCGAGCGCCTTACTTGACTTTCTCAGATTCCGAACGCCTGGCCCTGACCTTGACCGCCACGAACCACCCCACAGCCGCCACCGCACCCGCGATCACGAACCATTGCAGGACGCCCACCGAGGACTCCACCAGATGCCACCGCTCACCGAGTTGGTACCCGGCGACGATCAGCGCTGAGTTCCAGAGCATGCTGCCCATTGCCGTGAGCGTCAGGAAGAGTGGCACCGACATCCGCTCCACTCCGGCCGGCACCGAGATCAGGCTTCGCACCACCGGCACCAATCGGCCGATGAGCACCGCCTTCGGCCCGTGCCGGGTGAACCAGTCCTCGGCCTTGTCGACGTCGTCGATCTTGACCAGCGGCAGCTTCCCCGCCAGCGCTCTGGTCCGATCACGGCCCAGCCCCGCACCCACGCCGTACAGGGCGAGCGCACCGACGATCGACCCGATCGTGGTGAACACGATCGCGCTGATCAGGCCGAGGTCACCGCGGCTGGCCGCGAATCCGGCCAGTGGCAGGATCACCTCGCTGGGCAGGGGTGGAAAGAGATTCTCCAGCGCCACCGCGAGCCCGGCACCCGGCGCACCGAGCTTCTCCATCAGGCTGATCGCCCATCCGGCCACACCTCCGGTCGGTTCCTGCGTCGCCTGCAGCGCGGTCATCATCACCTGATTCGTCGTGAACATGCCGACGACGGTAGGCCCGCGAACCGAGTCCGCACATTGAGGCAAACCGCCGTCTTTCGAAGGGGTTTTCCACAGTACAGAACTGCGGAAAACCACAGTTTCTTCTTGCTCTGTGCCCATTACTCTTGCGGGCATGCAGCAACGACACAGCCTCCCCCGACGGAGCATCGCGACCCTGGCGGGTCTGATGTCCGGCGCGCTCACGGGTGTCGTCGAGCTGCTGTTCGTGCTGTTCTCAGCGCTCGCGCTCGTTCCGGTCGTCGCAACCCCGCGTCTCCGGCGCTCGGTGGAGCGCTCCATCCATCGTTGCGCACGGCAACTTGCGGCGATGGAGCGGCGCCGCCTCGCCACCTTCCACGACATCCGGGATCTCGGTCCGTACTCCGACCGTTCTGCGTACGACTACATCCTCAGACGCTGGGCGATCGGCGGACTCGGTGGCCTCGTGGTGCTGTTACTTCTGTACGGGCTCGTCGTCGCGGGGACGATGATCAGCGCCTGGGCCCTGGGCGGGAGCTGGGGCTTCATCGAGAGCGCCGGCCGGGTCAGCACCGCGACGCTGCTGGTGGCCGCGGTCCCCGGCGCCCTGCTGCTGTACTTGAACGTGATGGGCCTCATCGGCATCGTCGACCTGGACGCCCGGCTCGCCCGTCGCCACCTGACGCCGTCCGTCGAGGAGGCGCTCACCCGCCGAATCTCGGAGCTGGCCGTCAGCCGGGCCGAGGTCGTCGAGGTGGTCAACGACGAGCGCCGCCGGATCGAGCGCGACCTCCACGACGGTCTGCAACAACGACTGGTGGCTCTCGGGCTCTTGCTCAGTCGCGCCCGGCGTACCCGCGACCCCGATCGAGCCGCCGAGTTGGTCCGTCAGGCGCACGAGGAGTCCGAGCAGGCGTTGGCAGATCTCCGCGAGGTCGCGTGGCGCGTGTACCCGACAGTGCTGGATCATCTCGGCCTTCGCGACGTACTGGCCGTCCTCGCCGAACGCTCCAGTATCCCCGTCCACCTGCACTACGACTTGCCGAGCCGTCCGCCCGCCGGCATCGAAACAGCCGCCTACTTCGTCATCTCCGAAGCGCTCACCAACGCCACGAAACACTCCACCGCCAACCAGATCGACATCACCTTGACCCGTCCCGTACAGACAGCCGGGCTGCTCACGGTCACCGTCGCCGACGATGGCCGCGGTGGCGCCGATCCGAGCGGGCGCGGACTCACCGGCTTGGCGGGCCGGGTAGCCGCCAGCGACGGACGGCTCACCATCACGAGTCCGCCCGGCGGACCAACGACGATCCACGCGGAGTTCCCATGCGAGTGATCCTGGCCGAGGATTCGACCCTGCTCCGCGAAGGGCTGGTCCGCCTGCTCCTCGAGGAAGGCCACGAGATCCCGGCAGCCGTCGGGGACGGCGACGCGCTGGTCGCCGCCGTCCGTGCGGCGGCCGACTCCGGCTCGTTGCCCGACGTGGTGTGCGTCGACGTCCGGATGCCACCGACCCACACCGACGAAGGGCTTCGCGCCGCAATCGCCATCCGCGAGAGCTGGCCGTCCGTCGGCGTTCTCGTCCTCTCGCAGTACGTCGAGAAGTCGTACGCGAGCGAGCTGATCACGTCCGGCCAGGACCGGATCGGCTACCTGCTGAAGGATCGGGTGATGCGCGTCGAGGAGTTCCTCGAGGCTCTCGACCGCGTCGGTTCAGGCGGTGTCGCCCTCGACCCCGAGGTCGTCCGCCAACTCCTGTCCCGCACCACTCACACCGATCCCTTACAGAAGCTCACGGCCCGCGAACGCGAAGTCCTCGCCACCATGGCCGAGGGCCACAACAACACCAGCATCGCCAAACGCCTCTACATCACCCCGAGCGCCGTTGAGAAACACGCCAACTCGATCTTCGACAAACTCGGCCTGACCCACACCCCCGGCTACAACCGCCGCATCCAGGCCGTCGTCACCTACCTGACCACCTAGTGGCGTGACTCAGATCCTTGGCCTGCCCCTCATGGTGTGGTCGGCCCGCTGGGAGTGCCGGCGATCTGAGTGATGAGGAAATCCAGCCGTTCCTCCTGGCCGGCCGGGGGGATGCGGCCGCTGTCCGATAAGACGGCCATGCCGTGCAACGCACTCCAGATGACTTCGGCGAACAGTTCGCGTCGTTCGTTGTGTGGGTCGAAGCAGTTGACGAACTCGTCGAAACCGGCCCGTAGCGGGGGCGGTGTCTCGGCGCTCGCGAACTTCAAGTCGGTGGGCAGCACGAACATGGCCTGATACAGGGCAGGTCGCTCCGTCGCGAACTCCAGATAGGCGCGGCAGACGGCGCGCAGCGCCTGCCCCGGCTCAGCTGCCGCCTGACCCGGCTCGGCTGCGGGCTGATCCGACTCGGCCGCGGGCTGACCCGGCTCGCCTGTGGGTTGACCTGACTGGGTGGCGGCCAGGCGCGCGCGGCGCAGGTGAGCTGCGAGTTCGCCGAAGCCGTCGATGGCGACGGCGGTCACGATGGCGTCTTTGCCGTCGAAGTGGCTGTACAGCACCGGCTGGCTGTACTCGACGCGTTCGGCCAGCCGTCGCGTCGTCACCGCCTCCCAGCCTTCGGCCTCCGCGAGTTCGCGCGCGGCGGTGACGATCAGCCGATGACGGTGGACGCGTTCACGTTCACGGCGCTCGTTGATGGCGGACATGACGACATCCTAGCAGCGCTAGACATTCTGTCGAGGACAGAGTTATCGTTGCTATCACTGCTAGCGCCGCTAGGAAGTCCTGCGGACTCCGCCACCGAGAAGGGAAGCAACCCATGCTCACCAACGTCGCCTATGTGCTCGCCGGACTGATCGGCGCAGGCATCATCGTCATCGGCGCCCGCGCTCTCTGGACACCGCAGGCCGCAGCCGGCTTTGGCATCCCCGGCACGCCGACCGACAACCCGAACTTTCAGGCCTGGCTGTCCGTCAAGGCGGTGCGCGACATTGCCTCGGGTCTCTTCGTCTTCGTCCTCCTGGCTGGAGCGACGCCCCACCTGCTGGGCTGGTTCATGCTGGCCGCGACCGGCATACCCGTCGGCGACGCGCTCATCGTGCTGCGCAGCAACGGACCCAAGGCCACCGCGTACGGCGTCCACGGGGCCACCGCCGTGGTGATGCTGGCGGTCAGCGTGCTCCTGCTCGTCGCGTGACCCTTTGCCACGCCGCCGGCGGCCACCCCACGGTCAAGCGGACGCTGCCAACCAATGGGATAGGCAGGCGCCGTCCCACAGACCATGAGTGGCACGAACCTGCTCGGATTCTGCCGTGAACTGCCGTCGCGGAGAGCGGTTCAGGGGGTGTGAGAGCGGGTTATATTCCTGGTATGGCAACTACGTTCGAGGTTCTGGCGGAGCCGCGGCGGCGGGAGATCCTCGACCTGTTGCGGGCCGGGGAGCGACCGGTCGGGGAGCTGGTGGACCAGTTGTCGTTGAGCCAGCCCGCGGTGTCGAAGCATCTGAAGGTACTGCGGGACGCCGGGCTGGTGGAGGTACGGCAGGACGCCCAGCGGCGGTGGTACCGGCTCCGTCCCGCACCGCTCGCGGAGATCGACGCCTGGCTCGAGCCGTACCGCGACCTGTGGCGGTCCCGCCTGGACGCCCTCGAAGCCCACCTCGAAACGATGGACTGACGACGGCCCGGACCGTGGTCCGGGCCGTGCTGGGCGATCGGGGTGTCAGGTGAGTTCGGGGACCCGGAGATGGGCGATGGCGAGTTCGAACTCGCAGACGTCGAGGACTTCGGCGCCGGCTTCCTTGGCGGTGGCCGAGCGCATCGAGGCGGCGGCTTCGCGGTTGCTGTCCATCGCCTCCTGACTGTCGTACGTGACCGAGGAGACCGCGCGACCCGTGGCGCGGTCGACCAGCAGACTGGCACTGCAGAAGCCGGCCAGGTCCTCGAGCCTCGGCAGTGACGCCATCTTGTAGACGTCGATCGCCCGGTCCAGGCTGGCCGGGTCGACCTTCACCCAGGTCGCACGAACGCAGGCGCCCTCGGCAGAGCGGTGGTCACGGTGCAGTACTGCGATCTCCCACTCCTCGACCTTCGGGCTGCCACCGCCCATCGACTGAGTGACCCGCTCGCGGATCGGGCGGAGCTCCTCGTCGGAGGCCCGCATCGCCTCCTCCGACTGCCAGGCGCTGGTGGCGATGCACCGTCCCGACTCCCGGTCGGCGAGCATGGACAGCCCGATACAGCCGTCCATCTCCAGGATCCTGGGCATCACTTCGTCACGCAGCTGCGCGATGCCGGCGTCGATCGACCCCGGCTTGGCGTTGATCGTGGTGGAACGCGCGTACACGGTCCACCCCCTTACCCATCAGGGCAGCGCCCCGATAGCGCCACCGGTCGCAACCCACATTGCTCCGCTCATCCGCACCTGGCAATGCCCCGCGCAACGCACCGATGATTGACTGGCCCGATGACAGAGCTCGGTCAGGCACGCGCTACCCGCTGGTGGGTCCGGGGACGACGAATCGGGTCGATCGAGCGGGCCGGGGCGTTCGTCGACGACGTCGGGTTCGCGTTGTTGTTTCCGGCACCGCGTGCCGTCGTACCGTCACTGTGGGAGGCGGTAGCGGGCGAGGACGCGGAGCCCTTCGGCGCCGGGATGGGGAAGAACGAGCAACGCGTCTGGACCTGGAAGGACGAACTGCCCCGCAGAGGTCTTGCCTGGTACGGCGCCTATCTCGGCGGCCGTGGCACCTTCCTCTCACCGGAGCTGCTCCGAGCGCTCTACCCGGCCGCGGGCGACCCGAGTGACCACCAGTCGCTGCAACTGTCGCCGGCGGCCCACGAGATCGCCAAGGCCATCACCGACGAGCCGTTGCCGAGCGCAACCCTGCGCGCACTGATCGGTGACAAGAGCCGCTACCAGCGCGCGATCACCGAACTCCAGCGGAATCTGCTGGTCACCAACGCAGGCGTGCACGAGTCCGGATCCGGCTGGCCCGCGGCCGTGATCGCGCTGACTTGCGAACTGTTCGACGTCGGCGGCGGCACCGATCACGCCTTTGCGACCGAGCGGTTTCTGGACACCATGCTGGAAACCACGCCAGGCGAGCTCGGCCGCGCCTACCGTTGGCCGGTGCCACAGGCCCGAGCCCACCTGAACGAGTTGGTCGACGACGGCCGAGCCACTTTCGACGGCACCAGGTACCGCGGACCGCTCGACGGAGCCAGGTAGCGAGGACCGGTCGGCGGCTCCCGGTTGCGATCCTTAGCGGATCTCGGCGAGGTCGAAGAGGTTGCCTTCGGGGTCGGCGAGGGTGACCCAGTGGATGCCGTACTCGTCGTACTCGTCGAGCCGTTTGCCGCCGAGGCCGACGAGCCGGTCGACCTCGGCGGCCCAGTCCTTGGTGGCGAGGTCGAGGTGGATGCGGTTCTTGCCGTTGCGGCCTTCGGGGACCTTGATGAACATCAGCGCCGTACCGGTGTCGCCGGACACGGTGGCGACGAACTCGTTGCCGTCGTCATCGACCTTCCGGCCGAGGACGTCGGCCCAGAACGCGGCGAGGGTGTGCGGGTTGTCGCTGTCGAAGGTGACTTGCTCGATGGAGATGGACACGTTCAGCCTTTCAGTGCAGGGATTCGCTGGATCGGCCAGCAGATCTCGGTTCGCCAGGCGGCCGGGTCGTCCACGTCGCCCGGACTGACGACGTACAGCTCCCGGATCGGCCCAGGTGCGACCTCGCAGTGTTCCGCGACGTGGCTGCCGAGCGCGCCGTAGCTGCGGTCGAAGTCGGTGAGTGGTCCGGTGTGTACGGCGATCGCGAAGAACCCACCTGGGATGTCGACGAGTTCGACGCCGTCGGCCGGTTCCTGATCCGGTGCGACCGGGAGGAACGCGACCACCTCGCCGGCGTCCTCGGTGAAGAAATCGTCGCTGTACGTCGCTCCGGACGTGGCCGTGATGCCGTGCGTCTCAGCCACGGCCCCCAGCCGGCGGAAGACCTGATCGCACCAGGGGCCGATCTGCTCGCGTTCGACCTGATCGCGGACGCCGTACGCACGGAACGCGGGGATGAAGCGGTAGTCAACGTCCAGTGCCGGTTGCCCAGGGGTCAGCATCTCGCGCAACGAGGTGACGACGTCGCGGGTGTGCGCGAGCTCCTGCTCCATCCGCTCGAGGTGCGTGCGGAGGGTCTCCTCGCGCCGCGAGTCGTCGGTCGTCTCGACGAGCTCGCGGACCTCCGGCAGCGGCATCCGGAGCTCCCGGAGTCGCCGGATCAGCAACGCCGTCTCGACCTGACTGGTCCCGTATCGCCGGTAGCCCGAGGTTGGGTCAACCGATGCTGGGGCCAGCAGGCCGATGTCGTGGTAGTGATGCAGCGTCTTCACGCTGAGATGCGTCAGGCGGGAGAACTCCCCCACCGTCACCAGTGCCGCCATGCCTGAACTCTCCACCCTCCGGTAGCCGGAGGGTCAAATCAAACACGAACCGGCCCCGCGACGCTGCACGCCGCGGGGCCGGTGAACGAGATGAAGCGGGCCTAGAGGTCCCCGGGGGGTGGCGAGGCTCCCGGACTGGTCGGGCCCCCGGGCTGGTGGAGCTTCCGGGGTGGGGTCCGGGGGCGGTGGTTGGTGGGGCGGGCGGTGTGGGCTCGCCCCACCGGGGGGGTCAGCCGCGGTAGCGGCCTATGACCTTGGTGTAGTCCCAGAGTTGCTGGGGTACGCCGCTGCAGCTGTCGGCCGGGCCGCCGGTGCACGGGCGGTCCCGGTTGACCGACCAGAAGGTGAACCGGGCCAGGTGGTGCTCGGAGGCGTAGGCCAGCATCGACTCGAAGTCGGATAAGTTGACCCGCTCGCCGGCGACGTCGGTCAACCCGTTCATCGACGAGATGCCGATCTTCCGGTACGCCGCGTCGTCGCTCAGCCCGTACGCCGCCTTCACCTGGTTCTTCAGTCCGTCGGCCGCCTGCCGGGTCAGTGCACCCATGTTGGTCGACCCACCACCGAAGTCGAACGGCATGATCACCCAGCCGTCCAGATTCAGCCCGGAGGCCGCGCCGCGCCGGATCAGGTCCTGCCCGTTGCCGTCCGGCCCCGACGTCGTCGTACCGAAGGTCAGGTACGTCGCGATCCCCGGGTTGTTCTGCTCGACGATCTTCAGCGCGTCGATGACCCGCTGCCGCACGGTCGCGTTGCTGAACTCGGTCGCCTCGATGTCCACGTCGAACGCCTTCAGCGACAGCGCGTTGATCACCTTCTGGTACGCCGCCGCCAGTTCACCCGCGCTCCCGCAGCTCTCACCGAGTTTGTTCCCGGACCAGCCGCCGACCGAGACGACGACGTCACCGCCGTTGGAGCGGATCGTGTTGATCGCCTGCTGGTCGACGCCGCCGGTCAACGGACGCTGACCGTCCCACATCGGGTTGCAGTACCCGTTGGACAGGATGAACGCCATCGTGAACCACTTCACCCCGGTCGCGTTCATCACGGTTGCCGGGTTCGGCGGGCTGCCCCAACCCTGATACAGGTACGGCGCTGCCGCCATCGGCGCACCACCGGTCGGCGGCGGCCCGTCATCGGCAGCCGGGACGTTCCACTTCTGGTTCGCGGCACCGGTGCACGACCACAACTGCAAAGGCGTCGCGTTGGCCGAATTGTTGCCGGTGACATCGAGACACTTGTTCGCCTGCGGGTTTACCAGATCGCGCGCGGACGTGTAGGTCCACTGCTGAGCAGCACTCCCGTTACAAGTCCATAGCTGGACCCGAGCACCGTTGGCCGTCGAACCACCGCTGACATCGAGACACTTGCCGAGGGCACGGATCGTCCCATCACCCGACCGGCTCCACGACTGCGCGGCCGTTCCGTTGCAGTCATACAGCTGTACGGCCGTCCCGTCCGCACTGTTGGCACCGGCAACATCCGCGCACTTCCCGGCCAGCCCGGTGATCGTCCCGGTCGCAGCCTGCGCGGGCCCTGCCATGACCAGCAATCCCGCACCGACTGTCACCGCCGCGGCAAGAGCCGCTGCCCGGCGCATCAGACGGTCCACTTCTGGTTCGCCGCACCCGTGCAGGTCCAGATCTGCAACGGTGTCGCGTTCGCGGAATTGTTGCCGGTGACATCAAGACACTTGCTCGCCTGTGGATTCACCAGATCACGTCCTGACGTATAGGTCCATTGTTGTGCGGCACTCCCGTTGCACGAATACAGCTGCACCCGAGCGCCATCGGCAACGGATCCCGCGTTCACGTCCAGACACTTGCCCAGGGCCCGGATCGTCCCGTCACCAGGCCGGGTCCACTGCTGAGCCGCCGTACCGTTGCAGTCATAAAGCTGTACGGCGGTCCCGTCGGCACTGTTGGCTCCGGCAACATCGATGCACTTGCCGGCCAGCCCGGTGATCGCCGTACCCGTGCCACCGCCGCTCTGCGAACCCGACCACGTGAACGTCGCCGAGGTCTTGGTCGGCAGCGTGTAGATGAACGACTGCGATCCCCAGTTCACTCGCACCGACTGCGAGCTGCCGGTCGTGTTGAACGCGATCAGCGCCTTCGACCCGTCCGGGTTCTTCCAGGCCACGTTCTTCACCGAGTTGTTCGCGGACGAGTCGATCCGGACCGCGCCCGGCTTCACGAACTTGGTCAGGTGACCCATCGTGTAGTACTCGACCGTCTTGTCCACCTGACCGGCTCGACTGCCACCGCGCTGCACCGTCACCAGACCTGTGCACACGTTGCAGCCGGCACCGACATACGGCAGGTGGTTCTGGTCGAGTGCGAGGCTCCACTTCACCCAGGACTTGCTCCAGTTGCGGGTGTAGTCGATCAGGTTGTTCATGTCCTCGACCTGCTGGTTCGCGATCCAGGTCCCGCCCGAGTGCTCGGTCATGTAGTGGTTCACGGTCGGGTACTGGTTGTGCACCTGCGTCTGCAGGTTCACGTCGCCGCCGTACCCGTGCCAGGCGATCCCGCCGAACAGCGGGTCGTTCCGGAGCGCGGCGTCGGCCAGCGGGACCGAGCCGAGGTCGTTGTAGTTGCCCCAGTTGTAGTCCAGGATCATCACCTTCGTGGTGATGCCGGCTGCCCGGAACGCGGGGATCAGGTGGTTCTTGGTGAACTCGAGCAGGCCGGAGCCATTCCAGTTCATCGACGCGTAGCCGGTGTCGTCGGTACCGCAGCAGGTCGGCTCGTTCTGCACCGACACGTAGTCGATGTGGTTGCCCTGGGCCTCGTTCTGCTGGACGTACTTGACGAAGTACTGGGCGTACATCGGGTAGTACTCCCACTTCAACCAGCCGCGGTTGGTGAACTTGTTGTTGTCCTTCATCCAGGCCGGCGAGCTCCACGGCGCGCCCTTCACCTTCAGCGCCGGGTTCAGCTGCTTGGCCTGTTTGGTCAGCGGTACGACGTCCGCCAGGTCATGGTTGATGCTGAAGTCGTTGAGATCGCAGCACGTGTCGTCGTACGAATAGTTGAACCGGGCCAGGTCGGAGGCGCCCATCGGGTTGCGGGTGAAGGCCAGCCCGATCCCGTTGACCGGGTCGAACAGATCCTTCATCACCTGGTTGCGAGTGGTGGCCGTGATCGTGTTGCTGCTGTTCAGCAGCCAGGCGGCGCTGTCGGTGAACGACGCACCGCCGCCTTCGAACGACTGGTACGTCGTGTTCTCGTTGACGGTGACGATCTGGTTCGCCGTACCTCCGGCCGGGCCGAAGTTGACCGGCGTCTGCTGCTGCAGGCCGCGAGTGACGTTGCGGCCGGCCGAGTCGTTCGTGGTGGTCAGCCAGATGTTGACCTGCTCACCGGCGGCCTGGGCCGGTGGCGGATTGCCGACAGTGAATCCGATGGCGGCGACGCACGCAGCCGCAACCGCGGCCGGCAGGAGGCGTCGTCGCCAGGGGCGGACGCGACGAAGTTCCCTGTTCGCGGGCATGGGGCGGTTCTCCCTTGTTCTAAAGGGTTCTGAGGACAGCGGGGAGTTGACGGCGTCTGCCCGCGCCGCAACAGGTGGTCACCACGAGGTAACCATCGGTGAATCCGCCTGTCAACGCTGAACCCGAACTTTTTTCACGTCTTTTATTTAGTCCCGACCTTGACGTGGGAGCGTTCTCACACGAGGATCCGGCCGAGCCCTGTCTCCCGACCGCCCCCGCGAGAAATGAGGCATCCATGAAGCGTTCCCGCATCACGGCGCTCGTCGCAATCGGCGCAGCACTCCTAGGCGCCGCCCTCCTGCAGTCCCCGGCCACCGCTCAACCTGAGTCCGCCACGGCGACCATCTGGGAGGACAACTTCGACGGCCCGGCCGGCCAGGCACCCGACCA
Source organism: Kribbella sp. CCNWLW201 (assembly GCF_037203805.1). Taxonomy (NCBI): domain Bacteria; kingdom Bacillati; phylum Actinomycetota; class Actinomycetes; order Propionibacteriales; family Kribbellaceae; genus Kribbella; species Kribbella sp. CCNWLW201. Next base: position 161,733 of record NZ_JBBCBQ010000011.1, on the reverse strand, counting down.
GTCCAAGTGGCGCTACGACATCGGCGGCTCCGGCTGGGGAAACAACGAGCGCCAGTACTACACCAACAGCACCCGCAACTCCGCCCTCGACGGCAACGGCAACCTGGTGATCACCGCCCGCCGGGAAAGCGGCGGCCACCAGTGCCACTACGGCACCTGCGAGTACACGTCGGCCCGGTTGCTCACCGCGCAGACCTTCACCCAGACGTACGGCCGGTTCGAGGCACGGATCAAGATCCCCAGGACACAAGGGATCTGGCCGGCGTTCTGGATGCTCGGCGGCGGCAACTGGCCGAACGACGGCGAGATCGACATCATGGAGAACATCGGCCGCGAGCCCGCGACCGTGCACGGCACGATCCACGGACCTGGGTACGCCGGTGCCGGTGGCATCGGTGCGGCCTACAACCATCCGAACGGGTGGGCGTTCGCCGACGACCTCCACACCTTCCGGGTCGACTGGGAGCCGAACGCGATCACCTGGTTCGTCGACGGAGTCCAGTACCAGCGCCGGACCCCGGCCGACCTCGGCGGGAACGCCTGGGTGTTCAACCACCCGTTCTTCATGATCATGAACGTCGCGGTCGGCGGGAACTGGCCGGGCTACCCCGACGGGACGACGGTCCTGCCGCAGACGATGACGATCGACTACGTCCGCGTCTCCACCCTGGGCAGCACTTCAGGTGGTACGCCGATCACCGGCCTGGCCGGCAAGTGCGTCGACGTCGCCGCCGCCAACACCGCGGACGGTACGCCGGTCCAGCTCTACGACTGCAACGGCACCAACGCCCAGCAGTGGACCCGACCGGGTGACGGCACGATCCGGGCCCTGGGCAAGTGTCTCGACGTGAACGCGGGATCCGTTGCCGACGGCGCCAAAGTCCAGCTCTGGACCTGCAACGGAAGCGGTGCCCAGCAATGGGTCTACACGGCCGCCCGGGACCTGGTGAACCCACAGGCGAACAAGTGCCTCGATGTCACCGGCAACAACTCCGCCAACGCAACACCACTCCAAACCTGGAGCTGCTCCGGCGCAGCCAACCAGAAGTGGACCGCCTGATCCCGCTCTGATGGGTTGGCCCACTGGAAGGTGGGTTGGCCCACCGGAATCCGGGTGGGAAACCCACACGCTGGTGGGTCAGCCCACCAGAGGGAGCTAGCTCCGCGACGGCACAACGCCGCCGTCGCGTAGCAATCGGAGCACCGGCAGGGTCGCGGCGCCCAGTGCGACCGCGTCCCTGCCGAGCTCGCACAACTCGATCGACACCTGCGCGTACGGCTGACGCAACGCGTGCTCACCGACCGCCTCGCGCAATCGCGGTAGATACCGCTTCCCCAGTAGCAGTCCGGCCCAGCCGCCGAGCACGATCCGCTCCGGGTTGACCAGGTTCACCAGGTTCGCGACTCCGGCGGCCAGATACCCGACCGTGTCGTCCACGATCGTTGCCGCGACTTCCGACGTACCGACGGCGTCGAGCAACTCGACGAAGGCCGTCTCCTCGTCGGCGGCTTCCAGAACACCGCCGGCCTCCCGATACCGCTCGAGGATGGCCTCGGCACCGACGTACGCTTCCAAGCATCCGACCGCGCCACACCGGCACCGGCGACCGCCGTACGCGATCGTCATGTGGCCCCACTCGCCTGCACTGCTGCGAGTGCCGCGGTAGCTGGATCCGTCGGCCACAAGGGCCGCGCCGACACCGGAGCCGATCAGGGCGACCACTGCGTCCGTCGCACCGCGGCCGGCGCCGAACCACATCTCCGCCTGGCCGAGCATGTTCGCACCGTTGTCCACCTCGATCGGGATATCGGTGCCCTCGGCAAGCATCTGCCGCAGCGGTACGGCGTCCCACCCGAGTGTCTGCGCGTCGACGACAGCGTTGCCCTCGACAACGCCGGCGACCGCGACACCGAGACCGAGGATCAGGTCGGGCCGTACGCCGGACGAGGCGATCACCGCCATAAGCCCTTCCAGCACGTGTTTCACGACCACCGCGGGCGTCGGTGTGTCGATCGGATAGTCCGCTTGAGCAAGCACCGTCATCGAAAGGTCGAACAACTCGACCCGGACCCGTGTCTCGCCGACTTCTGCGCCCACGACGTACCGGAATGTCGGTGAGACTCGCAGCAGGATGCGCGGCCGGCCGCCCTCGGAGTCGACCGAGCCGGCCTCCTCGACGACACCTTCGGCGATCAGTTCGCTGACCAGGTTGCTCACGCTCGCGGCACTCAGTGACGTCCGGTGACCCAGTTCGTGCCGGCTGAGCGGACCCTCCCGGTAGATGGTGGTCAGCAGCGCCGACCGGTTGGACCGCCGCATGTCGCGCACAGTGGTCCGCCGAACGTCCATGCCTTCTACCCCTACCTGGTCCGGCCTCAGGCAGGCCGCTCACGCAGAGTTCATCACGCCGTACCGGCAGGCCGGAAGACTGACCTTTTTCCAGGTCATGAACTAAGTGGTGATTCGTTACCGTTCCGTGATTGACGGTTGCCGACGCCCTCGGCTTCACTCTACGGAACCGCTTCCGAAACCGGTTCCGGCCTCAGCTGGAGCCAACACCCGCCCGAGGGGAGCAGTGCAGTGTCGATCACCATCGCCGATGTCGCGGCGCGTGCCGGCGTCAGCAAGACGACCGTTTCGCGCGTCCTCAACGGCAAGGGCGAGCTCGACCTGCGGACCGCCGAGCGGGTTCGCCAGGTGATCGCAGAGCTCGGCTACGTGCCGAGCGCCCGCGCGGTCGGGCTGGCCCGCGGCCGGACCCGGATCGTCGGCATGCTCGTCCCGTCACTGACCTGGCCCTGGATGGGCGAGGTGCTGCAGGGCGCCGTCGACGTGGTCGAGAGCGAGGGCTACGGGCTGCTGCTCTTCACCTTCAACCGGGGTGAGGAGTCGATGCACCAGTTCGCGTCCCAGGTCTCGGCCCAGTCGTTCGACGGCCTCCTGGTGATCGAGCCCGAGGGCACCCTGACCTACATCGAGCAGTTGCACGCGCGCGGCCTGCCGGTCGTCCTGATCGACGACCGCGCCAAGCGCCCCCAGTTCCCGTCCGTCGCCACCACCAACCGGGCCGGCGGTGAGTCCGCCGCCCGGCACCTGCTGGAACTCGGCCGGCACCGGCCGCTGGTGATCACCGGCGTCGAGCGGTTCGGTTGTACCCACGAACGCCTGGACGGCTTCCGCGACACCTACGCCGAAGCCGGCGTCGAGCTCGACCCGAAGCTCGTGTTCGAAGGCGATTTCACCCACGAGAGCGGCCGCCGCGGCGTGCAGTACGCGCTCGACCAGCGGCTCGAGTTCGACGCGATCTTCGCCCACAACGACCTGTCCGCCGGCGGTGCCATCCAGGCCGTCCGGGAGTCGGGGCGGAACGTGCCGGACGACGTCTCGGTGGTCGGGTTCGACGACATCCCGTACGCCGAGCACACCGAGCCGCCGCTGACCACGGTGCATCAGCCGATGCGCCAGATGGGTCAGGCGGCGGCCCGGATGCTGATGGGGTACTTCGGTGGCACGCCGCTGCCCGAGGACCCGCAAGTGCTGCCGACGACGCTGATCGTCCGCGGCTCAACCGCCCCGAAAGTCAGCCCGAGGCCGGCGCCGAAACCCGCCCCCAAGCACCGGCGTCACTAGAACTCCGGCGGCGGGGCAGCTGCCCCTGTCCCGCCGCCGGTGAACCCCCCGATATCGATCCGTTAAGGCGTCCGCTCTTCCCATGAGAGCGTTCTCACGCCACGATGCACCTGCCCGCGCGGCTCAGGCGCGAGCATCCGCCAACAGATTCACAGGAGGAACCGATGCGAGCACGACGCACAGTCGCGCTGGCCCTCACGGGCCTGCTCGCGGCAGCCACCCTGGCTGCCTGTAGTAGCGGGGACGGGAACACCACGACCAGCGGATCCAGCAACGCCGCGACGGTGCTGAACGTCGGCATGCCGAACGGCCCGCAGACCGAGAACCACAACCCGTTCCTCGGCTCCTCCTCGGGTGCCTCGCTGGGGTACCGGTGGATGATCTTCGAGCCGCTGGTGATGATCAACGGCATCAAGCCGACCGAGCCCGGCAAGCCGTGGCTGGCGACCGAGTGGAAGTGGGACGCCAACTTCACCAAGCTGTCGTTCACCATCCGCGACGGCGTCAAGTTCTCCGACGGCAAGCCGATGACGGCCGAGGACGTCGCCTACTCGTTCCAGTTGCGCAAGGACAACGAGGGCCTGAACCAGGACGCCATCCCGTACGGCACCATCACCGCGTCGGGGAACAAGGTCGACCTGACCTTCACCCGGTCCCAGTTCGTCAACCAGAACAAGATCCTGACCGTGTTCGTCGTACCGAAGCACCAGTGGTCGACGTTGAAGGACCCGTCCCAGGACACGCTGAAGAGCCCGATCGGCACCGGGCCGTACACGGTGAAGTCGTTCACCCCGCAGACGACCACGCTGGTCGTGCGCGACTCGTACTGGCAGGACCTGCCGAAGGTGAAGGAGCTGCGCTACACGTCGTACAACGACAACAACGCGCAGACCACCGCGCTGTCCAACGGCGCGTCGGAGTGGAGCTTCGTCTTCGTCCCGAACGTGAAGGCCGTCTACCAGGACAAGAACCCGAAGCACCACAAGCTCTGGTTCCCGGCGAACCTCGGTATCCACGGTCTGTGGATCAACACCACCCGCAAGCCGTTCGACAACCCGGCGCTGCGGCGGGCGATGGACAAGGTGATCAACCGCGACGACATCTTCATGCAGGGTGAGGCCGGTTACTTCTACCCGAAGGTCGAGTCGATCACCGGTATCCCGACCCCGGCCGGTGAGTCGTTCATCGCGCCGGAGTTCAAGGACAAGAAGCACTCGGTCGACGTCGAGGCCGCGAAGAAGGAGCTGACCGACGCCGGCTTCAAGCTCGAGGGTGACGTCCTGAAGGACCTGACCGGCAAGCCGGTCACGATCACCCTGACCGACCCGGCCGGCTGGTCCGACTACATCACCGACCTGGAGATCATCAAGGACAACCTGTCCACGATCGGGATCAAGGCGACCGTCGACAAGGCCAACCAGGACGCCTGGTTCAAGGCGTTCGACGAGGGCAACTTCGACGCCGGGATGCACTGGACCAACGGCGGCGCGACGCCGTACGACATCTACCAGAACATCATGGACGGCAAGATCCTGAAGCCGGTCGGCAAGGGTGGGGTGAGCGGCAACTACGGCCGGTTCAACAGCCCGGAGGCGACCAAGGCGCTGGACCAGTACGCGAACGCGACCGACGACGCGACGCGGACCGCGGCGCTGAACACGCTGCAGAAGATCATGGTCGAGCAGATGCCGGTGATCCCCACCTCGGCCTCGAACGTCGGCGGTCTCTACAGCACCAAGAACTGGGAGGGCTGGCCGGACGAGCAGAACCAGTACGCGCCTGCGCAGCCGACCCAGCAGAACGCGCTGCAGATCGTCCTGAACCTGAAGCCCGCCGGCACCCAGTAACTGCCTGGCCGCGGCGCCGGGTGGCCCCGGCGCCGCGGCTGCCATGATTGGAGTCCGAACACCATGACGGTGACCGACACCGAGGTGGTTCTCGAGGCCGAGGGCCTCACCAAGCATTTCCCGGTACGGCGGGGAGTCCGCGACCTACTCACCAAGGACCGCAAGGTCGTGCACGCGGTGGACGACATCCGGCTCACGTTGCGCCGGGGCCGGGTCACCGCTCTCGTCGGTGAATCCGGCTCGGGCAAGTCGACCGTCGCCCGGCTGCTCGCCCAGTTGTACAGCCGTACGTCGGGAGACATCCGGCTGCACGGTGAGTCCGTCACCGTGAAGGGCGGCCGCAAGTTCCGCGCGTACTGCCGCCGGGTGCAGATGATCTTCCAGGACCCGTTCGCATCGCTGAACCCGACGCACACCGTCCGGTACCACCTGACCCGCGCGCTGAAGATCCACGGCCGGGCCGGCAACAATGCGACCGAGCTCGAGGAGAACCTCCGCGATCTGCTGCTCCGGGTCCAGCTCACTCCCCCGGAGCGCTACCTGGACAAGTTCCCGCACGAACTGTCCGGCGGTCAGCGCCAGCGGGTGTCGATCGCCCGTGCCCTCGGCGCCGATCCCGAGGCGCTGCTGGCCGATGAGCCGGTGTCGATGCTGGACGTGTCGATCCGCCTCGGCGTACTGAACCTGCTGCGGGACCTGAAGGAACGGCTCAACCTCGCCATCCTCTACATCACCCACGACATCGCGTCAGCCCGATACTTCGCCGACGAGACCCTGGTGATGTACGCCGGCCGGATGGTCGAAGGTGGTGACTCGGAGACGGTCACGCAGAACCCGGCCCACCCGTACACCCGGCTGCTGATCGAGAGCGCCCCCGATCCGGACCGGCTGGACCGGGTCGGCGACCTCCAGACCGAGGAGGATCGAGGCAGTGGCGAGCCGCCGAGCCTGATCGCCCCGCCGACCGGCTGCCGGTTCCACCCGCGCTGCGTGCACGCGATGCCGAAGTGCACGACCGACCTTCCGCCGCGCTTCGAGCTGCCGACCAATCACGGGCATTGGGCGGCCTGCTGGCTGTACGAGGAAGGAGCGGCGAAGTGAAGTTCCTGCTGCAGCGGATCGCGTTCTACCTGTTCACCGCGTGGGCAGCGCTCACCATCAACTTCTTCATCCCGCGGATGATCCCGGGCGACCCGGTCACCTCGCTGATCAACAAGTTCCAGGGCCAGCTCAGCACTGAGGCGATCAACTCGCTCTACGTGCTGTTCGGCCTGGACAAGAACGCCGGCCTGTGGAGCCAGTACGTCGACTACTGGGGTCAGGTGTTCCGCGGCGACCTCGGGTTGTCGTTCACCTTCTTCCCCACCCCGGTCTCGGAGATCCTGAGCCAGAGCCTGCCGTGGACGATCGCGCTGGTCGGCATCACCACGTTCGCCAGCTTCATGATCGGTACGTCGCTCGGCGTGCTGGCCGGCTGGCGACGCGGCTCCTGGCTGGACGGACTGTTGCCGGTGACAACATTCCTCTCGTCGATCCCGTACTTCTGGCTCGGTCTGCTGGCGATCACGCTGCTGGCCGGCCCGGACAGCATCTTCCCGTCGTCCGGCGGTTACGAGCCCGGCCTGGTGCCGTCGTGGAACGGTGAGTTCATCGGCAGTGCGATCCAGCACAGCCTGCTGCCGGCCGTCACCATCCTGATCTCGTCGGTCAGTGGTTGGATCCTGAGCATGCGGAACATGATGGTGACGGTCGCCTCGGAGGACTACATCACCGTTGCCCATGCCAAGGGTCTGCCCGAGCGCCGGGTGATGGTCAGCTACGCGGCCCGCAACGCGCTGCTGCCGAACGTCTCCGGCTTCGCCTTGTCACTCGGCTTCATCGTCGGCGGCACGCTGCTGGTGGAGATCGTCTTCTCCTACCCGGGCATCGGCTACAACCTGTTCCAGGCGGTCGGGGCGAAGGACTACCCGTTGATGCAGGGCATCTTCCTCGTCATCACGCTGTCGGTCCTGGTCGCCAACCTGATGGCCGACATCGCCTACCTGCTGCTCGACCCGCGGACCCGGAAGGAGGGCTGATGACAGCCACCATCGCGGCGGTGACCCCCGCCGAGACCCCGGTCGCCGCCAAGCGCCGCCGGTTGAGATTCGTCGCCAACCCGAAGGCCGCGACCGGCCTGATCGTGCTCGCGTTCTTCTGCCTGATCGCGATCATCGGCCCGTGGATCGCGCCGTACGATCCGTCCGCCCGGAGCAGCGACCTGATCCAGCCACCGTCCGGCAAGCACTGGTTCGGTACGACGCACCTCGGGCAGGACATCTTCAGTCAGGTCCTCGTGGGGACGCGGGGCGTGATGTTCGTCGGTCTGCTGGCCGGCATCGTCGCGACCGCGTTGTCCGTCCTGATCGGCGTCAGCGCCGGCTTCCTCGGCGGCGCCGCCGACGAGAGCCTGTCGGCGTTGTCCAACGTCTTCCTGGTCATCCCGGCGCTGCCGCTGATCATCATCGTCGCCTCGACGATCCCTTCGGCCGGCGATCTCATGGTTGCCTTGGTCATCGGTCTCACCTCGTGGGCGTGGGGCGCGCGAGTGCTCCGGGCGCAGACGCTGTCGTTGCGCCGCCGCGACTACGTGGAGGCCGCGCGGGCAACCGGTGAGAGCACCTGGCGGATCATCACCGCCGAGATCATGCCGAACCTGACCGCGATCATCGCCTCCGGATTCGTCGGCACGGTGATCTTCGCGGTGATGTCCGAGATCACCCTGGCCTTCATCGGGATCTCCACCATCTCCGAGTGGAACTGGGGCACGATCCTGTTCTGGGCGCAGAGCCAGCAGGCACTGGCCCAGGGCGCCTGGTGGTGGTTCGTCCCAGCCGGTCTGGCGATCGCGATCCTCGGTACGGCGCTGTCGCTGATCAACTTCGGGATCGACGAGTTCGTCAGCCCGCGGTTGCGCAGCAGCGGTCACACCCGGGTCAAGACGAAGGACGGTCACTCGGTTCGGATGCGAGTCGGGTTCACGCCGGTGCTCGGCAACAAGGCCGGTCCTGCGACTCCCGTCGTACGCCGAAAGAAGGAGGAGGCCGCATGACTGTACACATTGCCTCGCTACCGCTCGGCGGGTCATCGGGCTGGAACTCCCGGCCTTCCCTCGTCGCTCCAGTCGCTTCGCTCCTCAGTCCAGGCCGGGAGGCCCAATGACCAGGCCAGTGCTGGAGATCAAGGACTTCTGCGTCGACTACGGTCTCGGCGACGAGGCTGTGCAGGCGGTCCGCGATGTCACGCTCACCCTGCATCGCGGTGAGGTGCTCGGGCTGGCCGGTGAGAGCGGCAGCGGCAAGTCGACCCTCGCGTACGGCGTCACGCGGCTGCTCCCACCGCCGGGCGTCATCAGTGGTGGGTCCGTCGTCTACCACCCGCCGAGCGGTGACGCGTACGACGTGATGGCGCTGACCGACCCCGAGTTGCGGGCGTTCCGGTGGGCCGAGACGTCGATCGTGTTCCAGGGCGCGATGAACTCGCTGAACCCGGTGCACAAGGTCTCGACTCAGATGCTCGACGTGATCAAGGCGCACGAGCCTGGGTTGACCCCGCAGGCCCGGACCGCGCGGGCGAAGGAGATGCTCAAGCTGGTCGGGATCTCGGCCGACCGGATGGACGCGTACCCGCACCAACTGTCCGGCGGGATGCGGCAGCGGGTGATGATCGGGATGGCGCTCGTCCTCGAACCGCAGATCGTCATCATGGACGAGCCGACCACCGCGCTCGATGTGGTGATGCAGCGGCAGATCCTCGCCCAGCTGGTCGAACTGCGCGAGCGGCTGGGGTTCTCGGTGCTGTTCATCACCCACGACCTGTCGCTGCTGGTCGAGTTCTCCGATCGGATCGCGATCATGTACGGCGGCCGGATCGTGGAGGAGGCGCGGTCGGCGGACCTGTACAAGGACTCGTTGCATCCGTACAGCGAGGGGCTGCTGAAGTCGTTCCCGGCGTTGCGCGGTCCGCGCCGGGAACTTGCCGGGATCCCCGGCTCACCGCCCGATCTGCGCGGGATGCCGGCCGGGTGCTCGTTCCATCCACGCTGCCCGCACGCGTTCGACCGCTGCTCGGAGGAGATCCCGATCCTCGGCGTCCCGTCCGCCCGCAACGATCCCAGCCGTTCCGTCGCCTGCTGGCTGCCGGGCCGCGTTCCGGTCGGCTGATCCCATCCCCTTGCGTCCGAAGATCCGTGGCCTATAACCCTCGGTTCTTCGGACGCAAGACCACCACTTCTGCGAAGAGAGTCAGATGAGCACAACTTCTGTTTCGGGGGACGCCGAACTGATCGCGGGCCTACCGGCCGGATTCCGGTGGGGTGTCGCGACGTCGGCGTACCAGATCGAGGGCGCGGTCTCCGTTGACGGGCGGACGCCCTCGATCTGGGACACTTACTGCCGGGTGCCCGGTGCGATCGACAACGGCGACACCGGCGACATCGCCTGCGACCACTACCACCGGATGCCAGCCGATGTTGCCTTGATCAAGGAACTCGGACTGGACACGTACCGGTTCTCGGTCGCGTGGCCGCGGGTCCAGCCGCGCGGGAAGGGCCCGGTGAACCCGGCCGGGATCGCGTTCTACGACCGGCTCGTCGACGAACTGCTTGCCCAGGGCATCGATCCGTGGGTGACGCTGTACCACTGGGATCTGCCCCAGGAGCTCGAAGACGCAGGCGGCTGGCCGGTGCGCGACACGGCGTACCGGTTCGCGGACTACTCGATGCTCGTCTTCGACGCGTTGAGCGATCGCGTCGACACCTGGACCACTCTGAACGAACCGTGGTGCTCAGCCATGCTCGGCTACGCGTACGGCGCACATGCGCCAGGCCGGCGTGAGTACCCGGCGGCTCTCGCGGCCGTGCATCACCTCCTGCTCGGGCACGGTCTCGCCACAGTCCGGATGCGCGAGGCGGCCCCGCGCAAGGTGGACATCGGGATCACGTTGAACGTGGCAACGGCGTACCCGGCCTCGCCTGCCGACGCGGACGTGGATGCGGCCCGACGCGCCGACGGTATGGGCCGGCGGATCTATCTCGATCCCTTGGTTTTCGGGCGCTACCCCGCCGACGTGGTCGCCGACCTGGCTGCTGAGGGTGTCGAGCTCCCCGTCCTCGATGGCGATCTCGAGCTCATCTCGGCGCCGATCGACGTACTCGGGGTGAACTACTACTTCAGCCAGAAGTTCACCGGGTACGACGAGGACGGCCGGACCGTGGACGACGACGGCCGGCCGGTCAGCCGCACCATCCCGCTGGACAAGCCCCGCACCGCGATGGACTGGGAGATCGTCCCCGAAGGCTTCACCGACCTCCTGCTCAGCATCGCCCGCGACTACCCCGGCCTCCCGATGGTCATCACCGAAAACGGCTCCGCCTTCGAAGACACCCCCGACGAGTCTGGCTTCGTAGCCGACGAGGACCGCACCGCCTACTTCACCACCCACCTCGCCGCCGTCGCCGAGGCCATCCGCCAAGGCGCCGACATCCGTGGCTACCTAGCCTGGTCCCTGCTCGACAACTTCGAATGGGCCTACGGCTACGCCAAACGGTTCGGCATAGTCCGAGTCGACTACCAAACCCAAACCCGAACCCCCAAACAAAGCGCCCTCTACCTCAAGGGCTTGGCCCAACAACACCGAGCCCAGTAGCCCACGCCGCCGCTCACCCGACCACACCGGCGTGGTCCCGGCCACCCTGGTCGGGACCGCGCCGGCGCTACGCTCGGCTCCTACGTCGCGAGCACGCGCCTGCTGAACCGCCTGTCGCCAGGAACAAGCAGGTGTGAGAGCAACGGCGGAGTTGGCCAACCGCCGGCCCTGCGCTCCCACCACCTCCTGCGCGGCCAACGCCGTGGTACCGGGCACCGTTGCCGGGACCACGCTGCTGCTTAGCCCGCTCTACGTCGCGTGCACGCGCCCGCTCAACTGCTTCGGCATTGTCGGAGTCGAGGTTGATGCGAGCGTACCGAACGACGGGTAGTAGTCGACCCCGGCGAGCTTCGGTCACGAAGTCCAGGCGGGGAGCCGACGGCTTGACCCGACCACTACCCGTCCTTCGGTACGCACAGCGTCGTGAACATGTCGTCCCAGTGGCCGAAGACCGTGGTGCCGTGGCCGTCGCCGCCACGGACGGTGAAGGTCGACTGGGGGATACGTTCGGCGAACCACTGGCCGCCTCGGCAGCCGCGGCACCGAGTCTGGCCTGCAGCCGACCCGACGGCGTGCCGTGGTGAAAGACCACAGGCGTCCCAGCGCGATCGCCGCCCTCCCACACCTCAACAACCCGCCGCCCCGGAAGAACAACCTCCCGCCCCGCCATAAGCCGAGGGTAGTTCACAAGGTCAGGATGAGTACGGCGGCGACGCCGAGGGTGCAGGCGATGGAGATGTTCCGGGTGTGAAAGGCCACCACGGCGATCGTGGCTCCGGCTCCCAGGAGTACGGCGGCGTCGAGCGGCTCGGCGTCGCGGACCAGGGCGATGAGCTCGACCGCCACGATGGCTGCGAGCACTGCCGGTGCGAGGTACTCGAGGTGGTTGTGCAGGCGGGCCGGCAGGCGGTCGGCGGGCAGCAGCGTGATGAACGCGATCCGGAACACCCAACTGACCGCGCCGAGCACCAGCATCGACACAAGCGCGATCATCGCCGTACCGCCGATCCGGCCATCACGCCCGCGATCGCTCCACAGACGATGCCGAGCTCCGGCCGAACAAGACCAACCACAGCGGCCACGAGTCCCCCGGCGACTGCGGCCGCGACGGCTGGACGGTTCGTCAGCCGAGGCGCCAGCATGCCCAAGAACATGGCAGTTCCGACGAACACAAGGTGCGGCAGGTCAGGCAGAGCAGGGCCGGCGACCATGCCGAGGGCAACCGACGACGACCAGACCACCAGAACGAAGGACCCGAGCCAGCCCCAGTACCGTCGGAACGTCCGCAGGTCGAGGTCCGGCCGGGCGTTCGACAGCAGGTACGTCTGGTCGATGAGGAAGTGCGGTGCCAGCCATCGGAACCACACCGGCTGACCGCTGAACCGCCGCGCCAAGGACGCGCTATACAAGAGCAGTCGCGAGTTCACGAGGGCAGCCGATGCAACGACGACTGCCAGCCCGGCGCCTTGGTCGACCAGCGTGACCGCGGTCAGTTGAGCACTTCCGGCGTACACGACTGGTGCACCGACCAGCCCGGGCAAGGCGCCGAAGCCGAGCAAGGACATCGTTACGCCGAGCGTCACGCCGAACGCGACCAGGCCGAGTGCGATCGTGACGGTGTCGCGCAGCGCGAGCACAGCCGGCGACTCCTTGATCAGTACAGACTTCATGACCACAACGGTCCGCCCGCGGCCACCCACCGGCTTGGCGGCCGAGCGGCGGAATTGTGGAGAAATCGTGGAGACCGCACCTCCATCCGGCCTCCACCTCGCCGCCAAGCTTCCGGCCGCGACCCGTCGCAGAGTCGTCTCCATCGGAAGACCGGGGAGTTGGGGGCGGATCATGTACGACGTAGTCGTGGTCGGAGCGCGGTGCGCTGGAGCGGCCACCGCGATGTTGCTGGCGAGGATGGGCCACAACGTCGTGATGGTGGACAAGGCGCGACTGCCGAGCGACACACTCTCGACGCACGGACTCATTCGCGGCGGTGTGGTCCAGCTGCACCGCTGGGGACTGCTCGACCGCGTCTTCGCGAGCGGAGCGCCCGAGGTCACGCACGTGAAGTTCGCGATCGAGGGCGACACGAAGGTACGGCGAATCAAGGAACGCGCCGGCGTGGATGTGCTGGTCGCCCCGCGCCGCCACGTGCTGGACAGCTTGCTCGCCGAGGCCGCGCTGGAGTCCGGCGCGGAGCTGCGAACCGGCGTCACTGCAACCGGTCTACTGCGCTCAGACGACGGACGCGTCACCGGCATCACCGGCCGGTCCGCGAACGGCGACCGGGTCGAGTTGTCCGGCCGCATCGTCGTCGGAGCGGACGGTCGCCGGTCACGGATGGCCGAGTACTTCGGGGCTGAGACGCTGGAGCAATTCATCTCGCCGTGCGCGGTCTTCTATACGTACGTGACCGTTCTGCGCTCGGACACCTACGAGTTCCACATCGCACCGGATGCCTTCGCCGGCGTCTTCCCGACCAACGACGGCGAGGCGTGTGTCTGGCTGATCCGGCCGACCCCGCTGCTGGAGTCGATCCGTACGGCGGGCTCCGAACGGACCGCGGCGTTCGTCGAGCAGCTCGAACTGCTCGTGCCCGACCTCGGCCGGCGAGTCCGCGCCGGCCGCGTTATGGCACCGCTGCGCGGGACCGCTGATCTACAAAACTATCGTCGACAATCCTACGGTCCAGGGTGGGCGCTTGTCGGCGATGCCGGCTACCACCGGGATCCGATCACCGGCCACGGCATCACCGATGCCTTCCGTGATGCGGAGTTGCTGGCCGCCGCGATCGACGACAGCCTCCGCGACGCAACGGACGAGCCGGCCGCGATGACGTCGTACCAGGAAACCCGTGACGCGATGGCGCGCGAGGTCTTCGGCCTGACCCGTGGGCTGACCGCCTTCCCACCGCCAAACCGCTTCGTCGAGCTGCAGCTCCAGCTCAGCGAGGCACTCGAGCACGAGGCCGACCGGCTGGCCTCGTTTCCCGGCCGCGAGGCCACCAGTTCAGCCGCCTGATCCGGAAAGGAACAGCACCATGACCACCACCGCAACCCGCAGTCCGCGCAACGGCGTGGACACCCCGACGCTCTTCGCCACGCTCGACGCGGTCAAGGCACAGCCGGAGATCGCCCGCTTCCAGTTCCGCGCCACCAACCGGTGGATCAGCGGCACCCACAATCGCGGCACGATCAACGGGTACTACGGCGCCGGACAGGAACACGAGCGCCCATCAGCCTTCACCTTCGACGCGGACCACCCGCCGGTCCTGGTCGGCAACGACAACGGCCCCACCCCGGCCGAGTACTTGCTGCAGGCACTGGCCGCCTGCCTCACCAGCGGTCTGGCGAACATCGCCGCCGCTCGGGGCATCGACCTCGAGGAGGTCACGTCGACGGTCGAGGGCGACATCAACCTGCTCGGCATCCTCGGCCTCGACCCGGAGGTGCGCAACGGATACGAAGCGATCCGCGTCGTCTTCCACGTCAAGGGAGACGCCGAGGCCGAGAAGCTGGCCGCCTTGGTCGAGCAGTCGCGCATGCGCTCGGCCGTGTACGACGTGATCACCCACGGCGTCCCGGTCACGATCGACGTCGCGACCGGCTGATCCCCACCGGCCGCCACTCGCACCTCGGGTCGCGGTCGCCACCGGCCGGTCTGCCCTTCCCCGGGCAGGCCGGCCGTCATTGCGCGGCGACCGCGCGGAACACCGGTTCGCCACCATCGACTGCAGGCTCGGTCACGACACCCGAGCCCGCCAGCAGGTCACGCACGCCCGGCGTAAGCCACAACGACCCCGGCGCGGCCTTGTCGGCCAGGGAGATGGCGACCTGTACGCCGTACGCGTCGAGCTCGATCTCGTCCCGCGGGACCTCCGCGATCGCGACCCCGAGCTGGTCGGCGCCGTGCAAGTGTGCGAGTCCGGCGCGCACTGCCGTGGCGGGACCGTCGAACAGCACCACCGTCCGGCCACCCCGATCAGAGCACCGGCGTCCGCCCGCTTCCACCAGTCTCGATGCCAGGTCACCGACTCGTGGTCCGGCCGGCGCAGCCACGGCGGCAAGAGCCAGCGGGCCGGCTGCCGGCGCAGGCAGGTCCCGCACGAACCGCTCGATCGGGTCGAGGATCTGGTCCGGGTTCCCGGAGACGAAATGGTCGGCACCGTCCAGCAACTCCAACCGTGCGCCCGGAATGCGCTCGGCGATGTAGTGGGCTCCTCCGACATCGATGAGCGCGTCACCGACCCGATGGAGCACCAAAGTCGGTACCCGAACCGCAGGCAAGGCGTCCCGCACGTCCACGAGCGAGTTCATGTCGAGCAGCGCACGCACGGTCGACGGCGTCGCGGACGCTCGCATGCGCTGGGCCCACCACCGCTGCATCGGTACGTCGGCCGACGGGCAGCGCATCCGCATGTCCGCCTCCCAGTCCCACCGGTTCACCAGCTGATCGGTGTAGACCCTCCACACCTCCTGGGTCTGCGCCCACGGATAGTCCTCCGTCCAGACCCGCTTGGCGTAGCTGCCGTACAGGACCAGTCCCGCGACCCGCTCGGGATGGGTCGCCGCACACAGGATCGCCATCGGCCCACCCTCGGAGTACCCGACGAGGACCGCCCGGCGCGATCCGACCGCGTCCATGACCGCGAGTACGTCGTGCATCCGCGTCTCGAGGTCCGGCAGACCCGATGGCCGATCCGACATCCCGGTGCCGCGCTTGTCGAACCGGATCAGCCGGCCGAACGATCCCAACCGGTGCAGGAAGTGCGCATGCCGGGGATCGCCCCAGTCCAGCTCGAGATGCGACACGAACCCCGAGATCAGCACGATGTCGAGCTCCCCGCCGCCGGTCACCTGGTACGCGATGTGGAGACCGTCGCTGACGGTGTAGCGGATCGGATCGATCGCCCGGAGCTCGGCCCGTGCCTCGACCGGCGCCACGAAACGGTAGCCCCGGCCGTGCAAGGTGCGGATCAGCCGCTGACTGTGGCCGTCGTCCCCGAGCGCCCGCCGTACCTGCTTGATCCGGCTCGTCACCGCCGTCTCGCTGACGAACCGCCCACCCCAGACGGTGTCCATCAGTTCCTCTTTCGCGACCACCCGGTCACGGTGCGAGACCAGATAGGCGAGCACATCGAACGCCTGCGGCTCCAATGGCACCGGCACACCGGCCCGGCGTACCTCGAACAAGGCCGGGTCGAACTCCAGGTCTCCGTCGAACGCGAGCACCACATCTCGACTATGCCACCGGAACCCCTCGTTCGGCCCGGGCTCGTGAACGAGTTGTCCTCGAGCCCGGGCCGAACGGTCAACCCTTCTGAGTCATCCGGGTGAGCGGCGCCGGGGTCAGGGTGTTGTGGGTCCTGAGGTAGTCGGCGAAGGTCTCGTGGTCGGTGTTGTTGCGAACCGGGTTGGTGTAGTTCGCCTTGAACGCCGTGTACCCGTCTCCACCGATGACCGTGTAGGCCAGCGTCGCGACGCGGTAGGTCTTGCCCGGGTCCAGCGCGACACCGTCGATCTTCACGTCCGCCGGGTCGACCCGATCGCCGACTGGACGGCCGGCGTCGTACGAGTAGGCGACGTTCCCCGACACCGCGAGCGGCGCGAACTTCACCGTCCCGTCGGCCTGGGTCTGCCACTGCTGCTCGAGTACGGCGTCCAGCGCTTCACCGGTCAGGCTCACGGTCAGGACCGGGTTGCCGTACCCGTAAGCCTCCCACGACTCACCGAGCAGCACCCGGCCGTCGGCGTCGCCCGGCTTGTTGCTGTTCGCAACCAGGAGGTCGCCGCGCAACGCCGTACTGCCGACCGCGGGCTTGGCGGCGACCAGGCCGAGGTCGGCGGGGCCGTTCCGGCGGGCGGTCCACAGGTGTACGTCGGCCGCCAGGTCAGCGAAGGTGCTCTCGCCCGCGGCGTTCGCCGTACGCGTGAAGTCACCGGTGATGGTCGCGACGGGCTCGGCGTATTTGCGGGCTCCGGCGGTTGTCCAATAGTCGACAATCCTCTGGAGCTTGGCGTCCGGGGTGACGTCGCGGGTGACGGGATGGTTGGTCGACGTGGTCTGATCGCGGAGGACCTCACCGGTACGGCGGTCCAACTGCAGGTTGATCTCGTTGATCAGCCGGCCGTGGTTGGCCGCCTCGACCACCGGGCGCGGGTTGCCGGCCGGGTCGGGGATGCTGCAGTTGAACGCCGTGTGCCAGTGACCGGTGACGATCGCGTCGACCTCCGGCGTCACTCTGCGAGCCAGCTCGATCGCCGGACCGCTCGGGTTGACGCAGTCATTGTACGTCGCCGACGCGTCGGTCCCGCCCTCGTGCATGTTCAGCACGATCGCCTTCACGCCACGCTTCGTCAGCTCCGCCGCGGCCGCGTTGGCCGCCTTGAGCGGTTCGAGAGCCTTCAGATCCGGCTGGAACGACGTCGAGCCGACAGGCGTGTCGGGGACGGTCAGGCCGATGAAGCCGACCGGATACGAGCGGCCGTGGTCCTGGACCCAGCGGATCGTGTACGGCGCCACGATCGTGCGGCCCTTGGCGTCGACGATGTTGGCCGACTGGAACGAGAAGTCGGCACCGTGGAAGCGGCGGCCGGTCGAGTCGGTGAAGCAACTGTCCACGCCGATCGTTCCGAAGCACTTGCCGTTGGCCATGTGGTCGACCAGGAAGCTCTTCGACACGTCGAGCTCGTGGTTGCCGACGCTGTCGAACTCCACCCCGAGCGCGTTCATCACCTCGATGGTCGGCTCGTCGGCATGGACGTCGACCTCGAACGGCCAGCCGGCGAAGCTGTCGCCCGCGGCGAAGAAGACCGAGTTCTGCTTCCCGGCCCGGAGATTCTTCAGATGCGTCGCCAGGTACGCCGCTCCGCCGACGGTGAGCTGTTGACCGTTGGGCCCGGCGATGGTGCCGCCGTCAGCCGGCGACGGGGGCCGCAGGTAGCCGTGGAAGTCGGTGATCGAGACCAGCTGCACCGGTACCGATGTGGTAACAGCGTCCGCGGACGAGCCGAACGCGGCGGGGCTCAGGCCGGCCGCGAGCACCGCGGCGAGGGCGGCGGCGCGGGCACGTCGGGGGCGAAGCATGCGCACAAGTGTCTCCTCAACTGTCCGGACAAGCATTTTCCGACAAGATGAGACTGCCCTACGATGAACGCCGCGTCACCAGCAAACGGCGAGTCGCCGAATCCGGAAAGAATCTGCCCACCCGGCCCTGAGACACCCCCTGCCCACCACCCCGGCGATCTGATCAAATACCAAGGTGGTGGCCGGCGGTCCCGCGAAGCCGCCGGTCACCACCCACCGGGGCGACCCCCAAACTCAGTGGTCATCCCCTCAGTTCGGGGGTTGCCCACCGAGATTCCGAGTAGGCAACCCCCAACCCCGACAGTCATCCCTCCAAACCGGGGGTTGCCCACCGAGATCGGGGGTTGCCCACTGAGATCGGGGGTTGCCCACCGAGATTCTGAGGGGGCCACCTCCCAGCTCAGTGGTTATCCCCTGGGATTGGGGTTGGGGCTCAGCTGTTCCAGCCGGAGCCTTCGAGGGTGCGGGGGCCCAGGGCGTTGGGCTTGCCGGTGTAGAGGTACATCTGGCCGGTGGTGTTGAGGACCGTGATCAGGTCGGGGATCTTGTCGCCGTTCAGGTCGCCGACGCCGGTCAGCGAGCGCATCCCGTTCCACCCGCCGGTGCCGATCTCGACTCGCGCCGTACCGCCGGAGAACGACAGGCCCTTGTAGAGCCACAGCTTCCCGGTCTTCGAGTCGACGGCGACGAAGTCCGGCTTCCCGTCGCGGGACAGGTCGCCGACCGCGGTCAGCTTGGTCAGCCCGGCCCACTTGCTGCCGATCTGCTTGCGCGGGCCGAACCCGTTCGCCTTACCCGGGTACGCCCACAGGATGTTCGTCGCCTTCTCGATCGCGACCAGGTCCCGCTGCGAGTCGCCGATGATGTTCCCGATCCCCATCAGGTCCCGCATCCCGTTCCAGCCGCTGCCGGCGACCAGCACCCGGGTCGAACCGGACATGCTCGGCCCCTTGAACAGCCACAGCTTGCCGGTCGACTTCTCGACAGCGGTCAGATCCGGTACGCCGTCACCCGTCAGGTCGCCGACCGGCGAGAGCTCGGTCATCGCGTTCCACCCGGTGCTGAGCTTGACCGCGCTGCTGCCACCGGAGAACGCGCCTTTGCCGTTGTTCGTGTACCGGTACAGCGCCCCGTCCTGACGGTCGACGGCGACCATGTCGTCGAGGCCGTCACCGCTCAGGTCACCGGCGTTCGTCAGGTCCACATCGGAGTGCGCGGACACGTACGACAGGCCGTACTGCTGCATCGTCTTGTTCAGCGCCGCGGCCGACAGCGTGTGCGTACCGCCGGTCGGCTTCCACGGGTCCCACACCGTCAGCGTCTTCTTGTTCAGGTCGTACCCGTAGACCAGGATCGCGTGACCGTAGTGCCCGCTCATCCCCTTGTTCCAGGGCAGCTTCTCCATCCAGACGCCGATCTTGGGCGCCCGCTTGAGGATGCCGATGTCGTGCGCGGCCCAGTTCAGCAGGTTGGTCGCGCTGTCGGTGGTGTTGGTGTCCCAGACCGAGTACCCGAGCGGGTTGACGTAGCTGTTGATGACCGGCAGCGCGGTCTTGTCGTACGTCCCGGATGTCGTCGTACCCATCTTCTTCGCGAGCGTCTGCTGGGTGACGTTCACTCCGAAGGTCCCGAGGCTGACCGCGCTCGACGCCGGCACGCAGTTGTAGTTGGTGCTCTGGTAGACGCCCTTGATCTTCAGCTTGCCCGTAGTCGGCAGCGCAGCGACAGCGGTCTGTGGCGTCGCCATCGCTGCCTTCCGGGGCTGCCCGGCAACGGTTGCGGGTTGCATCGACCCGCTGGCGATCATGGGCGCGGCGGCCGCGACGTCCTCGGTGCTCAGGGCAACAGAGCCGGTCTCCGGCGGCGTCTCCGCCCCCGCCTTCGTGTCCGCCGTCGCGACGTGCACCACGCCGCCGACGACGAGCCCGAGGCTCACCACCACTGCACTACCGAGCTTCAACTGCCGACGCGTCATCCAGTCCTACCTTGGCGGATCGATAAACAGACGCCAACCCAAACACACCGAAGGGGCAGACCGGTCACCGGCCTGCCCCTTCGGATCGTGACTCAACAGGTAGCTGTCGGAGCAGCCCAATCGGCGCGATCGTTGTAGCCGCCGTCTCCCGCATCGCCGACGAACAGGTCGAGTACGCGTACGCCGGTCAGGTCCACATCGACCGCCTTCGGGTGGTCCCGATCGACCACACCGCTGTCGTACAGAACCTTGCCGTCGCCAATCACCTGGAACGTCGCCGTGCCGCCTTCCGGCCCGACGTTGCGCACGGCATCGTCGATCCCGACGGTCCCGGTCAGCCGGGTGCACGCCTTGCCCAGGTAGTACCGGACGGTCGACGGCGAGGCGACACCGATGCCTGTCGGGTACGTCGTCCCGACCAGGCTGATCGGGGATCCGCCGCCGACGCTCTCGTCCACGGTCGGCGACATCCAGCCGCTGGTGGCGCTGATCCAGTCGTGGTGGGACAGCGCGACCGTCCCGTCCGGGGGCTCCGGTGCGACCACGACCGGTGACACGGTCGTCTGCCGCTGGACGCCGTACCCGATCGTCTCGTACGACGTCGACGCGGTGAGGCTCGCGGATCCGGGTGCGGCGCCGGCGGGGAGCTTCACGGTGAAGGCGAAGGTCGCCTGCCTGCCGCCGGCAAGGTACGTCGGTGCCGCGGTCAACGACTTCACGGTCCACCCGGTGCCACCGGCAACAGTCACGGCCGGCTTGAACACGGGTACCAACCCGTCGTTGCGGACAGCAACCTGAACGGTCAGTTCGTCGCCACCGGCAACCACCGGCGCGACACCCTCGGGTTGCGGGTCGATGCCGACCTTGGTCACCTGCGGGATCCCCGCGGTCACATGCGGGATCCCGGGTACGCCGGTGGCCGGCGTCACCCGGAAGAGCGCCGTACCGTGAGCCGGGACGGCCGCGCTGATCGTGCCGGCGCTCTCGGTGACGGAGTTCGTCCAGGCGTTCTTCAGCGTGAACCGCGCACCCGACAGACCGACCGCGGCGGCCGTCGTGGTCAGCGTCTTCGCGCTGTCACCACGGTTCAGCAGTACGACGGCACGCCCGCCGTCCGCGAGTCGCTTCACCCAGGTCTCCGTCGTACCCGCCGCGCCGACTCGAACGGCCTGGACCGCGGCCCGGTCCTGGTTGATCGCGATGACGTCAGGATCGGTCAGGGTGGCGATCGACGTCGCGCTCAGCTTGCGCACGTCGCTGCCGATGACGAGCGGCGCCGCGGCCACGGCCCACAGGGTGAACTGGCTGCGGAACTCCTCGTCCGACATGCCGAGCTCGGGACCGAGGTAGTCGGGATCGCTGAACGCACCAGGCTTCACCACCTCAGGGTGCCGCGCGTTGGCGTCGTAGTTGCGCAGTACGTCCTTGAACTTGATGTCACCGAGGAAGCCGACATCCGTGTAGGTTCGCCACGATTGCGCGATCCCGGGCGCGTACGACCACGAGTTGATCGACTGCTGGGACTCCGGATAGTTGCCCCAGTCCGGCGAAGTGACCGGGTTACAGAGGTTGAAGATCATCGGCCGGTGGCTCGCGTTGTTCCGAAGCGCCTGGGCGAACTCGGTGAACACCGTCTTCGGGTCGAGGTCCGCCGCGATACCGCAGAGGTAGTCGACCTTGACCGCATCGAAGCCCCACGCGGCGAACTGGTCCGCGTCGCGCTGGTAGTAGCCGCCACTGCCGAGCCCGCACTTGCCGGGGATGTACGGACCGGCGTCGGTGTAGATGCCGGCCTTCAGCCCCTTGCTGTGGATGTAGTCGACGAGCGGCTTCAGCCCGTTCGGGAACTTGGCCGGATTCGGCTGCAGGTCGCCGGCCGCACTCCGCGGTACGTCGGCCTGCCAGCCACCGTCGAGCCAGACGATGTCGTAACCGGCCTTCGCGAGACCGCGGCTGACCAGTGAGTCGGCCACGGACTTGACCGAGTCTTCGGTGAAGTCACCGCCGAGACCGTAGTACGTGTTCCAGCCCATGTACGGCGTCGGGCTGAGCACGTCGGCCTGTGGCGATGCATTGGCTGTTGTGGCGGTGGTGACGAGCGAGGCGGTCACCAAAGCCGCCGCGATCACCCCGCCGAGAAGTCGCTTCATCTGTTGTCCTTTGCTGCCGTTGAGCGGAACGGTCAGTCGACTGCTTCGACGACCAGGCAGTTCGAGTCGGTCGATCCGTCCCAGCGGACGCCGACCTGCAGCAGATAGCTGCCCGGGTGGATCTCATCGCCCACCCGGTAGTTCGTCGCGGGATCCAGCTGGACGAGCGGCACGCGTCGCGGCCTGGTCGGCAACGTCCCGCGTACGTTGCCGTCACCCGTCTCCCACAGAAAAACCACGGACCGTTCGGCGCCGACGTACTGCAGGCCGGCGCTCAGTTCATGGACGTTGCCGTTGACAACCACATCGCGGATCGTCTTGTACTGCGCGATGTGTCGTTGTGCCGTCTTGAGTTGATCGTCGGTCCACCGCGAGAGGTCGGCGCCGATCCCGAGCACACCCGACATCGCCACGTGGAACCGGAAGTCGAGCGACCGCTCGCGGCCGTCATGGGTGCCGACGGCATCGGTCACCCACGAGCTCATCAGGTGCGGCGCGTAACCGGTCAGGAATCCCCGCTGGATCCTGAGCCGATCCAGCGGGGCAGTGTTGTCACTCGGCCACAGCGTATCGACCCGGGCGGCCATCCCGAGGTCGACCCGTGCGCCGCCGCCCGCGCATCCCTCGACGTACACGCCGGGATGCTCGGCCCGCAGCCGGTCGAGGATCGCGTACAGGTTGGCGACGACACGACCGTCGAGGTCCCGCCGCTGATCGCCCGCGTCGAGCCGCGGCCGGTTCGCGTCCCACTTCAGATAGCTGATCCGGTACGACGACAGCAGTCGATCGAGCGTGGTCCAGATGAACTCGGCCACGTCGTCGCGACTCAGATCGAGCAGCAACTGATTGCGGACCAGGAGCGGCTCACGACCGTCGGTGCGCAGGATCCAGTCCGGATGCTCGGCCGCGAGAGCCGATCCCGGGCTGACCGACTCCGGCTCGACCCACAGCCCGAAGTCCAGCCCGACGTCCTCGAGTTGCGCGATGAACGTGTCGAGGCCATCCGGGAACTTGGCCGGGTCGACGTCCCAGTCGCCGAGTCCGTGGCGATCGTCGGTCCGCCCGGTGAACCAGCCGTCGTCCACCACGAACGTCTCCACGCCGATGGACGCAGCCCGCTTCGCGAGCTCCAACTGGTGTTCGGCGCGGACGTCGAACTCGGTCGCGAACCAGGAGTTGTACAAGACCTTCGGCGTACTTTGGCGGGAGAAGGATCGCTGATACTCGTGGAAGACGCGCGCCACGCCCTCGGCTCCCTCGACGCTGCACGCCCCGACGGCCTTCGGTGCGACCCATGACTCCCCCGGCGCCAGCTTGAGGCCGAGGGTGGACGGAGCTCGGCCGGCCTGAATCCGGGTCTGCCCGGTCGTGTCCACCTCGGCCGACATCTCCCAGGACCCGGTCCATGCCAGTTGGACGCCGTACCCGCCCACCGAAAGGAACGGTGAGTAGGAATGGCCGGTGATTCCCTGGTGACTCCCGATACAGAATCGTCCCCGGTCGAGGCTCACCTCGCCCTGCTGGAACTCGCTGTTCCACTCACCCCACAGATAGCGGACCGGCCCATGTGTCGGGATGACGAAGGCGGCGGAGTCGTGCCGATGCAAGGTGAGCTCTTCGGAGCTGTCGTTGTGCACCGACACCCACCGCTCCACCACATCCCCGACCATCCGGTAATGCAGCACAACCCACACCGACCGCACATCATCGACAAACTCCAATTGCAACTCCCCACCCGAGCGAGGGGCATCCGCAGGTTCAAGCGTCCTCGCCGGGGTCTTGGCTGCTCCGGCGAAGACTGGGCGGAGTTCGTCGGAGCCGTCCGGACCACTCACCACCAGCTCAACGGGAGCGCCGTACCGGACTCCTCGGACGGCGTACTCCAGCGGCTCCACGTCCGCGCGAGGAAGGAAGTGTTCAGTGCCGACCGGGGCAACCGTAGAAGGGCCTTCGGCAACCGTATGTGGGCCCCAGGCAACCAGCTCTGCCCACCGGCCGTGGTCCGGGACGCCGACGACATACGACGTGGTGGCACCGCGCAACGTCCAGGTCTTCACTTGACGGCTCCGATCGCGAGACCGCCGACGAAGTGCTTCTGGAACCGGAGGAACACGGCGACGGTCGGGACCGCTGCGATGACAGTGCCGGCGGCGATCACGTTCCAGGACGAGACGAACAACCCTTGCAGACCGAGAAGCGCCGGCGTGACCGGCATCTTCTCGCCGGAGCGGATCACAGTGATCGACCAGAGCAGGTCGTTGAAGATCCAGGTGAACGACAGCGCACCGAGCGCCGCCAGCGCCGGCCGGGTCAGCGGCAGGATCACACTCGCGTAGATCTTCCCCGGCCCGGCCCCGTCGATCGTCGCCGCCTCCTGGATCTCCCGCGGCAGATCCCGCATGAACCCGTGCAGCACGAAGGTGTAGAACCCCAGCCCGAACCCGACATGTACGGCGATCAGCGCGATGAGTGTGTCGTAGTACCCGATCAGTTCCACGAACCGCGAGATCGGGATCAGCAGGATCTGCGGCGGCAGCAGGTTCCCCATCAACATCAGCAGCAGCACGGTCCGCCGGAACGGGATGTTGTACCGGGCCAGCCCGTACGCCGCCAACGACGCGAGCCCGAGACTCAGCAGCACCGCCGGGATCGTCACCAGCAGACTGTTGATCAGGGCCCGGAACTCGTCCGCGTCCTCCCACGCCGATTTGTACGTCGAGAACGTGAACGAATGCGGCAACGACCCGAGCCCGTTCGCGGCGACGTCGTCGAAGCTGCGGAACGAGATCACGATCACCCAGAGGATCGGCGCGACCCACAGGAACGAGATAAGCCCCATCGCCACGTGGTAGCCGGACGTCTTGAGGCGATTCATGTCTCCTCCCGGAAGGCACGGATCAGGTAGCCGAGGATCACGGCCAGTGCGAGCAGGAAGATCACCACGGCCAGCGCGGACGCGTAGCCCAGCTGGGTGGATTGGAACGCGGTCGAGTACATGTAGGTGCTGAGCAGCTCGGACGAGTGGTACGGACCGCCCTTCGTCATCGACCAGACGATGTCGAAGGATCTCAGCGAGTCGATCACGATCACCGACAGCACGACCGAATTCACGCCCTTGAGCTGCGGGATCGTCACGTACAGGGTCCGCTGCCAGGCACTCGCGCCGTCGACCTTTGCCGCTTCGTAGAGCGCGGGGTCGACCGCCTTCAGGCCGGCCAGATACAGCACCATCACATAGCCGATCTGACGCCACAGGGCCGGCACGATGACGGCGTACAGGGCGGTGTCGGGGTCGGCGAGCCACGGCCGGACGAAGTCGCCCAGGCCGATGGTCCGCAGGATGGTGTCGACCAGTCCGTCCGGCTGGTAGAAGACACGCCAGATCAGCGCGGTGACAACCAGCGAGAAGACGACCGGGGTGAACAACGCGGCGCGGTAGATGCCGACGCCGCGGCGCTCCCGCTGCAGCAGCAACGCCATCCCGAAGCCGCCGATCACACTCAGCCCGCCGAACAGCACGAGCCAGATCGCCGTGTTCTTCAACGCGGTCCGGAAGATCGGATCCGACACCATGTCGCTGAAGTTCCCGAACCCGACGAACGTCGGCGCCGACAGCCCGTCCCAGTCGGTCAAGGCCAACCAGAACCCCTGCAGTGCGGGCCAGAACACCCACACCGCCTCGACCGCGAACGGCACGAAGACGAACACGAGGATGAGCGGCGAAACGCGTCGCGGCCCATTTCTCGGCGTACGGCGAGGTCCGGCGGCCGGAC
Source organism: Kribbella sp. CCNWLW201 (assembly GCF_037203805.1). Classification (NCBI taxonomy): domain Bacteria; kingdom Bacillati; phylum Actinomycetota; class Actinomycetes; order Propionibacteriales; family Kribbellaceae; genus Kribbella; species Kribbella sp. CCNWLW201. The sequence goes on along the minus strand of NZ_JBBCBQ010000011.1, from coordinate 135,592 downwards.
CGTCACCGGTCCGGCTGCGCGGCTCCACTGCTGTAGCGGTCACGCCTTGAAGACCTTCTCGGCCGCGGTCTGCCAGGTCTTCAGGATCTGGTCGATCTGGTCCGGCTTGTCCAGGAACTTGGTCAGTGCGGCGTCGGCGGTCGGCTGGAGCGCGTCACTCGAGTCCCGGTTGAAGAACTGGGTCAGCTCCGCCGCGCTCTCGATCATCGCCTTGCCCTTCTTCACCAGCGGCGTGTCGGCGGCCTTCCCGTCCGGGTTCGCCGGGATCGCCGTACCGGAGGAGTTCTGCACGTAGATCTCCTGCGCCTCGGCCGTCGCCAGCCAGGTCATGAACTTCTTCACCGCCTCCGGATCCTTCGCCTTCTTCGACGCGAAGTACCCGTCGGTCGGCGCCTCTTCGGCCACGGGTACGGCGGGATCGATGATCGGGAACTGGAAGAAGTCGATGTCGTCCAGCGCGTCCTTCGGTGCCGAGTCGGCGAAGAACGTGCCGATCAGGAACATCCCGGTCTTGCCGCCCAGCAGCGCCGACGTCGCCTCCTGGAACGGGAACGACTTGCCCTTCGGGTCGAAGTACGGCAGCACCTCGCGCCACTTGGTGAACACCGCCTTCACCTTCGGGTCGTCGAAGCGGCCCTCGCCGGCCAGCAGTTGCCGGTGGAACGGCGCACCGTTGATCCGGATGTTCAGGTAGTCGAACCAGGCCGACGCGACCCACGGGGTGTCGCCGAGCCCGATGCCGATCGGCGGGATGCCCTTGCTCTGGATCGTCTTGCACACCTGGACGAACTCGTCCCAGGTCTTCGGCGGGGTGACGCCCCACTTGGCGAAGTTCGACTTCCGGTAGAACATGCCCCACCAGTAGTAGCTGGTCGGCACGAAGATCTTCTGTCCGTTGCTGCTGGTGGACAGCGTCTGCATCGACTGCGGGTAGTTCTTCAGGCCGTCCCAGACGCTGGTGACGTCGAGCAGCAGGTCCTTCTTCGCGTACGAGTCGGCGACCGAACCGGCGTACCAGGTGTAGACGTCCGGCGGGTTCGCCGAGGTGAGGTAGGTCGGCAGCTGGGTCCGGAAGATCTCCGACGCGACCGTGTTCAACTTGACTTGAGATCCGCCGGTTTTGTTATAGGCGGCAACGAGTTTCTCCATCGCGGCCTTGGCCTGCTCGCTGGAGAGATTCGACTGCAGCGCGAGCTCGCCGGTGGCCGCGCCGCCGCTGCCCGGACTCTGCGTCGAGGTCGCACAGCCCGGGACCAGGGCGGCTGCCCCGAGCACTCCGAGCCCCTTGAGGAACGTCCGCCGATCTGCTGCCAGACCCGTCATGCCAACTCCTGAAATCGCCTCGACGGCCAGATCTGAGTCGGGCCGGCCGAGTGAGTGGTGTGTTGCCGACGATCTTGCGGCGAGGGCTCGCAGGTGTCAATATTAATTCGTAAATTACGAGCAAATCGCTTGACGTGACGATGAGGTCACGGTCAACTGGTGCCTCGTTCATCGGTGCAAAGAGTTGGCTCGAGGAGGCGCGGGTGCGGTTGGCGGGGCGGGTGATCGTGGTGACCGGAGCCGCGTCGGGGATCGGTGCTGCCTGTGTCGAGCGGCTGCTGGCTGACGGCGCTTCGGTGGTGCAGGTCGACGTACAGCCGTGCAAGGAGGTGCCGGGCCGCGCGATCGCCGTACTGGGTGATGTCGCGGCGCCCGAAACCTGGGCCGAGGTGCGGTCACGCGGCCGCGACGAGCTCGGACCGATCGACGGATTCGTCAGCAACGCGGTCTTCGTCGACGTGAAACCGGCCCACGAACTGTCGCCGCCGTCCTGGCAACGGCAGCTCGACGTCAACCTGACCGCAGCCTTCCTCGGCTTCCAGTCCCTGTACGACGACCTCGCTGCCGGATCCGGCTCCGTCGTACTGGTTTCGTCGGTACACGCACTGGTCGGCCTACCGGGACACCCCGCCTACGCGGCGACCAAGGGCGCCCTGGTTGCGCTCGGACGCCAGCTCGCCGTCGAGTACGGCGGCTCCATCCGGGTGAACACTGTGCTGCCCGGCCCGATTGAGACCGCGATGTGGGACCGTGTCGATGCCGAGGGCCGGGAACAGAGTGCGAAGGCCACGGCGGTCGGCCGGCTCGGGCGGGCGGACGAGGTGGCACAGGTGGTGGCATTCCTCTTGTCGGAGGAAGCGTCGTACGTGACGGCGGCCAGCCTGGTGGTCGACGGTGGTTGGTCCGCGGTCAAGGACTCGGCATGAGGGAGAGCAGTGTGACGGGGATTCAGCGCGGTGTGCCGCGGGGACTGCACGGCCAGATCGTGCAGGTGATGGCGCAGCGCATCCTGTCCGGGCAGATCCCGGAGGGCGCGACCATCAACGTGACCGAGCTCCAGGCCGATCTCGGCGTCAGCCTGACCGCGGTTCGCGAGGCGCTCAAGGTGCTGACCGCGAAAGGGCTCGTCGACGCGCGGCAGAAGCGCGGGACCTTCGTCCGGCCGCGGTCGGACTGGAACCTGCTCGACGCGGACATGATCCGCTGGCACTTCGACGACGACGTACGACCGGAGCTGCTCGAGGAACTGCACGAGGTGCGCGGGATCGTCGAGCCGGCCGCGGCTCGGTTGGCCGCGCTGCGTGCTGAATCCGCGCACTTGGAAGCGTTGGATGTGGCGATGGCCGCGATGGAGTCGGCTACCGACGACCATGCGGCGGTGGCTGCGGACTTGGCCTTCCACCGGGCGTTGCTGGCGGCAACGGGGAACGAACTGCTGACCAAGATGGAAGTGATCATGGAGACCGGGCTGGCCGATCGCGACCGGCTGGTGCACAAGGTGAAGCCTTCGGACGACCCGGTGCCGAGTCACCGGCGCGTGCTGGACGCCATCCGCTCTGGCGACCCGGCTGCGGCCGAGTTGGCCATGCGTGAGCTGCTGGCCAAGGCCGCGGAGGACTTGACCGAGGTGCGTGGATCGTCGGCGTCTCGCGCGCGGGCGGCTGGGCGGCGGCGTCGCTCGTGAAGATCGAGAGGATCGAGACGTTCCTGGTTCCACCACGCTGGTTGTTCTGCCGGATCGAGACGAGCGACGGCGTCGTCGGCTGGGGCGAACCCGTGGTCGAGGGACGGGCCGAAGTCGTCCGGACCGCGATCGAGACCCTGTCGGAGTACCTGATCGGCCAGGACCCGTTGCAGATCGAGCGGCACTGGCAGGTGCTGTCGAAGGGCGGGTTCTACCGCGGCGGACCGGTGCTGAGCAGCGCGGTCGCCGGGCTCGACCACGCGCTGTGGGACATCGCCGGCAAGGTGTACGGCGCTCCGGTCGCATCACTGCTCGGTGGACGGGTGCGCGATCGGGTCCGCGTGTACGCATGGGTCGGAGGTGACGAGCCGGCGGCGGTGGCCGACCAGGTCTTGGAGCAGGTCGAGGCTGGGATGACCGCGGTCAAGATGAACGGGAGCGGGCGGATCCAGCCTTCGCCATCCGTTGCCGAGATCAACGACATCGTGTCCCGATTGAGCGCCGCCCGGGGTGCCCTTGGCGATACGCGGGACGTTGCCATCGATCTGCACGGACGGGTGAGTGTTGCCGGGGCGCGGCGGATCCTGCGTGCTGTCGAGGAGCTGCAGCCGTTCTTCGTCGAAGAGCCGGTGTTGCCCGAGCACATGGTGCACCTGTCCGAGGTGGTCGGCGCCTCGACGGTTCCGGTCGCGTTGGGCGAGCGGCTTTACCACCGCGCTGATTTCGTCGGGCCCCTGAACGCCGGGGTCGCGGTCGTTCAGCCCGATGTTTCGCATGCGGGTGGGATCTCGGAGCTTCGCCGGATCGCGGTGCTGGCGGACACGCACGGTGCGATGGTGGCGCCGCATTGTCCGCTCGGGCCGATCTCGCTGGCGGCGAGTCTGCAGGTCGCGTTCGCGACGCCGAACTTCCTGATCCAGGAGCAGAGCCGGGGTATCCACTACAACGTGACGAGCGATCTCACGTCGTACGTGACGGACCCGACACCGTTCACCTGGGTCAACGGTCACGCCGAGTGGAATCCCCTGCCCGGCTTGGGAATCACGGTCGACGAGGCCGCCGTCCGCACCGCCGACAAGACCGGGCACGCCTGGCGCAACCCGGTCTGGACCCACGAAGACGGCTCCTTCGCCGAATGGTGATCATCGACGCGGCCGACGGCGGCCGGTGGAAGTCACTGCAACTGATCGACAGAGAATGGCTCTGGCAAGGCCCCGGTCTTCTGAGTGGAGCCCGCACCAATCACTCAACGTTCACCGACGCCGGTGGCCTCGACGAATGCTTTCCCACCGTCCGCGGCACCCCCGATCACGGCGGTCTGTGGAACCAGCCGTGGGACAACTCGGTCAGCTACGGCGAGGCCACCCTCACCCGCACCTTCACCGAGCCCGCACCGACCCCTGCTGGCCCTTTGCTCGACCAGGTCACCGTCGACTACCACCTCCAAGCACCACCCGGCTACCGCTTCATCTGGGCCGCTCACGCCCTGCTGGACTGTGCAGTCGGAGCGGCGGTGCTGGCACCCGTCGGCACGACCTGCCGGCTCTACCCCGAAGCCGCTCCTCTGTTGCCTTCCGCTTGGCCGGCCGACGCCCCTTGGGTCGCCGCCACCTGGCCGACCTCTCTTGAGTTGGACACCTACGGGCCGTCCGACGGGACCGCCGTCGGCGCCATCTTGATGGACTGTCCGGCCGTCTCTGTCCGCGACCGCGGTGCCGTCTTGACGTTCGACCTGAGTTGCCCGGGGCAACCAGTCTCCACCGCGTTGTGGCGTAACCAGGCCGGCTTCCCGGACGAAGCGCCGTACCGGAGTCTCGGCGTGGAGCCGATGCTCGGCCGCGTCTTCGACCTCGCGGAAGCCGGCCCGGGTGACGCGGCCGTCGTACCGGCGAGCGGTGAACTGGCCTGGCGGTTGACCGTCTCCGCCAGGCCGGTCTGATGCAGCTATCCGAGCGGCAGATCGAGTACGACGTTCGCCACCGCGGTGCTGTTCGTCGTACGGATGCTGTTGAGCTCGGTCGCGGTCAACGCCCGCTTGTAGATCCGGACCTCGTCCATCGAGCCGTCGAAGTGATGCGCGCCGTCGAGCCGCTGGCCGACGTACATCTTGAACGGCCGCGCCGGACTGACCGACCCGGCCGGCGCGGTGACACTGGCAGCCTGGACCCCGTCGACCCAGATCGACAGTGTGCCGGCCTTGCGTTGGAGCGCGACGTGGTGCCAGGCGTTGTCGTTGTAGGCCTTGGTCGTGGCGACGGCCGCGGTGTTGCCGTTGGTTGTGATCAAACCGCGGATCCGGCTGTCGGCTGGTTCGGCGCGCAGCCAGAACTGCGAGAACTCGTTCATGTTGTAACCCCAGAAGATCGCCTGGTTCGCCGTACTCGCGCCGTACTTGATCCAGGCCATCGCGGTGAAGTCGCCTGCTCCGACCGCGAGCGATTCGGCGAACGGCAGCTGGATCGCGTCGTCGACCCCGTCGAGATCCCGCGCCTGCCCGAACTTCCCGGCAACCGAGGTGGTCCCGCCCCGCAGATAGCTGTTGTTGCCGAGCCCGGAGACGTCGGGCGTCGTCGTACCGAGGGGTGCGTCCGGGTGGCCGATGTCGGTCTCGGTGAACCGGGCGAAGCGGATCTGATCACGTGCGTCGACCGTGCCGCCTTCGTACAGCAAGCCGATCTCGCCGGTGTCGAGGATCGCCATGTCGGAGTACCCGGACCAGTCGCTGGTGATCCTGGTGCCGTCGGCAACGGACTGCCAGGTCTTACCCTCATCGAAGCTGGATCGGATCGTCATGTACCGGCGCCGATCGGGATCGGCCGGAGCCGCGAACAGGATGCGGTTGTACTTGTCGCCGCGGTCGGTCGCGCGGAGGCGCTGCAGGGAGCTTTGCACGACCGGCGTCGTCAACCCGGCGATCGTCGCGTACGGTGCCGCGTACGTCTGGCCGCCATCGTTGCTGACCGCAAACATCCGGCTGGCGCCCGAGGTTCCCGCGTTGTTGCGGGCACCGGCATAGATGCCACCGTCAACCTTCTCGACGACGCTGATCTCCTGCGGCACGGCGCCGTCAGTGCGCAGATCGGTCGCGCCCTTGTGCCAGGTATCGCCACTGTCGTCGCTGTAGACGAGTTGCCCGGCCTGACCACCGTCGCCGTTGTCGTAGTTGGTCCCGGCGACCAACCGGCCCGCATGCGCGCCACGAGTCAACTGGATGCCGTGCACCGGCCCGGTCGCGTACCAACCCCAGGCCGGATCATCGATTTGATCACCGATATTTCTCGCCGTACTCCAGGTCCGGCCGTCGTCATCACTGACCTGCACGTACGGGGTCCTGGGCCGGGTCGTCGTCCCCGGATCCATCGTGCTGAGCAACACGATCCGACCTGTCTCATTGTCGACAATCGGCGCCGGGTTGCCGCGGGTGGCCACCGCATTCGGGTTGGAGTCGGTCCCGGAGAGCACGGTCTCGGTCGGCGACCAGGTCCGTCCGTCGTCGTCGGATCGGCGCATCACCAGGTCGATCTCCTGCGAGTCGGCACACCAGGCCCGCCGCGCCTCGGCGAACGCGAGCAGTGTCCCGGCTTTGGTCTTCACGATGGCGGGGATCCGGTAGCAGCCGTACCCGGCGTCCCCTTTGTTGAACAGCACGGTCTGGGTGATGGCGGCCGGCTCGAAGGCCTGCTGAGCGGACGCCTCGGTCGACCGGGCGGAGATCTCGGTCGACGAGCGGGCGGAGGTCTCGGTTGGTGGTCGGGCTGCGGCCGGCGTCGCGGGGATGAGGAGGGCGAGGGCGATGAGGAGTGGAAGACGGGTGGGCATGGGCGGATGCCTCCAAGCGAACAGAAAGTAAACAACGGGGCGGGTTGTTCACTCCGTAATTTATCCACTTCATCCCGTCCAAAACCGACTATATCGGACGTCCTATGTATGGATCGATCCAATAGCGTGGACCCGAGGAGGAACCCATGGATCTGCTAGCCGAACTGCGGCACCGCAAGGTGCTCGCCATCATCCGCACCGACGGCCCCGACCGCGCCCTGGAGTGCATCCACACCCTGGTCGCCTCGGGCATCACGGCCCTCGAGGTCTCGCTCACCACTCCGGGCGGCGTCGAGGCGATCGCCAAGGCCCGATCCGAGTACGACCCGTCCATCCTGATCGGCGCGGGCACCGTCATCACCCCCGCCCAAGCCGACGAGGTCGCCGCTGCCGGCGCAGGCTTCGCGGTCACCCCTGCGATCACCCGCGGCGCCCACCGCAGCGTCGAACTCGGCCTCCCCCTCCTCTGCGGCGCCCTCACCCCGACAGAAGTGGTCGCCGCTCTCGACCTGGGCGCCACCGCGGTCAAGATCTTCCCCGCCAAGGTCTACGGCTCCGGCTACCTCCGCGAACTCCGCGCACCACTCCCGGACGCCCCACTCATCGCCGTCGGGGGCGTCGACGCGAAGACCGCCCCCGAATACCTGGCCGCCGGCGCCCTGGCCGTAGGCGTTGCCTCTCCCCTGCTCGGCGACGCGGCCACCGGCGGCTCCCAAACCGAGTTGGCCGCCCGAGCCGCGACCTTCCTCGCCGCTGTAGACGCGCCCCGCCTCTGACGGATGCGATGACTGCAATTTGCCCTACCGACGGCCACGACGGAGCAGACCGATGACCGACCTCCTCACCATCGGCGAGACGATGGTTTCCCTGCGGACCACCCGCCCGATGCGGCTAGGCGGCGATGCACACCTCTCGATCGCCGGCTCGGAGAGCAACGTCGCCATCGGCCTGTCCCGCCTCGGCCACCAGGCAGCGTGGCTAGGTGCCGTCGGCAACGACGAGCCGGGGCGACTGATCCAGCGCACCCTGCGCGCCGAGGGCGTCGACACCAGTTGGCTGCGCTTCTCGGACGAGTCGTTCACCGGGTTCATCGCATTCGACCAGCCGTCGCACGACATCACCCGCGTCAGCTACCACCGCCGCGGCTCGGCCGGTTCCACACTGACCAGCGCGGAGTGCCTCGAGGCTTTGCAGGCCTCGTCGCCACGCCTCCTCCACGTCACCGGCATCACCCCGGCCCTCTCCGACTCCACCCGCGCCGCGACGCTGGACGTCGTACGCGCGGCTGCGGAGTCCGCCGTACGCGTGTCCCTGGACGTGAACTACCGCGCTCGCCTCTGGTCACGGGCCGAGGCAACTGCGCTGCGTGAGCTACTTCCCTTCGTACACACGGTCTTCGCCTCGGACGATGAACTCGACATCCTCACCGACGCGTCCGAACCAGTCCGAGACCTGCTGGACAGCGGCATCGCTGAAGTCGTCGTCACCGCGGGCGGCAAGGGCGCCTGGGCCCACACCGCCGACGGCACCATCCACCGCCCCGCTCTCCCGGTCACCGTCGTCGACAGCATCGGCGCCGGCGACGCCTTCGTCTCCGGCTACCTCTCCGCCACCCTCGACGACCTCTCCCCCGAGTCCCGCCTCGACTGCGCCACCACCTCCGGCGCCTTCTGCGTCACCGCCACCGGCGACTGGGAATCCCTCCCCACCCGCGACGACCTAACCCTCCTAACCCACACCCAAGGCACCGCCCTCCGCTAACGCGGCGCCGTCCGCCCACCCGGCCCAACCACGCCCCACTGCCCCCCACAACACCGGGCATGCCAGCCCCGCCACACGGCCCCCGGCACCGCGGCCCCGCGCGCCGTTGCCCAGGCATTCGAGCTCCGCGCGCTCGGCCGCCCGCGGACCTAACGACAGGAGGTACTCCCCTCCGACCAGGCAAGCGCCGAGGCGCCGAGCGTGAAACCGCCCGCCCTCGGGCAACACCTCCTGTCGTTAGGTCCCCCGACACGCCTCTGAGTGTCCGGTGACCTGCGGCTGGGCCAGAGTGGAGGATCGGCTGGAGGGAGCTGGGATGCGGAGTACGCGCCGGACCTTTCTCGGCATGGCGGTTGCGTCAGCCGTCGGCTCACAAGTGCTGGAGGCCTCCGCCACTGTCACAGCCGACGAGTACCCGTCGAACACCGCGCTGTACGCCGACCCGTCCTTGACGGAAGGTGTCGACTACGCGCGCCGGTACCGCAGGCACCCGTGGTTCGACGACCACCTCACCGAGCGGTACCCCATACAGCGCACGGCGATCCTGGCACCACACGGAGGCGGCATCGAGACCGGTACGTCGGAACTGTGCCTGGCAATCGCCGGCTACCACCCGGCCGATCTCGCACCCACCTCGGCGAACGGGCCGTTCCACGACTACTGGATGTTCGAGGGCCTGCTGTCCACCGGCAACACCCGGCTACACGTCACCTCCACGAACTGCGACGACACCGTCGCCCGCGCCGTCGCCGCCGGCTCACTCAACGCCATCGGCCTCCACGGCTGCAAACCCGAACAAGCCGACCTCCCCGCCGGCACCCAGGCCGTCCTCGTCGGCGGCCGTAACACGGCCCTCAAGTCCCGCCTCCTCACCAAGCTGTCCGCCGCCGGCCTCCAAGCCATCGACGCCAACTCGGTCCCCGACCTCAACGGCGACGAACCCGCCAACATCGCCAACCGCACCCTCCTGGCCGCCGGCGCCCAACTCGAACTCACCACCCCACTCCGCCAAGCCATGTTCGGCACCAACACCAGAGCCGACCGCAAACACACCACCCTCCCCCTCTTCTGGACCTTCACCACCGCCACCCGATCAGCAATAACCACCCAAGAAGCCACCCAACCCACCCCCTAAGCGATCGCCCGAGTGGATTCTGGGCGGCATACGGCACCGTCCGCACCCCCGAACCACGGGTTAGCCCGCACCACCGCACCACCGGCCGACACCACCGGCCAGCTCCACACCCACCCGCACCACGGTTTACCCCGCATCACCGGTCAGGCGCGCACCGCACTCGCGCGTTAGGCCCGCACGAGCGCACCACCGCCAGGGCACCCATGACGGGTCCGCCCCGCACACCGCACCATCGGCTGGCACCACCGCACAACACCACCGAGCAGCTCCACGCCCACCGCACGAAGAGTTACCCCCGCACCGCCGCACTACAGGATTGCCGGGGCGCAGGGGCGCCGGGGAGGCTGTGGTTGGGGTGACGGTCAGTGGGCGTCGATGATCTCGGCGTTGGTGGCTGAGGCGTTGGCGGTCAGGGACCATGCGGCGGCGGCCTCGGGGGATTGGGCCATCGGGAAGGCGGCGGCCATCGACTGGAAGGAGTCCCAGCACCAGGTGTCTGTGTAGGTGCCGTCTTCCCCGCGTACGAGCCGGGTCGAGGTCAGACCGGGGTGAGCCGCGCGGATCGTGTCGATCACCGTGGCGCGGCGCTTGATGAACTCGCGCAGGTCGGCCGGATCAACGGTGTACGTGTGAATCCGCGCGACTCCCGCGGCGACAACCGTGTCCTGCTCTGCCGGCAACTGAGACGTCTGCATGATCTCCTCCTCGAGTTTCGGGTACGTCCTGTTGACGGATCCCAACGAGGAGGTGTGACACGGCTTCATGCGTCCACCGCCGACTCGTCCACGAACATCGACAAGCGAGCGGGTACGGCGGACGTGGGAGTGGAAGCCACGATCGGATTACGTCCGAAGCCGGACCGGTCGTGCGCATCCGCGTTGAGCCGCCCAGCGATCGTGGGGAGCCGGGCGCTGGCCCCAGCCCGGCGGGCGGACCGACTGGAAGTCGGGCGCGTCCGCGTGCAGCAGCCCCCAGCAGCACCGGGCACCATCGCGGACAGCGGGCGCCGGCGCGCCTGGTGGGACGGATTAGCTGAGGAGGTCGGCTTCGGATTCCAGTTCTTTGTCGGGGTCGAGGGGGAGGACGATCTTGAAGCGGGTGTCGCCGGGGCTTGATTCGACGCGGAGGTCGCCGTGGTGCTTCTTGACCACGATGCGCCAGGAGATGTCGAGGCCCAGGCCGGTGCCTTCGCCGATGGGTTTGGTGGTGAAGAAGGGTTCGAAGATGCGAGGGCGGATCTCCGGTGGGATGCCCGGTCCGGTGTCGCCGATCTCGACGACCGCGTAGGCGCCGTCCTTCTTGGTCCGGATCGTCAACGTGCCCGATCCGCCCATCGCGCTGACCGCGTTGTCGACGATGTTGGTCCACACCTGGTTGAGCTCGGCCGCGTACGCCGGGATCGGCGGCAGATCCGGATCGAAGTCCTTCACCACCTCCAGCCCTTGCAGCTTGCCCGACATCATCACCAGCGTGGACTTGAGCAGCTCGCGCAGGTCGACGATCTGGTACGGCGCCCTGTCGATCTGGGAGTACTGTTTCGCGGCACCCACCAGCGTCGAGATCCGGGTGACGGAGTCGTCGATCTCGTTCATCAGCGACTCGGTGTCGATCGTGTACATCAGCCACCGAACCGCACCCTCGAGGTACGTCGGCCCGACGGCGGTCAGCACGTCCTCCATCCACGGCACGTCCAGACCGGCCGCAGCCAGCACCGGCGCAACATCCCAGCTCGCCTGGACGTCGTGGTCGTCGAGCCAGTCGGTCAACGAGTCCTCCGCGTCGGAGAGCTCCATCGGCGACAGCTCTTTCGCCTTGGACTTCTCCAGCCGCTCGACCGCCGCTTCCTGCAGCTCCACGATCTTGTGCAGCTTGGTGGCATCCAAGGTGCCGTCGGCAAGCATCGCCAGCTTCGCGCGCATCCCCGCGACCCGTTGCCGCAAGGTCGCCGCCGCCCGGACCGCCGCGGCAGCCGGGTTGTTGAGCTCGTGCGTGAGGCCCGCCGACAAAGAGCCAAGGGCAAGCAACCGCTCCCGCTCCCCCACGGTCTCGTTGGTCCGGCGCGCCCCAGCCACGAAGCCCTCGATCAGGTGCACCGCCATCGGGAACCAGGTGTGCATCATCGTCGCCATCGTCGCGGCGTCGATGACGAAGAACTCCGACGGCTCGGTCACCCGCATCGTCGCGGTGTAGTTCTTCCTCCGGTCATCGGCTCCGAAGAACGCCGAGAAGGCACCGGAATACACCCCGCGCTGCCCCGTCCGGTTGATCTCCACCTCTTCGCCGTGCAACAGCTTGCAGAGCCGGAGTTCACCGGACAGCAAGATGTAGCAGCAGGTGGCCGGTTCGCCTTCGGCATAGACGATCCCGTCCTGCACCGATTCGACGTACCCGGCATCGGAGAGCCACTGCAGTTGCTCAGCGGTCAGCGACTCGAACAGGAAGAGCGTGCGCAGCTCGTCGGGAGTCAGCCGTCGCGGTTCCTCGGTTTCGACAGTCATCAGAGCATCTCCAGGTATCGGTGCACCAGTGTCACGGCCATCGCTCCGTCGCCGACCGCGGAGGCGACCCGCTTCACCGACTCGGCCCGAACATCCCCGGCGGCGAACACGCCCGGCATGCTCGTCTCCAGGTGGTACGGCTCCCGCTCCAGCGTCCAGCCCGGCGGCCTGCCACGCAGGTCCGGACCGGTGAGCACGAACCCGCGCTCGTCGCGGAGCAGCTCACCCGGCAACCAGTCCGTCCGTGGCGCAGCACCGATGAACACGAACATCCATTCCGTGTCCACCTCCCGGCTCTCTCCGGTCACACTGTTGTGCAGGATCGCCCGTTCGAGGTGGTCCGAGCCCTTGCAGGAGACCACCTGCGTACAGGTGTGGACCTCGATGTTGTCGATCTCGTCGATCTGATTGATCAGGTACGTCGACATCGTCGCCGTCAGCGATGGTCCTCTGACCAGCATATGCACGCGTTTGGCGTGCCTGGAGAAATACACCGCGGCCTGGCCGGCGGAGTTCGCCCCGCCGATGATGTAGACCTCCTGGCCGGCGCAACTCGGCCCCTCGGTCGTCGCCGAGCCGTAGTAGATGCCGCGGCCGCACAGGTCGTCGACACCGGGGGCGTCCAGGGTCCGGTACGACACGCCGGTCGCCAGGATCACCGAGTGCGACGAGATCTCGCTGCCGTCCGAGAACAGCAGCCGCCGCGCGGACCCGAGCGTCTCCAGACCGACCACTTGACGCGCGGTCAACAGCTCGGCGCCGAACCGCACCGCCTGCCGACGGGCCCGATCGGTCAGCTGAGCGCCGGAGACACCGTCCGGGAAGCCTAGGTAGTTCTCGATCCGGCTCGACTGCCCTGCCTGACCGCCCGTCGCCAACTGCTCGACCAGGACGGTCCGCAGCCCTTCGCTGGCGCCGTACACAGCCGCGCCGAGCCCGGCCGGGCCGCCGCCGACGACGACCAGGTCGTAGAACTCCTTGGCCGGCGCGGTTGACAGCCCGACCTTGTCGGCCAACTCGGCCTCGCTCGGCGCCACCATGACGGTGCCGTCAGACGTGATCACGACCGGAAGGGTCGCACCGTCCACGCCTGCTGCCTCCAGCAGACGTTTGCTTTCGTCCTCGTCGACACCGAGCCAGCGGTACGGCACCGCATTGCGGGCGAGGAAGTCGCGGGCGGCGAAGGACGGAGCGGACCAGCGGTGGCCGATCACCCGGGTCTCGTCGGTGGACGGCTCCGGGGTCGACTTCCACAGGTCGAGCATCGCGTCGACCACCGGGTAGAGCTTCTCTTCCGGTGGGTTCCACGGTTTCAGCAGGTAGTGGTCGAGGTCGACCACGTTGATGGCCTGGATCGCCGCGTCGGTGTCGGCGTACGCGGTGAGCAGGACGCGGCGGGCCAGCGGGAACAGGTCCATCGCGGCCTCGAGGAACTCGATTCCGGACATCTGGGGCATCCGGTAGTCGGCCAGCAGCAGCGCGACCGGCTCGCCGCGCAGCTTGAGCTCGCGCAGCGCTTCGAGCGCCTGCGGGCCGTTTTCCGCCCGGACGATGCGGTTCTCCTCGGCGTAGCGGCGGCGGAGGTCACGGGCGATCGACCGGGAAACACCGGGGTCGTCGTCCACGGTGAGGATCACCGGGCGGGTCGTTGACGCTGTCATGCCTCCTTCTTACCAGCGCCGGACCAGGTTTCGTGAAGGGTATTTTCCACACACTTTCGCTGAGGTTTCCCGCAGTACGCACCTGCGGGAAACCTCAGGGCAGGGCCGCGAGGTACGGCGCGTGGCTGTTCTTGAACTCCCAGCCGTAGTACCGATCCCAGTTGATCGACCACGTCATCAGCCCGCGGAACGCCGGCGACGCCCCACCGCGGAGGCTGTAGCCACCGCAGTTCTGGCCCTTCACCAGGCAGTCGAGCGCTTGGTGAACGGCTGCCGGGGCGGTGTAGCCGTTGCCCGCGCTGACCGCCGCCGGCAGTCCGAAGGCGATCTGGTCCTCCCGCAGTCCGGGGAAGGTCTGGCCGGTGCTCGCGACCGGGAATCCGGCCTTGATCATGTCGGTCATCGCGATGTGGAAGTCCGCGCCGCCCATGTTGTGGTACTGGTTGTCGAGCCCCATCACGGGACCGGAGTTGTAGTCCTGGACGTGCAGCACGGTCAGTGCGTCGCGCAGTGCGTGGATCACCGGCAGGTAGGACCCGGTCCGGTTGTCGCCACCGCCCGCGCCGCCGTAGAACTGGTACCCGACCTGCACGAAGAACGTCTCCGGCGCCATCGTCAGCACGAAATTCGCGCCGTACTTCGCCTTGAGCGTCTTCAGCGCCGCGATCAGATTGACGATCACGGGCGTGGTCGGGTTGCGGAAGTCGGTGTCGCCCGCGTTGAGGTACAGCGAGTGCCCTTCGAAGTCGATGTCCAGTCCGTCGAGGCCGTAGCGGTCGATGATCGCGCTGACCGAGTTGACGAACGCGTCGCGCGCCGCGGCGGTGGTGAGCTGCACCTGTCCGTTGGCGCCGCCGATCGAGATCAGCACCTTCTTCCCGGCCGCCTGCTTGGCCCGGATCGCGCTGATGAACTCGGCCTCGCTCTCCACGTTCGGGCACTCGGCGACCGGACACCGATTGAACCTGATGTCGCCTGACGTCACCGACGTCGGCTCACCGAACGCCAGGTTGATGATGTTCCACTCGGCCGGTACGTCGGCCATCCGCACGTACCCGGACCCGTTGGCGAAGCTGGCGTGGAGGTATCCGATCAGCGCATGCTTCGGCAACCCCGTGCTGGTGCAGCCACCGGTCGTACCCGTTGTAGCTGTGGACTTGGCCGACTCACCAGTGCTGTTGTACGCCGCCACCGAGTAGGTGTGACTGGTGCACGCCCCGAGCCCACTGATGGTCGCGGAAGTACCAGTGACGGTCTGTACGACGCTGGAGCCTTCGTAAACGCGGTAGCCGGTCACTGTGCCAGTGGATGCGCCCCAACTCAGCGAGATGCTGCTGTTCGTCGTACCGGCGACTGACGGCGTACCGGGAACACCGGGCCCGGACGGATTGCCGCCAGGACCGTCAAGACTGATGTCATCCGCCTGGTACGCCGGTTGGCCGTACCAGCCATGCACATACACCTGCACCGACGTCTGACTCGCACCCGTCGTGAAGGACACACTCAACTGCGTGTAGCTCGTGGCAGACGGCGTCCACGTGGACGAGCCACCCGTGACACCCAGGTAGACGTAGGACCCACGCACCCAGCCCGACAAGGTGTACGCCGTACTGGGCTGCACCGCCACGGTCTGACTGCACTGTGCGTAGTCAGAACTCGACACAGCCCCGTTGAGCGCATAGCCACCACTGCGAACCGGACTGCTGACAACAGAACCTCCAGAGCAGGTCCAGCCACTCAGCGACCCGGTCTCGAAGCCTGGGTTGGTCAGCACGTTCGCCGCCTGCGCAGTCTGTGTCCCACCAATCAGCAGCAAGAGCAGACCAAGGACGACAGCGAGACACCGTGAACGCATGGCGGACCTCCCGGGGCGGTTGGGTCCATTTAGTAGAGACGCTCCATAACTTCCGGGTCAATCCACCAACCCGTCGGATTCCCGCCCCTGTCCGAAAGCCGCCTACGGTTGGGCCCATGAATCAGCTCGACTGGGGCCAGGGCCGATATGAATCGACCGCTGCGGATCTGCTGCCGGCGGCGCGCGAACTGGTCGAGGCGGTCCGGATCCAGCCAGGTGAGCACGTAGTCGACGTCGGCGCCGGTACCGGCAACGTTGCCCTCCTGGCCGCTGGCCTGGGCGCCCGCGTGACTGCGATCGAGCCGGCCGCCCGCCTCCGCGAGGTGATCGGTGCGGCTTCCCGCGACCTCACGGTGGTGGACGGCACCGCTGCGTCGATCCCGTTGCCCGACGGCTCGGCCGACGTACTGCTCTCGAACTTCGCCGTCATCTTCGCCCCCGACGCCAAGGCCGCCATCGCCGACCTGGCCCGCGTCGCGGCCCCGAACGGCCGCATCCTTCTCACCGCTTGGCTCCCCGGTGTCTTCGACGAACTCATCGGGATCCTGGCGAACGCGGTCAAGGAGGTGACCGGCGGCGGTCCGATGGAGGGCCGCATCGACTGGCACGACCCCAAGGTGCTCTCCACCCTGCTGGAACCACACGGCTTCCAGCTCTCCACCGCCACCAAGGACCTGACGATCACCACCGCCTCCGCCGAGGATTACTGGTCCACCCGAATCGCCGCTCACCCCCTCGGCGTCGCCACCCTCCCCCTCCTCGAACAGGCCGGCGTACTCCCCGACGTCCGCTCCCGCATGCTCAGCCTGATCGCCACCAACTGGACCACCCCCACCGGCGAAGTCCATCTCCCCGCCCAATACCTCCTAGCCACCGCCACCCGCTGACACCCGCCTGTCCGGCTGTTTCTCGCCAGCGGTACTACGAGCGCATCCACGTCCGCACGAATTGCGCGCATTCCGGGGAGGCGATGTCCAGGACATCCAGACACGCCTCGGTCACGACACCGGGACCCGTGAGGCCCTCACGTACGAGCAACCACCCTCCGGGTGCGGCCTTCTCAAGGCATCGTCTGCCTAGGTCGTCATCTCGGTAGCTGGTGGCCCGCACCAAATGGAAGAGCAGGTCCAGGATGGCGATACGCACATGTTGGGGACGTTCATCGAGCAGAGATGCCAACAGCACTGAGATGGTGGGTTCAGCCGCGCTGAATATGTCGTCCTGCGCGAAGACGTGGTTCTCCATGGTCTCCCACAGGTCGCGCCTCCCGTCCACCGGGCTCTCAGCAACGAACTCGGCCAACTGCCGGCCGAATCGCGACGCAGGGCCGTCGAGCAGTTGATACCTCGACCAGTCCACCGCCCCAATGACCACGTCTGCGACGGTCATCTCACCTCCTTCAACAACTCCTCAGACGCATGTCTTCACTCGCGAAGACACGATCAGCATTGCGATTGCCTCGCTCGCTGCAATACACACGCCAATCACCTTCACTGCCGGTGCGACAGCATGCACCCACGTGCCGGACCTATTGACTGCACCACACTCGACCCACCGAATGCCGGCGTTTGGCAGACCCGCTACTTCTTCGAGACCATCGAGATCCCGCCTAGCGCAAGGGAGAACATCCGGGCGAGCGCCATCCGTATGTCCGGGTCCCGATCGAGCCGCTCCAGCGATTCGAACCTCGCCGGATCAACGTCGATGGTGACAATTCCGCCAGCACCCCCGACCTCCACGGTCGAGAAGAGCATGAGACATCGGTAGGCACGCAAAGCCCCTCCTCGCTCCTCGCGCATCAGAGACTGGAGGATGGCGAAGTCTTCCTTGACCTGGTGCGGAGCGCGTCCACGGAGGTCCACCGAGTCGCCCAGCCCCGGTCCTCCGCCTCCAGTTGGATCTCGATCAGCGTATCGAAACCGATCTGGCAAACGCGGAAGATGGGATCACCGAGTGAAGGCCGAGTACCGAGCCGGTCGAAAGCTCCACCGCTCGTCACAACCTCGGGAACCGGAATGGTCATTCGAGGAGCGTCCTCATGAAATTCTCTAGATCGACTGGATCAAGTTTCTCGGCCATGGCTTCGGCAAGGCGCCGGTGAAAATCGGATCGTAACCCGCCGTCATCCCAAACGTCGCCACTGAATTCGCGCAATAGGACGGCCTCGAAACTCGCCAACGCCGAAATGAACGCGGCCATGGTCTGCGCGACCCGATGTGGCTTCCACTCGCCGGCGCCATGTCGCGCAAAGTACACCGGAAAACCGGACTGACTTATGTCCACGAAGAAGGGATCCCCGAACACCGCGGCAATGACGACCCAGTCGCCGGACCATCCTGGGAGCTGGCGACGCTCCGGACCGCTCCATCGGTAGCCGTCCTGTGCTGCGGCAAGGTCCACGACCGAGAAGATGAACAGTTCCTCGACGACCCATGGGATCGAACTGTTCGGTGCTTGGCCGGCAGCGGCGTAGGCGGCTGTGAAGTCCCGTGGCAACCCCATGTCCCGAGTTGGCTCAGTGGTGTCATTGGGGTCGACCTGCTCCAACTCGAATTCGAGCCCGCACGAGGTCACGACGCTCCGGAGCGCATCAAAGGCCGCTGTCAAGTCGCCCATCCGTCAACTTCCTCCAACTCGTGATCAGCCGTCACCTCCAAGACATCACCAGCATCTCGATCAAGACGCTCGCAACACCCTCCGTCCGCTCAGGACCGTGCAGATCGAGGTCAGCGTGCACATCCTCACCGCAGGCACCGAAGATCACCACCGATGCCTGCGACCTCCTCGACCGGCTCCCACTGATCAAGGCGCCGGGGCACTAAAACTCAGGACTGACGTTGCCGCCAACTACTGTCCCACCTACCGCAAAATCCCCCGCCAAGACGCACCTGACGGAGCTTCAAGTTAGCTGCTGCTATCCAACGCGAGGGTTGCGGGTTCGAGCAGCGAGGCTATACGTCACCCTCCAGCCAGCGTTTGAACGGTGCAACCTTCGACAGTTCTGAATTGATCATCTTCAAACCTCCGGCGAAGTCTTCGGCCAATTTCGAGAGCATCGCAACTAGCTCACTCTGCGTAATGGTCTCGCGCTCTGGCCTTGGAACCCAATTGGTCCGCGACTCGCAGTGAATCATCACGAGATCCCCGATTGGTCGGAAGATCAAGGTCCTCTCGATGCCCTGCGAGTAAAGGTCCACCTCGACTTCGCGACGTTCGCGCACACCCGCCAGAAGCGGCGGGAACTGCTCCATGAAGGCAGACAAGTCATACGCGACATCGAGCGGCCACTCTTCACTCCCGAAGCCGCCAATGTGGAATGTGCTGCCTCCAGCATCAGAGAGGGCGCTACACGCCTCCATGACGAGGGTCTCGAAATCGTCCCCCGGCTCTAGGCCGGCTGAAGCAGAGGCTAGAGTGCCTGACGGCACGGCTGGATCGAACGACACGGAGAAGCTCATCTCTCCAGCCTCCTAGTTCGGGCCAATGATCGGGAATCCCGTCCTGTACAGTCCATTTGGACTCGGGACGATGGTAGCTGCCCGCGCTTGGATGATACTCCCGTCCGGCATAATTACCTGCCCCAACCCGTCCGGAATGCGCACCGACCTGGGCCTGGCTCCTTCGACATGGAGTCCCTTCAAGAATTCTGCAGCGGCGTCATTGTCCAGCCACTGACCTTGCTGATTCCCAGTGCTACGAGCGCGATCGGTCATAGCCTTCGTGTTCTTCGCCCCGGCACCATGAGTCGTGAATGTATGGCCCCACGTTTTCACGCTATTGGAGGCTCAGTTTATGCATCTGTTGTTGTGCACGAGCACTGGAGTCTGACCCGCCAGCACATAGTACGTGTGGAGATCGTCGACGGTGAGATTGTAGGCGGTCAGGTCCTGCTCGCTGATGCCTACGCTCGCGACCGCGATACGACGACCGTCGGCGCTGACCAGGATGTCGCCGGCAGTGAGGTCAATCGCGTCGATCCATGCGCCCCGGTTGGCGACCCAGAAGGGGTGGCGGTCGGTGGCGTCGATCGTCGTCCCGTTCGCGAGCCGGACGGCAACCATCGTGTGCGGTCCGGAGTGGCGGATCAGGTCCACGACCTTGCGTGGCCCGCGCTCCCCGGAGAGCGGGTCGGCTGCCATGACCATGTCGCCGAGTTCGATGTCTTTGATCGGCCTTTTGGTGCCATCAGCCATGAGGACGAGCGTGTCGCCGGTGAAGCTGTTCCCCACTCGGCAGGCGTCGGCGGCGTTGTCTGAAAGCCTTCCAAGCTTGCCGACCTTGAGGGGTGTCAGCGACGCGGCTGTCCACGCACATGGCGTCAGCCCGAAGTTCGCGGCGCAGTCCCCGAGATCCTTCCCGCCAGTGAGTTCGGCGAGGAGTTCCAGGTATTCGGGCAGACCAGTCTTGTCGAACTCTTCCGCTGCGAGCCTGAGCCCAGCGATGGCTGGGTTGACGCCCATCTGCGCGACATCCGGATGGCCTGCTGCTCTTGGCTCACGCCCGCTGGCAGGCCGAGGGACTCATTGATCTCTCGACCAACGTCATTGGAACCGGGGTCGTGCTGCCACCGGTCGAGCCGGTAGTGCCTGGCGCCGTGATAGTAGGCGTCTCGTGGGGTGCGAACCGGTCGTCGCCTTCCTCGATGGCGTAGTGGCCGGTGAGTTCGATGCGGCTGATGGGGTTGCCGCCGGCGAACACGTAGCGGTTGGCGTTGCACGGGTCGAATCCCAGCGCCAGGTCCTTCAACGCGCCGTTGTACATGTCGCGACTGAGGAACCGGTTGAGGCCTGGGTTGTATTCGCGAAAGCCCATGTCGTAGGTGCCGGTGGCGCCGTCGAAACGCTTGCTGTTGAACCGGTAGGGGTTGACGATGTCGGCGTCAGCAGCCGGGTCGTCCATGATCGCGTCGTCGCCGGTGATGCCGGTTTTGTCGGCCTGGCCGTAGGCGATGTAGCGGTACGTCGACGTGGTCTGGCCAATGGTCGCGTCGGTCAGGGTTTCGACGTCGCCGTGCGGGTTCACGCCGTAGAACGACTTCCCCGACTCGTGCCGTCGGCCCGGGGAGCCGACCAGGCAGAGATTTCGCCGTTTGCACCGTCGCCGTAGGACATGGATACCTTCAAGGCCCCGGTGCCGTCTCGCTCGCTCCTCCTCGATGGCGAACTGGTCAGCCAGGCAGAGGAAGGTGTAGTGGGTGCTGACCGACGCCGCTGCGCCGACCTTCTCCGGCTACGACGTCACCCCGGTCTAACGCGTCATTGGTCTGATTCCGCGTGAACAGCACCGTGCCTGCAGGGGCGAACTTCTGCTGACGGACCAGCCCGTCGTACACGATGACTCGTTGCTCGCCTTCCCAGCCCACCACCTGCGGCCCCCACCTCGGCAGAGCCACCCGGCAGCAAATAGTCCAACTCCACCCGAATCCCACGCGCCGACTTCAGCCGGGGTCGCCTCGTCCGCCGCCGACATCACGTCAGTCATCCCCTGCGCTATTCCCACGGCGTTCCCTTCCAAATCGCGTACCCCGCGAACCCCAGAACCGCTAGGCAGGGAGACCCGTCAACCACGCAGGATACTGGGTCACCAGCATCGGGAGGTCAGTCGCCGATGAACACTAGACTCCTTTGCGGCTTGGCGCGGCTAACCTTGCAGAGCCTTAACAACTCCACAACGAACGCGTCAGCGACACTCGCGGACTTCAAGCATGGCGCTGCCTTCTGAATCTCATTTTCCAGCAGCTCACACTGAAGATAATTCAATGACGTGTCACCATAGGGATCCAATGTGCCCATTATCGGAAAATCAATCGACCGGAATCCAGACCGCACGGGGTTGAAATTCTTGTCGGCAACTACCTCCTCCACGATCAGCCCATTCTCCTCAACGACTCTAACCAAGAACACCACAGCCATCTACTCTCTCTACCCAGTCAACTTCTGTCTTTCCGGTTCCCTACGGCGCCCCTGGATGCATGGTTGCAAGATCTCCGAACTCGAGGAAGTCATCCTCGTACGTCTCGCGTCCGCCGGTACGAATCACCGTATAGATACTGGTGTCGACGCCATACACGTCTTTTCCAATGACCCTGCCTGCATCGATGACATACTCGATCCGGCCTGTGTCTGCCTGACGTCGACCGATGGCAGTCGTTGTCCTTTGAGCCAGCGCGAGCAGATCTTCTCCTTGGCCAAATATCGACTTGCCAGCACTCAGGTTACCGCCAGGCATGTGGCGTGGAATCACGTGCTGTTCGATGCGGTACGCATCCTCCTCGATGCAAAGATTGTGAACCAACACAGGCGAACCACCAGCGATGACATAGTACGTGTGGATGCCGTCGACGGTGAGGTTGTAGGCGGCGGCGACGTGCTGGGAGCCGGGGCCGGATGCCGATGACGCGTACGAGTTGGCCGCTGGGGGTGAGTAGTTGGTCGCCTTGGTCGAGTTGGTCAGCGCGTTGGAACTCGTGGTCGGTGGGCCGCGTCAACGTCGGCGTGCGGGCCGCATCGAACTTCTGCTGACGCACCAGCCCGCACCTGGTCCCCGCATCCCTTCCCAGCTATGCCAGCATCGCATCGACGCGACGATCAGATCGCGCATCAGGTCGAATGTGCAGACCAACAGGGAAGGGCTAGCGGCGTGGGGCCTCGTAGATCAGCTTGAACCGGTTGAAGTCGTCTGGCCAAGGCGCGTCTGCGGGCAGCACCGGCGCCAAAGCCTCGAACACCTTGCGGACCGCCTCACCCTCGTACTCCGACAACCGCGGCGTCGCCTGCACCACGGCCCCGCCTGACGGCAACTCGATCGCGCTCGCAAACGCTCCACTCCTGCGGACCGCCTCGATACCACCCAACCGCTGCAGAACGCCGGCCGACGTGACCGTCACCCACGAATAGCCCCGGACCTGGGAGTCGGACAGCGGCAGCGTTTCGTCCGGGAAACTCGCTCTCATAGCCTCGAGCGGCGTGCGCGTCCCGGCATCGATCGCGTCATCGGCAAGGAATCCAAACACCGCCGGCCATCGCTCGGCCTGCGCGAGCAGAAACTCCCGCCATGCCTCAGGCACCTCGTCCGGAATCGGAGCGGTCTCCCCCAACGTGCCCACAGCGTAGGTAGCGTCCAGCCGCAGCCACTGCCGCGCTTCCGGAGGACGTTGCCGGTAGGCCGAAATCGTCAGACTCGGAGTCCCAGCATGACCGAACCTGTTCAAGGTCGAGAACTTCGCCGACATCTCAACAGACACATCCGCCGCCTGCGCCAAGAACCGTTCCCAGTTCTTCGGCGACCAGGCACGCAGCGACTTCGACAACCGCCGCTCGCCCTGGCCGATCACCAACAACGAACACCACCGCGAGCCAACCGGCCCAAACGGTCCACCCGCCGGATCACGCAACCCCTTCGACGGCAAACCTCCTGCCGGCAGCGCGGCCATAAACTCACCCGCAAGCCGCTCCACCGCCGCCGTGAACCAGTCCACCACCCGCGGCCCCACCTCGGCAGAACCACCCGGCAGCAGATAGTCCAGCTCCACGCGAAACCCACGCGCCGACCTCAACCGGGTCGCCTCGTCCGCCGCCGACATCCCACCAGTCATCCCTGCGCCATCCCCGCCGGTGTTCCCTTCCACAGCGCGTACCCCACGAACCCCAGAACCGCCAGTATGCCGCCGGCCGTCTGACCGGTCGTCTTAGGATCGAGTGTCGGCAACGACCGTGGTTCATCCTCCTCCTGCTTACTGAACGTCGAGTTCCTGACGCCCCGCAGCTTCACCGAGTAGGGATCGTCGCTGCCGTAGTCATACAGTTCCACTCCGGGCTCCTCAATCTTGGACTCGACGGTGATCAGCTCCTTCGGATTCGATCTATTAACTCTTTGTCGCGGAGCCAGTTTGTATCCGGCTTGCACCCTGTATCCGCTACCGAGCTTCTTCTGAAGATACGTGATGTAGTTGTCGACCTGCGCCTTCCCGTCAGCCTCGGCGTCACCCCCGCCATGCTTGACCTCCCAGATCCACACATCACGCGGGCGACCATCGGACCTTGCCGGGCCAACCTGCACCACATCTGCGTATCCGTTCTTATCACCGGGATTTGCAAACGACCCACCCGGGATCGAGTTGTCCGTCCGAGAGGTCGTAACTACTCCCCGCTCGGGACGCTCCAACCGGATTTGGTCGGCGGTCGCGTCAACGGCGGTCTCGTGCCGTTCGGTCCACACATCCCAGTAACGGGCCTTGTCCCCGTTCTCGAGGATGGCGTAGTGGCCGTCGAGTTCGATGCCGGTGATGGGGTTGCCGCCGGCGAAGGCGTAGCGGTTGGTGTTCCACGGGTCGAATCCCAGCGCCATGTCCTTCAGTGCGCCGTTGTACATGTCGCGACTGAGGAACCGGTTGAGGCCGGGGTTGTATTCGCGGAAGCCCATGTCGTAGGTGCCGGTGGCGCCGTCGAAACGCTTGCTGTTGAAGCGGTACGGGTTGACGACGTCGGCGTCCTGGTTGGCGTTGCCGGTGATGGCGTCGTCGCCGGTGGTGCCGGTTTTGTCGGTTTGGCCGTAGGCGGTGTAGCGGTACGTCGACGTCGCCTGGCCGGTGGTCGCGTCGGTCAACGTCTCCACGTCACCGTGGGGGTTGACGCCGTAGTACGACTTCTTCGTCGTGGAGGTGTTGACCGGGGTGTCGACGAGGGAGAGGTTTTCGCCGGCGGCGCCGTAGGCGTAGGACTTGGAGACCTTCCAGACCCCGGTGGTGTCCTTTTGTTCTTCGATCGCGACCTGGTCGGCGAGGCCGACGAAGGTGTAGCGGGTGCTGATCGACTGGGCGGTGCCGACCTTCTCAGACTGGAACGTAACCCGGTCGAACGGGTCATAGGTCTGGTTCCGGGTGAGCAACGCCGTGCCGGCGGAGTCGAACTTCTGCTGGCGGACCAAGCGGTCGTAGCCGTCGTAGGCGTTCTGCTCCACCACCTGCGCACCGACATCCGTCGTCGTCGAGCGACCGAAGAGGTCATAGCGGTGGTTCATCGTGGTCGCGCCCGACACGGTCTTGACCAGGCGGTTCCGGTCGTAGGTCATCGTCGACGTCGTCGCACCGATCGTCTGCAACGTGACGTTGCCGGCAGCGTCGTACTCGTAGTACTCGTTGTCGCCCTTCTCCACACCGGTCTTCGTGATCCGTTGCAGCTTCCGCGACGGCGTGTAGACGTAGGCCGATACCTGGTCGATCGTGTCGGTCGAATTCGGGCGATCGATCCTCTCCACATCCTGGGAGCGGTCGCCGTCAGCGTTGTACCTCAGCGAATGCGACGACACGATCTGGTTGCCGTTGTTGGGACTCTTCTCCACCAGCGTCCGCAGCAGACCGTCCTCGTGGTACGTCTGTGTCGTGATGTTGCTGTTCGGCTTCGTCACCGTCGACCGCAGACCCCGCGGATCGTAGGTGTACTGCCACGTGTCCAAGGACGACGTCGGCGTCGCACCCGCCTTCACCGTATCGACCAGGTTCCGGACATCCCACGTGTACGCCGTGTACCGCGACACACCCGGATTGGTGCCATCAGCAATACGCTGGGCGTACGTCGACAACGGGTTCGAGTTCAGGTCATAGGTGTAGTCGGTCTTGCTCTTCTCCGCCCCACTCTTCAGCTCCTGCACCTGCGTCGTACGCGCCAAACCATCGGTGGTCACCTTGAACGTGTCGGCCAACGCATTCGGGTTGTTGTCCTTGACCTCCGTCTGCTGACCATTGGCGTCGTAGCTGTAGGTGAACGAACGCGACTCCACCGGGTTGGTCGACACCAGCTTCACAGCATCGGCGACGACCACACCCGACGTCGCAGGCTTCAGTACGACGGTTTTCGCGACACCACCCGGGAAGCTGTAGTTGCCCAGGTTGATCCACGGGTTGGCCGCAGTACATGCCTTCTGGTCGACCGTCTTGGTCGCCGCGCCGGTGGAGTGGTTGATCGTGTACGTCGCAGCAGTCGTCGAGTCGGTCCGGACCGGGCAGCTCGCGTAGACATCGAACGAGCCAGCAACATCAGGCATCACCCGCCAACTGAAGCTGTCATTAGCCTCCGGCGTACCCACCGCAGCCGCGCCATGGGTCCGGTAGTTGGCGCCCTGTGTGTTGGTACCGCCCGTGACTGTCGCCCAGGTACCAGTGAGAGCCGTCTGCCAGACGTCGGCGTTATCCATCACGTCGACCGGCTGCTGGGCAGCGGTGTCAGAGCGCGACTGCATCGCGCCATCGGGGTAGAAGCCCCACGACTGCGTGCGCTTGGCGTCATCGCCCGGCACGGTCATGGTGCGATTCGTCTGCTGCCCGAGCTGGTTGTAGTCGTAGTTCGTGTTGATCTGCCACGGGTCCGTGGTGGTCTTGATGTCGCCGGACTCGTAGTAGGTGAAGTTCGTCCACTGCGTGCCCGAGCTACCGAACGTCGGCTCGGACTGCGCCTTGATCTCGCCGGTTGAGAAGTACTGGATGAACGTACTGGACGGCGTCTTGTAGATCGCGTCCGCGGCGTTGAACGGGCTCTTCTTCTGGACCGGCCGGTTGTTCTTGTCGTAGACGGTCTCGGAGTACAGGCCGCTCGGCTGCGTCTGACGGTTGACGTTGCCGGCCTCGTCGTACGTCAGCCTGGTGACCCGATCCTCCTGATGCGCCCCGATCGGGGTGTGCGGGACGTGGATCGCGATCGGCTGACCGGCTTCGTCGTACTCGGTCCACTTCCTGTGACCCACCGCGGTGATCTCAGCCGTCACCAAGCCGTCAGCGTCGTACTCCTTCTTGCTGGTGTACCCGGCCGCGTCGATGACCGCCGTGACCCTGTGGTTGAGGTCGTACACCATCTTGGCGGTGTAGTCAGTGGCCGGAGTCGCATTCTTGTTCGGGTCAATCTCGGTGATCTGGTTGCCGACCAGGTCGTACTCGAATGTCGTCGTCGGCGTCTTCGTCGAGCCGTCGGTGTCGACGAACGGCGTCTCCACCTTGAGCACCTGACCGACGCGGTCATAGCTGTACCTCGTCACGAAGTCGTCAGGCGTGGCGGTCGAGGCGACGCCCTTCGGCGCGGTCTCGATGAGAGGGCGGCCCAGCGCGTCGTAGGTGTAGGCGATCTGGCGGCCGGTGGTGTTGTTGTCCGGCAGGGTCTTGGTCAGGACGTTGTCGGCGGCATCGAAGGTGTACGACGTGACCGCACCGTTCGGCGCGGTCTCCTTGGTGACGTTGTCGTTGAGGTCGTACTCCGTCGCCTTGGTACGCGTCTCGGTGCCGTTGTACGGCGTCGTGATCGCCTTCGGGCGGCCGAACGCGTCGTACTCTGCCGTGGTGACCCGCGGGAAGTCGTCCTCGACCCGGATGACGTTGCCCCGGTCGTCGTACTGGAAGTCCGTCTCCGCCAGCAGCGGATCAATGATCTTCCTCGGATAGCCGTTGGCGTCGTAGGTCTGGTACTGGGTCACGTTGCTGCGGGCGTCGGTGGCCGTCGCCAGCGTCCCATTCGGGTTGTAGTTGTACGTCGGGCCGTAACCGCGACCGTTCTTGACGGTCTTGACGTTGCCGTTCGCGTCGTACGTGAACGTGTCCGTGCGACCGGCTGCGCTGGTCTTGGACTTGAGCACGGTCGGGCGCGCACCAGTGGTCAGGGTTTCGTAGGTCAGCACGACGCCGGGCAGCCCGTTCTTGACGGCCATCGCGTCGCGGACCTTGAGCGGATATCCAGTAACTGGGCTGTACTCCCACGTCGAGACGGCACCGTTGGGCTCCTGGAGCCGGATGACGTTGTGGTCGCTGTCCCACGCCAGCAGCGTGGACTTGGTACCACCCGATGCGTTCTGGTTCGCATCCAGGATGCTGGTCGTGCGGCCGTAGCCGTCCATCCGGTACGTCGTCACCGACGGCGTACTCCCGTTGACATCGGTGACCGTGGCGACGATGTCCTTGGCGACGGATCCGTCCGGGTCGGCGTACGAGAAGGTCGTGTTGTTGCCGCGACGGTCGGTGTAGTTCTTAGGCCACAGGGTGTACGTCGAGTTCTCGGTCGACGTGTAGTACTGGACCTTGGTCTCGGCGTTCCGGGGATCCTTGATCGAATTCAGCTTCGCGTTGCCGTTGGTCGACGTGTCGGTGTAGCCGAGCAGGAAGCTCTTCACCGGCGCACCCGCCCCGAACGTCTGCGTCGCCGGGTCGAACGAGCCGCCGTCCTCGAGCTTGGTCAGCTGGTGCGACCCGTTGTAGCTGAACTTCAGCGCCCGGCCGGACAGGTCCCGGATCCAGACGAGTCCGGCGCTGTCGTATCCCAGCGTCAGCACGATCCGTGCGGACGCGTCGGTGACGGACGTCAGTCGGCCGTTGGTGTCGTAGTTGAACGACAGGGTGTTGCCGTTGCGGTCAACGACCGAGGTCTGCCGACCGGTGTCCTGGTTGAAGTAGAACCGGGTGCCATCGGGTCGGCTGAACACCCACTGATGAGCCGCGTCGGCGGTGAGATCACGCTTCAAGTCGAGTGACACGCCCGCCGGTCGCGTGTAGGTCAGGAGACTGGCCGACTCGGTCGCCAGCTTGTACGTGTGCGTCGTACCGTCTCCGTCGACAAACGTCATCAGGTTGTTGACGCTGCCTCCGCTCGGCACCGAAAGCCTGCTGCCCAGCCTCGTCAGCGTTCCCGGCTGCACGGAGAAGCCGAAGCCGGCGCCTGCGTCAGTGACGTCCATGCTGTTGTAGGCCAGCCGGACGAATGCCGACGGTCCGATCGACGGGTTGGACATCGCGTCGTACGACCACACTGCGTTGCCGCTGTACAGGTTGGTCAGGAACTGCGAACCTGCGCCGGTCTCCTCGCCGGTGTACGACAGGAACTTCTCCAGACCCAACTGGTTGGACGTCGGATCCTCGACGTACCGGTCCACACACAGGAACCCAGTGGTGACGACGGCACAGCCTTGGGTCGGCCGGGTGGTGTTGGACGACGGCGGATTCGTCTTGGAGAACCAGTCCGACCCGGTCCACAGGTCCAGGTACAGGTCGTACGCCAAGCGCTTCGTCCCTGTGTCGGAATTGATCGGAGTGCGGATCGGAAGCGTGAGCGGCACTGCCTCCCCCGGTGCCAGCGCTTTGTCGAGTGCGACGAAGTTGCGGTCGCCGGATACCGTGATGTCCGTCGTGCTGCCCGGCTCGGTCCAGCGGTACGACAGCTGCAGACCTGCGGGCCAGGTCGTGTTGGACGTGTTCGTCACGATGACTGGTGTTTTGATGGTGGTGCCCGGCACGAACCGCTCTGGGATCTCCTCGGCCTCGTAGGTCTGGGCGTCGTTCTTCAGCAGAGACTCGACCCAGAGGCGCGGGCGGAACAGGCTGTCCGGGGACTCACTGTTGGTGATGCTGAGCAGTTGCTGACTGGCCGGCTCGTCGCGCGTTTTCAGCACGAAACCGTGATTGTCGCCGGGGTTGGCAACCCATGCCTGGACCTTCGCGGTCAGACCGGTCGAAGCGAACGTCAGCCGCTGCGGGTCATCGGTGGGAGAAACGGAGCCCAGCTGCGTCGACTCGTAGTCACCGCCAGGTGTGGTCCAGTCGATCGTGGCGTCGGCCTGGTTCCAGGTTGCCTGCCCCTCGACGAAGTTCCGGGTCAGCGCGTGCAGGTCGAAGTCGGCCTGGCCGCTGCCGGATCCATAGTTGGAGTACAACTCCACCCGGGCGTCGGTGACCTTGGTTCCCTGCTTGATCGCCCTGGTGTCGAACGCGAACACCGCGCGCTCGTCGCCGTACGTCGGATGGTTGTTTCCGACCTGCAGCCAGTAGCGGGTGGTCGTGCCGCCGCTGTCGTCGGGACGGGAAACCACGAGGTCCGGGTGCAACGCGCTCAGCGTCGTGTCGGAGATGTCGCCCGAGAACGACCGCATGATTCGGCCCTCGCGTGGCGTCGTCACGGTCTGCACGTTCGAGGCCGCGCGGCCGTTCTGCGCACCGTCGCCGACTGTGCGCGCCACAACCCAGTAGTTGTACGTCGCCGGCTCAGTCGCCGTCGACGGATCCGCCGACTGATCGGTCCACGACGTCACGTCGGACGGCACGGTGCCGACGAGCTTCGGATTCTCCGGATCGCTGCCGTCGAAGTACTCGCCGACCGGGTCAGTGCAGCGTCCCGCAGGCAACGTTCGGCAGCCACGGAAGATCTGGTACTCGACCAGGTTGTCGTTCTCGCTCGTGGTCGGGTCGACGTACTTGTTCCACTTGAGCTCAGGGCCGTCTGCATTGATCGTCGACGGTGCCTCGAGGGTGACGCCGGGCTCGCCGTAGGTGACGACCAGGTTGGGGCGAGCAGCGGTCTCACCGCCGTACGTGTCCTCGCTCGCGCTGTAGTACAGGCCGCCGATAGGGCCGCTGGCGGTCTCGTCGACGGCCTTGAGCATCACCCCGAAGTTCTCCGCCGGGGTGTTCACCCACGACTGCACGTAGGTGCCGAGGGCGAACGAGTGCGACAGGTCGCGCTGGCCCGGGAGCTTCGTCTGAGTCGAGTATTCCGTCCAGCGAATCGCATCCGCGATCGGGGTAGTCGCCGTCGAACCCGCCTGGCGCGTCATCTTCACTCGTGCGGTCTTGTCCTGCGCGGTGTGCACCGTGCCCAACGAGTACCACGCCCCCGCCGCCGCACCGACCGTCTGATCCCACTGGGTGTTGAGCGTGCCCGTGTCACCGGTGATGGCGACTGCCGGCTTGCCGCGATAGTCCGCCTGGAAATAGAACCCTTCGACCAGGTAGTCGCCGGCGCTCGGCACCCGCGCATCCCAGGTGAACGAATCCGGCGGGGTGCCGTTGATACCGTGCGGCGCGTACGACAACCGGCCGCCGACCGCGCTCGTGTTGGCCTGGTCCTTCCACAGACCCTCGTACGACGTCGACGTGAGGTCCTGGTCGTCCACCACGACCCTGTTGGTGGCGTAGGTCCCGTTGAACGACGTGTTCATCGACGACCAGGTCGCGGTCGCCTCGGACCAGGCCTTGGTGGCCTTCACCGCGGCAAACGGCACCGTGGTGGCATCCGAGCCGAACGACGCGCCGTAGTGCAGGTTCAGGTCGGCCGAACGAATCGCCGTACCGGCGGGGATCATCGACGTGTCGAACTTGAGCAGGCCGCGCCAGGTGTTGCGGCTGGCGTCATCCCCGACCAGGACCGACGGATGTGTGCCGTACGTGGCAGCAGGGCTCGCCTCGGAGATCGACGTGTCCTGGGCCGCGGCCGGATCGGGTACGACGACGATCGTCGGGTCGATCACGACCGGGAAGACGCGCTCCTTCGCCTTCAGCCAGGCCAGATCCGGCTTCAAGGTGAGCAGCGACTTTCCGCCCTGCTGGGTGATCGTCTGCGTGATCTTCTCCGAATAACCGGGCTGACCGAGCCGGTTCTGCGCCGAGGAGTCGGACATGTTCGGCGCCGGGATCACATACTTCGGCAGCTTGTCGTCGGTCTTCTTGAAGAACCCGATCGACCCGTCAGGCTGCGCCTTCGCAGTGAGGCCGCTGGTGTGCAGCTCGAACGTGTACTCACTCGCCACATCGGCAGCCGTCGTGAGGACAACGTCCTCCTTCACGCCGGTGCGGGACACGTAGTAGCGCACATCCGCCGTACCGAACACATCAGCGAAGCCCACCGAAGAGCCCTTCACCGTCGGCGTCAGCTTCCGCCTTTCACCGGCCGCACCCAGACTGATCGACGCTCCATCGGCCTCAAAGGTCAGCAGCCGGTCGCTCGACTTCCCGAACCGCGACCGGAAGGAGTTCTTGGCGTTCTCGAACGAGTCCTCGCCCGCGCCGGCGGTGACCTTCGTGTCGATGTCCTGCCACTTGCCCTTGGAATCCTTGAAGTGCACCGGCTCCGCCGACAACACGGTCTGCGTCGTCCCGTCGGACATCACGTAGCTCTTCGACGACTCGGTCCGCTTCCAGTCCTGCTCGCGAACGCGAGCAGGCTTTCCGCCGGCCTCCACCGCGGCCGACGAGACCTTGCCCAGCCGAGCAGGTGCCGGCGGCGCGAGCGGACCCGTCACAGCGTTCTTCACCTGCGGTACGGCGGCTTGCACAACCTGCGGTGGATGCGCCAGCGCGGCTGCAGGCACCGCTACGGACGTGGGGAGGGACAGGACAAGGGCAGACGTCAGCAGCGTGCGGGCGGCGCGGCGCATCGACACTCCAGAAGTGGGCGGAAGAATTCGGCGGGGAACGGGCGCGTCAGATACTGCTCAATTGATGGTGAGGATCTTGTTCGGGGTGAACGCTTGGGCGTGATCGGCGTCGGCCGGGAACCAGACCCGGTAAGCGATCTGGCCACGAATGCTCGGCTTGATCCCGAACGCGTACGCGCCCGAGCTGCTCAGCTTCACCGAGGCGATCGACGTCCAGGTCTTGTTCGAGTACTGCTGCAGGTAGACCGGCTTGCCGTAGTGGGCCGGGGCGACGTACCCGGAGAATTTCGTGGTTCCGCCGAGCCGGATCGCCGACGGAGCCAGCGCCGCCGAGATCGTCGGCGTGACCTGCACGGTGATGTCGGCGGACCGTGTCCCCATCAGGTCGGTATTACCGGGAAAGGTCAGCATGTAGACCGACGACACCGCCGGCTTGTGGGCGATCGACAGCGTGCCGGTCGAGGACGTCTTCAGTGCTGCGAGCAGCTTGAAGGTGGACACGTTCTTCGGCCGCACATACACGTTGACCGGCAGACCGGCGTACGCCTTGTTGTCGATCCGCAGCGTGCTGCCCTTGATCGTGACCGACCCGCCATAGGTGATCAGCGTCGAGGTCGTCGCGATCCCGGACTTCATCCCGAGCAACTGCTTGATCGCCACCGGGGAAACCTTGCCGCTACGGTCCTTCACCCAGGCCGCGTACGTGTACGTCGTGTTCTGCGCGAGCCCGGTGTTCTTGATCGCAGACGCAGTACCTGCGTACACCAGCGTGCCCGTGGTCAACGTCGGCACCGTGCTCCCGGCGTTCCGCCGCACGATCAC
Organism: Kribbella sp. CCNWLW201; assembly: GCF_037203805.1. Lineage (NCBI taxonomy): Bacteria > Bacillati > Actinomycetota > Actinomycetes > Propionibacteriales > Kribbellaceae > Kribbella > Kribbella sp. CCNWLW201. The sequence goes on along the minus strand of NZ_JBBCBQ010000011.1, from coordinate 102,858 downwards.
CTGATCCAGATCCGACATCACCGGTAACTTCCAGCTCAGGTTCGCCGCCAGATAAGCACCACTCGCAGCGAACTCCGGCTTCGTCGGCGCCAGATCGGCCGTCGTGAACAAACTGCTGAACGGGACCAGGTAATTGCTGTTGGCATCCTCAACGGGGCCGACGACGATCCTGTACGGCGTGTTGTCGAGCAGCGGCGTGGTCGGCGTGATGGTCGCCTTCCGGGTCGTCTCGTCGTACGCAACCGTGGCTCCGGCCTTGGAACCGGTCTTGACGTTCTCCACCCACACCGTGGCGGGTGTGACGGTCTCTGCCAAGACTGCCTGTGCGAACGTGACTGATGGCTTCGTGTCCACCGGCGCTCCGCCCGACTGATCCGCAGGCAGCGCGTCCAGGACAGGGTAGGCATTCATGGCGCCGCCGACGTCATTCGCGGTGCAGTAGTAGATCTCAAAGTTGTAGCTGCGACTGTCGCGCGATCCGTTGTAGTTGCGGACCGTGAAGTAGGACGTGCCGGCCGGCAGATCGACAGCGAAGCCAACGCCCAGCCGCGCCGGCTGCTCCATGCCGTTGCCGTCCACCGACGGGCGGGGGGACTCCTTGCGTCCCAGCGGCTTGAGGGCGGGGTTGTACACCGACAGCACCGGTCCGAAGTTCTGTGCGTACTGCTCCGAGTCGTACAGCGGTCCGGCGACGTCGATGCACACGCTGCTCGGGGTTGAGGTCGTCACCTTGTACCAGTCGACGTCGCCCTCCGTGCCGATGTTTCCGGACGCTGATCGGCTGATGTCGATCGCGGTCGCGCGGGCCGGCTGGTCGTCAGTGTCGGCGCTGCCCGGAGCGAAGTCCGGGGCCCACGTGCCGCCGAGGGCGTAGTACGCGTCGAGGATGCCGGCGCCGTAGTACGGGTCGGTGCCGCGCGGGCCGGCGTCGCGGGCGGTGGCCTTCAGCCGGGCTATCACCTGGGCCGGTGTGAGCGACGGCCACTTGTTCCGGACCAATGCGGCGACTCCGGCGACGATCGGGGACGCGAAAGACGTGCCCGACAGGCCGACGAAGTACGGCTGGTACCCCACTGGGGTCTGCGCCCGGGGCGCCGTGCTGGCGAGGTCGTAGCCCGGGGCCGCAATGTCGACGGTGCTGTTCCATGTGCTGAACGAGGTCAGCACGCCGTTCCGGTTGACGGCGCCGACCGACAGCACCTCCGGATACGCCGCCGGGTACTGCGGGAACTCACCGTCTCCGGTGTTGCCCGCGGCCGCGACCACCAGCACGCCCTTCGCGACCGCGTTCTGGATCGCCTCGTGCAGGAGCGGGTTGGGCCTACTGGCGTCGAGCGACAGGTTGATCACCCGAGCGCCGTACTTGACCGCCCAGTTGATGCCCATGATCAGTTTGCCGTCGGAACCGTAGCCGTTGTCGTCGAGCACCTTCACAGGCCGGATCTTCGCGTTCCAGGCCACGCCGGCGACCCCGATGCCGTTGCCGGTCCCAGCCGCGATGATGCCCGCGACGGCCGTGCCATGGCCGTCGCCGTCGATGGGCGCCAAGGCGGTGTTGAAGGTGTTGTACCCCGGCAGCAGGTGCCCGGCCAGGTCCGGATGACCGGTGTCGACACCGGTGTCCAGTACGGCGACGACCTGGTTGCCGGCCGACTTGCTCAGGTCCCAGGCCTGGTTCATCCGCACGGTCGGCAGGTACTTCTGGTAGTTGGTGTAGTAGAGGTCGTTCGGCGTGGCGGACTTCCGCCGGATGTAGTTGAGGGAGGCGAGCTCGACTGCGGGGTCGGCCTTGACCTTCTTCAGCAGGTCGGTGGCCTTCCCGTTGCTGCTCACCGTGACGACGTCGTCGGCGACCGGGCCGCTGGCCGTACCGCCGGCCTTGGCCAGGGCAGCCTTGCGGGCCCAGCCGGTCGCCTTCGGCTTGAACTTCACCAGGACGGACTTCGCGTCGTACTCGGGTCCGGTCGCGGTGCCGGGGCGGAAGCTCGCCTGGATCGGGCGTGGTTCGGCGGACAGCTCTGCGGTGCCGGCCGAGCCGGTCACCGCCACCAGTGTCGCCGCAACCATTGCCGCAGGCAGACCCAGGCGCACCAGTTGGGCAGGGCGGAACGTCACCAGTGGGCGGGCGCGGCGCATTGACACTCCAAAGCTGGGCGGAGATCCGGCGCGCCCCGAGCAACACCGGTGAAGACAGGAAGATTTTTATCCTTCCAACACGCACCGGCGCAAGCCCGTTGCAGGTTGTTGCAAATCAAGGGAAGCCTTACGAGGAAGGCCAAACGGTCGTTTGTCTATGGACCGCAGCTGAGGCAGGGCCAGAGTTGACCGCAGCGGGAGCACAGGCCGTCGATGCCTGGTGCAGGTAGCCACACGGTGTTCATGCGCTCTTCATTGCTTGGGGGCGGTTCGGTGGTGGTGATGGTGGGGAGTAGCCAGTGGACCTGGGTGCGGCCGCCTGCGCCGTGGACGGCTAGCAGTGAGTCGATGCCGCCGTCCCAGGTTGTCGTGCTCGGCCAGCGGCCGCGCCACCGGACTGCGACAGTGCCGTCGGACCACTCCACGCCCTCGGCAAGTGTGCCGGTCCCGCGCACGCCGGATGCATCGGTGTGGCGTACCAACCGGAAGAGTCGCGCCTGCCGCTGCATCGTGTTCACCTCTGAAGCCTTGCTCAGCAGGTGCTGCCCACAACAGGTGTGGTCTGTGGGCTGTGTGAACAGCCCACACCCCCACAGACGCTTCTGAGCTGTTGGAACGCGGGTTTTGTCGGCGAGGCCTTGTACTGTCTCCGGCACGCACCGCAGTACTAGTGAGCGGGGGTGATCCTGTGGCTGAGGCGGCGTTTGGGGCGCAGTTGAGGGAGTGCAGGCAAGCGGTCGGCTTGAGTCTGCGGCAACTTGCTACGCGGGTCGGCTACGACCACAGCTACTTGTCGCAGGTGGAGCGCGGTCAACGACCGGGCTCTGCCGAGCTGGCCCGGCTCTGCGACCGTGAGCTCGGCACCGGCAACGAGCTGGCCGGCACCTTCGCACAGCGGCGCCGGGCGACGCCCGCTGCCTCCGCGCCAGGTGATCCGTCGGAGGTCTTGCGGCCGGGTGCTCCGTTCGAGGCACTCCGCCCGGCTGATCCGTTGGAGGCGGCCTGGCATGGGTTCGTCGCGGCATTTGGTGGCACGGCTGCGTCTGCTGCGCTCGGAGACTTCCGGAGCGTTCCGCCGGCTCGCCTGCTGCCGGAGCTCATCACAGATCTCCGCATGGCGTCCGCCCAGTCCGCGGTCGTTGCAGCGCAGCTGAGCGTGCTCACCGCACAGACCTTGACCGCTCTGGGGCAGCCGACCACCGCAAGGCGTTGGTGGCAGGCGGCCCGGGCTGCCGCGGACAGCTCGGCGGAGTCCGCTGTGCAGAGCTCGGTGCGGGCTCTGGAGGCGATCAGCGGGCTGGCTGAGCGGCGATCGCCGGTCCAACTTCTCGAGCTGGCCGACGAAGCGGTCGCGAGTGGCGGGGCCGTGGTGCAGGCGCACGCTGCCCGAGCGTGCGTGCTGGCGGAGCTGTCGCGACAGGGAGAGGCTCATCGGGCGCTGCAGGAGTTGATCGGTGTAGCGGATGAGTTGCCCACGGCAAGTACGTCGTGCGGTCCGCTGGACGACTGGGCGCCGTACCAGGTGCACGGCGCTGAGGGGCGGGTGTGCGCGAGTCTCGGGTACGGCGCTGCCGGGTGTGTGCTGTTGGCTCGGGCGATCGAGCTGTGTCCCGAGGACTGGCTCGGTGAGCGGGCCCGGCTGCAGATGGGGCTGGCAGAGTGCCTCGTGGTCGACGGAGAGGTCGCGGCGGGTGTCGCACAGGCCCTGCGGGTGCTGGTCGAGCTGCCGGATGAGTGGCACACCTATTACTTGTACGACGACGCCGCCCGGGTGCTGAGCGCCGTACGCACTCGGCAGCCCGGGATGGCGGCGACTCTGCAGGAGCTCCTTCGACGTACGCCGTACCTGGACAGCCGGAGTGTGGGCACTGGGTCGAGCTCACTCCGGAGACAGGGGTAACGTGCCGGGAGTGAGTAGTGAAACGGCAGTGACAGACGTGTGGGAATTTGCGGTTGAGCTGCGCAGCGATCCGGCCACTGCGGAGGCTCGGACGGCTGTGTTGGCCAAGCCTGCGTTCGGTCAGGAGTTCACGGACCACATGGTGGTGGCCAACTGGACGGCAGACCGTGGTTGGCACGACCAGAAGGTGACTGGGTACGCACCACTCCAGGTGAGCCCGGCGGCCGCCGTACTGCACTACTCGCAAGAGATCTTCGAAGGGCTGAAGGCGTACCGGCACGCGGACGGGTCGGTGTGGGCATTCCGGCCCGATCGGAACGCCGCACGGTTCAGCGCGAGCGCTGCGCGGCTCGCGCTGCCGCAGGTGCCTGAGGACGCGTTCGTCGCGGCGCTGCGGGCGCTGGTGACGGTCGACGAGCCATGGGTGCCTTCCGCTGACAGTGGCGAGACCAGTCTGTACCTCCGGCCGTACATGATCGCCACCGAGGCGGCGCTGAGCGTGCGACCGGCCCGTGAGGTGCTGTTCGGCGTCATCGCCTCCCCTGCGGGTCCGTACTTCGACACCGGTCCCAAGCCCGTGTCGATCTGGCTGACGACCTCGACCATCCGCGCGACGCCGGGTGGAACCGGTGCGGCCAAGTGCGGCGGGAACTACGCGGCCAGCCTCGCCGGTCTGGCCGAAGCCGTCGCCAACAACTGCGAGCAGGTCGCCTTCGTCGATGCGGTCGAGCACAAGTGGCTCGAGGAGATCGGCAGCATGAATATGTTCTTCGTGTACGCCGACGGGCGCATCGTCACGCCTGAGCTGTCCGGTTCGATCCTCGAGGGCGTCACCCGGGCCTCCGTGCTCGAGCTCGCCGCTGACCTCGGTCACTCGGTCGAGGAACGGCAGGTCTCCGCGGACGAGTGGAAGGACGGCGTCCGCAGCGGCGAGATCACCGAGGTGTTCGCCTCCGGCACCGCCGCCGTGATCACCCCGATCGGCCGGCTGGCCTGGCCCGACGGCGACCTGACCATCGGCGATCACTCCGTCGACTACGGCGTCGGCCCGGTCACCAAGTCCATCCGCTCCACCCTCCTGGACCTGCAGTACGGCCGCATCCCCGACCACCGCGGCTGGCTGACCCGGCTGGCTTAGCTGCTGCCGGTTGTCCCCGTCGGCGGCTAGGTTGAGGTCATGGCTGAGTCCAAGGCGGGGAAGGCTAAGACTCCGGCGATCGAGCTGGAGGTGGGTGAGCGCACGGTGCGGATCTCCAATCCGGACCGGGTGTACTTCCCCGCGCGCGGCGAGACCAAGCTGGATCTGGTCAAGTACTACCTGTCCGTCGGCGACGGGATCGTGCGGGCGCTGCGAGAGCGGCCGTGCATGCTGCACCGATTCCCGGAGGGGGTTTCCGGGGAGAAGGTGCATCAGAAGCGGCTGCCGCATGGCGCACCGCCGTGGATGGAGACCGTGCGGGTGAAGTTCCCGCGCTACAACCGTACGGCGGACGAGCTGTGCGTCACCGAGATCGCGCACGTCGCCTGGGCGGTGCAGATGTCGACGGTCGAGTTCCACCCGTGGAACTCCCGCCGCGCCGACACCGAGAAGCCGGACGAGTGGCGGATCGACCTGGACCCGATGCCGGAGTGCCCGTTCGATCGGGTCCGCCGGGTCGCGCACGTCGTACATGAAGTGCTGGACGAGCTCGGGGCTGTGGGGTATCCGAAGACGTCTGGCGGGTCGGGGATCCACGTGTATGTGCGGGTCAAGCCGGAGTACGGGTTTTCCGACGTACGACGGGCTGCCTTGGCGTTCGCGCGAGAGGTCGAGCGGCGGGCACCGGATGACGTGACGACGACGTGGTGGCGCAAGGATCGCGATCCGAAGAAGTTGTTCGTCGACTACAACCAGAACGCCCGGGATCACACGATCGCGAGTGCGTACTCGGTCCGCGGGAATCCTGAGGGGACCGTCTCGACGCCGATCCGGTGGGACGAGATCGACGACGTGGATCCGAAGGCGTTCACGATCCAGACGGTGCCGGCCAGGTTCGCCGAGCTCGGCGACCTGCACGAAACCATCGACGACAACGTCTACACCCTCGACACCCTGCTGGAATGGGCCGAGCGCGATGAACGCGAAGGTGCGGAGGAGCCGCCCCCGCCGGAGGAATAGCAATATCCACCGGCCCGTCGCACCTGATCCTGCCGGATTCCGCCGTACTAAAGCCGTTGCCGACTTCCGCCGTACGACGTACTCCTACTTCCCGCCGGTCAGGCCGTGGTGGAGGAGGTTGGTGAGGGTGTCGATCGCGGTTTCGTCTGAGATGGTGCGGCCGTCGGAGGGGTTGACGACCAGCCAGGTGTAGGCGAAGCCCTCCATCAGGGCTGTCATGGCCGAGAGCTCGACCAGCGGATCGGCCGGCGGGTTTGGCAGGTGGGCGAAGTGCTCGATCATGTGCGCGTCGTCGTCGGCCATGATCCGCTGCAACCTGCGGCCCAGCGCGGGATCCACCATCGAGGCCTGCTTCACCGCGACCATCTCCGGCAGGTGCTCGCGGTAGAACCGCCAGAACGCCGCGACGTGCCAGCGGATCGACGAGATCTTGCTGAAGTCCGGGTCGTGCCCGGCGTCGTCGAACACCGCCTCATCGGCCGCCGCGAGCATGTCGGTGAGGAGCGCCTCGAGCAGCTCCTCCTTGCTCGCGAAGTGGTTGTAGAACGATCCCGTCGCCCGGCCCGCGGCCGCGGTGATGTCGGTGATCTTCGTGTTCAGGTATCCGCGCTCGGCGAACACCTCCCGGGCCGCCTGCTTCAACGCCGCCTCGGTCCCGGCCGCCCGTTCCCGGCGGCTCACCGTGTCCGTCACCAGAACCTCCTTGACACCGAACCCTAGCCACCTCCATAGTGAATCCAGATTCAGTGAATCATGATTCACCCAAAGGAGACAAGGATGACTGTTCTGATTGCGGGCGCGGGTCCGACCGGCCTGACCCTGGCGATCGACCTCGCCCGGCGCGGCATCGCCGTACGACTGATCGACAAAGCAACGCAGTACTTCGAGGGTTCGCGCGGCGACGGGTTGCAGCCGCGGACGCTGGAGGTGTTCGACGACCTCGGTGTGGTGGACGAGGTACTGCGTCAGGGACGGTCGCTGCCGCTGATGCGGATCTACCTCGACGGCAAGGTGGCCGACGAACGCCGGATGGCCCCGATCCTGGAGCCGACCCCGGACATCCCGTACCCGAACGCGTGGATGCTCGGCCAGTCGCGCACCGAGCAGATCCTGCGCGACAAGGTTGCGGAGTACGGCGTACGCGTCGAACTGGACACCGCGATCGTCGGCTTCACGCAGAACGCCGACGCGGTGACGGCCGAACTGTCCACCGGCGAAACGGTCGAAGCGCAGTACCTCGTCGGCGCGGACGGCGGCCGGAGCTTCGTCCGCAAGCACCTGGGGATCGCGTTCGAGGGTACGACGGACGAGTCGATCCGGATGCTGCTCGGCGATGTCGCGGCGGACGGGCTCGACCACGAGTACGGCTACTGGTTCGCTCAGGCCGCGAACCCTATTGCTGGGATCGCGCTGACGCCGCTGGCCGGTGGGGACCAGTTCCAGTTCGGTGCGCCGCTGGACGACGAGCACGTGGACCCGTCGGTGGAGACGTTGCAGGAGTTGGTGGATCGGTACGCGGGTCCGGGCGTGGCCAAACTTCGTGATTTGACCTGGTCGACCGTTTGGCGGCCGAATGTCCGGCTCGCCGCGCAGTTTCGGGTGGGCCGGGTCTTCATCGCGGGCGACGCCGCGCACGTTCATCCGCCGACCGGTGGGCAAGGGCTTAACACGGGAGTGCAGGATGCGTACAACCTGGGCTGGAAGCTGGCCGACGGGCGTGAAGAAGTGCTGGCGACGTACGAGCCCGAGCGTCGTACCAACGCGATGCGGGTGCTGGGGATCAGCGAGGAGCTGATGCAGAAGCATGTCGACGGCGACGAGAGCGCGATGGAACGCGGCGAGAACACCCGCCAGCTCGACGTCTCGTACCGCTCACCGTCCGACAGCAGCGCCATGACCTCAGGCGACCGAGCTCCGGACGCACCGCTGGTCGATGCTGCCGGCAACAACCTCCGCCTCTTCGACCTCCTCCGCGGCCCGCACTTCACCCTCCTGCGCTTCACCCCGACCACACCATCGACCGGTGAACACACCGTTGACGTCGTACGCCGGGATGCTGCCGACGGGACCTACGCGTCACCGGAAGCCTTCGACCACTACCACGCCGAGGACGGCGTCGAGATCCTCATCCGTCCAGACGGGTACCTCGCCTGAGCGCGGTGGCGGATCGCCAGGCCATCACATTGGCCGCGAGTGCGAGCGAGCCCCGCTGGCGGACGTCCGGGCGCGTCAATTGTGATGGCCTGGCGGTCCGGGATGGCGGACCTGAGCCACTCACTAACCACGGGTGGCCCGGACAGATCACGCTCGAACCGAGGCGCCAGCGGCGACGGACGGCCGGGTTGGTGAGTGCGGCAGGTCCGCGGGTTGCTCAGTCCTGGTCGGAGTACCGGCTCGCCAGGAACTGGACTGCTTTTGAGTTGGGGAGCACTTGTTCCTCGGCGTCCGCCGGCACTCCCCCGCCTCTCGGGTCCTCGGCTGCTCCGACCCATTGGCGGACTGCCTCGGCCGGGGACATGCCCTTGTCTCTCGCTCGTTTCAGCCGCCCGAGCCAGGTGCCTTGGGCGTCGAAGCCGGTCTCCCCCATCCCATGTCGAGGGATGAACCCGGCCGTGTCGTCGTCGGCTGCCAGGCCGGCCCACACATAACCCAGGAGCTCCCCGTCGAGCGTCACCGGGTAGCAGCAGACGAGGGTCTTCGACACTCCGAAGAACTCGGTTCGCTCGAGCGTCCAGGGGCTGAGGTCGCCGAATTCGGTGGGCCGTCCCATGGGCGGTATGTCGGACAAGGCCCCTCCAGCTACGCGATCTGTTCCTGGATCTTGAACTCGAGGCCGTCGGCGGCGGCCAAGTAGACGTCCTGGTCGACGAGGTTACCGTCGAGCCGCATCAGGCCGCGGGGACTGTCGTAGAAATGGCCGGTGGGCAAGGCGGCCGACATGGCGATCGATCCGCTCACCTCACCCAGGCGGGCGAGGAAGCGGATCGCTTCGTAGCAGGATTCGCCGACTGCATTGAGGGCCGGGGCATAGCGGCCGAAGCGCGTGTAGTACTGACTGGCGAACTCGCCGCTTTCGACGGTCTGCAAGCCATCGAAGTAGGCCGCTGCCGCATAGACACCGTCGTTGGCTCCTGGGCCGGCGCCGAGGAGCGTGTTCTCCTCGATCGCCGGGCTGAGGCGGAGTAGCTTCTCGCTGAGACCGTGGCGGGCGAACTGGCGGTTGAAATGTACGGCGTCCTGACCCATCAGGAGCATGATCACGCCGTCGGCCTTTGTTGCCTTGAGGTCGTTGATGACCGAACTGAAGTCCGAAGTACCGAGGGGGACATACGCCGACTGGACGACCTCGGAACCTGTTCCCTGTAGGGCTTCCTGGGCTACCGATCCGGTCACCCGCGGATAGACATAGTCGTTGCCGACGACAACCCAGCGGCGGGCGCCGTGGTGTTCGCGGAGCCAGTGCGTTGCTGGAAGCAACTGGTTGACCGGGCGTTCGCCGAGCATGAAGACGCCCGGGGTGTCGTCGCTGCCCTCGTGCATCGCCGCGAACGCGTAGACGACGCGCCCACCGATGCGCCGCGTCAGGGCCACGCGTACGGCGGAGATGTGCCAGCCGGCGACCGCGTCGACTCGGGCGGTGTCGACCAGCCGTCCGACCTCTTCGGCGACAATCTCGGGTGAGCGGCCGGCGTCGACCTGGACGAGTTCGACCGGGCGGCCGGCGATGCCGTTTCGTGCGTTGAGTTGCTCGACGGCGAGCTGACCGCAGGCCAGGCAGGACGGTCCGTAGATCCCGGTCGGGCCTTGCAACGGCACCACGAACGCGATCGACACCACGTCGGAACGCCGCACAAGCACCTCCTCGCTCACCCAACTCCACCGATGCGCGGCACCCACGTCCGCTCACCCAACACGCCGCTCCTTACCCCGGTACGTCGTACTGCGTACGTCGTACTGCGGGGGCGTACCGGTTGAGCGTCGTACGTGTGGCTCTGCGGCGCAGCCGTCGTACCAGTTGGTGAGACGGGTGCTCACCGGCAGTCTGCCCAGTGTGGCGCATGTGGAGGCGGATCTCCGAGTGCTGGGCTATATTCCCAGCACCTACAACCGGGGAGGAGTGCGGATGCCGTTCAGCCTGCTCCTGAGGCTCAAGCAGACCGAGCGCCGGATCGAGCTCGGTTTGCAACCACTGCTCGACGAGTTCGGGCTGACCATCGAGCAGTGGCGGGTGATGTCGGTGCTGCACGACGAGCCCGGTCAACCGATGTCAGTCCTGGCCGAGGCCGCCGTACTGCCGGCTGCCAGCCTGACCCGGCACGTGGACAAGCTGGTCGAGCGCGGTCTGGTCCTGCGCCGCATCCACCCGGACGACAAGCGGCGGATCGTCACCGCCCTGTCCCCCGTCGGCGGGACCGTCGCCGATCGCATCGCGGCCGCCCAGCGCGACCTCGAGGCGAACCTCGCGGATTACTTCCAGATGGAAATACACGAACGTAGCGGTTCGGCAACACAGCGGTAACAACCCGTTCCTAGGTTCCTTCCATTCGGGTGCATCCCGGCCAGCAGCGTCGCCGGTCGTCGGAGCACCGCTCGCCCGAAGGTGCCGCAGGAGTTCCGCCATGACTGTTGAACCCTCGCTCGACCACCGCGCCACCCCCGAGTCACCGACACAAACCGCCGCGACCCGCGAGACGCTGGAGGACTACACCCTTCGGTTCGCGCCGCGCAGCTACCGCAAGTGGTCGACCGGCGTCGTCGCCGTCTCGGCGCTCGGCGGGATCGCTTATCTGGCCGACTTCGCGATCGGCGCGAACATCGGCATCTCGTACGGAACCACGAACGCGCTCTGGGGAATCGCGATCTTCGCCGTGGTGATCTTCGCGACCGGCCTGCCGCTCGCGTACTACGCCGCGCGCTACAACATCGACCTCGACCTGATCACCCGCGGCAGCGGATTCGGCTACTACGGCTCGGTCGTGACGAACGTGATCTTCGCATCGTTCACGTTCATCTTCTTCGCCCTCGAAGGCTCGATCATGGCGCAGGGGCTCGAACTCGGGCTGCATATTCCGGTGTGGCTCGGCTATGCCGTGTCCACGCTGGTGATCTTTCCGCTGGTGATCTACGGGATGAAGGTGCTGTCGACGCTGCAGGTGTGGACGACACCGCTGTGGCTGATCCTGATGGTGCTGCCGTTCGTGTATCTCGTCGTGTCGCACCCGGATTCGGTGTCGACGTTCTTCGACTATCGCGGTCAGAACAACCAGGGCACGAATGTGGGTTCGATGCTGCTCGCGGCCGGTGTGTGTCTGTCGCTGATCGCGCAGATCGCCGAGCAGATCGACTACCTGCGGTTCATGCCGCCGAAGACGCCGGAGAACTCCCGTCGCTGGTGGACCGCGATGTTGCTGGCCGGGCCGGGCTGGGTGATCTTCGGCGCGATCAAGCAGGTGATCGGGCTGTTCCTCGCCGTTTACCTCATCGCCAACGTCGCCGACGGGGCGTCGGTCGCCAACGAGCCCGTGCACCAGTTCCTCGAGATCTACGAGGGATTCATGCCCGGCTGGCTCGCGATGACGCTGGCCGTCGTACTGGTCGTGATCAGTCAGGTGAAGATCAACGTGACGAACGCGTACTCCGGTTCGCTCGCCTGGACGAACTCGTATACGCGCCTGACCCGGCATTACCCCGGCCGGCTCGTGTTCCTCGCCTTCAACCTGGTGATCGCGCTGGTGCTGATGGAGGCGAACATGTTCGACTTCCTCAACACCATTCTCGGGTTCTACGCGAACTGCGGGATGGCGTGGATCGTGGTCGTTGCCTCCGACATCGTCTTCAACAAGTACCTGCTGAAGCTGTCGCCGAAGGAGCCCGAGTTCCGTCGCGGCATGCTGTACGCCGTCAACCCGGTCGGTTTCGTGTCGATGGCCGCGGCCGCGGGTGTCTCGATCCTGGTGTTCTTCGGCGGACTCGGCGACACGATCAAGCCGTACTCACCCCTCGTCGCGATCGGTCTCGCTCTCGTTCTGCCGCCGATCCTGGCCGTTGTTACCCGCGGTAAGTACTACCTCCGCCGTACCGACGACGGGCTCGACCTGCCGATGTACGACGAGCACGGCAACCCGTCAGGCGCCGTACTCACCTGTCATGTGTGCCGGCAGGACTACGAGCGACCGGACATGACCGCGTGCCAGACCCACGACGCGGCCGTGTGCTCGCTCTGCCTCAGCACCGACAAGGTGGCCGACCACGTCCTCCCGGCCGCGCCGTGAACTTCACACCCGCCGAAACCGAGAAGCTGCTGCTCTCCGTGGCCGGCATGGTCGCCCGCGACCGGCTGGCCCGGGGAGTCCGGCTCAACCACCCTGAGGCGGTCGCGCTGCTGAGCACCTGGGTACTCGAGCGCGCCCGCGAAGGCGCCCGCGTCGCCGACCTGATGGAACGCGGCCGCACCGTCCTCACCCGCGACGACGTCATGCCCGGCGTCGCCGACCTCCTCACCGACGTCCAGATAGAAGCCACCTTCCCCGACGGCCGCAAGCTCGTCACTATCCACAACCCAATAATTTAAGGGGGAATCCATGACGAGCAGGATTAGACTTAGCAATGAAGGACAGGGGGCGGGCGACGGCGCGAGCGTCACCTACGGACCCGGCGCCGTACGGGTCGCTCCCGGCACCATTCAGCTCAACGCCGACCGGACCGACGACGAACGCCAGACCCTGGTGATCATCAACACCGGCGACCGTCCCGTGCAGATCGGCTCCCACCTGCACCTCCCGGACGCCAACACCGCACTGTCCTTCGACCGCGAAGCAGCCCAGGGCTACCGCCTCGACATCCCATCCGGCACATCCCAACGCTTCGAACCAGGCGCGTCTCGCGAGGTGGCTCTCGTGGCATTGAGAGGCAATCGGCTGGTGCCGGGGATCCAGGTGAAGCGCGATGGTTGAGATTTCGCGAGCCGCGTATGCGGCGTTGTACGGGCCGACGGTGGGGGATCAGGTTCGGTTGGGGGATACGGATCTGTGGATCGAGGTGGAGCGGGACCTCACGGTCGGGGGTGAGGAGGTTGTGTTCGGCGGGGGCAAGTCGATCCGGGAGTCGATGGGGCAGGGTACGACGACCCGGGCGGAAGGTGCGCCGGACACCGTCATCACGAACGTTCTCGTGCTCGACTGGTGGGGCATCGTGCGGGCGGATCTGGGGATCCGCGACGGGCACATCGTCGCGCTCGGGCGGGCGGGGAACCCGGACATCGCGGACGAGGTGCATCCCGAGTTGCGGATCGGCCCGTCGACGGATGTGATCGCGGGTGAGGGGCGGATCCTCACCGCGGGCGCGATCGATTCCCACGTTCATCTGCTCTCGCCGTCGCAGCTGCATGAGGCGCTCGCCACCGGGATCACCACGATCGTCGGCGGCGGGACCGGGCCGAGCGAGGGATCGAAGGCGACCACGGTTACGCCGGGCGCTTGGCATCTGGAGCAGATGCATCGGAGCCTCGATGCGTTCCCGCTCAACGTGTTGTTGCTTGGCAAGGGGAACACGGTGAGCGCCGAGGCTCTCGCCGAGCAGGCGCTGGCCGGCGCAGCCGGGTACAAGGTGCACGAGGACTGGGGTTCGACGCCGGCCGCGATCGATACGGCGCTGCGGGCCGCGGACGAGTGGGGGCTCCAGGTTGCCCTGCACGCGGACAGCCTGAACGAGGCCGGGTTCGTCGAGTCCACGCTGCACGCGATCGCCGGTCGCGGGATCCACGCGTTCCACGTCGAGGGCGCGGGTGGTGGGCATGCGCCTGACATCCTGTCGATCGCGTCGTACCCGCATGTCATCCCGGGGTCGACCAACCCGACGCTGCCGCACACGGTCAACACGGTCGCCGAGCACCTCGACATGCTGATGGTCTGCCATCACCTCAGCCCGGACGTGCCGGAGGATCTCGCGTTCGCCGAGTCGCGGATCCGGGGGACGACGATCGCGGCCGAGGACATCCTGCACGACCTGGGCGCGTTGTCCGTCACCTCGTCGGATGCGCAGGCGATGGGCCGGATCGGCGAAGTGATCACGCGTACATGGCAGGTCGCGCACGTGATGAAGGGCCGGCGTGGTGCTCTCGGTACGAGCCTGCCGGCCGACAACGAGCGGGCTCGGCGGTACGTCGCGAAGTACACGATCAACCCGGCGGTTGCGCATGGCATCGATCACGTGGTCGGCTCGGTGGAGGCCGGGAAGCTGGCGGATCTGAACCTCTGGGATCCGCGGTACTTCGGGGTCCGGCCGAGCCTGGTGATCAAGGGCGGCGCGATCGCGTGGGCCGCGTTGGGTGATCCGAACGCGTCGATTCCGACTCCGCAGCCGGTGCTGATGCGGCCGGCTTTCGGGGATGCGATCGGGGCGGATGTGTCGTTCACGTTCGTCTCCCCCGCCGCGCTGGACGACGGGTTGGCTGAGCGACTGCGGTTGCGTCGGCGGCTGCTCGCCGTACGGCCGACGCGGGAGATCGGCAAGGCGGACATGAAGAACAACGACGCATTGCCGACAATCGACATCGATCCTGAGACGTTCGCGATCAAGGTCGACGGGGACCTGGTCGAGCCGGCGCCGGCCGAGGTGTTGCCACTCGCCCAGCTCTACGCGATGTTCTGATGAGCTCGCCTGAGGTGGTCGCGTTGATGCTGGCCGACGGCCGGTTGCCGACCGGCGGGCACACCCAGTCCGCGGGTCTCGAGCCGGCCGTCCGTGCCGGGTTGGGTGCCGACGGCAAGCAACTCGCCGACGTCGCCGCGTACGCCCGGGATCGTCTCCGCACCACCACCCGAGTCGAGGCCGCCGTCGCCGTACTCGCCCGCCACGTCACCGTCTCCGCACCTCATCCGGCCGATGATGCATCGCCGAGTCGTGGATCCCTGCTGCAAAACCTGCCCACAACCGACCGAGATCCACGACTGAGTGATGACTCGGTCGGGGGCGAGGACCGAGGAGCCGCGGCGGCGGCCGCGAGTGCCGGCGGTGGGGCGGCGGGGTTGAGTGGTACGGCGGGACAGTCGCGGCTCGGGATCGCGGAGGAAAACGCGGGCGCCGGCGGTGGGGATGCAGGGTTAAGCGGCACGGCGGGACAGTCGCGGCTCGGGATCGCGGAGGAGAACGCGGGCGCCGGCGCCGGTGGCGGGGCCGCGGGGGTGAGGGGTGCGGCGGGATGGTCGCCGTGCGACGCGGATCGGCAGCTGATGTTGGGGGTGGTGGAGGGGGCTTGGGCGGCTCGGACGCCTAGTCGGGTTTTGCGGGGGGTGTCGCGGCGGCAGGGGCGGGCGTATTTGCGGTTGGCGGCGAGGGTTTGGCCGGACGTTCTGCGGCATCTGCGGCCCGACAGCGAGGTTGCTCGGCCAGTCGTGGTGGGGGTGATCGGGGGTGTGACGGGGTTGTCGGCGGAGCAGGTTGCGCGGTTGGTCGCGTACGACGACGTGCAGACGGTCGTGGCCGCTTCGCTCAAGTTACTGCCAGTAGATCCGGCCGATGCGGCGAGCTGGCTGGGCGGATTGCAGGACGACATCGAGCGGCTCGTCACCGACGTCGCGCCGCTGACCGAGATCGACAAGATTCCGGCGGACGGGGCGCCGCTGCTCGACGTACTCGCCCAGAACCACGCCACCGAGAGAATGAGGTTGTTCCATGCATAACCACGGGCATGACCACGGCACGCGTTCCTTCCGGCTCGGGGTTGCCGGGCCGGTGGGGACTGGGAAGAGTTCGTTGATCGCGACGGTCTGCCGGGAGTTGGCGGACGAGCTTCGGCTCGGCGTGATCACCAATGACATCTACACCGACGAGGATGCGCGGTTGCTCCGGTCGGCCGGCGTACTCGAGCCGGAGCGGATCCGGGCGGTCGAGACCGGCGCTTGCCCGCACACCGCGATCCGGGACGACGTGACGCCGAACCTGATCGCGGTCGAGGATCTCGAGCGGGATTTCGCGCCGCTGGACGTCGTACTGGTGGAGTCCGGTGGTGACAACCTGACCGCGACCTTCTCCCCCGCGCTGGTGGACGCGCAGATCTTCGTGCTCGATGTGGCGGGTGGTGGGGACGTTGCGCGGAAGGGTGGTCCGGGGATCGCAAGGGCGGACTTACTCGTAGTAAACAAGACGGATCTCGCGCCGTACGTCGGTGTGGACGTCGAACAGATGGTGAAGGACGCCGAGGCCGCGCGGGACGGGAAGCCGGTACTCGCGCTCTCCCGCAACGACCCCGCATCGGTCGCCCGGCTGAAGGAATGGGTCCTGTCGATGACGGCTGTCGTCCGCGGCGGCGGGCACACTCCCGTCGACCCCGGACCGATGGCGCCGCATTCCCACGTCGGCGAGAACGGCGAACTGATCTCGCACACTCACGCGCACTGACCTTCGCGAGAGGTCGATGCGGAGAGGAGTGCGGGGCGGAAGGAGGTGGGTGGTGGCTCGGGTTGAGGTTGTGGCGGATGCGGTTCGGGATCGCTGTGTTTTGAGCAGTGATCAGATATCACCGCGACGGTTGGCCGGGCCGGCGGGCGTCGTGCGGATCGCGCTGGTCGCGGCCGGGGCGTTGCTGCTGGCCGGGGATCAGGTGCGGATCGAGATCGCGGTGTCCGGGCCAGTGCGGGTCGAGATCATCGAGACGGCCGGGACCGTCGCGTATGGGATGCGCGGCGCCTCGGCGCGGTGGGACGTCGACATCCGGCTCACCGACGGAGCGAGTCTGCGATGGTACGGCGAACCGTTCGTCGTCTCCGCCGACGCAAACGTGACGCGATCGACCGTCGTACGGATGGATGAGGGGTGCACTGCTGAGCTCAGGGAGTCGCTCGTACTCGGGCGGCACGGCGAAGTCGGCGGCGCACTGCAGACGACGATGCGCGCGTGGATCGGCGACGAGCTCACCCTGGCTGAAGACCTCGACCTGTCCCCCGAGGCTCGCGGCGGTTGGGCGATCATGCACACAGCCCGTTGCCTGGACACCGTCACCTCACTCGGCTTCCGTCTGCCGGAGGACGCTCAGACCTTGCAGCTGGAGGGGTGTGGTTCGATCGCACGGCGGTTGGTCCACGAGCAACACGAGAGCGACCTCCAGCGAGCGCACTGACCTCTTAGGATCGTTGGGTGCAGACACTGGACTCGGCCTCCGCGTACGACCGCGCCGTCGAACTCGCCACCCAAGGTCGGCGTTCCATCCTCGGCATCACCGGGGCGCCGGCGGCCGGGAAGTCGACGTTCGCCGAACAGCTCACGGCGAAGCTGGTCGCGGACGGCCACCGGGTCGCGCTGGTGCCGATGGACGGGTACCACCTGGCGCAGTCCGTGCTGGAGGAACTCGGGCTCGCCGAGGTCAAGGGGGCGCCGCACACGTTCGATGGGTACGGGTTCGTTGCCTTGCTCAAAAGGTTGAAGGAGGCACCGGACGAACAGATCTGGGCGCCGCGATTCGACCGCGGGCTGGAAGATTCGATTGCCGCCAGCATCGGCATCGCGCCGGACGTCACACTGGTCGTGACCGAAGGCAACTATCTGCTCTTCGACGAGATGCCGTGGGCAACGATCCGGACGTTGCTCGATCAATGCTGGTACGTCGAGGTGCCCGAGCAACTGCGGCACGACCGCCTCGAAGCCCGTCACCGTCACTTCGGCCGCTCCCCCGAAGAGGCCCACGAACGCACCTACGGCACCGACGAACACAACGCCCGGCTGATCGCCGCAACGGCCCCCGCGGCGGACGCAGTCATTCAGCTCGTCTGAGACATTCGGTCGATGAATCCTGCAACGCCGTCCAGGTAGAGCTGGAGGCCGAAGTCGAAGTCTTCGTCGGACTCTTCGGTGAAGGCGGCGACGGAATCGAAGACGCCGGCGTCCAGGACCCGGGCCAGGGCAGGGAGTTGCCGCGGGTCGACGACGCGGGCCAGGATCGCGCCGTACCGCCTGAAGGCGTCGGGGTTGTCGGCATAGCCGGCGGCCAGGTCGAGGGACAGCCGGATCTCGCCGTGGACGTAGGTCATCAGGCCCATCACCACACCGATCTTGGCCTCCTCCGGCAGGCCGGTGTCCTTCAGTGCGCCGAGGGCCGAGTCGAACCAGGCGAGGTTGTTCGGCCCGGCCGGGGGGCCGGAGATCGGGAGCTTCGAGTACCAGCGGTGCTTGCGGACCGCGACCAGAACGCCCTCCGCCCAGAACGTGAGGCCGGTCCGCCAGTCGACGCCCTCGGGCAGTGGCTCGGGACGTTCGAGCGCGGCATCCGTCATCAGCACGAGCAGTTCGTCCTTACTCTTCACGTGCCGGTAGAGCGCCATCGTCGAGTTGCCGAGCCGCTCGGCCACCCGCGCCATCGATACCCCGGCCAGCCCGTCGGCGTCGGCGATCTCGATCGCCGCCCGGGTGATGTCCTCGATGGTCAGCGACGGCTTCGGCCCGCGCCGGCTGCCGTCCCGTAGTCGCCACATCAGCGCCACGTCGGCCGGCAACTCGCTCATCTCCACCGCCTCAGTCTAGGGGGTGTGCAGACATATAGCGTACCTGCTACGCTATTTAGCGTATCGAGTACGCAGTAAGGAGGGGACATGATTGTCGAGGCAACCGGACTGCGGAAGTCGTTCGGGGCGACCGAGGTGCTCACCGGGGTCGACCTGCGGGTCGACGAGGGGTCCGTGCTCGCCCTGCTCGGCCCGAACGGCGCCGGCAAGACCACCATCGTGCGGATCCTGACCACGCTGACCAGGCCGGATGCCGGCCAGGCCACCATCGCCGGGTACGACGTCCTGCGCGAGCCGGCCCAGGTCCGCGGCGTGATCAGCCTGACCGGGCAGTACGCCGCGGTCGACGAGAACCAGACCGGCCGGGAGAACCTGGTCATGGTCGGCCGGTTGATGCATCTCGGCCGGCCCACCGCGCGACGCCGTACCGCGGAACTGCTGGAGCGGTTCGGGCTGACCGAGGCGATGGACCGCCGGGTGAAGACGTACTCGGGCGGGATGCGGCGGCGGCTCGACCTGGCGATGAGCCTGATCGCGCAGCCGCGGGTGATCTTCCTGGACGAGCCGACCACTGGGCTCGACCCGGCCAGCCGGTCGACGATGTGGGACGCGATCGGCGAACTCGTCCGGGACGGCACGACGATTCTGCTGACCACGCAGTACCTGGAGGAGGCGGACCGGCTGGCCGACCGGATCGTGCTGCTCGACAAGGGCGGGATCGTTGCCAGCGGCACCGCCGACGCACTGAAGGCCCAGATCGGTGGCGAGCGGATCGAGCTCCGGTTCGCCGACGAAGTGCAGTTGCTGAAGGCAACCGGCGTACTGGACGGGGTGTCCGATCAGCTCGTGCTGAACATTCCGTCTGACGGTACGGCGGCGCACCTGCACCACGTCCTCGACGTACTGCGGGACAACGGGCTGCAGCCGGAGCGGGTGTCGTCGCACCGGCCGACGCTCGACGACGTCTTCCTTGCCCTGACCGCCTGAGGAGTTTGATCACATGTCACACCAAGGAGCTGGGGCCGCGGTGTCCGACGCGGTCACCATGATCGACCGCAGTGTCCGGCTGATGCGCCGGAACGTGGACACGCTGTTCGTCTCGATCCTGTTGCCGCTGCTGATGATGGCGCTGTTCGTCTACGTCTTCGGCGGCGCGATCAGCACCGGCACGGAGTACATCAACTACGTCGTTCCGGGGATCCTGCTGCTCACCACCGGGTACGGCGCCTCGAACACGGCGATGGCGGTCGCGGACGACATGAACAGCGGGATGATCGACCGGCTGCGGTCACTGCCGATCCGCAGCTCCGCCGTACTGACCGGGCATGTTACTGCGAGTATCGCGCGTAACGCGGTGTCAACGGCGATCGTCATCGCTGCCTCGCTGGCGATGGGTTTCCGGCCGGTCGCCGGCCCGGCCGACTGGCTGGCCGCGATCGGACTGATGCTGCTTTATGTCCTCGCGCTCTCCTGGCTCGCGGCCGGGCTGGGCGTGATCGCGAAGTCGGTGGAGTCGGCCAGCACACTGAGTTTCTTCATGTTGTTCCTGCCGTACCTGAGCAGCGCGTTCGTCCCGCCCGAGACGATGCCGTCGTGGTTGCAGCCGATCAGCGAGCACCAGCCGATCACGCCGGTGATCGAGACCGTGCGCGGCTTCCTGATCGGGACGCCGATGGGAAACAACGGCTGGATCGCACTCGCCTGGTGTACCGGTCTGCTCCTGTTTTCGGTGACGTTGGCGACCACGTTGTACCGGCGCCGAACGAGCCGGTGAGCGCAGTTTTCCTGCCGTTCGCCGAAACACGGTTGGCGAAGTGCGGCTTTGGTTCGAACATGACCCCGCGCCCGGGTTACGGTCTAAGTCCCCCCCAACGTGTGGTGGTCCCACTCCCCCCGGGACCCACACGGACAAGCGCCCCGATCTCTGATCGGGGCGCTCTGTTTTGCCCTGCAGATCATGGCGATTCCGGACTGTACCTCTATCCGACGGCCGGCAGTGCGAGCAGGCCGCGGAGACCTCGACGCGGCCGGAGCTGAACCGCGTCGAGGCAGGCGTACGTGTCGGTGGACAACGGACCAAAAAAACTTGTCGAGGTGATGTCGAATTCGGCCGGCGTGGTCCGACGTATCAGTGAGAGCGACCAAAGGAGAGGGTCAGAATGAACACCACCACCGCCACCGTAGGCAGCGCCACCACCACCATGATCGTCACCATGCTTGCCGAGGGCAGCCCGGTCTGGTTCGTCGCCGGCATGGTCAAGATGCGCAACCACGACGTCTACCTGATCGGCCGAGCACACGGCTATCCGGACAAGGCGCAACTGCGCCGGGCCATCTGGGCGCAGAAGAACCGCACCCGCGTCCTGCAAGCTGCCTGACACACTCCTTCAGGCCGCTCCACAAGACACCGTCAGCCGCTGCTGCCCACCCGGGCGACAGCGGCTGATGTGTGTCTGGACGTCCGGATGGGTGGGGCCAGACCCACTTCCGGCCCGATCTCACCAGAACCGCTTTCCGCGTGGTGCACAGTGAAATCACTAGCCGTAGCGAGGAAGAGGGTTTCTGATGTCGTGGGTGAAGAGTGCCTGCGTGGGGTTCGTCCGGGCGTGTGCCGTCGCGGTGGTCACCATGCTGGTTCCGGTGGTGTGGGCCGTGGCCATCACCGTGGCGAGTTGGTGGGCGGGCAACCCATGGTCGTGGATCCCGCTGTTCGTGCTGGCCGCTGTCGGCACTCTCGCCCTGGCCCGGCCGGTCTGCCGGGTGGTCCGTGCCCTCGTCGCGCAGTGGACGGGGACCGTGATCCCGGCCGGTTACCAGGAGGTCGGACCGGTGACGCAGATGTCCACCGGGTACTGGTGGAACGGCTCGTCGTACTCGCGCACGAGTAAGGAGGCTCGCGAGGATCAGGAACTCAAGCTGCGGTTCAAGGATCCCGCCAACTGGCGTGACCTACGGTTCGTGGCGATCGCGCCGTTCGCCGCAGGGCTGGTCGCGGCCATCCCACCGGCCGGCCTAGTGATCGCAATCTATGGCTTCTCCCAGTCGATGCCGCTGCAAGCAGTCGCGAGCCTGGTCGTGGCGATCGCGAGCGCGCCGTACGCCTGGCGGCCGATCGAGTCGATCGCCGTACGGTTTCTGCGCCCGTCGGCGGCGATGGCGCTGGCGGACCGGGTCGACGAGCTGACCGCGCAGCGGGCAGATACGACGGTGGCGCAGGCCGCCGAGATTCGCCGGATCGAGCGGGATCTGCACGACGGAGCGCAGGCTCGGCTGGTCGCGCTCGGGCTCTCGCTGGCGACCGCGGAGAAGCTGATGGAGACCGATCCCGACCAGGCCAGGCAGCTGCTGCGAGACGCACGAGTCGGTGCCGCCACCTCGCTGACCGAGCTCCGCGAACTGGTCCGAGGCATCAACCCACCGGTGCTGAACGAGCGCGGACTCGTCGATGCCGTGCGCGCTCTGGCGATGGACGTCCCGCTCGAGACAGCGGTCAACGCCGAGGTCGAGCTCAGCCTGGATCCGCCGATCGAGTCCGCCCTGTACTTCGGTATCGCCGAACTACTCACCAACGCGATCAAGCACGCACACGCGTCCCGGGCACAGATCGCCATCGCCCGGGACGACACAGCGATCGTCGTCGAGGTCGAGGACAACGGCCGGGGCGGCGCCGAGGTGAACGCCGCGGGCGGACTCTCCGGATTGCGCCGACGCCTCGCGGTGTTCGACGGCACTCTCGATGTCACCAGCCCGGCCGACGGCCCGACCCGTGCGAGGATGACGGTGCCATGCGAATAGTCGTCGCCGAAGACCTCTACCTCCTGCGGGACGGAATGGTCCGCCTCATCGAGGCCTACGGGCACGAGGTGGTGGCGACCGCGACCACCGGTCCCGAGACCCTGGGCGCGCTGCTGAAGTGGCGGCCGGATGTCGCCATCATCGACGTTCGGATGCCGCCGACCCAGTCGGACGAGGGCCTCAAGGCAGCACTCGCCGCCCGCCGCGAGGTGCCCGGCCTGCCGGTCCTGATCCTGTCGCAGCACGTCGAACAGCTGTATGCCCGCGAGCTCCTGGCCAACGGCGCCGGCGGCGTCGGCTATCTGCTCAAGGAGAGCGTGTTCGAGGCCGATCAGTTCATCGACGCACTCGAACGGGTCGCGGCCGGAGGGACCGCGATGGACCCGGTTGTCGTCACCAAACTCATGTCCAACTCGAACCAGCGGATCGGCAAACTCACCGAACGCGAACACGACGTGCTCGGACTGATGGCCGAGGGCCTGTCCAATCAGGCGATCCGCCAGCGGCTCTTCCTCAGCGAGAGCGCGATCAGCAAGTACACGACGTCCCTGTTCGGCAAGCTCGGCATCACCGACGACGACAACAGCAACCGGCGCGTGCTCGCCGTCCTCACCTACCTGGGTCTGACTGGACCTGGCTCATGATGGACCCGGTGAGCGTCGTCGACTACCACACGGCTGGGGAGCCGTTCCGGATCGTGACGTCGGTGGAGGTCCCCGGTGCCTCGGTGCCGGACCGGCGGGTCTTCGCCCAGTCGTCGCCGGAGGTTGATGCGGTCCGGCAGCTGCTCGTGAACGAGCCGCGCGGGCATGCGGACATGTACGGCGGATTCGTTGTGCCGGGCAATGATGACGGCGCGCACTTCGGCGTGCTGTTCTGGCACAAGGACGGGTACTCGACGGCCTGCGGACACGGGACGATTGCCCTGGGCACCTGGGCAGTCGAGAGCGGCCTGGTGCCCGCTTCGCCTGATGGAGTTACGGATGTGGTGATCGACGTACCGTCCGGACGAGTGGTTGCCCGGGTCACCTGTGCCGGTGGCGTGGTGTCCAATGTTGCCTTCCGCAACGTTCCGTCGTACGTCGCCGGGCGCGGTCTGGAGGTGTCGACCTCACGTGGGGATGTGGTCGCCGATGTGAGTTTCGGTGGCGCGTTCTATGCGTCCGTCGCGGCGTCGTCGGTCGGGCTCTCGGTGACTCCTGCCTGCTATGCCGACCTGATCGCCGTGGGGCGGGAGATCAAGTGGGCGCTGGACTCGCAGGCCGTCCATCCTGTCGATCCGCGGCTGAACGGCATCTACGGGACGATCCTGTACGACGACCTCGGTTCATCGGACAGTGGACCGCACCAGCGGAACGTCGCGATCTTCGCCGACGGGGAGGTGGACCGGTCGCCGTGTGGCTCGGGTACGTCGGCACGCCTTGCGCTGCTGTACGACGAGGGCCGGTTGAAGGACGGGCAGGTGCTGCGGCACGAGTCGATCGTCGGCACCAGCTTCCTCGGGCGGGTGGTTGACGTGGTCGACGATGGCGTGATCACGGAGGTCGAGGGGGCGGCGTACCGGACCGGCACCGCCACGTTCACCCTCGACCCCCGCGACCCGCTCGGCACCGGCTTCACGCTGCGTTGAGCACTACCATCGGGCGCATGATCTTCATCACCGCGAAGTTCCGTGTCCAGCCCGAACACGCCTCGAACTGGCCCTCGATCGCTGCCGAGTTCACCGCGGCCACCCGGGCCGAGCCGGGCTGCCTGTGGTTCGACTGGTCGCGGTCGATCGACGACACCGACGAGTACGTCCTGGTCGAGGCGTTCGCCGACGACGACGCGGCCACGGCCCATGTCACCTCGGACCATTTCAAGGCCGCTCAGCAGCAACTCCCGCCGTACCTCGTGGAGACCCCGCGCATCGTCAACTTCAAGCTGCCCCAGGACGACTGGTCCGAACTCGGCGAACTCGCGGTCAAATAGCTGTTGAGGTCAAGGGCTGTGTGACCCGGCTGGCGATCTGGCGGACGACGTACGCGGCGTCCTTGCCGACACCGCCGACGGTGTGCGAGTTGAACATGTACTGGAACTCCTGACCCAGCACGTACAGCCCCGGCTGCCCGGTGACACAGCCCCGCTCGGTCGCGATCCGTCCGGTCGAGTCCAGGCCGGGCAGGTCGATCCAGCCGAAGTCGGGCCTGAATCCCGTGCACCAGATGACGTTGGCGACGTCCAGCAGTTCGCCGTCCTCGGTCTGCGGGCGACCGTCGACGACGCCGGCGATGCGCGGGACGCGTTCGATGCCGACGGCAATGAGGTCTTTCTCCTTCTGCCGGATCAGGAACTCGCCGTGGCCCTCGAGCGCCTGGGCCTGCACCTTGCGGCCGGGCTTCTTGTCCTCGGTGAGGACGTGCTCCCACATCCACCAGATCAGCGGGAACAGCAGCTTGCCCTGCCAGCCGCGCATCTCGATCGGGAGGTAGCCGACGTTCCGGCCGGACAGCAGGACCTTGTGGGTCTTGCCGACCTCGACCCCGATCTCCGCACCGGAGTTCCCCGCGCCGACGATCAGCACGGTGCCCGGCTGCAGCTGTCCGGGGTTGCGGTAGTTGCCCGTGTTCAGCTGGACGATGCCGAGTGAGAGTTCACCGGCGAAGTCCGGAACCTTCGGCACTCGGTGTACGCCGGTCGCCAGGATGACGTTGTCCGCTTCGAACGACTCGGTCCCGGCGGTCACGCGGTACCCGTTCCCCTCGCGGAACAGCCCGTCCACCCGGGTGCCCAGGCGGATCGGGAGCCCGAACCGTTCGGCGTACCCCTCCAGGTAGGCGACCATCGCGTCCTTGGACGGGAAGGTGTAGCCGCCGCCGAACTTGACCCCGGGCAGGCAGTTGCGGCTGGCCGGTGTGAAGAGTGCGAGCGAGTCCCAGCGGTTCAGCCAGGACCCTCCGACCCGGTCTGCCGCATCCAGGATGACGAACGGCTTACCGCGCTGGGCAAGGTGATACCCGGCCGACAGACCGGCCTGTCCCGCCCCGATCACCACTGTTTCGTACCTCATGGCTCCTCCTTCGGTTGTCTCGAAGGTAGGAATTCCGGCCGCTTCGCCGCGTCGGCGAAATCACCCAATGGGCCGAATGGGTACCTCAGACGAGCTTGTGCTCGAAGCCGTAGGCCGTTGCCGCCGACCGGGACGAGACTCCGAGCTTGCCGAAGATGTTGCTGATGTGCCGATCGACCGTCCGCTCGCTCAACACCAGCCGGGCCGCGATCGCCCGGTTGGTGGCTCCGGTGGCGACAAGCCGCAGTACCTCGATCTCTCGCGGTGAGAGCAGGCCGTCCGGCCGTCTGTGGCCGGTGACCGCCCCCAGCTTCTCGAGAGTGGCGATCGCGGCCGCTGTCTCGCGGTCCGCGGACTCGTTGTCGCCCAGTGCACGGCAGGCATCCGCGATCAGGAGTCGCGTGCGAGCTTCCTGGTACGGCGCTCGGAGCTCGACCCACCGGCGGAGGGCAGCGCGGGCCGGTCCCAGTGCGGCATCCGGTCGGCCCTCGGCTCGCTGGATCATCGCGTGGGCCTGTTCCTGGAGCGCGTGCACGATAGTGGTGCGGCATTTGTCTGCGAGCTCGATGAGCCTATCGGCGGCGGTGGTCGCCGCTTTGAGGTCGCCTGACGCCAGCAGGATCTCGGTCGCGGCGAACAGGATCTCCACCCGCTTCGAGTCGTCCTGCGACTCGGAGAGGCAGCGGCGGATCATCGCGGCGGCCGCTTGCACACTGCCCTGCTGCAACCGGAGCAGAGCCAGTCCCGGCTGGGGGTCGTAGCCGAGCCGACTCGCCTCGGTGAAGCACTCCTCGGCATCCGCAAAGTGTCCCTGCAGCCGGTCGAGGTCCCCTCGCACGTACGCCGCACAACCGGCGGCCCACAAGTCGATGTCTGCTGTGCTCACACCGGCCAGGTCCTTGCGAGCGTCGGTCCAGGCGCCACGCAGTTGCTTGAGCTCAGCCCGTCGTACCTTGCACTCGCCGGTGAAGTTGCCCAGCTCAGGCTGGCTGTCGCACCAGCGCGTCATCGCGACGGTCCACTCCTCGGCGCGCCGTAGCTCGTACACCGTCCAGCAGCCGGTGATCGCGCCGCAATAGATGATGCCGGTCACCATCGGCGAGAGCGAGCCGGAGCTCAGCTCGACCATGGCCTCGTCCAGCTTCGCCAAACCGTCCGCCGTACGACCGGCCTCGAGGAGGAACAGCCCCTGCTGGTGCAGCGCCAGACCGACCAGGTCCCTGCTGCCGAGCCGGCGACCGTCGGCCACCGCCTCACTGCTGATCGCCACCGCCTGATCGACGTCTTCTGCCGCGAAGGCCTGGCTCATCCTCAGGAAGGCTGCGGGTACCGAGTCGGTCCCGTCCTCCTCGATCAGGCGGGCAGCACGCGCCAGCCAGCCGCCACCGACCACCACGTCACCGGCGACCATCCTCTGCATGCCGGCCCAGAGCGCTGCGCCTGCTGCTCCGACCAGGTCGCGTTGGGCGAGCAGCTGCTCGTAGGTGCGCTCGCGGATGGCGTAGTACTCGTCCATGCGCCCCAGCAGCATCGCCGCGACGGCGTACCGGTCCAGGTCGGCCGCGTCCAGGGTGTCCGCGGCTGCGAACAGCTCATACGCCTGCGCCCACGCGCGTACGTCGTACGCAGTCCGGGCCTCGGCTAAAGCGTCCACGTGCCCAGTATCAGCTGCCCTGCTCGATCCGCCACTGCTCTTCGAGCCCGTCGAACCAACCTGGAGTCCCCTGGGTCAGCACAGCCTCCCTGGCGCCGACCACACCTCTCACCCGCTCAGCCACCTCAACTGCCTTTTCGTGGGGCGCATAGATCCCCCAACACCAGGTCATCGGCTTCGCTCACCGAAACCCCCAAGGCACCTCACAAGGCCCGACATGCTCCGCCACCGGACATAACACCCGCTCGATCGGCCCCTGCATTCCTAACACCTCGTCAACCCCGCCGAACGCCCGGATCGTCACCTCAGAAGTCATCACCATCCGAAGCTACCGAGCCCTCACGGCCCGGCACATCAGGGTTTCCAACTGCCCAAACCCTCAGAGTGACGTATCAGATTTGATACACTGAGCTCGTGGATGCAACCGCGTACGAGAGAGCAGAGGTCGTCTCCGGCCTGCGCTCCGCGCTGGCCACGTCAGGTCTCAACCAGGAGGCCTTCGCCCGTCTTCTCGGCACATCACGACCGCGTCTGTCGGCGTACCTGAACGGCAGAACGATGCCTTCGGCCGCCTTCTACCTCCGAGCACTCCGGACGGCCGCCGCTCTGCGGAGCGCACGACTCCACGGCTGGATGACTCCCGACGCAACCGCCACAGAGGTCAACGAGGCCCTGGTTGCCGGCGACAACACCTGGGCCTTCAAGTTGATCATCCAAGCCCGCGATCACCTGGCCACGATGCTCGACGCCGACGACCCAGCGGCCGACGCATGGCTGCTCCGGAGCCGGTCGATTTCGGATACGCGGTACGACGCCCTGCTGGCGGCCCTGGTCGCCCACGAGTTCGAGCAGCACGACGCGGCCCGTATGCCGGCCTGGACCGAGACTCCGCCACTGAGTACCGACTGGATCCAGCCGAACCTGCGCCGAGGCGTCGACTGGACCCGCACCCACACCCCCGCCTGGCTGTCCCGACGCGGTATCTACATCTCCACCCACGACCTCGAGACCGCCTGACCCATGCCGTCGAACTTCACCGCACCGGAGATCCGGCGACTCCTCGAGCTCCTGGAGAGCGAGCTCGCATCCCGCGGCACCGCCGCCACCATGTACGTCGTAGGTGGCGCTGCGATCGCCTTGTCGTTCGACACCAACCGATCGACCAAGGACATCGACGCCACTCTGGTCCCGGAAGGGGCAGTGCTGGAGGCCGCCCGAGCGGTGGCGGAGGCCGAGCACCTACCGCCTGACCGGATCAACTCCGACGCGGCTGCCTGGACACCAGTGCTTCCCAAGGGAGCACTTCGCGCACCGAACCGAGCAGGCTTGCAGGTGGTCGTCGCGAGTCCAGAATCCCTGCTGGCGATGAAACTGGTTGCCTCCCGCAACCGTGACATCCCGGACATCAAGCTCCTGGCCGAGGCGATCGGCCTCAAGGACCCAGTTGCCCTCGCCAACCTGGTCCGCGATCAGTACGGCGACGACCAACTGGAAGCCGTTCCTGGCGGCTACGAGGACGTGCTCGTCTGGTGCCGCACCCTGAGCAGCCAACTGTGGCCGTGACTTCAATCGGTCAACTGACCATCGCGTCGTTCAACACCTGGGGGATGCCGGTGATGGGTTCGGCGGTTGAGCTAGTGCCCTTCTCCCGATTTCCAGCGGGATCTACGCTGACTCGGGCTACGACTGGAGGACTATGAGCCCCGACCTGACCCGGCTGACCGTTGCCTCACTCAACACCAGGGGAATCCCGATCGTCGGCTCGCGCCTCGGCGAGCGGTACACGGCGATCGCCGAAGTGTTCGAGGGCTCCGATGTGGATGTGGTCAACTTCCAGGAGGTCCTGACCTACTACCACCTCCGGCGATTGGTGCGGTCGATGCCGTCGTACCGCTTCGTGAGCTACCGGCGCTCGGTGGCCGGGCCAGACGGTGGCTTGGTGACCGTGTCGCGGATTCCGGTCACTGGGACCGGCTACCAGCGGTTCCCGATCCCGTCAGCCGGTGAGGTGGCCGGACTGCCGCGGCTGTCCCGGTTGAAGGCGTCACTGAAGGGGTCGCTGGCGACCAGGCTGGCGCGAGTCAGCATCGTGAACACCCACCTGCTGGCGAATCGCGACGGCGACTGGTCGGAGACGAACCGCTTCTGGAGCCTGCACCAGAGTCAGTTGACTGCGCTCGGCCGGTACGTCGGCGCAGTGCAGCAGCCCGCGATCGTGTCCGGCGACTTCAACGTCGCCCGCGACAGTTCGCTGTACCGCGATTTCATCCACGACACCGGCCTGCTCGATGCCTTCGGCCACGACTGCCCGCCGACGTTCCATCCGGCCTACCTCGAGCCCGGCAAGTCCTCACACTGCATCGACTTCCTGCTGCTCTCGGACCCGTCGATCACCGTCGAGACAGCGGAGCTGACGTTCACCAGCGGGGATCTCTCCGACCATCTCGGGCTGCAGGTACAGGTCTCGTTCTAGCGCCCGCGCTCGTCGCCCTTGTCCCGGTTCAGTTTCGCCATCGTCCGATGGGCGGCCGGCAGGACGTGGTGCTTGATCGCCTGCGCGGCCTGCTTCGGCATAGCTTCCAAGGCGCCTTCCCAGGTGCGCTTGGCCGCGATGAAGACCGGATACTGCCGCTTGCGGGCGACCATGTACTGGCTGAACACCTCGCAGTCGCGCTCGCTGAACCGGCTGACCGCCCGGCCCGATTTGATCGCGTCCGCCAGCCCGACGATCTTCGGCACGTCCTTCTTCCGGATCACGCCGCCGACGGTGCCAAAGGTGTGCAGCAGGGTGCGCGGGTCGAGGGTGTTGATCTCCTGACCGAGCAGCGTCGCCTTGCCCGGCTCGAACAGCTCGCTCGGCACCGGGAACTGCAACCTCCGGTGGGTGAGATAGGACCGCTCCGCGCTCGGCCGCCAGTCGATGTAGGCGTCGATGGTCTCGATCGTGACCGGGAACGCCTGCGTCGACAGAGCCTCTGCATACGCGCCGACCTTGTCGGCGCAGTCGCGCGGCACCAGCAGATCGACGTCCGGCATCCCCCCTGTCGATTGGCTGGCCACTGTAGTCGCCTACGGGGCTACTTTTGCGCGGCGCCGTCGTACCAGAAGCACGACGGCAACCAGCACCACTGTGAGGATGAGGAAGAGCCACCAGGGGGTGGTCCAGGCGTGGGCTGTGGCGGTGAGGGGGGTAAGGGAGCCTGTTGAGCCTGCTGCGTCGGTGAGGAGTGGGAGGAGGGTGACTGTGCCGGTCACTCGGAGGGCTGGGGTTACGCCGTGGATGTCCGTGGAGACCTTCCAGCTTTCGCCGGGAAGTAGCTGTGGTGAGGCTTGTTGATCCGACTCGACTCGCCACTTCCCGAAGGGTCCTGACACCGCGGTCGACGGCCGAGCGGCCAGGATGGCGTTGCCGGTGTTGCGGACGGTGTAGGTGACTGTGGCGTCGCTGTGGCCTTTGTAGTGCACCTTCAGGTCGTCGACCGACAAGCCTGGCTGGAGGTCTCCGCTGACCCGCAACTGGATCCGGATGGCCAGTCGCCGGTCCACGTCGGTGCCTTGCTTCAGTGAGGTGACGATGCCTCCCAGGTGGTCGCCTGGCTTGGCATCGGCGGGTACGTCGATGGTGAACGGCACCTGCACCGACTGCCCCGGTGCGACCTTCACGCTGGCCCGGTCCGCGTGCGCCCAGGCCCCAACACCGGTGGACTTCGTGTCGGGAGTCAGGAGGTCGAGCCGGCCGTTGTCGGTCGTGTAGGCATCAGCGGCGTACACAGCGAGTTCCAGCGGGGTCCTGCCGCGGTTGACGACCATGAGGCCGTCCTCGACCTGTCCACCCGGATTCACCGTGTAGCTGTAGTTCTGCCGCTCGGAGCCGAAGCTGTTGGCCGCCGTACTGACAGACCATGGGACATCGTCGTCTGCTGCGGCAGGTGTGGCTGTGAGGGCGCTCAGCAGCACGACAGCGGCTACAAGGGCTTTGAACATCAGGCTTCCTTCTAAGAGCAGGTGGGGTGGGCAGTTACGCCCACCCCCACCTGGTTGATCAGCTCACGTCGGTGAGCGTCACGACACCTTGCTGGGTCTTGCTGACCGTCCAGTCGTACTGACCCGGACCGGGCTGGGCTTGGCCATGGCCGCTGTACGGGTGGACGACGACCTTGTCGACCAGCGAGCCAACCGGCTTGGCCGGAGTGGCACCGCTGTCCGGACCGCACCACGAGACCTTGCCGAGCTCGACGGCGGCGTTGGGAGCGGTACACGTACCACTACGCACGTTCTCCACCACGAGCTTGTTCTTCTGCACCTCGACCTTGACGTAGGTCCGCACGTGCTCCTGGTTCTCAACCGAGTTCGCCCAGTGGTTCTTGGGGTTCAGCGGGTCCGGACCGTAGTTCGGGTCCTGGGTCGTGTCAGGAGCGGTCAGGTCGTAGTACTTCGAGCCGGACGCGGAGTTCGCCGTCACGTAGATGACGCCGCCAGGTCCCTGCACCACCTGGGTGGCACCGGGCTGCTCGGCCGGGTTCGCCTTCTTGCCGTTCTTGATCACGTAGCTGCGCGAGTAGCTGTGGTCGTGACCCTGCAGCACCAGGTCGACGCCCAGCTTCGAGAACGCCGTCGGGAAGTCCTGCCGGCGCTGCTGGTTGTCGGCGTCGTTGGCGTGGTCGGCCGGCGAGTAGATCGAGTGGTGGTACACGAGGACCGTGTACTTCGCCTTCGCGCCGTGCTCCTTGACCACCTTGGTGACGTAGTCGACGTGCGCCGCGTCCGCGTTGTTGGCGTAGGCGTTGCTGTTCAGGTCGATGAACAGCACGTCCTTGTAGACGTACCAGTAGTCGCCACCGGACTGCGTGCTCGGGTCCCCCTTGTAGAAGGCCGCCGAGCGGTCGGTGTTCGGAGTCCAGAAGTGCTGCTCGTACGCCTTGCCGCCGACGTCGTGGTTGCCGATGGTGGCGGCCCACGGATACTGGCGGAGCTTGTCCGGGGCGAGGAACGCGTCCCACTGGGTCTCAGTGTTCGCGGACTCGACCTGGTCACCACCCGACACCAGGAGCTCAGCCTTCGGGTTGGCGGCGAGTGCGACGTTCAGGGTGTCCGCCCAGCCGGCGCCGTCCTTCGCGACGTCGCCGGACGAGCCGATCTGCGGGTCGCCGAAGAACAGGAAGCTGTAGTCACCGTCGAAGTCCTGCGTCTTGAACGAGTACGTCGGACTCCAGCTACCCGCCGTACCGACGCGATAGGAGTACGACGTGTGCTCACGCAGGCCGTTGATCGTCGAGTGGCCGTTGTAGCCGCCGTTGACGCTGTTGGCGGCGACGGTGGCCGGGAACGTGGTCGCGTTGGCCGGGAACCGACCGTGCACGAGTCGCGAGGTGGGAGCGACCTGCACCACCTGCGCGGCGCTGGTCGGGGCGTACCAGCTCACGACGCGCTGCGACTCGTTGGCACCGACGCCGAGGACGATGCCGGTGGGTGTTACTTGCTCGGCGGCGTGGGCGGCGCCCACTCCGCCTCCGAACGCCGTGGCGGTCACGACGACCGCCGCAGTGACGCACGTGGCCACACGGGTCCGTGCCCAGTTGATGAGCTTCATCGAGTGTCCGTCCGTTACTAGAGACGAGTTGAGCCAGACAGGCCCATCGGAGAGCGTCTGCCTCCCTGGTGGAGGACGGGTGAACACGGGTTTACCACCCGCGCTACAACTCCCGACTCAAAGCCGCTGCACAAACCAGACCAGACCAGCTACGGACACACCGGCCGCGATCGCGCCAGTGGTCCACAGTGCGACAGTCGGCGCTGCTCGACGCAGTAGGGCGAGCGGAGGGAAGGTGAGTGCGATCAGCGTCAACTGCACGGTCTCGATACCCACGTTGAACACCAGCAGCGACCACAGCAGCGTCCAGGACCAGGCCTGCTGGATCCCCAGCGCACCGGCGAAGCCGACACCGTGGACGAGCCCGAAGCAGAACACCACGCCCAGTCGGGTCCATCCAGCCCGGTCCAGGCTCACATGACTTCGGCTACTGGTCTCGAGGTCGGTGGCGAGCCGTCCACGCCGCCAGAGCCGCCACAGGTGCCAGAACGCGACGATGGCGATCGAGAGCGCGATGACCGGCTCGATGAACGACGGCGACACGTGAACCACGCCGAGCGCGGCAAGAATGAAGGTGACCGAGTGGGCGAGGGTGAAGGTCGTTGCCGCCAGCACTATCTCGCGCAGCCGGCGTGACCCGGCGATCAGCGCCAGCAGGAACAGGATGTGATCGAGACCGGTGAGCAGGTGCTCCGCCCCGAGCCGGAAGAACTCCCAGAACCGCTCAGTCCAAGACTGGCGTGTGGAGAACGACGGGTGCTCGGAGTCGAGCGCACTACTGCCCTTCCGCAGGTCGAGGTCGTAGGTGACGATCGTCTTCGTACCACGCACGTACTGCTCGCTGTCTGGGAACAGGCCACTCCGCACCTCGTGCGAGTCGGCCGCCTCGGCGCAGCGGTAGTCGAGGTCCATGAACGCGTACGGCACGCCCTCACGCTGGTCGATCCTGAAGTCGCCTTGCTGCGTCGCCGTACAGGCCTGGCCGCCGGCTGTGACTCCGAAGCGATCGGTCACGTACTTCTGGACCGAACCTGCGTACGTCTTGAGCGCTGCGGCCTGCTTGACCGAGTCTCCGGAGTCGAACGCCGCGGTGCCGGCCTTGAAGAGGCGATCGTTCTTCTCGTAGTCGGCGGCCGACACAACGAGCAGGTCGTACTCGAGCCCGAGTTCGGCCCGGACGTGCCCCGTCTCGGGTGCGGTCAGGTCGACGTACACGGTGGAACTGAAGCCATGAGCTTGAGCGGGTACGGCGCTCAGCAGGAGAGCCAGTGCGGCAGCTATCAGACAGGCGCACCGGCGGACGAAGGCCAGCATGGAGCGCACGCTGCTCCTGTTCGGTGAACGCTTGTATACCCCTGGGCGAACGCTGGACATCTCCCTCTGGGAGCAGGGCGCCGTGAGGTAGGAAGGGTGCGGCTCACCCTGATGGAGGACGATCCCCTTGCTACTTCGGCCTGCCCGGGCTGGTGCTGTCGCGCTCGCGATCGTGGTCCTCGCCGGCGGCTGCAGCACCGACGACTGGTCCCGCCCACACGCCGCACCGACACCCATCGGTTCGCTCGGTCCCGGCTTCGCTCCTGCGGCTCCGCCGTCACCGGAGGCGACGATCACCCCGAGCCCTGGCTCATGGAACGACGTACACCCCTCCAAGGGCTACCGAGTGGTCCTGCTGACCGCCGGAGACGATCCACAAACGCAGACCCTGGTCAGCGCCGTACGGGTCTGGGCCAAGCAGGAGCACGTCAGCCTCAAGACCGTCGCTGCCACGGCCTCCAACCAGTACGTTGCCAAGATCACCGAAGCGATCGACCTGAAGCCGGACCTGATCGTCAGCGCCGGCAACGCGCTCGTCGATCCCCTGGCCCTGGTTACGGCCAGCCACCTCGACCAGCAGTTCCTCCTCATCGGCGCCGAACTCGCCGAACCCACTGCCAACGTCACCGCGGCCGACTGGCCCGGCGCCTCCTACCGCGGCGAAGGCCTCGGCATGTCCTCCGCCTACAACCCCAACTCCTTCACGCCGGAGCGCGCGACCGCCGCGGTCCAAGCCGGCACAGCCAGCGTCCTCCACGGCCTCACCGGCATCGTCATCTGGCTGACCTAGAAAGCGCCCGAGATCTGTGGTCCCGGGCGCTTCCTGGCAACCGTTCGTCAGCGGCGACCCCAGCGACGGGTCGCGCCGATACCAGCCAAGTGAAGTGCGACACACAGAAGACCAGCAGTGAGCAGTGTCTGCGGCGTGAATGCATCGCTGGCCTGGACGTTGGCCCAGTCCAGGATGAGCGCGAGGCCGAAGATGATGGCGGCAATGATCGCGAACATCGAATGCTCCTTGTCGGGAGGCGGGCGGATACCCAACCGGTACCCACCGCAACTCCCCGCACAAAACAGAAGGCCCGGACCTGTTGGTCCGGGCCTTCTTCCGCAGCGGAGGCAGGATTTGAACCTGCGACCTCTGGGTTACGAGCCTGCTCGTTCGAACCAGTCGAGCGCGAGGTCGGCGACCGCGGCGGGGGCGTCGTCGGTGATGAAATGCGCTGCGTCGTCGACATAGGCGAACTCGACGCGATCGGCGTACCGCTCCGGATTGCGGCAGACACGCTCCAGCTCCTCCGCCCAGGGGTGGTCGCGGCGGCCGAATGCGACGAGGGTCGGAACCGTGAGCCGCCGGCGGCGGTAGACGCCGCGGGCCAGGCGCATGGCTTCGGGCAGGACCATGCCGCGGGTGAGCGTACGCACCGCGCCGTCGATGTCGGGACGGCGCATCGGGGCGAGGTGGGCTTCGATGACTGCGTCCGACAGCGGGTGGGCGACGTACTCCTCGGAAAAGACTCCGCGCAGTGAGGCGCCCGGGCGATGCCAGATGAACGGGGGCAGGTGCCGGAAGCCCGGGAGGAGCTTGGGGCTGAACTTCATGAAGGCCGGCGGCACGGAGAGTTGCACCGCTGTTCGTACCCGCTCGGGGTGGTCGTAGGTCAGCTGCAACGCGGTGATGGCGCCCATGTCGTGGGAGACGAGGTGGGCGCGTTCGATGTCGAGGGCGTCGAAGAGGGCGAGCAGGTCGTGGAGCCGGGTCTCGCGTTCGATCCGCGGATCGTCGGCCTCGGTCCAGCCGGCCCCGCGCAGGTCGGGAATGATGACGCGGTAGCCGCCTGCGGCGATGACCGGAGCTGTGGCGCGCCACTGCCACCAATGCTGGGGAAATCCATGCAGCACCACGACCGGTTCGCCCTCGCCGATGGCGGCGACGTGAGTATGCAGGCCGGGCGTCTCGACGACGAGATGGTCGAAGCCGGTGGCCTCTGGCAGCGGCGGCGACCAGGCCGTGGCAGGCGTGGACATGGCGACCCCCCTTCGCGCGGTGCAGATACTATGTTCATAGTAGACCTCTCGGAAGGGGGTGTCGATGCCGGCGGCTACCCGCGAGCGCGGGCTCGAGGCGGCCGTGGAGTTGCTCGGCGCGGAGGGCGTGCGCGCGTTGACCCATGCGCGGGTCGATGAACGAGCAGGGCTCCCGCCAGGGTCGACCTCGAACTGGTTCCGCACCCGCCGGGCGCTGCTCGCCGGTGTGGTGGACTGGATCGCCGAGCGCGAGCGCGCCGATTTCGACCCGGCCGCGATGCCTGCGATTACGGGAGTCGACGAGCTGATCGAGGGCTTGTGCGCCATGACCGAACTGCAGGCCGGGCCGTTCGCCACGCGCACCCGCGCACGCTACGCCCTCTTCCTCGAACTCGCCGGCGACCCTGAGCTTGGCGAGCAGCTACGGCGGCAGCGCCGCGAGTTCGAGCGGTGGACCGAGCAGATTGTGATCGCCGTCGGCATCCCCGACCCCGTGCCGGCGACGAGGGCCCTGATGGCACTCTGCGACGGGCTGCTCCTCCACCGGCTCACCGTCGACCCCACTCTCGACATGCGCCCCGCCATCCAACGCGCAGTACGCGCCCTCGCAGACTCCTGACCTGACACGGATCGGGGCACAGACGACAGGTCAGACCCATACACCAAAACGAAGGCCCGCACCTATTGGTCCGGGCCTTCTTCCGTAGCGGGGGCAGGATTTCAACCTGCGACCTCTGGGTTATGAGTAGCCCCACGGGTGTCTCAGAAGCAACAAGATGTGTCAGCGTACGCAGATCCCAGGCCTGACCGGTGTCTGATACGTCTCATTCAGCTCATCACATCCGCCGACTCTCCGGTGGGCTTGGGTACAGATCTGGGTAAGGATCGAGCACATCAGACCGCTTCCATGCCATTCACACCTGGCGACCGGACGACGGGCGGCGAGTACCTCGGCATGGTCCGTCCATGTGCCCGGCAGTCCGGTGCGGTACCGCACCGTTGTCACTCAGCTAGTCACTCAGAGGGCGGTGGCTCGGAGGTCGGTGCGCCGACCTCTGGCCCCTCAGCCGCCGACTGACCAGATGCGCCAACGCTCCGGGAACGCACCAGCCGGTACTCCGCGGTCTCCACCGCCTCCGGCACCTCCACCACCTCCGGCCCCTGCCTCGCCCACGCGTCGTGTTGGTCGCCTCTACCGTCCCCCGCTCGAGTTCACCATGCCGACGGAGGCCACCGGATCGTCGGTCCACGACGACCGGAATGCAGAATCGCGGCCGCCGGCGGAGTTTCTTGGGGTGCTGCGGTTTCCTGAGGCTGCTCAGCGGGGCGGCTCGGTGCTACTTGCCGCCGAAGGTCTCCAGCAGGACCTGACGCTCAGCCTCGGTGAGGTTTGTGTCGATCAGCTTGCTGTGCATGCCGTGGAAGCGTTCGCCGACGCGGTCGAGGTCGCCTTCCTCGGTGACCGCGAAGAGCGCCGAGGTTCCTGGTGTCACCTCGGTGCGGATCTTGTGCAGTTGCTCCTTGGTGATCCCGGCGTCCTGTGTCATCTTGCTGATCGCGCCGATCGCGGCCCCGGCCACGCCACCGATCACGGGCACGAAGAAGAGGGCACCGAGGAGGACTCCCCACAAGGCCCCCCACCCGGTTCCGCGCCAGGTTTCCTCGTGGCTCTGCTTGGTGGTCGGATGCGATTCACCTTCGGGCCACGAGACGACCGCGTGGTCGAGGATCTTCACCAGCCCATCTGCCTCACAGCCCTTGAGGATCGAGGCCGCGCCCTCAGCACCATCCGGACTGTCGAACTTCCACACCGTAAAGGCGGCCATGGTGCACTCCTTGCCTTCAATCAAACCGAGCGCGCACGGTTGCTGCGCTGTTCTTGTCCAGTTCGCGGCCAGGGTGACGCTGGCCCACGCGCCTGCCGCACCCCATTGTCGCCGCCAGCAACCGTGGCAACGTCACCCCGCCGGGATGAATCTGACAGCCAGGCGCATAGCTCCACGCGGGCCGATTCAGCTGCAGTTGCCCAGGCGCCATAGTCACTCGGGTCATGCGAATGGCCGGTCTCCCTTGCGGGAAACCGGCCTCTGACCTGCGGTGGAGCTTAGGGGATTCGAACCCTGACCTCTTCCATGCCATGGATTTCCCCTACGCTGCGGACGCCTTGGCCAAGATGCCTATGAGTCCACTGACGTCCGGTGTGGGCCCGACCCGTTTTGACGGACATCCGAGATCAGGAGCTTGTGCTCCGGAAGGATGTTCATCATGGAGTCCATAGGCAAGAAGAAGCCGCGGCCTCGTCGTTCGTTCACGGCTGAGTTCAAGGCCGAGATCGTCGAGCTGTGTCAGCGCGGCGATCGGTCGGTTGGTCAGGTCGCGAAGGACTTCGATCTGACCGAGACCGCGGTGCGGGAATGGCTGAAGCAGGCCGAACGCGATGCCGGCACCCGCATCGACGGGTTGACCACGAGTGAGAAAGACGAGTTGGCGCAGTTGCGGCGGGAGAACCGCCGGCTGCGCGAGGACGTCGAGATCCTCAAGCGGGCCACGGCTTTCTTCGCGAAGGAGACCCGGTGAACTGTTACCCGTTCATCGAGGCGGAGAAGCAAGGCGACCACAACGTCAAGCGGGCG
This sequence comes from Kribbella sp. CCNWLW201, assembly GCF_037203805.1. Lineage (NCBI taxonomy): Bacteria > Bacillati > Actinomycetota > Actinomycetes > Propionibacteriales > Kribbellaceae > Kribbella > Kribbella sp. CCNWLW201. The sequence continues at coordinate 64,107 of NZ_JBBCBQ010000011.1, read as the reverse complement.
TGTGAGTTGCTGCAGGTCTCCCGTTCCGCCTACTACGCCGACCGCGCCAGCGGCCCCTCGGTGCGCGAGCAGCGTGACGCCGAGCTGACCGGCAAGATCATCGAGATCCACGACGAGTCCAGCCACACCTACGGCTCGCCGCGAGTCCACCGCGAGCTCCGATCCCAAGGCGAGCGGTGCTCCCGCAAGCGGGTCGTCCGGCTGATGCGGGCCGCCGACCGGCACGGCCGCATCCCGCGACGATGGAAGAAGACCACGATCCCTGACCCGGACGCCCCCACCCGCCCGGACCTGATCGGCCGCGACTTCGGCATCGACCTCGACCAACCCGGTCAGCTGGACCGCCGCCGGTGTGGCGACATCACCTATATCCACACCTGGCAAGGCTGGCTCTACCTGGCGCTACTAGATCGCTACGACGGCATGTGGGTACTCGCAGCAACTACCGGCATGAGGCGATCTGAATTGGCCGGAGTCGAGCGCCAGGGCGTCGACCTGGAGAACGGCGTACTGATGATCGAGGACACGCGAGTTGTCGTCGCCGGGCGAGCACAGGCGTCCGATGGCAAGTCCGAGGCGAGTCAGCGAGAGATTTCGCTCGACGCCTTCACTGTGCGCCATCTGAAGAGGTTCATCGATCAGATGAACCAAGAGCGAAAGGACTTCGGCAGGAGGTACCCGAACCACGATTACCTGATGGCTGGACCGGAAGGCCGACCGCTGCACCCCGACACCATCACCGCGCGGTTCAATCGCCTGGTCGACCGGGCAGGCGTACCGCGCATCCGTCTGCACGACGTCCGCCACACCTACGCCACACTGGCCCAGGACGCAGGGCACAACATCAAGACGCTCAGCGAGCGGATCGGCCACGCAGACGTGACCGTGACAGGGAAGATCTACACCCACAAGTCGCGGGGTACGGATCGAGTCATGGCCGACGCCATGGGCGCGATGATCGAGCGTCTCGCGGCCCAGAACGAGGCCTCCGAGACGGGCCGTGGAAGCGAGGTTGGGTAATGATCTGGGTAATGACGGCACCGAAACGGACCGCGAGCCGCCCGAGTGAGCATCAGAGTACGACCCAAGCTCGCCAGGTTCGGTAGATCACAGCGAGGGCAAACGCGCAGGTCAGACCCCGTATAACAAAGCGAAGGCCCGGACCTGTTGGTCCGGGCCTTCTTCCGTAGCGGGGCAGGATTTGAACCTGCGACCTCTGGGTTATGAGTAGCCCTGACGCCGTCTCAGGGACCTCACCGTACGCCAGGTGACGAGGCCGCCCCATCCGCGAGCCGGTCTCAACCGTCTCATGGATGGCGATCCGATCGACCACCTATCAGGACATCTCGGTCACAGATCTGGTCACAGATCGACGGCTTCCATGCCATGGATTTCAGCCATGGCATGGTCGGCTTGGTGCCCTTCGCTTGGGTCCACACTCATCCACTCCAGTCCGGTAAAGAGTGCGGTCGTTGCCTCCCGTTTGCCTCCCGAGGTGGAGACTGTGCAGGGTGACTCCCTGTCGGTCTGCAGATCCAGCTAGGTGACCAAGCCAACGCCCGGCCGGGCGTGATCGCGACCCCCGCCGAATCGTCGCCGAGCGCCTGATCTGCTTCGCCGATGCTCTTACCAACACGGCGTCGGCAGGTGTGGTCGCGCTCTCGGAGAGGCTCTCGCGCGAGCTCCACCCGTGACGGTGTCACCCGTGTCGCTGTGCAGGCGAGGCTTCTTCTTGCTCCACGACACTCCTATGATGGAAATGCCTTGCGGACCGACCGCCCTGATCTTGGATGCCTGTCATAACGGTCAACTGGACCGGATGACAGTCTCAGTTCGCGACATTGACGTTGAGCAGGGGTGGGCCATGGCGGCCATGCAGTTGACGGTTGCGATCGCGGGCGGCGCCGATAGCGACGCCGAGGAGGTGGAGCGCCTCACTGCACAGCTGCGCAGGCGGCTGTTGGATCTCGAAGTCGCTACTGTGGAACCCGTGCTCACCGACGACATCCCGTCGGGGGCCAAGCCCGCCGATGCAGTGACGCTGGGCACACTGGCCGTCACCCTGGTGCCAGCGGTCTTGCAGGCTGCGCAGTTGGTCGAAGCCTGGTCTAGGCGGCATCCGCTCCGCAGCGTGAAGCTCACGCTCGGGAGCGACTCGATCGACCTAATCCGCGCCTCGTCCGACGATCAGCAGAGGCTTGTGGAGCACTTGACCAGCCGGCACACGGCGGGATGACGCGGTCATGGGAAACCGCGAGGCACTAATCGTCGCGACGGGGACCTACCAGGACCCAGGACTGCGACGACTTCGCTCTCCTGCACAGGACGCCACAGCGCTGAGCCGGGTGCTGAGCGACCCAGGCGTGGGTGACTACCGCATCTGGACGGTAGTCGACGAGACCGAATCCACGATCCGGCGAGCAATTTTCCGGTTCTTCGCTGACCGGAGCAGGGACGACGTGCTGCTGCTCCACATCTCGTGCCATGGAATCAAGGACGACGAAGGCCGGCTGTACTTCGCCGCGACCGACACCACCAGGCAGGCCCTGGAGGTGACCGCGGTTTCGGCGAAATTCCTCAACGAGCGGATGGAGCGCTGCCGCGCTCGCTCCATCATGTTGCTCTTGGACTGCTGCTACGCGGGCGCGTTCGCCACAGGCTCCAAAGGCGACGAAGGGGTGCACCTGAAGGAGGAGTTCGAAGGCCGCGGTAGGGCAATCCTCACCGCCTCAAACGCAATCGAGTATGCGTGGGAAGGCGAGACACTGTCCGGCCAGGGCAAGCCTTCGGTGTTCACGTCCGCGATTGTTGACGGGCTGGAATCGGGGGATGCGGATCGCGACGGCGATGGGAAAGTGTCCCTCTACGAGCTGCATGAGTACGTGACGGAGCGCATGCTGGCGGCCACGTCCAAACAGACACCACTGAAGTGGGAATTGGGCATTGAGGGGGGCCTCTACGTTGCTCATAGTCCCCGGGCAGGCACTGCACTTCTCCACCAGGTGCTGCAGGTGCTGGAGCATCCCCTGGCGGGGGTCCGTGCCGGTGCGGTCAGCGAATTGGCGAAATTGCTGCAGAGCAACCAACCTGGTGTCAGGCGAGCGGCTCGCGATGCACTCGAGCAGTTGCTGCACCATGACGATAGCTTCATGGTGCAACAGGCAGCGGGCCGGGCACTCAATGCGCGTGACGGCAGCAATGCTGACGTTCCCATACGATCGGAGGACGATTACGAGGGTGAGCATCGGCGGTCTGGGAGACGGCTCGATGATGAGGAATCGACTCCGGAGGTGGCGCGTGAGCGGCTCGACGCTGATCGCGCCATCCCTTCCGAGACACACCTAGAAGCACGACCGGAGCGCGAGGCAATGATCGCCCGAGAGATCGTTCGATCGATGCTCGGAAGGGGCTATTTGCGTTCTTTAGGGTTCAGCCCGGACGGGAGTTGCTTCGTCATCGGCGGGAATACCAGCACCCGCGTTTTCGACATCCGGCGGCGACAAGAGATTGGCCGGATGCCATTCGGAGCGGGGTTGCCCTTCTCGTTTAGCTCGGACGGGAGTCGTCTCGCGACTGCGCCCTCCTGGAGTATCGTCGTCCTCTGGGACGTCAGGAATGGTCGAGAGATCGCCCGACTGAGGCACAGGTCCCAAGTTTATGACCTCAGTTTCAATTCTGACGGCAGCATGCTCGTAACTGCCTTCTCCATGGGCAAAGAGGCCGCCGCCGGTGGCGAAGCGCGCCTGTGGGACGCGTCGAACGGTCAGCAGCTTGCGCGTTTGAAGCACAAAGGCAAAGTTTCCCGAGTGGCTTTTAGTCCAGATGGGAATCGCATCTTAACTGGAAGCAGCGACAAGTCGGCGGCCCTCTGGAACGTCTCGAATGGCCAGATCGCCGCCCGACTGAAACACCAAGCTGCGGTTCGCTCTGTACGTTTCAGTCCCGATGGCAACCGCATCTTTACCGGGACAGGATTCATTGACCGTCTTTGGGACGCCGCCGACCAGCGCGAGATCCTCCGGGTCAAGTATCAACACAGCCAAGACTTTCCAGGAACGTACGTCAGATGGGATACACGCCGTTTCGCCTTCAGCCCGGACAGCACCCGTCTCGTCACTCTGGGCCTGGACGAGGGTGGCCAACTTTCAGACGCGATAGACGGTCGGGTGATCGCGTTGGTGGACCATCGGGATGCTCACGAAGTTGCGTTCACTCCTGACGGAGGACGGTTCGTCACCACGGGCAGTGAAAGTAGCCGCATATGGGGCTCGCACGATGGACGCGAAATCCGGCGGCTCGAACATGCCGCTCGACTTCTTGCCGCTGGACCCAGCGGCACTTGGCTCGCCATCGACAGTGACGACGGTATACTCCGACTCTGGAACGGGGAGGACGGACGGGAGATCGGCCAGTTGCAGCACGACGGTGCCGCCCGCCTGCTGGGGGTTGCGCCCGATGAGAGTTGCGTTGCCACCCACGAAGAAGTGAACGGTGGCTCGTGCATGCGCTTGTGGCAACTAAATCCCGCTGGGCTTGAATCCTGACGGCCGGGGGCCATGGTCCGGTCCTCGACGGCGATGACTGCGCGGTAGCAGCGCATGACCGATCTGATCCGACAGGACGTCGCAGCCGGGTCGGCGGTCTGCCGTGGCCGTGGCCTGGGAGAGCGACTCCGACCACGAGATCGAGGACCCAGACGACGCGCTGCTGGCGTTCTCGGACCGGCCCAACGGAATCGCCGTTGAGGCGGGAATTGAGACAGAGTCGGGCGCGTTCTCGTGGCTCACTCAGGAAGACCACGGCGACGATCCTGGATGACGCGGGCCAACGTGCTCGACAGATCGCGGATCAGCTCGGGCACGCGTGGCCGTCGATGACACAGGACGCCGGCGAAGCCGTCACATGCTCAACTCTGAACCGTGACGGCCGGGCTCCGTGCCTGGAACACCCGCCCGCCTCGGCATGAAAGCGAGCAACCAACCGCGCCCAGCAATATTGAGAGGACTGGCCCGACGCTGTGACCTACCCCGGGCCGGCAACCTCCCTACTTCAGGCGCTCGATGAGAGTGCGCACGGCTATCACTGCGATCGTGTCCTCGCCGGCAGAGTCCAGGCTCGCAATGTGCGTCACGCCTGCGTACTGACTCTCATCCTCGTCGGCCTCAACCACATGCATGGTGAGTCCTCCAAGTGATCGAGATTGTCCCACGACGTCCCAGCAGATCAGCCAGCGAATGTCTTTCCAATCCTTGAGGTCTCTCACCAGGTCGTGCAGCAACTCAAACGGATCGAACTTGAACTCTGCGATTCCCTCGCGCTGCCGCTTGGGGATCTGGGAGTCATCAACCGGGAAGGCATCTCTGACCACATCGGCGACTGCTTTAGCGTCGTAAACCAGGTATGAATCGTATGCGTAAGAGCCGCTGAAGAAGACCGGCGAGAAATGGGCGAGGATGCCGATCCCACGGAGCTCATTGAACAGGGCAACGACATCTTGCTCTTCGGTGGGCTCGGTCAGATACCGAATTTCGCCCGAGGCCTTCGCCAACTGGACGGGGAATGGCTTCTTCCTGCGCTCCGCAGCACGATGCAGCGGCTCGTCATAGTCAATCGTCCGGCCGGATCGCGTCGTCGGGAGGAGAAACACATCGCCCTGCTTAGCAATGTCCTCCGACACGGGATTCTCAAGCACGGCAAGAAGCTCAAGGATCTCCGGCGGATAGTCCTTCCGGCCAAGATCTGGCTCTACGCGTTCGAGATGAACAACGACCCAGATTCGCTCCACGTTGAAGCCTCGGTGACTGAGACTCAAGTCCCGCTGCCAAGACGAGATCATGGAGTCAGTCGCGACTCGGATGCTAGGTGCGATCAGCTTGCGATTCTTTGGGATACTCCAGCTCTCCGACAGAGTGTCCTTAAAAGCCGCACTGAATCCGGCGAGAGCATATGCAGTGACGCTGTGTTTGCGAAGCTGGGCCTCAACCTCGGCGTCATTCGTGATCAAATCACCTTGGATGCGGTCAGCTTTTCCCTTCAAGAGCTCCACAAGCAGGTCTGTATTGTAGAAGCGATACGCCGCTTGGTGTTTGCGCGTCCACTTCGCCGGCGGTTTGGTCGGGGGGGTGTTGGCGAGATACTTGCCAACATCGAATACTTTCACGCCAGATTTCAGCTTCTCATGCGGGAAGCGAAATGCCGCTCTAAGCTCCTTCGAGACCAGAATCCCATCGGGCGTTCTATAATCAAGCTGAGCATCGAACACCGGCGCACCGGGGGCAGCCGACCGAGGATAGAGCCCAATCGCCGTCTGGGCTTCCAGCACCGACCCGGCATATTCCGGCGACGAAAATGTGCGGTAAAGACTCTTCGGCTCTGTCTGCTCACCTACCTGGACCGTAACGACCGTGCCAGGTGCCCGCAGAAGCCCCTCCTCATCCTTCAGGTCAAATATCTCAGCCACCGGAAAATCAGTCTGAGCACTGTCTTCCAACCACTGTCTCGCATTCTCCATGCGTACCCGATAATGCTCATCTACGGTCCTGCACTCGGCTTCGAAGAAGTTGAATCCGTACGCCAGGAAGGTCAACCCGACCCCCTTATGCCCCCGGGATCGACCTTTGCGAAACAGCTCGGCTTTCTCAGTTACGTCGGGAGCCAGCAACGTCCTTATCGAAGCCTTCGAAATGCCCCGTCCATTATCAGCGACCGAGACCTTGCCATTCGCGCAGTCGATCTGGACGGTCACCCTTCCCCGCTCGATAGCCTTCTCCCGCACGGCTTCGTCGATCTCATCGACCGCATTCTGCACTGGCTCAGCGAGAATGTCCGCAGGGTGGTTATAGCTCTTGATGATGTTCCGGACACGCTGCTTGATCGCCCCAGAGATTACCTGCGGATCTGCTGCCTCAAGCGGATTAAACTTCTGACTCAAGACCTCGCCCCCCTCTTCGAACACTTCCCAGCTCACGATCTAGTCGGGTCAGAAAGAGCCTAGCGTCTCCCACAGCCGCGTGGGGCGCAGGTGGTTCTCGTACCAGTGGCGCCGCGGAGACCTGAAGGCTCTGGGACTTGCGTACTAGTCACCCTGGCAGCCCGCCTGCGTCGAGTTCCCCGCCGTCGCCTGCGCAGTTCCCGCAGTGGCGCTCACTCCCGAGCGCCAAGGAAGCTGTGGACTCGATGCCAGGCGAAGTAAGGCTCGCGCGGCAGCGTCCAAGCTGGTGCTATGAGGCCGTCGTACCGACTCAGATCGACCGACGCCGTCTCGTCGCAGAGCAGCTCACCCCTCGCGCTGACTGCTAGGTATCCGTGTTCGTACAACGCGTCACAACCGAGCGTGCAGGCTGGCATCGCGACGTTGAACAGGTCCCGCCGCTCTTCGTCCGTGCACTCCCGACGTGGCTTCACGTGCGCTGCAGCTAGAAGTTGCTCGGGGAACGACCGTCCACAGATTCCGCATTGGTGCAGGCGATTCGGATCCCCAGTTCCGATCCCGATCACTCCACGAAGAAATCGCTGTTCGCGACGGTAGGACCGGATGGTCATGCCGTCGGTGTCACCAGAAAAGGTCCCCGTCCACCGTGCGTACCGCTGCGGGTCCGGCCCCAAGGGTCCTTCTTGATCCGACTCGAGATTGTCGACGACAAACCCCATGGCGCGAAGCGGATCGGCCACCGAACGCCTGTCGCCGCGCAGCGGGCCAGCTGAGTCGATGCCCTTGATAGTGCGCGCACCGCGGAGGATGGCCATAGCATCGAACTCGCTGCCGCCTTCGACTATGACGTACTTCTGCGCGGGCCTGCCGCCGTACTTGTCCATGAAGGCATCGCGGCCGATCCGCTGCCACTCATCGAGCGCTGCCGTGACGTCGGCGCCGGTGAGTCCGTCAGACACGGCTGAGCGCCGTGGAAGACTCGACCGCACCACCTGCAAGATCTCCTCGATCTGAGCCAGATCAACTTGCGTCGGGCCAACGAAGGTCAGCCGGATTCGCTTCCTCTCGTTGCCACCGCGCGCTGCGGTGGAGCCGATGTTGCCCTGCGGTCGAGTGATCGCCTTGCGGAGAAGGTCGAAGTCTGCGACTTCCCCAAGCTGAATCGGATATGACCACGGAAGTGGCTGAATCCGCCTGTCGCGCGGCGTCAGCGTACGTGTGTTCCGCGAGTCGACCAGGACGTCCTCCAGCACGGCGTCGACCATGGCGAGTCGTCGCAGCAGCGTTTCGAGAGTCAGCGGGTAGTCGCGGTTCCGGGACCTCTGAGTGCCGCTCATCCCGCCGGCGCTATCCAGCGTCACGGCCAGTCGCCCGTTGCCAATCGCCTCCAGGTCGAGTTCGGCGTCGAGCGTTTCGCCGTGCTCGCCAGCCAGTTTCATGCCTCGCTCACCTGTGCCCTTTCTTCCGGCGATCCGGTGGCCTTCCGACGCGGCGCCCTCCCATTGCCTGCTGGCTGGGCCAGGGTCCGCGAGGGTGACCCCACCCGGATCTGGGAATCAGTCTGGCACGGCTCATCGCCGCCGGCGGCGGTTATCCACAGGATCGGGCCGCCGACCTGCGTAATACTGAGCGACGAGGCCTACGGAGGTGCTGATGTCCGAGCCGGTGCCAGCGGTGCGCTCGAAGCCGGGTGAGTACTTCCTTGCGGCTGAGCACGTCGAGGTCGAGCTCCAGTTCCGGTACGGCGACGCGGTGTACGAGGTCACGAGCGAGCCGAAGCGGTGTGGGGTGCAGCGTGGACGGCGACGGTCCGGCAGATCGAGGGGCGGCGTCCGGGGATTGAGTTCAGGGCGAATAGCCGATCAGGATGAGCGCCCCTGCGGGAGGGTGGGACGCACCTGATCAGGGGCCGGCGCGTACGCCAGCGCGGGGACGCCTGCGGCGGCGGCCTGCGAGAGCAAGCGGAGGCCGCGTGTCCTCATTGGCCTCCAGCTGAATCCGTCGCTCCTGCGCCTCGGCGAGAGCGCGGCCGCGTTGCCACAAGCTAGCCAGCGCGCCGGCACCTGCCGCGATCGCAACGCAGCCGAGTACGAACAGCCAAGCGAGCACCGTGGGCCAGAACGTCATTCTCTTCTGCCACCCCTGCATGACGACCTCGGCTGCGTACTTTTCCTGCGCATCGACACGAGAGCAGTAATACTCTTCCGCCTCCTTGTCCGCGCTGGTGAGACACTCCCGCCTGAAGTCGTCGGCGCGCACCACCTGCATGTTCGCGAACGTATCGAAAGCCGAGCGTGCCTTGTCGATCTGAGAGTCTGCGTACAACAGCACAACCGCCGACGCTGGAATGGTGACGCCAATGATCGTCATCACCGTCGTCGTCACCAGGACGGCGAAGTCGTAGCGCCGCTGCGCGGCCGCCTCCTTGAGGCGCGCCCGAACGAGTTCCTTACTTACCATGTTCCCCACCAACTCGCCGCGAAGTGTTCCCGATCAGACGATGACAGGTCGCGGCCGGTTCCGCCGAGATGCACGGGCGGCGGGACGCACACGAATGCCAAGGGCTCGCACGCCGTCCTGACCTAGGTCAGCAGCAGCCAAGCGGCCACCTGCCCGGCCAGCAGCCCACTCCCCCAGTGACGACGATAGCCCCACAGATCCATTTGGCCTCCTCAGTCAGCGCGTCGAATAGTCATGCCGTTCTCAGATCGCAGGTAGCAGCGACAACGCTGAGTCGCATCAGTCCCTTGCCGTAGATGATCGCATCGGCGCCGCCGGGCTGCCTCCGGCTGCCAACCTAGGTCGACCGGATGGACCCCACGACACACCAAGGTCGCGCGAGCAATCGACATGCCCAGCGCCAGCAGAATTTGGTGTCGGCGCCAGGCTTGAGCCGCGTACAGTTTCCGAGGTGGCGTCACCCCAATTGCCAGGTCAACCGCCTGCCGAAGTCGTCAGCCTGCTCATGATGCAGTGGATCCTCAAGCTCGCGTCAGCGGAGCTTGGATTGACGCAGTACTCCATGTCCGGTCAGCCTTCCCGCTCAGCTGGAGTGCAGGACTCATGGCAGTTCACAGGATCAGACGGCCGCGGATTTCGTCTGACGCTCGACGAGCACGCCCAACTGTGGGTCCTCGACGTTGATGCCGGGATCGACAGGGCTTCGGTCAGGAGCATCTTGGATAGGGCTGGAGAGAACGCTCGTAACCTCGACTACGGGGGCGACGTATGGTATGCATCCGAGCTCGTATCAGAGGAGCCCGATATCGTCGGCAGGGCAGCGCAATTCGCCCGCGTGCTCGGAGACCAAGTCAGGATTGACGGTGAGCGGCGTCTCTCGGACAGAGTCCTCCTGAATTTCACTGTCGATTCGTCGGATCAGCCACCAATCTTTGTTCCGCGCACCCGGATATCAGTGGGCATCTGCGTCCAAGGACCTGGCTCTGGTCCGCTCAGCGCCAAACTGGCGGCGGGCGTCCTTGAGGCGACCCGATTGATCTGCACATTCGCCTTAGGCAGGCCAGTAGCACCGCCGATTGCCGGACCGATCCCCGCTTCCGTTTCCGGCCGACTTCAAGGATTTGTAGACAAGCGCTCTGACGCGAGCATTCTGACGCTGGCACGCGACTCCACATCGCTTGACTTGTTTGGCGAACTCCCATTGATTGGCGGATTCGACGCTATGCAGAAAATTCGCGGGTCGCTTGTTGCGTACGATGCTGCAATTCAACAGTCAAACACTGACGTCGCGACGATCTTGTTCGTCTCGGGAATGGAGGCGCTAGCGGTCCCCAACGCTCCTTGGAAACTAGACAGACCGGTAGCCAGGTTCGTTAACGCCGTCCTCGACCTATGCCCGGGCGCCGTGGACGACGCCCTAGCACACGCGAATATGGAGGCAGGGTTTAGCTTTACGCCACGAGGAAGCATCAGTCGTCGCCGGCGTGAGCTAATCTCGCAGATCTACAATCTAAGATCTGCACCAGTTCACTCAGGGCCGGCCATGTTCGCATTGAGTCCGATGACGGCCGTGGGTTCGCCTGGATCGATGCGAGTAGCGATCCTGTCAGAACTACACAGGAAGATGCTCCTGGAGTACATTCGGGCGCCGCGATCCTTTCTCATCGGCCATCCGCTGATCTATCCGGCTGCGAATTCCCAGGGCGCCGAGAGCACCGCCTGATCGCAAGCCGCAGGCGATCCGGTGGCTCCACCAGAGTCCACCGTCGCCTGTTTCTGGACAGGACGGTTGCCACCCTGCCTCCATCCCGTGGCACCGTTCGGCACCCGTGCGCTCTTCCTACGGCAGGGCCGCGGTAGCCGAGCGGACTTTGGCCTCCTTCTTGACGGCATCGGTGAACGACTGCGTCTTCACAACGTCTCGCGTCAAGACCTCACCGGCCAGCACCGAATCGACCGCCTCAATGGCGACCTTGAAGGCTGCTACCGCCTTATCATCGGACCAAAGGACATCCGCAATCTTGTTCGCGTACTGAACTGCCTTGTTGGCCGTCATCAATGGCATCTCTGATCCACCGACGATGTACCTCACAGCCATCAGCAAATGGTAGCGCGCGGGCTTGTAAGACACGGGGACCAGATTGTTCCTGAAGAGATATTCGAGCTTGTAATACCCGTATGCTGACGCGTAGTACGGTTCGAGCTTGTGCGTCTCGACGAAGATCTTCGTCCCAACCTGGCTCCGCAGATCGGAATAATACCGCGCAGCACGATGAGGATCGTCGAGATACATGGCAGCAAACGCCCTGACCTGTTGCGTCTTGCCGATTATCCTTACCTTTTCAATACCATTCACAGACGCATACTGCTTCGAACGACGCTCGTAATACAGACGTTTCTTGTCGGGATAGGCGTCGTAGAGCGCCTCTAGCTTCTTCTGGAACGCACTGAGAGCATACAGGTCATCTTCAGTGACTTCAGTCTGTCGATTTGTTGCAGTAATGATCGAATTGATGATCTCTTCATCCGAAGTTGAGATCACTTTCAGGGGAACATATATATTCTCGCCCAGGTCATCTTTTGCATCAAACAGAACATGACTGGTCTGACAACCGTTGACAATCTGGTAGTCGGTGACGACGAACTTATTCCCAATCGTAGTTAGCCCTCTGGTGACTACCGTCACACCGTTGTTCAGTACAGCGAAACGCTGCTGGCCGGCCGCGTCCTTCAGTGTTTCCTTGATCTCCAGGTTGACCGAATTGTTCCCTTGGAAATCCCTGACATTGTCATAGAACAAGGGCTTTCGTATATTGCCGTCCGAGTCGGTGATCAAGGACATGTACTCTTTGACCGGCAGCACACCAAGGTAGGCCTCAGTCACGCCGTCGATCTCTGGCAGCAGAACCTTGCTGGCGAAAGTAAAATCGACGGTCACATTGTTTCGACTCTTCTGATACGCCGCTTGGATCTCGTCGGCGCCATACGGCTCGAATACGACCTTACTGAAGAGGCCAGTCGCCATTAGCCGTTGCCGGCGCGCCTCGATCTTCGAGGTCAGATAGAGATCATTCGTCCATTGCCCGGTCGTAACAAACGCGAGTTCAGCGACAGGCTTCTGGCGCTTGAACTTGACGCTGTGATCGTACAGCCAGGTCATTACTGCCCGGGCTGCGATTATGTCGTCAGACATCGGAAGGGTCGGGTTCTCAGAGAAGAACTCATCGACTCCATCCATGAACGACGCGATCTGCTCTCCACTGAAGCTGCTGCTTGTCTTGGCCTGAACAAATACGAACTTCACATCGAGAAACCCATTTAGACCCAGAAGATCTTCGGCCTCGTCAATAGTGTCGATCAACACGCCATTAACCATGATCGCTAGCCCATCAATGCCGAGATCATCTTCACCACCGACATGCACTGACGACGTATCAAACTCATCGTCGTGCATCGTGGAGATGACACAGAAGGCGGCGAAATACTCAAACAAGTCAGATTCGGACATCTCAGCGAGAGACTGTTCACTGTGGAATGTGCCCAGGTACGACTTCGTAACCCTATCCATTGATACCCCCTTTACAAGCGACACCAAGTGTCGCCTCTCCCCCGGCCAGTGTCTGTGCGGCGCAGACATGAGGCCCTTTGCAGTCGCAACGATGCTGCGACCGATCAGGAGCATAGCGTGACCCACGGATGCCGATGGCGCCCTGTGGATACCGGGCAACGCCTCCCGAGTCCCCCGTCATCCTGGTTGTGTGCGACCTCGGGCAAGGTCACGAGTCAGGACCCGTCACGCCGCCAAGTGTCCGGCGACGGGGACTCCAGCTCGCAGACCACCTGAGGTTGCGCAACGGCCCCAGGTGAATCGAGCGGATCTGCTGGCCTCAGGATGCGGCAGGTCTCAGATCACTGCCTGGACACCAGCAAACGAGGCCCGTGCGGTCGCGGACTCTCGCAAGCCACTCCCCCTTGTCACGCACCCACACGTCTACGTCGCCCAGCAGCTCCCACGAAACGGCCTCCACCGGACGCGGGGCACCCCATCGAACTGCGTCGATCTGGTGCCCCGCGGCCACCCGGGCGTTCAACTCGTCTGCTAGTTCGAGCGCAGCCGATTCCACGAGGGCCGCCGGTGTACACCACTCATCAGCGGTTGAGTCGTACACACCGAAGCCGCCGGCCTCAGATCGGCGGATCGAGAACCTGTCCTGAGCCATCTCAACAGTGTCGAACACATGTTCGATACTTGTCCAATCGCCGCCTCGACCTCCTAGCGAGCCGCACTACCACCGTTCAGATCAGTGCCGGCGCTTTGCGTTGCCTACTACTCATGCAGACGCGGCGTTCGCGTCCGGAATGAAGACGTCCTGAGCCTGGACGAGCTGGTCGCGCCCGATGAACCGCCCCGTCACTAGAAGCCCAGCCTCGTGCGCCACTTCGCCCGCATGGCTGTAGACCAGGTCCTGAACCACCCATGGGACTAGTCCAAGCTCGAAGGCGTCCACGGCCGTCTTTAGGACGCACGACTCCGTATCGAGGCCAACGACGACGACGTGCTTCCATCCGTGGCGACTGACCAGCTCTGTGCCCTCGTCGTTGAAGAGTGAGTACGTCGGCTTGTCCAGCACGGCAACCGCACCTGACACCATGTCCGCAAGCTCATCGACGATCTCTGTTTCTGGCGTTCCCGGCATCATCGCGCTCCATCGGATGAGCTGTTCAAACAGGGACTCCGGGTAGTTGATGAACCGCGTCATCACGTACGGCCGACCGGCCGCTGCCCACTCTCGCGTGAACTCGGCGATCCGGGGAACGACGTGCTCTGATTGCGGCGATACGAAACCGTTCTGTACGTCGATGAGGACGAGAACGCTGTCGTCAGCGGGGATCACGTTGTTGCCTTTCTGCGGAGTCCTTCAGGATTTCAAGGGTGGCGTTGAGATGATTCTGAAGCTCGCTGGATTGAAGGATCGTGACTCTCATTGCGACATGTTGCGCGGATTCACGGGGCCGGGAATTGGTGAGTCTCGATGTCATCCCGCGAAGCCAGCGCCAATCGTAGCCAGCCGAGACCTCAGGATCGCGTCCGGCCTCGATCTGCGATCGAATGTGATGACAGAAGCACCAGAGCGATTGAACGATGATCTCGAAGTCGACGATCGTTTGTTGTGGCAACCCCCTACGTCCCTCTAGCGGGTGATACGCGACTGATGACCAACTCGCGTACCCATAGGAGATCCCACTCACGCCAAATTCCAGGATTCGCGGATCAGAGAAGCCGTCTCGCATGAATGCCTGTTCGACTAGTTCGGCGTGCGGTCGCGAAGGCTCCTCGTCGCCATGATCCAACAGAGTTTTCTGAGCGCAGAGCAGTCTCAGCGCGGTGACAAGCTGTTCACCCTTCCATTTCGGAGTGGGCACCCCAGAACGCGCTGAAGATGTACTCAGGTCCGGATTGTGATGCACCAAGTAGCAACTTCATGTGCTGCTCAGCCCAGTCGAGTTCACGAGGATATGACCCATGACGCCAAACGGCGACATCCGCGACCGACTCTTTACTCAGCGGTTCCCTGATGTGATAGACGAGGCACCCCCACGGAAACCCATATAGGGTGCATTCACCGCGCGGATGATCGACCTTGGTCGACCAGCATTCGACCTGCTCAACAACCGTGAACTCGACCGTGAGCGTGTTTGCTAGCTGCGCAACAGTCTCGGGTCCAACGTAGACTGGGGAGAATTTGTTGCTTGCGAGATGGAACTCCGACGCGGCTGACTCTGGCGACTCCGCTAATCCGCCGAACAGCTCGTGTGGCGAGCATTCGAATGCCGCGCAATAGAGCCGCAAATAGATCGTGTCCGTGACGTGACTTTCACCCGTCTCGTGTCTATAAATAGCCTTCTCCATCGCACCCCGGGAAGGAATGCTCAGGCCAAGCTCACGACCGATTCTTTCGAATTCGGCGGCGAGCCTGCCTCTCCCCCATCCCTTCGCTTGACGCTGCTGGAGCAGCACGCCATTGCGAGCTGAGATTGGCTTTGGGGCGGTGGTGGACATCGGTCACGTCCTCCCATGTCCAGGGACAGCGGTCATGTCCAGATCCGTCCGCCCCTGTCGACTACTGACAGTGCCTGTCTGGCGACAAGCTGAGTCGCATGAACAGCAAACTCTCGACCTCATCGGGGCTCCGTGGCGTTCGCACGTCGCTTCGGACCACGCGGCGCCGGCGGGATCCCTTCAGCGCGAGCAAGTCGGCGGACGTAGGCCGATGTGAACGGCGACAGATCCTCGACCTCGTTGGGTGTAACGCCCGCTCGGAGGGCTGCAAGAGCAGCAGCGATGACCGCCTTCCGCGCCTCCTCGTGAGCGTTCTCCGTCTGCCGGTAGAGGCGGGTTGCGTCAGCGAGCTCTTCCCGTGCGTCAGTCACACCCCCATGATATCGGACCACACTTGCGAAACCTTGGGAATCGGCGCTACGGTAATTCGACACAGAGATTCGAAATACGGATCTGAAACAACAAAGTGACGCCCCGGCGGCTGCAACCGCCGAGGCGTCTGGGTCGCGCTAGTCCATCGAAGAGGAGCACAACCCCAATGAGCATCATCCACCTGTCGGCAGTCAGCAGCGAGGAGCCGTCCGCTGAGGACTTGGCCGGTATCGAGCGGGAGTGGCCGTTGATCGCGGCCGAGCTGGACCTGTTGGATGCACAGATCGCGTTCATTAACGCGGGTCCGTACGCGTCGACGCTGGAGACGCGGCGGGTCCGGCGGGCCGAGCGCCGGGTCCTGGAGGTTGGCCGCGAGCTGGCCGACCGCGAGACCGCTACTGACGGTGCTGCATGAACCGCCGTCTGATGACCCTGGAGCAGAGCTGGGCTGACCGGCTCGGGATCGAGACCACCGACGCGGTGGGCGACGAGCTGGCCGCGCGGTTCGAGCACCTGTCGCGGTTCGTGCTGGCTGGCGAGATGCCCCCGGCCGGTAAGCCGGTGTCGGCTGAGGCCGCGACCGCGTACGGCGAGCTGTGGGTCCTGGCTGGGTTCCTGGCCGACGCCCGCCACGCCCTGACCGGCGAGGGGGTGGAGTGGTGAGCGCCCTTGAACAGGCTTCGGACAAGGCGCCGGCGTCGGCCAGGCCGAACGCGGTCGACCGGCTGCGCACGACCGCTGCCGAGGCATCACAGGTTCGAGCGCTGTCGACGCATCCGGACGTGGTGGCGCTGCGGGTGGAGTCGGTGCGGACGCAGGTTGACCGGTGCATGTGGGTTGGGATCGTGCTTGGTCTGGCGTTCACGATGGTCAACGTTCAGGCGTTCGCTGCACAGGGTGCCGTGTTGTGGTCGCTGCCGTGGTTCGCGGCCTGGTTGCTGGACCCGATGGTGTCGCTGGTGCTGATCGCGGTTCTGCGTGCTGAGCAGATCACTGCCCGGTATCAGGTGAGCGACCACACGCGGTGGATCGGGCGGACGAAGCGGTTCGCGTTCGCCGCGACGTACGCGATGAACACGTGGGCATCCTTCCGGCACGGCGACCCGGCCGGGATCGTGCTGCACTCGGTGCCGCCGCTGCTGGTGTTCTGCGCTGCCGAGACCGCACCGGTTCTGCGGGACCGCCTGACCGAGGCCGTGTTGCGGGCTGAGCGAGCCGCCGCGCTGGCCAACCCGGAGAGGGCATCTCACCGCCTCGACACCACCCCGGAGACACCCGCACAGGCCGCCGCCGTTGAGAGGCCGGCGAAGCCCGCTGAGGCGATCGAGGCCACCCCGGCACCCAAGCCCCAGCCCAAGCCCTCACGGCCGGGCAGGAAGCCCGCCAAGACCGGCCGGAAGCTGCTGGCCGACTACGTCACCGAAGCCGTGGCCGCGATCGAGCCGGGTACGGCGGCCGACGACATCACGCCGGCGTGGGCGCGGCACACGACCGGTTGCTCAACCGGCCTGTCCGCGAAGGTCGCGGCTGCTGTCCGCGACGAGCTGACCACCACTGCTGACAACCCGCAAACGAGCACTGACGGCACGGACGCGCCGGGTGCAATCGCCCGCGTCGCGGCCTGATCGATAGGAGCGAGACGGCATGGACAACGTGCACAAGCTTCACCCCGACCACGACCACGACGACGCCGTGCAGGACACGGTGCAGGACGTTGCACAGGGCATCATCCGTGTGCCCGCCGAACGGGTCGACTCCGACGGCGTTGCCGACATCACCTCGGCCGATGACGACTCCGAGGCCGTGATCTTGTCCGATGAGGAGTCGGCTGAGCTGGATCGGCGCCTGGCGAACCGTGGTGCGCTGGTGCGGCGGGCGGTGACGACCACGCAGGTGGTGGCGCGCGCCTCGAAGACCGTCGCGACGCACGACAAGACCAAGACCGCGAGCAAGCTGGTGCTGCGCGAGTCGTTCACGGTCGTGCAGGGCCTGGAATCGTGGGCGAAGCGGGCGTGGGACGCGTCCACGATGGGTGTCTATCGGCGCCAGATCAAGGCCGCCGAGTCGGTCGGCGATCGCGAGGAACTGAAGCAGTGGACCGACCGCAAGGAGTCCGCGACCGACCGCCGGCACAAGCGCCTGATGGACCTGCCGAAGCTCGCATGGGGTGTCTTGAAGGTCACGGTAGCGATGACGATCGGGGTGCCGTTCCTGGTGCTGCTGATCGCGATCCTGACCAAGGCGACCGGGCACGGCTCGTTCACGGGCGTATGGCTGGGGTTCTTCGCCCTGATCGGGTTCCTGATCGCGGCCGGCGCCCTGATCTGGTCCGGGGTGTCGATCGCGGCACCGTTCCTGATCGTGATCGCGGCCTGGCGCGAGGGCAAGCGCCGCGCCGAGCCGCCGGCGTGGCTGGTCACGACCGCCGATACCGAGTGGGACGCGACGATCGATGAAACCACGATCGCGCGGGCGCTGGAGGCGCTGCGCATCCCGGCCATCACGCAGTACCTGAAAGCTGGTCTGAAGATTCAGTTCATCACCCCCGCGAGGGTCGACGGACGCGGCACGCACGCCGTCGTGCGGCTACCCGCCGGCGTGACGGCGGACAAGATCGCGCGCCGCCGTGGCGACCTCGCAACCGGCCTTCACCGGGCAGCGAAGGAGGTGTGGCCGACCACCGGCACCGAGGCCGGGATCATGGATCTGTGGATCGCGGACAAGGGCGCACTGGCTGAGGGCGCGGGCGAGTACCCGCTGATCAGCGGCGGGCTCGTGGACGTGTTCAAGGGCGTACCCGCGGGCAAGACGCTGCGCGGTGACGCGCTGGTGGCGCCGGTCATGGAACGCAACACGATCGCTGGCGGTATGCCGGGGCAGGGCAAGTCTTCGGCGGCGCGGGCGGTCATGATCGGCTGCGCGCTCGACCCGACCGCCGAGCTGCGGATCTGGGTGCCGGACGTGAACTACGACTTCGAGGTGTTCAAGTCCCGCTGTTCGAGCTACATCATGGGCGCCGACGACGATTCCATGAAAACTATCCGCGACCAGCTCGTGAACGTTCATGAAGAGGTCCAGCGACGCGGCGAACTCCTGCTCCGGTACGAGGTCCCGTCCGTCACTCGTGAACTCGCATCGGCCGATGTCGGGCTGCACCCGCTGGTGTGCCTGCTCGAGGAGGCGCACGTGGCGATCCAGCACGGCACCTACGGCAAGGAGATCGCGCAACTGCTGGTCGACATCGTGAAGCTCGGACGCAAACGCGGCATTCACATGATCGTCTCGACACAGGCACCCACGAAGGACTCCATGCCGCGCGACGTGACCCGCAACTGCTCCAACGGGATCGCGTTCGCGGTCGGCGACCACGTCGCCAACGACGCCCTGCTCGGTCAGGGCGCCTACAGCGCTGGCCACCGCGCGACCGAGCTGATCCCCGGCACCGACAAGGGAACCGCCGTCGTGAAGGGCTTCACCGGGGAGCGGTCGGAGATGTTGCAGTGGTACTACCTCGACGTTGCCAAGGGCAATGACCAGGTCACGCCGCTGATCCAGCGGTCCCTGGACGCGATCGCCAAGCTCGGCAAGACCGTCCCGGACTCCCGCCCCGTGCAGATCGAGACCCGCGACCTGCTCTCGGACCTGGACGAGGTCCTCGGAGACGACCCGCGCCCGATCGCGGACGTGCCCGCGCTGCTGAAGCGGCACGCGCCGACCTGGACGCCGTACCAGGGCCTGACCGGGAAGGCGCTGCGGGAGCTGCTGGAGCGCGAGCACGGGATCAAGGTGCCCTCGACCGGGAACCGCTATCCCCTCGACCCGGTCACCGTCCGTGACGCGATCGTCCGGCGCGAGCAGGACGCCGGAGACACAGACGAGAGCGGAGAGGACGCCGGGACGCTAGCGAGTTAGCCCCACACCAGGCGTCGGAAACCGCCTTGAACCGGGCACTGACCAGCGGTTTCCGGCCCTCGGTTAACTCGCCTCACTCGCTAACTTTCCGCAGGTCACGGCCACATAGACGCATCGAAGGGTCGGAGTTAGGAACCTAACCCGATCACCGGCACCTAACCGTCCCACCTCACCGAACCAGGCAGACACCCGCAGGGTCGTCGCCTCGGCTCGTCACACCCTCAAGCGACTACAGAAAGTGATGATGATGTCTGATCCTGTTCATGCGGTCTTGCTCGGTGGGTCCGGGCTGATCCTCACCGCGACCGCGACGATCGCGGATGCCGCCGGCAAGGCCGACGCGCTGAGCCGCCCCGAACGGGTCGCCGTTCTGGTTATCGCCGGACTCGTGCTGACCGGGCTCTATCTGCTGGCGTGTGCGGTCTGGCCGTACGCGAACTGCGAGCGCTGCGCCGGGTCGGGCAAGTCCCGGTCCCCGTCCGGGAAGAAGTTCCGCAACTGCCCGCGCTGCAAGGGCGCCGGCCGCCGCGAACGCATCGGACGCCGCCTGCTCAACCACATCAACCACAAGAACCGCTGACGGAGGAGAGCGCCGTGACTGCATCCATTGAGCCGCTGCATTTGGTGTCGCTGTGCGCCGGGATCGGCGGTATCGATCTCGGGTTTCACCGCGCCGGAATCCCCACCGCTGCCGCTGTCGAGATCGACGCCCAGGCGCGGGGTGTGCTGGCCGACCGGGTCCCCGGAACCGTCTTGTTGGAAGACCTCACGGAGTTGAGTGCTGATGACCTCACAGCAGTTGGAGTTGTTCCCGACCGAACCGTCCTCGCTGCTGGGTGGCCCTGCCAGGGGAACTCATCTCGCGGCCGTCGTGCGGGCTTGGACGACCCACGCTCGGGTCTGTGGGTGCACGTTGCGCGACTGCTGGGTGAGCTTCGTCCGCGTTGGTTCGTTGGGGAAAACGTCCCTGGTCTTCTGTCCGTCAACGACGGCCGCGACTTCGGGACCGTGCTCGCGGACCTGGCCGACCTCGGGATGGACTGCGCGTGGCGGGTGCTGGACGGTCGCGGTTTCGGAGTACCCCACCGACGCCGCAGACTCGTCCTTGTCGGACATTCTGGAGACCGGACCGCACCTGTCCGCGTACTCCTTGAACCCAACCGTTTGTCGGGGGATCCTCACCCGCACTGCGAGGCGACGCCGGAACCTTCCGCCGGCGCTCCGTACGGCGCTGGAGGCGGTCGCTGCGACCGCGACAACACAGCCGATCGAGGCGGCCTGACGACCTGGGCGCCGCCGTATGCGCACTCGCTGGTCAGCCATGGCGGCAACGACAAGCAAGACCCGTCGATGGTCACCTACGTTGTCCAGTCCCACACCGGGCCGCGCCGTCTGACACCGCTGGAGAGTGAGCGGCTACAGGGGTTTCCGGACGGCTGGACCACCACCTCCAACGGCGTCCCGCAGGGCGACCGCGACCGGTACGCCCAGCTCGGCAACTCGGTGGCCGTCCCGGTCTTCGAGTGGGTCGCAAGCCGTATCGCCGCCGTCGACCACGCGAACGCGGACGGGGTGGCGGCATGACGGAGGCACTGGATCGCGCCACGCTGCACCCGGCCGCGTCGCGGTGGATCGAGCTGTGGAACGGCCAACAGGTCCTCGGCTGGGACCACCATGGGACGCCGGTGTTCCGGTTCCGGTGGGCGCCGGCAGGGCTGGCCACGCGCCGTCAGCTCCGGGCGATGCGGATGTGTCCGGGCGGTCAGGAGCCGTATGCGCTGCTGGTCTGGCGCAACGGCAAGCGCTGGGCGTGGCTGTACCGGCTCGACCTTGCGAAGCCCTCCCGGACGCCGTCCCCGGCACAGCTCAACGCGCTGGACAAGGCGATGGAAGCCCGCCGTACCTGCGGGCTCTGCCGGACCGTCACTGAGTACTGCATCCCCACCTCGGACGGCCGCTGCATCGACTGCATCGACGCCGCCAGCTACCCGACCGCCGCCTAGCCAACTCGAGGAGGTACCACCGATGAACGACCTGCTGACTGCCGCTGTCGCCGCGACCGAGCGCGGCTGGTCGGTGTTCATGCTCGGTCGCTCCAAGCGGCCGGTTGCCAACTGCGACGACTGCCGAGACAACCCCCACGACCCGGCGACCTGTGGGCACCTGACCTGTCACGGGTTCTACGCGGGCACCACCGACCCCGACCGTGTCGCGCAGATCGTGACCGCCGTACCCCATGGGCAGCTCGCAGTACGGACCGGTGCCGTGTCCGGGCTGGTGGTGGTCGATGTGGATCCCGCGCACGGCGGCAGCGCCAGCCTGGGCGAGCTGGTGGTGCACCAGGTGGTGCCGCGCACGCTGTGGGTTCGCACCGGCTCGGGTGGTGTGCACCTCTACTACCACCACCCCGGCCGCGAGATCCCGTCACGGCCGATGCCGAACCGGGCCGGGATCGACATCAAGGCAGACGGCGGCTACGTCGTGCTTCCGCCGTCGATCCACCACCGCACCCACCAGCCGTACCAGTGGGGCGCGGGGCTGGCGGAGCCGGTGGAGATGCCCTCCGCGTTGATCGGTGCGTGCCTGCCCATCGCGCCGGCCGTCTCCACCGCCCGTCCGACCGGGCCGATCAGCACCACCGAAGCGGGAGGCATCTCCCACCCGGAGCGGCTGCTAGACGCTCACCTGGACGCGGTCCGGCACGCACCCGAGGGCAAGCGCCGAACGACGCTCTACGGCGCCGCGAGAGGCGTTGCGCGGATGGTCGCGGCCGGTGCGATTAGCTACACCGATGCCGTCGTCGCGCTGACCGACGTGGGACAGCAAGCCGAACAGACCGCCCGCGAAATCCGAGCCGCCATCGCTGGCGGGTTCCGTGCCGAAGGGATCGCCGCGTGACCGCCGAGCTGCCCGACTGGCTGCCACCCCTGCCACCGCTCACCGAGCCACCCGACGACCCGTGGGACCCGGTCCCGCCGACGCCAATCCGACCGGCGCTCACCGAAAACCGTGCTCGGGATCCGCAACGCGATTTTTCGGCACCGGTCGCCGTACAGGGGTGGGACGGTCCGCCGGTGCCGCTGAAGACCAAGCGGCTCGTCCGCCCCTTCCCCGTACAGGTCTTCCCCGGCTGGCTCGCTGATCAGGTCGACGCGGTCGCGGAAGCCACACAGACCCCGGTCGACCTGGCCGGGTCCGTGGCGCTGGCCTGCCTGTCCACGGCCGCCGGCGGCAAGGTGCTGGTTCGGGTCACCCGATCGTGGCTCGAACAGGTCAACCTCTACACCGTCACCGCGCTACCGCCCGGGTCTCGGAAGTCGCCGGTGTTCCGCGCCATGACCGCGCCTCTCTCCGATGCTGAGGACGCCCTGCGGGAGATCGCGGCAGAACGTCGCGTAGAAGCCGAGCTGGCCGCCCGGATCGCGGCGGCCCGCGCCGAGGACCTGGCCAAGAAAGCCGAACGCGCCCAAGCCAACCCGCAAGAGGCACTGGCCGACGCGACCGCAGCCGCCAAGGAAGCCGCGGGCATCGCCGTACCCGAACTGCCCCGGCTGATGACCGACGACGTAACGCCCGAATCATGCATATCGCTACTCGCCACCCACGGCGGCCGAATGGCCGTCCTGTCCGCCGAAGGCGACGTGTTCGCCACCCTCACCGGCACCCGCTACTCCGCACAACCCAACCTGGGCGTGTTCCTCAAAGGCCACGCCGGCGACAAACTCCAAGTCGACCGCAAAGGCCGCGAGTCAGAGACGGTCGAGCGACCCGCGCTCACCCTCGGAGTCACCACGCAACCGGGAACCCTTGCAGGGCTGGCGGCACAGCCAGGCTTCCGGGATCGCGGCGTGCTGGCGCGGATCCTCTACAGCGTTCCACCCAACACCGTGGGCAGCCGCAACAATGAAGCCGAACCCGTCCCGGAACACATCGAAACGACGTACCGCGACGCACTCAAAACCCTCGTACTTGTCCTGGCCGACCACGACCAACCGCACCAACTCGACCTCGAACCCGAAGCCGGACAAGTCCTGCTGGACTTCCAGAACTGGCTGGAACCACGACTGCACCCACAGACCGGACAGCTCGCCGGCATCACCGACTGGGCCTCCAAGCTCGCCGGTGCCGTCGTCCGGCTGGCGGCCGTGATCCACATCGCCCACAACTTCCACCACGGCTACGCCCGCCCCATCACCGCAGACACCATGCGCGCCGCCGAAAACGTCGGCCGCTACTACCTCGACCACGCCCTAGCCGTCTACGACCTCATGGGCCGATCCGACCCCGACCTCGACGACGCCCGCGAAGTCCTCACCTGGATCACCAAACACGGACACCCCACCTTCACCCGACGAGATGCCCTCCGTTCCCTCCAAGGCCGCACCCGATTCGCCACCGCCGCCGACCTCGATCCCGCGCTCACTCTGCTCACCGATCACGGCCACATCCGTCCCAAGACACCCGAGACGACCGGCAAGCGCGGCCGCCCCTCGACCGCCTACGAAGTCCACCCCGCAATCCTCGCCACCCCCTGACAAAAGTGACAAAAACGACAGAACCCCCATTCTGTCAATTTTGTCAATTTCGTCAGGGCCTCTCGACCGACTGAAGGAGACGCACCACCAATGATCGACATCGCCACCCTCCCGGCCCTGATCTCTGTACCGAAGGCAGCCCAGCTCATCGGGCTCAGCCGTGCGAGCGCCTACCGATTCGCTGCTACCGGCGAGCTGCCTACGCGTCGTCTGGGAGGCCGGGTCTTCGTAGTCACCGCAAAGCTTCAAGCGTTTATCGACGGAGAGGAAGTACAGGCAGCATGAGCCGCCGGAAGATCCCGGGCATCACGGTCTGGCAGCGCGGGAACACCTGGGCGTATCGGGTCGAGCTGGAGCCGCATCCGCTGACCGGCGCGCGACAGCGCCCATACCAAGGCGGCTTCGCAACGGAGGAAGACGCTCTGGAGGCTGCAATCGAGGCGAAGAAGCGCGCCGAAACCGGCCGCTCTGTCACCGCCAAGAAGATTCGCGTGGCCGCCTTCATGAACGAGTGGCTCACTGCTAACGAGGACAACCTCAAACCGACAACAGTGCAGAACTACCGCGACAACATCGATGCGTACATCGAACCCGTCCTCGGCACACGTTGGCTCGGTGAGCTGACAGTGCCAAGAATCAACGCCTTCTACAAACACCTACGGGACAACGGACGACGGAAAGGCGACGGCAACCATCGAATGTACGAATTCTGGCTCAGTCATCAGTCCGACAGGGACGGCGCAGGGCCGACCCCAACCGACATCGCCAGGGCGTGCGGCACGAACTACAGCGCCGCCCGCGAGGCCGTACGCCGATACCGGCGCGGCAGAGTGCCAGGTGAATACTCCGCCGGTCTGAGTGTGAAGTCGATCCGCAACGTCCACGTCGTAATGCTGCGGTCGCTCGCGGACGCGGTGCGCTGGGGCTACCTACACACCAACCCGGCCGCGTTCGCGGTACTCCCCCGAGAAAGGCGGCGCTCCACGCGGAAGCGTGGAAACATCTGGACAGTCGAACAGCTCGGAGCCTTCCTGCGCGTAGCTCTACAGGACCGGTACGACGGAATGTGGTTGCTGGCGGCCACAACTGGAATGCGCCGATCGGAATTGGCCGGCGTCCAGCGGTCCATGCTCGACCTGGACGCAGGAACACTCACCATCGAAGACACCCGAGTGGTGGTGCGCGGGCGAGCTGTGGAGTCTGACGGTAAGTCCGCCGCGGGCGAGCGAGATATCGCACTCGACACCTTCACCCTGACCTACCTACGCCGGTACCTCGAACGTATCAACGACGAGCGAGACGCATTCGAGGGGAGCTACCCGAAGCACGACTACATCATGGTTGGACCCGAGGGACGCCCGCTGCACCCGGACACCATCACAGCTCGATTCAATCGGCTTGTCGACCGTGCCGGTGTTCCCCGGATCAGGCTGCACGACGTGCGTCACACCTACGCGACGATGGCTCAGGATGCCGGACACAACGTGAAGATCCTGAGCGAACGCATCGGCCACGCGGACACGTCCGTCACGATGAAGATCTACACTCACCGGTCACAGGGCATCGACCGCCCGCTCGCCCAGGCGATGGGGGTGCTGATCGCTCAGGCGGCGGGCATCACAGAGCCAGATCCAGATCCGCTGGTCACAGATCTGGTCACAAACCGCCCGGACACAGACCCCGATGACGGAGACCCACCCCTCGCAGTCGTCGGCTGATGAGGAGCGCTGAGCCGAGCGGCGACGGACAAAACCCCAGGTCAGACCCCACATAGCAAGACGAAGGCCCGGACCTGTTGGTCCGGGCCTTCTTTCGTAGCGGGGGCAGGATTTGAACCTGCGACCTCTGGGTTATGAGCCCAGCGAGCTACCGAGCTGCTCCACCCCGCGTCGTTGTGGTTTTAGCTTAGTGGATCGGGGCTGAGCAACCAAATCGGTTCCCGGTGTGGCTCCGGGTAGACGAAAAACCCGTGTCAGCGGCGGGCGGTGCGGCGTACCGTCCGGGTATGTCCAGACACGTCATTCGCCCGTTCGCGGAGGCGGACCTGCCTGCGGCGGCCCGACTGCTCGCGGAGCGGCACAAGGAGCATCGGAAGCGACACCCTCTGCTGCCTGCCGAGTACGAGGACGAGCAGGTCGCTGTGGTCGAGGTCACGGCTGTATGGGAGAGCGAGAGTGCTTCCGGCGCCGTACTGGTCGAAGGGGACGAGCTGACCGGCTACGTGCTTGGTGCGCCCAAGCCGTCGCCTACCTGGGGTCCTAACGTCTGGGTCGAGGCTGCTGGCCACGCTGTCCGTGAGCCTGAACACATCCGCGACCTCTACGCCGTTGCCGCTGCCCAGTGGGTGGACGACGGCCGGACGGCCCATTACGTGTTGGTGCCGGACGACGCTGAGCTGGTCGATGCCTGGTTCCGACTGGGGTTCGGCTCGCAGCATGCGCATGCTCTCCGTCCGGCGCCGAGTACTCGCCTGGAGGCACCGGCTGGTCTAGCCGTACGACGTGCCACGCGCGACGACATCGCCGTACTCGCTGAGCTGGACCTGGTACTGCCACAACACCAGGGACGGTCGCCGGTGTTCTCCGCTGGGGAGCTACCCACGTTGGAGGAGGCGCTCGCCGACTGGGAGGAGTCGATCGACGACCCGGACTATGCGACCTTTGTCGCCGAGTACGTCGGTCGCGTGATCGGCTCGTCGGTCGGGTGCTCGCTGGACAAGTCCAGTGCGCACAGCGGGTTGGCTCGACCGGACAACGCTGGGTTCCTGGGCTTTGCCGCCGTACTGCCGGAAGCACGTGGTCGTGGGGCCGGCCGCGCATTGGGTGAGGCTGTGCTGCAATGGTCCGCCGACACCGGTTACACGTCCGTGGTGACTGACTGGCGGGTGACGAACCTCCTGTCATCGCGGACGTGGCCGAAGCTCGGTTTCGAGCAGACGTTCCACCGGCTGCATCGCCTGATCGGCTTCTGACGGTCTTTTCCACAGGTTCGAAATCGCGCGCCGGGAAGCGCGGCGATCGGTGCAACTTCTAGGGCAAGAAGACGTTGTGCAGCAGGCACGGCGTCGACGCCCTCAGGAGGCAGCCATGTCGCGTTCTTCCCTTGGTTCCCGAGTCGTGCCGACGACCCGTCGTATCGTGATCGGGAGCGCGGTCGTCCTCGCCTCACTCGGCGCCTGGACGACCACCACGGCCGCGGCGAGCGGTGTCGAGCCGCGATCCGGGTACGCCGTGGCTCCCCCATCGACCGAGCAGAGGGCATGCACCTTGGACGGCTTCGTGATCGAGCACCTTCCCGGCGGGATCGGTACGCCGACCGACTTCGAATACGAGTGGGAGGACGTCCGCTTCCACAGCCGGGTCTGGGAGACCGGGCCGGATCCCGAGGGCGCCTACAGGGTGGACCTGACGGTGAAGACGATGCGTGGCGAGAAGCTGACGGATCTCGAAGCGCTGAAGGCCTTCCTGGCCGAGTACGAGGAGAAGGATCCGGAGAGCTGGGAGCTGCGCCCGGTCAAGGTCGGTGAGTACGACGGCCTGCTCGGGGACGACGAGGTGTTCTACTTCGTCTCGCCGGGAGTCGCGGCCGAGGTGTCACTCGATCGGGGACGCTTCTCCGAACAGGACCTCCTCGACACGGCGGCCGGCTTCCATCCGGAGGCGACCACCTGATGCAGTGAGCTCCGCCCCGATCAACTGCGGCGATCCGGTGCTGTGGGCAACGGGTGCTTTGGGCAATGAAGCGGGGCGGCGACGCCGACGGTTGTCGGTGTCACCGCCCCGGGTAAGCAGCCGGTGGGTCAGCCTGTCGGCGAGGTCGGCGGGCTCGATGGTGCCGGCGTCGTCGGTGTCGTGGTCGGCGTACCGCTGGGAGCCGGAGTGGTCGGCGTCGGCGTGGCTCCCGCTGCCACGGCACGGTCGATCGCCGCCTTCATCAGGCCGACCTGCTTCTGGTATTCCGCGAGGTCGCCGGCCTTCAGGGCAGCGTCGGCCGCCGCATACGCTGCCTGTGCCTGCGCCAGTGCCTGCTTGACCGTCTGGTTGGGCTGGTTGGGCTGGTTCGGCTGGTTGGGCGGCGGTGGCTCACCGGTGTTGACGTCGGCCTTGAATACCTTGTCCAGCGCCTCCTTCAGGGTCCCGCCGTACGCGACGTTGTCGCCGAATGCGACGAGCACATACCGAAGCACCGGATAACTACCGGGACCACTCGTCCGGACCGAGTACACGGGCTGGACGTAGAGCAGACCGCCACCGAGGGGCAGCGTCAGCAGGTTGCCGAACTGGGCTCTGGCGCCACTGGTCGGCTGGTTGATCGGCAGCAGCGCGGTTCTGATCCCGTCGTCGGTCTGGAACTTGTTGAACACCTGTCCAGGACCAGGGATTTGCACATTTCCGGGCAATCGGAGGATCCGGAACTTGCCGTAGTCCGGCGAGGTCGCCTCGGCATCGACGGCCATGAACGCGGTCAGGTTCTCCCGCTCCGCGTTCGGCACGTACACCGAGGTCAGCGAGAACCTCGGCTCGGCCTGACCGGGCATCCGCAACGAGAGGTAGAAGGGAGGTTGTTTGATTTGAGCAGACGCATCGGCGCCGGCGGAGACCGCGGTCGGGTCCGCCGGGACGCGCCACAGGTCGCTGTTCTGGTACCAGGTGGTCGAGTCCTGCACGTGGTACTTGGCCAGCAGGTCACGCTGGACCTTGAACATGTCCTCCGGGTACCGCAGGTGGGACATCAGCGCGGGCGAGATGTCCGAACGCGGCTTGACCGTGTCCGGGAACGCCTTCATCCACGTCTTCAGCACCGGGTCGCTCTCGTCCCAGGCGTACAGCTCGACCGAACCGTCGTACGCGTTGACGACGGCCTTGACCGAGTTGCGGATGTAGTTGATCTCCTCGCTCGGCTGCTGCGCGATGGTTCCGCGGCCGGTCGTGGTGTCCCGGGTGCTGTCGTCCAGGGCGACCTTCTCGGAGTACGGGTAGTTCGCCGAGGTGGTGTAGCCGTCGACGATCCAGACGACCTGGCCGTCGACGACGGCCGGGTACGGGTCGCCGTCCGGGGTGAGCCAGGGCGCGGCCTTCTCGACCCGCTCGCGCGGGCTGCGGTCGTAGAGGATCTTCGAATCGGGGTTCACCCGGCTGGACAGCAGGATGTTCGCATCCCGGAACTTGGTGGCGTAGAGCAACCGGTTGAAGAACGAGCCGACCGGGACGCCGCCCTTGCCGGTGTAGGTGTTCAGCGTCGGGTCACCGCCGTTCGTGCCCTCGGGCGTGTCGAGCTCGACCGCCTGACCACCCTTCGGCCCGCCGACGATCGAGTAGTCCGGGGACTGCTCGCCGAAGTAAATCCGCGGTTCGTACTTTCCGAGCTGTCCCTCCGGCGGCAGGCCTCCCTCGGACCACACGGGCGCACCATCGACAGCCCGCTGGTTACCGTTCGCGGCGACGACGCCGAAGCCGTGGGTGTAGACGGTGTGGTCGTTGTTCCAGTTGCGCTGACCGGCAGGCAAACGGTCGACCTGCACCTCGCGGACCGCGATCACGGTGTCCCTGACCTCGTTGCCGATCTTGTACCGGTCGACGTCGAGGTCGGTCGGGAACGAGTAGAAACCGCGGACCTGCTGCAGCTGCTCGAAGGCCGGACCGACAACACTCGGGTCGATCAGCCGGATCCCCGGCAGCACCTCGGCATCGGCAGCCAGATCGGTCGGGGTCGCCGTCGACTTCGCCGGGTAGTTGATGACCTGGGTGCCCTCCAGGTCGTACGCCTGGCGCGTCGCCTCGATGTTCTTGGAAATGTACGGCGCCTCACGCACCGGCTCGCTCGGCCGGACGCGCAACTGCTGCAGGGCCGCCGGCCACAAGGCACCGAGGAGGATCGCCGACAGGATCAGGACGACGGTGCCCACGCCCGGAAGCAGCCAGGTCTTGCGTACGACGTTGGCGAAGAACAACCCGGCACACAGCACCGCGATGACTGCCAGGATCTCCTTGCTGGGCAGGACGGCGTTGTCACCTGTGTAGGAGATACCGGTGAACAAACGGCTTTCCGACGTCGTCAGCCCGTAGCGGTCCAGCCAGTAGCTGAACGCCTTCAACAGGACGAGCAGCCCGAGCAGAACGGAGAACTGCACCTGCGCCGCACCGGAAGCCTTCTGGCCCTTCGCGGACGGGCGGAAGCCGCCGTACAGGTAGTGGGTGATGATCGCCGCGACCAGCGACAGCAGCACGATCGAGTAGCCGAAGCCGAGCAGGACGCGCAGCCACGGGTAGTCGAAGACGAAGAACGCGATGTCCTTGTTGAAGTGCTTGTCGGTGACGCCGAACGGGGTCCGGTTCCGCCAGGCCAGGAAGACCTTCCACTCCCCCGACGCGGCCGAGCCGCCGAACACCAGCATCAGCGCCGCGACCACACCCACGGCGATCTTCCCGCGCTGCTGCAGCATGTCGCCGTACCGCTCGAAGCCAGGGCTCGGCGACGGCGCGAGGGCGACCCGCGGCCGGGTGCGGTACGCGACGATGATGTTCGCGACCACGGCGGCCGCCATCAACAGGCCGACCACCACGAACAGCAGCACCCGGGTCCCGAGGACCGTGCTGAACACGGAGCCGAGGTCCACCGAGCGGTACCACAGTCGCTGGGTCCAGACGTCGGTGAAGACGCTGAACAGGATGAGCAGGACGATCAGTGTGGCGATCGTCGGCAGCAGGGCCCGGGGCCGTCCTCCAGACGTTCGCCGGGTTCGCCGCGGCTCCTCCGGCATGTCGTAGACGCCGTCACTCATGATCGGTTCTCCTCGTCGTCACTCATGCCGTCGACCCCAGGACCTTCGCCCGGCCGGCTGTCGACCGAAGGTTCGAATGTCAAAGACAGTACTTCGCACAGCGTGGGGACCAAGTCGGCGCCGGTCAGGACGGCGCTGTCCTCGTCGTGTGAGCGCAGCCGGACGGCCCCGAACCGGTCGCCTTCGCGCAGGACCGCGGCGACCATCCGGACCTCGTGGCGGCGTGGATCGCTGCCGGCCATCCGGGCGAGCTCGGCGTCGGATTCGGCGCTGGAGAGACCGGCTTCGGCTGAGGCGGGCAGGACGACTCGCTCGATCGCGAGGGCACAGCCGCTGACTCCGTCCGGCCACTCGATCCGGCCGAGTGCGTCGGCCAGGTGCTCGTCCTCGAGACCACCGGGCAGTTCGCCCTGGGCGACCGGGGTCAGCGGCTGGGACGCGTCCTCGGCGCCGAGCTCGGCGGCCAGTTGCGGTTCGGCGCGGAGCAGTTCCTCGGTCGGGACCAGCGCGAAAAGCTGCGCGGGCTGGTCCCAGCCCGCGCTGCTGACGTGCTTCTCGATCTCGATCACCGCGCGACTGAGCGCGTCGGGAGGCAGAGTGCCTACGGAATCCATGCCGCCAGATCTCCCCTTCGGCCGGCCGATACGTTCAGGTGGTTCACGGCGTACATGTCGGGACTGCTCCGGTTCCATCGCCGATGGCCTTCAGGGCGCTGATCGCCTCGTTCAGAGTGGTGATCTTCACCAGCTGGATGTCCTTCACGTCCGCGTGCAGTGCGGCCTCGCAGTTCGGCCCGGGGACCAGGAACACGGTGGCACCGTCCTCCTTGGCACCGGCGATCTTCTGCTGGATCCCGCCGATCGCGCCGACCTGGCCGAGTGCGTCGATCGTCCCGGTGCCGGCGACGTGCTTGCCGGCCAGCAACGCGCCCGGTGTCAGTTTGTCGTAGATGGCCAGCGCGAACGCCGTACCGGCACTCGGGCCGCCGATGTCCTGGCCCAGGTTGACCGTCACCTTGACCGTCGATTCGACGCCGATGGTGATGCCGACCATCGGGCGGGTGGCCTCTCCCGGCGTGGCCGCGGTCTTCAGCTGCACGGTCTGCTCGGCGTTGTCGCGACGGATCAGGAAGACGACGTTCTCGCCCACCTTGTGCTTGCGGACGAGCTCGCCGACCTGCGGGACCTGCGACACCGTCACTCCGTCGACCGCGAGAACGACATCGCCCGGCTTCAGCTTGCCGTCCGCCGGGGTCTCCTTCCCCACCGTCGAGACCTTCGGGTGGAACGGCACCTTCGCCGCCTGCAGAGCGGCCGCGATCGCGCTGTCCTGCGATCCGGTCATCTCCGCCGTGTTCTGCTCCTCGACCTCGTCGGCGCTCGTGTCCGGCGGGTAGATGATGTCGCGCGGGAACAGGTCGTGATGCGGGTCGAGCCAGTTGCGCATCGCCTGCGGCAGGGTGAGTTCACGCTCCGGAGACGTGACCGACACTGTGGTCAGGTCGAGCTGGCCGGAGGTCGGGAACGTCTCGTGCCCGGTGATCTCGATGACCGGCTTGCCCTTCGACTCGCCGAGGGTGTCCCGCACCGGCCCCGGGCTGAACGAGACGAACGGCACCGGGAAGGCGGTGACCAGCCCGAGCGAGATGACGAGCACGATGATCGAGGCGACCAGCGTGGCGGTGCGACGTGTCACGAACCCTGCCCTGCGATGTTGGTGGAACCGAACGTCTCGGCCGAACCGAGCTTCCTGGTCACGGCAAGCGCCCCTGCTGATTCCAACGCGCCAGCAACCCCAACCGTCCCGGATCCACCGAATCCAGTCCTCCCGGCACCACTCGCCGTACCGGTCGCGCGGAATTTCGCGGCGCTCGAGGTGCGGGTGGAGCCTTGGGGATCCGGAGGGGTGGGGTTCGCGGCCGACTCGGATCTCGGCGTGGGTGAGTCAACTGCCGGGTTCTTGGGGGTACGGCGGCGGAGTCCTCGGCGGCGTTTCGGGGTTGCCCGTGGTCCCGGCGCGGCGAGTGCTTCGTTGAAGCGGCGGAAATCCTCGACCGATGCGAAGGCACCGCCGGACCGGCGCGGTCCACGGCTCCGCCCGCGCCACGCTGCCCAGCACATCGCCAGGAGCGTGGCGACCAGCGGGAACGCCAGCCACGCCAAAACCTTCATCCGGCCACCTTCATGCGCCCAGCGTACGTGTCAGTGAGCGCCGACCCACTCGCTGGCACCGTCGCTGAAGTGCTGGTGTTTCCAAATCGGGACCTCGGCCTTGAGATCGTCGATCAGCCGCCGGCACGCGGCGAACGCGACATCGCGATGCGAGGCCGCCACGGCCACGATCACGGCGGCGTCGCCGATCTTCAGGTCCCCGGTCCGGTGTACGGCGGCCAGCGCGGTCACAGCGGGGTCGTCGCAGACACGCTGCGCGACCGTCCGCAGGTGCTCCAGCGCGTCCGGGTGAGCCTCGTAGCTCAGCCGGTCAACCGGCTTCGCGTCGTCGTGGTTGCGCACAGTACCGATGAAGAGAGCAGTCCCACCGGCGGTCGGGTCAGAGACAGCGGCCAGCACTTCCTCGCTGGACAGCACACCCTCACGGATGTCCAGCAGCCTGATCGCGTCGCTCATCGTCCCTCACTCCCACCGGGAAACCACCCCACAAATACCACGCCAAACCCCCACCCCCTCAATTCTCTCTCGACCTCCTCCCCACCCCACCCCGCCCCCGCCCCTCATCTCCACCATCCGCCCTACCTCTGACCCACCCCTCACCCCCGTCCATCCACTCCCCACCCACAGTTCCGGCCCGCCCACACCCACTCCACTCACCCGCGGCCCCGGCCCGCCGCACCCGCAGCACCTGTCGGCTCGGACCGCGCCGTACCGCATCCACTCCGCACCTGCCGGCGGCGACTCCGCCGTACTCGTGTCCACTCCCCGACTGCGGATCCGTCGTACGGCCCGCAGCTTCGCGGTCGGCGCCCGGTCGGTCGGATGCCCTACGCCGGCTGCGGCTGCCGCGTCAGGAGGGCTGTGGTGTTGGGGGCTCGGGGAGAAGTCAGGGGTCTGCCAGGGGCTAAGTGGAGGGGTAATGCGTTCGCCGGAGGCGGAACCGGCGGGTGGAACCAGTACGTTGGAGTAGTACGCCCCACCCGCACAGGAAGGCCCACTCCGATGAGCGACGAACCGGACAACCCGTTCAAGGGAACTCCGTTCGAGGCCATGTTCCAGCAGTTCTCCGGAGCGGCCGGCGCGGGCGGCGCCCCCGACCTGAACGCGATCTTCGCCCAGGTCCAGCAGCTGCTCAGCGGTTCCGGCGACGGCAAGCCGGTGAACTGGGATCTGGCCAAGGACATCGCCCGCAAGACCGTCTCCGCGGGCGGCGACCGATCCATCACGCCGACCGACTCGGACCGGGTCGCGGACGCGGTCCGGCTGGCCGAGCACTGGCTGGACGAGGCGACCACTTTGCCGGAGGCGTCCACGACTTCCGCGGCCTGGAGCCGCGCGGAGTGGGTGGAGAACACCCTGCCGGTCTGGCAGACGATCGTCGACCCGGTCGCCGAGCACGTCGCCGGTGCCATGGGCAACGCGCTGCCGGCCGAGGCTCAGCAGCTGGCGGGGCCGATGGCGGGCATGCTGCGGCAGCTGGGTGGTTCCATCTTCGGTGCGCAGGTCGGTCAAGGGCTGGGTGAGCTGGCCGGCGAGGTCGTGAGCTCGTCCGACATCGGACTGCCGCTCGGGCCGACCGGACAGGCCATCCTGCTCCCGGACAACGTTGCGAAGTTCGCTGAGGGGCTGGGGCTGGCCGACGAGGACGTCCGGCTGTACTTGGCGCTGCGCGAGGTCGCCCACCAGCGTCTGTATGCCGGGGTGCCGTGGCTTCGCCAGCACGTACTTGCCGCAGTGGCGGACTACGCCGCGGGCATCGAGGTCGACACGGGCAAGATCGAGCAGGCGATGTCGGGCATCGACCCGCAGAACCCGGAGGCCATGCAGGAAGCCCTCGCGGGCGGGCTCTTCGAGCCGGAGGACTCCGAGCAGCAGAAGGCGGCTCTGGTTCGGCTCGAGACCGCGCTCGCGTTGGTCGAGGGCTGGGTGGACGACGTCGTACGGCAGGCCACGAAGGACCGGATGCCGGCGGCTGTGCAGTTGGCGGAGACGGTACGGCGGCGTCGGGCCGCGGGTGGTCCGGCGGAGCAGACGTTCGCCACGCTGGTCGGCCTCCAGCTCCGGCCGCGGCGGCTTCGCGATGCGGCGAACCTGTGGGCTGCGGTACGCGATGCGCGCGGCGTCGATGGTCGCGACGAACTCTGGTCGCACCCCGACCTCCTGCCGAGCGCCTCCGACCTGGACGACCCGATCGGCTTCGCCCAGCACGCCGGCGAACTGGCCGACATCGACATCACCGACTTCCTCCCCGACGAAGGCACCCAGGAAGGTGACCAGGGCAACAACCCCGACACCCCGAAGTAAACCGCCTGACCTCCGACCGGGACGTAACGGCCCCTTGAGGCGTTGGGGCGGGGGCGTTGCGGCCTCTTGACGGGTTGGGTTGGGGGGGACGGCGTGCGGCCCCTTGACGGGCGGGGCGGGGGCGTCCGATCCCTTGACGGGTCGGGGACGGTGTGCGATCCCTTGACGGGCGGGGCGGGCGCGTCCGATCCCTTGACGGGTTGGGGGGACGGCGTGCGGCCTCTTGCGGCGTTGGGAAGAGGGCGCGCGGCCTCTCGTGCGGTTGGGGCGACGGCGTACAGCCTCGGGTTGACGGGACGGCGTACAGCTTCGTGCGGTTGGGGCGACGGCGTACAACCTCGTGGGTTGACGGGACGGCGTACAGCCTCGTGGGTTGACGGGTGGGCGTGCGGGGTCTTGAGGGGGTGGGGGAGACTGGCGGGGTGCTTCTTGGGGATGCTGTGCGGACGTTGGAGGGGTGGGGTGCGCCTGATGGGGTGCAGGGGGAACTGCGGGCGCATTACCTGCGGCATCTGGGTGAGCGGGCGGATGGGATGTGGCGGAGTTGCCGGCCGGAGCATGTGACGTCGAGTGCTCTGGTGGTTGATGCGTCGGGCAGCCGGGTGCTGCTGACGTTGCACAAGGTTGTCGGGCAGTGGCTGCAGCTCGGTGGGCATTGCGAGGTCGGTGACACGACGCTGGCGGGTGCTGCTCTGCGGGAGGCTGCGGAGGAGTCCGGGCTGACGGGGCTGTCGATCGACCCCAGTCCGCTTCAGTTGTCGCGGCATCAACTGTTGGCTGGTGGGTGCGCGGGTGCGTTCCATTTGGATGTTCAGTTCCTGGTGACTGCCACCGAGACGACTGACTTCGTGGTCAGCGAGGAGTCGGAAGACCTCGCGTGGTTCGCGATGGACGCGCTGCCGGCCGGGGCAGACCACACGGTCGAGGATCTGGTCGGCAGGGCTCGGCAACGACTTGCTCTTGTCTCAGGTGGAGATATCCGCGGTTGATCGAGGCGGGCGACTGCCCGGAAACCGCCGTACGCACGTGGCGGGGTCCTGGTCGGCAACGTGATGACGGAGTGTCGGTGCCGCGCCGTAGGCTCGTTGTCACTCGTCGGATCGCGGCCATCCGGTCGCCCCAGTGTGCCGAAGGATCTCCGTGAGCTTCGACATCGATCACTACGCCCAGACCTCGACCCGCATCCGCTGGGACGACCTCGACATGGCCTCGTTCGAGACCCGGCCGCTGTCCGACGACACGTTGCGCTGCCTCAGCTACATGAGCGACGTGGAAACCCACACGGTCTGCTACCTGCGCGATCTGCTCGTCACACCCTCGCACGCCGATCCCGAGGTCACCGTCTTCCTGACGATGTGGAACCTCGAGGAGTACTGGCACGGCGAGGTGCTGGACGAGGTGCTCGAGCGGCACGGTGTCCCGACCGGGCCTGAGCACACTCGCGCCGTGCGTTCCCGGCTCGGCTGGCGTGACCGGCTGGCGCCGATCCGGCAGTCGCTGCTGGCGAACGTCGTCGGCGAGGACTTCATCGCCACCCACATGGCGTGGGGTGCGATCAACGAGTGGTGTGCGCATTCGGCGTACACGCGGGTGATCCAAGCCGAGAGGCATCCGGTACTGACCGAGATCCTGAAGCGGATCGCCAGGCAGGAGACCCGGCACGTCGCGTTCTACAACAGCCAAGCGCGGGATCGACTGCTGCGTAGCAAGAAGGCGCAGAGGATCGCCCGGTTCGCGCTGTCGAGGGCGTGGGGCATCGTCGGCTCGACGATCATGCCGCCGGACGAGGTGAAGCACATGCTCACCTATCTGTACGGCGGTGAGCAGGGCCTGGCCGAGGTTCGCCGGATCGACGCCAAGATCGACGCCCTGCCCGGCCAGCAAGGGCTGCACATCGTCGAGAAAGAACTGATCAAGTACGGCGTCATCCCCGCCTGATCGCCGTAGCTCTATCAGTTGCTGAGGGCATGCGTTTGTGCGACTGATGCAGGCGGCCGCGGGCCGGCCGGCTGACCGACCCGCGCGCCACCAAACGGTCCTCCAAGAAGTCCCGTCCTACTGCTGTCCCCGTGATTCCCCGCTGCACTGCGATCCCCGTGATCCCCCGCCGTACTGTAGCCCCCCGTGTTTTCCCCCCGCCGTACTGCGATCCTCGTGAATCCCCCGCTTTACTGCTGTTCCCCAGGTGTCCCCGTCGAACTGCAGCCCCCGTGGTTCCCCGCCGTACTGCGATCCCCTGGATCCCCCGCTTCGCTGCAGTTCCCGGTTGTCCCCGTCGAACTACAACCCCGTGAATCCCCCCCGTTTTACTGCGATCCCCGTGATCCCCCCGCCGTACTGCTACCCCCGTAGCTCTGCTGTCCCCCCGCCGTACTGGTGTCCTCGGACTGCCGGTCCCCGTCACCGGCAGCACGTCCCGCATCCCCGTGAGTTCCCCGTATCTGCCCACTACTGCTTGTTGTTGCCCACTCCCCCCGTCGTGCCGCGATCCCCGTTCTCGCAGCACGTTCCAACTGGTGCACTCCCCCATGAAGTCCCCCGCAGCACCGCATTTCAGCCGTCCCCCGCTGGTGTCGGGTACCGCCCCTGAACGGCATCGACACCAGTGCGGCGACGGCTGAACATCCCCCAGAAGTTCCCCGCTGCCTGATGAACGAGCGAGTTCGAGGAAGGTGACGGGTCAGGGGTGACGAAGTATGGAACGGGTCGCGTCCCAGCCTTCGAGGCCGGGATCCAGTCGCGCTATGTCAGCAGCCGATTGCAATCTGTGCCAGCCAGGCCCGATAGCCACGGCGTGACGGCGAGGCTTGACGGACTCGAGGTCGGACAGGCGAGTGTCGAAGGTCGGTGCGGCAGCCACGACCCAGTCGGCGGTGGGCACGTTGACTCCGATCGCCGCGAGCGTCCCGTCCTCGGCCGGGGTCACCGCAACGTCGGCGTTGCTGAGCGCACGAAAGAGCTTGCCGATCAGCAGCCCTGGCAGGTCCGGTACGTCGTGGCTGACGGCGACCACCGCAGCAGCCGGCCCAGCCAGAGCTACCGCATCCAAGACCGGACGTGCAGCATCAACGGCATAGACGGATGTCCCAGGCCAAGTGAGAGCGCCCACCTCAGCCACAGCCGCGTCATCACCACCCGCAACGGCCACGGTCACGTCTACCCGGTCCAGCGCGGCCAGCACTTCGTACGTGTCCTCAGCCAGCGCGAGCCGCCACGCCTCGGGGTCCCGGCCTGGTGGCGCCCAACTACCGCTGGCAGGCACGACCATCACGACCACTCGTCGATCCGTCACGCTGAGGCGCTCACATCGTCGTACTGGCTGCGGGCGGCGGCCACCTGTGGCATGTGGTTCTCGGCCCAGCCTTTGATGGACGCGATCAGCGGCAGCAGGGTCTGGCCTAGCGGAGTCAGTTCGTAGTCGACGCGGACCGGTACGGACGGGGTCACCGAGCGACTGAGCAGGCCGTCCCGTTCGAGGGAGCGCAGGGTCTGGGTGAGCATCTTCTGACTGACGCCGGCGATGCGACGGGACAGGTCCGAGTACCGCTGCGGGCCGTCGGCGAGCGCGGTGATGATCAGCGTCACCCACTTGTCGCTGATCCGGTCGAGCAACTGTCTGGCCGGGCAGGCGGCCAGGAACGCGTCGTACTCGCGGGCTGCGTCCTCCCGGCGCTGAGCGGCGGTACGCGTCGGCATGGCTCTCCTTACCGTGCGGTACGCACTTCGAAGTACCTACTTCCCCGCAGAGAGTAGCTCTCCGAGAGTGAGGTCACCAACAACCACTGCGAAGGAGAGAAAGACTATGCGCGCACTCGTGGCCCGGCGGCTCGACGGGCCCGACGCCCTCGAAGTGATCGAGACGCCGATGCCGGAACCGGCTCGCGGACAGGTCCGGATCAAGGTGGCCGCCGCCGCGGTCAACCCGGTCGACGTTGCGGTCAGCAACGGCAAGGCGGTCCAGTACGGCGTGACGGCGCCGCGCGATCAGTTCGGTCTCGGCTGGGATGTCGCCGGGATCGTCGATGCAGCCGGCCCAAGCACAGACATCCCACCGGGTACGCCGGTGATCGGGCTGGCGGACCTGCTCGGGCAGTCACTGAAGACGCATGCGGAGTACGTCGTACTCGACGCAGATGCGGTCGCACCGGCACCAAAGGATGTCGACCTGATCCAGGCGTCCACCATCGCACTCAATGCCCTGACAGCGCTGCAAGCACTCAAGGCCCTCAACACGAGCCCTGACCAGACACTGCTCGTCACAGGCGCGGCCGGCGGCGTTGGCGGGTACGCGGTCGAGCTCGGCAAGCACCTAGGCCTCACAGTGATCGCCAGCGCGGGCAACGAGGACGAGGGCCTGGTACGACGCCTTGGCGCGGATCACTTCGTGCCACGGTCGGTGGACCTGGCAACCGCAGTACACGCGATCGTTCCAGCCGGCGTGGACGCCCTGGTGGATGCCGCGGTACTGGGCATCGCAGCCCAGGAGGCAGTCCGCAACCGCGGCAGGCACGCACACGTGCAAGCAGGACCCTGCCCACCCCACCTCCGAGGCATCACCGTCGAGCAGATCTTCGTCCACGCGAACCGGGCCGAGCTGGCGGAGCTGGTGCAGCTACACGAGACCGGAGCGATCTCAACCCGCGTTGCCGGTACCTACTCACTGGACGAGGCTGCAGCGGCGTACGAGCAACTAGCGAAGGGCGGCGTACGCGGCAGGCTGGTCCTGGTCCCGTGAACTAGGCGACGCGAGGAGCTCCGGCTTGATCAGGCCGAGGCGGAGGGCGGCCATTATCGCGTTGGCGCGGTTGGTGGCGCCCAGCTTCTCGTAGAGCCGGGACACGTAGGTCTTGGCCGTCGAAAGGCTGACGAACATCGTGCCCGCGATCGCCGCGACCGAATGGCCGGCGACCAGGAGGGACAGAACCTCCTGCTCCCGCGGACTGAGCGCCATCCCCTTGGCTGCAAGGGCGCCGACAACTTGAGCAGGGCCGCTTGCAGGCTGCCCGCCGGCGACGTGGCCGCGGCGCGCCAGCGCGTGCATGAGGCCGGTCGCGGTGAACGAGGCCGCGGCCACCGCGGCGTGCCGGATCGCCCCGAGCACCTCGGCGTTCGGGGCGGTCTTGCCGACGAAGGCGGACACGCCGGTCTCCAGGGCCCGGAAGAGTACGTCGTCCTCCGCCTGAGCCGTGAGTACGACGATGCCGAGCTCGGCGTGGCGGTCGCGGAGTTCACGGGCCAGGCGGAGTCCGTCGGCATCCGGCAGCGCGACGTCGAGCACCACCACGTCCGGATTGGTGGATGCGACGAGGGCCGGCGCGTCGGCCGCCAGGCCGCATTCGCCGACGATGGTGATGTCGGCATCGGTGCTGACGAGCCGGATCAATCCGTATCTCGTCAGCGTGTGGCCGTCGACGACGACGACCGAGATCGAGTTCTGCATGGCCCTTGCCCCCCGTGAGATCTCTCCCAACGCCCCCCAGGCGGAGAGTGACTGAAGTCACCTACTGTCACTATGATCGGTTCCCGCGTACACGCCGTTACGCAAAACTTGCGGGTGCTTTCCACCCATCTAGTTGAACGCTTGGTGACCAAGTTCCAGCAGGTGTTTCAGCACGGTAAGTAACAACAAGCCGGGGCGGCTAGGGACTTTGGACCCTAATTTCGCACCCGTCAGGCGCGGAAGGATCAGGCCGAGGCGAGGATGGCGACGAGGGCGCCGGTGAGCATGAACGGGCCGAAGCTGATGTCGTGCTTGAGCGTGATCCGCCGTACGGCGAGGAGCACGAGGCTGACCAATGCCATCAGGACGAAGCCCAAGGCCGCCCCGGTGAACACTGCCGGCCAGCCCAGCCAGCCGAGCGCGATGCCCAGTCCGCCGGCGAGCTTGATGTCGCCGCCGCCGAGCTGTCCCCGGCTCGCGAGCGCAAGGATCAGGTAGCCGCCGCCGAGCGCCACTCCGCCCAGCACCGCGCGGAGCAACTTCGCCGGGTGTCCGTCGACCAGCGCCGCGAGTCCGAACAGGGCGATCAGCCCTGGATACAGCGGCAGGGTCAGCCGGTCAGGCAGCCGCTTGACCGCGATGTCGATGGCCCCCAAGGCCACCCCCAGCGCCCCGAGAAGCGCGAACGCGGCTGCATCGGGGAGACCGGCGAATCGGCCCAGCAGCAAGGCAAGCACCGTGGCGGTGACCAGCTCGAGGACGAGCGGCACGCCGTACCAGCTGTGACAGTGCGCGCAGCGGATCCGTCCGCTGACGGGCGTCGCGCACCGCGGGCACGCGGTACGGGCAGACTCGCCGGACGCAACCGACAGCCGGAACACGGTGCTGCGCAGCACCATGCCGGCGACGAAGCCGATCACCCCTCCGGCGACTGCCCACGCGATGTTCATACCGGCGAACGTAACGACGCCCTGGCCATCCAAGGAACCAGGCGGCCGCAGAACTGACCGACCGGCGACGGATGCCGACCGTTCAGCCGACAGTGTCGGCCAATCGCCCGACAAGGGTGTCGTCCGGTGTCGTCCATCGGCCATCGCTTCTGGCCGAATGACCGATGCCGCGACAAGGCAACGATCCAGCACAGTTCCGGTACCGAGCGGCAAAGCGTCGTTCGACCAATCCGGTGGAGCACGACGCCCGCCGACCGAACAAGGAGTTCCACATGCTCAACTACCTGACCACCCACCTGCAGTCCTTCACCAAGCAGCTGCGGCGCGACGAGCGCGGCGCGACCATGGTCGAGTACGGCCTGCTGGTTGCCCTGATCGCCGTCATCGTGGTTCCCGCGCTGCTGATCCTGGGCCCGGCCATCTTCGGCCTGTTCAACGGTGTCGCCGGCAACCTCTGATCGTTCTGGGCGTCGGCCAATCCACTCAGTCCGATCGCGTGGGTGGTGCGGCCCGGCCAGTCCGGCCGGGTCGCCACCACCCCACACAGGGAGGAGTTTCGATGCTCCATCTCGTGGGGTTCGGCAGAGCTGTTGTCCGGTCGGTGCGTCACGACCGTGGCGCGACCATGGTCGAGTACGGCCTGCTGGTGGTGCTCATCGCGGTCGTCGTCGTACCAGCTCTCATCGTCCTCGGCCCGGCAGTCGCCGCTTGGTACACGGGCGTCATCGGCAACCTCTGAAAGCCCCGGCTGCCGGCGAAAACGCAGGCTGCCAACGAACGCATCTCATCAATGGGAGAACTCATGTATCCGAGACGAGGGACCCGCGGCGGGGAAACTCACCACGGCCGTGTATCCCGCATCCGGCCAGCGGCATGGGTACGCCGCACGTCCCCCTCGTCGGTACATGGGGGCAGCAGCGCGGACCGCGGCGCCGCCGCTGTGGAGTTCGCGCTTCTGCTCCCCTTGCTGCTGCTGATCGTGCTGGGCATCGTCGACTTCGGCCGGATGCTCAACGCACAGGTGACTCTCACCCAGGCCGCACGCGAGGGTGCTCGACTCGTCGCGCTGGGGCAGCCGAACGTGCCGGGCCGGACGCAGGCCGCCGCGACCGGGCTGAGCCCAGTGGGTGTGGCGATTCAGTCAGCCTGCCCCACCGGCGCCGGCCCAGCCAGTAACGGCGCTGTCCAAACCAGCTACACCTTCCAGTTCACGCCCGGGCTCGGGTACGTCGTCAGCCTTTTCGGCGGCTCCGGCTTGAGCGGCCAGCTCACCTTGACTGCCCAGGGAGTCATGCCATGCGAGACCTAGTCCCGCCGTTCATCCGGCCGATGATGCGGCTGCTCGGCCGCGACGACCGAGGCGCCTTCGGCGTCCTGGTCGGCATGCTGCTCGGCAGCGGCGTGCTACTCGGCATGGCCGCCCTGGTCATCGACGTCGGCACGCTGTACCAGGAGCGCGCGGAGTTGCAGAACGGCGCCGACGCCGGTTCGATCGCGGTCGCCAAGTCCTGTGTCATCACCAGTTGCGCGCCCGGTACGGCGACCACCTACGCCAACCTCAATGCCAAGGACGGCGTGTCGGCGGTGACTCTGGTGTGCGGCTACGACCTCAACGGCGGTCTGGGCGGCTGCCCGGCGTCCTCAGGCGCCATCTACGACTGCCCGAGTGCTCCGGCGTCCGGCACGAACTATGTCGACGTACACACCGCCACCCTGACCGCCGGCGGTTCCTCGCTGTTGCCCCCGGTGTTCGCTCGCGCGCTGGCAGGAAACGCCGGCTACCAGGGCAGCACGGTTCTCGCCTGCGCCCGCGCGATGTGGGGCCCGGCCATGCAGAGCTCGAAGTCGCTCGCGATGACGCTGTCGCTGTGTGCATGGACGCAGGCCACCGGCGGCACCCCGCCGACCTTCGGCACCGATGTCCGGATCTTCGTCCGCGACGCTCCCAACGCGCCCACGTGCGACGGCCTGAGCAGGCCCGGTGAATTCGGCTGGTTGGACGACGTCGGTGGATGTACGGCGGAGATCGACCTGACGAACAGTGGATACGCCACCGGAAGCGACCCGGGCAAGAACATCTCGCAGGCGTGTCAGGACACGTTGAGGTCGTACCTCGCGAGCGGGGCCCCGATCTTCATCCCGATCTTCGACACGACGACGGGTTCGGGCAGCGGCGCCACCTATCACCTGGTCGGTCTGGCCGCCTTCATCCTCACCGGCTACGCGAACATGAACCCGCTCAAGGACGAGATCCCCTCCGGTTTCAGCAAGGCGGACTGCCCGAACGGGAAGACGACTCCGTCCTGCATCTTCGGACATTTCACCCAGGCACTGGTGCCCGTGACCACCACCGTCGGTGGCGGCACCTACTTCGGTGCCACCGCCATCAAGCTCGCCGGCTAGCTGTGCCTGCGGAAGAGAGAGAACAATGAAACGTCGGGTCATAACCATCGTGCTGGCGGCGACGCTGGCCATCGTCGGAACGCTTGCCGTACTGGTCTATGTGCTTCGCGCGGACGCCCGCGCGGTGGCCGGGCAGCAGGCAGTGACCGTTCTCGTGGTCGACAAGGCGATCCCGTCCGGAACCACGGCCGCCGAGGCCAAATCGAAGCTGC
This sequence comes from Kribbella sp. CCNWLW201, assembly GCF_037203805.1. Classification (NCBI taxonomy): domain Bacteria; kingdom Bacillati; phylum Actinomycetota; class Actinomycetes; order Propionibacteriales; family Kribbellaceae; genus Kribbella; species Kribbella sp. CCNWLW201. The sequence continues at coordinate 19,575 of NZ_JBBCBQ010000011.1, read as the reverse complement.
GCAAGGAAACACTGCCGGCCTCCTCGGTGGCGTCCGACGCTCTTTCGGAGATCACCGCGGAGCAGGACGACCTGGTCACCTCGGCCGATCTCAAACCCGGCCAGCTGCTGCTGGGATCGATGCTGGTGTCGGAGGCGCAGGCCACCGGCGACCTCACGATTCCCGACGGCAAGGTGGCGGTCACGATCACGCTCTGCAGCCCGGAGATGGTGGCCGGCAACGTACGAGCCGGATCCGAGGTCGCGGTGTTCGGCACCCTCGTCACCGGTGGCACCGGTGATGTCACCGCACAGCCGAACTGCACCGGCCAGCACAAGCAGCAGGTCGGCAAAGGCATCGGCAACACGCGCGTCGTGATTCCGAAGGTGAAGGTGCTCTCGATCGGCCCGGCAACCCCGCCCACTCCGAAGGATGACGCCAAGGTCACCAACACCACCTTGGCGGCGAGCACTGCCGGCCCTCAGCAGGACATGACGCTGGTCACCTTCGCCGTCAATCAGGACGACGCCGAGCGCCTGATCCTGCTCACCCAGACCGGTCTGCCGTACCTGGCGTTGCTCGGCCCGTCCGCCACGATCAAGCCCGACGACCACATCGTTCCGCAGTTCCCACCGCCGCCGGCGAAGAAGAAGTAAGGAGAACCGCGATGACCATCCTTTGCCAGCCGGCACCGTGGCCGGACGAACTGACCTCGAGCATCGGCGACGGCGTACGGCCGGTCGATGACCTCAGCGCCGCGCTGCAAGCCCTGAGCGACGACCCCGACGAGGACCTGGTCGTGATCGGACCGGAGACCGAGACCGTCGAGGCGCTCCGGTTCACCGAGCACCTGCGCCTGGAGCGACCGACCACCGGCGTCATCCTCGTGCGCGAGTACGTCGACGTCGTACTGCTCACCGATGCACTCCGAGCCGGCGTACGGGAAGTGGTCACGGCCGGCGACCACGTGGCGTTGGCCGCTGCATGCGAGCGTTCGCGTGCGCTGTCCGGACATGTGCGGGCCGAGGTCCGTACCTACGAGGAGCCGGAGCCGACTCATCACGGCAAGGTGGTCACGGTCTTCGCTGCCAAAGGCGGTTGCGGCAAGACCACCATCGCGATCAACCTCGCCGCGGCGCTGGCCGCCGGAGGAGTGCACCGGGTCTGCGTGCTGGACCTCGATCTCTCCTTCGGCGATGTGGCGATCAGCGTCCAGCTCGAACCAGTGCGCACCATCAGCGACGCGTTGACGATGGCCGGTCACCTCGACACGACCGGCGCGGCTTCGCTGCTGACGTCGTACGGGCCCGGGCTGGACATGCTGCTGGCGCCGGTGACGCCGGGCGATGCCGAGAAGATCCCCCCGGCGCTCGTCGGCGAGCTGCTCACCGTCCTGCGCGGGATGTACGACTTCGTCGTCGTCGACACCCCGGCCCAGTTCAGCGAGCACGTGCTCACGGCGATGGATGCCTCCGACCACCACGTGCTGCTGACCACACCGGACACGCCGGCGATCAAGAACCTGCGGATCGCGCTCGACATGCTCGACCTGCTGTCCTACCCGCGCGACATCCGCTCGGTGGTGGTCAACCGCTCCGACTCGAAGGTCGGGCTGTCCTCGAGTGACGTCGACCGCGTGGTGCGCAACCCGATCAGCGCTCAGGTGCCATCCAGCCGCAACGTTCCGATCTCCATCAACAAGGGGACCCCGATCGTGATCGCGACGCCGACTCATCCGGTCAGCCAGGCGATCACCCGGTTCGCCCACGAACGTCTGCTGAGCCAGCCCGCTCCGGCGCGGCACAAGGCCTTCGCCGGACGCCGTGGTGCGGGGAGGCGATGATGAACCTGTCCGAACGGCTGGCCCAGCGGCAAGCGGGCATGGACCAGCAGCCCCAAGCGCCTCGGCCCGCGCCCGCCGGCGCACCAGGCCCGATCGCTGCGGTCCCCCGCCGCGCGGCGCGCAATGCCGACCCCTTCGCGGGCGTGAAGCGCAGCGTCCACCAGGGGCTGCTGGAGGCCTTGGGGCCCAAGCTGTACGACGCCCACCTCGACCAGCGCGAGCTCGAACAGCGGGTCACCCAAACCCTGCAGGCAGTACTGCAGCGCGACGACACCCCGATGACCGCCGCGGATCGCTCGCGGGTCGCCCAGGAGGTCGCCGACGAGATCCTCGGACACGGGCCGCTCGAGCCGTACCTTCGTGACCCCGGCGTCTCCGAGATCATGGTCAACGGCCATGACCAGATCTACGTCGAACGCAACGGGCGGCTGGTCGGGGTCGATGCGGCCTTCACCGACGAGAGTCACCTTCGCCGTACCATCGACAAGATCGTGGCCCGGGTCGGCCGGCGCGTCGACGAGTCCAGCCCGATGGTGGACGCCCGCCTGCCAGACGGCAGCCGGGTGAACGCCGTCGTTCCGCCGATCGCGCTGGACGGATCGATGCTGACGATCCGGAAGTTCGCCGCCGACCCGTTCACCGCCCACGACCTGATCTCTTTCGGTACGCTCACCGCACCGGTCGCCGAACTGCTGAACGCGTGCGTCCACGGCCGGCTGAACATCCTGATCGGCGGCGGCACCGGCTCCGGCAAGACGACGACGCTGAACGTGTTGTCCTCTTTCCTGCCCGATGACGAGCGCATCGTCACGATCGAGGACGCGGCCGAGCTGCAACTGCGGCAGGACCACGTACTGCGGCTGGAGTCGCGGCCGTCCAACGTCGAGGCACGCGGCGAGATCGCGATCCGGGACCTGGTCCGCAACGCGTTGCGGATGCGTCCCGACCGCATCATCATCGGCGAGGTCCGCGACGGCGCCGCCCTGGACATGTTGCAGGCGATGAACACCGGCCACGACGGCTCCATCACCACCGTGCACTCCAACGCGCCGCGCGACTCGCTGTCCCGGCTGGAGACCATGGTGCTGATGGGCGGCGTCGACCTGCCACAGCGGGCGATCCGCGAGCAGATGGCCTCCGCGATCGACCTCATCGTGCACCAGACCCGGCTCAAGGACGGCACCCGCCGGATCACTCACATCACCGAGGTGAACGGCATGGAGGGTGAGGTCATCACCCTGCAAGACCTGTTCCTGTTCGACTTCCATGCCGGAGTCGACGAGCACGGCCGGTTCCGCGGCTCGCTGCGGTCCACCGGCTTGCGCCCGGGGTTCCTCGACCGGCTCGCGGACCGCGGCATCTACCTGCCGCCGTGGATGTTCGGCCTGGAAGAGGTCCCCCGATGACGACGCGACGGAACCGACTGCTCGCCGTCACGGGTGTCCTGTTCGCGGGCTTGGCGGCGGTTGTGCCGGGCGTCGCCCAGGCGGACAGCACCCCGTCGGCCCGGATCGACTCGGTGCAGGTCAGCCCCGGTCATGCCAGCTTCGTACTCACCACCGCCAACGTCCCAGGAAAGCTGGACTCGCGGACCGTCAAGGTCCAGGCGGGCACCACCGAGTTGGCCGCGCGCGTCACTCCGGTCGGCAGCACAACGACTACGGCGGCACCACCGCGCGCGGTGATCATCGTGCTGGACACCAGCGGCTCCATGGCCGGCTCTGGGATCACAGCCGCGCGTCAGGCCGCACTGAGCTACCTGGCCAGCCTGCCGAACGACGTACAGGCGGGTCTGCTCACCTTCTCCGACCAACCTCGGCTGGCCGTGCGGCCCACCACCAACCGCACCTCGGTGCGCAACGCACTGGCTCGTGTGCAAGCCACCGGCGAAACGGCGTTGTACGACGCGGTCCGCTCAGCCGTTGCGACGCTCGATGCCGCCCGGCTCGGTGCATCGGCCCAGCGCAGGCTGGTCGTGCTGTCCGACGGCGTGGACACCTCCAGCAAGGTCGCACTCACGGCGGTCACCCGCCAACTTGCCACCGAGCGCATCCCGGCCGACGTGGTCGCCTTCCGGTACGGCGACGGTGACGCGTCCGCAGCACAGCGAATCGCGTCAGCCGCGGGCGGGCGGGTACTCGCCGCCCAGAGCGCCAGCGAGTTGACGGCGGCCTTCGCTGCCGTAGCGCGCAACTTCACCGCACGTGCGAACGTCGACGTCACCGTGCCGGAGGCACTGGCCGGCCGTCAGGTCATGCTGCGCGTCACTGTCGGTTCGGTCAGCGCAAAGACCTCGGTGACCTTCGCCGTGGTACCTCCGCCACCTGCTACGGCCTCGCCGGCGCCACCGAACACTGCAGAGCAAGGCAGCGCCCACCGAACGTTCTGGTCCTGGCAGCTGTTCGCCTTGCTCGGCGGCGTCTTCGTCGTGGTGTTGCTCGCAGTGGTTCTGTTGCGTTGGCAGGGCGTCAGAGAGGACGCGGCACGCCGATTGGTGCGGCAGGTCGGTCACTACGGACCTCGTCCCGACGTTCAGCAAGCGAACCAGAACGAGAGCGCTGCCGCGCGGACGGCGGTCGGATTCGTCGGCCAGGCGCTGCGCTCCAGCGGCGCCGAGCAAGGACTCGCCCGCCGACTCGATCTCGCCGCTGTGATGCGCAAGCCGGCCGAATGGGCGTTGCTGGCCCTGTGCGGCGGCGTGGCCCTGGTGGTCGCATTGATCCTGCTCGGCGTCAGCCCGCTGCTGAGTGTGCCGATCGGGCTGGTCGCCTGTTGGCTCATCCAGCACCTGTACCTCAGCTTCCGGATCGGGCGGCGTCGTGCAGCCTTCGGTGAGCAGCTCCCGGATGTGCTGCAGCTGATCGTCGGATCGCTGCGCTCCGGGTTCTCGCTGGCACAGTCCATCGATGCCGTCGTCCGCGACGGCACGCAGCCCGCGGCGAGCGAGTTCTCCCGCGCGCTGGCCGAGACCAGGATCGGAGTCGAGCTCGAGACCGGGCTCAACCGAGTCGCGGACCGGATGGAATGCGGCGACCTGCGCTGGGTGGTGATGGCCACCAGGATCCAGCGGGAGGTCGGCGGCAACCTGGCCGAGGTGCTGAAGAACACGGTCGACACCATGCGCGAACGCGCGCAGACCCGCCGCCACGTCCGCGCCATCAGTGCCGAGGGCCGGTTGTCCGGTGTCATCATCGTCGGCCTGCCGATCGTGCTCGGTGCGTGGCTGACGTTCAGCAAACCGCAGTACATGAATCCGCTGTTCACCACACCGGTCGGCCTGATGCTGGTCGCGGGCGGTGCCCTGCTGATCATCATCGGCGCCTTCTGGATCCGCGCCCTGGTCAAAGTGGAGGCGTGAGATGACCACAACCTTGCTCTTGATCGGTGGGCTCACCGCCCTCGGCTTCGCCGTGGTGCTGGCAGTCGTCAGCATCACCGCGCGACCTGCCGAGGACGGCGTGGCCCGGGCGCTCGCCACGATCGACAGTCACTACACCCGGCATGCGGCGGTCGAGGCCGAGCCCAAGCGTGATGCGTTCGCAGCACTGCCCGGATGGTTGCGGGTCATCGCGGTGCGCCTGTCACCATCGGGCATCGGTACGACGCTGCAGCGCCGACTCGACCTCGCCGGCAACCCTTCGGGGTGGACGCCTGACCGAATCCTGGCCGCGAAGGGTCTTGGCCTCTTCATCCTCGGCGGGGCCGGCGCACTGTACGGGTTGCGCACGATCGGCCTGCTCATCGTGGGCGGCGCCGTGGCCGCGACCGCCGGCTTCTTCCTGCCCGACATCCTGCTCTACAACGCCGGCGCCAAGCGCCAGGAGAAGATCCAGAAGGCCTTGCCCGACGCGCTCGACATGCTCACGGTCTGCGTCGAGGCAGGGCTCGGGTTCGACGCGGCGCTGGCGCAGGTCGCCCGCAACACCACCGGCCCGTTGGCCGCGGAGTTTTCCAGGGTTCTGCAGGAGATCCAGATCGGAAAGTCCCGTTCGCAGGCCCTGCGCGCGATGACCGACCGGACGACCGTGCCCGAGTTGCGATCGTTCGTGTCGGCCCTCGTGCAGGCGGGCGAGCTGGGCATCACGATCGCCGACGTACTGCGTGAACAGGCCAAGGAGATGCGGTTGCGGCGCCGGCAGCGCGCCGAGGAGAAGGCGCAGAAGGTGCCGGTCAAGATCCTCTTCCCGCTGGTGTTCTGCCTGTTCCCGTCCATGTTCATCGTCATCCTCGGACCGGGTGCGATCAGCATCGCCCAGGTCCTGTTCAGAAAGTAGCCCGCCATGACCATCCTCAAGCCCGACCACCGCCGGATCGACGCCGGCCGCCTGATCATGGTGCCTGCGGCAACGATGATGCTGGTCGTCGACGCCATCGTCCTGGCGCACGCGGACGGCACCGGGATCACGGGCACGCTGCGGTGGATCGGCACCGCCCTGGTCGCAGCCTTCTACGCGGTGATCATCTGGGCGTATCTGCGCCGCGGACCCGCGAAGGCCACCAGCAAATCGATCACTGCTCACGTCGCAGCGATCACCGCAACCCTGCTGCCGTTCGTCTTTCCGTTGCTCAACAGCGCTACGGTCACCACCAGGCGGGTGCTGGTCGCCGACGTCCTGCTGGTCGCCGGCACGGCCTGGGCGGTCTGGTCGCTCGTCACCCTGGGCAGAAACCTGTCGGTCATCGCCCAGGCCCGCGAAGTCGTCGAGCACGGTCCCTATCGCTGGATCCGGCACCCCTTGTACACGGGCGAGATCGTCTCCTCGCTCGGTCTGGCCATCACCGCGGGCACCACAGCCGCAGCCGGCGCGTGGCTCCTGCTCGTCGCCCTCCAGGTCTACCGCGCCCGAAGCGAGGAGCAAGTCCTGATCGGAGCGCTGCCGACCTACGCGTCCTACCGCACCCGGACCGCCGCCCTACTCCCCGGCGTCTTCTGACCGGTCGAGATCATCCGGGCGGGGGCTCGTGGGTGTATTGGCCGCTGACAGCTTCGGCGAGCTGGTGGATTGCTTGGCTGATGGGGTGGTTGGGGTAGGCGAAGGCCAGGGGTTCACCGCGATTGATTGAGGCTGGTACGTCGTTGCAGTTCGGCAGACTCAGTGCGGTCGGGGTTCTGAGGAGTTGGTTGACGTCGGCGGGTGTGAGGCCTGCTCGGGGGTCTGACTTGTTCAGGACGATGGAGCGGGTGCTGGCGTCGTACAGGAGGTCCAGGGCGTCGAGGGTGTGGCGCAGGTTCCTCAACGCCGGCCGCTCGGGTGTCGTGACCAGCACCTGTTGGTCCGCCGCGTCCAGCGCCGTGAGCACCATCTGGCTGAAGCGCGCTGGTGTGTCGACCACGATGAAGTCGTAGAGCGCGGGGAGAAGCCTGAGAAGAGCCCTGACCAGGGCGTGCGGCAGATGTGCCGCCTCGCCGGGACCGTCAGGTGCGAGCACGCAGTCCAGGTTCGGCCGGAACGTCGTCATGAGGGCAGCCACGTGGTCGACGGTCACGTCGCCCTCCCACTGCAGGGCATCCCGCAGGCTGCGTTCCGCACGAAGGCCGAGGACGCAGGCGTCGTCGCCGTACTCCAGATCGAGGTCGACGAGGCAGACGCGCCGGGTACCGCGGGCGCACAGGGTGACGGCCAGGTTGGTCGCGACAGTCGTTTTGCCGCAGCCGCCCTTGGTCGCGAAGACCGTGATGATCCGTCCGTTCGCCATGTGGCATCCCCAATGCCTACAGTGCTTCCTCGTCTCAAGCGTGCCTGAGCGCCAGAGCTCGTCACATCGGGTGAACGGAGGACAGAGCGGATCGTGGTGTCGGCCGAACGGCTGACAAGCCTCAGCCGAGTGCGGCCCGCAGACGGAGTGCGACCTGGAGGTCGAGGGCACGGTCGGGCTGTTGCCAACCGTCGCCGAGGAGGGCCGTGATCCGGTCCAGGCGTTGCTGGACGGTGTTGGGGTGGATGTGTAGAGCTGTGGCGGCTCTGGTTGGGCTCTGGCTTGCCGCGAAGTACGCGCGCAGTGTCCCGACCAGATCGGTGCCGCGCTGGTCGTCGTACTCGATCACTGCACCGAGGACGTGTTGCACATGAGCCTGTACGTCGACCTCGGCCGCACCGACCAGACCGGCGACACCCAGGTCGTCCGGCGTCGCGGACTCACCACTGCGGCCGAGCCGCTGCATCGTGGCGACCAGGTGGACCGCCTGTCGGTGTGAGCCGACCAACGAGTCTCCCCATGCGGCCGGGCCTGTCACTCCGATGGTGACTCCGGTGCGCTTGGCTACCTCGGCCAATTCACGAGCAACCGTTGGAGCGTCGGTCCGACTGATCAGGAGCACCAGGTCACCGCCGTACGGACCAGATAGGACCAGCTTGTCTTCCAGTGGCGCCGACAGCCGAGCTCGTACGGCGGAGTGGTCGCCACGGCAGACGGCTACGACCAGGCGATCGTGACGACGGTTCGGAGCGAGCAACCGGAGTCGGTCGGTCAATGCCCTCGGATCAGCGCTGCCACTCAGTACGTCGGACAGGAGGTCGGCCTGTGCGCGTTGGGACTGTTCAGCGGCTTGGCGACGGAAGAGCAGCACCAGGGCGGTGACAACGGCTGCACGCTCGACGATTCGCTGGTCCGCTCCGGACAGGTCGTCGACACCGCCGATCACCAATGCACCCAGGCGCTCGCGTTTCGCGGTCGCGGCCACGACCCAGCAGTTGCCGATGCGCGTCAGCCGGCCGGACTCGGACTCCTGCCACGGTACGGCGGCGCCGTCAGGCGAGCCGGCCACCGCCAGTTCGTTGCCGACCGCATCGACCAGGACGACCCACACGTCCAGGAGCTCGGCCAAAGCGGCGGCGATCGCGTCGACGTCACCGCCGGACAGGACGATGTCGGCGAAGCGGTCGTGGGCGGCAGCCGCGTGCTCGGCCCCGGCGTGGGCCTCGGACAGCTGGTCGAGCGCGGCCTCGGTCTCGGCGGCCGCGCGGACCTGGACGATGGTCACGGCCGCGAGGGCAGCGAGTGAGCCGAGCAGCGACACCTCTTCGCGGCTGAACGGCCAGCGCGTCCGGTTGGAGGCGAACAGTACGCCGACGAAGGCTCCGTCGACGATGAGCGGCGTACCGCAGATGGCGACCAGGCCCTCCTCGCCGACCGCACTGTCGATCGGCGTGGTGTGCCGGAAGCGGCGGTCGGACGGGTAGTCGGCCGTCCAGTACGGCTTGTAGGTCTCGGCGACCAGTCCACCGAGACCTGCACCGAGCGGGAGCCGCAGCTGCTGGAACGCGGCCGACACCGAGCCGTCAGTCGCCCGCATGTAGGTGTCGCCGCGCGCCGGGTCGTACAGGGTCAGATAGGAGACATCCGTCCCGATCAGCGTGCGGGCGCGGTGGACGATGGTGTCGAGTACGCCGCCCGGGTCGCGGGCCGAGGCGAGTTCGCGGGCGACGTCGACCAGGGCGGACAGCTCGGCCTCACGCCGCTTGCTGGCGTCGATACCGGCCCGGATCCGCAGGGCGAGGTCCCGCGCGACGGCGTCCTCGCCCGCCGCCCGGGCCAGCTCACTCCCGGGCGCGTCCTCGGCCAGCAGCCGTAGCAACTCCTCCACGTTCGCGATGATGCCACCTACACGCTGGTCAGGTCCCGACGATGCGTTTCAGAGTACGACGTCACCGCTACGATGGAGATGACCGCGCACGCTGCGACGTACACGGCGATCGCGTAGCCGGAGTCGTACGCCTTGAGCAGGGCCACCGCGATGAACGGGGCCAGACCGCCGGCGATGATCGACGCGAGCTGGTAGCCCACCGAGACACCGGAGTAGCGGACCCGAGTGCCGAACAGCTCGGTGAAGAAGGACGCCTGCGGCCCGTACATCGCACCGTGCAGCACCAGTCCGACCGTCACAGCCAATGTGGCGAGCAGGAAGTTCTTCGTGTCCACCAGGGCGACGAAGATAAAGGCCCAGACACCAACACCGATCGCACCGATCAGGTACACCGGCCGACGACCGATCCGATCGGACAGCGCACCCCACAGCGGGATGGCGCAGAAGTGCACGGCCGCACCGATCAGTACGGCGTTCAGCGCGAACGACTTGCCCAGCCCCAGCTGTTCCTTGGCGTACGTCGCGATGACGATGGTGAAGATGTAGTAGCTGACGTTCTCCGCCATCCGCGCGCCCATGGCCGTTAGCACCTCACGCGGGTACTTGGTGATCACCTCGAGCAGCGGCAGCTTGTCCGTCGGCTGCTGCTTGGCCTGTGCCTCCTTGAACACCGGCGACTCCTCGATCCGCAGCCGCACCCACAGCCCGACCAGCACCAGTACGGCAGACAGCAGGAACGGAATACGCCAACCCCACGAGTTGAACGCGGCGTCCGACTGGAACGCGGCCAGGCCGGCCAGTACGCCGTTGGCGATCAGCTGACCCGCCGGAGCACCAGCCTGCGGCCAGGACGCCCAGAAGCCACGCCGTGCCGGATCACCATGCTCCGACACGATCAGTACGGCGCCACCCCACTCACCACCGAGTGCGAAGCCCTGGATGAGCCGCAGCACGGTCAGCAGGATCGGAGCCAGCGCACCGACCTGTGCGTACGTCGGCAGCAGGCCGATGGCGAACGTCGCGAGCCCCATCATCAGCAGGGACAGCACCAGCAGGTTCTTGCGGCCCAGGCGGTCACCGAAGTGGCCGAACACGACTCCACCGATCGGACGGGCGAAGAACCCGACCGCGAAGGTGGCGAAGCTCAGCAGCGTCCCGGTGAGCTCCTCGCCCTTGGGGAAGAACAGGTCGCCGAACACCACCGACGCGGCCACGCCGTACAGGAAGAAGTCGTACCACTCGACGGTCGTGCCGACGAGACTCGCGCCGACCACCCGGACGATCGGCGTACGGGTCTTGACCGGTTGTGTTGCTGTCATGACGGACTGTCTCCTGAGCTAGTGGGCGGTCCAGCCGCCGTCGAGTACGAACGAGCTTCCCGTGATGGAGGCGGAGGCCGGGCCGCACAGCAGTGCGACCAGCTCTGCCACCTCGTCCGGCTCGATCAGCCGCTTCACTGCGACTGGCTCGAGCATGACCTTCTCCAGCACCTCTGACTCGGACAGGCCGTGGGTGGCCGCCTGATCCGCGAGCTGCGCGGTGACGAGCGGCGTACGGACATAGGCCGGGTTCACGCAGTTGCTGGTCACTCCGTGCGACGCACCCTCCAGTGCGACCACTTTGCTGAGCCCCTCCAGCCCGTGCTTGGCAGACACGTACGCCGCCTTGAACGGACTGGCCCGGAGGCCGTGCACCGAGCTGATGTTGATCACTCGGCCCCATCCTCTGCCGTACATGTGCGGCAGCGTCTGACGGATCAACCGGAACGGCGACTCGAGCATGAGTCGAAGGATGTAGCTGAACCGCTCCGGTGGGAACTGCTCGAGTGGTGCGACCTGCTGGACCCCTGCGTTGTTCACCAGGATGTCCACGTCCTTCGGCAGGTCCGTGAGGCTGTCCAGATCTGCCAGGTCCGCTACCACCGTCTGCACTCCCTCGAGTGCCTCGAGGCCGGCAGCGTCGTAGTCGACGGCAATCACCTGTACGCCGTCAGCCGCCAGGCGCCGGGCGCACGCGGCGCCGATGCCGGACGCAGCTCCGGTGACGAGGGCTCGACGGGTCTCCATGGCCGACGACTGTAGAAATCAGCGTGCCGCCGCACTATGGGCTACAACCACATAACCCGGTGGGGTGCTGTGGCTGCGGGCCCCACTTGTCCACAGTCACGACTATCAAAGCAGCGCGTGATGATAGGTGGACCTATCGTGGAGACATGGTCGATATCGAACAGCCGAAGAAGAAGGCCGCCGGCGTCCCCGCCGTGCTGTCGTCGTTCAAGTTCGGTCTCCGTGAGATGGGCCCGGTCCGGACCGGCAAGGTGTTCTTGAAGATGAACCAGGACGGCGGCTTCGACTGCCCGTCCTGCGCCTGGCCGGATCCCGACCACAAGCGCAAACACGCCGCCGAGTTCTGCGAGAACGGCGCCAAGGCGGTCGCCTGGGAGGCGACCCGCAAGCGGGTGCCGCGCGACTTCTTCGCCACCCACTCGATCGACCAGCTGAACGAGATCTCCGAGTTCGAGCTCGGCAAGCTCGGCCGGATCACCGAGCCGCTGCTACTCCGGGCCGGCGCGACCCACTACGAACCGATCGGCTGGGAGGAGGCGTTCCAGGTCGTCGCGCGACACCTGAAGGGCCTCGCCGACCCGGACGACGCCGTCTTCTACACCTCTGGCCGGACCAGCAACGAGGCCGCGTTCCTCTACCAGCTGTTCGTCCGCGCCTACGGCACCAACAACCTGCCCGACTGCTCGAACATGTGCCACGAGTCCTCCGGTACGGCGCTGTCCCGGGTGATCGGCAGCGGCAAGGGCGCGGTCACCCTGGAGATGCTGGAGGAATCCGAGCTGATCGTGGTCGTCGGCCAGAACCCGGGCACCAACGCGCCCCGGATGCTCAGCCACCTCGAGATCGCGAAGCGGAACGGCGCCGAGATCGTCTCGGTCAACCCGCTGCCCGAGCCCGGCCTGATGAACTTCAAGAACCCGCAACGCCCCAGCGGCTGGGTCGGCAAGGGTACGACGCTGGCCGACCAGCACCTGCAGATCCGGATCGGCGGCGACCAGGCGCTGTTCCTTGCCGTCGGCCACCTTCTGCTCGAGGCCGAGGCGGCCAACCCGGGCACGGTGCTGGACAAGGCCTTCGTCGACTCGCACACCAGCGGCTTCGAGCTCTACGCGAAACACAACGCCGAGCTCGACTGGGCCGCGGTCGAGCTGGCGACCGGACTGCGTCGTACCGAGATCGAGGAGTTCACCCAGCGGTTCATCAAGTCCAAGGCGACGGTGATCTGCTGGGCGATGGGGCTGACCCAGCACCGCGAGGCGGTCGCGACGATCAGCGAGATCGTCAATGTGCTGCTCCTGCAGGGAAACATCGGCAAACCCGGCGCCGGCCCGTGCCCGGTGCGCGGTCACTCGAACGTCCAGGGCGACCGGAGCATGGGGATCTGGGAAAAGATGCCGGACGCCTTCCTGGACCGGCTCGACCACGAGTTCGCGTTCACGTCGCCGCGAGAGCACGGAGTCGACGCGGCCGCGACGGTGAAGCGGTTGCGGGACGGGACGGTTCGGGTGTTCTTCGCGATGGGCGGGAACTTCGCTTCCGCCACGCCTGACACCGAGGTCGTGCATCGCGGGTTGCGGCAGTGCGATCTGACCGTGCAGGTGTCGACGAAGCTGAATCGGTCGCACACCATCACCGGTCGCGAGGCGCTCATCCTGCCGACCCTCGGGCGGACCGATCACGACCACACGGCAGCGGGTCCGCAGTCGGTGACGGTCGAGGACTCGCAGGGTGCGGTCCACCTGTCCACCGGCAACCTGATTCCACCCGGGCCGGAGCTGAAGTCCGAGATCGGGATCATCTGCGGGCTGGCGCGGGCAGTCGTACCTTCGGTCGGAGAGATTCCGTGGGCGGACTTCGCCGACGACTACAGCCTGATCCGGCAGCGGATCGGGCGGGTGGCCGACGGGTACGAGGATTTCGAGGAGCGGTTGCGGGCCAACGAGGGCGGGTTCCTGCTGGCGCACGCGGCCCGGGATCGGCGCGAGTTCCGGACGTCCGACGCGAAGGCGCAGTTCACCGCGAACGACCTGAGCTGGCTGCCGACCGCGCCGGGCCGGCTGTTACTGCAGACGATGCGCAGCCACGACCAGTTCAACACGACGATCTACGGGCTGGAGGATCGCTACCGCGGCGTGCACGGGACCCGCGAGGTGGTCTTCGTGAACCCGGACGACCTGGCCGAGCTCGGGTTGAAGGACGGCGCGTACGTCGACATCGTCAGCGAATTCGAGGGAGTCGAGCGACGGGCCTCGGGGTTCCGGCTCGTCTCGTACCCGACCGCGCGCGGCTGCGTGGCGGCGTACTACCCGGAGACCAACGTGCTCATGTCCGCCGACGACCTGGCCAAGGGCAGCAACACCCCGGTCGCCAAGGGCCTGACCGTCAGATTGGAGCCAGTCGCCTCCTGAACCACGGCTGAAGCACGGCCAGGACGACGGCCACCGCGGCGCTGGAGAGCCACAGACCTTCGGGACCTACCGACTCGAGCAGCCAGGTGACGGTCAGGGGCGCGATCGCGGTCGCGATTCCCCAGCTGAGGCCGAAGACGGCGAGGTAGCGGCCGCGGGCGTGCTCGGGTGCGAGCCCTGAGGCCAGCGTTAGGTAGCGAGTCAGGAGGAACAGGTCGCCCAGGCTCCACAGCACCGTCGCGATCAGGAAGACGGTGAGGCTCTGCGCGAACGCGCAGACCAGCAGACCGACGGCCAGAAGTCCGTAGCCCGCTGCAATGGAGCGGAAGTCGTCGAGGTGCTGCAGGCGGAGCAGGCGCTGGGCGACGATCAAGGTGACCGCCGATACGGCCAGGACGAAGCCGGTGCCTGATTCCGGGAGGCCCTGCTCCAGCAGGGTGAGCGGTAGCCCGATCACCAACTGCATGTAGATGGTGGCGAAGACCGTGCCGCTGGCCAACAGGAGCAGGAGTCTGCGGTCGCGCCACACCGCGACCACGGTGGTCTGTTCGCGCGTTCGTCGTACGTCGGCTGGGAGCGCGCGGGCGACGAGGATGGCACAGGCTGCGCACGTGACCGCGTCGGCGACGAACAGCCAGCGCAGGTCCCAGTGGCTGAGGGCAGCTGCGAGGAGGCCGGCCAGTACGCCAGCGGCAGCCATCGCGGCGCCGAGCAGCCCGTACGCCGTCGGCCGGTCGGCGGGGTCGGTGAGATCGGCGATCGTTGCCTGGCTGGGTGGTTCGTAGATCTCGAACGCCAGGCCGAGCAGCACGGTGGCGATGATCGCGGACCAGAGCTGGCCGGAGACGGCGATCCAGGTCTGCGCGACGGCACAGCCGGTGAGACCGAGGACGATCGTCCGGCGACGGCCGAGCCGGTCTGCCAGCTGGCCGCCGAGCAGCCGGGACGGGATCGTCGCCGCACCGAACAGGGCCAGGATCAGCCCGGTCTCACTCAGCGACGCACCGAACTCGACGGTCAGCACGACCCCGAGGAACGGCAACGTGAACGCCCCGATCCGGTTGATCGCCCGCGCCACCACCAGCACCCACACCGCGCCGGAAAGCCCGGCAACGCCTCGACTGGGGTCACGAGTTGCGGCAGTGGTCACGGGGGTCTCCTCTCGCGTGACTGTCTAAAGCGATATGGTTAGTCACGCGAGATCGACTGTACGGAGAGAGCTTGTGACTGGTCAAGTGTCTTTTGATAGTCACGCACGAAGTGTGCTGGCTGCTGCTGTGGAGTACGTGAACCGGCTGACGCCCGGCTACTCCGGCGGCTCCCCCGTGGCCGCGCCCGCGGACGAGTCAGCTGCCGTGGCGGAGGCGCTGGCCGCGATCGGGTACCCGCAGGCCGCCGTACGCCGTACTGACGCGAGACGGCTCGCGGCTCTCGCGGGACGGATGCGGATCGTGTTCGAAGCGGCCCACACGGGAGACCTCGACCGGGCCGCCGAGGAAGTCAACGCGCTCCTGAAAGACACCCACTCACGGCCTCAGCTCGACCGAGGCAAGGACCGGCCGTGGAGTCTGCACTTCCACGGGCCGGACGACGAATTGGCCAACGGCTGGGCGGCCGGATGCGCGGCCGGCCTCGCCATCGTCCTGGGCAGCGACCTGGCCGGCCGTCTCGGTGTGTGCGCGGCACCGCAGTGCGACCGCGTCTTCGTCGACTCCTCGCGCAACGCTCAGCGCCGCTTCTGCTCCCCCCAATGCCAGAGCCGAGTCAAAGCAGCCACCCACCGAGCCCGCCAGCACCCACCTAGCAACGAATCATGAGAGTGGGGTTGCTGGGTCCTGCCCGCTCCTCTCACCCGACGAAGGACGCTACCCGCGGACATCACCATCCATAGACGTCAGCGCCCCACCGGAGTGGGGCGCTGAGGTCGTACGGGAATTGTCAGCCGACCGGGGTGAGCTCGCGTTCCTCCTCGACCGGGGCAACTGGGGCCGAGTGCTTGGCGGTCTTGCCGCGGAGCCACTTCGGCGCCCACCAGTTCGCGTTGCCCAGCAGGGTCATGAGGCTCGGCAGGACGACCGCCCGGATGATCGTCGCGTCGATCAGGATCGCGACCGCCAGGCCGACACCCAACTGCTTCATGTCCAGCGTGCTCAGGGTGGCAAAGACCGCGAAGACACCGATCATGACGGCCGCCGCGCTGGTCACCACACCCGCGGAGCCGGTGATGCCTTCGGCAACGGCCTGCTTGGTCGGCACGCCGCGAAGCACCGCCTCGCGGATCCGACTGACGACGAACACGTGGTAGTCCATCGACAGACCGAACAACACCACGAAGAGGAACAGCGGCAACCAGGAGACCACCGCACCGTTCGATCTGAAGTCGAGGATGCCTTCAGCCCAGGTGTTCTGGAACACCGCGGTCACCACTCCGTACGCCGCTCCCGCACTCAGCAGGTTCAGGAAGATCGCGGTGACCGCGACCACCACGGACCGGAACGTCACCATCATCACGATCATCGTCAGCAGCAGCACGAACCCGATCACCAGCGGCAGCTTCTCCCGCGTGTGCGCCGCATAGTCGACGTCCGCGGCCACGAAGCCACCGACGGCGTACTCGACTCCCGGTACCTTGCCGACGGTCTCCGGCATCAGTTCGTTGCGGAGCTTCGTCAGCGAATCGCGGGCTTCCTGGCTACCACCCTCGTACGGCGTGGCGACCTCGAGCACCGTGACCGTGCCGTCTTTGGAGACGCGTGGCTCCTCCAACCCGTCCTGTGCGTACAGCTTGTCGCTCTGAGTCCGCTGGACCAGGTCGGCCAGCGCGGCCTTCACCGCCGGCTGCTGGTTGGCCGGAGCGCGTACGGCGACCTCGTGGCTGGTGCCCGTGCTCGGGAACGCCGCGGTGAGCCGGTCGTACGCCTTTATCACCGCGGTGTCGCGCGGCAGATCCTCGGTGCCCGGGAACTTCAGCGTCATCCCCAGCGCCGGCGAGGCGACGGCGAGCAGCGCGGTGACCGAGACCAGCAGGGTGGCAACCGGGTGCTTGAGCGCCGGCTTCAGCATGGCCGGCCAGAAGCGCGGCTTCGACTTGTTCGCCGTCAGCCGCCAGACGAACGGGATCCGCGGCCGGTCCACCCAGCGACCGAGCTTCGCCAGTACGGCGGGGAGCACCGTCAGCGAGCCGACGACGGCCACCGCGACAACCAGGATCGAGCCGACCGCGAAGGACGAGAACACCGCGTCGCGAGCCAGGAACAACCCGGCCATCGAGATGATTACCGCGACACCGGAGACGACGACGGCATGACCCGACGTGGCCGCGGCGATCTCGACCGCGTCGACGTGACCGCGACCCTTGGCGCGTTCCTCCCGTTCACGGCGGAGATAGAAGAGCGAGTAGTCGACGCCGACCGCCATCCCGATCAGCAGGATCACACTGTTCACCGCGTCGACCGCGGGCACCAACTGCGAGGCCGCGGCGGACAGACCGATCGCGGCGGCGACGGCGGACAGCGCGAGCAGCAGCGGCACCGAGGCCGCGATGAGTGCGCCGAACGCGACTAAGAGGATCGCCAGTGTCACCGGCAGGCTGAACATCTCCGCGCGCTTGAAGTCCTTGCCGAGCGTCTCGTCCAGAGCCTTGCCGATGGACAGGCCGCCGACCTCCTCGATCCGGAGGTTCGGATACTGCTGCTGGACCTGGGCGGTGGTGTCGAGCAGCGGCTGTACTCGGTTGTCATCGGTGCCGTCCTTCAGGGTGACCCTGACGATCAGGGCGTCTTTGTTCGGCGAGGGCATCGGCTGAGCGACCTCCGCGACCCCACCGAGGGCGCGCATCCGCTCGATCACGACGCCGGCCGCCTTGGCCGCCTCGGCCTGGTCGAGTGTCCCGGACGGTGCGGTGATCAGCACGCTCTCCACATCCGGGTCGGCGAAGTTGCCGGACTTGACGATGTTGTCGGCCCGGGTCACCTCGCCGATGTCTCCTTCGCCGTCGGACTCCTTGGTGCCCGTTGCGGAGCCGAGTGCGAAACAGGCGATCACGAGGACCACCCACATCGCGATCGCCCGCCACGGATGGGTGGCACTCCAGCGCGCCGCCCGAACCGTGATCTGTCCCCTGGCCATACGTTCCCTACCCCTCTGCGCCACTGCGGCGCCCCACTCAGCGCGCTACCTGGCGAGGCGCTGGCTATGGGTCAAAAGCCTCGCTGGAGGAGGGTGATCGCCACCATGCAGGAAGCCACCGAGTTCACCCTGAGGAAAACCCCACCCCTCCCCTGCGGCTTTCCTCACCCCGGTGGGGGTGGGGCCGGGGCTTACTGCCGCAGCGTGAGCGAGCGGGTGCGGACAGCTCCCAAACGTGGAGCTAGAAATCCTCGAGGTTGAGGGAGGAGGCTGCCGAGATGCCCTCCAGATAGCCTTCGGCGCGCTCGGCCTTGGGGTAGCGGTGGACCAGCGCCCAGAAGGCCGCGTTGTGGGCCGGCTCGATCAGGTGAGCCAGCTCGTGGATGAGGACGTAGTCCACCACCCAGGCGGGCATCGACTGCAGACGAGTCGACAACCGGATCGATCGGTCCGCCGGAGTGCACGATCCCCACCGTCTGTTTTGGTTCGAAACCCACCTGACTGACGCAGGTTCGGGCACTTCGGGGAGGTGGCGACACGCGAGTTCGTGTGCTCTGGCCAACAATTTTTCGTCCGACACGCGGGAGCGGCTGCGCTGCTTCTCCAGCCGCGCCAGCATGGTCTCGACCCAGCGCGCCTCCTCGGCGGCCGACAGCCGGTCGGGCATCAGCACGACCACCCGCTCGCCGTCGCGGTAGGCGCTGACGGTCCGCTTGCGCCGCTTGCTGCGACGGATATCCACATACGGCGGGATCGGGCGCGGTGGAGAGTCGGCCATGGCTCAGAAATGTACCCCCCGAATCCGACAACTTTCTTCCGTCCACATCCTGTGCATCGACGTTTCCGCAGGTCAGACGCCGAATCTTGGGCCTGCTGACTCCGGTTGTTCACATCCTGTTCCCCCACCCGTCCACAGTG
The DNA here is from genome assembly GCF_037203805.1 of Kribbella sp. CCNWLW201. Lineage (NCBI taxonomy): Bacteria > Bacillati > Actinomycetota > Actinomycetes > Propionibacteriales > Kribbellaceae > Kribbella > Kribbella sp. CCNWLW201. The sequence goes on along the minus strand of NZ_JBBCBQ010000011.1, from coordinate 648 downwards.
CCCGGCGGCGCGTCCCACAGGTTGCACACAGGGTTATCCACAGGGGTGGACAACAGGCCCTTGCCTGCGCCGCCCGCGCCTCCTAGCGTCGAGGTCAGCAGGCTCCCGGATCGCCTCCGGGGCCGTTCGGAGGGGAAGCCGAGCGGTTCCGAAGGCGGACTCCCGGGAGCCTGCTCTGTGCTGCCGGACAGTTCGGAAAAGGCTTTCCTCGGGGGGATCGAGCGGCGCGCGGGCCAGGAGGTGCGCTTGAGCGTGCGCCTGGCTGCCGTAGGGTGAATCCCGACTGGGCCGAACGGCCTACGGCAGGACGGTCTGCCGTTAGCATCCACGACAACCTGGGGCGAGATCCCGGGCTGGTATTCAGAGCAAGGAGAGGGCCCTCATGGCAGAGACCTGGAGCGGCGAGTTCTACTGCGTCAAGTGCAAGGCCAAGCGCACCGCCGACGGCGAGGTCAAGGTCAACGACAAGGGCACGCGCATGGCCAAGGCCAAGTGCCCCGAGTGCGGTACGAACCTGAACCGGATCCTCGGCAAGGCCTGACGCACCAAGTCGTAGGGGCGGGGGGGGGCCCCCCCCCCCCGCCCGCCCGCCCCCCCCGAGGGCACCGGCCGCGGTGCCCCGGACGCGTAACCCGGACGTGCCCGGGC